>CAZTCI010000002.1:0-515291 GCA_964612665.1 uncultured Planctomycetales bacterium | reverse complement strand
GAGGGCGAGAAGATCGACGAGGAAGCGTTTAAGACACTCATTCGCGCTGCCGTGACCCTGAACAAATCCAAAGCTAAAGGAATTTCAAGTTGGAAGGTCTAAATAATGAGTCAAGATGAGATCGGGAAAAAATTTGGAAGCATGATCATGGCGCCTTTAACTTGGTTCCAGTTTAAGGAGCATATTATAACCAAAAAGCGTTATCAGACTGACTTTCAACAATTTGTTGAAGCAATTGGTGAGATGTCAATTAAAAGACATAAAACCTTAGAGAAGGGCAAACAATTTTTTCGGGCAAGAATTGGCCCTGATAGAAATAAACGAATACCAAAAGAGAATAGGCTTATGTCGATTACGCCTTACAAAGGACAGGAAATGCAAATTCCACCATTTGAAAAACGAAGGCCGGGAAGGGCCAATGCAAATGGAATTGGGGTTCTTTATCTAGCCAATGACGAACCGACCGCAATTGCTGAAGTAAGACCTTGGAAAGGCGCCTTAGTTTCTGTAGTAAAATTTAAATTATTAAGCGATATTAAAATTGTTGATTTAACTGGAGAAAGAGGCGATGTCCCCCCGCTATTATGGTTAGCCTTTCAAGATTCTTTAGATTTGCAGCAATTATATGAAAGTCTTTGGGAACAAATTGATCAAGAATTTTCTGAACCTATTTCTCCAGATGATACTGATATTTACTATATACCTACGCAAATTATTGCCGAGGTATTTTGGAAAAAAGGAGCAAGCGGGGTTATTTATAAAAGCGCTATGTCTGATACAGGCTATAATTTAGTTTTATTTGATCAAAATCTTGTAAAACAAGATGAGGAAAGCGCAAAATTGATTGATATAACAAATATTAATTACAAATCAGAACCATTTAAGACTGACTTAGAGAAATTCCAAAATAGACTTCAAGGAAGTTTGCATGGGAATTATCCGAACTAATTTAAGAAAGCGACGAAGCTGACGGAGGACGAAGGGGTCATTTCCCAATAGGGCATAGCACTTCATGATAAAACAAACTAATCAAAATAAAATCTTCATTGGTAGGAAAATGCTTCCGTTCTTGTCTTCATGGATGCTTCTCATGTTGATTCATACCACGGCCGGGTTTGCGAACACCCCCGATTGCAATGTCGCGCTCGAGACATGCAAAGACGATTGCACCAAACGCCCAATTTACGACCGTGAGCGCGGAGGCAATGTCACGCGTACGGATTTTGTTTCCCTTTGTCAGAATGCCTGTCAGGAGGCGGCCCAATGGTGTCTGAAACAGGATTCGACGATGAGCTGTACAACGTTTTCCTACCATTGCGAATCTCAATGTCCGTGGTCCGTCGTTGAGTACACACATCAGAGGCTTCAACACACCGACAGCTTTCGTCAATGCGAGAGTTCCTGTTCCGCCGGGGCCACGGCCTGTGAGCCGTTTCGAAAAAGTTTACCTCCCAGAAAGCGCACCGGCGAATTCGATGTTTGTCCAGAAGCGCAGACGGCCTGTTACGCCGACTGCGTTCAACAGATGAAAGACCTGCGGCAAGATTTTTCCATTGCTGATACCAATTATCCTGACAAATGCGCCGAGGCCTGTGCCCAAGGGGTGAACGACTGCCAGTTGTTGGACGAAGCAGAGTCCTGCGATACCTATGAGGTGAGTTGCTGGGGAAGTTGTCCGTCGACGATCGCGGATCCATCCGGAGCGAGTAAGAGCGATCCACAAATCAAGCAGTGGTGCAGAAATTCCTGTTCGGCGGGAAGAGCCTATTGCCGGAGTTTGCAAAATCTTCCTTTTGACCGAAATACCGCGCCGGCTCTTCCAACGGCGCCCGCGGCAACTCCTCAAGAAAAATCCAGTTCAGAAACGAAGCCCGCGGCCTCCGTTCCAGGAAACACCAAACCAACCACCGCTCCACCAGCGGCTATTAAGCCCACGCCCGAAAATATTTCGTCCTGCGCCAAGGCTGAGGATTATTGCAAAGATGATTGCCGCAAGAACAAGATCATCGTTGTGATGAATGGGATGTGGCCGCAACGTTATTCCAATGAAGCTGAGACAGATTTCTGGGGTCAGTGCGAAGCGGCCTGTAGCAGGGCCAAGCCGGGTTGCCTCGAGGGAAAAGGTTTCAAGACACCGTGCCAGAACGAATGTCCCAGGGCGTACCATGATAAAACCGGCAACACCTATCCCAACAACGATGGCCAGAACCGCTGTGGGTGGTCCTGCACGATTGGCCAGGACGCCTACGAGGGCCATGAGAACGAAAATGTCTGCCAGTTCGGGTATGATGAATGTGAAGCAGTTTGCGCCGATGAGTCAGATCTCCAAGGAGGAGACGATTTCTACAAAACCTGTGAGGCGGCTTGCAAGGCTGGAGAAAATGAATGTCCCAATGCATTGCCTTTGATGTATTGCGACAATTTTTACAACACGTGTATAAACGGTTGTCCGGAGTCATCGAGCGACACCGACGCCGGCGCGTCCTGCAAAGATGCCTGCGGTTCCGGGGCCCATAAGTGTAAGGAAAGGTCGGACGTGAGTTATGAGTAAGGTTTTCACACATATGAAAAAATTCATATTAACGCTTATTTTCCTATCTCTGACGGTGCATTCATTTGCCAAAGAGCCGACACCAGTTCCTCGACGCGAAACGTTGAAGGAAAAGTTTATCGGAACTTTGGTCAAAACGTTTGCCAAATCCTACGTCGCAACGCAAAATCTTGAGAAGTTCAAAGAGAAAAACATTAAGAAGCTCCTCAAGATGGATGAGGCCAAATTTCAGCGCGTTTATAGCAAAGTTTATAAAGAAATGATGGTCGATTTGCCGCAGTCCTTAAAGGACATGTGGGGCGTCTGCGAAGACATGACGCGCGCAAAAGCGATCGCGCGGCTTAATTCATTCACGAGCAAAAAAGAGATTTATAAAATCATCAATTCCATTCCCAACAAAATGATCGCCGAGCATTTCAAAAAATATAAAGATGAATTCAAGAAAACAATGAAGAAAAACGGCTCCGGTGTTGATGGCGCTGTTGATGAATTGTTGGTGGATCCGGGAGTGTCTTAAGGAATTCCGGAATTTATGAGTCAATGGATGTGTTCATTCGTCTCGTTAGATTTTTAAGAACTTAATTATTCACTTTAATTGAGTTTTTAGAAAAGATTCATGACAAGTGAAACTGGGGCGGTAGCGGAGCTGTAAAAGCGTAAATAAGACCGTAAACTACAATTGACGATTATTATTTGATATCGTATACTCCACTTGACGGTTTTAATAAGGTGGGAGTTATGTTAGAAGAGTTATTCTTCATTCATCAAAAAACAGTCGAGGATACCCCGTTAAATTTTAAACGGTATCTCTACGACCAGATTGATTGGAAAGCGCAAGCTTTTTGCGTCATGGGCCCGCGCGGCGTCGGTAAAACCACGCTTTTGCTTCAACATTATCATGAGTCTTATCGGACGGTTGAAAAGTGTCTCTATGTTTCGGCAGATAATATTGAGGTATCTGCTTTAGGTCTTTTTAAAATAGCCAAAGAATATTTTCAGTATGGGGGAGAAGCCCTTATCATTGATGAAGTCCATAAATATCCCAACTGGCAAAGCGAACTTAAAAGCATTTTAGATACCTTTAAGAAAAAGAGGTTCTTTGTATCGGGGAGTTCATCACTAGCTTTGCAAGAGGGCAAGGTGGATCTTTCCCGCCGCTTGGTATATTACGGCCTTAAAGGCCTTTCTTTCCGCGAATATTTGACGTTACAAGAAAAGATGGTGATGGCATCTGTTTCTCTTGATGAGATTTTATCACGCCACGTTGCATTAGCCGAGAAAATTTCTTCAGAAGCTCCGGTATTAAAATATTTTAAACAATATCTAGCAGCTGGATATTATCCTTTCTTTTTGGAAGGAGAGACGACCTACTATTCAAAGTTATTGAACATCATTGAAAAGGTTCTTTATGAAGATGTTGCGGCCCTGGGGAACTTGAAAAGATCAAATATTCCGGTTCTGAAGAAAATGTTGTGGCTGGTCGCAAGTTCCGGGTCGTTCACCGTTAATATCGAGAAAATGAGCCGGGAGTTAAAGTTGTCAAAAGAGTATGTTTATTCTTATTTGGAATACTTGGAAGGATCAGGGCTTATTTCCTCTTTACGGTCGGGTGGAAAAGGATATTCGATGGCGCGCAAACCGGAGAAGATTTATATCCAAGACCCAAATTTACTGGGAGCGTTGAATCATCAGCTTGTTCTAGAGCGTGATCAAGGGGCTTTGAGGGAAACATTTTTTGTGAATCAGCTTAAAGATCTTTTTAAGGTAACAGCCAGCGACAAGGGTGATTTTTTATTGAATGATAAATATACGATTGAGATTGGTGGCAAAGATAAAAATTTTGGTCAGATCAAAGATGTCAAAGATGCTTATGTTGCGGCGGACAGACTGGAGATAGGTTCTGGCAGAAAAATTCCTCTTTATCTTTTCGGAATGCTGTATTAATTTCGAATTCATCGTTTATATGTTCACTAAACAGTGAACATTACCAAAAAGGTGACGAAAAGCACAAAATCAAAAGGAATTATGAGCCGGCCATTGGACGATAGGCTAAGAGAGAAATTGCTCAAGAAGAGTGCGGCGCCTTGAGCAATTCCGGAAAATGCCGCTTCGGGTCCCACAAAATAATTGAGCAACATGAAGTTGCGCCTGAAGTGTCCTGTTTGGCGTGACTTCTGGACGAAAAAGGCGACAGGTCACGCATAAACTATTTTATAATTTGAGATTCAGGGTACCCGGTTCTGCGGTTTGACGTTATTTAAGGATCTTAGAGGAATTTCTGGGAAGAATTTATGAAGTTAGGTAAACCTCAAGATTTTCATGATGGGAAAGATGTGCGTCTGCGAGCAATTGAACGAGCCATTGCTCAATATAAATTCACTTGTCAGGAGCTCAAAAAACCTTTTGCTGAAAAACTTGACGAACATACGAAGCTTTTTCTAAAAGGATTTGGAAACGAAGTTAATTTGCTTTCTGCGTTTCGGGAGATTATTTTCAACAGCAGAGAACTTCTTGACCTACTTCTTTTGCAAATCAATAAAATTACTTCTCAAACCCCAAAGGATTTCCTTCCTTTTGCTAAACAAATGGTTAAAGGAGGATTGGATAAATATAATTTACAAATCACAGCTTTTCTAAAAACCAACTTTACTTATATTTTTAATATTCGAAAGATAAGAAGCCAAATTAAAAATAATCCTGCCAATGTAGAATTTAATTTCAATACAAATCATTTTGAAGCTCGATGCACAATTCCAATTGATAAAGATGAAATGAATATGTTAAATTCTATCGACATGCTAAACAGGGACCAGGCAATTCAAAACAAATCTTATTCACATACTTGTAATTTAGATATATTCTTCCCTGAGGTCTTGAAATTTTGGGATGTTGCATTTTCAATTTTAGATAAAGATTTACAAAAAGGCATCAGTAAAAATGGCATGGAAGGCATATAAAATCTTCATCGAAACCTACGGCTGACCGCAAGACCTATGGTGAAATGCTATTGAAATTGGTCAATGCTGTAAGAAGGGAAGACTAAATTTTAAAATGGGAGGCAAAAAATGGTAGCATCAATACTTCAAATTCTTATAACTCTGGGTATAGCAATTTATCAAATACGTGAGGGGCGTAGACTCAATGCTGAAAATCTCAAAACAAATGAAGAAAACGCTGGTAAAAATAGAGTTATTTATGCAGTAGAACAACTGGACATTTCGAGAGACAACAGAGCATTTGATGAAACTCTTAATAAATGCTTAATAGTGGCAATTTTACAATTTTGGCCGCCTTTGTTAATGCCGGAAATACAAGTCAAACAAGATATGTTCTAGGAAAAATCAAACCCTAGAAGGAGAGGAAATGACATCAATTATAATATTCAATTGGCTTGGTATGGGAATTTGTGTAATTGGTTTCGGCCTCGCATTTTTGGCTCAGTTTTTCCTTGGCTCAATGTCCGAAGGACAATTAATGATTATCGCCGGCCCAATCATCGCTATTTTGGATATCGCTTATCGCTTACGATCAAAGGACAAAAGCCTACTTAAATCCTCCAAAGGAGGTAGCCTTTTTTTCCTCCCGGCATGGTGTTTTGGTCTATTATGGCTGATTCTTGGAATAGTTTATGCATTAAGGGAAGTCCCCAAATGAGTCTTTCAATTCTGTTGGATACTTGCGCCTTGTACCCTCCCAGATTAGAGGATAAAAACGCTATTGAAAAATTATTTGAATTAGAAGATATGGATAGGATTGAAAAAATGGAAATAGCTGAACCTACAGAACAAGAATTATCTAAGTTAAATAATATGCCTAGCAAAATAAAGAATCGAATTGATGAGATGATAATATGTCTGACAAAAGCCAATACCCACATCGAAAAGGATCAAATTAAGAAGATGGAAAAATTGCTTTTCCCACAGAAGATAAAGCTATCAATTGGCGATGCTAGAGATGCCTTAATACTATTTAATGCTCTTAAATATGGACATACTCATATAGTAACTGCAAACACAAAGCACTTTATAGATAATGGCATGTCGGATAAAATTTACGAATCTTTTAAGATTAGAACCGTAACACCTGCTTATTGCTTGAAACAAGTTTTGGACCACTTAAGCTGGCGGAAAGAGCATGATGAAAAAATGAGGGAATTACGTGAACAATAGCGTAGCGAAAAAAACTTTCACCATAGAGACATATGGTTGCCAAATGAACGAATACGACACCGAACTCATCCGCGCGATTTTGACGAAGGCGAATTATTCTTTTGTTAAAAATCAGAACGATGCCGATATCGTAATGTTGAACACCTGCTCGGTCCGCGAAAACGCCAACAATAAAGTTTACGGGCGGATTCATGCGATTAAACATGAACGCCGCGAACGGAATCAGCCGCGGCCGTTGATCGGTATCCTTGGATGCATGGCGACGAACTTTCGCAAAGCGCTTTTGGAAAATCCTCGTCTTGGCATAGATTTTATCGCCGGGCCGGATAGTTATAAGAAATTGCCAGCGCTTATTAGAGAAGCGAGTGAAGAGGGTGAGAAGTCATTTGATGTGACGTTGTCGGAGTTCGAAACTTATTCGGACGTTTATCCGACGCGCAAACAAGGCGTGAACGCGTGGATTGCGGTCATGAGAGGCTGCAATAATTTCTGCACGTTTTGTGTTGTTCCTTATACGAGAGGCCGAGAGCGCAGCCGTTCGGTTTCGAATGTTGTTGAAGAAGTTAAACGCTTGGCCGATGAAGGATTCAAACAAGTGACCCTGCTCGGACAGAATGTGAATTCCTACCGGCATGCCGACGATGATTTTGCCAAACTTTTGGAGGCGGTCAGTCGAGTCAACGGCATCGAACGCGTGCGGTTTACTTCACCTCATCCCAAAGATTTCCCTGATCCGCTTTTAAAAACAATCGCCGGCAATCCCAAACTTTGCAAGCACATTCACCTTCCATTACAAGCCGGCAACAATCGTGTTCTTGAATTAATGGACCGCACATATTCTAAGGAAGAATATCTAGATCTCGTTCAAAAAATTCGAACGCTCATGCCGAATGTTGCCCTAACAACCGACATCATCGTTGGTTTCCCTACCGAAACCGACGCCGAATTTGAAGACACATTCGACGTCATGAAACAAGTGCAATTTGATTCTGCGTTTATTTTTAAATATTCCGTGCGGCCGGGAACGATCGCTGAGCGGAAGTTTCCGGATGATGTTCCCGAAGAAAAAAAGACCGAACGCATTGTCAAATTAAACGATCTCCAAAAAAACATGTCGCTTCACAAAAATCAGGCGCATATCGGACAAACGCTTGCCGTACTTATCGAAGATGACAAAACCCCGCGTTCTGCCGATGAATTTCAAGGCCGCACCGATGGAAATAAATTGGTTATATTCCCATCTGGCAATTATCATCGCGGCGAATTTGTTAAAATTGAAATCACTGGCGCCACTCCGCATATTTTAAAAGGTCATGTTGTATGAATGAGATAAAAATAAAAAAAGTTAAAGCTAAGGTTAGATATTATTTCCCCAAAGAATCTTGGCTTAAGTCTGAATACTATCTCGAACGAATTCAGCTTGACAAGCTTATAGCTAAATTGGGTAAAGGGATGAGCATCAAAGAAATCAAATACTGTAGAGGTCCCAAATATCCTCCAAGACCGCTTTCGATGGAAGAATTCTTAAAATGGAATGAATTTAACCTGAAGTATAATGTTGATAGAAAAGCATATAAAAAATGGAAAAGGTTATCTGCTGTGAATGTTCCATTTGTGTTTTAGTAATTTTAATAGCACATTTTCTATAAAGGATGGCTCCATTCGCCAACACACACATAAACAATTCACCTCAAAACTTCCAAACCCGCCTCAAAGACTATGCCCTCAAACATCTGGGCTTTGATGATTGCCGCTTTACAACGCCTGATGTAAATTCCTATCTTCAAAATTACCGCGTCTGGCTTGCCAAGGATTTTCACGGCGATATGAAATATTTAGAGGAACACTTGAAATTCAAAGAGGATGCTCATAAGCTGTTGCCTGATGTGAAGTCCGCGATTGTTCTGATTAAGAATTATAAAAATACGCAAGAGCGCAGGCTTAAAGGCGATTTGAAGATTGCCCGTTATGCTGTCGGCAAAGATTATCATCTGGTCATCAAAGAGCGTTTGGGTCAGCTTAAAAATTTTATCCGTCGAGAAAATCCATCAATTGAATGTTACGAAGGCGTTGACAGCCGGCCGATTGCAGAGCGGGCGCTGGCGCTTAAAGCTGGCGTTGGATTCCGCGGTAAAAATTCAATGATCATCAAGCCTGGCTTGGGTTCGTATTTTTTTATCGGCGTTTTGTTAACGACCGAAGCCTTTGAACCGGATAACATCTTAAACTGGAACTGCGGTCAATGCCGTTTGTGTTTGGATGCGTGTCCGACGGGTGCATTAACGAACGCGTATGAATTAAACGCGACCAAATGCATCAGCTACATGACCATTGAGCAAAAGAATGCATTAACGAACAAAGAATTAAAATCAACCCAAGGCTGGATTTTTGGCTGCGACATTTGTCAGGAAGTTTGTCCATATAATCACGAAGAAACGCCGCTGACCGATTGGGCGGAATTCTTGCCAGAGGCTGGCGTTGGCTTCGAATTTTTCAACCAAACACCCGGCGAAGAAAAAATTCCTAAAAACACGCCGTTGCACCGCTCGCGCAAGCGGGTGGTTCCGAATTGGGAAAAGGCTTTAGAGGTTATCGATGTTGCCAAAGTTACTAAGGTTACTGATGTTGCATCGTAAGGTTGCTTAAGGTTATTAAAGAGTTAAGAAATAATAACGTTAATGTAACCTAAAAATATCATTTTTTCTATTGGTTGGTCAAATGAGAGATGCGGCACGTTCAGCTAAACAAAATATTCGAGAAGGGTATGGCCGAGGTAGTTTACCTGAATTTTTAAAAGCAATTCGCATTAGTCAAGGTTCTTTGGAAGAATTGAGTGGAGATATTGATGATTGCTTAGAGGATAAATTAATTTCTATTCAAGAGCATGAACAACTCAAAGCATTATGTAAAAGTGCTCTGTATCTGAGTAGTCAATATCTTAAGTCTATGAATAAATCTTCGAACAAAGGTAAATGGATTGTGCCGGGAAAAGATTAACTTTTTAAATAACGTTAATGTAACCTAAAAATGCTTTTTTTGTAAAGGTAACCATATAAACTTTGGTAACCTCAGTAACCTTAAATAATTGTTATGACGTCAAATAAAGACCTTCGCACATTATTACAACAACGAATCCTCATCATCGACGGCGCTATGGGGACGATGATTCAGCGGTATAAACTGGATGAAGCTAGATATCGGGGCAAGCGTTTTGCCGATTGGGCATCGGATCTCAAAGGCAACAACGATCTTTTGGTTTTGACGCAGCCGCAGATCATTGAGGAAATTCACCGTCAATATTTGGAAGCCGGCGCTGACATTATTGAAACGAACACGTTTAATTCAAACAGCATTTCAATGGCCGATTACAAAATGGAAGCGCTGGTTTATGAATTGAATGTCGCTGCCGCCAAAGTCGCGCGGCAGGCGGTTTCGAAGGTGACCGCGAAGGAGCCGGGACGGATTTGTTTTGTTGCTGGCGCAATCGGCCCGACGACGAAAAGCGCTTCGATTTCACCCGATGTTAATAATCCGGCGGCGCGCGGGGTGACCTACGATGATTTGGTGAACGCTTATTACGAACAAGTCCGCGGGCTGATCGATGGCGGTGTTGATTTGCTTTTGGTTGAAACGGTTTTCGATTCTTTAAACTCCCGCGCGGCACTTTTTGCAATCGACAAATATTTTGAAGACACCAAGATCCGCGTGCCAGTCATGGTTTCATTCACCATTACCGACGCGGCCGGCCGCACGCTGTCTGGTCAAACGGTTGAAGCTTACTGGACGTCCATTTCCAATCACAATCTTTTAAACGTCGGCATCAATTGCGCGCTGGGTCCCAAAGAAATGAGACCTTATATAGAGGAACTTGCGCGCCTCGCGCCGGTTTTTGTGAGTTGTTATCCCAACGCCGGGTTGCCTGATCCTATGTCAGCGACGGGATTTCCGGAAACACCCGAAACAATGGCGCCCCAGCTTAAAGAGTGGGCCGTTAACGGTTGGCTTAACCTCGTCGGTGGTTGCTGCGGCACAACGCCCGCGCATATCAAAGCGATCGCGCAAGCAGTTCGCGGTCTTAAACCAAGAATTCCTCCCAAGGTTGAACCATATTTGCGTTTAAGCGGATTGGAAGCGCTTGTTGTACGTCCGGATTCCAATTTCGTTAATGTCGGTGAACGAACGAATATTACCGGCTCACCCAAATTTTCGAAGCTTATTCTCGAGGGAAATTTTGAAGAAGCGGTCAAGATCGCGCGCCAGCAAGTTGAAGGCGGTGCGCAGGTGATCGACGTTAATATGGATGAAGGCATGATCGATTCGGTCAAGACCATGATGACCTTTTTAAATATGCTCGCCATGGAACCAGACATCGCGCGCGTGCCCGTCATGATTGACAGCTCGAAATGGTCGGTCCTTGAAGCGGGCTTAAAATGTTTGCAGGGGAAAGGTGTTGTCAATTCGATTAGTCTCAAAGAAGGCGAAGCAAAATTTACAGAGCAGGCGAAATTGATTCATCGTTACGGCGCCGCAGTTGTCGTCATGGCGTTTGATGAGAAAGGCCAGGCGGACACAATTGATCGTAAAGTCGAAATCTGCACGCGCTCGTACAATATTTTGACGAAAGAAGTCGGTTTTCTACCGGAGGATATTATTTTTGATCCGAATATACTTACTGTTGCGACCGGCATGGCAGAACATAATAACTACGCGGTGAATTTCATTGAAGCCACGCGTCAGATTAAGGCGGCGCTGCCGCATTGCAAGGTGAGCGGAGGAGTGAGTAATATTTCGTTTTCGTTTCGCGGTAACAATGTTGTGCGCGAAGCGATGCATTCGGCGTTTTTGTATCACGCGATCAAAGCCGGCATGGACATGGGCATTGTGAATGCCGGGCAGTTGGCGGTCTATGAAGAAATTCCCAAGGAGCTTTTAACGCTCGTCGAAGATGTTCTTTTAAACCGAAATCCACAGGCGACCCAGCGGCTTTTGGATTTCGCGGAAACGGTTAAACAAAAAGATAAAGTTAAAGACGAAGAAGACGCATGGCGGAAAGGTTCGGTTGAAGAACGTTTGTCGCATGCGCTGGTGCGCGGAATTACAGATTTCATTGATGCTGATATCGAAGAAGCCCGTCGGAAATATAGCAAGCCTTTAAAAGTGATCGAAGGACCGCTCATGGACGGGATGAATGTCGTGGGCGATCTTTTTGGCGCCGGCAAAATGTTTTTGCCGCAGGTTGTCAAAAGCGCGCGCGTCATGAAAAAAGCGGTCGCTTATCTTTTGCCTTTCATGGAAGAAGAAAAAAAGGCGGGCGGCTTTCAGAAAGCCGGCAAGATTGTGACCGCAACGGTTAAAGGCGATGTGCATGACATCGGAAAAAATATTGTGGCCGTTGTCTTGGCTTGTAATAACTATGAGATTATTGATCTCGGGGTCATGGTACCTTGCGAAAAGATTTTGGAAACAGCCCAAAAAGAAAATGCCGACATTATTGGATTAAGTGGATTGATTACGCCGTCGCTGGATGAAATGGTTCATGTGGCCAAGGAAATGGAGCGGACGGGATTTAAGGTCCCGCTTTTAATCGGTGGAGCCACAACGTCCGAAATGCATACCGCGGTTAAAATCGCACCGGAATATAAAAACGGGGTCATTCACGTGCTAGATGCTTCCCGCAGCGTCGGGGTTGTTGGCAATTTGTTGAACACTGAAGCCAAACCGAATTTTTTAAAAGGCGTTAACGCGAAATACGAAAAGTTACGTGAAGCGCATCGCGCGAAAACGAAAGGCATTCCGCTTTTACCGATTGAAGAAGCCCGGGCGCGCGGCCTGAAAATCGATTGGACCAAAACAAAAGTTACGAAACCAACCTTTTTAGGCAATCGTGTTTTTAAATCATTTCCCTTGGAAGAAATTGAAAAACGGATCGATTGGTCGCCGTTTTTTCAGACGTGGGAATTAAAGGGAAGTTATCCGAAGATTTTTGAAGATCCAACAATCGGCAAGGAAGCGCGTAAAGTTTTCGATGATGCGCAAAAACTCTTAAAAGAAATTATCAGTAAGAAACTTTTAACGGCAAACGCGGTTATAGGTTTTTATCCGGCCAGCCGTGTCGGGGATGATATTGAGATTTACACCGATGACAGCCGCGCAAAAATTTTAACGGTTGTTCACACGCTGCGTCAGCAAACTGATAAATCCACCGGCCAGCCGAACTGGGCGCTGGCTGATTTCATCGCGCCTAAAGAAACGAAGATTAACGATTATCTGGGATTTTTTGCTGTGACTTCTGGCATCGGTATTGAAAGTATCATTAAAGAGTTTGAAAAAAAACATGACGATTATAACAGCATCATGACCAAAGCCTTGGCAGATCGTTTGGCCGAAGCATTCACAGAATTGATGCATGAGTTAGTCCGTAAAGAATTCTGGGGCTACGCAAAAAATGAGCAATTGTCGAATGAAGCCTTAATTAAGGAAGAGTACGCGGGCATCCGCCCAGCGCCTGGTTATCCAGCGTGTCCAGATCATACGGAGAAGGAAATTATTTTTAAATTACTCGACGCCGAGCAATCAACGGGCATTAAATTAACCGAAAGTTTCGCGATGTATCCGGCGGCGGCGGTGAGCGGTTATTATTTTGCGCATCCACAGTCGCAGTATTTTGGGATTGGCAAAATCGCCAAAGATCAAGCTATTGAATATGCCAAAAGAAAAGGCCAGGACATCCACTGGGTTGAAAAATGGCTGGCGCCGAATTTGGGTTATGAGCCTTAAGCTTGTCGCCGTCATTTGTCTAAGCTATAATTGAAATAGACGCTGTTGTAAAAGTTAGCTTGCTTTTGCAGTTGGATTATTATATAGTTGAGCAACATTTTTTCCCTGCTTTCCAAGGGATTTTTGAGGTGAAACATGTTGAGCACCCAAAAATTCACACCAAATCAGCTTTACGATATTCTCAAAAATATCAAAGTTGGCGGAACTGTGTGTCATTATTCCCTCAAGAAGTGCGAAGAACTTACCCCCCTTATTAATGAAATCAATGAAATAAAAGAAGAAAAGAATGCAGTTATTTTGGCACATTCGTATGTGAGTCCGGAGATTGTATATGGCGTTGCGGATTTTGTGGGTGATTCTTATGCGCTTAGCAAAGACGCCGTGTCAACGGACGCTAAGATTATTGTGTTTGCGGCCGTCCGGTTTATGGGCGAGACCGCGCAGATTTTGAATCCCAATAAAGAAGTTTTGATTCCAGCCACACTCGACGGGTGTACGCTGGCCGATTCGATCAACGCGGCGCAGGTTCGGCAGCTGCGTAAGGAATTTCCTGGATATACTTTTGTTTGTTATATAAATACAACCGCTGAGGTTAAAGCCGAATGCGATGTGTGCGTGACCTCCGCCAATGTGTATGATATTGTACAAAATCTTCCGACCGAAAAAATTTATTTCCTTCCTGACAAACTCATGGGAAAAAACCTTGCCAATGAAATGAAAGCGCGCGGGGTTAAAAAAGATATCCGTTATTGGAACGGCACCTGTTATGTTCACGAAGAATATGCCGTCGATCAAATTCATAAAGTCCGGTTAGAATATCCCGACGCAAAAGTGGTTAGCCATCCGGAATGTCATCCAAACGTTGTCAAAGAATCGGATTTTGTGGGCAGCACCTCTCAAATGTTGAATTATATGGAAGAAAGCGATGCAAAAGAATTTTTAATGTTAACGGAATGCGGTTTGTCATCGCGCTTACAAGTTGAAATGCCGCATAAAAAATTAGTTGGTAGCTGTGCGTTATGTAAATTTATGAAATCAAATACCCTCGAAAATATTTTGCGTGTCCTTAAAAATCCTACCGATTGCGACCGGGTCATCATGGATGAGTCGGTGCGCATGCGCGCCTTGAAGACGATTGAGGCGATGTTTTTCTATACTTCTAAGAAATAATTGAACCCTCGGGGAGTTTTCTTATCGAAGGCTCACCCTGAGCGAGCCGTTAGGGCGAGTCGAAGGGTTTTGCGAGATCCTTCGACTTCGCCCCTCGTATTCCTCGGAGCTCCGCTCAGGATGAGGCCCAACGTGAAAACTCCCCGATGCCTCAAATAATTCAAATTGCACAAAGAATAAAAACGCCGGGCGCCTCCGCCTGACTGCTTTACGCTGAAGCGGAGGCGCCCAGCGCACTCTCGTCTAATTCAACTTCAAAATTAGCCGAGGGCAGGTTGACTTCAATTTCCACCTATGCTAAGATGCGGCGATTTTTGTAAATATAAATTTTGACTATGGATAAAATAACTCTTCAAAAAAATATCGGCCAACGCTCCGTCGGGATCGTTGAAACCGAATTCTACACATTCGCCGAATCCCCCAATGAATTAATTTTAGAAAGCGGCGTCAAATTCGGACCCATAACGCTCGCCTACGAAACTTACGGCACTCTCAACGCCGAGAAATCCAACGCCATTTTAATCTGCCACACCTTAACCAGCGACGCCAATGCCGCCGGCTTCTACAAAGGTTCAACCAAACCCGGCTGGTGGGACGGCATGATCGGCCCGGGCAAAGCCTTTGACACAAATAAATATTTTGTTATTTCTTCCAATGTCTTTGGAAGCTGCAAAGGTTCAACCGGTCCAGCGTCCATTAATTCCAAAACAAGCAAACCTTACGGCTTAAGTTTCCCCGTCGTGACGATCAAAGACATGGTCGTTGCCCAAAAAAAATTAATCGAACACTTAGGGATCAAAAAATTATTTTCCGTCGCAGGCGGATCCATGGGAGGCCTGCAGGCGCTCAAATGGTCGATCCTTTATCCGGATTGTGTTAATTCCGTCGTAGTTGTGGCAACCAATTACCGTCATACCGCCCAACAGATTGCGCTTCATGAAGTCTGCCGTCAGGCAATTATGTCGGACCCTGATTGGAAAGACGGCGATTACTATGGCAAATCTATTCCCGCCCGAGGGCTCGCATTGTCTCGCATGATCGGCCATATCACTTACATGAGCGAAAAATCGATGGACGAAAAATTCGGCCGCAAATTAATCGGCAAAGAGCGCGTCGGGTTTGACTTTTCTCACGATTTTGAGGTTGAAAGTTATTTAAAATACCGCGGCGACAGTTTTGTCCAGCGTTTTGATGCGAATACGTATCTTTATCTGACGAAGTCGTTGGATTATTTCGATTTGTCGGAAGGCAAAGACTTGATTTCAACGTTTAAAAACGCGCAAGCGAGTTTTTTAGTCATTTCATTTACATCCGATTGGCTTTATCCATCGTATCAGTCGCAGGAAATGGTCCGCGCTCTTAAAGCCAACGATTTGGATGTTTCCGACTGTGAAATTGATTGTTCGTATGGCCACGATGCTTTCTTAGTTGAAATCGACGCGCAGTCACGTCTTATTTCAGATTTCTTAAGCAGGCTCAATAAAGAAAAGATAAACGGTGAATTAATCATTGCTAATCAAGATTCAAAATCTCAAATTCGTTTTGATCATCAAATCATTTTGGATTTAGTCAAAGAAAATTCCCGGGTGCTGGATTTAGGCTGTGGCAACGGCGATTTACTGGCGTTATTGATTAATCGAAAAAAGGTTCAAGGTACTGGAATTGAGATTGACGAACAGGCGATTTATAAATGTATGGAGAAGGGATTAACTGTTTCGCACGGCGATATTGATTCGGGATTGCTGGATTATTCCAGTAAGCGGTTTGATTATGTGATTCTAAATGAAAGCTTGCAGGAAGTTTTAAATCCGGAGAAAGTTATTTTAGAAGCGCTGCGTGTGGGGAAGCAAGTTATCGTCGGAATTCCAAATTTTTGTCACATCAAAGCGCGTTTACAAATTTTCTTGCGAGGTAAAGTCCCAGTTACATCAGAATTGCCTTATGAATGGTACAACACGCCCAATTTACGATTTTTAAGTTTGAAAGATTTTCATAAATTCTGCGAACGAAAAGATATTACGATTGATCAACAGCGCGCGCTAAGCGGCCGTCGAGAAATTAATTTCCTCCCAAATATTTTCGCCCACACAGGATTGTATTTACTTCACAAAGATTAATTTAATTAATTAACTTTTTATGCGTCCCATCACAAAACGGCGGCGTTTGCGTCAATTTACAGCCGCACCACGCCACGGTTTTGACCTCTTCAATCTCAACAATTTTCGGAAACAAACCCGTCGATCCATGCGAGCCGTCACAAAATGGCTGCTTCTGCGATTCGCTGCAGGAGCACCAGGCGTAACGTCGGGGTTGAACTTCCATAATAATTGGTTGTGTCAATCGCGGTTTTTTTGCCATAACTCCTCCTAAAGTTCAAGCCATTATAACATTTGCTTGTCAAAATCAATTTTGAGTTTAGAATAAACCAACTATGTCAAAAATTTACGATTACATTATTGTCGGCTCAGGAATTATGGGTCTGACAATTGCGCATACGCTTAAACAAAATAGGAATCCGAAAATTCTTATTGTGGAAAAAGAAAGCGATGTGGCGCATCATGCTTCCGGACGCAACAGCGGCGTTTTACATGCGGGATTTTATTATACGGCTGATAGTTTGAAAGCCAAATTTACCGTTGCTGGCAACAAAGCGATGAAAGCGTATTGCCGTCAGAAAAATTTGCCCATGAACGAATGTGGCAAATTAGTTGTGGCGCAAGACGAAGGTGAACTTAACCAGCTCTACGAGTTAGAGAAGCGCGGCCTTCGTAATGGGTCCAATGTAAAAATTGTTGACGAAAAAGAAGCTCAAAGTTTAGAGCCTAATGTGCGAACCTTTAAAAAAGCCTTATACTCACCGGATACCACAACGATCGACCCAAAAAAAGTTTGCCAATCCCTCAAAGAAGATTTACTCAACAAAGAAACTGATTTCCTTTTTAATACAATTTACTTAGGAAAAATCAATCCGACTAACGGTATCCGAACCAATCAAGGTGATTTTGAAGCCATCAAAGTGATTAATTGCGCCGGCTTGTATGCGGATAAAGTCGCGGATGATTTTGGTTTTGGCCAACAATACACGATGATTCCCTTTAAAGGCCTTTACTTAAAATACACAAAAAATAAAACCGATGTCAAAATGCACATTTATCCGGTGCCTAACTTAAAAAATCCCTTTCTCGGCGTGCATTTTACAAAAACAGTTTATGGTGACATTAAAATTGGTCCGACAGCGATTCCGGCTTTGTGGCGGGAGAATTATGATTACCAAAATTTTAGCTTCTCAGAATTTTGCGAAATTTTATTTCATGAAAGTAAACTGTTTTGCTCGAATGCGTTTGGTTTTAGACAACTCGCGCAGGATGAAATCAAAAAGTATAATAAAGACCATTTTATTGCCTTGGCGCAAAAGATGGTCCAGCAGATTGACCCGCAGGGATTCACCGAATTCACCCAACCCGGAATTAGAGCTCAACTCCTTAACAAAAGAACTTCACTTTTAGTTCAAGACTTTGTCGTTGAAGGAGATAAAAATTCAATTCATCTTCTAAACGCGGTTTCGCCAGCCTTTACTTGTTCCTTTCCTTTCGCAGAGTTTGTGATTAAAAGCTACAACCTGTCTTAATTTTCTATATAAGTTACTTTCCGAAGTATTTCTTGACAAAAATGTCGTCTAGGTTAAAATTGAATTGGCTCTAAAATCGTGAGGTAATTTTATGGATATCAATCAAGAAATTCGTGTTCAAATTCAAGGCACACCAAACCCAAACGCCCTAAAATTTGTAGTCAATCGTCCCGTCAAAAATGAAGGGAAAGCGATCTACAAAAGCGCCGAAGAATGCCATACTAATCCTTTAGCTAGACTTCTGTTTAACGTTCCCCACGTAGCAGAGGTCTATTTTTTTGACAATTACATCACCATTACCCAGGACGGTGAAGGCGAATGGGATATTTTAGAAGAACAAATCAAGCACATCGTTTTAAACAATCTCAAAAATCATGATCCTAATTTTACAACCGAAGCGCCTAAAAAGCCCGTCGCGCAGGCATCTCCAGAACTTGCAAAAATCGAAGCCATTTTAGATCAAACCATCCGCCCGGCCTTACAAGCGGACGGCGGCGATTTGCAAGTCTTGGCTTTAGACAACAATATTTTAACAATTAACTATCATGGCGCTTGCGGTTCCTGTCCTAGCGCTACAGCTGGAACACTTAAAGCTATTGAAAATATTTTGCGCGAAGAGTTGAATCCGAATTTGGTTGTTGAATTGGGTTAGAGATAAGGGAGGGCAGAACAATGACGCAGTTAGCTCAAAAAAAATGCCAGCCCTGCGAAGGCATCGGGGAGACATTAGCACTGGATCAAATTCAGCAACATTTAAAATCATTAAACCAGTGGCGATTGGATCCGTCGGGTAAAGTTATTTTTCGCGAGTATGTTTTGAAGAATTTCATGGCCGGTGTTGATTTAATCAACCGTATTGCCAAAATCGCCGAAGCTGAAAACCATCATCCGAATCTTCATTTAACCGGCTACCGGAAATTGCGTGTTGAATTATCAACCCACGCGCTCGGTGGTTTAACCGACAATGATTTTATTCTGGCGGCTAAAATTGATGAACTTCCGGCGGACTTAAAAAAATAACATTATGTTTAAAATCAATCGTAAAGTCGAATACGCCTTAATCGCGCTCAAACATATGAGCGGGAATTATCCAGGTCAACTCACCGCCGCAAAAGAAATCTGCGATGTTTATCATACGCCTTTTGATCCAACTTCCCGCGTACTGCAATTGATGGCGCAAAGTGGAATTCTCAAAGCCGAACACGGCGCGCATGGCGGATATTTGATTCAAAAAGATCTTTCCCGGGTGACACTAAATGAATTGATCCGGATCATCATCGGTCCGATCGAAATTGTAAATTGCTTTCATGAAAAACATTCTTTCTGTGAATTAACCGGTTGCTGCAACTTAATTTCGCCGATGCTGAACCTCAACGAAAAATTAAGCCAATTGTTTGACACCATCACCGTCAAAGATTTATTAGGATCCAAAAATCCAAAAGAAAAAGTCATTAAATTAAAACCCGTTGAATCCACAGCCGTCAAAGACTAAATATAGTCGAGGTTTTTACTATGTCTAAATCAGTTCAACAACAAGAATTAACCAACCGCGAATATAAATACGGTTTCGTGACCAATATCGAAACCGAAGAATTCCCCAAAGGTCTTAATGAGAACATCGTCCGCATGCTCTCAGAAAAGAAAAAAGAACCTGCCTTTATGCTTGAATGGCGTTTAAAGGCCTTTCGTCATTGGACTAAGATGACGGAACCCAAATGGCCCAATTTTAAATACGGGCCGATTGATTATCAAGCCGTTACTTATTATTCCGCTCCCAAACAGAAGAAAAAAACAAACAGCCTTGAGGAAGTTGATCAAGAGCTTTTGAAAACGTTCGAGCGCCTCGGCATTCCTTTAACCGAACAAAAGCGTTTAACCGGCGTTGCGGTGGACGCGGTGTTTGACAGCGTTTCCGTCGGAACAACGCATAAAAATGAATTAGCCAAGCTTGGGATTATTTTCTGTTCGATGTCAGAGGCGATTCAGCATCATTCGGATTTGGTTCAGAAATATTTAGGCTCGGTTGTTCCCTACACGGATAATTTTTTTGCGGCGCTTAATTCCGCGGTTTTTAGTGATGGATCGTTTTGTTATATTCCCAAAGGTGTACGCTCTCCGCTTGAGCTTTCAACGTATTTTAGAATTAACGCGGCTGAGTCCGGGCAATTTGAACGGACTTTGATCGTCGCAGAAGATGACAGTTATGTGAGTTACTTGGAAGGATGTACCGCGCCGTCGCGCGATCAAAACCAATTGCACGCAGCGGTCGTTGAATTAGTGGCTCTTAACAACGCTGAAATAAAATATTCAACCGTCCAAAACTGGTACTCCGGCGATAAAGAAGGGAAAGGCGGCATTTACAATTTTGTGACTAAACGTGGCAAATGCCAGGGACGCAATTCACAGATTTCCTGGACGCAAGTGGAAGCTGGCGCAGCGATTACCTGGAAATATCCGAGCGTTATCCTTCAAGGTGATAATTCCGTTGGGAAATTCTATTCGGTCGCTTTGACAAATAATCACATGCAAGCCGACACCGGCACCAAGATGATTCATATCGGCAAAAATACCAAAAGCACGGTTGTTTCAAAAGGGATTTCAACTGATTACTCTAATAATAATTATCGTGGCTTGATTAAAATTTTGCCAAGCGCCGATGGCGCGCGGAATTTTTCGCAATGCGATTCCATGCTGGTTGGCAACAATTGCAGCGCGAACACTTTTCCTTATATTGAAGTGCAAAATTCAACCGCAACCTTGGAACATGAAGCGTCCACCTCAAAAATCAGCGCGGAGCAGATGTTTTATCTGCAATCGCGTGGATTAGATTTGGAAGGCGCGGTTTCGCTTATCATTAATGGGTTTTGTAAAGAAGTCTTTAAGGAACTGCCTTTGGAATTTTCCGTCGAGGCGGTTAAACTTTTGGAAATGAAACTGGAAGGCAGTGTTGGATAAAATACATTCAATGAAAAAGAGGGAGTTTATGTTAGAGATTAAAGATCTGCACGCGAGTATCAATGAAACCCCAATTCTTAATGGGATTAATTTGGAAGTCGGCGCCGGTGAAGTTCATGCCATTATGGGACCGAACGGTTCTGGGAAAAGTACATTGGCGAAAGTGTTGGCCGGTCATAAAGATTATCAAGTAACAAAAGGTTCAATGCAGTATGAAGTCAATTTTAAAAGGATTGATCTGCTAGAACTTGATGCTGATGAACGGGCGCGTGAAGGCGTTTTTCTGGCCTTTCAATATCCCGTTGAGATTCCTGGTGTTAATACGGCGGTTTTCTTGCGTGCGGCTTTTAATGCGATTTGCAAACATCAAGGCGCTGAAGAAATGGACCCGATTGAATTCGACACCTATTTGCGTAAAAAAATGAAGCTGCTAAATATGGATGAAAAATTTATCAACCGTCCAGTCAATGTGGATTTTTCCGGCGGGGAAAAGAAACGCAACGAAATCCTGCAAATGGCTGTCTTAAATCCACGTCTAGCGATTTTGGATGAGACCGATTCGGGGTTGGATATCGATTCTATGAAAATCGTCGCCGAAGGTGTTAACAAACTAAGAAATAAAAACAACGCCATTATCCTGATAACCCATTATCAGCGACTGCTCAACTATATCGTCCCGGATTTTGTCCATATCCTGCATAAAGGAAAAATCGTCCGCTCATCCGGCAAAGAACTGGCCCTACAGGTTGAGGAGAAGGGTTATGATTGGTTAACTTAATTTAACGCGGATTACACACAGATGATCGCAGATTCAATACATCTGCGTAAATCCGTGTGCAATCCGCGTTGCCTATTTTTCTTAAAGGAAAAACTATGATTGTGAAGTCAGATCCATTATCAACCTTGATTGAAGGTTGGGAAACATTTGAAAAAAAGAATAAAAATAAATCCGCGCTCTTTGCTGATTGGCGTAATGCTGGATTAAACCGTTTCCGTGAGCTGGGTTTCCCGACGCTGGAAGATGAAGAATGGAAATACACGAATGTCAAGCCGATCGCCAACTCTCGATTTGTTATTTCAACAGAACAAAAGATTTTAGAAAAAGACGCGCTCAAAGATTATTGCGACCCCAAAGAAATTAATCTTGTTTTTGTAAATGGTGTTTTTAACGCCGAGTTTTCTCAAATCAAAACCCTTCCCAAAGGTGTTACGGTTCTTAATCTAAGTGAAGCCGCTGTTTCATTTGAAAAAGAAATCGCCGCATTATCTCAAAAATACAGCACCGAAGACGCGTTTGTCGCGCTTAACAAAGCGCTTATCAGTGATGGCGCTTTTGTGAAAGTTGAAGCCAAAGTGAACATCGCTCCCTTGATACATATTGTTCATGTCACCAGTACGAATGAACAAATTGTTACTGCGCCACGGACGGTTATTCTCCTCGGAGAATCGGCGCAGGCGCACATTTTGGAAAGTCATATTTCATTTGGCCAAGCTGTTTATTTTGCCGATTGTTTGACGGATGTTCATCTCGCGGAAAATGCAAATCTTTTATACTGCAAGGCACAGGGCGAGAGTCTTCAATCATTTCATATTGGCACGACGCGGATTTGGCAAGAACGCGACAGCCAGCTTAATTCATTTTCGATGACAAAAGGCGGGATGCTCACTCGTAATAATTTAAATATTGTTTTAAATGGTTCCGGAGCCAATTCGATTTTAAACGGGCTTTACGCCGTCGCGGACAATCAGCACGTGGATAATCACACTTGTGTCGAACATCGCCCGCCGAATTGCACGAGTAACCAGCTTTATAAAGGAATCCTAAACGGCGCCTCGCGTGCGGTTTTTAATGGAAAGATTTTAGTCAGCCGTGAAGCGCAGCAAACCAATTCTTATCAGCTTAATAAAAATTTACTGTTAGGTTCGAATTGCCGCGCCGACACCAAACCGCAGCTCGAAATTTTTGCCGACGACGTCAAATGCACCCATGGCGCCACGATTGGCCAGCTTAACGAAGATGAAATTTTTTATTTGGAAACGCGTTGTATTCCCCGGGACATCGCCGTCAAAATGCTCGCGCGCGGATTTGTCGACGACATTTTAAACCGGATTGAACATGCGTCTATCGTTGCAAAAATTAATAAACTTTTAGGAACAAGCTTTACGGAGTATAAATGAAACATGCTTCAAAGAACTCTTTTGACGTCAATAAAATCCGCCGGGACTTTCCCAACCTCAGTGTTAAAGTCCATGGCAAGTCCTTAGTTTATCTCGACAATGCCGCCACGACTTTAAAACCGCTTCCAGTCATCAAGGCTCTCGATAATTATTACACCCAAACCTGCTCGAACGTTCACCGCGGCGTCCATTATTTAAGTGAAGCCGCGACCAAGTTATATGAAGGCGCGCGCGAGAATGTGCGCGACTTTATCGGTGCGCGTAGAGCTTCCGAAATTATTTTCACCCGCGGCACAACCGATGCCATTAATATCGTCGCTCAAAGTTATGGCCGGACTTTTTTAAAAAAAGGCGATGAGATCATTATTTCCCAGATGGAACATCATTCCAATATCGTGCCCTGGCAAATGCTTTGTGAAGAGAAGGGTTGTATTCTTAAGACCGTGCCGATCAATGATAACGGTGAATTGATTTATCAAGAGTTTGAAAAACTTTTAAGTCCTAAAACAAAATTTATTTCGCTTGTTTACATTTCAAATTCGTTGGGAACAGTTAATCCGGTTAAAAAGATTATTAAAGCCGCGCGCCGTCAGAAAATTCCGGTTTTAGTTGATGCCGCTCAGGCGGTGAATCACCTGCCGGTCAAGGTTCAGCAATTGGACTGTGATTTTCTGGCGTTCTCTGGCCACAAGCTTTATGGCCCGACGGGAATTGGCGTTTTGTATGGCAGGCATGAGCTTTTGGATCAAATGCCGCCGGCGCAAGGTGGCGGCGATATGATCGCTTACGTGACGTTTGAAAAAACAATGTACAATGTTTTGCCTTATAAATTTGAAGCCGGGACTCCGCCGATTGCGGAAGCGATTGGACTGGGCGCGGCGCTTGATTATGTGCGGTCGATTGGTTTTGATCAAATTCAAAAATATGAGAAAGATTTATTGGCGTATGGGACGAGCGCGTTAGGATCAATCAAAGACCTACGAATGATTGGAACCGCTAAAGAAAAAGCCGCTGTGCTGGCGTTTGTGCTTCCTAACATTCATCCGCATGATTTAGGAACGCTCGTCGATCAAGAAGGTGTTGCCATCCGCACTGGTCATCATTGCACGATGCCTTTAATGAAACGGTTTAATGTCCCGGCGACCGCGCGGGCGTCGCTGGCTTTTTATAATACAAAAGAAGAACTTGATA
Organism: uncultured Planctomycetales bacterium; assembly: GCA_964612665.1. GTDB lineage: Bacteria > Omnitrophota > Gorgyraeia > Zapsychrales > JAHFFX01 > CAZTCI01. The sequence goes on along the minus strand of CAZTCI010000002.1, from coordinate 490,672 downwards.
AGCTGGTTGCCGCCGTCAACAAAGCAAAGGGTGTTTTTAAATGAACCTGGATGCCCGTAACGAGCTTTATCAGGAAATGATTTTGGAGCACAATAAAAAGCCGCGGAATTTTCACAAAATTGAAAATGCAACTCATTTCGCCGAAGGTTATAATCCGTTGTGCGGGGATCATCTTTTGGTTTATTTAAAAGTCAACGCGCAAAAAGTCATTGAAGATATTTCGTTCGAAGGTTCAGGCTGCGCGATTTCAAAAGCTTCAGCGTCGATGATGACAACAAGTTTAAAAGGTAAAAGCGTTGTTGAAGCTGAGAAAGTTTTCACTCAATTTCATAAACTTGTGATCGGCGAATTAAAACCAGACAAAGATGCGAATGTCTTAGGAAAATTGAGTATTTTTTCCGGTGTGTGGCAATATCCGGCGCGCGTTAAGTGCGCGAGTCTCGCCTGGCACGCGATGAATGGCGCGTTGCATAAAGTGAAGACCGTGTCGACCGAGGGTGAAGAAAATAAATTGTAATCGTCGGTTGCTGGTGACGCGCAGTGAAGTGAATGGGAGGATCTACACCAGGCGGAGGGGCCCATTCACGTAACGAAGCGGCAGGACCCGCAACTTCGTTGAAAGAGTAACATCTGTGAACTATGAAATTTCTTTTAACCAACGCAAAGACTGAAAATAATATTGGGAAGAATTTATTGCGTGACCGCCTCAATCGTCCACTTCATGATTTACGCATTTCCGTCATCGACCGTTGTAATTTCCGCTGCACCTATTGCATGCCTGAAGACGAAGGTCAGCATTATCAATTTTTAGAAAAGAAAGATTGGCTGACCTTACCGGAGATTTTTCGTCTGGCCCAAATTTTCGTAAATCTCGGCGTGAGTAAAGTACGATTGACCGGTGGAGAGCCGCTTTTACGGCCGGATCTTCCGCGATTGATTGAACAACTTTCCAGAATCACATCGATCGATGATTTAGCCCTGACAACGAACGGCAGTCTGCTTCATAAATATGCCGTTGCCTTGAAAGCGGCTGGATTAAAACGTTTAACGGTCAGCCTCGATACGCTTGATGAAAAAGTTTTTGCGCGTATGAACGGCGGGCGCAGCACGGCTGCTCAAATTCTCAAAGGCATTAAAGAAGCCGAACGCGCTGGTTTCAGTTCAATCAAAATTAATACCGTCGTGCAAAAGGGAATCAACGACCACACGCTGCTTGATTTGATCCGTTATTTTAAAGGAACCGGACACGTCGTTCGCTTTATCGAATATATGGACGTGGGTAACTGCAATCACTGGGAATCCAAATTTGTTGTGCCGTCTAAAGAAATCTTAAATAGAATTCACAAACATTTTCCGCTGAAACCGGTTGAACCGAATTATACCGGTGAGGTCGCTGAGCGTTATCAGTATTTGGATGGGACGGGCGAGATCGGTTTTATTGCGTCGGTGACGCAGCCGTTTTGCGGCAATTGCTCACGCGCGAGAATTTCTACCGACGGAAAATTATATACCTGCCTTTTTGCCGGAACAGGCACAGACTTACGAACGCCGTTACGCGAAGGCGCCAGCGATGAAGAGTTGCTTGAACGCATCAAATCAGTTTGGACCCAAAGACAAGACCGCTACTCCGAAAACCGAGCGCTGGTTTCTTCGATTGAAGGGAAGTCGGTGAAGAAGATTGAGATGTTTCAGATCGGCGGGTAACTTACCAAATAATCTCTCGAGCTTCGTAAGGTTTTCCTAAGAACTGTCCCACAAACCTCACTTCACGCACCAACTCAATTCCAAATTTATCTTTCACAAGGGCCGCCATTTTTAAAGAAAGATCATGAACGTTTTGCGCGGTACAGCCGTTGGATTTAATGATGATGTTGGCGTGTTTGTCAAAAATGACCGCGCCGCCGACGTGTAAATCTTTGCCGCCGGCTTCTTCTAGAAAAAATCCCGTGGCCTGACGGCGTTCGGCTTTGGAGGTGGGTTCGACGTTACGGAAAAAACTTCCGGCGCAGGGCTGTGTTTCGAGGTCGGGATGTTTTTCGTGACGGATTTTTAGAATTTCTCCGCGTTCACGCGCAAGTTCAGTTTTATTGCCATCTTTAAATCCAAACCGCGCCCACAGAACAATGTCACCGGTTTCTTTGAGTTTCGAATGACGGTAACTGAATCCCAAATAAGAGAGATCGACTTCTTTTTTGATCCCTGTCTTGGTAATGACACAAACCGATTTCAAATAATCACCGACTTGCTTGCCAAACGCGCCGGCGTTCCCGACAATCGCGCCGCCGATGGTGCCTGGAATCCCCGACGCGTAATTAATGCCTTCCAGCGAAAAGTCTAAAGCGACTTTCGCTAAATCATCCAGCAGCGTCGAGCCGGAAACAATTAAATCCGTTCCATCTTTCTGAACAAACGGCGTCGGGCTGACGTAACGCACAACTGTACACGATAATCCTTCATCCGAAACAACCAGATTCGATCCGCTGCCGATTAAAATGAAAGGCTCTTTACTTTTAATTAATCGCAAAACAACCGCTTCTAATTGCACTGCGGTTTGGCAGGAAATAAGTGAAGGGCAAGGTCCGCCGAGGCGGAAGGTTGTGTAGTCGGATAACGCAGCGTTATTTTTGACGGTTAAATTAAGGTGATCCAGGTCATCAAGAATGGATGGCATAGTTATTGGCCTTTTCCTTTCCAAAGAGAATTTTTCATTCTTATCATCCAAGAGAAAAGGCCTAATATTGACTTTTGTTTCTTCCTTTGGATTCACAAAAGTCAATAATTCAATTGATCGAGTGAATTGACCAAGAGCGGCTTTTTTTCTTCCAGCCGCGCCATTAAATAGAGATAGTCAGACAAACGGTTCAGCCAAATTAATAGAAAGCTATTGTCGATTTCTTTTTGGGCGTTTAAGTCAACGACTTTTCGTTCCAGCCGACGGGAAATTGTCCTGGCGTAATCGAGATACGCGGCGGCTATTGTATTTCCAGGAATCACAAAATTGTCAGGGACTTCTACTTGAGATTCCAGCGCGAGCCGTTTCGTTTCCATTTTCTCAACTGTCTTGGTATCGATGCGTTTTTTAAGCTTGTGCAATTTTCCTTGGGTTGTCGCCAATTCATTTCCGACGGTAAAGAGAGTTTGCTGAATCCAGAGAATATCTTCTTTTAAATTTGTATTTTGAACCGCATGTCGGGCAATGCTTAGAAAGCTCACCAGTTCATCCAAATCCCCATAAGTCTCCAGGCGTGATGAATTTTTTAAAACCTGTTCGCCCGAGAAAAGGTGAGAGTAACCTTTGTCGCCGGTTTTAGTTGTGATGGAAATTTTCTTCATAAGATTATTAAAAGATTTGAACGCGAATTATCGCGAATTACACACGAATAAACGCGAATCGTTCAATCGTAAAATTCGCGAGATTAGTGTGTAATTTGCGATAATTCGCGTTTATTTCTTGAACCACTTAATTTACAATTCACCCAACCCGAATCCCCGTTTTTATAATATTCTTTCTTCCAAATCGGCAGGCGTTTTTTGATTTCATCGATGGTGTAGCGGCAGGCTTTGAAGGCTTCATCGCGGTGAGCGGCGCCGGCGCCAACCCACACGGCCATGTCACCGACTTTTAATTTCCCAACGCGGTGAAAACATTGGACAGCCGTCACATCGAATTTTTTTTTAGCTTCCATCAAAATCCGTTTCGCTTCTTTATCGGCTAATTTTGCAAAAGCCTCATATTCCAACGCCACGACTTTTTGACCTTGATGATGATTGCGCACCACACCTTCAAACCCAACAATCGCGCCGTTGGCTGGATGGCTTAGGCCTTTATTTAAGGGAAGATTTTCTAACGGGGTTGAGGAGAGTTTAAACATAATTGAAAACAAAAATTGACGCAGATTTACGCGGATTACACACGGATGGTCGCAGATAGGTTTAAAAATATTTTTCATATCTGCGTTGATCTGTGCGCAATCCGCGTAAATCCGCGTTTTATAAATTAAAACTTAAAACTTAACTTTAACAATCCCCTGAATGATTTTACACTGACAGCCCAAGCGGTGGTTTTGATCCATACCTAAATCTTTTTCTTCCTGGTTTAGTTCACAAAGATTTTCCGAACCTTCCAAGATCTCAATCTGGCAGGTCCCGCAGACGCCCGAATTACAGCTAAAAGGAACGCCGGCTTTTTCGCAAGTCTCTGCCAGCGCCGTGCCGTCGGGGAGATCATATTCGATGTTATCGAGAATGAATTTGGCCATGGAAAATTTTTCTAATTAAATCGCCGGAAGTTGAAAGTGAATATTTTTTTCAGGATCTGGAAAAGTGTTCACCATCGTTCCGGGAAAAAATTCTTTAATACGGTTCACCAACTCATCAACAATATGCCGCGGCACAGAAGCACCGGAGCTGATACCGACTTTGGTTTTGCCGTTTAAAAGTTTCATGTCAAGTTCATCCGCCGAATCTATAATATAGCTCGGGACATTTTCTTCTTCGCCGGTTTCGCGCAGACGGTTGCTGTTGGAACTATTCGGCGAACCGCAGATAATAATGATGTCGCAGAGTTGGGCCAATTCTTTGACCGCGTCCTGCCGGTTTTGCGTCGCGTAGCAAATATCTTCGCGGGGCGGGGCGATTAGTTTTGGAAAACGGTTTTTAAGTTTTTTGATTAAACCTTGAGTTTCAGTGACGGAAAGAGTGGTTTGCGTCAAATAGCCGACGGTTTGGGAAGGATCAATGTTCAATTGTTCAATGTCGGCTTCATCTTCAACGATATGCAGGAGGTGAGGCGCGACATAACCGGAGGTTCCGATTAACTCCTGATGGCCTTTGTGGCCGATTAAAACGATTTCGTAATCTTTTTTAGAAAAGGTGATGGCTTCGCGGTGGACTTTGGTGACGAGAGGACAGGTGGCGTCGATAAATTTGAGATTTTTGCGTTTGGCTTCAGTCAAGACACTGGGTGAAACACCGTGCGCGCTAAAAATTACGCGTTCATTATCCGGCACTTCACTTAAATCATCCACGAAAATGACGCCGCGGTTTCGAAAATCGGCCACGACAAAGGTGTTATGAACAATTTCATGAAAAACATAGAGAGGGGCGCCATATTTTTGCAGGGCCCGTTCGACGATCTCAACGGCGCTGGCGACACCTGCGCAAAATCCTTGCGTGCGCGCTAAATAGATTTCCATTTGAATTCTCCTCGAAATTTCCTTATAATTGCGCGTAATTATAACATTTTTGAAATTGTTGTGAAATTATAATTTGCTAAATATACTCATCTACACCCCGGAGGTGTAGATGGGTCCCGCGGGCGGCCTGCCTGGTATTTTCTGTCGGCAGGCCGCCCCGCGTATTCTTTCGTCTAAATCTATGGAACTCTTTACACGTCGTTTTACCCCAACCGTTACAGTTGGCTCAATCAAAATGGGCTTGAGCCACCCGGTCGTCATTCAATCAATGACCGACACGCCCACCGCCAACATCGACGCCACGCTCACTCAAACAATCGAATTAATCGACGCCGGTTCCGAACTCGTCCGCTGGACTGTTAATGACGATGCGGCTGCTCAAGCCGTTCCCGAAATAATCAAACGCCTGCGCGACCGTGGATTCAACACGCCGATTATCGGCGATTTTCATTTTAACGGCCATACGCTTTTACAAAAACATCCTGCCTGTGCCAAAGCTTTAGACAAATACCGTATTAATCCCGGTAACGTCGGCCGCGGCGAACGCCACGACGAAAATTTTTCCAGCATCGTCAAAATCGCCGTCGATAACAATAAAGCCATCCGCATCGGCGTTAACTGGGGTTCGCTTGACCAAGAACTTTTAACCTCATTGATGGATCAAAACGCCAAGCTCAAAGAACCCAAAGATTTTAAAGAAGTGACGTACGAAGCCATGATTCAAAGCGCTTTAACCAGCGCGCAATTGGCTGAAAAAATCGGCTGTTCCAAGGAACGGATTGTCGTCAGTGTTAAGATGTCGATTCTTCAAGACATGGTGGCGGTTTACACGCGATTGGCCAAGCGTTGTGATTATGTTTTGCATTTAGGATTAACGGAAGCGGGCGGGGACGTTCAAGGGATTTCGGCAAGTTCGGCGGCGCTGGCGATTTTATTACAGCAGGGAATCGGCGACACCATCCGCGTTTCACTCACACCTCAACCCAATGTTAAACGTTCGCGAGAAGTTGAAGTTTGCAAACATCTTTTACAATCGATGGGACTGCGTTATTTTAAACCAAGTGTCACCAGTTGTCCTGGCTGCGGCCGCACGAGTTCAAACTATTTTCAATATTTGGCCCAGGACATTAATCAACACATCGAACGCAAGATGCCAATTTGGAAAAAGGAATTCCCCGGCGTTGAACGCTTAAAAATCGCGGTCATGGGCTGTGTGGTCAACGGCCCTGGCGAAAGCCGTCACGCAGACATCGGCATCAGTTTACCAGGCGCTTCCGAAAAACCGATCGCGCCCGTTTATGTCGACGGTCAGGAACTCACAATTCTAAAAGGCGACCGCATTAAAGAGGAATTTGTTGATATCTTGGAAAATTATATTAAAAAACGTTTAGGTCAATGAGCCAAAAGCGTTCCAAACGGGCCCGGCAGCTTAAAGCGATCCGCCGAAAGAAAGAGGCGATTCAGGCGAAATTTTCTAGCGCAGGTTTACGCGCTGAGCGGATTCCATTTTGGAAGCGTTATGATATCGAAATCGGTATCGCCACGATTACTATTCTCGCCGGGTTGCTTGTTTTTAGTTATTTTTCCAAACATCCACTTCAAACTAACTTAATTCCGACGGAATTTCAAAACGTTTTAGATTCAGTTGATTCACAACAAGAGGCCGATTTAACCAAACGTTTTGCGGCGGGCTACCAATTATTCTTAGTATCAAATTCAAATGCGTACGCCGGCAAACTGCACAACTTTCATAATGATCGCCAACTCGATTGGCCGGAGATCAAAGTCGAGAAGATGACGCTTTCGGATATCCGTCTAAAAATTGCTGTCAAATCCCGTCAAGCCGATCAATCGCTCAATAAATTTTTTCAAGTCGATTTCGAACGCAGCAAACCGCGGATTTATAATTTGAGTTTAGCCATGGATTCACAGCTGAGCGTTGAATTATTGGGAGATTATGGGAATTATGTGGTCGGTGTCATTGGTTTACAAATGAATTAATTCAGACGTGATTTTGGAAAATTAAAAATGGTAAAAAGGTTTTGTATCATTTTATTTCTCAGTTTAATATGGACTTCGCCTTGTTTGGCTCAAACACTGTATATCGTCGATAAAAAGCAATCGCATATAAAAGGTTCAGTTAGTTATACAGTTATCGGCCGTTACCGTGCGCAGTTTAATGATATTGGCGGCAAAATTAATTTTGATCCTAATCATCTAGCTCAAAGTTCAGTTGTTTTAACAGTTAAAACCAAAAGTCTTCATTCGCGTTACCCAAAGCTGGATCGAATTATTTTATCGAAAAGATTGCTGGATGCCGCAGCGTATCCCACCATGACTTTCGAAAGCCAATCGATTACCAAGAAACCGTCGGGCTATTGGGTCATTGGCACAGCGCACTTGCATGGGATTTCAAAATCGTTGGCGTTTCCTTTTGATGTTAAAGGTCCATTTAAAGACGTGCATCAGCGTTCCTATATTAAAGCGAGCGGAAGGTGGGTCGTTAACCGCAAGGACTTTGATGTTGTCTGGAATAAAATATTAGACCAGGGAGGACTTATTGTGGGAAACCATATTACGATTGACTGGGACATCGTGGCTTGGGCTAAGAATTAAATTTCTGAAGAAACGTATATGCCAAATTCTTTCAATAGAATAAAACAGAAAACAAAAGCTATACTCATTTTTTTATTGGTTTGGTTCTTCGTCGGGAATTTATTTGTATTAAACAATAAAGTCTGGGCGGCGATTGCTGTGGACACGAACGCTTCCTCAAATTGCTATAGTGGAGGTGGTGCACAGACTTGTTCTTCGTTGACTTATTCTATAACCGTGGGAGCAGGAGGGTCCAACCGGCTTCTGGTCGTGGGGGTAGTTCTCACCGATAACACAAATAAAGATCTAAAATCGGTTGCCTCCGTTACTTACAACGGAGTAAATCTTACACAAATTGGCTCATATGTTATGGTTCAAAGCGGAGGAAACGCGGCACGTGTGGATCACTGGTACTTGATTGCTCCGGCAACTGGAGCTCATAATGTCGTAGTCACGCTAAGTAGTGCGCAATGCGCTATTTTAAGCGGAGCGACATCTTTAACTGGAGTGGATCAAGGTACTCCCATTAGGAATCATAATGCTAATGACGGATTAAATCATGGGAATGTGGCGAGTGTTACCGTTAGCAGTGCTGCTAATGACCTGGTTTTAGATACTATTTGCGCGGGAACTAGTGCAGATTCGACCGGTGAAACTCAACAATATATTCTTAACGTAAATACTGCCCTAGAATGTAATAACATCGGAGGTAGCACTAAGGCCGGGGCGGCGAGTGTCACGATGAATTGGACAGTGAATGGTGGCTCTAACGATTACTGGGTTCAATTTGCCTCTTCAATTATACCAACTGGCACGACCCATTCTAATGTGATCACCGGCGGCAGTTTTATACGCGGAAGTTCTTCCCTAAAATGAAAAACCACAACAAGAGCTGTGCGAGGAAGATTAAGTTTTATTTTCAACCAAGGAGAATTTTATGACAAAAGAAATCATTCGAACACCTAAAGTCGCTGCGCCCGTCGGGCCGTATAATCAGGCGGTTAAAATCCAAAATTTTGTTTATACATCCGGGCAGATTCCGTTGGATGTAAATAACAATGTGATCTCGGGTGGCATCACCGAACAAGCTCGCATGGTCTTAACCAACCTTAAAAATGTTTTAGAAGCGGCTGGCTCATCACTTCAAAATGTCGTCAAGATGACGGTCTTTTTAAAAAATATGAATGATTTCGCAGCGATGAACGCCGTTTACAGTGAATTCTTTAAACCCGAACAAGCCCCGGCGCGCAGTACAATCGAAGTCGCCCGCTTGCCAAAGGATGTCTTGGTTGAAATGGAAGCCGTCGCAACGGTTAATTAAAGGAGCGAAAATAGAATGAAAGCGATTATAAAACGACTTTTGTTAACTTTGGCAGTGGCCATGATCTATTGGACCACTTGTCTATCTGAACTCCAGAGCAATTCTCAGACAACTGAAAAACCAGCGGCGCCATTGAAGCAAGCTGTGGAGAATTCAGTTTCACAAAAACAAAAAGAAACTTCCGCTCATAAAAAATACAAATATAATTCCGCCGAAATATTCGTGATCGCCGAATGTTCTTACTGCGACCAGGTGGTTAGATATTTAAAAAATAAAAATATCCGCTATAAAACATATGATATTCAGCGGTATCCGGCCAATTTAAAACGCTATACGGATATCGGCGGGAAAGGGGAAGTTCCGCTCACCAAAATTGGGCGCACCGTTGTCTCTGGATTCGATCCGCAAGCCCTCGAAGATGCTTTGTACAGATAATCCCATTACTTAAAAAAAATTTTAGTCAACTTGACATCAGTTAGTGGTTCGTTTATACTTATTTCAACTGGCCAATGTTCTGATGCATCTGGACATTGGTTTTTTATTTTCCTGCCTGCGATAAATTCAAAATTATAACGTTTTGAAAAATTGTAAGGAACGATAGATAATGTATAGTTTATTGGATAAAAAAGGGTTTAATATGGCAGCCACTGGAAGCCGTATTAAACGATTGTCTATTTTCAATTTAATAAAAAGATCAAGCCGTCTTACCGTTTTGGTCCCCGCGTACAATGAGGCCCAAAGCATATCTGATACGATTATTAGCCTGCAGAATCAAACCATCCCCGCCGAAGAAATCATTGTTATTGATGATTTTTCCAGCGACGGCACAGGTGATGTCGCCCGTGCCCTAGGTGTCACCGTTATCCGCCCGCCTAAAAATACCGGTTCCAAAGCCGGTGCCCAGAATTTCGCTCTACAATATGTTAAAACCGAATTTACTATGGCCATCGACGCTGATACAACCCTAGCGCCAGATGCCATTGAAAAACTTTTATCCGCTTTTGAAGATTTCCACGTAGCAGCGGCGTGCGGTTTTGTAATTCCTCGTCACGTGAAAACGTTATGGGAACGCGGGCGTTACATTGAATATTTGTTCGCATTTACCTTTTTTAAACCAATTCAGGACTATTATGAAAAGCCTTTGATCTCATCGGGCTGTTTTTCCGTTTATCGGACAGACATTCTAAAACAGAATGGAGGATGGTCAACGCGAACGCTCGCTGAAGATATGGACTTGACCTGGAGTTTCTATAAAGAGAACCATAAAGTCCGTTTTGTGGCTGATGCTTTTTGTTATCCAATCGAACCGCACAATTATAATTTCATGCATAAGCAATTAAAACGCTGGTCGCACGGATTTATTCAAAACGTTCAATTGCACTGGAAAGATATTTTAGGGATCAAATATTTGCGTTCGATTATTGCAGTCGCATTGTGGGATGCGGTTGTCGCTTCCTTTGTGTATTTAGTCTTGCTGCCAATTTTAGTTATTTGGCTACAAAATCCTTATTTATTGTTAGGCTACTTCATTGACATTCCGGCGGTATTAGTCCCAACATTATATAAGGCCATTCCTAGAAAAGAAGTTAAACTTGTTTTAACCAGCATTCCAGCTTTTTTCATATTGCGGACAGTAAATGCAGTCTTCATGTTAGAAGCAATTTGGAGTGAGTGGATTATACGTAAACGCTTTTCGGTTTACGAGAAAGGGCACTAAAAATGGTCGCAGGAATTCCCGGAACAGGTATTGGAGGGATTTTTTACCTTTTAAGTGTTTTTGTTATGCCAGTTAATGAATTGATTAAGACGATATCCGGTAAAAGCAGCCGAAAGCGCTGGCGTTTTGTCCGTTCTCAAGTAGGACTAGGACTCGGAATTGTGGGAGGGTTTTGGGCAACGGGTCTTATTTTGGGTATTTTTATTAATCAATTGGCCATTTCGTTGCAGCCAAAACTTAAAGGATCTCATTTAGCTATACATAACATTCTGCAAATGCATCCTCTGGAAATTTCACTTTTGACTTTATTTTTTGTGTTGATAAATGTTCAAGTTCTTGAAGTGCTGTTGAAGTTCAAGCGCTTTGCCGCTCGCGATTAAAGATAAAGTTTTTAAAGGATTACACAATAAAAAAGCCAAGCAAATTGCTTGGCTTTTTTATTGTACTTAATTCGAGTTTAATCTTTTTTTGTCTTATTGGAAACCGTGTGAGTATATTCTTTAACAATGCCGTCGTTGTTAAAGGTGATTTCTAGTTGGGTTTGATCAATGGCGAAGGGCGCGCGCTCCATACTGCGTTTACGAGTTTTTGAATAATCATAGACCCAAGATGTCGATTTATCGGAAGCATTTTCGTACTTTAAATCTGGCTCTCCAAATAACTTTTTGATTTCTTCGCTGGTTGTCTTGCCTTTTTCAATTTTCAAAATATTTTCAACAGATAAATTTTTATTGCCTGATTCGGTTTCGGTAACCACCGGGCTCATAGTCGCGCAGCCAGCTAACAGGGTGAACGTTCCTACCAAACAATATTTTTTTAGCGTATTCATCCATTCTTTAGAGAACATCCCACTCTCCTTACTGACTTTTGCATTGCAAAAGTCTAGTACTACGCCTTTTCTCCCTGAGAATGATAGAAAAATATTTGGGAAAGAAAAGGCCAGTAATTAAGTTTTTTCCGATGTCTAATTTGGTTGACCGAAAAAGTGGCGGTATTATAGCACACAAATTTGTAGAAACAGTATTCGTTTATTTTTTCGGGATTTTCCCGCTTGACAGTATGATGGATGTTGCTATCCTAAATAAGTATATGTTTATAAATCATAAATCATTAAATAAAAATTGCCGCCTTTTTTTTATATTATTCCTTCTTTTGGCGTGTTATTCCACTGGTGCTTTGCCGGCTCAACCGTCTCCCACGGATTCTGCCACTAATTCCAAAGAAGCCGAGAAAGCTTATTACGATGAGTTAGTACAGCAATATGTTCCCCAAAAAACTCCTAAAGAATCTTATCAACTCGAGCTGCAGTTAGTTGCCCAAGGCATTTACTGTTACGACTTGCCGCTTTTTGATCCGCAGTGGCGCAAAAAAGGACACCATATTCTCAGTTCTCCGGATTTTCAAGAATCCGCTAAGGCCTTTAACAAACCATTTAAAGTCAGTGAAGACGGTAAGTATGCCGTTATTTATTTTCCGCAAGATAATCATTTAGCGCCAATTTTCCTTTATAAAGAAGGCAACGGCTGGATTATTGACCGCAGCACTGTTGAAGACAAAATTCGTTATAACGAAGATTTGCTTTGGGTTGTTATTGAGAATGAAAGTCCTTATTTAACTATGCTACAAAAAATCTATCGTTTTAAAAAAGTAGTCATTGATGCGCACGGTGTCATCGGATATGAAGTTGAGGCGCTTTTAAAATAAAAGACGGTTAAGCATGTTTGATAACGCTAAAGTTTGGGCTAAAAAGCAGTACCACCATATATTAGGAATTAATGACACGCCGCATCGTAAAGCGCTTGGTTTAGGCTTAGGTGTTTTTCTGGGTAACTTCCCTAGTATGGGGCCGGTGACGGCACTCATTGCCGCCTTTATTTTTCGCGCCAACCGCGCCACCGCCTTGCTGGGCAGTGTGCTTACCAATACTTGGTTAAGTTTAATTACGTTGGGATTTTCAATCCGGGTCGCGGCGCTTCTTCCGGGAAGCGATGAACAAAAATTGAAAGCAGACTGGAATGAATTTATTCATGACTTACATTTGAATAATGTTTGGTTAAAGTTAAAACAGGGCTCAATGCTTAAATTGGTGGGCTCTGTTTTTTTTGGTTATTTTGTGGTGAGTTTGGTCATTGGAGTTGCCGTTTATTTTTTAACATTTTTTATTTTGATGAGCCGTAAACAGAAATTGAAAGTCCGCAGTTGAATCCACAAATTATTTTCCATGAAAAAATTAAAAAAAGGATTATACGCTCATTATAAGGGCAAGCTTTATGAAGTTTTGGGTGAGGCGCGTCATAGCGAAACCTTGGAACTTATGGTTGTTTACAAAGCTTTGTATCGAACCCGGTTTGGCAAGAATTCATTATGGATTCGGCCTAAAAAAATGTTTTTGGAAAAAATTTTGATTGAAGGAAAGCGCAGTCCACGGTTTAAATTTGTTGGGAAGAGAAAAGGTGAGTAGGTGAGTGATGGAGTTATTAATCGTCGGTGCGGCGGCTTTCTTCATTGCTTGGCTAACACTTTTTTCAGGATTTGGTCTGGGGACAATCTTGATGCCGGTTTTGGCGGTTTTCTTTCCGGTGTCTGTTGCTATTGCTTTAACCGCTGTTGTCCATTTGCTTAATAATATTTTTAAATTTTTTTTGCTGGGAAAATTCTCTGATTGGGCGGTTGTTTTTCGTTTTGGTTTTCCTGCTATGGTTGCAGCTTGGTTCGGTGCGTGGATATTAGTAAAGTTGGGTACGATTGCGCCTTTCGTGACTTATCAAATCGGAGAAAAGCATTTTTCAATAACGTTTCTTAAAGTGCTTGTAGCTTTAATAATGGTTGCCTTTGCCTTGCTCGAACTTCTACCGCGGTTTAAAAAATTAAATTTTGAGCGGAAATATTTAAGCCTCGGCGGTATTTTAAGCGGTTTTTTGGGAGGATTGTCAGGAAATCAAGGGGCGCTGCGCAGCGCTTTTTTAATTAATGCAGGGTTAAATAAGGAAGCTTTTTTAGGAACAGGCATTGTGATTGCGTGTTTGGTTGATATAAGTCGGTTGGTTGTGTATGGACAGCATTGGCAGGTTTTAAATTGGCGAGGAGGGGGATTGACGTTAGTTGTTACCACAGTAAGTGCATTTATGGGAAGTTTTTTAGGTAATCAGTTGGCGAAGAAAACTACAATTCATTTTGTTCAGCTTGCTGTCGCGGTCATGTTGTTTGTGATTGCGGGGTTGTTGGGGGTTGGAATTATTTGAGAAAATATCCGACGTGGGCGGCCCTGCGGCGCTGCGTCAATCCAGGGCCGCCCATCGCACCGCATTATTTTAGCAACTTAAATTAAAAAAGAGAGGGAACTCATGGATTTTCTTTATTCAGTTATTTTAGGTATTGTCGAAGGCATTACCGAATTCTTACCGATCTCTTCAACAGGCCATTTAATTTTAGTCAGTGATTTTCTTAAACTAACGCAAAATGAATTCGTAAAAAGTTTTGAAATTGCGATCCAACTCGGCGCGATTCTGGCGGTTGTGGTTTTATATTGGCGTAAATTATTGGTTGACATTGAAGTTATGAAAAGAATTGTCGCCGCATTCCTGCCAACAGCGGTTTTAGGGCTTATTCTTTATAAATTCATCAAGCATTTTTTATTGGGGAATGTGACAGTAGTTATCTTGTCGCTTTTTGTCGGCGGCGTTATTCTTATTGCTTTTGAATGTTTGCATAAAGAAAAGCCAGGTGCAATCAATGATTTGGCTGCGATTTCCTACCAACAGGCCGTCATTATTGGCATTTTTCAATCTCTAGCGATTATCCCAGGCGTTTCACGTTCGGCGGCGACGATTATTGGTGGACTTCTTTTAGGCATAAAGCGGCAAACGATTGTAGAATTTTCTTTTTTATTAGCTGTCCCAACGATGATGGCCGCGACCGCCTTAGATTTATTAAAAAGCGCCCATCATTTCGGCGGTGGTCAAATCGAAGTACTTGGCGTCGGTTTTTTAGTCTCTTTTGCAGTCGCTATTTTAAGCATTAAGTTTTTACTTCACTTTATCAAGAACCACACTTTCATTGCATTTGGTATTTATCGTGTCGTTTTGAGCGCCGCCTACACAATCAAAAACATTTTCTGAAAATATTCTTTTACTTATAAATAAGTATGATATTATAGTGCCGCTTTTTCGACTGAAAGTTGTCATGCCAACGAATGAAACCTATAAATGGATCCGTATCGGCAGCATACTTTCATTTATCCCTTTTGTCTTAGCGGGAGGGCCTTTACTCGGTTACTTCATCGGAAATTATTTAGTTCAACGCTGGCATTTCTCAGCCATTGTTCTGATTGTCCTAATCTTGCTGGGTACATTTTTTAGTATTAAAGAAACCTGGCGGCTTCTGCAAATCGTTATAAAAAAGAGTAATGATAAGTCATAAGAGAGGGAAAAATTACTCAATTACCTATCAGAAATAGCGGTTTGATTATCCCGGTCACAGTGGTCAGTGTAATACTGATGGCGGGCTTTTTGTGTGTGAAGAAAAATGTGGCGTGGGGTATCGGCGTTATGGTCGGCGGGGCATGGTCTATTGCGAATGTTTGGGCAATGCTCGCCATTGTATTGGCCGTCAGTAATAAAGTAGCGATACAAAAATTAAAGTGGATGATTTTTTTAAAATATCCGGTCCTTTATCTGGCCGGATTTTTTATTGTCCTTAAAAGCGGTTTGCCTAAATTGGGTTTAATCATGGGTGCGGTGTCCGCTTTTATCGTCGGAGGTATCCTGGTCGCATGTCCCAAAATAGCCTAGAACTACCCAATATTATTTCTTTAGCCGCCGAGCATGCGCCGAACGAACAGGTCGGCCATTTTTTACATTTTTGGGAAGATGTGATTTTTTCTTCAATGGTTATTGTTTTCTTGGTGACAATGAGTATTATCGCTTCCCGTAAAATGACTTTGATTCCGGGAAAATTACAAAACGCCTTTGAATTCCTGGTTGAAAACATGCTTGACTTTTTAAACGGCATTCTAGGCAAGCACGCCAAAATTCTTCTGCCGTTTTTAGGAACTATCTTCATCTATATATTTCTAATGAACCTCATTGGTTTAATTCCATTCTTCAAATCGCCAACATCTAACCTGGCCACAACTGCTTCAATGGCCATCTGTGTCTTTCTTTACTTTTTCTTCACCTATTTTAAAGAAATGGGAGTCGTCGGTTTCATTGATCATTTGGCCGGCAAACCACGCGGTGTTTTGCTTTGGACTTTAATTCTGCCGATTTTTCTTTTTATTATGGAAACGATTTCAATTTTTTTAAGACCGCTGACATTATCTTTGCGTTTGCGGGGGAATATTTGGGGCGAAGATTTAATCCTGGCGATCGTCGCTGGATTTGGTGTTCCGTTATTACCAGTTTTATTTTTTATATCTATTCTGGCCTTGATCGCCGCTGTAGTTCAGGCGTTGGTTTTTTTCTTGCTATCAACCGTTTATTTTGCGTTAGCTTTGCATCATGAGGACGAAGAGCACCACTGATTTAAAATTAAAACTAGTTCACTTGAAACGTGTGGTCCGTGCCGTATACCACAATCGATTAAAAAATGCGGTACTATGATGAAGGAGGAATGATATGGATGTAGCAACAGCATTATCTTTGTCTGTTCCAATTGGGTTGGGATTGGCTGCTTTAGGTTCAGGGATGGGGCTTGGCCGGGCCGCCGGATCAGCGTTGGAAGCCTTAGGCCGCCAGCCCGAAGCGCAAGGAAAAATCCTTTTAATGATGATGATCGGCTGCGCTTTTATCGAAGCCATCACCATTTTCGTTTTGGGTTTTGCTTTCTATAAACTTCATTAAACCAAAGTGAAATCCTATGGAATTAAATATTAGTCAGCTCATAGCTCAAATTGTTAATTTTTTAATTTTAGTTTTTTTGCTGCAGAAATTTCTTTGGAAACGCTTCGTCGCTATTTTGGAAGAAAGACGGGCCAAAATCAGCACCGAGTTCGCCTCCATTGAAGCGGCCAAGAAAGAAGTGGCTGATTTAAAAGTCCAGTACGAAACCAGCTTGGCCAAAATTGAAGAAACGTCGCGCCAGAAAATTCAAGACGCGATTCAATCCGGCCAAAAAATGGCGGAAGAAATCCGCCAAAAGGCCCGCGCTGAATCGGAAAAAATAATCAGCGACGCCAAGCAGGACATTCAGCAGGAAGTCATTAAAGTGAAAGAAGAGTTGAAACGCAGTGTTATTGATTTAACGCTTCAAGCGACCGAACGGATGATTCAAGAAAAACTAAACCCTCAATCGGACAAGAATCTGGTTGAAAACTTTTTGCGCGAGCTCGAAACTAAAAATGAAAAATAAAGTCATCGCTAAACGCTACGCTGAAGGTTTTTTACGGGCCGCTAAAGAAACATTAGGCTTAGAGCCGGGAATTAAAGAATTACGAAATGTGCGCAGCATTTTACGCGATCAACCCGACGTCTTGCGATTTTTGATCGCACCGGTTTTAACCCGTGCGGAAAAATACGAAATTGTTAACCGTATTTTTAACGAAGGCTTTTTAGATTTAACCCGTAATTTTTTGTTTCTTCTTATTAACCGCAGCCGGGTTGATTTATTAAATGACATTACGGAATATGTCCGCCAAACTTATGCCAACGGCGAAGCGCTCGAGGCGGTTTTACAAACCAGTTTTCCGCTCGACACAGAAGTTTTAGAAACGATCAAACAAAAAACAGAAAACAAATTGAACCGGCGCCTGAAACTTTATATTCATTTAGATCCGGATCTTTTAGGCGGCATCCGGTTGACCGTCGGGCACCAGTTATTTGATTATTCTCTGCAAGAATCTTTAGGAGAACTCAAGCAAAGGCTTATGACCGTAAAGGTTCATTAGTCACACAAAAATCCTGTCAGAAAAAAAGGTTATTCTATGATTCCTCTAAGACCAGAAGAGATTACCGCCGTTATTCAAAAAGAAATCCAAGATTTTTCAACTAAACTCCGTCAAGAATCGATCGGCACGGTGATTCAGGTCGGTGACGGCATCGCGCGGGTGCATGGGCTTGACCAGGCGATGCTGGGAGAGCTTGTGACCTTTGAAGATCAATCAACTGGATTAGTGCTTAATCTCGAAGAAGATAGTGTGGGTGTAATTATTTTCGGAGCCGACAATCCAGATAAGAATATTAAGGAAGGGCAAATAGTAAAACGGACAGGAAAGATCGCTCAAGTTCCCGTTGGAAAAGCAATGTTGGGCCGCGTGGTTGATGCTTTGGGAAATCCTATCGACGGAAAAGGCTCGATTGTTCCTGACCGCTATCGTCCGATTGAATCCAAGGCGGCCGGTGTTATTGACCGTCAGCCGGTTAAAGATCCTTTGCAAACCGGGATCAAAGCAATTGATGCCATGATTCCAATTGGTTTAGGACAGCGCGAATTAATTATCGGTGACCGCCAGACCGGAAAGACGGCGATTGTCGTTGATACGATTATGAATCAAAAAAATTCTGGCGTTTATTGTATTTATGTTGCCATTGGTCAAAAGATTTCAAACGTCGTTGGGCTGGCGCAAATTTTAGAAGAGCATGGCGCGTTGGCTTACACAACGATTGTCTGCGCCTCCGCGCGGGATTCAGCATCCATGCAATATTTAGCGCCTTACGCTGGCTGCGCGATCGGTGAAGAATTTATGTATGCTGGTCAAAATGCGTTGGTTATTTACGATGATCTTTCCAAACACGCTCAAGCGTACCGTCAATTATCATTGTTGCTGCGCCGGCCGCCGGGCCGTGAAGCTTATCCGGGCGATGTTTTTTATCTTCATTCGCGTTTGCTTGAACGCGCCGCCAAACTGCATGATAATTTGGGCGCCGGATCTTTAACCGCACTTCCTTTAATTGAAACGCAAGCAGGGGACATTACAAGTTATATTCCAACTAATGTTATTTCTATTACCGACGGTCAGATCTTTTTGGACAACGATCTTTTTTATAGCGGTGTTCGTCCGGCCATTAACGTCGGTTTGTCGGTTTCACGTGTGGGCGGTAAAGCTCAAACTAAAGCCATGCGTCAAGTCGCCGGAAAATTGCGATTGGATTTAGCGCAGTATAAGGAACTGGTCGCTTTCACCAAATTTGGTTCGGAACTCGATAAAGCCACCCAAATGCAATTGACCCGCGGCGAGCGGATGGTTGAAATTTTAAAGCAAGGCCAATACGATCCGTTGTCGGTCGCGCGTGAAGTTTTAATTATCTACGCCGGGGTTAACGGCTTTCTGGATGATTTGCCTGTTTCCCAAATTAACCGTTTTGAAATTGAATTTAATAAATATATTCAGGAAAAATATTCCGCCATCATTCACGAAATTGAAACGAAAAAAGAACTGTCCGACGATCTTCGCTTAAAATTGAATCAAGCTTTAGCTGCTTTTAAGCATCAATTTGTGAAAACGAAATAATATTTTATAAATTTAAAGCCGCAAGCTTCATGCCGTACAGCTTATGAAGCCTGCAGCATTGAGACATGAAGTTTAAAAAGAATTACTAAATATGCCCCCGTCATTACGCCAATTAAAAAATCGCATTCAAAGCGTTGAAAACACCCGCAAAATTATGCGCGCCATGGAAATGGTTTCGGTGACCAAATTAAAACGCGTAGAGGGACCGTTACGTTTTGCCAAAGCTTATTCTCATAAATTAGAAGGAATGGTCAATCGGCTGGCCGCGGTTCCGGAAGATTATCAGCATCCGTTATTGACGCCGCGAAAAGACGCACCTGGCGTTATTGTTTGCGTTTTGACGTCGGACACAGGGCTTTGCGGCAATTACAATAACCGCATTACGGAGTTCGCCGACCGTTTTATCCGCGAACAGTCGAACAAACAAATTCAGCTGATTGCCATCGGCAAAAAAGGTTACAATTTTTTCCGGAAAAGAAATCATACGTTTTTAAAAACCTATTTGGATCTTTACGGCCGGTTTTCGCAGGAAGCGGCTTTAAGAATTTCAGCGGATTTAAAAGAAATTTATATTAACAATCCTCAATCCGAACTCTATATCGCTTACACACATTTTGTTTCGGGTTCAAAGCTTGAACCGACGCTGGAGAGGTTTATTGAATTTAACCCGGATGAAAAACAAATTCAAACTTATTTAATTGAACCCAACCCACAACGGATTTTCGATGAATTAATGCCGCAATATATTTTAGCCAAAGTCCGTCGGATTCTTTTGGATTCGTTTTTATCAGAACACACCGCCCGGACGGTCGCCATGAAAATGGCGAACGATAACGCCAAAGAACTTTTGGAACAGCTGACTCTTTTACGTAATAAAATACGGCAGGCCTCAATTACGACACAAGTCATTGAAATTATTTCAGCCGCCGAAGCTTTGAAAGGATAAACCGCATATGGCTATAGGTCGAATCATTCAAGTCGTGGGACCAAGCGTTGATATTATTTTTCCCGAGGGAGAAGTGCCGCAGCTTTATAACGCGATCAAAATTGAAGAGAAGAAACGCGATATTAATCTGACGCTTGAAGTCGCCCAGCAAATCGGCAACAGCACGGTGCGTTGTATTTCACTTGCTGGCACGGAAGGTTTGGTGCGGGGAATGGAAGCTCAAGATTTGGGCGCGCCGATTAGTATTCCTGTCGGTGAACAAACACTGGGCCGAGTTTTTAATCTGTTGGGTGACCCAATCGACGGTAAAGGTCCGGTTTCAAATCCTGAAAAGAAATATTCGATCCACCGTCCGGCGCCGAACTTTGAAGAACAGCTTCCGATTGCAACGATTTTGGAAACCGGTCTTAAAGTCATCGATCTGCTTTCGCCTTATCCCAAAGGCGGTAAAATTGGTTTGTTCGGCGGGGCGGGTGTCGGTAAAACGGTTTTGGTCATGGAATTGATTCGTAATATCGCAACCGAGCACGGCGGTGTTTCAGTTTTCGGCGGTGTCGGCGAAAGAACCCGTGAAGGAAATGAATTGTGGCTGGAATTAAATTCTTCCGGCGTCAGCAAGAAGACCGCGATGGTTTTTGGTCAGATGAACGAACCGCCAGGCGCACGCTTGCGCGTCGGACTTTCGGCGCTTACGATGGCGGAATATTTCCGTGACGAAGCGCGTAAAGACGTGCTTTTGTTTATCGACAATATTTTTCGTTTCGTGCAGGCTGGTGCGGAAGTTTCAACCCTTTTAGGCCGCATGCCATCTGCCGTCGGATATCAGCCAAATTTGGCAACCGAAATGGCCCAGCTTCAAGAGCGCATTACATCAACCCGTAATGGATCCATTACTTCTGTTCAAGCGATTTATGTTCCGGCCGACGATTTAACTGATCCAGCACCGGCCACAACTTTTTCCCATCTCGATGCCAAAACTGTTTTGTCTCGCAGCATCGCGGAGTTAGGGATTTACCCAGCGGTTGATCCATTGGATTCAACGTCCCGCATGCTTGACCCGCGCGTTTTAGGCGACGAACATTACCAAACCGCGGTCAGTGTTCAACGCGTTTTGCAGCGCTACAAAGATCTCAAGGATATTATTTCAATTTTAGGTATCGACGAACTTTCTGATGAAGACAAATTAGTCGTGGCCCGCGCGCGTAAGATCCAAAAATTTTTCTCGCAACCGTTCTTCGTGGCTGAGGCGTTTACCGGAATTAAAGGAAAGTATGTGCGTCTGGAAGATTCGATCAAGGGCTTCCAGATGATTGTCGACGGAAAATTAGATCAAGTTCCTGAACAGGCCTTTTACATGATGGGCACGATCGAAGATGTTATGGGAAAAAATGAACAGCTTAAAAAAGGCAGCACGCAATAATTTATGGAACGTCCGATTCATTTAAGTATGCTCACCCCTGAGCAAAAAATTTTTGAAGGTGAAGTGACATCGGTCATTGTCCCGGGCGAGGCGGGCTATTTCGGTGTCCTGGCCGATCACACGCCGATGGCAAGCACTCTTAAACCCGGTCAAATTACTTTAAGAGAACCCAGCGGCCAAACGCAAATTTTTAAGTCCAGTGAAGCCGGCTTTTTCGATGTTTTTAAGAATCAAATTACACTGATACTAAGCAAAGTGGAAAAAGTTAATTAAACGATAAGGAAGGGCTTATGGAAAATATAATGCAATTGATTCATCACATGTTGGACGTAAAAGGAATTATTGAATGGGGCGGATTGGTAATCATCGGTGTGATTATTTTCGTTGAAACCGGTTTGTTTTTTGGATTCTTTCTTCCGGGAGATTCGCTGTTAATCACCGCCGGAATTTTTGCCGCGGCGCGTGTTTTAAATTTAGGGTCGCTTTTACTATTAGCCGCGGTATGCGCGGTCGTCGGTGATCAAGTGGGTTATTTCATTGGGAATAAAATGGGAAAGCTGTTGTTCTCAAAAAAGGATTCAAGATTTTTTAAACAAGTCTATTTAAAAAGAACTCAGGCCTTTTATGCGAAACATGGATCCAAGACAATTGTACTGGCCCGGTTTGTTCCGATTGTCCGCACCTTTGCCCCGGCCGTTGCCGGTGCCGCCGGTATGCCTTATCAAAAATTTGTTTTCTTCAATATCGCAGGCGGCATTGGCTGGGTTTTTTCAACAGTCTTGTTAGGATTCTTCGTCGGTAAAACGATTCCCAATATCGAAAAATATTTACATCTCGTCATCGGTATAGTGATTGTACTTTCCTTCATTCCACTTATCATCGAAATTCGTAAACAAAAAAAAGAAGAAGCTCATTTAAATTCCGTTCTCTAACTTCACCGATCGTATCTTGCTTGAACACTTCCGCCAAAGCAATCCCCTTTGCCTAGGATGTGTTTTGTCCAAATCTAGCTCTTTATTCCAAGTCGTTCCAATAGTAAACTATTAGCTGTTCATTGTCCTAAAACCTATTGCTTAACTATAGAGTGCGGCTTGGGAGCTTAATATGCCAGTCAATATCGAAGTCACGAATAAGCCACGGATTGTTATCATCGGCGGAGGATTCGCTGGAATTCATCTGGTTAAAAGATTAAAAAATGAAGATGTCCAAGTCGTTTTGCTTGATAAAAATAATTTCCATACATTTCAACCGCTTTTGTATCAAGTTGCCACCAGTGGCCTCGAACCAGATTCCATCGCTTTTCCGCTGCGAAAAATTTTTAAGGCTCAAGAAAATTTTATCTTTCGAATGGCTGAGGTTATTAGTATTAAACCGGAAAACAATACAGTTGAAACTTCGATTGGCGAGATTAATTATGATTATTTAGTTATCGCCACCGGTTCTCAATCCAATTTTTTTGGCATGCAAGATTTTCAAAAATACGCCGTGCCGATGAAATCCATCGTGGAAGCGCTCAATCTGCGCAGTATTATTCTGGATAATTTTGAAAAGGCAGTGCTTACGGTTAATTTGGAAGAACGCGCGAGTCTCATGAATTTTGTCGTTGTCGGCGGCGGGCCAACGGGTGTTGAAACGGCGGGTGCTTTAGGCGAACTTAAAAATCATATCTTGCCGCGCGACTATCCCGAATTAGATGTCGCCAAAATGCAAATTCACCTTGTCGAAAGGATGGACCGGGTTTTTAGCGGCATGTCTGAAGCCTCATCGGTCAAAGGTCAAGAATTCTTAAAGAAATTTAATGTGACGGTCTGGTTAAACACGGGTGTTGTTTCCTACGACGGGCAAGTCTTGGGGCTTTCCAACGGAAAAAGAATTTTAACGCGGACTGTTATTTGGGCGGCGGGTGTTACTGGAAGTTTGCTTCCCGGGATAAACCCTGGATTAATTGTAGGTGGACGCGTAAAGGTGGATGAATTTAATAGAATGGAAGGGTCTAAAAATATTTTTGCAATTGGTGATGTCGGCGCCATAATTTCAGAAAAAATGCCTAAAGGACATCCGATGCTGGCGCCAGTTGCGATTCAGCAAGCCACTTGTTTGGGAAATAATTTCAAAAAGCTTTTACGTAACCAACCGCTTCAACCGTTTGTCTACCATAATAAAGGTGTTATGGCGACTGTCGGACGGAATAAAGCCGTCGTGGAACTACCGTTTGTTAATTTTCAAGGAATTTTCGCGTGGTTTGTCTGGATGTTTGTGCATTTGATGACACTCGTCGGGTTTCGTAACCGTTTGGTCGTTTTTGTGAATTGGATGTGGAATTACATAAGCTATGACCGCGGATTACGTTTGATTATCCGGCTCAATCGAAGCGACAAGTGTAAGTAACCTTTTTTATTTTTACTCGGTCGGAAGAAATATTGAAAAATGCCTGTCTTTACCGCCGCTCCTCATAGTGACATACTGTTTTTATTGTTCCGTGTCACACTGCTTCTTTTAACCGCCCGTCTTTTAGGCGAGATTGTTCAACGTCTAGGACAGCCGTCTGTCGTTGGCGAAATCCTCGCCGGTATTTTCTTAGGACCATCATGCCTTTCCGGTTTTTTCCCTGCCGTGCATCATTGGATTGTTCCGCAAACACAGCTTCAAGGATATCTTTTAGAAGTCGTCAGTTTTATCGGCGTTATGTTTTTGCTTTTACTCACCGGCCTTGAAACCGATTTGGCTTTAATCCGGCATCATGCCAAAACTGGTGTCGGCGTTTCGTTGGGCGGATTTATTTTGCCTTTTGTTTTAGGTTTTGGGTTAGGGCAGTTGATCCCGGATGCATTGCTAATGGAACCTGACAAGCGTATTGTCTTCTCATTATTTCTGGCAACGGCCATGTCAATTTCGGCGATTCCAGTTATTGCTAAGGTTTTAATTGATTTAAATTTAATCCGTCGAGATATTGGCCAGACGATTATTGCGGCGGGCATGTGCGACGATACGATTGGATGGATTTTACTTTCGATTGTGGCCGGGCTGGCCAAAGGCCAAGCGATTGGTTTTATGATGGTTTTTAAAGAGATTGGCATTGTCGCCGGATTTATGATTTTCAGTTTTACAATCGGACGATGGACGGCCAAAAAAAGTTTAGATTTTGTCCAAGATGAATTTGTAAGCCCATACAGTATTTTGACATTGATTATGGTCTTTGCTTTCGCGTTGGGAACTTTATCTCAGTCTTTAAAATTAGAAGCCATGCTGGGCGCTTTTGTGACGGGAATTATTTTCGGCCAAATGCGCCGCCTGCCGAGCAACGTTTATCAGGTTTTAGAAAATATCACGTTGGGCATATTTGCTCCGATATTTTTTGCCGTTGCTGGTTTGAAGGTTAATGTAAAGGGATTGCTCGAACCGACGCTATTGATGATCACCGGCATCGTTATTTTGGTTGCGACCCTCGGAAAAGTGATCGGAGGTTATTGGGGAGCGCGATGGATCGGCAAAAGAGGCCGCTGGACGGCGTTAAGTTTTGGCATGGCGATCAACGCCAGAGGTGCGATGGAAATCATTATCGCGACGATCGGACTTTCGCTTGGTATTTTATCGCCGAACATGTTTTCCATTATTGTGTTAATGGCGATTGTAACCTCATTAATGGCACCGACGGCGCTGCGCTGGACTCTGCGGCATATTAAACCGGAAGAACAAGAGTTAAAACGATTGCGCGAAGAAGAATTGATTCAAAACAGTCCCATTGCCAGAATGCATCGAGTGCTTCTGCCGGTCAGATATAGGGAAGGGCAATTAGAGGCGATTCATGCGATCAAGGCGTATCTTTTGCAACGCTTGGAAGCTAAAACTAAACTTTCCATTACGATTTTAACCATCATGAATGAAGATAAACGCAGCGACGGAGGAAAGTTTGTTGAGAATTTAAGCGGTCAATTTTTACAAATAGAACTCATTAAAAAAGTGGTTGTCAGCAAAAAGCCCGTCGATGTTATTTTGCAGGAGGCTGAGAAAAATTATGATTTGGTTCTTTTGGGCGCTTCCGAGCATCACCACAACCAAGATAATATTTTCTCGCCATCGATTGATGCATTAGTCCGATTCTCTCCATGCTCAACGATGGTTGTTCAAGGATTTTCCGACACTAAACAATGGAAACCTAACCGTATTGTGGTGCCGACCAACGGTTCTCTGCCGTCCCGCCGAGCCGCCGAATTGGCTTTTCTGTTGGCTTCAAGTGAAAACGAAATTATATTTCTCTCAGTTATTGAAACTAATTCTTTTTCTGGAATCCATGACGCAAGCGGCGCGATTCTTCAAAGACAAACTAACTTAGCGAAACATGCCGCTGAAGAGTTACAAGAATTAGCGCAATTAAAAAATATTCAGACCAGGGTTGAAGTTCGGGTTGCCGCGGATCCTGAGACAGTTATTTTAACTTTAGCGAAAAAAGAGGGAGTTGATCTAATCATTTTAGGAACAGGCGTTCGACCAAGTTCTAATAAACTTTTTCTTGGTCCGCGTGTCGAACGCGTTTTAAAAAGCGCGACCTGTCCGGTTATTGTTCTAAATTCAGCATAACCATTTAAAATATAGTTTTTAAGAACTCACCCGTCTATAAGACTCTCTTTACATTCGTTTTTCTTTCCTCTATAATAAAGTCGTCTCGTGAGGCTTCTTATGTTCAATCAACGGTTACCCTATCTTTTATTTTTGATCTTTTTTGGTCTTGCGCCCGTATCCACATATGCTGTAACCAATCTGTCCGTAAATCCGGTCGAAGGTGGGAATAGTCTTCGTTTTGGACGGGTGGATAACCAGTCCGTGGCCAATAAAGAAGCCCGCATACGCATCATTTCAAACGACGGTAAACAGTATCAGATCTTTCAAAGAATTCTGGAACCCTTAGTGAATGAAAGAGGTTACTCCATGAATCCCTCTGGAATAACAACTTATACGCTCAATGCTTCAAATTCTGCCGGAACCTTGTACGTTCAAGAACCGACATCTTTCGGTTATTCAGATCAACTGCTTTATACTTCAAATCCGAACGGCGATAGTGATTCCTTCCAAGTCGTTTATAATATCGATAAAAACAAAATTGAACAGTCAGGTGATTACCTTGGCAAATTACAATATGTATTGCGTCCTATCGGCGCTGGTAGCGTTGAAGATGCTGTTTTGAATATGTCGTTTGAAGTGTCGAAGGAAAATAAATTCACCATAGAAGGTTCATCAGGAAAACAATCAGTCAAGTTGAGTACACATAACGGAAAAGACCAAACAGGTTATGTCAAAATAGGGTACGAGGGGAATCCAGGCGATCTCCGCATTTATCAAGATGTGTTAGAATTTCCGCACAATGAATTGGATGAAGATTTACTTCCGGGAAGTTTAGTGTTTTCGACCCACGAGCTGGCCGGAGATCAAGGACAGCTTTCTTATTTGAATCCTGTTTCCCTCGAACGAAAGCATCAACTACTTTACAGCGCTTCAGAAAACAGTGGTTCCTTTATTGTTGACTTTGCGCTGGATGATAAAACGTTAACCAATCAAAAAGCTGGATATTACCGGGGTAAAATCCGTTACACGATTGAAAAAGGTGATCGCCCGGAAACCGTGGATTTTGATCTCAATATTGAAGTGACTCCGATCTTTAATCTCGATGTACAATATCCATCGGATGGATTGCGTTTCTCAAAATTATTGCCTGGAACGCCAAGTCAGATCAAAGAAATTAAAGTTGTGGTTAACACTAATTTAGGCAAACCGTTTATGGTAACTCAAAACATTAATTCATCATTAACCAGCGAAAAAGGAGAAAAAATTCCATCAGACGCTTTTCGCATGAAGATTGAAGTATTAGAAGGTCAAACGGGAAAGACCGAATTTAATGACTTTAGTGCTGTACCATCCGGGACTGTACCAATTTTGTTCTCTGATATTCAAGGTACTTTGACAACGTTTCGGGTACTTTATCAATTAAGCCCTTATCCCGAAATGCAACCTGGAGACTACAATCTCGCTGTAATGTACTCGCTAAGCGAAATGTAGTTGTATTATGATAATGAACTGCAGGTCGGTGTTTTTGAAAGCTGACATTCAACATGTAACTCATACTCAAAAGGAGGAAAACATCATGAAAAAGATATTACTAGGTTTACTTGTTTTTTGTGTCGCAGTTTTTGCTTCTGCCAAAAGTTTTGCCCTTGATAAGACATTCGTTATTTCTGCAACAGTTCCGGCCGCGACGAGTGTTGGTATTAACGCTTTTTCGGTTAAAGGAACGCCGCCGGTTTTTACGGCTGTCACAGGAACAACTTTAAACTTTTCGCCAATGACACTTAATCCCGCAATTGGTATTTATCTTCCGGATCATTTTTTTGCCATTGATGTGGTAAGTTCCGGAGGAGCGGGCAGTCCAAGCGCGGTTGTCACTTATACGGAAGGCGCTAACCCAAATAATCCTGCCCACGGTCTAGGTTGGAAATCAACCGCCACGTTTATGAAGGTTGTTTTTGTTGGCCCCAATCCGACGGATACCACTGAAAGTCCTATAAGTGCGCATGGGCCTAAAAAACTCTTAAAGGATGTTCATGGTGAAACAATTGCATCAACCGAGACGGCTGGAGGATGGTTAAGAGTTTATTTAGGAATTGTGACGAAAGATGCCACAGCTCCAATTCCTGATCCGACAGCTGGTGAAGTTTTCTCTAATGCCGATAAGGCCGGAAGCTATGACGGAACCTTGTTAATCTCAGCGACGGCAACATAATAAGTGACAAAGAAAAATGGCCACTGCAATATGAAACGTATATTGATCAGCGTTATTCTTTCGACGCTATTGATTTTAACCGGCCATAAGACTGCCTCGGCTCAACTGTTGATTGAAGAAGGCAAAATCAATCTTCAGGTGACGCCGGGGCAATCTCTTAGTGGCACGATTACTGTACACAATACTTCTCCAGAAGCTCAAATTGTTAGAGCTTATTGGGAAGATTTTACGTATATCCCTCCATATGGTGGTAAGAAAGATTTTTTACCGGCCGGATCAACTCCTTACACAATGTATCAATGGGTTCAATTTTCTCCTCAAGAATTTAACTTGCCTTCTTATGGACAACAGAAAGTCCGCTATTCAATCAAAGTTCCAGATAATATTCAAGGCGGTCATTATGGTGTTTTATTTTTTGAAAAATCCGTCAGCAAAGCTATGCGCAGTCAAACAGGTTTAAGTATTATCACTCGAGTGGGAAGTCTGTTTTTTGTCGAACCTTCGAACCGTAATAAGGCAGGGAAAGTTCAAAACGCAGCCCTTAAGGATAATGCCGTTAGCGGTGATTTTCTCAATATCGGGAACATCATTCTTATCCCATCCTGTACTTATTACATTATGGATAAAAATAGTCTGATTGTTGACCGTGGGAAAACTCAGCCATTTTATTTACCGCCAGGCAAAAAGACACCTTTTAAAATAAAAATTTCACCTAATCTTCGAGCTGGGGCTTATACGATCGTTCTTACTTTTGATTTGGGGCAAGACGATAGCTTAGTGAAAGAGATCGATTTTACGAAAGATGATTCCGGTCATTTTGTTATTCGTGAGGAAAGAGATTGATACGGCCTCAAATGAAAATCAACTATGCGCAAACTTCCTTTTCTTCTTCGAATGGTCGTGGTTGTTTATTTATTGTTTTGGCCCGTCCCCGCTCAAAGTGATGAAGTCCTTTCTTATCAAGAGCTCATTCACTTAGGCAAGACTGCAATTGATCAGGGTAATTACGATAAGGCCATTTTATATTTTAATTTAGCGTCTCTGTCTGACCCGAAAGCTCAAGAACCCAAGAATTATCTTCATCAAATTGAACTTTTTAAAGAAGGGAAGATTGAGGAGCTTCCGCCAGTCAAAACCTTTCCACCGTCGGTAAAACAACAAGTCGTTGTTGGAAAACTCTCCGTCAAAGAAATCAAACGCGCTTCTATCCCGGCGACTTCCCAAAAGACTTCCTTAGCACGGCCATCTCAACAAAAACAAACGGTTCAGACTCAATCTGTACAACAATTAGAACCGATCGAAGCCCACCAGCGGGTTGAATTAGTCACAACTACACCCGTTGTTGTATCTCAACCGGCCAAAATTTCTAAAAAGTCAACGCTTCCGATCACAAAATCAGAACCTCATCAAGCGCAACCCAGCCTAACACATATCCAAAAAGCAGGTGGACAGGAACTGCAAACGATATATCTCGATGACCGATTATGGGCCCAGCAACCGCGCAGTGAATTAAATGTAGAATTAAATTCCACGGTCACTCTTTCCGGCCGAAATATTGAACGCTACTTGATTATTACACCAGGTTTTATTGAGATAAAACGGTTAGACAATGACCACTTAGCATTAACAGCGGTTGCTCGAGGAGAAACGCTACTGCATATTTGGGAACAGCACGGACGCTGGACATTTAATGTGAAGGTCATTTATCCTTTGGCTATCACTGCTCAGTCGGAAACTAAAAAGACAGTGGAAGAAAAAGAAAAACCTTTTAGATTTACCTATTCGTCTGATTGGAGTTCTTATTACACTGGTCATAGTGTTCGAAGCCAAAAAAGACAGAGTTTAAATTATCTTCAGTATACCGGAATCTATGGCGCCACGCCTTATGGTGAATTTGACACCTCTGCCATTTTTAATAAATTCGAAGATACGACCAAAGCAACGGGCTACACTGTTGGACTAACCAATGGAAAGATAGGTAACTTTAAAGATTTCAATATCCGCGGTTTCGACGCGGCCCAGCATTTTACACCGCTCACGCTTCCTGGAAAATATTTTCGCGGTGTGTTGCTGAATGCCGAAGCCTTTCATAATAAGTTAGGTTATTCAGCCTTGTGGGGGCTGGACCAGTCGACATTTGGATATCTGGTCCCAGGACTTACTAAGAGAACGGATTCTTATATAGAAGGTCTGCGCACGACATTGTTTCCTCATGAAGATCATTCCGTTTCCTTGAATTACGCCCAAGGTTATGGAACGGCCCGCCCGAACTTCCTTAAAAAGAGGGCCTATTCGGTTGAGACTAGTCATAAATTTAAACAGATGTACCTTGATGCGGAAGTGGCGCACGACGAGGAACGGTTTGCAAGCTTGGTCAACACGCAGTTCGGAGGTCGGGATAATAATCTACAGTTGAATTTTCGTAACATCGATAAAGATTTTACAACGGTCAGTAGTTTTCCATCGGACCGCGGAGAACTGGGCGGTATTGCAACTTGGAATTATCGGCATGATAAGTGGGGCGCTTATTCTAATTTCGATATTTATAAAGACCGGGCTTTTCCGAACCCGAATCATCCGGATAAAATTAATTATGATTTAAGCAGTTCATTTGAAGTGCCGTTGGATGATACTTCAGGCTTAAGTACTAATCTTTTTTATGTTGATACGCCCGGGACGATTTCACCCCGACGTGACGCGCGAATCTCAGATACATATTCGAAAAGCTTTCAACTTTCAGGCGGGCAGCTTTTTTCGGCGTTTGTAGGTAATGTGTATCAACGCAGCCGTTTTCCCTTGTCGCCGATCTCGGAGTTCGACCGTTATGGGTTGACCACAGGCTTTCGCATTGGGATTTTACAAGGGCTTTATTATTTCTTTAATTATGAATATTCATGGCTGACGGAAACTTCCTCAAAAGAACGTTCGAACCCGCAGGTTTATACAACGGGTATTAATTATAATAAACAGCTAAACCAACGCTTGTCCGGCACAATTGGCTTTTATTATCGTAATGAAGAACAAAGCGAAAGCTTGCACAGTTTTCTCGCAGGCGAAGACAGTATTTCGGGAACGCTGGGATTATCTTACCGGCCTAAACAAGATTTTGAATTATTTGTCGACGGCGAAATACGTAATGTTTGGGCGGAAAATCGGGAGAACCATCCCTACGCTGAAGGTGATCTGCGTTGGGGCATCCGTTCGGCCTGGGATTTGCCATTTAGTTATAGTCCGCTTGGCATCATTCAGGGGACGGTCTTTAAGGATTTAAACGGCAATAATAAAAAGGATACGGACGAACCAGGCCTGGAAGGAATTAAAGTCAAGGTGGGTGAACGAGAAGTTATGACGAATCATCTTGGTTTTTATCAAACCACGATCCGCGCCAAAAAAATTTCAATTGCCATCAATCCTGAAAATATTCCCGCCGGGTATGTGGTCAATACGCCTTTATATGAAGACGTAATCATTGAACAGGACAAGGTAAAAACATTTAACTTTGCGGTCGCCACCCATTCAGGAATTTATGGCGCTGTTTTTGAAGATACTAACGGAAACAATAAAGTCGATCCCGGTGAAATCTTGATCCCGCGCGTAAAAGTTACGCTGGATCGCAACGAAACCATGACGACCGATTATCAGGGCAGTTATTTCTTCACCGACATTCCGCCGGGGAAACATACGATTACCTTAGATATTAACTCTTTGCCGTTACAGTATCTTCCCGTAACTAAAATAAAAAATACGGTTGATTTGAAGGAAGGGGCCACTTCTATTTTGAATTTTCCGGTAAGGCGGCGATAATTTAAGATCAGTTAGCAAAGAAGCGGGCCAGCCCTTGATTTACGCAGCGACGAGGGCTGGCCCGCTTTTGTTTTAAAAGAGATTGCCCTCCTGCGGATCCCAGAAGGGCTGAGGACTTCGCCGATTAACGGTGAGCCCTCATTTCGTAGTTATTGTCTGTATGATAACCGGTTTTTTATTCCGGATGACCTTTTCAGTTGTGATGACAAAATCGTCGTCGGCCGCTTTGGCATCGTTTTTTTCAGGTTGAAAATAATTAAGAACAGCTGTATCAACGTGCGGGGGAATAATGACCGCAACATGGTAAGCGACATCTCGTGTTACAGCGGCATTCAAATTTAGACTGCTTAAAAGAAAAACAGCACAGGTCATGCTAATAATTTTTCGCATTTTCTTAATCCCCTTTTAAGGTATTGAACTTCGAAAGAAGGGACCAAGAACCCGTGCTTACCAAAACAATCGATATCACGTTATCGACAACGGCAGCCAGACAACCATATTTCTATAAAAGAAAATTAGGCTCACGGCTTTGTCCCTAAACTACGTTGGGTTTAGGGCCCTGTCCCACGAATTATTCACGGGCTTTGAACTAGAAAAGTTCAAAGCCCTGAAACCGAACGTGGTTCAGGGGTCCTACTCTTTCGAAGTAGTTTACCTTTTTAAAAGTTAAAGAACGAACGACTACAATTTCTTAACTACCGGTTAAAGTATAACATATGTAATTTTGCGCTGCCAAAAAGGCATTGCACAAATAAGTGCTTTTGCTACAATGAACCGAATTTTGATTTTGACATGAAAAGGAGGGTGCTATGAAGCAAATATTCAAAGAAAAATTAATTTACTTGTCAGCAACCGCAACAGCACCGCAAGGCCTTTTAACTCAAATCCAAACCACTCAAAACGATCCACTATTTTCCCCCTTATCGACGGCAAAACATCTCATTGATTTATTAATTGAAGGCATGGTGAAATACAGTTTCCAGGTCTTAGGCGGGCTTATTATTTTAATCTTAGGATGGATCCTGGCAGGCTTTGTGACCAAATTCATTTCTAAATTTCTTCATAAACGTCAAATCGATGTAACAGTCACCAAATTTTTAGTAGGCGGAGTCAAGCTCGCTATTTTCACTTTCGCCGGAATAATCGCCCTAGGTAAATTCGGTATCGAAATCGCGCCTTTAATCGCTGGATTATCGGTTGCTGGCGTCGGAATAAGTTTAGCTCTCCAAGGATTATTATCAAACTATGCCGCCGGCATTTCACTCATCTTTACCAAACCTTTTAAGGTCGGTGATATTATTGAAGTCGCCGGTGTTTTAGGCGAAGTCGAAGACATGACACTTCCCAGGACATTACTGCGCACCATGGACAACACAGTCATTGTCGTCCCTAATAAACACATCATTGGTGAAATCATTCACAACTTTTCTGAATTTAAAAAAATCGATTTAAAAGTTGGTGTGGCTTATGACAGTGACGTCGATAAAGCGGTTATTATCATGAAAAGACTTATTGCCAAGGACGAACGCATTTTGCAAAGTAAGCAAATTCAAGTCGGCATCTCTGAATTTGCCGACTCAAGCATTACGCTGACCGGCCGCATCTGGTGTAAGCAGGCACATTATTGGGACACTGTTTTTGATCTTAATAAGAAAATTTTAGATGAGTTTAGAAAAAATCAAATTACCATCCCGTTTCCGCAGCGAACGGTTCATATTGTAAAAGACTAGATTGATGTGTAATAAAATCCCTCCTAAATATTTGTTCTTTTAAAAAAATGCCGCTCAAACCTAAAATCATAACGACTTTAAAAGATTATTCCTTAGATCAATTTATCGCTGACAGTGTGGCTGGGCTGATTGTTGGTATTGTTGCTCTGCCGCTTGCGATTGCTTTTGCCATTGCCTCCGGCGTTTCACCTGAGAGGGGATTATTTACAGCGATCATTGGAGGTTTTATCGCTTCGCTTTTAGGGGGAAGCCGTGTTCAAATTTCCGGTCCAACGGGCGCTTTTGTGGTTATTGTCTATGGCATTGTAACGCAATTTGGGATGGACGGTCTTTTGCTGGCCACTTTTTTGGGTGGAGTGTTGCTGCTCATTATGGGCCTGGCGCGGTTAGGATCAGCGATTAAATTTATTCCTTATCCAGTCGTCATAGGTTTCACCAGCGGCATTGCCGTCATTATTTTCTCATCGCAGGTCAAAGATTTTCTCGGCCTTAAAACCGGTCCTGTTCCTGCTAGTTTCTTAGCGAAGTGGAGCCTATTTTTAGAACACCTCAATACAATTAATCCTTATGCGTTTATTTTAAGCATTAGCTGCGTCATTATCATTCTAGCTTGGCGCAAAATCACCCAGCGCATTCCAGGGCCTTTGGTCGTTGTTATTTTATCGACGGTGCTGGTTTATTATTGGCATTTACCGGTTGAAACAATTGGCAGCCGTTTTGGAGAAATTCCGCATGTTTTACCTCAACCGGCGATTCCTAAGTTTAGTATAGAATTGATTCATCAAATTCTTCCTTCATCCCTCACGATCGCGCTTCTGGCTGGAATTGAATCATTGTTATCGGCAGTTGTCGCCGACGGCATGATCGGTGGCAAACACCGCTCCAATATGGAACTCGTCGCACAGGGAATTGCGAATATAGTTTCGCCTTTGTTCGGAGGTATTCCAGTAACAGGAGCGATTGCTAGAACCGCCACCAATATTAATAATGGCGGAAGAACACCGGTAGCCGGCATTATTCATTCGATCGTTTTATTAATCATTATGTTTTTTATGGGACATTTGGTTGCCTATATTCCTTTAGCATCCCTGGCGGCCATTTTGATTGTGGTCGCTTACAATATGAGCGAGTGGCATTCTTTTGGGATGGTTTTAAAAACGTCAAGTAGTGATGCCGCTGTTTTGCTGGTTACTTTTGGTTTGACTGTTCTTATTGATTTAACTGTGGCCATCCAAGTTGGGGTTGTGCTTTCCTGTTTTCTTTTTATGAGACGGATGGCCCTTGATTCCGTTGAAGTTATTCGGCACGAGTTTACCGACGAAGATGAAACCGTTAATGATCCTATGGGAATCGATAAAAAAGACATTCCACCGGGAGTTGAAGTTTATGAAGTTAACGGCCCATTTTTTTTCGGCGCCGCATATAAATTTATGGAAGCGATGACTGACATCGGCAAGAAAAAGCCTAAAGTGCGTATCATCCGTATGCGTAATGTTCCCATTATCGATACCACAGGACTTCATGTTTTGCGTCAGCAATACCAAAATTCAAGAAAGCATGGGATTTTTTTTGTTATTTCAGGCATTAATGCTGAACCGTACACAGCTTTAGAAAAAGCCGGACTTTTAGATTTGCTGGGCAAAGAAAATGTCGTAACTGACATTGATCTAGCCTTGAGTCGAGCTCGGCAAATCTTGCAGCAACAAAAACTTAAGTAAAATTGGGCTATTTATACAATTAAAAGTTCTTTTGACAAACGAAATAAATTAGTGTATTGTGACCTCTGAATTTATACATACACAATATTTGCAGTTTGAGATTATTTATTTTTATCACGATCTCAAGTAAGCAAATAAGTTTTTCGACGAGCTACATAGTCCAAGGCAGGAAAGGAGGTAGTAGGTCAAATGGCAAGAGGAAAGGTGAAATGGTTTAACAACCAAAAGGGTTATGGATTTATTACACCCGAATCCGGTAAAGACGTTTTTGTCCATTACAGTGTTATCCAGGGTGACGGTTATAAAACCTTACAAGAGGGCCAAGAAGTTGATTTTGAAATTGAACAAGGCCCTAAAGGCGAGCAAGCTAAGAACGTCACAAAAGTATCTTAAAAATAAAATAAAGCCCGAAGAATTTTCGGGCTTTATTTTTTAATCAAAAGGCCGCAAAGACGCGGGGATTTTTTATTAATGTTTCATTGAAGTAAAGGAGTTGTTCCATGAAAAAGATCCATGTTTTTTTACTGGCCGGCGCGTTGGCTGTTATTGGTTTTACCGCCAGAGGCGTAATGGCCGAGGATCTCGTGGTGGCCGATGGAAAGAACGTTTCAATTGATTATACATTGACCGTAGATGGCAAAGTGGTTGATACCTCCGAAGGGAAAGCGCCTCTGCAATATACCCAAGGACAGAAGAAAATTATTCCTGGCTTGGAAAAACAACTCGCTGGAATGAAAGTTGGCGAGGAAAAAGATGTCGTCGTCCCTCCGGAAGAAGGATATGGTAAAGTTGACCCAAAAGGTCTTCAAGAAGTTCAGAAAAGTCAAATGCCTAAAGATTTAAAATTAGAACCAGGTGCCTCGATGGAAATGCACGATGCCACCGGCCATGTTTTTCCTTGTCGGATTAAAGAAGTCAAAGATCAAACAATTGTTGTTGACTTTAATCATCCGCTCACCGGAAAAGAACTCAAGTTTCATGTCAAAGTTGTGGATATTAAATAAGCGGTTTGTTTAAATTTTTATCAAGGCCTATTCTCTTTAGTTGAAATAGGCCTTGATTTTTAATCAGGCAAATTTATGCTAAAGTTTTTTTATCTTGTATTGGGTGGTGGGTTGGGTACTGTTTTTCGTTATGTTTTAAGCGGAGCGGTTTACCGCTTTTCAGCGGTAATTTTTCCATGGGGCACAATGGCGGTCAATCTTTTAGGGTCTTTTATTATCGGCGTTCTGTGGGAACTGTTTCAAGCCGGATTTATTTCCCCAAATATGCGCATTTTCCTTTTTATCGGCGTGCTGGGTGGATTTACGACTTTTTCGAGTTATTCGCTGGAAACTTTTAATTTGATCCGCGATGGTGAGATAAAATTGGCTCTCATGAATGTGGTTTTAAGTAATATCTTAGGAATAGCGCTAGTTTTTATAGGTTCGATTGTTTCTAAGTATTTTTTAAATTTTAAGTAAAGGAAATGAGATGAAATTATCTTAAAAAAGGTGAATTAGACTAAACTCCACCAAAATGCCCTCGTAATCGTATTCCCTTCGTGCATTTATTCAAATTTCGTTTCTTAACCCAAAATTAACCTTGCTTTTACAATAAATTAATAATTATCTATATACTTTTAGTGTAATTCTTGTTAATCACAGCTAAACTAATATTAATTTACCAAATCTTAATTTTAGGTTAATACGGATTTAATCTGCTGAATTTAGACTTACCCTGAATTTGTAGAGAAAATTTAATTTCTTCCCAACTTAAAACTCTAATCGGCTTTAAGAGTTTTAATTTTGATATACAAATAAGTTTAAACTGCCTAGTTTCATAACAGCTGCACACACAGGAGGAGAAAAGGTAATGAGAAAAAAAGGTTTAGTAAGCATCTTCGTTATTGCTGGACTGGTTTTTACGCAATGCAGTTTTGCGGCAACCACACAGGTTGATTCCTTAATAAATAAACTCATTGAAAAAGGAATCCTGACTGAAAAAGAAGCCGACCAAATTAAAGGTGAAATTGTTTATGATGAAAAAAACATTCGGGAAGCCAATATGAAATCTGATCTCCCGCAATGGGTGCAAGATATGAAATTAAACGGTGATTTCCGTTTACGTCATGAATATTCATTGCGTAACGACAGCACGGACGTACAACGTAACCGGGGACGCATCCGTTATCGTTTAGGCATTGAAACTAAAATCAATGACAAGGTTAAAGTGGCTGCTGGTCTCGCCAGTGACGGCGGTAATCCTCGGTCAAACAATCAGTCTTTCGGGAGTACCTTTGCCAAAGGCAATGTTGTTTTGAACTATGCTTACGCCGAATATTCGCCCAACGATTATATGAAACTAACCGGCGGTAAAATGAAAAATCCCATTTGGGAACCTATGGAATTCCTGTGGGACTCAGACATCACGCCTGACGGCGGTGCTATTCAGTTAAATTATAAACTCAACGATTATATCAATCCCTTTTTAACCGCGGCCGCTTTTCAACTCAGTGAAAGTGCCTCAATTACCGATGATCCGTTTATGTATGTTATCCAGGGCGGCATCAAAGGTAAGTTGGGAGAAAAAGCTGATTATAAACTGGTTGGTACTTGGAACGGCTTGGATAATGTTGATAAAAATTTATTGGCCAACCGCTCGAGTCCTACAACCAACACAACAAACGCGGCCAGCCAATATGTATATCATTATTCTTCACCGGAAGTAGGCGTCGAGTTAGGGCTGAACGATCCATTCGGTGAAGCTCTTCCTATATTGTATGTCCCTAGAGTTGGTATTTTTGGCGAATACTTAAACAATCCATCACCTGAAAAGCAAGATATCGCTTATATGTTTGGGGCCTATATGGGGAATTCAACCGTAAGTTCAGCTGGTGCCTGGAAAATTACGGGTGCCTATAAATCAATTGCCAGAGATGCTTGGCTTGATGCCTTGCCTGATTCAGATTTTTATGGCGGTGCAACGGATGTCAAAGGGTATGAAAGCATCTTGGAACTTGGCTTAGCTAAAAACGTAAGCTTTGTGATTGATTATTACCGCACGGAACGCCGAAAGACCACCAAGGCGCCAGAGAGTTTGGTTCAAACTGATTTCAATTTCAAATTCTAACGTTTCAGTGAAAATTTTTAAGTCGATCACAATAAAAAAACTCATCAAAAAGGGAGAAGGTATCGATGTTTAAAAAAATTTTAGCTACTGTTATGTTACTTGCCGTGGCCACGAACGTGATGGCAGCGCCGGTTTTAATTAATGGCGCGGGCGCTACTTTTCCGTATCCGATTTATTCAAAATGGTTCGATGTTTATTCGAAAATCAATCCCGAAGTGCGTTTTAATTATCAATCAATAGGTTCCGGCGGCGGCATTAAACAAATCACGGCTAAGACCGTTGATTTCGGTGCCAGCGACGGGCCAATGACTCAAGAACAGTTAGCCGAAGCTCCGGGCCGGATCTATCATATCCCAACGGTCATGGGAGCTGTTGTCGTAACTTACAATGTTGCCGGTGTTGAAAAAGGCTTGAAGTTAACGCCCGATGTTATCGCTGATATATTCTTGGGAAAAATTACAGATTGGAACGATGCACGGATTAAAGCTTCTAATCCCGACGTTAAACTACCCAGCCAGGCGATTGTCGTCATTCATCGTTCTGATGGAAGCGGGACTTCTTATATTTTTACCGATTACCTTAGCAATGTCAGCGGCGCATGGAAATCAAAAGTTGGTAAAGGAACTTCGGTCAATTGGCCGACGGGATTAGGTGGTAAAGGTAACGAAGGCGTGGCTGGGCTGGTTAAACAAACCGATGGAAGCATTGGTTATGTGGAATTTTCTTATGCCATTAAAAATGATCTTGGATATGCTTATGTTCAAAATCAATCTGGTAAATTTATTGAACCTTCGTTGGAAAGTATTTCAAAAGCTGCTGAAGGTGTCACTATCCCGGCTGATTTCCGGGTGTCATTGGTCAACAGCGCAAATGCCGCTGCTTATCCAATCAGTGGGTTTACCTGGCTTTTGATTTATAAGAAAATGGATGACGCCGTTAAAGGAAAAGCCATTGTGGAATTTATCCGCTGGGCGATTCACGATGGACAAAAGTACACTGAAGCTTTGTATTACGCCCCGTTACCTAAAGCCGTCGTTAGTATGATTGACGCTAAACTTGATCAAGTTAAATAGTGTTGAAAACTTTTTTAACGCGGATCCTCGCGGATGGCACATATATACACGCAGATTTCAATTAATATCTGCGATAATCGGTGTGTAATCTGCGATGATTCGCGTTAAATCTATTTTTTTTTAACGTTTTTAAGTTTACTAATTATGACCAGACACGATACCGGCGATATTATTTTTAAAAGAATTCTTAGTATTTTTCCTTGCCTGATTTTACTTATCGTCGGTGGAATATTTTTTGAATTATTCAAAACATCCGAACTTTCTTTACAAAAATTCGGTTTACAATTTTTGATCACGCAGACCTGGGACCCGGTTTTTGATAATTTCGGTGCACTGCCTTTTATTTTTGGGACGATCGTATCATCGATCGTTGCACTTTTACTGGCGATCCCAATCGGTTTGGGCGCGGCGATTTATTTAGCTGAATACGCGCCAGTCCAAATCCGTAAAATTGTTTCGATGCTGATTGATCTTTTGGCTGCGATCCCCAGTGTCATTTATGGGTTGTGGGGCATATTTGTTTTAGTTCCAATTATGCGTCTGCATGTTCAACCTTTTCTAGGAAAATGTTTTGGGTTCTTACCATTTTTTCATGGACCTAATTATGGCGTCGGAATTCTTTCGGCCAGCGTGATTTTAGCGATCATGATTGTTCCATTTATTATTTCTGTCTCGCGAGAAGTTATTTTAGCAGTCCCTCAAGTTTATAAAGAAGCCGCGTACGCATTGGGCGTAACGCGATGGGAAGCATTGCGCGGCATTATTTTAAGTTATGGCAAACCAGGAATTTTAGGCGGCATTATTTTGGCGTTAGGACGGGCAATCGGAGAAACGATGGCGGTGACCATGATCATCGGCAATAACGTTAAAATTTCAGCATCGTTATTTTCTCCTGGTTATACGTTAGCCAGTGTTATTGCCAATGAATTTGCAGAAGCAACAACAAAATTATATCAATCAGCTTTAATGGAAATTGGATTGGTGTTGTTAGTCGTTTCAATTGTGGTTAATGTCGTGGCCCGACTTTTGATTTGGTCCGTGACGTCAAAATCAAATCCGACTTTAGCCAAAGCTTAAAGGAATTTATTATGAGTGAAACTACGTTCACGCTCGACGTATTTAGCGACAAAGCGATTCATGAACGCATTGAAAGTTCGTTTCAAAAGACACGGCAGCAGCGGCGGGTTGTTGATTCCGTGGTTATGCTGGTTCTTCCGGTTTGCGCGATATGTGTTTTAATTTTTCTTTTTAGTATTCTTTTTCATTTGCTTTCTACAGGAATGAGTTCGATTAATTTGGATTTCTTTACGCATTTGCCGAAACCCGTCGGAGAAGCCGGCGGAGGAATGGCCAATGCGATTGTAGGAACGCTTATTCTTTTAGCAGTCGCTTTTTGCGTTGGAGTGCCGATTGGGTTAGGCGCTGGAATTTATTTAAGTGAATATGCCAATCACCGTTTCGCTTATATTGTCCGATTTTTAGCGGATGTCATGAATGGAATTCCATCGATTGTTTATGGAATTTTTGCTTACGCGGTTTTTGTTTTACCGATGAAAACTTTTTCCGCGGTCTCCGGTGGAATGGCTTTAGGGATTATGATGATTCCGATGATAACCAGAACAACTGAAAATTTTGTAAAAATGGTTCCGGAGGCATTACGCGAGGCT
Source organism: uncultured Planctomycetales bacterium (assembly GCA_964612665.1). GTDB lineage: Bacteria > Omnitrophota > Gorgyraeia > Zapsychrales > JAHFFX01 > CAZTCI01. Next base: position 449,157 of record CAZTCI010000002.1, on the reverse strand, counting down.
GGATTGGCATTGGGGGCGCCGAAATGGAAAGTGATTTTAGATATTGTTTTGCCCGTTGCCAGCGGCGGCATTGTGACCGGCATCATGGTTTCTTTGGCGAGAATCGCCGGCGAAACAGCTCCGCTACTTTTTACCGCGTTTGGAAACCGGTTCTGGCATTCATCTTTGATGCAGCCGATTGCTGCTTTGCCTCTGCAAATTTTTTCATACGCCATTTCTCCTTTTGATGACTGGCACCGGCAAGCCTGGGCTGGTGCGCTGGTTTTGATTCTTATCGTGTTTTTAATCAACATTGTGGCGAATTTTTTCGTGACCCGGCAGCTCAAAATTTCATCAGGCAAACGATAATGAGGTTTAACCATGAATAAAACAGAAGAAAAAAAATTGTCAACTGCAAATAAAGCCAACCCCGTTTTTGCCACACCGAAGACTCAGAAAGAAGACTCCAAAACAACGGCACCGGATGCGGTCAAAATAGCGGTTAAGAATTTAAATTTTTATTATGGCCAGCTCAAAGTCTTATCGAACATTTCAATTGATATCGCCAGTAAAAAGGTGACCGCGCTTATCGGTCCTTCCGGATGTGGTAAATCTACACTGATTAGGACTTTTAACCGCATGAATGATCTGATCCCCAGCAGCCGAATGGAAGGCGAGATATTAATTGACGGTAAAGATATTTACAATCGCGATACCGATGTGGTCGCACTGCGCCGACGGATCGGCATGGTCTTTCAGAAATCAACGCCGTTTCCAAAATCCATTTATGAAAATGTCGTTTATGGATTAAAGATTATCGGCATTAAAGACAGAGATACTTTAAATGGAATTGTCGAAAAAAGTCTTAAGCGCGCGGCGTTATGGGATGAGGTCAAAGACCATCTTTCCAAATCGGCTTTGGCGCTTTCCGGCGGGCAGCAGCAGCGTCTTTGTATCGCCCGGGCGTTGGCTATCGGGCCGGAAGTTATTTTAATGGACGAACCTTGTTCAGCCTTGGATCCGGGCGCAACAGCAAAGATTGAAGAATTAATTTTTGAATTGAAAAATGATTACACCATTATCATTGTCACCCACAACATGCAGCAAGCCGCCCGCGTTTCAGACTTTACTGCGTTTTTGTACTTAGGAGAGCTCATTGAATTCGGCAACACCGAAAAAATGTTTACAGTTCCAAAGGACAAACGCACGGAAGCTTATTTGACGGGAAAATTTGGTTAAGATTATTTATGAAGTAAAGAGTAGCGTTACTCTTAAAAGGAGAATCCATGCTCGACGTCAAACTAAACGCACTTAAAAAAGAACTGATCACCTCTGCCACGCTTGTTGAAAATTTAATTGATAAAAGCATTAAAGGGCTTTTGAATAGAGAAAAAGAATTATTGGATGCTGTTATTTACAAAGATGAAATCAAAGCTAATGCCTATGATTCGGAACTCGAAGAAATGTGTATCCATTTGATGGCGCAGTATGAACCAAAGGCCAAAGACCTGCGCACCGTTATGATGATTTATAAAATCAATAAAGATTTGGAACGCATGGCGGACCATGGTGTGAATATTGCCGAAAGCAGTCTTTTTTTAATTTCCAAACCGCTTCTAAAACCGCTTATTGATATCCCGCGAATGGCTGAATTAACTGTCCGGATGGTAAAAGACAGCATCGATGCTTTTATCAACGAGGACGCTTCCTTATCTAAAAATGTCTGCGGCCGGGATTCGCAAGTGGACCGTTTAGCTGAGCAAATCTTTCGCGAACTTTTAACCTACATGATTTCCGATGTGACCACAATTGAACGGGCTTTACATTTGATCAGGATTTCTCACAATCTGGAACGCATCGCTGATCTTTCAACGAACATTGGGGAAGACGTGATATTCATGGTTGAGGGCAAAGCGATTCAGCATCATAAAATTTAAATCTGAATTGAATTCACTTGAGAACTGTTTTCTGATTCAGGTGTTTGTAGTATTATATCGAACAGTTGCATTTAATTTAGGTGTGAGGAAAAATATGGCCAAAGCAAAGATTTTAATCATCGAGGATGAAAAAGACATTATTGAGTTGGTTCGATATAATCTTGAGCGCGAAGGTTATCATGTGATTTCGGCGGCGAGTGGTGAAGAGGCCTTAGAAATTATAAGCAAAGAAACGCCCGAGCTTGTCCTTTTAGATTTGATGTTGCCAGGCATAGATGGTTTAGAAACCTGCCGTATCATTAAACAAGATCCCAAGAGCAGTAAAATACCGATTATTTTTTTAACCGCCAAGAGTGAAGAGGCCGATGTTGTCGTCGGGTTGCAGTTAGGTGCCGATGATTACATTACGAAACCTTTCAGCCCCAAAGTTCTTAATGCCCGTATTAAAGCTGTGATGCGCCGGTTGTCAGAAAAGGCCATGCCTGACCAAGTCCGCGCAATTGGATTCTTAAAAATAGATTTACCGAAACATAAGATCACCTATAAAGACCGGTCAATTGATTTAACGACCATTGAATTTAATATCTTGGAATTTTTATCCCGTTACCCAGGTCGGGTTTTTAGCCGCGATCAAATTATGGATAAGGTTTGGAAGGACGGGAAGTATATTGTTGACCGGGCGGTTGATGTACATATCCGCGCCCTTCGTAAAAAATTGGATGACGCGGCAGATTTGATTGAGACAGTGCGTGGTGTTGGTTATCGTTTTAAAGAGTTGGAAGACTCCGATGAATAAGGTTCAACGTAATTTATTTTTTATTAACCTTGTTGTTATCCAATTTGGAATTTTAATCTTCGTTTTACTTATACAACCTTCGTTTTCAAATTACCCTGTCTTAATAATCTTCGGTGTCCTGCTGACCTGCGCGGTTAGTTTTGCCTCCTGGAGAATTTTCCAAAAACCCATACAAGAAATTAAGAAAATCATCGAAAATTTGGCTCAAGGAAATTTTCAGGAGCATATTCGCTTAAGTCATAAAGATGAATTTGGCGAGTTGGCCGATAATCTCAATCAGATGTCTATCGAGTTGCAAAACCGGGTTAAAGAAACAATCCGCGACAAAAGCGAAATTAAAGCGATTGTTTCCAGCATGATTGAGGGCGTTATTGTCGTTGGAAAAGATGAACGCATTTTGCTTTTGAATGCGCCGGTTTATACGATGCTTGAACTGCGTTCACGTGAAACAATCGGCCGGCCGTATTGGGAAGTCATCCGACATCAGGAGATTAATTCTTTTATTAAAGAGGCCATGGCCACAAAAAGTTCACTGGTGCGGGAACTAACCATTATTTCACCGGAAGAAACGCATTTTAGTGTTCAGGTTTCATCGGTTGTTTTAGAGTCAGGCTATCTTTTGGGTGTCGTTGCGGTTTTTCATGATATTACTGAACTTAAAAAGCTGGCCCGATTGCGTTCAGAATTTGTCGCAAACGTTTCTCATGAGCTTAAAACGCCTTTAACTACAATTAAAGGATTTGTTGAGACCTTGAAAGAAGGGGCGATTAATGATCGAGGGAGCGCAATTAAATTCTTAGAGATCATCGCTAAGCATACGGAACGTTTGGAAAATTTAGTGAATGATTTGTTAAGTTTATCAGCTATTGAGTCGCGTGAAGTTAAATTAAACCGTGAAAAGATTTCTGTGAATGCATTTTTGGAAGCGATACTCAACTTATATAAAGAACGTTTTGAGAATCAAAAACTGAATATTCATTTAAAGCTGGCGCGAGAGTTACCTTCTATTCTGGCTGACCGGAATAAAATAGAACAAGTTTTCTTTAATTTAATCGATAACGCCATCAAATTTACTCCCCCGGGCGGTTCTATCATCATTAACAGTATTCAACAAAATGGTTTTATTCAAATTGATGTTAAGGATACGGGCATTGGCATTGAGTCTGAACATTTGCCACGTATTTTTGAACGTTTTTACAGAGTCGACCGCGGCCGTTCAAGAGAGCTTGGCGGCACGGGCTTAGGACTTTCTATCGTCAAACATATTGTTCAACTGCATCAAGGCAAAGTTTCGGTTGAAAGCGAGCCTCAAGCTGGTTCTACTTTTTCAATTTTCCTTCCTGTTTGTCCTAGCTAAATTCCTATCCAAACATTAAATTTTTTAATTAAATCATAATATTTATTTAACAATTAACGCCGTGTGCGAGTTTTTCCTGAATAAAGTAAAAAAGAAACCCTCCTAACGCTAAAATGGGAACTGACTAAAGTAACCCAAAACGAAAGGAGGGCGCCTGTGGCATTTGAGCAACCGCCTTATTCGTAAATACCTGTGGTATCTTTTTGAACTTGGAATTAAACCGTGATCTTTTGAAACTCAAAGGTTTGCTTTATTGAAACTCGCACACGGCGTTAATGATTATATTCCTGGGCGTTTTGGTTAGTATTTTGATGCCTTGTGTATCATTGATTAAGCATTATTAAAAAAATGAAATTGAAAATCGTATACTTTAAACTTTAAGCTATAATTACAGCAAGGAAATAATTATGGAAAGACATTTTGACGAGGCGCTCAATCATCTTAAAGAAAAACTTTTACGCATGAGCGGATTGGTTGAAGAGAGCATCAGCACTTCAATTAAAGCATTGATCGACCGCAATTCAGAATTAGCTTATAAAGTAATTAAGTCCGATGATGTAATCAACATGCTTGAAATTGAAATTGATGATTTGTGTTTAAAACTTCTGGCACTTTATCAGCCGACCGCAGGAGATTTACGCTTTATTACATCGACTTTAAAAATTAATAATGACCTGGAAAGAATTGGTGATTTGGCTGTGAATATTGGCCAGCGGACATTAGATTTAATTAAAGTGCCGCCTTTAAAGTTACGAATCGACATCCCTAAAATGGCGGAAGCCGCGCAAGGAATGCTGCGCGATAGTCTTAATGCCTTTGTTACTAAAGACTCAAAATTAGCTTATGAGGTCTGCAAGCGGGATGACGAAGTCGATGATCTAGACCATGAAATTTTTATGGAATTATTGGCTTGCAAAGTTGAAGATCAGTCATCCGTTGAACGGATTATTGATCTAGTTTTAGTTGCTAAGAATTTGGAGAGAGTTGCTGATCATTCGACCAATATTTGCGAAGATATCATTTACATGGTCGACGGAAAAGTCATTAAACATCACATCACTGATTGATTTTTATATAGCAAAGCAAATTTAGCCTTTCCCTGCCCAACTTGCCTATCGTGTGCTATACTTTAAGTGCAGTTCTCCCATGAAACGGTTATAAAATCTTCGTAAAATGCAATCAACCCAATTTAATCAGCTTAAATTAAAAAACTTGTTGATCTTGGCGATGAGCGGTTGTGGACTTTTATTTTCAGTTAAGCTCCTTTTCGCCGATCCAAGTATAAGTAAACAAACTTCCCCTCAAATTCAATCCATGCAAGGGCTGTCATTCTTAAATCAAAAACGTTTTGAACAGGAATATGGTTTCTCTTGGGAAGAGTCTTACCCCGAAGAACGCAAAGCATTTTTGGCCGAACTAGAAGCTGAGAAAGAGGTTTCTGATGAACAGCCGCCTGCACCGATTAATCTGCCTAATGTTGTAAAAGATCCAAATCGAAAACTTCCCCAAAGCCGTTTTCAAGCACCGCAAATAAAGTTGACAAGTGACTTAGACGAAGGTATGGATATAAGCGGCAAATTTCAACCTCCAACTAACTTGGAAGAATCTTTGAAAAAAGCACCTCTTAACGGCGGCATCCAATCTCCAACCAGTACTAACCATCAAGGTTTTAAAGCATCAGTAGATGCTCCAGAAGTGAACATCAATAATGACTTACAAGGTCGTCTTCAAAAACAACGCCGCACCAAAAAATTTAGTTTTCCAAAAGACCATTTTAGTAAGGACTAGTAATCTCACCGTTGGTTCTCAATTAATTTTTAATTTCTTCCTCAATTCCATCCGTGATTCAAATTCATGACGTCGCTTGTTTTTTATATTGAATCGCCTATAATCGTTATCATGTCAAAAAAGCTTTTTAGAGTTAATGCCGTTATTTTTGATATGGACGGTGTCATTACCGATACAATGCCTTATCATTACCGCGCTTGGCTGAGAGTATTTCAGGAAGAGGGGATTTCCGTCACACATTTTGATATTTATTGCCGCGAGGGGCAAAAAGGTATTGTTAGTGTTGCGGAAATCTTTAAGAAATATGGAAAACTATTCAGTCAAAGCCGCGCAAGAGAGATTTTAGAGAAGAAGGAAAAATTGTTTCAAAAAATTGTTCGTCATCGCTTTATCAGTGGCGCAAGAAGTTATATAAGATCTTTGAACAGGACAGGATTTCGTTTGGCATTAGTCACTGGAACCTCCCGTCCAGAAGTAGAACGAATTTTACCGAAACAAATTTACGGTCTTTTTGTTGTGACCATTACGGGAAATGATGTTCGTTATGGGAAGCCTGACCCAGAGCCGTATCGAAAAGCAGTCCAGCATTTAAAGATATCGCCGCACGAAACCGTTGTAATTGAAAATGCTCCTTTCGGTATCCAATCGGCTAAAAGCGCAGGCCTTAGATGTTTTGCGCTAGAAACTTCATTGCCGAGAAAATTCTTAAAAGGGGCTGATCAGATTTTTGCTTCTTATCGCCAGCTTACACAATCCATTGAGTTTGTTCCTTTAAAAAGTGTCCACAAAGATAAGCCATGAAGCCCAAACGATGTTTATTAGTTTATAAACGCAGCGCCTATACTGTTTATTTCCTCGACCGGAAGAGTTCGTTATATAACAAACAGAAAAAATTTCCCGCATCGCAAATCAAGCAATTCCTGGCATCTCATAATGCCCATTACCGTTCTTTAAATGTAGTTGAAGCTGTTCTAAAGAAATATAATATTTCTTACGCCAAGCGTTGCCGTGGTCATCAGATAAATTATGAACCTTATGATTTAGTTCTAACGGTTGGCGGAGACGGAACTTTTTTGGAAGCTGCCCGCGGTTTGCGAAGGCAGTCCATTCTTGGAATCAATTCAGATCCGCAAAATAGCGTCGGACGCTTTTGTTCTACAACCAGTTTAAATTTTGAAAAGATGTTGCAGAAAATTCTCAATGGCAAAATCGTCGAACAAAATTTACACCGGATTAAAGTGGATTTGGAATTTGATAAACGGGTAATCCAAATTAATGTATTAAATGATATCCTAATTTGCCATGCTAACCCGGCGGCGATGAGCCGTTATTATCTGTCCGTTCACAGGATAAGAGAAGAACAGCGAAGCTCCGGAATTTGGGTGGCAACAGCGGCTGGGTCATCTGGCGCCATCCATTCGGCGGGTGGAAAAATTTTACCTATTAATTCACAAGCCATTCAATATCGCCCGAGAGAATTGTATAAAGGAAACCATTTTCGTTATCAATTAAAAGGCAGCGCGTTAATATTAAAAGACCCAATCGAAGTTGTGTCTTTAATGCGTAACGGAGTGGTCTTTATTGACGGCGCGCATTTAAATTCCCCTTTTCCTTTTGGAAAAACCATCACCATGCGTCATTCGGAATTTCCTTTAAAAGTTTTAGGTTTGAAATAATGGACGCAATTCTTGTCATTTCCCACGGAAGTCATTCTCCCAAAACAAAACAGGAAGTTATTGCGCTTTGCCAGAAGCTAAAAACAAAATTAGATCCTGCTATCGTTGAATATGCCTTTCTCGAAATTGATAAGCCGAGCATTCCCGACGGAATTAACCACTGCCTTCAAAAGGGCGCAACACATGTAACGGTCTTGTTAAATTTTCTTAATGCTGGTAAGCACGTTGATCAAGATATTCCTAGGATTATTAAGGAAGCACAGCGGCGGTATCCGAATGTCACTTTTCATACAACCATTCCAGTGGGACAACACTCCAAAATCCCTGAACTTTTTATGGATTTGCTAAAACATAAATAAATGGCCCAATCCCTGATGTTTTCTCAGAATTTATTGAAATGGTATAAAACCAACGCCCGCGATCTGCCTTGGCGTAAAACCAAAGATCCGTATAAAATCTGGATATCCGAAATCATGCTCCAGCAAACAACGGTGGCGACGGTCATTCCTTATTATGAACGCTGGACAAAAATGTGGCCGACGGTTGAAGCGGTCTCTCAAGCTTCAACTGAAGAAATTTTAAAACAATGGCAAGGGTTAGGATATTACTCGCGGGCGAAAAATATTCATCGTGCTGCTCAAATTGTTTGCCAAGAATTTAAAGGCAAACTGCCTGACGAGCCTCAGGCACTGCGTAAATTACCTGGCTTTGGTCCTTATACAGTTGGTGCGGTTTTAAGTATAGCTTTTGATAAAAGGCATCCGATAATCGATGCCAATGTCCGTCGGGTTGTCATGCGATATCTGGCGATTAAAGGTCTGGCTGATCCATCGCAGGATGAAACAATTTTAAAGTTCTTGGAAACAGTCATGCCACAGAAAGAAATGAGTTTTTTTAATCAAGCCTTAATGGAATTAGGCGCATTGGTCTGCCGGAATAAAGAACCGCTTTGTATTCTTTGCCCAATCAAAAACAACTGCGCCGCGTATCTAAAAGGAATTCAAGAAATTATCCCGACGCCTAAGAAAAAAGTTTTAAAAGAAATTCATGCGGTCATTGCCCTTATTAAAAAAGATGGCGCGTATTTTATTCAAAAACGTCCAGCCAAAGGATTGCTTGCGGATTTGTGGGAATTTCCCGGCGGAAAAGTTGAGGCCAATGAGAGTTTAAGCGATGCTTTAAAACGCGAAATCAAAGAAGAGCTCAACGTTCAGGTAACGAAAGCCGCCCATTGGCTTGATTTGCAGCATTTTTATACTGAATTCCGGGTCAAGTTACATGTGTTTAATTGTGAGCTCAAAGTATGGCCAAAAATTGATGACACCCACTGTTGGGTCAAAATAAAAGATTTCGATCGTTATGCGATGCCCTCTGGAAGCGCCAAAATAGTTGACCACATCAAACGTTTGGCCGTTACAAAATCCGACGTAAAGGAAAGGCAATTATCGCTCGCTAACGTTTAAAGATTTTATTGACAAAAGAAAATTCTATAGCATAGTTATTATCTACAAATTTAAAGGATTTTCTCGATGGATTTCCAACAACGAATTCAAGATTTAAGAGAAAAAACCAAAGGCTTCTCAGCACCGCAAATTTTGCAGTTTGCCGTCAAAGAATTTGGTTCACGAGTCAATTTTGCCTCAAGTCTCGGCGAGGAAGATCAGATTCTAACCGATATGATTGCCCAAAACGCTCCCCCCATCGAAATCTTTACTTTAGACACTGGAAGGTTATTTCCTGAAACCTACGAACTTCTAGCCAAAACTCAAAAACGTTACACCTTAAATTATAAAATTTATTATCCTGACACCAAAGCCGTTGAAAGTATGGTCAGAGAAAAAGGCATCAATTTATTTTATGAAAGCGTTGAGAACCGCAAGCTTTGCTGCGGTGTTCGGAAAGTTGAACCTTTAAAGCGCGCCTTATCTCAAGTTGATGCCTGGATAACCGGTTTACGACGGGAACAATCGGTCACGCGTTCTGATTTGCAAACATTTGAGTGGGACGGTGAAAATAAAAAAATAAAAATTAATCCGCTAGTGGATTGGACGCTCGATCAGGTTCGACGATATATTAAAAAAAATAAAGTCGATGTCAACCCGCTTCACGCTCAGGGATTTGCCAGTATCGGTTGCGCGCCTTGCACGCGGGCGATTAAGCCCGGCGAAGATATTCGCGCGGGCCGCTGGTGGTGGGAAGAAGCTCAGCAAAAAGAATGCGGTTTGCACAATAATCCCAACCGCCCGACGAAAAAATAAAGGTTAAAGATGAACCGTCAAATGGATAAATTAGAAAGTTTAGAAGCGCAGAGCGTTTTTATTTTGCGCGAGGCGTTCCGGGAATTTAAAAGTCTCGTCATGCTTTGGTCAATTGGCAAAGACAGCACGGTCCTTTTGTGGCTGACCCGCAAGGCTTTCTTGGGTCACGTTCCTTTTCCGCTGGTGCATATTGATACCAGCTATAAAATTCCGGAAATGATCAAATATCGTGACGAGCTGGCCATCAAATGGAAATTGAACATGATTGTCGGTCAAAATAAAGCCGCGCTCGAAGCCAAAAGAACTTTTCCCGATGGAGCACTGGATCGCATTGGTTGCTGCAAGGCTTTAAAGACGGATGCCTTAAAACATACGTTATCTGGCGAATGGCCGCGTTACCGGTTAAATCATAGTAGTGGAAAATATGAATTAGATCCCAACAAAGAACCTTACACCGGTGTTATTGTCGGTGCCCGAGCGGATGAAGAAGGGAGCCGTTCTAAAGAACGTTATTTTTCGCCGCGTGACCGAAACAGTGACTGGGATGTCGGTGACCAGCCGCCTGAACTTTGGAATCAATTCAAAACCGATTTCGCGCCGGGAACTCATGTCAGGATCCATCCGCTTTTAGATTGGACCGAATTAAATATTTGGGAATATATCGAGCGTGAAAAAATTCCTATTACTTCACTTTATTTTGATCAAGGGAATGGAAAACGTTACCGATCGTTAGGGTGCTATCCTTGCACGACTCCGGTTGAATCAACCGCGAAAAATGTTTCGGATATTATTGAAGAATTACGTTCAGGGAAATTCGCTAACATCGCCGAGCGTTCCGGCCGTGCGCAAGACAAAGAAGACGGCGGAGGATTAGAAACGCTTCGGCGGGAAGGGTACATGTAATGAGTATCAACCAGCGTGAACAAATGAATGTTGTTATCGTCGGGCATGTGGATCATGGGAAAAGCACGTTGATCGGCCGTCTGCTCGCAGACACAGGGTCGCTACCCAAAGGTAAACTTGAGGAAGTTCAGGAACGCTGCCGCCGCACAGCCAAGCCTTTTGAATATGCCTTTTTGCTTGATGCCTTGAAGGATGAGCAAACCCAAGGGATCACAATCGACACCGCGCGCTCCTTTTTTAAGTCAGCCAAACGCGATTACATTATTATTGATGCGCCGGGGCACATTGAATTTTTAAAGAATATGATTACCGGCGCCGCACGCGCTGAAGCCGCGCTTTTAGTGATCGATGCGTTTGAAGGCATTCGTGAGAATTCCAAGCGGCACGGTTATATGCTTTCGTTTCTGGGAATCAGGAACGTAACCGTCTGTATAAATAAAATGGACTTGGTTGATTACCGTCAAGAAACCTTTGAACAGATCAAAAAAGAATACCTCCAGTTCCTTAAGGAAGTTAATCTTGTTCCTGCAAGTGTGATTCCAATCGCCGCACGGGAAGGTGATAATATTGTTTCGCTTTCTTCTAAAATGCCCTGGGACAAAGATGTTTCTGTTTTGCAAGCGCTCGATAATTTTAAAAAGGCTTCCACAAAAGTGGAACAGCCATTTCGCATGCCGGTCCAGGATATTTATAAATTTACCGAAGATGAAGACGATCGCCGGATTTTTGCTGGCCGGGTAGAAACTGGCGTGGGACAAGTTGGCGAAGAAGTTGTTTTTTTGCCTTCTGGAAAAAAATCTAAAATCAAATCTATTGAAAGTTTTAATACGCCCGTTAAAACTGAAATATTCGCTGGCCAAAGCACCGGCGTATGCCTTGAAACACAAATTTATATTCGCCCGGGTGAGATTATGTGCAGGCTCGGCGACCGCCAGCCGTTAGTTAGTTCAAAGTTCAAGGTGAATATTTTTTGGATGGGCAAACAATCTTTTATTAAAGGAAAAACTTATAAATTAAAACTTGGCACGCAACAGGTCCCGGTTGTCTTGGCTGAAATTATCAGTGTCATGAATGCCTCAGAACTTTCCTCATCGGCCAAGCTGCACGTTGACCGCCATGAAGTTGCTGAATGTGTTCTTGAAACGATGAAACCAATTGCCTTTGACCTTACAACCGAAATTACCGAAACCGGCCGCTTCGTGATCGTGGATAATTATGAGATTGCCGGCGGCGGCATTATTCTCGCCGGCGTTTTTGATGAGCAAACAACTTTAAATCAGCATATCAAAAAGCGTGACTATGAATGGGAACGCAGCCATATTACTCCTGAAATCCGTTCGTTTAAATACCAGCACAAAGCAGCTTTTATTATTATCACTGGACAAATTGATACTGGTAAACAGAGAATCGCTAAGGCGTTGGAAGAAGTCTTATTTAATTTAGGGAAGTTTGTTTATTTTCTTGGTATTTCAAATCGGCTATCCTTAGCCACGAACGATTCCAAAGACAAAATTTTAAGTAAATTTGAACATCTGCAGCAGCTCGGTGAACTTGCGCACATTATGACTGATTCCGGACTAATTCTGATTACCAGTATCACCGATATCGAAGACTACGAACTGTCTATGTTGAAGTCATTGAACAGGCCTAACAAAACTTTCGTCATTAACGTCGGAGAAAATCTTTTTTCGCAAGAAAGAGTTGATTTAGTCTTGGCGGAAAATGAAGAGAGCCAGTCAGCGGTCAAAAAGATTGTCGATTTGTTGGTGCGTGAAGTTGTTTTGGACCCGGAATATTACATTTAACATAATTAAGTAAATGATTTTATAAAATGATGTTGACACATTTTTTAGGCAATGTTAGGATGCCTCTGCAAATAAGTTGAAAGAAGGCTTATTAATGCATTCCATGACTCAAGAGCAAGAGATTTTTGGAAAACATGTTGCGCATAAGCGTTTGAAGCATTCTCAAAAAAGAGATTTAGTCTTAAAAATTTTTTTGAAAACCGACCAGCATATCAGCGCTGAAGATCTTTTCCGGCTAGTTAAAGAAAAATATCCGGACATAAGTTATACGACGGTATATCGTACTTTAAAATTAATTGTGGATAGTGGGATTGCTGATGTTGTTGACTTTCAAGATGGTGTTAAACGTTACGAACGTAAAGTGGGCCGCGAGTATCATGCTCACTTCATCTGTACAAAATGCAACACCAATTTTGAAGTTTTCGACGATAAAATCCAACATTTAAGTTCCCGTTTAGCGAAGGAACAAAATTTTCTACCGCAAAATCACCGTTTAGAGATTTTTGGGTTATGCAAAAAATGTAGTTAATTTGTTAAGTCTGAGTAGGAGCTTGAATGAAAAAAACGAATCCTATAGACACAAAATCTATGACAGTCAACCAACTGCTTAATTCTAATAATTTGGGACGCCATAACGTTTATAAAACAATTAAGGTCATTAAAGATGATGGCACGGGTGCTGAAATAGATTTTGGTTTTCGCGTCCGCCAATTTAAATGTAAAAATGGTTGTGAACATCATAATCATTTGGTGTGCGTCGTTTGCGGTCAGCATAATTATCTCGACAATTTGACGCTCGAAGATCTGCAAGATAAACTAGCAAAACAAAATAGTTTTATTCCTACCAAACATAACTTTAAAGTTTTTGGCGTCTGCCAAAAATGCCGATCAAATCCTAAAAGTTCGTGAAGAAGGGAGTACCGCTCAATAGAGTTCAAATTTTCTGCCTCAGATATGAAAATGATTTTCATAATTAATAGTAAAGGAGACAAATGAATAGATTTTTTCGAATGATGTTTATTCTATGGATTGTAGAATTCGCTTTATGTTTAAGCAGTATCCGAACGAGTTTTGCAGAAGACCAAATTTTCACATTAGCAATAAAGAACCATCACTTCCTCCCCGAAGAATTAACTATTCCTGCCAATAAGAAAATTAAACTTAGCATACAAAATAATGATGCCACACCGGAAGAATTCGAGAGTTTTGATTTAAACCGCGAAAAAGTTGTTCCCGGCGAAGGAAAGATAACCGTTTTTCTCGGACCTTTAAAATCTGGATGGTATTCTTATTTTGGCGACTTTCACAAAAAAACGGCTAAAGGTATTATTGTCGTTAAATAAACACTCATTAACATATTAGAAAGGTAAAATATGTCTTCATTGAGAAATTTTTTTGTTAAAGGATTTATATTGGCTAGTTTTTTTATTATCGAACTAAGCGCAATCAACATTAAAAATGCCGATGCCATTTTAAAAGTTTATAATCCTTACGTTACAAAAGGGGAATTAGAGATTGAGGCCAAGGGTAATATTGATTTTGATCGTGATGCCGAGAAAGATAATCTCCAAAAACAAAAATACGCCTTGGGCTACGGATTTACGGACCGTTGGTTTAGTGAGCTTTACGGTGAAGTTGAAAAAAAACGTAACGCGGATAATGAAGACCTTAACTTCCGGTTTACTTTACTCGAGTGGGAAAATAAATTTCAACTCACTGAACCTGGACAATATCCCGTCGATATTGGTTTTTTAGTTGAGTATGAAATTTCAACGGAAGATAAACACGCTGATAATCTGGGATGGAAAATTTTGCTGGATAAAACGATTGGCCGTTTTGAGAATATCGCTAACTTTAATTTTGATCATGAAGTCGGTGGTGGCCATACTAATGAAACCGACGGCGGGTTTGCCTGGTCAAGCCGGTATCGGTTGAATCAATATTTTGAGCCAGGCTTCGAGTATCATGCTGATTTTGGCGGATTAAATGAAGGGAAGGATTTTAATGAACAAACGCATCGCGTCGGCCCGGCTTTTTATGGAAAATTGGGAAATAACATTAAATATGACGTCGGCTATCTATTCGGCGTGTCGGATGCCGCTCCTAATGGAACACTTAAGTGGATTCTGGAGTTTGAACATTATTTTTAGTTTCCAAATAATTCGCCGGGCGTTTGAATAAATTGACAGATTATGATAGGTTAATGCTCATTGAAATTTTAAATATAAAAAACAAAGACATTCTATGGAAATTTTATTGACCAACGATGACGGCATTTATGCGGACGGCATTCGAGCCTTATATGAAACGTTAAAAAAATTGGGCAAGGTCACGGTCGTGGCACCTGATACTGAAAGAAGCTCCGTTGGGCATGGAATCACGCTTTCTCATCCGATTTGCTTTTCAAAAATTAATCGGCATGCAGAATTTAAAGGGTATGGCATCAGCGGTACGCCGGCAGATTGCGTGAAGTTTGCCGTCAGTGTTATTTTGAAACGCAAACCGGATTTAGTTGTCTCTGGAATTAATTGCGGCGCCAACGATGGCTGCAGTGTATTTTATTCCGGAACCGTCGCCGGCGCAAGGGAAGCGGCTTTGCTAGGAATTCCCTCCATGGCCATTTCTCTGGCGACTTTTGTTAACCCAAACTTTAACCCCGCCGCACAAATTGGTTTTAAATTAGCCAAATTTTTGTCTAAAGCCAATTTGCCACCGGGAACGTTCCTTAATGTAAACGTTCCCGCCATTCCTTCCAAACAAATTAAAGGGATAAAAGTCACCCGTCAAGGATTAATTCCTATCCACGGATCTTTCCGTAAACGCACTGACCCTAATCTGCGCAATTATTATTGGATGACCGGCCGTATGCCGCCGCCGAAAAAAAATTTAGATGTTGATACGTATGCTTTGCATCATGGATATGTCACCGCAACACCAATTCATTGCGATCTCACCGATTATTCATCGTTACAAAAGTTATCTAATTTTAAAAATTTAACTATCTGAAAAATAATTTACATTTTGTTGGGCATAAAATTTATTTATTCTAAAATAAGCATGTATGATTTTAGAAAATCAAATTTTAAATGCCCCAATCCTAATCATTGACGACGACATTATCAGTGTCCGGATGCTTGAGGACATGCTTAAAAAAGCAGGATACCTTAATTATCGCAGTCTTATGGATCCAAGGGATGCCTGTCAAGCCTACCAAAAATTTAAACCCGATTTAATTCTTCTCGATATCAATATGCCGTTTTTAAACGGCTTCCAAGTTATTGATGAATTAAAAAAATTGAAACCAAGTAGTTATCTTCCAATTTTAATTGTTACAGAGGAGGAAAATGCGCAGGTCAAACTTCGGTCTCTCGAAGCCGGTGCGCGAGATTTCATTCACAAACCGTATGATCGTTTTGAAGTTTTGCTGCGTATTCGGAATTTGCTGGAAGTTCGAATGCTGGACAAGGCATTATGGGATCAAAACAGAATATTGGAAGAAAAAGTAAACGAACGCACACTAGAATTACACGATACGAGATTAGATGTTATTCACCGTTTAGCCAGAGCTGCCGAATTCCGCGATCAAGAAACCGGTGAGCATATTGTCCGAATGAGTCAGTATGCGACATGCCTGGGCCGCGCCACGGGAATGAACAATGGTCAAGTCGATTTACTGTTAACAACAAGCCCTTTACATGACATTGGGAAACTAGGAATTCCTGACAGTATTTTGCTTAAGCCAGGAAAATTAACTACCGAAGAATTCGAAATTATGAAAACCCACACCACGATCGGCGCCAAATTATTAGGCGGCAGCCGTTCCGCATTTATGAAAATGGCCGAAACAATCGCGTTGACTCATCATGAAAAGTGGGACGGGTCGGGATATCCAAACCATATCAAGGAAAACCAAATTCCGATGGTGGGCCGGATTTGTGGAATTTGTGATGTCTTTGATGCGCTGACTTCTCAACGACCTTATAAACAGCCATGGCCGTTTCAAAAAGCGGTGGAGGAAGTTAAAAGTCAATCAGGAAAACATTTTGAACCGTATTTGGTTGAAACATTTGTCAAAATCCTTCCGGAAATTAAAAATATTTATAGCCAGCATCAAATTCAGGAAACAAACGCTTGAATTTATCTTGAGCCGGCAGTCTTTTTATATATAATACAAACATCTTGCGGTAAATTAACGGACACAACTTAGTCTTTATAGATAGATTTTAACTTCGAAAGAAGGAGAGCAAAATGGCTTTCAAAGATCGACGAGAAAATAAAGAACCCGAAGAACGCAGCATCGAGATCAGCGCTCAAATGCAAGGCACGTTGACATTTAAAGACCCAGTTAATTTAAAAATTAATGGTAATTTTAACGGAACACTGGAGACAAGAGGGACGTTATCGATCGGACCAAACGCTTTTGTGGAGGCCAACATTAACGGTGATAATATTGTTGTGGCGGGTAAGGTTCGAGGTGATATTGTTGCCAAAACAATGCTGGTCTTGATGCCTAATTCTGTTTTATCTGGCAATATTACGACCCCCAAATTAAATATCGTTGAAGGTGCTGTCTTTCAGGGATGCTGCCAGATGGTTGAAGATTATTTGGACATTGAAACGGTTGCGAAATATTTAGAAATTGACCCGCCGGCCATTTTAGAATTGGCCAATTCTGGAAAAATTCCCGCCACCCGCCAAGGCGATTCCTGGCGTTTTGAAAGGAATAAAATCGATACTTGGGCTGCCTCTGGCAGAATCAAATGACAACGAGTCAATACATTTCGGTGAGAGAAGGCGCTCAGTTGCTTGGCGTTTCAGAAAAAAAGATTATGGATTTGATTGAAGACAAGAAGCTGCAGGCTTATCGCATCGCCGATCAATTCCTTCGCTTAAAGAAAGCCGAGGTGATGGCTTTAAAAAATGCGGGCGATGTTGTCACTGAGAACATCGTAGAAGATTACACAGCGAATGAAAAAATCGCTGATTTTTTTTATTTTAATGATTTCTATATTATCTGCCTCATTTTAATCATTGTTTTGCTGATTCTTATTTTTACAGTTTAGGCTCGACCGCCTTCAATTGCGCTCAGCAACCCCAACCTATCTATTAATATCCAAATTTCATTACGCATAAAACTAAGTAAGCATATAAGGAAAATTAAGCTTGAAATTCATTTATGTTTCACGTAGAATTTCACACCTATTCCTATATTTATACGGCGGCGTAGCTCAGCTGATAGAGCATTCGGTTCATACCCGACAGGTCAGTGGTTTAAATCCACTCGCCGCCATTCTGCTTTGCTATCTTCCTTGATATTTAGATTTTATTTGCGAATAATTCGAAATAGTATATATTCATTTTTAGGGTAATGATTTTTAATTAATAGCATAAATTAACTTACATACCTCATGAACGACGAGCCTATCCTTCTTAAACGTGAGGTCCCTTCTAAAAAGAGCCCTGTTCTTTTTTTTATTGCTCTTGCTGTATTTATCTTTTCTTTATTGGGGTTTTTTTACACCCGCATCCAATATCAACTTATTTACCAGACCCCGCTTCTCAACAAGACTGTTGAACTCTCCCCTCAAAATTCAGTATTCACATTTTCAGTCCCGCATAGTTTTGTTATTCCCGGCGGTTATACGTTGTCTTTAGAAATGCTGGATAATCCAGCGGTACTTGCCTTTAAGTTTAATGTGAAGATGTCCGATGGATGGGACCATGAAATTTTTAACGAGAATTTTGCTAACGACACCAACAATGCCGGCCACTATAATAAAGTTTACAGTAATAAACCGTACCAAAACCCAAATTTTACACTAAAGATACAAGTCCTGGAAACACCATTAAATATCAATCCACCCTCAACCAGCGAGAATATGTTGCGGCAATTCTCAGTGGTAGATGTTAAAGAACCAAGTTCTGATTTAGTCAAACTTCAAATTCGCATTGTCCCGGTTTTTATTCCAAAAAACTATTGGCCGCGGGAAATTTTCGCAGGAGTCGTTCTTTTTTCAGGTATTGTGCTTTTGATGTTAATGTTCCAAGTCTTGCCTGGACGAGCCCGTGAAGAATTAATACGATTCTTTAAAAATAAAAAATCATCCCTGGATTGAAATCAATATGCCAATAAATCTAAAATTAAAGGCCGTGGCCATTCTCACCATATTTATGAATTTATGGTTTATGCCATTGACCAATGCCGCTACAAATTCGCTTTTTACTGAAGGAGAAGATTACAAAAATGTTTTAGTGAAACGTGTTGTCCGTGCGGATACAGTGGTTTTAGAAAGCGGGGAAAGAATACGATTGATTGGTTTAGAAGCACCGAATCCTCCCAAGCCAACTTATGAGCCAACTGACCAATATGGCCGTCCAGTAATGAAGAAAGAGGTTAGTCCCATAACTTCACTCGATGAGCAATCATTGGAATTCGCACAAGAATTACTATTGGACAAATATGTCCGGCTCGAGTTTGACGAAGAGAGAAAAGATTCAAATTTTCAAACCATGGCTTATATTTTTTTGAAAGACGGGACTTTTGCGAACACTGAAATCCTAAGACAGGGTTTTGCCAATCTCAGGATAACCCCTCCAAATACTAAGTATGCCTCAAAATTGCGTGAAGCCTACAAAGAAGCCCGTCGTGAAAAACGCGGCTTACAGGGAGAGGAATAATGCCAGCAGTACTTTCCTTGGCGACAATCGCTTTACTTTTAATCGCAATTGCTTACTTTGGCGTCCAGTATTTTAAAAAATTCTAAAATTTGAGGAAATTTTATGGACAAACTTTTGAACAAGGTTCAAAAGACGATCCAGAAATACCAACTTATTTCAAAAGGAAACAAAGTTGTTGTGGGAGTTTCCGGCGGACCTGACTCAGTCTTTTTACTTAAGACATTGCACGCCCTTCAATATGAATTAGGATTTAAGTTTCATGTCGCGCATCTTAATCATGGTTTGCGGCAAAGTGCTTTGCGTGAAACAAAATTTGTTGAAAGTTTCTGCCGACATTTAAGAGTTACATTGAGCGTAGGAGTTTTGAGAAAAAATGAATTGAAATTACAACCAGGCTCGCTTGAGGAATTAGCGCGTGAAAAACGTTTTGAATTTTTTTTTAAGGTTGCAGAGGCGGAAAAAGCTTCGTATGTTGTATTAGGTCATACACGTGATGACTTGGCGGAAACAGTCCTTATGCGCCTGTTGCGCGGTTCAGGATTGATGGGCAGCCGGGCAATTTTGCCGAAGCGGTTTTTTGGAAAAATTTCTTTTATCCGTCCGTTACTTGAAATTTCGCGTGAGGAAATTATCCGTTATTTAAAAAAACATCATATAAAATTTTGTCAGGACCCAACTAATCAAAACAAAAAGTTCTTTCGTAATAAAATCCGTTTAGAATTACTGCCATATTTAAAGAAAAATTATAATGCTAATATCAAAGGTGTTCTTGCCAACTTAGCCCAAATCTCAGGCCAAGATTATGAATATTTAGAAACAGAAACCCGCAAACAAATACTGCCCATTATGAAATCCGGAAAAAAGGAAATCTTTTTTAAATTGGAACCGCTGCGCAAATTGCATCCATCATTGCAGCGGATGGCGATTCGTTTAGGTATTGAAAAATTAAAAGGCGATACTAATAAAATTTCATACGTTCATCTGCAAGAAGTTGAATCATTGCTTTTTGAAAGGCCGGTTAATTCTATTGTCGATTTGCCGGATTCCTTGGCGCTGCGTCGGGGAAAAAAGAGTTTAACATTATTTACAAAAGCTTGATTAAATTATGAGTTCCGCTATAATTAAATTCAATATTTGATCGTCGATGTTAATTTATTAATCAATCAGAAGAATGGAATTCTCAATGAAAGAAAAAAACGAAAATAATAAAAAGAATAACAATAAAAAGATTTTTCCCAAAAACCGCAATCAAAACGGTGCCAATTGGATTTGGGGAATTATCTTGTTTTTCATTTTCCTCATTTATATCAGCCGTCCTGAAATGAATATGATGGCCCGCACCAAAGTCCGTCCGTACAGCGAATTTTATAACATGCTCAAAGACAGCAAGGAATCCAGCCGTATTAAAGATTTAAAATTGACCGACAATGTTATGCAGGGAACCGAAATTGACGATTCCCATTTCATTGTTAATCTCCCACCCGATGATAAAGAATTACTCAATCTTATCCGTTCATCCAATATAAAATTTGAAGTCGAACCCTTAGAAACGTTTTGGAGTAAACTTTTCTTTTCGTTTATGCCGATCGTGCTTTTTATTGTTTTCATTTGGTTTATTTCTTACCGGGGAAGTCAAGTTGGCAATAAAATTTGGTCTTTTGGAAAGTCACGTGCGAAGGTCAGCGGCAAAAATAACCGCATCACATTTGACGACGTGGCCGGAGTTGATGAAGCGAAGGAAGAACTGCAAGAAGTCATTGAATTCTTGAAAGAGCCTAAAAAGTTTCAACGCCTAGGAGGAAAAATTCCGAAAGGTGTTTTGCTCGTCGGTCCGCCTGGAACCGGAAAAACACTTTTGGCCAAAGCGGTTGCCGGTGAAGCCGATGTTCCATTTTTTTCTTTAAGCGGGTCGGATTTCGTTGAAATGTTTGTCGGTGTTGGTGCTTCCCGCGTGCGGGATCTTTTTGAACAGGGTCGTAAAGCCGCGCGTAGTTCGGGAAAAGGGTGTATTATTTTTATTGATGAAATTGATGCTGTCGGGCGTTTACGTTTTTCTGGAATTGGCGGCGGGCATGATGAACGGGAACAGACATTAAATGCGCTTTTAGTTGAGATGGATGGTTTTGATACTCAGGCTGGATTAATTTTGATTGCCGCGACGAACCGTCCGGACACGCTTGATCCGGCGTTGCTGCGGCCCGGACGTTTTGACCGCCAGGTTGTTGTGAATCTTCCGGATATCATCGGCCGTGAAGCGATTCTAAAAGTTCATACGAAAAATATTCGTCTGGCTTCTGATGTCGATTTAAAAAAGATTGCCCGGCAAACTGTTTATTTTTCAGGAGCAGATTTAGCCAATGTCTGTAATGAGGCCGCTTTGCTCGCGGCGCGTCGGAATAAAGATTACGTTGGGATGGATGAACTTTACGCGGCGATTGAACGCGTGACGATGGGTCCGGAAAAAAAGAGCCGTACCATGTCGAAAAAAGAAAAAGAAATCACCGCCTATCACGAAGGGGGACACGCGTTGCTTTCAATGCTCGTCGAAGATGTGGATACGTTTACTAAGGTTTCTATTATCCCGCGCGGCATGGCTGGTGGTTATACTTTAACGCCGCCGGTTGAAGACCGTCATTACTGGTCCAAAAAAGAATTGATTGGCCGTCTGGTTGTTGCTTTGGGAGGCCGCGCCGCCGAAGAAATCTGCTTAAATGAAATTACAACTGGCGCCTACAGCGATTTACAAAATGCAACGTCAATTGCCCGCAAAATGGTTTGTGAATATGGCATGAGCAAATTAGGAACCTTGACCTTGGGCCGCCATCATAATCAGCTTTTCTTAGGACGAGATATGATGGAACAGCGGGACTACAGCGAAGAAACCGCCAAAGCCATTGATGATGAGGTCAAACAATTTATCGATTCAGCTTATAATCGCGCCAAAGAATTGTTAACCCGTCATCGCGACAAACTTGATTTGTTAAGCCAGCGGTTAATGGAAAAAGAAGTCATCGATATTGAAGAGGCCCGCGTTCTTTTAGGAATGCCCATGGTGACCGTTGAAATAACATCAGGTCCGGAACTTAAAGTGACTCCGCCTAATTCACCATCTTCCGGCAACAATAAGATCGCTTAAGTAAAATCCTTTCAGCCCGCTAACCTTGAAGCAAGCCGCCATTCTTAAACACTATTTATTAAAGGCGCGTCAATTTAATATTCCTCTCGGCAAAAAAACCAGAATTATGGGAATATTGAACCTGACGTTGGATTCTTTTAGCGGTGACGGATTGATAACGCGCCACCGTACTGATCCTCGTCGGGTTTTGGCCTACGCTGAGAAACTTATCACCGAAGGGGCGGATATTCTTGATGTAGGCGGTGAATCCAGCCGCCCTGGCGCCACGCCGATTTCAGAGGAAGAAGAAATCAATCGAATTTTACCTAGTCTTAAATTACTTACCCAAAAATTAAAAATTCCCATCTCCGTTGATACTTACAAGACCGAAGTCGCCAAAAATGCGCTCGATGCGGGCGCAGCTTTTATCAATAACATTATGGGCTCAAAGGCCGACCGATCGCTTTTAAAAATGGTAGCTCACTACAATGCCGCGATTGTTATCATGCATATCCGTAAGACCCCCAAAAACATGCAGAAAAATATTCGTTATAACCATTTAATCACTGACATCATTGCCGAATTGCGTAATGCCATTGAAAAATGCTTGGAAATTGGTATTAAATCAGATAGAATCATCATTGATCCGGGAATTGGATTTGGAAAAACCGTCGAACAGAATTTACAATTGATCCATCAACTGGATCAATTTAAAGTATTAAAAAAACCTCTTTTGGTTGGAACATCACGCAAATCTTTTATTGGCAAAATATTAAACCAAGACATCAAAAATCGACTCATTGGAACTTTGGCAACGGTTTGTTGTGCCATACAAAATGGCGCGCATATCGTTCGCGTCCATGATGTGTCCGAGGCATCGCAAGCCGCTATTATGGTGGACGCGATCAATGCGGCCGAGATTTAAAAATTCTAATGTATTTTAATATATTCTGACATGCCATTTTTGTTATCCTTCTTATCTGTCCTTAAATCTCTTTTTGAAATCATTGTTTTGTGGGTCGTATTTTACCGCATCCTGGTTTTTTTTGAAGGGACCCGCGCCTTTCAGGTTTTAAAAGGCATTACCTATCTTTTAATTGCTTTCCTAATTTCCCAAGTTTTTGGACTCGATACGCTTAATTGGCTTTTGACCAAATTATTTGGTATCTCGATTTTAGCCCTTTTGATCATTTTTCAGCCCGAACTCCGTCAGGGATTGGCCCGTTTAGGTCAGCAGCATTTGTTTAATTTAGACATTGCTGAAGCGGAATTGCTTGAGATGATTGAATCTTTGGCGCATTGTGCGTTTAAATTAGCGCAGCAAAAAAATGGTCATTTGATTGCCATCGAACGCGAAATAAAATTAAAAATTTATATCGAAAGCGGTCTTGAATTAGACAGCAAATTTTCAGGTGAATTGCTGCAAAGTATTTTTGCGCCGGAATCTCCCTTGCATGACGGAGGCGTTATTATCCGCGGTGGACGGATGGTGGCCGCATCCTGTCTTTTTCCGTTATCAGAAAACCCCAATTTCAGTAAAGTCATCGGTACCCGGCATCGCGCGGGATTAGGACTGAGCGAACAGACAGATGCGATTATTATTGTTGGTTCTGAAGAAACCGGTGAAGTTTCACTCGCGCTCGACGGTCAATTTATTCCTGTTAATAATGAAGAGAAAATGGCCAACACTTTAAAAGATTTATTATTACAAAAGAAAATAAAAAAAAATGAAAAAGTATCTGTGGACCGATAAATTAGGACTTAAATTAATCGCGCTCATGCTCGCTATCATCACTTGGATTTATGTCAATGGCGAGCTACTAAAATAACATATCTGACAACTCTATGACGAAGCTCGGCGTAAATATCGATCACGTGGCGACTTTACGGGAAGCGCGCAAAGGCCGGGAGCCTGATCCATTGCTCGCGGCGCAAATATGCGAAGAAGCCGGAGCGCACAGTATCGTCGCGCATTTGCGTGAAGATCGTCGTCATATTAATGAAACTGATATCCAGCGACTTCGCAAAAACGTTAAGACACGTTTTAATCTCGAGCTTTCCCTCAATCCTGAAATCACAAAAATCGCATTAAGCATTCGTCCCGATCAAGCCACGTTTGTCCCTGAACGCCGTCAAGAGATTACAACCGAAGGTGGGCTTGATGTTGTTCGTCATTACAATCGTCTTAAGAAAGTTACTCAACTGTTTGCCGAGCACAAAATTGTCGTCAGTCTATTCGTTGATCCAATCGTCAAACAAATTAAAGTCTGCCGGGAATTAGAAGTAAATGCGATCGAACTTCATACCGGAACTTACGCATCGGCGAATACCGCTCAAAAAGTGTATCTTGAACTTCAAAAATTAAAAGAAATGACGGGTTACGCAAAAAGTTTGGGACTGGTGGTTAACGCGGGACACGGACTTAATTATCAAAACATAAAGTCGGTATCGGCTATTAAAGAAATTGCTGAATTTAATATTGGTCATTCGATTATTGCCCGCTCCGTTACCGTTGGAATTAAGCAGGCCGTTAAAGAAATGATTGAATTGATTCATAAAGGATAGTTTTCGAATTATGTTGGTTGCGCAAGGTGAGATTTTGGGGACAGGCATCGATATTATTGAAGTCGATCGCATTGCTAAGGCGGTTGAACGCTGGGGTGATGCGTTTTTAAATCATATTTTTACAACCGAAGAAATTATTTACGCTCAACAGCACCGTTATCCTAATCAGCATTTGGCGGCCCGGTTTGCCGCCAAAGAAGCGGTTTTAAAAGCTTTTGGAAAAAATGCACACATCAGCTGGAAAGATATTCAGATCACCAACGACAGCGATGGGAAACCGATCTGTCATTACGCGGGTAGAAATTTTAAAGATAATATTTTAATTTCCATCGCCCACACTCATGTCTATGCGGTTGCCAGCGCCGTTATTACGTCGGCAAAAAAACGTTCATAAAAATAATTTTGGCCATGTGCTTATTCTGGCTGGTTCACCCAGAATGTTGGGAGCGGCGGCTCTAAGCGCTATGGCCGCCATGCGCTGTGGCACTGGACTCGTTACCGTCGGTATCCCTCAAAGTTTAAATAATACTCTTCAAAAGAAAATCAACGCGGGTGTAATGACGTTGCCGCTTCCAGAGACAAAAAAAAAGACCTTGGCTTTAAAAGCGTTTCGTGAGATTGCAGAATTTCACTGTGATGTCATTGCTCTCGGGCCAGGCATGTCGCAAGAGCCGCAGACACAAAAACTCATTCTTAAAATCATTTCTCAAATCTCAAAACCATTAGTTATTGATGCCGATGCG
The DNA here is from genome assembly GCA_964612665.1 of uncultured Planctomycetales bacterium. Lineage (GTDB taxonomy): Bacteria > Omnitrophota > Gorgyraeia > Zapsychrales > JAHFFX01 > CAZTCI01. Next base: position 423,557 of record CAZTCI010000002.1, on the reverse strand, counting down.
CTCAATAGTTTGGCAAAATATCCCAACGCATTATTAAAAACATCGTCGGTCAAAATTGTAACTCCGCACCCAGGAGAAATGGCGCGGCTGACTCGATTAACAAAAGAAGTTATTGAAAAAAAGCGCAAGGAAGTGGCGAAAGATTTTGCGGCTAAATATAAAACGATTGTGGTTCTTAAAGGGCACCATACGGTCGTGGCCTCGCCGGAAGGAAAAATCTATATTAACCATACTGGAAATCCTGGCATGGCCAAGGCTGGCAGCGGAGATGTTTTAACGGGTATGATTGCGGCTTTATTAGGACAGGGCATTCCAGCTTTTCAATCTGCGTGCTTGGGTTGTTTTTTACATGGCAAGGCAGGGGATCTGGCGGCTATAGAAAAAAGTCGAGTATCTATGATTGCAACAGACATGGTGGATTTGATTCCTAAGGTCTTTAAGAAATTTTATAAAAGATTAATAAAAACAACCGGGGATTGACACCTTTTAAAAAATTCCTTATATTAATCACCGTTTTAAACGGAGAATTCTTATGTTAGCGATTGGACTTTTAATTCTGGGTATTTTTTCCCGCTGCATTATCCATATTCCAAATTTTACGCCAGTCATTGCGCTCGCCCTTTTTAGCGGCGCCTACCTTAATAAGCGCTATACAGCTTTAATGCCCGTCGTGCTTATGATCATTTCCGATTTCTTTATTGGTTTTCATGACACCATTATTTTTACCTGGGGTGCGATGGCGATTTGTTCCCTTTTAGGATTTTATTTGCGGAACAATAAAAATGCGATTAGGATTTTTATCTTAAGTTTATTGTCTTCGGTGTTATTTTTTCTGATTACAAATTTTGGAACATGGTTGGCTGGTAATCTTTATCCCAAAACTTGGGTGGGGCTGCAGGACTGTTTTGTTTTAGCGGTCCCGTTTTTTAGACCAACAGTTTTAAGTACCATTTTATATGCCGCGGTTTTATTTGGCGGTTACGAATTCATGGCTCAGCGGGTTAAGAATACTCGTTTGGGCCGCGTTCTTTTTACAGTATAAAGTTATCTATGCTGGTTTCCTTGGCTACGGCCAGGAATGAAAAGGGAAGCCTGTCCATCTTCGTTCAATCGCATTCGTGTTGAGGCGAAGTAGAAGCAGGCACGGTCCCGCCGCTGTAGTCCCGTCCTTTTCGATTGATGAAAAGGAAATTTTTTGAAGCATTCGCCACTGCCCTTAGGGCGGGAAGGCATCAAAAAGATGGGAGAGTCAGAAGACCTGCCAGAATAGTTATGTTTAATCACTGCGCGAGACAGTTGATTGCTGAGCTTCTTTGCATCTAAACGTTATTCGATGCGATGAACCAAGAGGCCGGTACTGGTTAGCCATTATGGGTCAGCTGGTAAACACAATAAATATTGGGAACAAACAGGGAACTCCCAATCGATTAGATCGATTGGGAGTTTTGGTTTTTATAGCTTCAGTCATTGGTGATTTATCGCCATGATTGAAGCCATAAAAACCATAATAATGGAGCGATTCATGATAAAAACCTATGCCTACGGTTTCCCCCGTCTGGGTGAAAACCGTGAGTACAAGAAAACAATCGAAAGTTTTTGGAAAAAAGAAATCAACGAGAAAACGCTGAACGATTCTTTAGATGTTTTGCAGAAAAACATGATCGTAAACTATCAAGCATTCGGCCATCAGCACCCCAGCGGTGAAATAACCGCTTACGATCCCATGCTAGATGCCGCAATTACCTATGGTTTATTCAAGCCAAATAATTTAAATGAATATTACGATCTATGCCGTGGCAACAATGCCTTGGCCATGACGAAGTGGTTTAATACCAACTATCATTATCTCGTCACGGATTTTTCCAAAATAAAAGAACCGCATTTTGAACTTCATTGGAATAAACCGAAAATTTATTGGAACAAACACAAAACGGGTGTGCCTTATTTAATTGGGCCGTTTACGTTTTTAAAATTGAGCCGTGGTATTGCACCAAAAAAGTTTAATACGCTTCTTCTAAATCTCAGTAAGGTCGTTGGTCAAATCGTGAAGAATTTTAAAGAAGTTCACATTGATGAACCGGCGTTTGTTTTAGATTTGACGTCGGAAGAAATTCAGGGCATTAAAGAAGCCTATCGTCGTATTGATCCGAGCGGTCAAAAAATTAATCTCTTCACTTACTATGATGACGTTGATTTTTTGAGAGAACTTTACGATCTTCCTTTAAAGGGAATCGGATTGGATTTCGTTCATGGACGTTCCAATCTCGACTATCTGAAAGCACATGGGTTTCCTGCTAATAAATCGCTTTATGCTGGTGTTGTTGACGGGCGGAATGTGTGGCGCGTCAATTATAAACAAACAATTGATTTAGTACGGCAACTTGAAAGCAAATCTAAATCATTGTTTATTTCTAACGCCGGGCCTTTATATCATTTGCCAATAACGTTACAGAATGAAAAATTACCGCCGGATTTATTACTGACTTTTGCATTGCAAAAGTCTAGGACTAGGCCTTTTCTCCCTGAGAATGATAGAACAATCTTATCTTTGGAAGAGAAAAGGCCAGTAAACCGTTTGTCCTTTGCCAAAGAACGGCTGGCCGAACTGCAGACGCTGGCTAAATTCTGTAATGAAAATACACAAAAGATTTTTGAGACTCAAACCAAAATCACACGAAACGCGTCAGTAGTTAAACGTCTCGCAAATCTTAAAGACAGCGATTTCAAAAAACAAACATCGTACAATAAACGCCGTACCTTGCACCAGAATCTTTTGAAGTTACCAACGTTTCCCACCACAACAATCGGCAGTTTTCCGCAAACGCCAGAAGTCCGCAAGATGCGGTCGGATTTTCGAAGCGGAAAAATCTCGAATCAAACCTACACAACGTTTATTCAAAACCAAATTACTGAGCTCATTAAATTACAAGAGAAGATGGGCTTGGATGTTTTTGTGCATGGGGAATTTGAACGCACTGACATGGTTGAATTCTTTGCTGAAAAATTAGAAGGGATCGCCACCACGGCGAATGGCTGGATCATTTCCTATGGAACGCGCGTTTATCGCCCGCCGATTATTTTTAGTGATATCTACCGCGCTTTGGCAATGACGCTCGATGAAATCACCTATGCACAGCGTCTGACAACCAAACCGGTTAAGGGCATGTTAACCGGGCCGGTCACGATTATTGCCTGGAGTTTTGTCCGCGAGGATATTCCTTTAAAAGAAGTTGCCTATCAATTGGCGCTGGCCTTGCAAGATGAAATTCGTGATTATGAAAGAAATCGCATCAAAATTGTTCAAATCGATGAACCCGCTTTGCGTGAAAAAGCGCCGCTTAAAAAACGTCAGTGGAAAGAATATTTCGACTGGGCGATTGGCGCATTTCGTCTGGCTTCGAACACCGACCCGCAGACTCAAATCCACACGCACATGTGTTATTCGGAATTCGGAGAGATCATTGATTACATTAATGACATGGATTTTGATGTGATTACAATTGAAACGACCCGTAGCCAAGGCGAAATTATCCGGTATTTTGAAAATAAAAATTTCAAACGCCAAATCGGATTGGGCGTTTGGGATATTCACTCCCCATCGATTCCAACACAGAAAGACATGCGTAAGGTTGTCGATCGTGCGCTTAAAGTTATCCCTAAAGAAAACTTTTGGGTGAATCCTGACTGCGGATTAAAAACCCGCGGCTGGCCGGAAACCATAACCGCTTTAGAAACGCTTATTGACGTCGCTAAAACTTTAAGAACAACGCAAAAATAAAAGAAAGGAATTTCATGTCTAAACGATATGGCATTGGGATTGTTTTGTATTTGATGTGGATAGTACCTTCAGCCTGGGCGGATTTGAGTTCGAATCTTTTGGACACAATTATTGTGACGAGTTCACGTTTGGGACAACCTGGTTACAAAATTGCAAGTAATGTTACGGTTATTACTGCAGACCAGATTGAAGCCTCCAACGCGCAAAGTGTTCCTGATATCTTAAGAGAAGCGCAGGGAATTAATGTCTTTGACAACAGCACCGCCAAAACCGCGACGTTTGATATTCGCGGCTTTGGCGATACGGCAACTCGTAACGTCCTCGTTTTGGTCAATGACCGTAAGATTAATCCGATTGATGTTTCTGGTCCGAACTTAGATGAAATTCCAATTGAAGCGGTTGAACGTATTGAAATTATCCGCGGTGCCGGTTCGGTTTTGTATGGTGATAACGCCGTCGGCGGTGTTATCAATATTATTACCAAACAAGGGAAAGGTGATTTGCATGGCAAAGTGGGTGGCCTTTATGGAAGTTATGACACGAGCGGCGAACGTTTGGAGGTTTCTGGTTCGCAAAAGAAACTATCTTATTTTTTATATTCGAAATATTTGGATCAACGCGGTTACCGCTCAAACAGCGATGAGTTGGCGAAGGATTTTAGTACGCGGTTAGGTTATGAATTCAATCAGAATTTCTCAGTGGATTTGGAATTAGCCTATCATAAAGATAATACTGGTTTACCCGGCGGGCTTACTGAGGCTGATTTATCGCGGTTGAACCGTCGTGCTTCCACCAATGAAACAGATTTCTCATCAACTAAGGACCGTTACAGCAAACTTAGTTTTAATGTAAAGCCGTGGCCGGAAGATGTTGATTTTGGTAATTTCACCGTCGATTTTCTTTATCGTAACCGCGATACTTATGATGAGTTCAATACCTTTGGTCCGTTTCATACCAAGCGTTCATTGGATACTTATGGAGTGACAGGGAAATATATTTTTGACCGCACGGTTTTTAACAAAGACGTCAATTTTGTAACCGGCATTGATTATTATGACAACACGAACGATATTCTAGGAAGCGGTGATAATGTCGATGACATAACGATCGGCAAAACGGAATTCGGCATTTATGATTTTCTGCAATATGAATTCCTTCATAACCTTTTCGTCAGCGGCGGGACACGGTATAACCGTGCAGATTATACATTTGATCAGAGAAATGTTACGGTCAATCAAAAACAGCGGCCTGACAAATGGGTCAACATGGGTGGTTTAAAATATGAATACGCCAAAGGTTCCAACCTACATTTTAATTGGCAGCAAACATTCCGTTTTCTGGCAACCGACGAATGGTATAGCACAGCTAATTTCCCCGGATTTGGAATTACCCCGGGATTAAATCTTAGTCTCAAACAACAATCCGGCGTCCAGTATGAAGTCGGCATTAAACATGATTTTAATGACGCAGTCATTATTGACATTACGCCGTATTACATCATCAATACCAATGAAATTTTCTTTGATCCGGTGACCTTCGGAAACAGCAATTATGATAAAACCCGACGAGGAGGGGTTGAATTCGGGCAGCGCGTTGATTTGCTGAAATTCGTTGATTTGGATTTTCTTACTGGATTGGATTCGGAAACAAGTTATACGTATCAAGATGCCCAATTCGACAAAGGCGCTAACGACGGCAAGAAAATTCCGATGGTGCCGATGCATGAAGCCAGCCAAGGCATCACCGCGCAGTTCTTGAAATATTACAACCTCACGCTGACTGAACGGTATGTCGGTTCGCGGTTTGCGATCAACGATGTTGAGAATGTGACATCACCCGTTAAACCTTATAACGTTTTAGATGGAAAGATAGCATACAAGCGTGACAGTTATGACATTTATATTGCAGTAAATAATATTCTTGATAAGCAATATTCGACTTATGTCGCCAAATCAACAACCTCGACAAGTAAATCTTATTTTCCTGCGCCGGAAAGGAATTATAGCGTTGGCGTTGATTTGAAATTTTAATGAGCGCATTACTCCGCCTTAAAAGCTTTCATGCGGGGTAGAAGCGCGAATTAACCCCGCGTTTTTTGCGGGTAGTACTAGACTTTTGCATTGCAAAAGTCAGTAATGGTAGAATTCCTCGTAGCTCGCGTACGATTGGGGCTTTTGATACCTCGTCAGCTTGCTGGGATAGGCTGATTCTTATTTGGTGGGTCGGATTTCCCGTTGGGGGTTATCGGGAAAATGTGCTAAAACTCTTCGCCCAGTTTTCAAATTATAAAAACTGGTTCCAATAGAATAATGCCCAGGCGGCAATGAAAAAAGCGGAAGATAATACATTTCTTTAAAATATTGATGAGCCGGCCAGCGCATTGTTGAAAAAAAACTATATCCGATAATATGCAATGATTCGTATTCAACTTTATTATTACGCTTCAACTGGAAGATAACACCGTAATTACGGTTAGTGGCGTCAAAGCTTTGCCAAATCAAAGTGAGTGGCAAAATTCGCTGGCCGTTGGTTTCGAAAGCAGTTCCATAGGAAATTGAAAGAAGCTGTAAATTATTGTCGATTGTCAACGTTGGCTGGCTTGCGGTTTCTTGGGTATTCTGCGGTAAGCTGGGGAGTGGTTCTATCAATTTCGGATGTAATGGCCCGCCGATATTACGTGTAAACAAGATTGTGTCTTCGACAGAAAGTTGTGGATCCCATTCTTTGGGATTGAATGCTCCGTCGAGCCGTTCAAAAAATTCCTTCGGTTTGGCTTCCTCGTAGTAGCGGATCCACTTATCCTGAAAATCAACCAAGGCATATTTAACATCAGTCGGCGTTTCAAAAACCTCCGGTTGATTAAGCATATTATGGACCGTATAAACAGGACTTTGAAAATCATCGGCGAAAGTTTTGTGGAAGGAAAATAAACGCGGATGATTTGAAAGCGCTGGCTGGAATTTAAGCGTGGCAATGACTCCGGCATCTTTAGGAACTTGGGAAACCATTTCCCAATAATAGCCCGATAATTTATTGTCGAGATCAGCGCTGATTTCTTTCTGCAGGTCAGCTCCAAAACTGAAAATATGAACAATCGAAAATCCTCCTACGAGGAGGATTACAGTCAAAGCATTAACCCGGTTAAGGAATTTGGCCCAAAAACGGAATGATTGATAGGCAGCAAAAAATATAAAGGGAACCAGGCTAAAACCATAATGAAAAAAAATGGTATGTTCCGGATGGGCGCTTGATAAAAGATGTTGGAGCAGTAAAGGTGAAACTAACAGTAAATAAATCGGGCTGCACAAGGCCGGGATTAAGAATGCGCCGAACAATTGTTTTATATATTGAATATTTTCATGCAACGTAATGATATGCCACAATAAATAAGGCTGATGGATAACCGTATTGATAATTTCAGGTAAATTCCGGCCTAAATATTGATACCGGCCCACAAAAGGATACACGCTCGTACCTAAAAAATGGGGGATAACCCAAAAAGTCATTAATAAGAATAAAACTATCCCGCTCAACAAAGGAGCCCATCCCCAGAGCAATTTATTTTTCTTATCCCTCGATAAAAGACCATAAAGACCGAACATGACAAAAATCAGCATTAAACTTTCCTTGATAAGCATCAACATGATTGTTGAAAAAAGAAAAGCGCCCCAGCGGTTTTTTTTAAAAAAATAAAACATACCGAATAAACAAATAGGCGCAAAACCTTCTGGATTAAAATCGTAAAAGACCGCGAACATGTTTGCGGGGAACAGCAAATAAGCCAGCATAAAAAGCCAAGCGACAAATCCGCCCAGTCCTTCTTTAACAATTTTATACAAAAATAAACCAGCTGATGAAAACGCGATGATCTTTAGAATTTCTAAGGTTAGGGGGTGAGGAATGACATAAAAAAAGGGAAGCAAAAGAAACATGATAAAGCATGAATGATTGCCAAAAAAATTAATGCCCGTCAAAGAACTGTATTGATGTCCTGACAGAAGACTGTACATCGATTGTGCGTAAAAACCCAGATCCCAGTCTTGATAAGCAAAATTATGGAATTTAAAGAAAGAGATCGTTGAATAACTTAAGACGGAAAGAAAAAAAAGAAAGATTGCGCCCAAGTCCCAAGACCTCTGGTTCGATTGTGGCAAATTAGTGTCATTGGTGTTCATATTTAGATTTTACATCTCGACTCGCCCTAACGGACTCGCTCAGGGTGAGCCCTCCGATGAGAAAAACTCCCCCGAGGGCTCAATTATTTAATTCCGCTTTTGGAAATTTTTTTAAATTGTGCCAAGAATAGATTTTGGCTGTTCGAATCAGGCCGTCCATCACGCGTTAAAAGAACCGCATCACCAGCCATCAGCGCAATCTTCCATTCCTCCGGTTTAAAACTTTGCGCAATCCGTTCAAAGAATTTCTGCGGTTGAAGTTTAAGAGAGTTGTAAACCCAAGCATCTTTAAAATCGATTAAAGCATATTGGACATCAGGAGGAGTTACAAAGACTCCTGTCTGGTTAAATACGTTGTAAACGATATGATTGGGATCTTGATAGTCGTCAGCAAAATTTTTATGAAAAGAAAATAAGCGCTGGTGATTTGCGAGGGCTGGTAAAAAATTAAAAGTGGCAATAACTCCGGCATTTTTAGGAATGCGCGATACCATATTCCAATAATAGGCTGACAGTTTATTGTCCGTATCAACGGTAAATTCTTCTTTAAAAGCATTTGTGAATTCTAAGAAATGGAACATATAAGCTATCGAAAATACAATGACCAAGCACAGAAATTTAAGTGACCTAAAAAATTTCGCCCAGGAATGGAATGTTTTGTAAGCGGCAAAAAATATAAACGGGGTGAGACTAAATCCATAATGGTAAAAAATGGTGTGTTCAGGAATCGATTCGGATAAAAGGTGCTGAAGTAGTAAAGGGGAAAACAAAAATAAATAATTTGGGCTGAAAAAAGCTGGGATTAAAAGTCCGCCGAATAATTGTTTTATATAGAAGATATTTTGAAGCGAAAAAATACTATGCCATAAGAGCATCGGACGGTGGATAAGGGTGCCGGCAATTTCTGGCAACGTGTGCCCTAGATGCTGATACCGATTCACAAAAGGATATACTTTAGAACCCAAAGAATGAGGAATAAACCAAAAAGTCAGTAATAAAAAGAGGGCGATTCCACCCAGAAAAGGCATCCAGCCCCAGATTATTTTGTTTTTTTGTGTTGGGAAAATGAGGGCATAAAGCCCGAACGTCGCAAAAACGAGCGTCAGGTTCTCTTTAATCAGCATGAGCAAAATTCCACAAATCAAGAATTTCGCCAAATCATTTTTTTCAAAAGAATATAGCATCCCGAATAAACACAATGGCGTAAAAGACTCAGGAGTAAAATCAAAGGCGACCGCAAATATGTTGGCCGGGAAAATTAAATAAGCCAGCATAAAAAGAAAGCCTCCCAATCCGCCTAGATGTTCTTTAACAATTTTGTAAAAAAACAAAGCCGCTAAACAAAATGAAATGATTTTTAAAAATTCCAGCGTTAAGGCAGAGGGAATAACATAAAAAATAGGGAGAAGAAAAAACATAATAAAACAAGAATGGTTGCCGAAGAAGTTAACACCCGCCAAAGAGACATACTGATTCCCCGACATGAAACTGTACATGGCTTGCGTGTAAGTGGCTAAATCCCAGTCGTGGTAGGCAAAGTTATAAAATTTTAAGGAGAGAATCGTTGTGTAAATACTAAAGAAAATAAAAAAGAGAAAGATTGCGCAACGATCCCAGAATTTGGAGTTTGATTGTGAAAGGTTAACGTTGGCCGGAATATTCACGATAACGTTTGTTATAAGTGGCGTACGATTGGCGTTGAAACTTTTTCAAATCCCAACTGTATCCGCTGCGGTTTTTGTCCGAAACAAACGCCGATGGCTTCATGGAAGGCCACGATGCTTAAATCAACGTGCCGTTGTTTGATGGCCTCGGCGGTAGGAAGGTATTGGATTTTTCTGTCAGCGATTCCGACAACCGTAACTCCGGTTATATCATTAAGGAGAAGTTGGACCGCGGCTCCGCCGACTTCCTTCCCGAAGTTCACGTCATAAGCGGAACTGTGGCCGCACCGGACCAAATGACCGGGTGTTACTGCACGCACTTCAGGGATTTCATAAATGCCTTTAACAAACATGCCTTCTTTTTTCATAAGTTCCGCAATGACAGGATCGTTTTTAAAACGTTTATCAAGCTGCTGACAGACATATTTGGCGGCACCCGCTAAACGTTTATGACCAAAAGCATCGACGCCAGCGGATTCATCGACAATCTCAGAACCCGAAGCATCGCGCAGACCTTCAGCCACAATAATCAAATAATGTCCTCGTTTAATATCACTTGAAGCAATCCGGTCAAAAAAACGGTCTTTCACATGTTCATAAAGAATATCGAAATTAACTGGGATTTCAGGAATTAAAATCGCATCAGCGTCTGCCGCAACGCCACCTCGAAATGCCGTGTGCCCCGCATAACGTCCAAAAACTTCCATGACAAGAACCCGGTTATGTGTTTCTCCACTGGTCTTAAGTTCTTCGGCAAAGGTCGAAATCCGGTTAATCGTTGAATCGCCACCGACGGAATAGGTTTGTAAATCTAGATCCATGGTTTTAGGGGCGTGAACGCATTTAATGCCTTGTTGAAGTAAATCGACCATGACATTACCGCTGTCATCACCGCCGCTGATAACGAGGCCTTCGATTCCAAATTTTTTTAAACCATCCTTAATGCGGGCGTATTTATTGGGATCAGCAATTTTTTGAACTTTGACACGGGAATGACCGGCTTTTGAGCCGGCAAGGTTGGCATCAATCATATCGACGCGTTCAGGAGTGAGGGCAACTAAGTGGTTAAATTCAACGAGATTGTAAAGGCCGGCATATCCGTTTGGAATAACATAGCAGGTCATTCCGAGGCTGTTGGCCATCTGCGCCGTTCCTTTAATGACAGCATTTAAACCGCCGCAATCGCCACCACTGGTAAGAACACCGATTTTTTTCATACTTAAACTCCTGTAATTTGACTTGTGTTTCTCCATCCCCTAAAAATAAAATGATTGCTATAAACTACCATAAACAACTTTAGAAATCAATTTTACCCGGCAAAATTCTTGAGTGATAAATTTCTAAGAAGCTCTTACACAAAATATAAGAGCGAAGTAGAATAACTGCTATAATAGCGGCTCATTTATGAAACCAAAACAACTTTTCAAAAAAATTAAAATCGGTTCGCGGCCGAGCTTTTTAGCTGTTCAACAGGTTAAAGAAGTTCTTGGGTTATTGTCCGCTCAAGGAATTCAGCTGGAATACGAACATGTCCTTTATGACACACAGGGAGATAAGGATAAGAAAACTGCGCTGTGTCTGGAGGAAGAGAATGTGTCATCCCCCGTCGGATTTTCCATGGATGATTTTTTTACCGATACTTTGGATCAAGCTTTAATGAATGGCGAAATTGATGTTTCCGTTCATAGCGCCAAAGATGTTCCTCAAAATCTTAATCCCAAATTACAAATTTATGCGCTCACTGAATGTTTGGATGAAACCGACAGTCTGATCGCGCATGCCAGATTGGCTGACTTGAAACCCGGTGCTAAGATTGGAACCAGCAGCGCAATCCGTAGGGACGCCATCCAAGTCATCAACCCAAATGTTGAAACAATTTCCATTCGCGGCACGATCGAAGAACGCATTAAACTTTTTCAATCCGGACAATACGATGGAATTATCGTGGCGACTTGCGCGCTTAAACGTTTAGGCTTGGAAAATTTAATTTGTGAAGTGATGCTCTGGGAAGCGGCCGCTTTACAAGGACAGCTTGCCGTTGTCGGGCGCATTGAAGATAATGAACTGCGAGAATTAATTTCAGTCATTGATGTTCGCCAGCGTTATGGAAAAGTGATTTTGGTTGGCGCTGGCCCGGGCGATCCGGAATTAATAACACAAAAAGGAATTAAGGCTCTGGAAAAAGCCGATTGTGTCTTCTATGATTATTTAATCGACCAGCGTTTGCTTGTCCACGCTGTGCAAGCTGAAAAGATCTTCGTCGGGAAACGTAAAGGACAGCACACACTTCCGCAAGCTGAGCTTTCTCGAATGCTAAGGGCGAAAGCGGTTCAAGGTAAAAATGTTGTCCGTTTAAAAGGTGGTGATCCACTTATTTTTGGACGGGGAGCAGAAGAGATTCAATACTTAAGTTCGTACCATATTCCGGTTGAGGTTGTTCCCGGCGTCAGTTCAGCAACCGGAATCCCTTCTAATTTAGGTGTTCCATTAACCGCCCGAGGCGTTTCTTCTTCAGTTGCGTTCTTAAGTGGTCATGAAGGCGGCGAAATAAATGATAAGCACAAGTTTTTTAAAATTCCGTCCGTTGAAACTATTGTCTTTTTGATGGGTTTAACCAGTTTACCGTCGATTGTAGAATCGCTTCAAAAAGCCGGTTGGGCTTTAGATACACCGGCGATGGTTATTTCAAAGGGAACAACACGCGAAGAAAAAATTATAACCGCCACGATTCAAACGATTGAATCCTCCGTCCTTAATGGCAATCTCAATGCGCCCGCATTAATTATTGTTGGAAAAACCGTTAATTTTTTTAAACCTAAAACAGTTTCAAACAAAAACGAGCAAGAAATTCCCGAGACAAACATCTTGTATCTTGGAACAAACCCTCAAAAATATGAATCATTTGGTCCAATCCTTCATTGGCCGCTCATTGAAATCACTCCTATTATTTTTTCTGAAGAACAAAAACGCGAAATACTTTCCAGTATTAATCAATACGATTGGATTATTCTAACCAGCCGCTTTGCGGTGCAGTATTTTATGGAATTGATTGGTGAATTAAAATATTCTTTAAGGAATTCTCAAATTAAGTGGGCTGTCATCGGACGAGAAACGGCGCGAGCTTTAAGAAATTACGGCATCATTCCAACACTGATTCCAGAATTGGAAACCAGCCAAGGGCTTTTCAAAGCGCTAACGTCACAATTTGATTTGAAAGGAAAGAAGATGCTTTTCCCGCGTTCAGCCTTGCCGAATCCTTATTTAAAAAATGAATTAACCAAAACCGGTGTACAGGTTACCGAGTTAATCGTTTACGAAAATAAAAAACCTGTTGTTAGCAAGCGTCCAGATTTAAGCCAGGTTAACTCAGTTATTTTTACAAGCCCTTCAACTGTTAAAAATTTTCTTGATCTTTGCGGCGCAGTCCCTCAAAATTGGAAAATCTTTAGCAAAGGAACCTTAACGCAAGAAACGCTTAAGAACGCTGGTTATGAAAGTGAGATTTTAATCGATGAAGAGATTTAGACGCCTGCGCAGCCATCCGACGCTGCGGCAATTGATCCGCGAGACAATACTGAATCCCAATGATTTGATTCAACCTTTTTTTGTCACAGAAGGCCGCCAGCAAAAAACGGAAATCCCTTCCATGCCCGGCATCCATCGCCATTCCATTGATTTTCTACTGAAAGAGATTGAAAAATATCAAAAAGCTGGAGGAAAGACTGGATTGCTTTTTGGAATTCCAGGTAAAAAAGATTTAAAAGGAACTGAAGCTTACTCTCCCAACGGCATTGTGCAAAGAGCACTTAAGGCGATTAAAAAAGAATTTCCGGAGTTTTTTGTGATCACAGATGTTTGCCTCTGCGGGTATATGACGCACGGTCATTGCGGTGTGGTTGAGGGCAATAAGATTGATAATGATAAGACTTTGATTTTGTTAGGAAAAATTGCCGTTGAACAAGCGCGCGCCGGCAGCGCGATGATTGCGCCGTCGGATATGATGGACGGCCGTATTGAATTTATTCGTGAGGCGTTGGATAAAAATGGATTTATAGAAATACCCATTTTATCTTATGCGATTAAATATGCATCTGCATTTTACGGACCGTTCCGAGAAGCGGTTGATTCGGCACCGCAGTTCGGTGACCGAAAAACTTATCAGATGGATTACGCTAACAGCCGCGAAGCATTGAAAGAAGCCCGGCAGGATGTCGAAGAAGGCGCGGATTTAATTATGGTTAAGCCTGCGGTAGCTTACCTTGATATTATTTCACTACTGCGTCGAGAATTAACTGTGCCTATTGTCGCTTATAGCGTGAGCGGTGAATACTCCATGATTAAAGCCGCCGCCCAACGAAACTGGATCAATGAAAAAGATATAGTTTTAGAAAGTCTAACCGCCATCAAACGCGCTGGCGCCGACCTGATTATTACCTACCATGCCAAGGATATCTTGAAATGGATTTAAAGAATTCTCATCGAATATTTAAAGAAGCGCGTAGCGTTATGGTCGGCGGTGTTAGTAGTCCGGTCCGATCGTTTTTATCCGTTGGCGGTGATCCTTTAGTCATTGAAAAAGGAAGAGGGAGCCGATTTTACGACGTCGATGGCAACGCATATACAGATTATTGTTTGTCCTGGGGTGCGTTAATTTTGGGACACAGTCATCCGGAGGTTGTCAAAGCGGTTCAAACCGCGGTTAAAAATGGAAGCAGTTTTGGCACGACGACTAAACCGGAAGTTGAGTTGGCGAAATTATTAGTCAAGTCGGTTCCATCGCTGGAATTAGTCCGTTTTGTTAATTCCGGAACCGAAGCCACGATGAGCGCGATCCGGCTCGCGCGCGGATTCACCAAGAAAAATAAAGTCGTTAAGTTCGACGGTTGTTATCATGGTCATTTCGATGATTTATTAGCGAAAGCCGGCTCAGGTGTTGCTAACCTTCCAGAATCATCAAGTCAAGGCATCACACCCAATCATGTCGCTGATACTTTAAGTTTGCCCTTCAATGATATTTCAATCTGCGAAAAAATTTTGACGCAATGTCACAATGAAATTGCCTGCTGTATCATTGAGCCCATCGCAGGAAACATGGGCGTTATCCCGGCCCAGCGTGAATTTTTAGAAGGTCTTCGGCGGATAACGCAAAAATATAAAATCGTTTTAATCTTTGATGAAATTATAACTGGATTTCGCACAGGTTTCGGCGGCACACAAGATCAATTAGGAATAACACCCGATTTAACGTGTTTAGGAAAAATCATCGGTGGTGGTTTTCCGGTTGGGTCTTACGGCGGCCGCAAAGATATTATGAACCATCTGGCGCCTTTAGGCGGTGTTTATCAAGCCGGTACTTTTGCCGGAAATCCAGTTGTGATGTCTGCTGGGTTGGCGGTTTTAAAAAATTTAGACAATAGTTTTTATAAAAATTTGAACCAGATTTCTGAAAATTTTGCAACCGACATGAATACCTTTTTCATTCAGAAAAATATTCCGGCGCGTATTACCCATTACAAATCCATGCTCAGTTTACGTTTTGATATAAAACCAATCCGTAATTACACCGATGCCTTGGCGGCTTCTTCCAAAAAAAAGTACCGTGAATTGTTTCATTATCTTTTACAGCACAAAATTTATTGGCCGCCAGCTGATTTGGAAACATTTTTTATATCGGGAGCGCATACCTCTAAAGATCTTCTCAAGTTGTCAAAAATTCTGAAAATGTTCTTTGGGAAAGGACGCTTATGAGGTATTGTGTTGACAAGATTTGTGTAAATGAAAGGAGTTTGTTATGGGACAAAAATTTTATCAGTGGTCGTTAAGGGCGATATTGATCGTCGGGTGTTTATATTCTGCAGGATGTATTGCTTTGGCAGTTGGTGCGGCGGCGGGGGCAGGGGTCGCCATTTGGGCAAAGGGATCATTAGAACAGCAATTTAATCGTCCGTTGGATCCTGTTTATCGTGCAACCAAAACGGCTTTAAAAAAGATGGATCTGCCCATTCACAAAGACAAGAAAGATGACCTGACTGCCAACATTGAATCTGAATTTGCGGATGGTAAAAAAGTTTGGATTGAAATCAAATTTATTGCTAAGAATTCAACCAAGATTTCTGTCCGGGTCGGCGCTTTGGGGGACGAAATCCGTTCACGTGAAATCTTAGAAAAAATTATAAACTATCTTTAAAGATACTCTTTCATCTTATGAAAAATGAACAAATTCCTGAGCATTCCACACGGCCGTGGGGTAATTATATAAAGTTTTTTCAAGAGCCTGGATTATGGGTTAAAAAAGTCGAAGTTCTTCCCGGCGGCCGTTTAAGTCTGCAAAAACATAAACACCGCACGGAAAAATGGATTGTGGTTAAAGGAAAAGGGTTGGCTATCGTTAACGGTGTTGAAATTCCCGTTGAGCCGGGTGTTGTTATTGACGTTCCTTTGGAAGCGGTTCATCGGATTGGAAACAGCGGAACGGAAAATCTAGTTTTTATTGAAGTCGCCAGTGGAGAATATTTGGGGGAAGATGACATTATACGCATTCAAGATGATTATGATCGTAAGTCTTAGAATGTTTTTTAGGCTTTTCGACGAAGGTGGGAGGACTCGATTTTTAAGATTTGGCGGTATTTGCTGATTGTTCGGCGGGCAATTTTCATTCCTTTGCGCTCAAAATGTTCCTGTATTTCCTGGTCGGATAGTGGTTTGCTTGTATCCTCATTATCAATTAATTCTTTAATTTCTTCCTGAAGACCTCTGGCAGACACCTGTTTTTCAGAATTTTCCATAAGAGCTTGTGAAAAGAAAAATTTTAGCGGAAATATCCCCTGGGGGGTTTCTACATATTTGTTGTTAATGGCTCGGCAGATCGTTGATTCATTGCGGCCTAAAACACTGGCGACATCTTTTAAACGCATTGGCGCAATGGAAGAGAGATTGCCTTCTAAAAATTCATTTTGTTTTTCCGAAATATAACGAGCAATCGCATATAAAGTGTGACCGCGCTGTTCAATGCTTTTAATAAAGTTAAGAGCATTTTTGAGTTTTTCTTTGATATATTGGCGTTCTTCTTCGTTTAATCCATTTTGACGAAGCATATTTTTGTAAGTCGGGCTGACTTGAATCGCGGGAACGCCGTCGCGATTAATATAAATATCAAAATGGTTATCTTCGGTTTTGCGGATGGTGACGTCAGGTTTAATATATATGTGATTTCCAATGGGGCGGTAATTACGTGCTGGTCGGGGTTCCAAATTCCCTATAATGTGGCCTAATTCTTGGATTTCTTCTGGCGTGGTTTTAAGTTGGCGGGCAATTTTAAAATATCGCTTTTCAGCTAAGTCCTCTAAGTGATGTAAAACAATCTGGCAGGCCAAATTGCTTTGGCCATTTAATTTGGCCCGTAGCTGCGTAATAAGACATTCTTCTAAATTACGGGCGCCAATGCCGACAGGATCCAGTCCTCGAACAATGGCCAAGATTTCTTCAATAAGATCAAGATTCCCTACACCAGCCATCTGAGCGAGCTCTTCGGCGCTTACCTTTAAGTAGCCGTGCTCATCTAAATTACCAATAATCAATTCACCAATTTTTAACTTAAGTGGATCTGAAATTTCCCAGCGAAGTTGTTCGAAAAGTGAATCTTCAAGTGGAAGGTTTTGCATAAGGGGGCGTTCTTCAGGCAGCTCTTCCTCTAAAAGATTCGAGTTTTGGTAAGGCGTATCTGCCACCTCTTGATCAATAGATTCAGTTTTAGTGGTTTTGTGATCTAAGGATAGCTTTTCTTTTTCTGTTTCTTCGTCAATTTCTAAGAGAGGGTTATTTTGAAGTTCTTGATCAATAGCTAAGCTCAGTTCGGTGATGGGTAATACTAGGACAGCGATGGATTGCTGCATCTGGGGAGAAAGAATCGTTTTTTGGATTTGCTGGGGGGATAACTTTATTTTCATATGCAAAAAGTATACCATAAGTTTCTTCAACATTTAAAAAATTTATTTTAAAAGTAATAATTTTTTTATTGAATAAAAAATTCCACATTTGTAAACAGCTGTAAAAATAGACTTTCCATATTTGTCCTGGTTTGTCTATGACAGGTATGTTTATTCTTTTGAACATATCCCTTAACTGGTACTTACTATTCTAGGGAGATACACTAATTGTTAATCTATTGTTAATCAATAACTTATATAATTGGCAGGGAGAGAGAGCTGATTGGCATATAATTTGCTTGAACATCTGAGAAGACTGCACACAGTGACTAGTTTTTTTCTGAGTCAGAGGTATGCATTCAAATTAAACAGGAGGCTCTCAGTGAAAAAACGAATGACTATTACAGAAGTGGCTAGTATTGTCGGTATTAGCCCTAAAACAATTGCCCGTTGGGAAAAGATGGGCAAGATCCGAAAGCCCAAGCGTGATTGGCGCGGATGGCGTGTTTACGACGATACTGATTTGAGTCAGATTAAAGAATTTCATGAAACACTTTTTGAAGTTTAAATATAAAGCCAAAAAGGCAGGAGATTACTACTATGATGAAGCGTAAGTTCTTTAAAAATATATTAATGTTTGGAACCATGCTGGCTTGTTTAATGAGCAGCCCAAATGGTCTCCAAGCGCAAAATTTCGCGAATTGGCCGTCGGATAAGAACGGTGTGGCGTCAGGGCAACCGCAAGAAAAAACTGACTCTTTAACGAACCCTGATAAAAACCAGCCCCCCAAAGAGGTTCAAACCCCTTCCAAGTCTACAACACCTGCGCAAGAGACCTCATTAACCCCTATTTCGAACACACCACGTTCCTCAGCACACCCCACCGTTCAAAATCCGGCGGAACCAACACCTGAGCAAATTTTACAAATGACTGCTAATATGCAAAATTCCCCAGACAATAGTCGTTATACGTTAGGTGCAAATGACATTTTGGAAATTACCGTTGCCCGGCATCCCGAAGTAAGCGGCCAATATGCCGTTAATGCTGAGGGTAAAATCCAATATGAATTTGTGGGTGACCTTCCAGTTCAAGGATTAACCAAAGATGAAGTCAAAAATTCTGTTGCCAAGGCATTAGAAAAATATATCGTTACTCCTGATGTAACTGTTAAAATTGTAGGCTACAATAGTAAGGTTGTTTATGTGATTGGAGAAGTGGCCACACCAGGAAAAATTTTTATGCGGGGTGATACCATTACCGTTCGTGAAGCTCTCATGCAGGCCGGGTTACCTTTATTAAGTGCAGCAACTAGGAAAAGCCGCCTTTTTACTCCTTCTGAAGCGGGAAAGCCGCAACAAAAAAATATCAACGTTGAAGCTCTTTTATATGAAGGTGATTTACGTGAAAATTTGGTCATGAAACCAGGTGATACGTTATACATTCCACCGACCTTTATGGCGAAAGCCATGCGCGTGATTAACCCTGTTGCCCAACCTATTGGAACAGCAGCTGGAACCGCTCGAACAGCGTATCCAGGATTCTAATAAGTTTATAAATTGATTGATAAAATTTCGTTTGCGAACAATGAAAGGAACAAAGGATGGACGAATTAAATAATACACTTTCCCCAATGGTATATCTTAAGATTCTTTTCCGTCGAAAAGAACTCTTTTTAGTCCCGCTTTACGCAGGGTTAATTCTAGGCATTTGTGCGGCGATTGTCATGCCTAAAAAATATCAATCGAGTACAGTTATTTTAGTTGAAGAAGGAAAAACGGATAATCCTTTGTTCGAAAAGATCGCCGTTTCAACTACGGTCACACAGCGTTTAACTGCCATCCAAGAATCCATGCTTGGCTGGAACAGTCTCATTAAGTTGGTGAAACGTCTTAATTTGGACAAAGATGTTAAGACTCCCAAAGATCTCGAACAACTAATCAACGATATTCGTAAAAATATTTTGATTCATTTAAAGGGTCAAAATATTATTAATCTTAGTTATAACGGCCCTGATCCGGAACAAACTCAAGCTGTTGTAAAAAATATTACGGATATATTTATCGAACGTAACAAAGAAATTCAAGATCAAGAAACCGCCGATGCGATCACCTTCATTGAAGCCCAATTGAAAGTATATGAAGGAAAAATCAAATCCACTGAAATTGCCAAGCTACAAGATCAACTCAACGTTCTTCTTGTCGATTCAACTGAAAATCACCCAAAGGTAAAAGAACTTAAAAGTGAAATCGCCAAGAAAAAAGAAGAGCTCGCCAAACAAAATCTTCAATTCTCAGAGAGTGTCGTCTCTGACACAAAAACTGATAATCCTATTATCGAAGAAATTAAGCGTACTCTCAATTCCATGGAATCTTCCAGCGCTGCTGGAAAAGAAAATGTTGTAGGGAACAATAATACCGCGGCTCCCGATAAGGACATTTATAAATTAATGTTGTTAGACCGTCTCGATAATGCCGTTGCCCGGGACGCGGATGTGAATACCGGTATTTACAATATGCTGTTACAGCGTCTGGAAACGGCAAAAATTACTCAGCGTTTGCAAGCTTCCAAAGAAGGGACGAAATATACGATTCTCGACCCGCCGCGTGTGCCGCTTGAACCGTTTCAGCCGAATAAACCTTTGATTGTTTTTGTCGGAATGTTTTTCGGGGCGGTTTTAGGAGCCTTTCTGGTTGTCGTCAGTGAATTTTTGGACAAATCATTTTTAGACGTGGAAGAAGCCAAAGAATATTTAGGGGTACCGCTTTTAGGGGCCATTTCTAAAATCAACACAATTGAAAGCGTTCACCGTGAACGCGAACAGCAGGTCTGGTTCGCCAGTTTAACGCTCGTTGCTGGCGTTATTGTTGTTATAATGACGGTTGTCATCTCCGGATTGATTAAATAGTTTTTGAAATTCAATCGCAAAGGAAAAACACACGAATGTATCATAATTTTTATGGCTTCAAAGAAGCGCCATTTACAATCACACCTAATTCCCGTTTCTTTTTTTCAAGCGCTAAGCACACGGAAGCATTAAGTACGCTTTTATATGCCATTAATGAACGCAAAGGTTTTGTGGTCATTACAGGTGAGATTGGATCCGGTAAAACAACGGTCTGCCGTACTCTGGTAAATCAACTTGACCGACGGACACAAATCGCGCTTGTCACGAATACCCTCCTCAATGGCCGTGATCTTTTGGTAACCATTTTAGAAGATCTTGAAGTTGAGTTCAGACCTGGGAGTAAAGCCAGACTTCTTTCCCAATTAAACAATTATCTTATCGAACAGCTTAGACAAAATAACAACGTTGTTTTGATTGTTGACGAAGCGCAGAATTTAACGCCTTCTGTCCTGGAAGAAATTCGTCTGCTTTCCAATCTTGAAACTGAAAACGAAAAACTTATCCAAATTATTTTCTTAGGCCAGCCGGAATTAAAGAAAAAACTTGCGCTGGATAGACTTGAACAACTCCGTCAGCGCATCGCGGTTTATTATCATCTTTCACCGCTTACCGCTGTTGAAACACGCGAATATATTTTACACCGTTTAAAGATTGCAAGTGGCGCCGACCGGCAATATTTCACCGAGGCTGCATTGGATTTGGTTTATGATTTCTCTAAAGGTGTTCCTAGATTAATCAATCAAATTTGTGACAGTGCACTTTTAAGCGGTTATATCCAAGAAACTGCTGTTATTAATGAAGAATTGCTTCAAAGCGTCATTGCGGATTCTCCCATGCGTCAGATTCATAACGGAGCAGTTGATTTAATTATTGATAATGAATTTCCAAACCGTTTCCGCGGTTAAACGCCAAAGGAGAGGAGCGTTTTATGAGTAAAATTTTAAAGTTACAGAATGCTTTAAAGGAACGTCATCAAAATAAGTATCAGAACGTAGATGATAGAGAAAAAATACAGAAGCCTAAATTGATAATTGAAAAAACAACCCCAGAAACATTTCAAGAAGCTCATCCTGCTGAAAAAATGGAAAAATTTCCCGTAGCTGAAAAAAAATCGGCGATTGAAGAAAAAATAGAAGCCATACAAATACAGGCCAGACGCGAGTATACACCTTCTGCACCTGTGCAAGAAGTTCCGATTTCTTTTACAAAATCAAATGTTTTTCGTTTCATGATCGTAGGTATAACGGGTGTGTTTATTTTAGCGGCGTTGTCTTTAATTGTTAATTTTTCACTGATTAAAGAATTAAGAAACAGTCAGGAGTTTTCTCGTCAATTGGCCGAAAACCTAAGCACGCAGTCAAAGAAAGTTGCTGTCTTGGAAGGATCTCTTGTTCATTTAAAAGAGCAAGGACAGATGGATGTCGATGATTTGAAAAACCAAATTGATAATTTTTATAAGGCGATGACAGATCACGACACTCAGCTTGTAGAAACGAATAAACAATTTTCTGGTTTTAATGAAGAGATTGTCCATTTAAACGACGTGACAAAAAACAGCGATTCTAAAATTGCAGAGTTACTGACCAATAATAGTCTTTTACAGAATATGATTGCTGATCTTAAAAGAACTCAGGATGACTTACAAAAACAAAATGACACTATAAAAACACAATTAGATAGTGTTCTGAATAATACAAACAAAACCGCATCGCCGGTTACGAATTAGTCTGTGCAGCATTGAACAACTTACTTAGAAAGGAAAGAAACCTGCCATGGGCAAAATTACTGAAGCCTTAAAAAAAGCCGCGGAAGAAAGACTGCAAAAAATCGACCGCATAACAAAAATAAAAGAACAGGATCAGATCATTATTAAAAAAATCGGGGCCTCAAAAGTTGACCCACGGTTAATTGCCTATTTTGATCCCAAAGCGTTGATTACTGAGCAATACAAAATTCTGCGCACGAATTTTCTTTCCTTGAATAAAAACAAACCACCGCGTGTCGTCATTATCACAAGCGCGCTACATTCCGAAGGCAAAACAATTACGTCTTTAAATTTTGCCTTTACCCTCGCTCAAACCGTCAAAAAACCCAACATCCTTTTAATCGACGCTGATATGCGCCGCGGGCGGATCGCCAAATATTTGGGTGTCCAGCAAGAAGTTGGTCTAAGCGAAGTTTTGCGGGGCCGCATTCCTTTAGATGAGGCCTTATTTAATATCGATCAGGAGAATCTGTTCTTTATGGCGTCGGGGGGTGTCCCGCATAATCCATCAGAACTGCTGGCTTCCGAAAATATGCAGCTTCTTTTAAATGATCTAAGGCATAAATTTGATTTTATTTTTATTGATACGCCACCCATTATATCCGTCACGGATTCAGGAATTTTGGGCGCTATGGCGGATGGCGTCTTAATGGTTGTTCAAGCTGGTCGGACACAACGCGGCATTATTAAGCGCGCTACCGAACTTTTATATCAGGCACATGCTAAGTTAATCGGGCATGTTTTAACCAACATCGAGTATCATTTGCCTGAATATATTTATCGGTATCTTTAATTGTACTGCGGATAGCTTTGCAGTTGAATAAAACAGCTGTGAAGACTATCCGTTTTTCCTAAAAAAGGTAGAAGAAAGGAAGAATTAACATATGGCTCGATATCTTGTTGCAGGTGGTGCTGGTTTTATTGGATCAAATATCGCGGAGGCCTTAGTAAAAAAAGGTGAGTTTGTCCGCGTGTTGGATAATTTTTATTCAGGTAAAGAATCTAACCTGGAATTTGCTAAAGGATTAGACAAGGATAAATTTGAATTAATCCGCGGTGACATCCGCGACAAAAAAGCCTGCGATGAAGCTTGCCGCGGGATAGATTATGTTCTCCTGCAGGCCGCTTTACGTTCTGTGCCCAAATCCATGGAAGATCCGGAAAGCTATAACGACGTCAATATCAACGGCATCTTGTTTATGCTGCAAGCCGCTTCCAAAAATAAAGTAAAGCGTTTAGTTTTTGCTTCTTCAAGCTCGATTTACGGCGACACAACTGTTTTTCCCGAGAAAGAAGATCAGTTACCGCTGCTTATTTCTCCATATGCACTAAGTAAATTAACGGGAGAATATTACTGCCGGATCTTTTCAGAATTCTTCAATGTTGAAACCGTGTGCTTGCGTTATTTCAATGTGTTTGGTCCTAAGCAGGCACTTGATGACGAATATGCCGTTGTTATTCCCAAATTCATTCATTGTATTTTGAATGATCAACCTCCGCCGATCTTTGGTACCGGCAAACAGTCACGGGATTTCACCTATATCGATAATGTGATCTCCGCCAATATTTTATCTGCCACGACTCCCGGCATTAAACACGAAATTTTTAACGTCGCCAACGGCAAAGATAATACGGTTTTGGAACTTGTTGATACGATAAACCGTATCGTCGGAAAAAATATTAAACCGGTTTTTAAACCTTTACGGGCCGGTGATGTCTTTCGCACCTGCGCTGATATCAGCCGGATTCGCCAAAAGGTTCATTACGAACCATTAGTCAACTTCGAGGAAGGTCTAAAACGCACTGTTCAATATTTCCAAGGCATTTGGGGTAAGACAGTCGGATCTTCACGATAATCAGAAGGTCGGCTCATGCGTATCCAAGAAAAAATTCTTTTGAAATTTTCAAAAGACCCTGCCACTGTCACCCAAGAGCGGGAACTGCAGCCCCAAGTTGAGTGGAATGTCAATAACGCGCTGCAAATTCTTTTAAAAGTTTTCCCTAATTTTTTATCAGAATTACCCGGCAAAAAAGTCGTGGATTTCGGATGCGGCTGGGGTTATCAGTCAATAGCCCTAGCCAAAAACGGTGTGCGGTTTGTTTTAGGTGTTGAAATGAATCCTAAACGCCTCGAATGCGCCCGCCAACTAGCCGCCGGACATCATGTCAGTTCTAGTGTTCAATTTACAGATCTTTTGACCCCGCAGTACCGTGGAGCTTTTGACATTGTCATTTCTCAAAACAGTATGGAGCATTTTCCCGAACCGCAAAAGACTTTAGAGAGCATGGCCTCAGTCCTGCAGCCGCAAGGAAAATTATTTTTAACTTTCGGTCCGCCATGGTTGGCGCCGTACGGAAGTCACATGCAATTCTTTACCGGCGTTCCCTGGGTCAATGTTATTTTTTCAGAAAAAACCGTGATGAATGTCCGCAAGAATTTCCGCAACGACGGCGCCATACGGTATGAAGACGTTGAATCCGGATTAAATAAAATGACAATCGCCAAGTTTGAAAAAATTATTGATCAAAGCGGTCTAATGATGAGCTATAAAAATTATGACTGTGTTAAAGCATTGAATTTTTTAGAAAAAGTTCCCTATATAAGAGAATTTTTTATTAACCAAGTCAATTGTATTCTGGTGAAAAAACATGTCCATGATTAGAGAGATAATTCGGTACCGTGATCTTTTATGGATGCTGACTCTACGGGATATTCGTATCCGTTATAAACAAGCTGCCATGGGATTTTTATGGGCGATTTTTATGCCGATGATCGCCGCCTTTTCGGGGATTTTAGTCAGGGAAGCTATGGCGATGGTGACCAATACGGCCGTTAACCGACAGGAAATTATTGCGATTTCTCTTAAAGTCGTCCCATGGACATTTTTTGTCTCAGCTTTAAAATTTGCGGTGCAGTCATTGGTTGGTAATAGCACGCTTGTCACTAAGATTTATTTTCCGCGCGCGGTTTTGCCGTTGTCATCTATCCTGGCGTGCTTTTTTGATTTTGGTATCGCGCTTTTAGTATTGACCGTTCTTTTGGTTGTTCTTAAGGTTTCTGTGAGTGTCCATTATTTAGTGCTGCCCATTTTAATTCTTTTTCTTTTTTGTTTTACCGCCGGGCTCGGAATGCTTTTATCGGCTGCGAATTTGTTTTTTCGTGATGTTAAATATATTGTCGAGATCATTTTGACTTTCGGAATCTTTTTAACGCCAGTATTGTATCCGGCGAGCGCCTTCCATCATTATGAGCCGTTGCTGCTTTTAAATCCAATCGGAAGCATTTTGGAGTCTCTAAGTGATATCGTTGTTTTCAACCGGTTTCCCGCATTTATTTGGTTCATTTATGCCGGTGTGTCTTCAATTTTGGTGTTTTTTATAGGATTGATGGTTTTTGAAAAAACCGAACCGTTATTTGCGGAAAATATTTAAAGGACGTGGGAGTGCCGATGGATATTATTGAATTCAATCATGTTTGGAAAAAATATAAAAAGGGTGAGCGGTTTAATTCTTTCCGCGATGCGATTCCAAACTTTTTCCGTAATTTAAAAAACCAGAGCAACGGCTCTCAACTAGAGGAACGCGAATTTTGGGCTGTTAAAGATGTGGATTTCCGTATCAAAAAAGGTGAAGTCGTTGGCATTATGGGGCCTAATGGCGCAGGGAAAAGCACGGTTTTAAAATTACTTTCGCGGATCATCGTGCCGAATCAAGGGTCGCTTGTGATTAATGGTATCTTATCCGCATTAATTGAAGTCACGGCGGGATTTCATCCCGAATTGACTGGCCGGGAGAATGTTTATTTAAATGGAACCATTTTGGGAATGAAACGTAAAGAGATTGATAAAAAGTTTGATGACATTATTGATTTCTCCGGGATTGGCGAATTCATTGACACGCCGGTCAAACGTTACTCCTCCGGTATGTTTTCACGGCTGGGATTTTCAGTTGCGGCCCATATGGAACCGGATATTTTACTCGTGGATGAGGTATTGTCCGTCGGTGATATGGCTTTTCAAGCCAAATGTGCCCAAAAAATGCGCGAGCTTTTGCGCTGCGGGGCCACGATCGTTTTAGTGTCCCATAACCTTTCGTTGATCCAAAGTCTTTGTAAGCGCCTTATCCTCATCAACCGGGGAGAACTTTTAAAAGACGGACCAACGGATGAAGTCCTTCCGTATTACGAAAATATTGTTTATGCCAAGCAGGAAGAAGATTTTAAAAAACGCATTGTTCATTCATCCGATTATAAAATCCGCGTTGAAGACGCGGCTATATTGGATTTTAGCGATGTTAAAATTTATGGCACTGACGGTGAAGTGAACGGAAGTTTAAAAAAAGACGGCAAACTTAGTATTACCGTTGAATATAAAACCCAGCGACCTATTGAAAGGCCAATTTTTAGTCTTGAAATCATCCGTTCTGACGGTGTTCTTTGCTGTTCAAGTTTCAGTCACGAAAAAGGAAGCATTATTTCTAAGATTCAAGGTAAGGGAAAAATCACAATTAGACTTGAACAACTTAACCTTTTACCAGGTATTTATCTTCTCAAAATTACTGGCTGGGACAAAGACATGATTCATCCGTTTGCCATCCGGCATTGTGATGTTTTGCGCATTGAAACGAAAAAGGGCGTTTTGGACTCCGGCGCCATTTTTCATCCCGCAGTTGAGTGGCGGGTGGATCATTAATTCTTAAGAAGGGTTTAGATCTCACCCAGGGCTCCAGAGAGATAAAACAGAAGTACAATTTTTAGTAACAAGGTTTTAAGTTTATTTTAAGGGATTGAATTATGATTTACTGTATTATCAGAAACGATGATCTTTGCGCTTTAAGTAATCCAGATAAAGAAAAACGTGTTCTGTCTATTTTTGAACGATATAAAATACAGCAGGTCATTGGTGTTATCCCGAACGTCGTTGGTGATCCGCATGACTGTCGTAATACAGAATTTCACCATCTAAACAGTAATCCAGTGATTGTTAATTTACTTAAGGAATATAAACAAAAAGGGCTGATAGAAATCGCTCAGCACGGGGCAACGCATCAAACGAATTATTTTAACCGCAGTAAAGAAGTGGCGGTCAATGAAAAATTGTATTACGGCGGGATTGACCGAAAATGGATAGCCTTCAGTCCGGTACAATTGGAAGGTTATAGTGAATTTAAAGGGCTCGATGAAGAAACGCAGCGAAACAAAATTACTGAAGGCCGTGATATTTTGGAAGGTATTTTCGGGAAGCCTGTCGAGACATTTATTTTCCCTTGGAACAATGCGGATGAACTAGGTTTGAAACTTTTGTCTGAGACCGGTTTTAAATGGCTGCTATGCGAAAAAGCCAACAGCGAAGTTAAGAATTTAAATATGCTGGGCCAGCATCGTAACGATCTGTTCGGGTTCCCTAAACTTATGTTTGAATTAGAACGAGTGAAAAGTGATGTTCTTGTCGTCATTTTGTATCATTCTTGGATGCTGGGTGATAAGGAAATTGGACAATTAACTCCGATCTTGGAAAGTTTAACCAAGAACCCTGATGTCCGTTTTATTTTGCCTAATGATATCTTTCAATATCTGCCGAATTTTAGAAAAATAGCGCACCTTAAGCATAAAACCGATCATATGATTGACCGGGCGATCACTCATTTGCCAATTGAACCACATAATCCAACATATTATGTTTTTGATCAGTCTTTTTATTGGTCGAATATGATGAAACCTCAGCTTATTTTGTCTCTGGCAAAATTAGGTATCAAAAATCCGGTTTTTCTCGTCAGTGTTAAACGAGCACTGCGTAACTTCAGAAACAACATTTTTCCGTCTTTTTTACGGCGGAATTAAAAAAAGGGATACAGAAAAATTACAGGCATTGAAATTCAGCGCTTCATGTTAGCTCAAACTCAACAAAGATTTAACAACTATGCGTTTTATTAAAAAATTAATTCAGGAAATCATTGTTTTATTTTTTGCAGGGAGTCATGCCTTGCGACGGATTTTTTCTAAATCGCGCCGTTTGCAGGTGGGCTTCTTAGTGGAAGAGTTCTTTCACAAAGATTTGCGCGGGTTCGGTGGATTTGGCATGACGGTTAAGTATTTAACTGATCATTTTAATACCAACGGACATTCCCTTAAAGGCGACGTCTTTTTAACTTCTTGGATGAACGTTCCCGCGCCGCAAATTAAACGTTATCATAACGCTGATGTCATCTTGGTCCCGAAGTCGATGGATAATTATGTGTTTAATTTTATCCGTTATTCTAAAATCATCTATTCACGGAACATAGAGGCTTTTATTTCGGTTGATCATTATCCGTCGTATGAATATCAATTGTACGGTTTTCCTAATATTCCCTGGATTGTCTGGCTCAAAGACCCGCGCGACAATCTGGAGTGGGAAAAAATCGCCACGGTTTCTTTAGAAGTCAAGGTTATGGGCAAACAAGGATTAGCTGATCTTTTGCGCATGGCCAAACACCAGCATGATTCAATCAATACGGTCATTGAATACAGCAAACGCTTTAATCGTAAAATGTTTTTTGCAACCGAAGCCTTTAGTCTGGTTGATATAGCCCGTCGTCTTTATGATTTGCCACAAATCAATCCGGTTTTATTACCGAAACCGGTTCCCATGCCGGCGTTAGAACGCGCGAATTTTTCACAAAAGCCGTCATTTTTATTTTTAGGACGGATTGATCCAATTAAACGGCCTTGGATTTATTTTGAGTTGGCCAAACTTTTTCCCCAAGCGGATTTTTACGTGGCCGGCGACAGTCACTTCAAAGACATCATGGCTCCGGTCATGGCGGGTTATAAAGACTTACCAAATTTAAAACTTTTAGGCATGGTCATCGAACAGGCCAAGCATAATGTTCTTAACAATATTTGGGCAACAATTAATACGAGCGTCCATGAAGCCGTTCCGGTTTCTTTCCTGGAAACTTTTGCTTACGGCAAACCAGTGATTAGCTGTCAAAACCCCGACAATATGACCGGACGATTTGGAATTTACGTTGGCGAAGTTCTAGGGGATGGAAACGATAAAAAATCAATTGCCGTTTTTGCCCAGGCGATTGAACAATTCTTATCTGGAAAATTTCAGAAAGAAGAACATGGCAAGCTGGCCAGAGATTATGTGGGTTCTGTACATACTTTTGAAAATTATGAAAAAACCGTCCGCAGTTTGTTAGAACAACCTTTAGAAGTTGCGCATCCATGAATATTTGCTACTTAAGTCGGACATTCCATCGTTACCGAGGCGGCATAGAATCATATACCTATCAAATGGCCCGCGCTTTATCGGCCCTAGGCCACCGGGTGCATATCATTACGATGAAAGGGGAAGAGAATTTTTACCTCGAGGACCTTGGTAAAAATGTGATGATTCACAAAATCGCTTTTCATCCAGAACCATTTTACGGTGCCTGGCGGGTTGATGAAGTATTTCCTTTTTCCCATCTTTATTATGCCAAAGCCGTGGCTTCAGAGCTAAATGCAATCACTCAAGTTTATAAAATTGATATCATTGAAACGCCCGGTTTTACCGAAGGATTTTGGCCAGTTCTTAACCGAAAAATTCCTTTTTTCCAACGGCTACACGGGTATCACGGTTTGATTGAAAGTTATAACAATAATTCGCTGAAGAATGATTTTAAAAAAAAGCTGATCTGGAATCTTGAACGTGAGGTTTCAATGAAGGCCCAGGGGATTTCATCTGTATCAGAAGAATTTGGCAAACGCTGCCAGGAAATTTGGCAGTATCAGAGTAAGTCTTTTGAAGTGATTTTCTCTGGAATAAACCTTGAAGAGTTTAAACCTGATCCGTCGCTGAAACGGGAATTATCGGTTATGTTTGTCGGGCGGTTGCAGGAAAGTAAAGGGATTGGTGTTTTGGCCAAGGCGATTCCGCTGGTTTTAAAAGAGTTTCCGGAAACAAAATTCTATTTTGCCGGTCGGGATTCTAACCAAAGCCGCCCTAATCCAAATGAAACCTGGAAAGAATATATCACCCGGTCTTTTTCCGCAAAAAATTTGATTTTTTTAGGGCAATTATCTACTCAAGACTTAATCAAGTACTATCAAAAAATAGCCATCGGTGTTTTTCCGTCTTTATATGAGCCAGGAGGAACTGTGGCGTGTGAATCAATGGCCTGCGGCTGCGTGACGATTGCAACTAAAGCAGGGGGATTTACAGAATTAATAGAAGATGGACATGATGGGTTTTTAGTCCCGCCCGGTGATGAAGCGGCATTGGCCCAAGCGATTATTCAAGCCTTGCGGGACGAGAAGTTACGTGCAAAAATTTCCGCCAACGCTGTTCAAGCGAATCGCGAAAAATTTAACCTGGATAAAATTGTTGATCAGACCCTTAAGGCCTATCAAAGATCCATTGATAATTTCTATAGCTTCAATTACGGACGGCGAAGTCGATGAAAATTGGCCTCATTTCTCGGGAATATCCTCCTGAGACCGGATGGGGAGGAATTGGCACCTATACTTATGAGCTCGCACACGGTTTAACGCATTTGGGGCACGAAGTTCATGTTGTTGCTTTTGCGCCACAAAAAGATTCAGAATGTTTTGATGATCAAGTGTATGTTCACCGCATCGCGTCACCGAGTATCCGCGGTCTTTGGCGGCTAGACCAATATTTACCAGTCTTTCAAATTTTATACAGCATTCGCGTCGCTAAAAAAATTAATGAGTTAATTACGAAATACCAGATTGAATTCATTGAAGCTCCTGAGATTGGTTTTGAATCGCTGTTCTTTTCTTTGCGTAAGAAGATTCCGCTCGTCATAAAATTTCATACACCTCATTTTCTTTTAAATGAATTAATTGATGCCCCGCCCAGGATTAAAGATAAAGTTATCGCTTGGATTGAACAATGGGGATGCCGTCAAGCCGATTTTTATTCAGCGCCGAGTTTGCGCATGGCGAAACTGATTGCGTTACGTTACAAGCTGGATCTTGATAAGATTAAAATAATTCCTTTGCCGATCGACATCAACGAATTTTCACCTGCGGTTCAATCTCACCAAGATGATTTGACTGTTTTATTCAGCGGACGGCTGGAAATGCGTAAAGGTATTCATATCTTAGTCGAGGCTATTCCCAAGGTGCTTGCCCAAGTCCCCAGGGCCAAATTTATTCTGGCTGGACGTGATGTGTATCATCCGAAAGGAAACCAAATGATGAGTCAGTGGCTAAAGGAAAAAATTGGTCCGTGTCCGCAACTTACTTTTGCTGGTCATTTGACACGGGACAAACTCATTGAGCAGTACCGTCGCAGCAGCATATGTGTCATGCCTTCTTTATGGGAAAATTTCGGTTATGCTGGGCTTGAAGCGATGGCTTGCGGCAAGCCTTTGATTATTTCTAACGAAACTGGATTAGGTGAAGCGGTTGACGTAGATAGCGTTGTCTCAATCGCTGTTAAAAATCCTGAAGCCTTAGCTTCAGCAATCATTGATCTGCTTAAAAATCCGGAAAAGCGGCAGGCATTAGGTATCAGAGCTCGCCGGCAAGTCGAAAAGAAATTTAGTCAAGTCGTGATCAGTGAAAAGATCGCCCAGTATTACCGGCAGATTCTGAATTCAAGAAACGGAGAACTTAACTGATGTTTATTTCAGTTGTCATTTGCACGTATAATCGGGGGAACATTCTTAAAGACACATTACAAAGTTTTACAACGATCCAGCAAGATCAAAGCTTTGGGTATGAGATGGTTGTCGTTGATAATAATTCAACGGATGCAACAGCCATTGTGGTCGAGGGTTTAAAAGGACATTATCCTTGTCCGTTGCGTTATATTTTTGAAGCACAGCAAGGCATTTCTCATGCCCGCAACCGCGGCATTCAAGAGGCGAAAGGTGACATTATTGCGTTTGTAGATGATGATGTGTTTTTTGAAGTCAATTGGCTGGTCAATTTAGCAAAAAGTTTTACTGAACTCAATTGTATCGGCGGCGGCGGACGCATTTATCCTAAATGGCCTGGGGACAAAACACCTTGGTGGTACGACGCCCGAACAGCTTATGCATACGCAGGGGTGACCGGCGATCTTGATCTTGGCAATGAGCAAAGAGAATTCAAATTGGGACACAGCGCGCCTTTTGGGGGGAACATGATTTTTCACCGACGGGTATTTGAAAAATACGGGTTGTTTAATGTCAGCATAGGCCGAAAGGGAACAGATTTAGGTTTAAATGAGGATGCCGAATTTGGGAACCGTTTAATGGCCGCGGGGGAAAAACTTTGGTATATCCCAGAGGTCATTATCTATCACCGTGTATTTGCCAACCGGCTTAAAGCCGGTTATTTAAGACGCTGGTATTTTTCTCTGGGAGAACAGAAGGTTCTATTAGAAAAGGATGTTGTTATAAAATCCTATCTGTCTGGGGTGCCCCGGTACTTATATAAAGAATTGGTTCAAATTATTTTAAAAAGTTTAAAATATCTTTTTATTTCCGATTTTAAAAAAGCTTTTTTGTGGGAACTGCGGGCCCGCATTATTTTGGGACAGATGATCCAATACCGTAAACAACATAAGGCTGCAACTCTTAACTTAAATCCACAACTTTGACAATGCCTATAAAATTCAGCGTCATTATTTGTACTTACAGCCGGCCGCATCAGCTTAAAAATGTTTTAAGCCAGCTTTGCAGGCAGATGGAAAAAATGGGTCCGGAGATTGAAATTATTGTCGCCAATAATAATTCACCGTACCCGACGCCAACACTGCTTGAGACATTTGCCGCGGTCGATAAACGGATCAAGCACATTTTTGTGAAGCCGCAGGGCAAGTCTTATGCCTTAAATGCTGCCATTAAAATGGCTCAAGGTGATTGGCTTATTTTTACCGATGATGACGTTGTGCTTTCAGATAACTGGTTATTGACAATACAGCAGGTCATTTCACAAAACAATTTAGAATGTTGTGTCGGACGCGTTTTACCGCGTTGGGATTATCCCGCTCCCGAATGGTATGATGAACGAATGGGAGGGGTTTTAGTTCAGGTGAATTTAGATTCTAATACGGCCAAATATTTAGTCGGCGCCAACATGATTATACGACGGAATATTTTTGAAAAATACGGCTACTTCAATGAAGCGATGCCGCGTTTTGAAGATTCTGAATTTAGTTTGAGGATCGCGGGACAAGTGAAGATAACGTATAAGCCGGAAATTTTAATTTGTCATCCGGTTTCATACGAACGATTACAGAAAGATTATTTCCGCCAGTGGTATTACGACATGGGACGGCTGATTGACGTGCGTATATTTGAAAAAGAAGAAAACAAAGTATTTGATGTTCCCCGCTGGGTCTATCGCGCCTATGTTACGCATCAGGTGGGTTCGTGGTCCAACCAAAAACCGAATGACCAATTTTTTCATGAGCTACAGATGGCGAGATTCCAAGGATTATTTAAAGCTCAGTGGGCAAAAGTGGATATTCAGCGATGAAAATTGTTTTTCTAACTTCAGAACAATTTCCAGTCCCGCCGGTGCGCGGCGGCGCGGTTGAACAATGGATTTATGCCGTTGCCAAAAGGTTACGCGGTCATGATGTTTATTCGTTGTGCTGTTTTGATGAAGGATTAAAGGATTATACTCATAATGAAGGGTTTAAACTGTTCATGTATAAAAAAGGATTGATCGGAAAAATCCTTCTGTGCACTTATAAATTACCTTTTAAAAAATATTCAAGTGTCTTGTATTATCTGCCGTACTCATTTTGGGCTGGAGCGGTTGTTAAAAAGTTAAAAGCGGACATCGTCCATATCCATAGCCGGCCGCATTTTGTTCCAGTCATCCGCTGGCTTAGTCCCAAGACTAAAATAGTTTTACATGTCCATAATATCAGCGTTATTGAAATTGAAGGCAAGCTTTGGCCCCAATCGCTTTTTGACAAGGTTGATCAAGTGGCCTGTTGCAGCGATTATTTAAAGACAGAAATTGTTCGTCGATATCCTTTTTTAAAAGGAAAAGTGCGCGTCATCTATAACGGCGTTGATATGGAATTTTTCACACCAGCCAATGCCAACGGTCAGCTCAAAAATAAGCGTGAACAGTATAAAATTAAATCCGATGATATTGTCGTCGGATTTGCCGGCCGCTTAGTTGAATATAAAGGTGCGCATGTTTTAATTGAAGCTTTTAAAAAGCTTTTAGTCAGTTATCCTAACTTGCGTCTTTTTATAATCGGCGGGCTGACTTATAGCCGCAATGAAGAAACACCTTATATTCAAAAACTCAAAAAAATGTGCCAGGGATTTGAAGACCGGATTACGTTTACCGGGTTTGTTGATTTAAAAGAGATTCCCGTATTAATCGGCTTGTCGGATATTTTCGTGGTGCCATCATTGTGGGAAGAGCCGTTTGGCGTGATTGTGATCGAAGCGATGGCGATGGGCAAACCCGTGATTGCGTTTGCCAAAGGCGGCATTAAAGAGATTATTATGTCGGATAACACAGGACGGTTAGTCAGCGAAACAACAGCCGAAGCTCTAGCAAATACAATGGCCCAATTGATCAAAGAATCTCCAGAAAAACGCCAGCAACTAGGCGCAAGAGCGCTTCGACATGTTCAAGAAAATTTTGCCTGGCCTAAGATTATCAGCGACGTTGAATTAAATTATAAAGAGGTTTGCCGTGGGTAATCCTTCTGCCAAAGTGAGTGTCATTATTACAACCTACAACCGCCCGCATTATGTGGTTGAAGCGGTTAAGAGTGTGCTTACTCAGACTTATTCTAATCTGGAAATTATCGTGGTTGATGATGGTTCAACCGAAGAAACGGCCAAGGCCCTTGAAGTATTTGGTTCCAAGATCCGTTATTTTTATCAAGCCAACCAAGGCGTTTCGGCGGCGCGTAATTTTGGTATTGAACAAACCACCGGCGAGTATGTTGCATTTTTAGACGACGACGATTTATGGCTGGCGCAAAAACTTGAACGGCAGATGACGGTTTTAGAAGACAATCCCACGCTGGGTTTTGTTTGTTCTGAAGCGTACACCATTGACACAAATGGTAACCGGAATGGTTACTGGTACAAAGGAAAATCTAAAAAAGAAACGTTTGATGCGCTTTTAGAAGAAAATTTTGTTTTGCTCTTAACCGTTGTTGCCCGGCGAAATTTGCTTTTAAGCGTTAACGGCTTCGACAAACAGTTATCAACGTCAGCCGATTATGATTTATGGTTGCGGTTGGCTCAAAGAACCTCATTTTTGTATATCGCTGAACCTTTGGCTAAATACCGTTTACATTCGGTTTGCATGTCGAGTAATTTTTCTACTAGGTTTAAAGATCATTTAGTGATTTTGAATAAAAAAGAAGTGACCGGACATCTTTCCTGGTTAAATAAACGCAAGCGTTTCGCCAAGGCTTATTATCAATTTGCACAATATTTTGAAAAGAAAAACCAGCACAAGCAAGCTGGCAAAGCTTATCTCAACGCCATTATACGGTGGCCTTTCATCGGCCAAGAATATTGGCCAGCCGAAACTAAAAATATGCGGTTTTCTATTTTTTACCGCATTTTGAAAGTTTATTGGTTGGTTATTGAGAATTATATGAAATCACTTAGGATAAACCGATCAACTTTACAACCGATTCCCAATGCCTAAAGTTTCGATTATAACGGCCGCTTATAACAGCGCCGCTTTTATTAAAACCGCCATTGATTCAGTTGTGAATCAAACCTATCAGGACTTTGAATTGATTGTGGTAGATGACGGATCAAAAGATGAAACGCGCAAAATGGTCGAATGCTATTCTAAAGATGCGAAGATAAAAATTCGTTATATCTATCAAGAAAACGGCGGGCCATCCAAGGCTCGCAATTGTGCTTTCAAAGAAGCACAAGGCGACTATATCGCAATTCTCGACGCTGATGACAGCTGGATGCCAACACGGTTAGAAGAAGGAGTTAACGTCCTTGATAGTAATCCCGATATCGGTTTTGTTCATGCGAATATTATCGGAGTAGATGAGAGTGGGCAGGCGATCAAATCTTTTAAAAGAGAAAATCAATATTTATCCGGCCGTATTTTTGTACATCTGTTTTTAAGGAAAGCTGATATCGCCTCTCCGACGGTTTTGTTTCGTAAAAGCGTTTGTGACAGCGTTGGGGTTTTCGATGAGAACCTTACGCGGCTGGGTTCGGAAGACCGCGATTTGTGGCTGCGCATCGCGCAAAAGTTTGAGGTTCATTACATTGACCAAGCCTTGGCATATTACCGAATCCGTTCTCAAAGCATGAGCCACGATTACACGAACATGCTTAAAGGAAGACTTTATATCATCGACAAGTACACACCGCAAGGCACAGGCAATCAGCGTTTACGTAAACAAGCTTTGGCCAAAATTTACCGGGACATGGGCGATATATTTTTATTCGAAAAAAGATTCACTCAAGCCAACGCCTATTATCAAAAGGCGATTCAATATAATCCACTGTCGGTTTGGCCGTGGTTTAATTTGTTGAAATCCAAATTCAAACTTGAGGTGAATCATGTGTAAGAATTTGAAAGCAGATATTGCGCGCTACATTAAAGATCCTCAGGATCCGAATAACATTTATCTTCTCTTTGAACAGGGGATTTGGGCAACGGCAGTGTATCGTTTTGGCCGTTGGGTTAAAACGATTAAGATTCCGATTGTGTCTTTGATCTTAAAGATTTTTGCGTTTTTATTGTTTAAATCAGCGGAAATATCGACGGGGATTTCTTTGCCGGCAAGTGCCGAGATTGGAAAAGGTTTTTTGGTCGGCCACTTTGGCTCAATCATTTTACATAGCAAGGTCAAAATCGGAGAAAATTGTTCGGTTGGGCCAGGAGTTGTGATCGGCACGCGCGGATTAGGAGATGAAGGTGTTCCAGTTATTGGGAACAATGTTTATATTGGCGTCGGCGCGAAAGTTTTAGGCGAGATTAAAATTGGCAATAATGTACGTATCGGCGCTAACGCCGTTGTGATTCATGATGTCAAAGATGGCTCAACCGTTGTTGGTATTCCGGCTCAAGAAATAAGGAGAAGCTAAATGGGGTTGGGAATAATCAGTACACTTAAAAGTTTTGCACCGCTTACTATTTATGGTTTAGGTATTGTCTTTTTTATGATTGCCTTAACCGGGCGCGTTAATTGGACGTTGATGTGGGTGACCTTTTTATTGCCATTACGTAATGTTATTGAACGCATGCAGGACTTTCCCGAGGGAAAAGATTACTTGGACTTGCTGATTATCAGCATGCTGATTGGCTGGGCGGTTAGTACACTGGCATATCGTCGTCCTTTTATGGAGAAAACACCGCTCAATAAAATCGCGATTGTCTTGATTATTTATACCTATTTATCCGTCCTACGCGGTTATATTTATTTAGATTACTTTACGCCTTTTGATTTTTCAGATATCCGAGTTCAGCAATGGAAAAATTATTGCTTATTGCCGATACTTTATTTTTTAACGGTGAATTCTATCCGCGATAAAAAATGGGTATGGCGGATATTGATTGTTATTTGTTTGAATATTTTTTTTACAATCTATTATGGCGTAGATCAAATCAGTGCCTATTCGAGTATTCAATCGCGCGTGAAGATTTCAGGGACTTTTGTATTCTTGGGACCGAATGAAGTCGCCGCTTTTATGAACCAGTATTCGGTTCTTTTGCTGGGGGTTTTCTTTTTTCTGAAAAGAAGCTGGAAGAAATTGGGCTTATTAGCATTATTTGCCGGTGGAACATACTGCGTTTTGTTTTTGTTTTCCCGAGGGGCCTATTTGGGATTGGTCGCCGGGTTGTTTTGTATTTTTGCCTTCCGTAAACGGATTCTTTTAATCCCGCTTTTGGCGATTTTAGTCCTTTGGCAGGTGGCTTTGCCCGAAAAAGTCAAAGACCGAATTATGGAAACGACCAACGAATATGGCGAATTGGATCAATCCAACCAGAAACGTGTTATTGTCTGGGAACAAACCCTTGAACTTTTCACGCATGATCCGATTTTTGGCGTGGGATTTGGCGTTTTCCATAATTTGGGATACATGCTTGGTGACACACACAACATTTATTTAAAGGTATTATCAGAACAGGGAACAGTAGGGTTTATCCTATTTCTTATTTTGATTGGGACATTCTTTTTTATGGGCTGGCGTTTATACAAAACGGGAGACGAACCGCTGGCTCGGGGTTTGGGGTTAGGTTTTTTAGGATGTTTGTGTACACTGTTGGTGAATAATTGTTTTGGTGACCGCTGGTTGTACCTCGAATTGAGCTCCAACCTTTGGGTAATCGCCGGATTAGTGGCCCGTTTAAATCTTCTCTCGACACAAAATCTTTCCAGTAAAGCCACAAGTTCAAAAAAAATTCCAACAAAGAAATCAAAACCAACTCCCGCGGCCGAAGTCAACAAATATAAAGTTTAAAGAAAAAAGTATGAACGAAAAACGCATTAAGATTGTTTTATTGACCGATTGCCTGGTTGATTACGCCGGCGGAGCGGAAAAGCAAATCTATGCACTGGCCCAGCGGCTGGATAAAAAGAAATTTGAAGTGATTGTGGTCAGTCTTGATTGCGAGGGTAAGGCCTCGCCAGAGGTGATTAATTCCCTCGGCTGCCGGTTGGTTGTTTTTCGGGTCGTTCGCATTTATGGAATCTCTGGACTCCGGCAGGGATTGCGCTTTTTGAAATTTTTAAAAAGCGAGAAAATCGATATTTTACAAACCTATCATTTCAGTTCTGATATTTGGGGCGCGTTTTGGGGACATTTGGTTAAGGTCAAAACCATTATCTCTAATCGACGCGACATGGGATTCTGGCGCGGCTGGCCGCATATTCAAACTTACCGTTTGATTAACCGCTGGGTCGACCGGATTGTGGTTGTTTCTGAATCAGTTAAACAGATGATTATGGCAACCGAAAAAATTCCAGCCGAAAAAATTCAAGTCATTTATAACGGCATTGAAATTCCCAAAACAATTGAAACAATCAGCAATAGTGAGGCGATCAAAAAGGAACTTAACATTAAGTCCCAGGAAATTGTTTTAGTTTATGTGGCAACACTCAAAGAAGTCAAAGGCCATATGTTTTTGCTGGAAGCGATGTCAGAACTCATTCAACAATATACTTCAATGAAGCTTTTGTTAATCGGCGAAGACCGGATGAACGGCGCATTACAGGAACGGACCAAACAGTTGGGATTAGATTCCCATGTGAACTTTTTAGGAAAGCGGACAGATACGTTGCGCATTCTGTCGGTCGCTGATATTACGCTTTTACCATCGTTAAGTGAAGGGTTATCGAATGCGCTTTTGGAATATATGACGGCTGCCAAACCTGTCATCGCAACATCGGTTGGCGGAAATCCGGAAGTCGTTCAAAACAATTACACGGGCTTTTTAGTGCCGCCGCAGAATGCTCAGGCAATCAAAGAAGCTCTATTGAAATTGTTAACTGACCCGGAAAAACGCCGGGTCTTTGGCTCCAACGGATTTAAAAGAGCTGAAACAAATTTTAGCCTTCAGAAAATGGTGGATACATATTCAGATTTATTTACGGAAAGTGTTGATGCCAATCGTCCACTGCGTGTGCTTCATCTTATAAGTAGTATCGGATTGTTTGGCGCCGAGCGGGTCATTTTAAATTTGGTGCAGTACAAAGAGGGCGTTAATGCGACGATCGGCGCTTTGCATAATCATCACAATCCGCATTTGGAAATCGTTGATGAAGCTAAAAAGCTTGGACTCAAAACCGTTATGTTTGATTCCTTCGGCGCTTTTGATTTGAGAACAATCAGCCGCGTCGCTAATTTTCTAAAGCAAAATAAAATTGACATTATTCATACGCATAACTACAAGTCAGATTTAATTGGATTTTGTGCAGCTCGCCTTGCCAAGACGAAATGGTTTGCCACTAATCATGTCTGGCATTCAACGGACAGCAAAATGGCATTTTATGAAAAACTCGACGCCGCTGTGCTGCGCTGGGCGACACGGGTGATTGCGGTTTCAGATGAGATTAAACAAGATTTGCTTAAGAAAAAGGTTGAACGTGTCACGGTCATTCATAACGGCATTGATATTTTAAAATTTGCACCGCACCAATTTAATGGACAGTTTCGCCAGCGTCTAGGGATTGCAAGTGAAAATATAGTGGTGAGCATTGTCGGCCGTCTCAGCAAGGAGAAAGGACACACAATTTTTCTTTTGGCTGCCGAAAATTTAGTTAAAAAATATCCACAGGTGAAATTTCTAGTCGTTGGTGATGGACCGCTTAAGGAAACTTTAACAGCGGAAATTTCTCAACGACACTTAAACCAACGAGTCATTCTAGCTGGAATTCAAAACAACATGGCGGAAGTGTATGCCGCAAGCGATGTTTTAGTTAATGCTTCCTTTATTGAAGGATTGCCTATGACCATTCTAGAAGCCATGGCCTCTAGATTGCCAATTATCGCTACACGCGTCGGGGCAACACCACAGGTTCTGCGTCATGAAGTCAGCGGTCTTTTATTTAATCCGGGTGATGAACAAGCCTTGGCTCAGTTCATTAGTTATCTCATCGACCATCCGGAAAAGCGCCGTTACTTAGGACAACAGGCGTTTGAGGAAGTTTGCAGGAATTTTAGTATGGAGACAATGGCAAAAAATTATAAAGAAGCCTACTTATGTGAAGGAAAAGGTTAATAAGTTTATGAAAATTCTATTTCTAGCCCCACGTATGCCGTTGCCAGCGGACACCGGTGGAAAAATCCGGACATTAAATATTTTAAGACAAGTTTCCAAAAATGCATCAGTGCATTTGGTGTGTTTTACTTTTGAACCCGATGATGCCCAATGGGCGGAGCAATTGCGTTCCCAAGAAATTAAAGTCACTTTAGTTAAGACAAAAGAAGACAGTGTTTTTAAGAAAATAAACCGCGTGCTTTGGGATACCCAGCCGTATTCCATGTCGAAATATTACACGCCGGAAATGGAAGCTGTCGTCACTGAACTCTTAAAATCCGAATCCTTCAACGCCGTTCACATTGATCATCTGCATATGGCTCACTATGGCCGGTGTTTGAATGGTACACCAAGTGTTTTAGATGAACATAATGTGGAATATAAAATTTTAGAACGCTGCGCGAATGTTGAGAAAAATTTGGCGAAGCGGTTTGTTTTTACAAATCAAGCGGACAAAATGCGTTTGTTTGAGCAAAAAAATTTGGAAACGGTCAGCTGTTATTTGGCGGTTTCTGAGGATGATCGAAAAATTTTAGATGAGCTGGTCTCGAATTCAAAAAAAGGCACCGTGATTCCTAACGGAGTGGATACGGAATTTTTTACTACGAATAATAAACAAAAGACAGAGATCACAGGGCATCAAGCGTGTCCGTCGATTGTTTTTACAGGTTCCATGGATTGGCTGCCAAATGAAGATTCAGTTCTGTACTTTTCTAAAGAGATTTTACCGCTTATCTGGGAAAAAAATCCTCAGGTTAATTTTTATGTTGTTGGAAAATCTCCGGCGCCGGCTATTAGTAATTTAGGTTTAGCGGATAAACGGATCATTGTTACTGGGCGAGTGGATGATGTTCGCCCGCTTATGGATGCCGCCCAGGTTTTTGTTGTGCCGCTTAGGATCGGCGGTGGGACCCGGCTTAAAATTTTAGAAGCCATGGCCATGCAAAAAGCGGTTGTGTCGACGACGATTGGCGCCGAAGGCATTCAATATACTGACGGCCAAAATATTTTGTTGGCTGATACACCAGAAAATTTTGCGCAAAAAGTTTTACAGCTGTTATCAGATCCATCGAAACGTATGGCCATGGGAGAAGCCGGACGGAAACTGGTTTGTTCTCTGTACGATTGGAACATTGTTGGCAAAAAATTGAATAGCATCTACCTGGAGATCACCCGTGCGCGAAACGGCCAAGGATAAATTAATTTTTTTTCTGATGGGCGTCATCATCGGCCTGTTTCTGACGGTCGCGGGAGGAATCTTCGCTTATAAAGTTGTTAAAGGTGGAGGATTTCATTACCGAAATGTTGAAACCCGCTACGAACCTAAAACAAAAGCCACAAAATTAACATCATTCCAATCTTCTCAAGACAAAAAAGCCGTCGCCGCGAAACAGCTCACCGAAGGTTTCAATGTCATTGTGGCTTCCAGCCTTGACCGTGTCTTTCAAGATGGAAAGACTTTGCTTAAACCCAATTTCTCCGACGGTGCATCCTTAACGATGGCCAAAAATGAATACGAATCATTTCAAGTGCTCATTGAAAATGGAAAAGATCCTTTAAAAGATGTTGAATTTGAAGTTTCTGATCTTGTGAACACCTTAGACGGGAGCCGCATTGAACGTAACAATATAACTTGGCGTGTCGTTGGGTTTGTGCCAACGAAAAAACCTTATTATCCTGTAAAGTACGTCGGGCTATGGCCGGATCCATTGTTGACCGCAACACCAACTAACATCGATCCCGGAATCACCCAGCCGTTTTGGATCACAGTCTTTATTCCCAAAGAAGCTCAGGCCGGGAATTACAAAGGCATGCTTTATCTGCGCGCTCAAGGCGTTCAACCAAGGCAAATTGCGGTTAATGTCAAAGTTTATGATTTTGTTCTGCCGCGGGAGAGTCATTTGAAAACAGCGTTTGATTTTTACGGTCATGTGACTAAAGACCGCTATCCGCAAGATGAAAAAGAAACTCAGGCAACCTATCAACAGCGGCTTGATGCGATCAATGATAAATTCATTATTGAAATGCTTAAATCCCGAATGAACCCTATTTTAAATATCGATCCCAGTTCCCAAAGCAGCTTGGGCACAGTCGATCATTACCGCTGGTTTGGTCTAAGCCAATTTTCGA
Source organism: uncultured Planctomycetales bacterium (assembly GCA_964612665.1). GTDB lineage: Bacteria > Omnitrophota > Gorgyraeia > Zapsychrales > JAHFFX01 > CAZTCI01. The sequence continues at coordinate 380,499 of CAZTCI010000002.1, read as the reverse complement.
TTGGAAAATACAGCGGGACCTTCAACAATAATTGGCCCGAGGGTGATGATGAATTAGAAAAACTTATCTCAGTCTACCGCGGATATGCTGAAGATTTAAAAATTAACAAGATGTTGAACATGCATTACATCTATACCTGGGATGAAGGAGAGATTGGCAATCCGCGCGTCGCAAAAATTTGCGCGATGATCCATCAGGCCCATCCCGAATTGCGCAATATGGTTTGCTATCATGGATTTTGGAATCCGGATAAAGATCCTGAATGGGGTAAAGACATTGACATCTGGACTTTTCAAATCGATGACTTTAACGAACAGCAGATGAATCGTCTTAAGGAGATTGGAAAAGAAATTTGGATGTACGTCTCAGGCCCTGGCGGGACCGGCGCGCCAAATTTTGTCATCGATTCTGATGCCATTGATTATCGGATCATTCCTTGGATTTGCTGGAAATATGATATCAAAGGCTTTTTATATTGGTGTGTCAATTGGTGGACATTGGTTGATCCGTTCCGTTCGGCCGCAAATACAAAGTGGCAGCAAAATGGGAACGGTTTGATTTTTTATCCTGGACCCGACGGGCCGCTGGATTCTGTGCGCAGCGAAATATTTCGGGATGGCATGGAAGATTACGAATATTTAAGCTTGCTTAAAGAAAAGGTGGCTGCTTTGGAACAAAGTAATCTCAAGGACTCTTATCCTCCTTTGTATACAAAAGCGATAAAATTATTAAGTGTTGATAAAGATTTGGTAAGCTCTCCGCAAAGTTTTAATAAAGAATCTGAGAACCTCCTTAAACGTCGTGATGATATCGCGGTTACGATTGAAGCGATTGATCAAATACTGACTCAAAAAGCCGCACAATAAATTAAACATGACAAATAAAAAGATTATCAATAATATACTCTTCCTTTTTCTAGGCATTGGTGTTGGCGTTTTAATAGCCAGCGTTGGCGGATTGACGTTATACCGATGGTACAAAAATGCGCAGGGTGAGGGAACGCATTTGAATTGGCTGCATCTGCCAGCAGTTGTGTTACCAGTGCCGCACCGCCAGGTGTTTGAAGATTTTTCAAAGCCTATAACCGCTGAGGCGGGAAAACGATTTGGCCAAGTTGATCAATTGGCTTTCGAACTTTATCGCGGCGGCACTTTTATGATCGACGGGAAATCAGGGTTTGCCTGGGAAAAGTCCGATCATTATGGCGACGTGGCTTTGATTCGTTCAGAAAAAGCGTTGCCAAAAACTTATACCGTAAGTATTGTTATTGGCGATATTGATTACGGACTTCAACATATTGAAGGATTACAGCGCGACCCGGAATATCCAGAAGGGCCCACAAATGAAAACGGCTGTTATCTTTTGGCGATTACGGATGAAGAACCTTCTGGTCATCACGAAAATCTTTGGTGGCATGAACATCGAAAGGTTGTTATCGACGTTGACAATAACACCATGGGTTTCGGAATGCCTCGGCCGATTTTTATGGTTTATTTCGATCGGGATAATCAGCTCATGGCGTTTGACGATACAACTCAAAAGTGGCAATCCGAATGGCGCAAAGCTGTGACGTATGAATTGGGAGCTTGGTATCGCGTTGAAGTCACGCGCACGCCGAGCGAATTCATTCTTAGGATTTTTGATAGTAACAATCATTTGCTTAACGAAGGTAAAATTAATTTAAATCAAGTCTGGCATGCGGACATGCCTGACTATTTTGTGACCGGCGATCCTCATGAGAATTTTTATCAAGGATCGGTCAAAGTAAAATCAATTTCAATGCCAGTTAATTAAATGGATACTTTTTAGTTTGTAGTTAATAAACTTTTTACGACAATGAAAACTCAATCTAAACATTCCAATCTCTCACCAATTGTCCTTATGTATCACGCCATCATTGGAAAATCCTCTCAAATACCAACCGATAGAGAAGAAGGCGCGAATTTATATGATCTTAACGCCAAAAATTTTCATGAACAGATGGAATATTTGAAGAAAAATGATTTTTTCGTGACGAATTTTGAAAATCTACGGCCAAAAAATAAAAACGCTAAGCGTCCAATCATCATTACTTTTGACGACGGTGAATTAAACAATTTTGAAGAGGCCTTTCCGGTTTTACAAAAGTTTAATTTTCCGGCTTATTTTTTTGTGACCAACAACCGGATCGGACATCCAGCGTATATGAATTATGATCAATTAAAAGAATTGATAAAAAACCGCATGATTGTAGGATCACATAGTTTAGACCATATCATTTTAACTGAATTAAAATTTGAGGAATTATGCCGTGAGTTAGGAGAGTCCAAAAAAGATTTAGAAAAAAAATTAAATACCCAAGTAAACACTTTTTCCGTTCCGCATGGTTTTTATGACAGGCTGGTCATTCAAACCGCCCGCAAAGTTGGTTTTAAATATATTTTTGTTTCAACACGTAATCCTTGGGGAGGTTCAGATTGTATTCCTAGAATCGCCATCAAAAACAATTGGGATCTCAAGCGCTTTTCGCAAGCCCTCGAGGGAAAAACGCCTTTTGCGGAATCGGTTACCAGCGGCATCAGGGAGAACTTTAAAGCGGTTTTAGGCACCCAAAATTATAATCGACTGCGCAAAATGATCCTTATTTTAAAAAAATGAAAAGTCTTTTTGGGATTTTTATTCTGTTGATTATCTACTGTTATTTCGGTTATCCGCTTTTGTTAAGTTGGGTGGCTAAACTGCGCAGTAGGCCAGTATTAAAAAAAGAAAGCTTCCCGGCAATTTCAATCGTGATATCCGTTTGTGATGAGGAAGATGTGATTGAGGCCAAATTAAAAAATATAACGGCCTTAGATTATCCTGTCGAAAAAATAGAAGTTTTAATTGGTTCAGATGGTTCTCAAGATAAAACAAACGACATTGTTAAAAATTTTGTAGGTGACCTCGTCCTGTTTGTGGCTAAACCTAAACGGGAAGGAAAGCCGGCGATGCTTAATCATCTAGTTTCTATGGCAAAAAACGAAATAATCATTTTTGCCGATGCACGTCAGATGTTTGATGCTAAAGCGGTCCGGGAATTAGTTGCGAATTTTGCTGATCCAGCGGTTGGCTGTGTAAGTGGTGAATTGATTTTTTTTAATAATGAAGAGGAAGGAACAGGAAAAGGAGTTAATCTTTATTGGAATTACGAAAAATATTTGCGTAATTTAGAAAGCCGAATTCATTCTATGCTGGGCGCAACAGGGGCCATCTATGCCATTAGACGGAAATTATATGAGCCGGTCCCAGCCACGATTGTCCTGGATGATATGTACACGCCTTTAAAAATTATTCAAAAAGGTTACCGCGCCATTTTCGATGGAGCGGCTCAAGCCTTTGATAAAGTAGCCACAAAAGCTAAGGAAGAACATACCCGAAAAGTCCGCACATTATTCGGCAATTATCAAATATTTTGTCTTATGCCTAATTTGTTTAATCCTTGGCAAAGCCCGATTGCGATCCAGCTTTTTTCTCATAAATTCTTACGCTTAATGATTCCATTTTTTATGATTGGAACATTTATATTGAATTGGTTTTTGCTTGAAGATTTTTTGTTTAGATTTATTCTATTGATCCAAATTATATTTTACGGAATGGCCGTAACAGGAGCCTTGGCAGGAATAAAAAAGTATGGTATGCTCAGGCCTCTTTTGCGGGTTTGTTATATTCCATATGTGTTTTGTTTGTTAAATTTTTCTGCCTTGATTGGTTTTATCCGCTTTTTGCGTTCAAACCAAGAAATTGCCTGGCAGAAGGCACGTAAAATAACTTAATGCGACAGCAAAACTTTATCTCTCCATGAAGACATCCGCAATTTCAGTTAAAGATCACACCGGACCAATCCTCGCCGGCATTCTCTTCTTGATCACTTATATTCCAACTTTATTTTGGATGTGGGACCGCTGGTTTGTCCGCGATTCCTATTATACGCACGGCATTCTTATTCCATTCGTGACCGCTTTTTTAATCTGGCAAAGGCGTGAAGAACTGGTAACACTTAAATCTGAATCCTCAAACAGCGGTTTGTGGCTGATTGTTGTTGGAATTCTAATTCATGTTATCAGTTCAATTTTACGAGTATATTTTAGTTCTGGATTTTCTATGATCATTGTTCTTGCCGGGTTGGTGATCTATTTTTATGGTCTGGATGTCCTCAAAGAAATTCTTTTTCCCATTTTTTTTCTCATCTTTATGATTCCTGTCCCGGAAATCGTTATCACCAATATTAGTTTCAATATGAAATTATTCGCTGCGCAAATCTCGACGATTCTTTTAAATGATATGGGCATGCCGGCCATGCGAGAGGGAAGCTTGATCCATATGCGCAATGCCAACGTCATGGTTGAAGATGTATGCAGCGGTTTACGGTCGTTGATTTCGCTTACGGCCTTAGGCAGTATTTTTGCTTATTGGATCAAGACTTCCATATGGAAACGTATTTTGCTTTTTTTCTGCACGATTCCTATTGCGGTTGTGACCAATGTTTGCCGGATTTTATTTTTGTGTTTTGTCAGCGATGTTTGGGGCCCGGAGGCGGCTAGTGGATTTATTCATGATTTATCTGGGTTCATCGTTTTTGGGGTGGCTTTTCTTTTGTTGTATACACTAGGGAGATTGCTTGAATGAAGGTAAAAGGGAGGAGGAACCTTGGGATTATTGTTGTTTTATTTATAGTGGCGAGTGCTATTTCTTGGATTTTATATTTTAAGGAATATAGACAGAACGACACTGTTGATATAACGAAATTTCCCCGCACAATCGCTGGCTGGACATCAGAGGATATGCCGTTAAAAGAAGAAGAATATGCAATTCTGGAGACCAGAAATGTAGTTGCCAGACGTTATACAGCTCCTCAACCACTCGATTCTTCTAATAAAAAGCCGGAAGTTTATCTGCTTTTAGTTTATTCACAAAATAATAGAAAAGTTTCTCATCCTCCGGAAATTTGTTATACGGGAGGAGGAATTAGTATTTTGGAAAGTCAAAAAGATTTTTTAACTGTACCTCTTCGCGGTGAAACAATCACCATTGCCGCAAACCGTTTACTATTGGAGCTGCGGGGTGCGCGGCAATATTCGTTTTATTGGTTTAAAGTGGGCAATGCTTTTAGTTCAAATTACTGGCAGCAGCAAATTTTAATTGCTGTTAAGACTTTTTTGGGACAACCGCATAGTAATGCTTTAATTCGGCTTTCGAGTGATTTACAAGTTGGACACGAAGATCAGTCTATTAAAGCCGTTCAAGAATTTGCAAAGGTGGCCTTGCCGGATATTCTCCAGTATTTGCCATAATCCCAAGAATGTTTAAAAAAATAAACTGTATCACAACAAACAAGACTCTTTTGCTTAATGTCACATATTTATCAAAGATTAAAATACTTTATAATTGAATAAATATATACATTTAAAGCGTTTATAAAGGTTGAAAATTTAGATTGATTTAAGGCGTTTTGGCACAGAATTTGCTTCATTCAGGGTGAGGTATTTGACCACTACAACAAGGGGAAAAAATGAAAAAACAGATTAAATTTACAACAATATCCACCATAATCCTGATGATAATTCTTGGTATTTTTACCATAAAATCCTGGGCGTCGTTGAGCTTTATGACACCGGGAGATGCTTCGCATAGCTATTTCAAATCATCAACAAATCCAATTCACTCTTCCTTCAGTAATTCAGACAATCAAAAACGATCACATGCTCCAGAACCTACAACACTTGCTTTAGTGGGAGGGAGTATTTTAGGTATGATTGTTAATTTTATTCGCAAGACCTACTCCGTGGGTAAGCGAATTTTTGATGTAACCACTTCAATTCTTGCCATTCTGTTTCTTTCACCTTTATTTATTTTCGCTGCGCTTCTTATTAAGTTGACTTCTCGTGGACCGATTTTCTTTTTTCAAGAACGGGTTGGTCTTAATGGACAAATCTTTAAAATTTACAAGTTTCGCACCATGCGGGTCAATGCTGAAAAAGAAACCGGTCCAGTTTGGGCGGCTTCCAATGACAATCGGCTAATTCCCTGCGGTAAATTTTTACGCAAAACACACATCGACGAAATTCCGCAATTCGTAAATGTACTTAAAGGAGAGATGAGTGTTATTGGTCCGAGACCCGAACGGCCAGTGTTTGTTGAAAAGTTCAAAAGTTTAATTCCTGACTATGAGAAACGACTTCAAGTGAAACCTGGCATCACAGGTTTAGCCCAAGTGTGGCATAAATATGATGAAACCATCGATGATGTTCGTAAGAAAATTAAATATGATCTGCTTTACATAAAGAAGTTATGTTTGTGGACAGATTTGAGAATTTTCTTTCGGACTTTTCGAGTCATCTTAACAGGTGAAGGAGCACATTAATCACCCTTAAATACCTTCTGAATCAACATCGTCAATTGATGTTGTTTTATATAATTAACTTGGTGCGTTAAGCATTAGGTAAGTCTGTCTGGCGGTAGGCAGGCAAAAAACTAATAAAATTAGTGAAACCGCTGTTATGAAAAAAAGGGAGAGTAGAAAAATGAAAAAAATAGCAATAGTTGTATTAGTAGTAACTATTCTTGGCTTATCAGGCCAAGTTTGGGCGCAACCATTTACACCTTCAATGGCTTCGGATAGTTATGGAATTGCCCAAGGTGGTGGCAATAATCCAGCGATTCCAACTCCAAACGATGATAATGACAACCTCAGCGGGACCTTACCTAATGGTACTCCGAATAATGCTGACATCAATGATGCAATTAATCTTTTATTAAACACGAACTATGCCCACAACTCTGACGTGGATTTCCTTCGTTTTGTCGGGCCAGATGCAACCTGGAAGGATTTAAGCACAACAGATAGCACAGGTACTTATGCCTTAATATCGTTGACGGCTTCTAACGCAAACACTTTGCGCGTTTATGACGCATCAACACCTGGTACCAAACTAGATGTGTTTGGTCACTCTTTTACCGGCTTTGGTTATACCGGAGATGGAACCGCTGCTCATCCTTTTGCTGCCGCGTTGTCTCCTTTAGCTGGTGGAACTAATTTCGGATGGAATATTGAAACCGTTGGATCCGATGGTACCTTTGATTGGGATTCTAATCCTGGTTTCAATCCAGATGGATTAGATCATATGCTTACCTATCATTTAGGTGATTTAAAAGGCAAAACTGTTTGGATTCAAGTGGGCAATAATAATCCGGTTCAATATACATTTTATGATCCATTCTTGTTGACTTGGGAAGATAAAGGTCTTCAAAACAATGGCAAGTTAGGCGATGAAGATTATGATGATCTCATTTATCTCGTTGACCGTGTTCAACCAGTTCCTGAACCAATGTCTGTGATGCTTTTAGGAAGCGGTTTAGTTGGATTGGCTGGGCTTCGTCGTAAGAAAGCCTAAGGATTATAAGAAAAGCAGTAAAATCCAAAACTTGTTAAACAAATAGAGGAAAGGAGGACATATGGATGTTGAAAGAAAAAATAGAGATAAACAACTTTGTGAAAGTTATCTTTCTTTTACTCCTTCTTCCTTCTATTTATGGGTGTCTAGGGGGAGGGGGAAGTAGTCAATCTGGAGGCGTAGGGAACCCTATTGCGTCTTCGTTCCAATCCAATCCAGGAAGTGAAGGCGAAGGAAACCCTGGCCAGCAGATAGCAACAATTCATAACCCTGAACCGATAACCCTCGTTCTTATGGGAAGCGGCTTTGCGGCATTACTTGCTTCACAAAAGAGAAAAAAGTGTTAAGAAAACTGTTTGAAAAAAATACGGTAGGTTGGTTCCAACCTACCGTATTTTTTTGAATATTCATAGTATTTACCGTCGAGAAAATTAATGCTTGTTATAAATTCGACTACGTTTTTGACAGATATTATTTGGTGTGTTAACATACGTTAATTCATTGATTTAATAAAAGTTGCGAGAGATTCCCATGAAAAAAAAGAGCTCTAAAAATGTCATCGCTCTCTTGAAATCTTCCCTGGTTACGATCGTCACTCATCAAACCGTTATTCAGCCTTTCATTGTCATCGGATTTATCCAACTCCTTATACTTGAATTGCTTTATTTTGGGCCGCGTTTCCCACTGGCCGCTATCTTGGCGCCTTTAATTAAATATCATTACGGGGAATTGGTTTTACATTATCCTTTTCATGTCGTTATCCTGCCATCTTTGTTTGAAAATCTAATATTACAAATTTTAATTTACATTTTTATTACAAGTTATTTTATCTGTGTGGCTATTGCCATTATCAATGCCATCAATAATGATAAGAAAATTACTCTAGGCTCTGCTATGCGTCAAGTGGTTGGACAATATATCTATATTACGATTGCTGCATTAATAATATTTCTTTCAATTAAAGGCTTGAGTAAGGTCTATAGCTTGGTGCTGAAACGTGCATTTTTGATCCATTCAGAGACAGGAATATTTTATTTATTAAAATTAGTTGTTATTAAAGGCGCACCTTATTTCAATATATTAATTAATGTATTTGTGATGACTTTTTATGCATTCCTTTATCCAAGTTTGGTCATTGAAAAAAAGAAAATTCATACTGCCTTAATTGCAAATTTTAAAAAGCTCTTCCGGCATTTTTGGTTTGTATTTATCGTTATTTTGCTGCCGGCACTATTGTATGTTCCGGTTTTATTGCTTCAAACCAATGTATCAAAATTGGGTGCAGCTAATTTTCCAGAGTTACGCATTCTTCTTTTAATTTTGAGTATTATCGTTATTATCGTCACTGATATGATTATATATACAGCTCTGACTACCTATTATTTATTGCGACAGGAAGATACATGAAGAAACTTTTGCTTACATTTTTAACGATTCTTTTAATCATTTATTTTGGGCTTTCCTGGGCAGATAAGGACAGTAATTATGCCGCTGAGAAGATGATTTGGAAGGCCAACCAAAAATTTTATGAAGTCGCGCGTGACCCGGAGGCAACACCGGATACAACTTTTGAAATGTTAGAAAGGCAGTATGAGCAGGTCATTCGACGTTTTCCAAGATCTCCGATTGCACATGATGCGTATTTAGTCTTGGCCCGGGTTTATTTGCTTAAGAAGGACTATGCGCAAGTACGATCAAAAGTCGATGAAATTCTGAAGCGCTATCCTAAAAATAAAGAGGTGGACGCCGAAGCCCTTTCCATATCGGGAAAATCTTATGAACTAGCAGGAGACTGGCCAAACGCTTTGAAGGTATATGAAAGTATTATTGAAAATTATCCTTTAACAGAAATGGGTTTAATGTTGCCGCTTTATCTTGGTAATTATTACCAAAGCAAAGACGATAAGGCCAATACGGTTAAAGCTTACGACAATGCGATTAACCACTATGAAAGTTTAAAATCTGTCAGCCATGATTCAAATGTTGAGATTGTAGTCTTGCGTTATCTTGCTAACTGCTATCTTGTCCGAGGAAAATGGACGCAGGCTGTTGAAACTATGGGCGTGACTTTATCAAGATCTGCTGCACTTAAGGAGCTGACGCTCGAACGTGCAGATCTTTTGCTTCGGACAATCAATACCATTTCCACCGTACAGCTTAAAAACTACGGCTTGCCGATCAGTATTTACGAAAAATTTATAACGGAACATCCCCGGCACGCTCTTACCCCGGCTTTAAAGAAGATGATTGGTGCTTTAAGAAAATTAAAAGAGAATAATGTAACTATTAAGAAAGAAAAATAAAAATGGCCACAACACTCAATGAAGTTTCAAATTATCTTTCCCAAGATGATCGTTTGGAAAGAGTGAGTAACATCTGTGCCAGTGTTAATTTTGTCAAAAATAATCGGGAATTATTGGAGGTTTCTTTAAAACAAATTCTTGAACTTTTTGACGCCAAGCGCGGTTCGATTTTCATTGTTAATGAAAATCAAAAAGAACTCAGCCTTAAAGTTTCTTTTGGCATGCAGGCCGATGAACGAAGGAAAATGGTCAAGCGGTTGGGGGAAGGGGTGGTCGGCCGCGTTGCCGAGATCAAAAAGCCGATTGTTGTTGACGATATTGCTATTGATCATCGTTTTAAGAATTTTAAACCCCGCAGCAGCTACCGTACGCCGTCTTTTATCTGTGCACCACTTTTGATTAAAGACATGCTGATTGGTGTCATTAATGTTGCCGATAAAACTTCCGGGCATCGCTTTAATAAAGATGAATTACAGCTGCTGGATTTCTTGGCCACCCAAATTGCGCTTAATTATCGGCGCCTGCAGCTTTACCAAAAATTTAAACATATTGTCAAAGAATCCCGTTCTTTAAAAAATGAATTAGGTAAAAGTGCGGCTGAAGCCAAGCATCTTCGCAAGCAAATTGTTCTCCAGGAGAAGTACGCTTCCATAGGAAAGCTTGCCGGCGGAATTGCCCATGAATTTAATAACCCGCTTGATGGGGTGATACGCTATACAAATCTTTCTTTGGAACATTTGAAAGATGATGAAATTGTCCGTGGCTATCTGCTTGAAGTTAAAAACGGTTTAAACCGTATGGCCAATATTGTAAAAAGTCTTTTAGCGTGTTCCCGCAGTACGCCAATCCATGCTCAAAAAATCGACATTAATCAGGCTGTCGAACAAGTATTGCGTAACTTACAAAGCGAATTGGCCCGAAAGGATATACGGTTACAGAAAAAATTAAGTAACAATATGCCGATGGTAACCGATTTAGGCATTGAACTTGTTATTTCAAATCTTATCCGTAATGCCATCGATGCCATCGATAAAAAAGGTACGATTGAAATTTTAAGTTTTGTAGAAGGCGATTATATTGTCATTCAAACCAGTGATTCGGGCTGTGGTATTGCGCCATATTTAATAGAACAAATTTTTGAACCATTTTATACAACGAAAGATATTGATAAGGGCTGTGGATTAGGGTTAACCATTGTCAGCGAAATTACCAAAGCTTATAACGGGAAGATAAAAGTATCAAGTCTTCCGCAAAAAGGCGCGACGTTTACCGTTTATATACCAAAAATAAAATGACGAAACGCATTCAGAACAATTTTCACATATTGATTGTCGATGACGAACCTTTGATTCGAGAATCGCTTTACGAAATTTTACGCTTGGAAGGCTATCGCACCCATATGGCCCACAATGCGGAAGATGCCTTTGAAATCATCAAGAAAAATCAGATTGATATTGTGGTAACAGATATGAAGTTGCCCAAGATGAGTGGATTGGACCTTCTGCCGCTTATTAAGGAAAAATCTTCTAATACGGATGTTATTTTAATCACTGGTTTCGCCACAATTGAAACGGCGGTTGATGCCATGCGCAATGGCGCCGTCGATTATATTACGAAGCCTATTAATGATAATGAATTTAAACTGGTTATCAGTAAATTGATTGAGCGAAAACAAATTCTCAAGGAAAATCAGGATTTGAAAGAATTCATTGCGCAAACCAGCCGTTCTAATTTTTATAACGTCATCGGCGCCAGTGAAAAAATGCAAAAAGTTTATCAAATCATTGAGGCGGTTGCCAGTGCCAACGCGACAATTTTAATTACCGGTGAAAGTGGTACAGGTAAAGGTGTGGTGGCGCGGGCAATTCATCAGTCAGACATGAATCGTAGGAATAAGCCTTTTGTCGAAGTCAGCTGCGGAGCGCTATCGGAAACGTTGCTTGAAAGTGAGCTTTTTGGGCATATTAAAGGCGCATTTACTGGTGCCATCAAAGATAAAGAGGGGAGATTTGAATTTGCCAGAGGTGGCACCATTTTTCTCGATGAAATTGACGCATTCTCGCTTAATTTGCAGGTTAAATTATTACGCGTCTTGCAGGATGGTGAATTTGAATGTGTGGGCGACAACAAAACCAAAAAGACTGACGCCCGTATTATTGTAGCGACCAATCAGATCCTAACCGATTTAGTTAGCCAAGGAAAATTCAGAGAAGATCTTTATTACCGTATTAATGTTATTTCAATTAATCTTCCACCTTTGCGTGATCGTAAAGAAGATATTGATCTTTTGGTGCGCCATTTTATAGAGATGTATAGCAAGAAAAATAATAAAAAGGTAACTGGTCTTTTTGATGAAGTGCGCAGAGCTTTTCTTAATTATCACTGGCCCGGCAATATCCGTGAGCTGGAAAACGCGATTGAAGGCGCCGTGATTATGACGAGAGGTGGGACTATTCAAAAAGAAGATATCCCAGGATTTAGCAAATTTTCCGTTCCGGTCATTCCTAAAGGCACATCCGATAAATCTCTAAAGCGAATTTTAGAACAACCCGAACGAGATTTAATTTTGTCTATTTTGGAAGAATGTAATTGGAGCCGTAATAAAGCGGCGGCGCGTCTGGGTGTCAACCGAACAACTCTGTATAACAAGATGAAAAAGTACAACATTTTATTCCCGAAATCACAAAAAATATGAATTTGGAATCTCCCAATCCTAATCCGTTGCATGATTTCATTAAGCACGATAAGTGGGCGGAAATCTTAAAGCATTTTACCGATGTTTTAAGAATTAATATTTTTATCGCGTCACCTGAAGGTCAAGTGCTTTTGCCACCGCCCGAAAACCGCTATGGCGTTGCTATTTTAGAAAACGGCTGGGGTGGGTTGGCCATTTATGAGCCGGAAAAGAATTTTCTTAGAAAATTTGAGAAGGCAGGTAACTATTGGGAATATACCAATGCCTTTGGTTTACAAATTTTTGCTATCCCGATGAATCTTGAAGAAAACAAAAATGTAGCCTATATGATTGTAGGGCCGGTTGCGCTTCACCGGCGGGTTGATGCTATTGAATGCAAGCTGATCAGTCGTAAGCTTAATTTAGATGCCGCTAAAATTTTAAACAGTCTGAATGAAATCCGCGTAGTGTCGTTTGTCACGATCAAATCCATTTTGGATCTTTTATCCGAAGTCACTAAATATATTTTGCAATTAAATTCTCAGGGGCAGAAATTTAGCGTCAAATATTTGCCGCCGAGATTGACCGAAACTGCCAAAGACATTTATTCTTCAATTTATTTGCATGAACTTTTGGCAACGTTACTCGATGTGGCTTTAAGCATGACCAAAGCAGAATGTGGTTCAATTATGGTGCTCGATAAAAAAAGTCAAATGCTAACCATAAAAGTTTCCCGCGGGATTGATATGGACCGTGTTAAAAACACACATCTAAAAATTGGCGAAGGTTTGGCTGGATTAGCAGCGAAAGAAAATATGCCCTTTGTTATTAGCGGTACTGAAGGAAACAGCAGAATAAAACATTTGCTTAAAAGAAAAGATATTCGCCAGGCGTTAATTGTTCCATTATTAACAGAAGGCAGTATGTTTGGTGTTTTAAATATTCACACGAAGAATCCCAATAATTTGATTGCAGAAGATAGTTTAAGTCTCGTCCAAAATCTTTCCAAATTAACCTCAGCAGCGATTACAAGTATTCGCCAGAGTTTTTCAGAATAATTTAATTTGTGATACAAACTGGTGCTAAAAACGCACTTTTTTATAAATCTTATTAACTTCCTATAATATATGTTATGTTAACTAATTGAGCGCAAGATGGGTGGCTTGGAGGATCTTGGGGTATTTCGATATTTAATCTGAAATGAGTTGGAATTGATGCGTGTCAGGTGCTTTTTGTGTAGGTGTCATCGTTTCGATTGTTTCACTTGTTATTTCAAGCAAAACATATTTGGGGTCTTCCGGGCTGGAAAAATATTGGCGTAGCATTGGAATGTTGTTCCAAACAATCTCTTTCTTTTCCAGATTGTTTGAGACTTGGGCTTTTCCTCTAATGCGGCAAAAACACATTTTACGGTCCATATAACATAGTTCTATATTGGGATTTTTTTCAATCTGTGGAATTGTCCGTGAATGGCTTAACGTAGCGAGCAAAAATTCACCGTCATCAGTTAAATGCGGCATCATGGGTCTGACTCTTGGCTGATTGTCTTCAATGGTCGCCAGACAACCATATCCAGCATCTTTAACCAAATCTATAATCCAATTCTTTTTCGCGAGTGCGGCATTTTCCATTCTTAGTTTCTCCTTAATTTAAATTGCAATTGTTAATATGAATACTTTTGAGTTAATGAATCTTGTGGCACATTATTATTGTTGTAACTGATAAGCTCTGCTGCGATCGACACAGCAATTTCTTCTGGTGTTTGCGCGCCAATATTTAGACCCATCGGCGCATGAATACGCGTAATATTTTTCTCAGAAATACCTTTGTCTCGTAGTTTGCGGATGAATTTAACTTTTTTGACTTTGCTTGAAATAAAACCCACATAAGCGGCTTTAGATTTTAAAGCAATTTCTAAACAACGGAAATCATGTTCATAACCGTGAGTCACAATAACGACAAAACTATTTTTATCTAAAGAAATTTTTTGAAGCATTGCATTATGCTCACCCAGCAATACTTCATCGACGTGCGGATAACGTTTTGAGTTGGCAAATTCTGGACGATTATCAATGATTGTCACTTTGTAGTTTAACATCTTCAGCATCGCTGATAATGGTAAGGCAATATGCCCCGCGCCGCAAATCACACAATGTTTTTTCCCCGCGAATGGTTCAATAAAAATTTTAATTTCTCCGCCGCAAATGGAATTTCCGGGTTTTTCATCGAATTTATAGCTGACAATTTTAGGTTTTTGGGTTTTAATAGCTTCTTGGCATTCTAAAGAAGCATTGCGTTCATTACGTCCCCCTCCGATTGATCCCCAAATTTTGCCGTCCTCAAAAACAACCATTTTAGCGCCTGCTTTGCGCGGCGTTCCTTTAATGGTGGATTCGATAATGGTGGCGAAAGCAAAGCTGCGGCCTTTTTGGGCGGCCTCGTAAGCTTTATAAAATAAATCATCCATAAGAAATTTCCTGGAATTTATGACGGATTGGAACCGCTGTTGAGCGATTGTGGATCGGTTGGCTGTGTTATTCTTAACGCAGTTATCTCATTCTGAAGTATTCGATTTTTTTTTCTAAGTTCATGAATCTCATTTTCAAGAAAGGTTTTAACTTGTCCAAATTCGTTTCTCGCTGCAATTTCAGAGTCTAGCGTCGTCTGCAATTTTATCAATTCCTTAGTTTTTTCGGTTAGAAGAATTTCCAGCCTGGAATAACGCGCGTTTATGTCTTCGTTATAATTATCTTTTTCAAAAGTTAAAACGGTATCAGGCGGGCCTTCGGTCTCTTTATTTTGATTTATTCTAGTCCTGGGCACGAGTCGCTCTTCCGTTTGCAAATGTAGCTCTTCTTTTGAAATTTTATAACCGATATTAGTTAGATTCCATTTTATGAAACTAAAAAACGGAATGATCAAGTTTTTTTTGTCTAAAATAAGCAGTACCAGAATCGCTGCTGCTCCGAATACCAGTATAATCAGGTAGGATTGCAAATTGACCTCGTGTTATTAAGCTTTATGCTTTTGACAACCAATAAGAAACTCTTATAATGAAACCATGTTTTCAATAATCTTATTAAGCGCTGGCTTAAGTCAACGTTTTAAATCGCCCAAAGCTTTGGCGACGTTAAACAGTCAAAGTGTTATCGAACATCTTCAAAGAACCTTGCTGAAAACATCAATTGATGAAATTATTATTGTTTTGGGCAGCCATGCCGAAACAATCAAACCATACATTCTCAAAGACAGCAAAATTAAAAGTATTTATAACGCAGATTTTATTGCTGGCCAAACCTCGTCGTTTAAAGCCGGATTAACAATTACTTCTCCAGCATCATTGGGTTTATTACTTTTGCCGATTGATTACCCTTTTATTAATTCGGAAACAATCGAAGTCATTTTAAAGCGATTTTCAAAACAACAACCAGACCTGCTTATTCCAACCTATCAAAATTTTAAAGGTCACCCTCCCGTTTTTAACCGTAACCTGCGTTCCTTCCTTGAACAGCTCAGCAATGCTCAAGGCATTAACTCTTTTTTTCATCAAAATAATTTGGCAATTGATTTATTGAAGGTCAATGACCCGGGCGTTATTAGTACGTTTAACACGGTGGAAGAATTTGAAAAGATTAAGAAGAGTTTTAATATTAAATAATTATTTTGAATTTTGCGGTGTATCAAACTTGATCACATCAGCCATATAATTTTCACGAATATTGGCGTTGGCAAGAATTTTGAGCGCTTTGTTTTGTGTCCATTTTTCGCGGCCGGAATTAAACGTGATATTGGTAATAGCATCTCCGCCTAGGCTAGCCGCTTCCACTTTAAGTTTGTTTAGAATCTCATCAGGTTTTTGGTTTCGTTCCACATTAACCGTAACATAACCGATAACTTTGTGCGGTTGAGTGACTTGTTCAAGATAAGCCACTTCATCTTTGGAATTTTTGGGTGGGTAACTATCGAAGGTTGTTTCTTCAGAAGCAATTTGATAATAACTGCATCCGCTAATCATCAAAAACATTAAGAAAATAAATGGATAAATTTTTTTCATAAGCATTCTTTTGAAAAGAACTAGTCCTTCCGCAACTTAATTTCTTGTTAAGAAGCTCAGGACTAGTGGTGAGTTCCGCCCGCAATTTAAAAGATTATAAAGGCGAATCGAACCACTGGTTATTAAGATTTTTCCTTCTCCGCTTTTTCTTTAAGGGCTTTGATAATTTTATCCGGTGTTATGGGTAAGTCTTTAATGCGTACGCCAATAGCGTCTTCAATGGCATTGGCAATGGCCGCCGACGTCGGAAGAAGCGACGCCTCTCCCATTCCTTTCGCACCGAATGGACCTTCCGGATCGTTGGTTTCAATCATGATTGTTTCAACCGGAACCGTGCCGATTGATTTTGGCAAACGGTAATTGGCAAAATTGGCGTTAACCACCCGGCCGTTTTTAAACTTTAAATCCTCGTACAATGAATAACCAATACCCATCGCAATAGAACCTTCAATCTGTCCTTCAACGGATTGTGGATTGATCGCCTTGCCAATATCATGCGCATCCCACATTTTCAAAACTTTAACGTGCCCGGTGTCCGTATCAACTTCAACTTCAGCGATCTGAGCTTCAAAGCCATAACTTCCTGAAACATTTCCTTCGGCAGTTCGGAAATCAACGGGCGTTGTTTTCGGATTATAACTGCCGCGACCGATAATTTGGCGGCCATAATTAAATGAGTAACAGAGTTCAAGCGCTTTATCAAAATTCATAATAATAGAATTATCTTTGGTGTTGATGACCTTTTCAGCTTTGATGTCTAAATCTTCGGCATTTAACTTATGTTCTTCGGCAATGACGTTTAGGATTTGTTTTTTAGCATCGAGCGCGGCGCGTTTCGTGGCGTTGCCTGAAATAAAAGTCACGCGGCTGGCAAAACTTCCGGTGTCAAATGGAGTAATTTCTGTATCACCGGATTTGCAACGAATTCGATTATAACTGACACCCAACTCATGTGCGGCAATTTGAGACAAAGCGGTATTCGATCCCTGACCAGTATCGGCTGCTCCAGTAAAAAGATAAACCGAGCCGTCCTCTTCAACTTTAACAATAGAGCCTGCGGACTCATGGGACTTATACATCTTAGAACCCATGACATCAGCTGCGATTCCGATGCCAATTCCACGACGGAGATTTTTTTGTTTCCCACGTTTTTGAGTCCAGTTCGCCGCGGTGGTGGCTTTCTCGATGCACTCTTTTAGACCATTGGATGTTAAATACATTTTATTGATCGTGACCATATTGGGTTCGGTAATATTCTTTAAACGGAATTCAACCGGATCCATGCCAATGCCCTGCGCGAGAAGATCCATATGTGATTCAATGGCAAAACCGGACTGCACGCCGCCAAACCCACGGATCGCGCCGCTGATTGGATTATTGGTATAAACGCGATAGCCGTTTATGCGGAAATGTTTGATTTTATAAACCATGAAGGTGCGCATAATCGCGGCGGCAATAACCGTTGGCCCATAACTGCAGTAAGCACCGCCGTCAGCAATAACTTCGCCGGATATCGCCATGAGTGTCCCGTCTTTTTTGATGCCGGATTTAAGTTTATAAATCATCCCATGTTTCCGTCGGGAAAATGAAAATTCTTCTTCGCGAGTGTAAGTGATTTTAACAGGCAGCCCGCCGGCTTTTTGGGACAAAAGACAAGCGGCAAAATCCATGGGAAGCATTTCAAGTTTTCCACCGAACCCTCCTCCAACCGCCAATTTGATGACCCGGACATCATTTAAATCCATTTTCAAACATTTAGCGAGCGCTTCTCGGCATTTAAACGGCGCCTGACTCGATGACCACAAGGTAATTTTGTTGGAAAACGTTTCAAAAAGTCCCAAGCTCACATGCGGTTCCAAGGCGGCATGGGCGGCGGCTTGACAGTAAAAAATATCTTCTCGGACATAATCCGATTCTTTAAGCGCGCGGTCCACGTTTCCGAAATTCACCGGTAAAATAACCGCAATATTGTTCATCGCCTCGTGAATTGGCGGGGCGCCTGGTTTCATGGCTTCAACCATATCAAAAACTGCGGGTAGAATTTCATATTTGACATCAATCAATTTGATGGCTTCATCGACGGTTTCTTCATCAACGGCGGCGATTGCGCCGATTTCATCGCCGATATAACGAACTTTTTCCGATTCGATCGCCATTTGATCAACGGTGTGCGGAAAGAAATATTCGTTGGATCCATATTTAATAAGATGAGTGTCTTTGGCAGTAATGATGGCTTTGACGCCTGGAAGGGCAGCGGCTTTGGAAGTATCAATGCTAATAATCCGCGCATGTGGATGGGGACTGCGGATCATTTTGCCAACCAGCGTATTAGGTAAACTAATATCAAAAGCATATTTCGTTTGGCCAGTGACAATTCCTTTCCCATCGATACGCGGAACACTTTTACCAACGGGATTCACATATTCTTTAGTGCTTTGGGATATCATTATTTCCTTGTTATGAAGCTGAAGTTTGCGAAAACTCTTTTGACAACACTTTAGGCGTCTGCTTCTCTTCCATCTTTTGACCGGCATCGCGAACGGCGTCAAAGATTTTGATATAACCGGTGCAGCGGCACAAATTGCCATCGAGTGCGTATTCAATGTCTTCTTGGCTTGGTTTGGTTGTTTGATCTAAAAGTGCTTTAGAAGACATAATCATTCCAGGAATACAAAAACCGCATTGGACGGCGCCGTGGTCAAGAAAGGCCTGTTGCACAGGATGTAGAATTTCTCCGTCGGCTAAACCTTCTATTGTCGTGATTTCATCGCCCACAACATTGCTTGCCAACGTAATGCACGAAAGAACCGCTTTCTGATTAATGATGACTGTACATGCGCCGCATTCCGATTCGCTGCAGCTTGTTTTGGTTCCAGTCATCCCAAGCTGATCGCGTAAAACTTCAAGCAAGGTTTCATGTCCTTTAATATCGACGAGAACCGGTTTTTGATTAATGTGTAAGGTTACTTTCATAATATTAACCTCCGCGAATCAGATCGCTTAATGCATTTTTAATTGAGACGCGGAACATTGCTTTTTTATAATCATCGCTGCGGGTGTCGTAAATGGTTGTGTCCAAATGATTCATGGCTTCAGCGGCAGTTTTTTCGTCTTTTGGAGCTCCATCTAAAAATTTTTCCAAAATTATATCACGCTTGGCAAAAAAAGTTCCACTGTTTATGGCGACTTTGGTTTGAGAAAATTTATTGTTTTGAAAAGTTGTTTTGATGCATACGCCTAAAAGCGGGACATCAACTTCGGAAAGTTTTTTAACGCGTTGATAGCTCAAACGCGACTGTTTATCACGTTTAATTGAAAGGCAGGTTAAAATTTTATTGGTCCTGGCCGAATTATTGAAGAATTCTTCGACGGTGATATTCTCCTGGCTATCGGTCCCTGTAAAATGCATGACCGCTTCTAACGCAATTAAAACGGCGCCTAATTCAGTCCAGGTATAACGGCTGGTTAAATTGCCGCCAACGGTTGCCATATTGCGCACGGGGTTGGTTGAAATATTCCGGCAGACGGTTCGAAGCACACTGAAATTATCGGTCAGTAATGGTGAGCTAAACACGTCGTTGATAACGGTCATCGCACCAATCTTAAGTGAATCTTTTTCAATAAAAATACCGTGAAGTTCTTTTATTCTTTTTAGGCTGATAATATGCTGCGGTGTTTTGGTTCCCTTCTTCTTAAGCAATTTGAGGCTGTTTAACAAAAAGGTTCCTCCGGCAAGTAAGCGGGCTTCGGCCAAAGAGGCATAGAGACTGACCGCTTCACTTAAATTTTGCGGACTATGAAATGTGACAGGATTTAATAACATACTGAATTTTCAAAGGTTAGAATAGGATTTCTCGACGACGTCACAATTATATCAGTTAATTTTTAGTTGGCAAGAAAATAGTGAAATTTAACTATTCCGGCGGTATGAACCTAAGATGATAGGTCTTCCACTCCTTCCAAAGCTGTCTCAACAACGGCCACATCCCATCCTGCTTCAATCAGCTGTTGCCTTAAATTGGCACGGTTCGCGCCGTTAAGCGCGGCCAAATATGTTTTTAAGATAGATAAATTAAAAAGCTGATTGGGTGTTAACTTCCAGTGCGCTGTTTGTTCCTCAACAGAACGATTCATCAATTGCGCCGCCATGGCCCATGTTAACGGCAAAATAAGAACACCGATTGTTCCCCAAAAATATAACGGCTGAGTTTGGTTTATTAAATGAACAGCGGTTCCCCACGAGACATCAAATAAATAATGCGCGACAACTACGCAAATAATTCCATACCGCAGATAAATCCACGATAAAAAAAGCCCAATCAAAGTGACTTCAATGACCCGAAACCATACGGGAAAAACCCAATAATGACTATGACCTAATCCCCAGAAAAGTGCACTGACGATGACCGCCAGAATAAGACTTTTAAATAATTTTTTCCCAAGGCCTATGCTAAATAATCGAAAAGTTATTTCTTCAACGACACTCGCCTGAAACCCAATGACCATTGCCGCCATAAATGGCAGTGAAGCTGAAGAAAGCTGCGACAGCCATTGCCGTTCCTGCCAGACGCCTAAAAATTTATATCCAAGGTGAAATATGAGCGTTTGAAATCCAATCGTGGTCAAAGCCACGAGATAACCCATAAAAATAAGCCGGGCGATTTGTTTTGAAAAGAAGGTGGACTGTACATAAGTAAAAAAACTTCCCGCCTTATGTTCAGGCCAGAGCTGATAATGCAATCCTTCTCCGGCTAACCCTGGCAAAATAACCGCCATGGTTAGAAAGAAAATCTGCATAAGAATGTTCAAGCCATGACGCCAGAAATAGGAAATAAATGAGGTTGTCGTCGGATAAAGAAACAAAAAGAGTTGATACTGTAACGCGTTAAAAATAAGATGGCAGATAAAAATTGTGATAATCAGCCCAATATAAAATCGTTTCACCCTTGAGACAATGGCATCATTGCGGTATTTGAGCATGGAAAAAACCGCGATCCCCATCAAGAGTGTATAGAAAATTTCAAAAAATCCTGATAAATTCGCGCTGAGATGACTTTGTTTTTCAACAAAACGTGTGAAGGATTCAGGGATTTCGAGTTTCATTTTTTGAAATCCGAGGATCTCTTGGCCGCTTACGGTTACTTCCGTCAAGAGTTTAGCTCCTCCCTTCTCTGTTCCTTCCCAAGGAATAAACACATCATTCTTACGCCACGCATAGGTGTAATCAGTGCGGTTGTCCAATTTTTGAGAAGAATTATTGTGTTCGGTATAGTTATTGGCCAAGTCGAGGCCGATGTTATTTTTTAAAAATGAAATAATTGTTGTTCTAGCATCTTCAGCACTGACCTGGGGACGCTTATCGGTGTCGTCAATCGCATGCAGATATGACAACACATCACCCGTTTCAGGACTGAGACTCAAACGGTATTCTTCTTTTTGATTTTCTTTATAAAAGCGGACTTGCCAGAAAAAAAGTTCGAAATGATTTTGCTTAAGAAATGTTTTTTCTCTGTCGAATCCAAGTGTTCTTTGAAGGTAACGGTCAGCTTGCGGATTGGTGTCAAGGATGACAGCGCTATGGTAGGAAGAAACATCAACGTTTCTCTTTTGTTTTAAATATTCCGACGCTATTTTTAAAGCTTGTGATTGGTTAACAGAAAGATTTAAAACCGCCATTTGCGGCAACCCTAAGCGCAGCCACAACAAAATACCGCCGCAAGCAGCGGCCAACCACAAAATCCATTCGCGTCGTTTTATAAGAATGGTGTCAACTCCTTATAAAAGATTAATCGCCTCGGAGGGTAATTTTTTTAATTCCTGTGTTCCTAAAACTTTAATCGACCAGCGCATTAATTCTAGTTTGTGTTTAAGTTGCTCATCAGGTGTTGTAACGTTTTGAAGTTTTTTTCGGGAAAGTAAAAAACTTTGCCGCAAATAATTAAAAATGATCCTAGCCTCCCGCGGGCGGTTATGTCCGACGGCAATAATATTCATTAAACTTGAGTAAGACATGTCGCTGACAGTTGTATTGTAATGATCAAGCCGGCGGACTAGAATCGGCACCATCGATGGGAAATATTTATACCGGTCCATCAGGCAAAGCGTATGCAAAATCTCAACCTGGATAAAAACCGAATCGCTACGATTAAGCCGGCGCAACAAGATTTTCTCAATGGCAATTTTCTCTCGGCCAAAAATTTCATCCGCGTATTTTTCCTTAAAAGCTCTGACCGCGGCAGCGATTTTATAAGTGCTTAGCGTATCGTCTTTGATCATTTCCATCAAGATTTCCATGGACAAGCTGTAATACTTCATCGTGTAACTGGCCAAAAGCGCTTTATCATCCAGGATCACTTCTTCTGTCTCAACCGCTCTAGCGGAAGCGAAGAAAGACATTAAAAGAAAAATAATAAAAATCAGATTAAGCCATTTGAAGATTTTCATGAGAGTAGTTCCAATGAAACATTAATCGCTTTAACGGAATGCGTGAGCGCGCCGATTGAAATGCGATCAACGCCGGTTTGCGCTATCCGACGCACATTTTGTAAATTAATGCCTCCCGACGCTTCTAAAAGGGGTGGTCTCTTTCCAAACAACTGGCGTTTCATTTTAACCGCCGTACTCATATCAGAAAAATTCATATTGTCTAAAAGAATAATATCGGTGCCGGCAGATAAAGCTTTTTGAAATTGGTTTAAAGAAGTGACTTCAATCTCAATGGTTTTGTTTTGCTTGCGGTATCGATGGATAATTTTTTCAAGCGCCTCTTCTTTACTAAAAGCCAGATGATTATCTTTAATCATGGCCATTTCATCAAGTCGTATGCGGTGATTATACCCTCCGCCGCAGCGCACAGCCATCTTTTCCAAAAAACGTAATCCTGGTTGCGTTTTTCTGGTATCCAAAATTTTTGCCGGATAAGGTTTAACGGCCTGAACAAAGGCCCGTGTGGTTGTTGCAATGCCGGATAGATGTCCCAAAAAGTTTAAAGCCACGCGTTCGCCGGTCAAGATGGCCCGCGCTTTAGCTTTAATAACTGCAACCCGCTGCGGTTTGCTGATAAATTTTCCATCGGGATATAAAATTTTAATCTTGACTTGCCTGTCCAAGACTTTAAAAACTTCACTAACGATTTCCATGCCGCAGATAACCGCCGGTTCCTTCATAATAATTTCAGCCTCGGCCATTGCTTGCGGTGGCACTAAAATATTGGTCGTCAAATCGCCACGGCCAATATCTTCTTTCAGTGCTTCTCGTATAATTCTTTCTGTATTAAAAATAAAATTGTTTTTCACTGGATGGACTGTCCGCTGAAAAATTCAGTAAAAATTTTGGTTATGCCAGACTTTTTAAAATCTTTTGAAACTCGTCACGTTTATTTTGAAGAGCGGCAAGACGGATGCGGTCTTTTTCAATAACGTCCGACGGCGCTTTCTTGAGAAAATCCGAGTTGTCAAGGCGTGAAGCGAGGGCTTGCAAAGCGGTGTTGTTGTCTTCAAATTGTTTTTGAATTCTTTCCTTCTCTTTCGGAATGTCAATCAATCCCTGCAAGGGAATAAAAAATTTGATTTGATCCACGATGCCGATGGCAGCTTCTCTCATGGAAGTTGTTTTAGAATCCATTTTTAAATCGGCAATCTTGGCGAAGCGTTTTAAATGATTTGTCATTAATGAAACAAATTCAAGTGAAATTTTATCCGAAGACGTGAAGATGACGTTGATGGATTCTTGCTGCGGAATGTTCCACTGGATCCGCAAATTGCGTAAGGTGGAAACCAGTTCCACAAAAGTTTGCATCTTGGCTTCTATTTCTTTGCTAACGATTTTTTTTTGCATTTTAGGCCACGGCTGGCGCGAGAGCGATTCTTTTTCGGATGGTTTTAAGATATGCCAAATCTCCTCGGTAATAAACGGTAAGAAAGGATGCATTAAGCGAATCGTTTGTTCCAAAACAGATAACGCGACCGCTTGAGTTGAAGGTTTGGCGATCGTGTCTTTGATAATTTCAAGATACCAGTCGCAAAAATTGCCCCAGAAAAATTCATAAATCAATGTTTCCGCCTCGGAGAAACGGTATTTCTCAACAGCTTTTGTGATGGCATCCAACGTCGTATAAAACCGCGAAATGATCCAGCGCGCTTCGATGTCCAGATCTTTTAATTTAAGCTGGGCGAATTCTTTTTCAAAATCAAAATCTGGCGGCGTATTCATAAGAATCAAGCGTGTCGCGTTCCAAATTTTGTTCGCGAAGTTGCGTCCGATTTCAAATTTTTCTTTGGAAATAAAAAGGTCCTGGCCGGAATTAAGGATCAAACTAAAACGCAGCGCGTCCGCGCCGTAGTCATTGATGATTTCCAAAGGATCAATTGCGTTGCCAAGCGACTTTGACATCTTCTGTCCCTTCGCATCGCGCACGGTCCCATGAATGTAGACATGAGCGAATGGAATGTCTTTCATGAATTCCAATCCCGCCATAATCATACGCGCCACCCAGAAAAAAATGATTTCGGGTGCAGTGAACAACGTCGAGGTTGGATAAAAATAATCAAGGTCTTTATTTTTTTGCGGCCAGTAAAGCGTGGCGAATGGCCATAGCCAGGATGAGAACCAAGTATCCAACACGTCTTCATCTTGGATGAGATTGTTGGAATGGCAGTGCGGACAATTTTTAGGCGGTGTCATGGCCACAATAATGTTCTTTCCTTCTTGGCACTGCTTACAATACCAAACTGGAATCCGGTGTCCCCACCAAATTTGACGGGAAATGCACCAATCTTGAATGTTCGTCATCCAATTTAAATAAACTTTGGTCCAGCGGTTGGGGAAGAATTTGATTTTGCCCGTCTTAACCGCTTTGATCGCCGGCGCAGCGAGTGGTTCCATTTTGACGAACCATTGATAGGATAAATAAGGTTCGACGATCGTGTTACACCGGTAACAATGACCAACCGCGTGCATGTGGTCTTCAATCTTTTCTAAAAGTCCGGCGCTGGTCAATGCTTCAATGATTTTCTTGCGGGCGACAAAACGGTCCAATCCAGCGAACGGCCCGGCCTGTTCGTTTAACTTGGCGTCGGGATGCATGATGTTAATGAATTGAAGATTGTGACGCTTGCCCATGGTGAAATCATTCGGGTCATGCGCGGGCGTGACTTTAACGGCGCCGGTGCCAAACTTTGGATCAACCAGTTGATCAGCGATAATTTTTATTTCGCGGTTGAGCAATGGCAGAATTAAAGTTTTGCCAATCAGCTTTTTATAACGTTTATCTTTAGGATTAACCGCAACCGCTGTATCACC
This sequence comes from uncultured Planctomycetales bacterium, assembly GCA_964612665.1. Taxonomy (GTDB): domain Bacteria; phylum Omnitrophota; class Gorgyraeia; order Zapsychrales; family JAHFFX01; genus CAZTCI01. The sequence continues at coordinate 354,759 of CAZTCI010000002.1, read as the reverse complement.
GAGCATCGTTTCCGGACGGGTTGTGGCGACGACGATAGATTCTTGGGGATTTTCTTTTAGCGGATAACGAATATGGTAAAGCGCGCCTTTAATTTCGTGATGCTCCGCTTCTTCATCGGACAATGCGGTCTGACAGCGCGGGCACCAGTTGATGATGCGGTGTCCGCGGTAGATTAGGTCTTTTTCATACAGGGTTACAAAAACTAATTTGACCGCTTCGCTGTATGCATCATCCATTGTAAAACGCGTGCGGTCCCAATCACACGATGAGCCTAATTTTTTGAGCTGATGAATGATTGTGTCGCCGTATTCCTGACGCCAGGCCCAAAGGCGTTTTACGAATTCTTCGCGGCCAACATCCTGCCGGCGTTTCCCTTCTTTCGCGAGCTGTTTTTCAACCACGTTTTGCGTCGCAATTCCGGCGTGATCCGTTCCAGGCATCCACAACGTTTCAAAACCTTTCATTCGTTTGTAACGGACAATAATGTCTTGAAGTGTGTTGTTAAGCGCATGGCCCATGTGCAGAATGCCGGTGATGTTGGGCGGCGGCATGACGACCGTAAATGGCTTTTTATCCGCATTCGGCTCGGCGTGAAAAGTGTGATTCTTTTCCCAATCCTGACTCCACTTGTCTTCGGTGTCTTTGGGATTATAGCGGCTTGGAAGTTCGTTTAATTGTTTAGTCATTTATATGAGAGTAATTACGGAGGGTAAATTAATTTTAAAAAGTTCGCTACCACCAGCCTATGCAATTCCCAAGAATATAAATGAAAATCAAAAAGAATAAGATAGCGAAAATTATTTTAACCACTTTATCAAGCGACTCTGATTCTTGTTTTACCTTTTGATAGGCGCTAGATTCGAAATTCTTAATTATTTTTTCTGCTTTCTCAACATTATTTTCTTCAACAAAGAAATCAACTAATATTGGGAAAGGTGCACCAGCTACCTGAGTATTTACGTTACTTGTATCCTCAATGACAGAACGAATACCAGATTGATTTAATAAGTTTTCATATTGTAACGCAATTTCTCGAAGAAATCGGCCGAGAAGTTTCATAAAATTTCTTTCTGGAAAGTCTTTATTCAAGAACTAGTGCTTCTGCGACGGTTTATTGTCCAGCTTTTTGATCTTTGAGAAGTTTGTACTCAATACTGTCGAGCAAGGCCTCGTAGCTGGCTTCGATGATATTTTCATGAACGCCGACAGTTGTCCAGGAATCGGTTGAGTCTTGTGATTCTATGAGAACACGGACGTTGGCGGCCGTGGCTGATTGGCTGTTTAAAACACGCACTTTGTAATCTGATAAATGCATTTCTTTTAAGTTGGGATAATATTGCGTCAACACCTTGCGCAGCGCCTTGTCGAGAGCATCAACCGGACCATCGCCTTCGCTCGCACTAAATTCCGATTTTCCTTTGATATTTAAACGCACGGATGCTTCCGCGAAAATTTTACCGTCGTAGCGCTTCTCGGTTGTGACTTTAAAGCCATCGAGCTTAAAAAAAGGCGTATATTTTTTCATCTGCCGCTTCATGAAAAGTTCGAACGACGCATCTGCCGCTTCAAATTGATAGCCTTGATGTTCTTTAAGCTGCAGCGCCTTTAAAAGCCGCGCCGCTTCCGGCGATTTTTTGTCCAAATCCAAATTTAATTCTTTGGCTTTTAAAACAATCGGCATTTTGCCGGCGAGCTCGGAGGTCAAGAACCGGCGGTGATTGCCGACTGCGGCCGGATCAACATGCTCATAAGCTATGGGATTTTTTAAAACCGCATCGATATGCACACCGCCTTTATGGGCGAACGCCGAATGCCCGACGAACGGGTGATTGTCAGCGAGTTTGATATTGCTGACTTCACTTAAGAAATAGGCGGTTTCCATCAAGTGATTGATTTTATTTTCGGGTAAGGATTTTAATCCCATTTTTGTGGTGAGAATACTGACGATCGTACATAAATCCGCGTTGCCGCAGCGTTCGCCTAATCCATTGAATGTCCCTTGGACCTGCGTGCATCCGGCTCGAATGGCAACGAGACTGTTCGCGACCGCCAAATCCATGTCGTTATGCGTGTGGATGCCGAGCGGCGCTTTGATTGTGCGTTTGACTTTGCTGACAATTTTCCAAACCTCCTCAGGCAATGTTCCGCCGTTAGTGTCGCACAACACAATACAATCAGCGCCGGCGCTTTCCGCTGCTGTAATGGCTTTCAACGCATAAGCAGGATTGCGTTTGTAACCGTCAAAAAAATGTTCCGCATCATAAAAGACTTCGCGTTTTTTCTTTTTTAAGAAATTAACCGAATCAAAAATCATTTTAAGATTTTCATCTAGGCTCGTTTTTAAAACATCGGTCACGTGCAAGTCCCAGCTCTTGCCAAAAATGGTGATGGTGAGTGTTTGGGAATTGATTAGTTCTTTAAGGTTTAAATCATCTGCAGGTTTGATTCCAGCCCGACGAGTGGAACCAAACGCCGCCAAAATTGAATTTTTAAGCTTGCGCTTTTTCATGACTTTAAAGAATTCGCGGTCCTTCGGATTCGAGCCCGGCCAGCCGCCTTCGATATAATGAATTCCTAATTGATCCAGCTTTTCAGTGATCTTGAGTTTGTCATTAACCGAAAACGAGATGCCCTCGGTTTGCGACCCGTCGCGCAAGGTTGTATCGTAGATAACGATTTTAGACATGAAATTATCCTTCTAACCCAAATTTTTTATGAAGTGTTTTAACCGCCGCGTCTGCGGATTGCTGGCTGATAATACAGGAAATACTGATTTCGGATGTTGTAATCATTTCAATATTAATCTTAGCATCGGCCAAAGTCTTAAACATTTTTGCGGCAACGCCAGGGTACGAACGCATCCCGGAACCAACAATTGAAACCCGCGCCACATTTTTATCTTCCATAACATCACCAGCACCAATGCGCTTGGCGACTTTCCTGGTGACTTCGAGGGCTTTGTGTGAGGAAACTTTGGGAACGGTAAAGGAAATATCCGTCAAGCGCGTGTGGCTGACGTTTTGAACAATTGTATCGACGCTGATTCCCGCTTTAGAAACTTCAGTAAAGATTTGCGCCGCAACGCCAGGCTGGTCTGGAACACTGCAGATGGTGATTTTTGATTCGGATTTATTACAAGTGATGCCGCGCACGACCACGCTTTCCATTTTCTCATCTTCTTTAACGATCATTGTCCCTTCCTCCTTAGAATAACTTGAACGCACGTGAATCGGAATATTATATTTTTTGGCGACCTCAATTGACCGCGCTTGCATGACCTGCGCGCCAAGCGATGCCATCTCCAGCATTTCTTCGCAAGTGATCATTGGAATTTTTTTAGCTTCTTTGACAATCCTGGGATCCGTTGTATAAATGCCGTCAACATCCGTATAAATTTCACAAACATCCGCGTTAAGCGCCTTGGCCAAAGCGACCGCCGTTAAATCCGATCCTCCTCGGCCTAACGTTGTGATGTCATGATCAGTTGTGATTCCCTGGAAACCCGCCACGATCACTATTTTATTTTTCGTAAGCGCTTTTTTAATCCGTTTGGCATCAATCTTTACAATCTTCGCTTTCGTATGAGCCTTATCCGTCACAATGCCAACTTGCCCGCCGGTAAATGAAATCGCGTCGCGATTTTTTTCTTTAACTGCAATCGCTAAAAGTGCGCAGGAAATTTGTTCGCCGGTTGACATGAGCATGTCCATTTCACGGTCCGGCGGCGCGCCGCTGATTTGCATGGCGAGTTCTTCCAGTTCATCGGTCGTATCCGCCATCGCCGAGACAACCACAACCACGTCTTGCCGGTGGTTTTTATAGGAAACGATACGGTCCGCCACCGCTTTGATGCGTTCAATGTTAGCTACCGATGATCCACCGAATTTCTGAATCACAAGACGTTTGCTCATAGAAATTAATCCAGATCCTTTAGTATAAAATATTCCATTAACTCTTGGCCGTTTTGGAATTTAAGTCCTTTGGCCTTAGTTGAGGTTTCATTATATTCGATTGAACCGTCGGCGACAATGCCTTTTCCATACATCACAAACCCAACCGGATCGGCGACGTGCGAACGTTTTTCAACCGGAGTCGCGTGGTCCGGCAGAATGACGAGGCGGAAATTCGGATCGCGGCCGGCTTGTTTTATGAAAAGCGAAACCATTTCGCGGTCGATGTGTTCGATGCAGGCAATTTTCATTTTAATATCACCGTTGTGCCCGGCTTCATCCGGCGCTTCCACATGTACATAAACGAAATCATTTTTTTTAAGCGCCTTTATCGCATACTCGGCTTTGCCAGCGTAATTGGTGTCGTAGTAGCCGGTGATGTTGGGCACTTGGATAATTTCTAACCCAGCCAGTCGGCCGATGCCGTTCACTAGATCGACGGCGGAAATCATCGCGCCTTTTAATTCAAACTTTTCTTTAAAGCTCGGCAAATTCGGCCGCTTCCCTTGCCCCCAAAGCCAAATGCGGTTCGCTGGATTTTCTTTTAAATCAACGCGCACTTGATTGATCGGATGATTTGCGAAAATATTTTTAGATTTTTCCATAAGTTCAAGTAAAAGTTCGGAGCCGGGACCTTGCGGTAAATATTTCTCAAGGTCTTGCCCTAAAATGTCGTGCGGCGGATAACATTTAATTTTTAAAAAGTCTTCGGCTTGCGATGTTTTTATTATCATTAAATGCCGGTAGCTTTTGCCTGGATAAAATTTGATGTTTGGCATTTTCAATTCTTTATTCAAGGTGTCGATTAAAATCGCCGCTTCTTTACTCGAAATATGCCCAGCGCTGTAATCGGCCATGTGATTGTTTTCAACCGTGACCAAATTACAGCGAAACGCGATTTCATCGTCTTTTAAAATAATATTTTGATTGGCGGCTTCCAAAGGCGCGCGGCCGGAAAAATTTTCGCGCGGATCATAACCCATGATCGCCAGATTGCCGATATCTGAGCCGGGCGACATACCCTCGGGAATTGTTCGAATAAGCCCGGTCATCCCATGATTGGCCAGATAATTCATATTCGGCGTATGCGCCACTTCTAAAGGCGTTTTGCCGCCGAGCAATTCAACCGGATAATCAGCCATACCATCTGGGACTAAGACAATATATTTCATAGACGTGTAATTAATTGTTTGACAAGTTCCGCCGCTAATTGCCGGCGTGTATTGGCTTTGGCTACCAAATTTTTATTTTGATCAACAATATAAGCCGTGTAAGGATCTAAACGATTGGCCACAACCAAATCACACCCGGCGCGTTCGATTAATGAGGCCGTTTCTTTTTTTATTTGCGTTTCAGTCAAGTCCATTTCGAGTTTGAAACCAACTAAAAATATTTCTGAATTGATTTTTTTTATCGCTTCGATTAATTTCGGTGTTCGAGTCAGTTTTAAAGTTAAACTGTGTTTATCGGATTTCAATTTATACGGTGCGGGTGATGCAATTTTATAATCAGAAACAGCAGCAAGATGAATTACGGCCGCGTATTTCTTTGTTAAAGCTTTCCTTAAATTTTGTTCAAGCTCTTCGAAAAAATTAAACTTAACAATGCGCAATCGCTTTGAATTTAAATTTAGCTGATGCGTCACTGGCCCTTCAAACAAAGTCACCTGCGCGTTGGCTTTTAAAACCGCTTCGGTAATGAAGTGCCCTAACTCCCCTGTTGACTGATTACTAATCACCCTGACTGGATCAATCGCCACCCACGTCGGGCCGCAGGTTATTAAAATCTGTTTATTGCGAAGACTAATAGCCGATTTCCTTTAAAATTGTTTTGATCTGCGCTTTGACAACAACCGGTTGGCCAATATTTTTAATGGCGATATTGGGGTCTTTTAAACCGTGTCCGGTTAATGTACACACGATCTTGCCTTTTTTCTTTTTGAAATAATTGTCTTTGTGTAATTTTAAAATGCCGGCGACTGATGCGGCGGACGCCGGTTCAACAAAAACGCCATCGAAGTGGGCCAACAATTTGTAGGCGGCGATAATTTCATCGTCGGTTACCGCCTGAATAGTTCCCTTCGATTCATCGCGCGCCGCTTCAGCTAGTTTCCAGCTCGCGGGATTGCCGATCCTGATCGCCGTCGCAACAGTTTCCGGATTTTTAATAACGCGTTTCTCAACAATGGGCGCGGATTTTTCGGCTTGAAAACCAAGCATGACCGGGGTTTGTTTGCTTTTCTTGGCGCGGGCGTATTCTTTGTAACCCTTCCAATACGCCGAGATGTTGCCGGCATTGCCGACGGGAATCGCGTGAAATTCCGGCGCGTCACCCAGAAAATCACAAATCTCAAACGCCGCGGTTTTTTGACCTTCCAAACGGAAAGGATTAATGGAGTTGACTAATTGAATCGGATACTTGGTGGTAATTTCTTTGACGAGAGTTAAGGCTTCATCAAAATTTCCTTGAATCGCAATCACCTTCGCGCCATGAATCATCGCCTGAGCTAATTTGCCAATCGCGATATTGCCGTCAGGAATCAAAACAAAACATTTCATGCCGCAGCGCGCGGCGTAAGCGGCGGCTGAGGCTGAAGTATTTCCCGTCGAAGCGCACATGACTGCGGTCGCCTTTTCTTCTTTGGCTTTGCTGATCGCCATTGCCATGCCGCGGTCTTTAAATGAACCTGTGGGATTAAGACCTTCGTATTTTAAATAAACGTCGAGCCCAATTGTTTTGGAAAGGTGTTGGGAAAGAATTAGAGGCGTATTGCCTTCATTCAAACTAACAACTGGAGTTTTGGCATTAATCGGCAGGAACTCCCGATACGCCTCAATGATACCGCGCCATATCACGTTAGGTTCTCCATCCGGATGACAACCGGTTTGCTTTTGACAACGGAAAGTTTGTAAATCTCTTCCAACGCCAGGCGCAGGTTTTGTTCAGTGGCGTTATTAGTTAACATGATGACCGGCACCGTCGATGATTTGCGGTGTTGGACTTTTTGTGTGACGGAGGCGATACTGATGCCGTAAGCACCGAGAATACCGGTAATTTTGGAAAGGACACCAGGCTTGTCGATGGCCATAAAACGTAGATAAAATTTTGTTTTGATTTGGTCAATGTTGCGGACTTTAAAGCCGGAGATTTCTTTAAAAAGATTGCCCATCATAATCGATGACGGGGCGTTTTGACGGACGGCTAGATTGATCAGGTCGCTGATAATACCCGACGCCGCAGCCATTTGGCCGGCGCCTTGACCATAAAGCAGAATATCGCCTAAAGGATCTGTATCAAGAAGGATCGCATTAAAGATTCCGCTGACAGACGCTAACGGATGTTCTTTAGAAATCAAGGTTGGCTGAACGCGGGCCTCGACCGCATTTTCAAACCGTTTCGCGATCGCCAAAAGTTTGATTGTTAACCCTAAACTTTCCGCGTGTTCGATATCAACGTGCGAAATGTGTGTGATGCCTTCGACGTACATATCTTCAAGTGTAATAGATTTGCCGAGCGCTAAAAAAACTAAAATGGCGAGTTTATGCGCGCTGTCACTTCCGTTTACATCCAATGACGGATTGCGTTCAGCATATCCGCGCTTTTGGGCTTCTTTTAAAGCTTGCGTAAAAGAACAGTTGTTTTTGGTCATTTCGGTTAAAATAAAGTTACACGTTCCGTTGATGATGCCGTAAAGTCGGTTGAACTTATTGCCCGCGAGTCCTTCGGTCACCATTTTGATAATAGGAACGCCGGCGCCGACGGAAGATTCAAAATAGACACTCCGGTTTTGTTGTTTGGCTTCGTTAAAAATTGTTTCACCGCTATGTGAAAGCAAAGCTTTATTCGCGGTAATGACATGCTTTCCCGCCCGTAAAGCGCCCAAAACAATTTCTTGAGCCGGATGAAGGCCGCCGATTAATTCGATGACGACATCGATTTCAGGGTCCTGAATGACTTTATTAAAATCTTTGGTCAAGATAGTCTTCGTAAACCCTTTAATATTTTTCTTGTGAATACTGCGGTCAGCGATGACCTTAAGATTAAATTCCGTATTGAATTTGTTGCGGATAAAATTTTCACGGCTGTGGAGGAATTTGATGACCCCTTGCCCGACAGTGCCGTAACCAACTAACCCTAAATTTAATTTGTTTAATACTTTCATTACGTCCGGTCCTTAAAATATTCAACGATTTTAATTAAAATAGCCTCAGCCTGGGGGGTAAGTTTTTCAAAAATTAAGCGGGTTTCATAAAGAACATTAACAACTTTTTCGTGGGATTCTAATACTGTTCCTTCCAAGTGGGTAGTCCCGGCTAAATACGGTGTTTTTAATTCGATAATCATTTTGGTGTTCGGGCGGAAAGAATCAGGCGTCACAAAACAAATGCCGCCCACACTAATATTTTTTAACTGAGAAATTTCTTTTTTTGCCGAGGGATTTCCTGCTTCATAATAGGAAAGTATAAAATTTTTTTTAATACGGGGATGCTGGCGTCTTTCTCCATGAAATTCTTCTTTAGCCATGATTCACCTCATTTAGATACAAGTCTCTCTTGTGATTAATGTCGGAGCGGACGGATTCGAACCGTCGACCTCTTGAACCCCATTCAAGTGCGCTAATCCAACTGCGCTACGCTCCGATTGTTGATTCTTGGGCCTTTCGCCGGGTCGTTTTTTATCGGCGAAAGGCCCGGCCATCTATTCCGCTTTCAGTTTACGCCCCATCAAATCTGAAACAGCTTTGCGGGGATTTTTATCACGGAAAACAATGTTAAAGACTTCCCTAGTAATTGGCATTGGAATTTTATGTTTTAAACTCAATTGATAAACGGCCTTGGCTGTTTCGACACCTTCGGCCACCATATGCATATTCTCAACAATCTGGCGGATCGTTTTCCCTTGCCCCAACGCTTCGCCGACGGAGCGGTTACGGCTTTGCTCATTAACACAAGTCGTTACTAAATCTCCAAGCCCGGTCAATCCGTAGAAAGTTTCGGTTTTTCCTCCCAATTTTTTTCCCAGCCGTGCCATTTCCGCCAGCCCTCTTGTCAAAATAGCCGCCTTGGCATTAGTGCCAAATCCCAAGCCGTCACAAACGCCGCAAGCAATGGCAATAACATTCTTAATGCTTCCGCCAATTTCAACGCCAATGAGATCTTGATTCGTATAGAGACGAAAGGTTTTAGAATTAAAAATTTTTTGTAATGTTTGGGCGACTTGAATATTTTTTGAAACGATAACCGCGGTCGAAGGAATTCCTAGCGCCACTTCCCTCGCTATAGTCGGACCAGACAGCACTGCTAACGGAATGGCCCCAAGTTCTTCTTCAATAATCTCAGACATCCGCTTTAAGCGTCGAGTGTCAATGCCTTTAATAACACTTAAGAAAATCTTTCTAGCCATTGGATAAGCCTTTATCTGGCGTAATACGTTGAGTGTATGCTGAGCGGGTGTCGCCAATACAACGACTTCTGCTGTTTCTAAAATTTCTTTTAAATTGTCAAAGAGTTTAATTGACTGAGGGATCTTGATCCCTGGAAGGTATTTCTGATTGTAGCGGGTTTTTTGCATTTCCCGGATATTTTGCGGGAAAGCGCCCCACAGTTGTACTGTATATTTTCTTTGATTGGCAAGATGGATCGCCAGCGTTGTTCCCCATCCCCCATCTCCAAGCACAGCTATGGTTTTGACTTTCAAGCTTTAGCTCCGCATGAAAATAAAAATAAAGATAAATCGCTAACCTCGGGAAGATTTATCATTTAATAGTTATCATTTACCGCCGGACAAAACCTAAAATAACGGTAAATATTATATATAATTACCCCTTAGCTTCAAGGGAAAAGTTGGTAATCGATCGTCTCAAAAAAGACTTTATTGGGCAACGGGCAAAGCGTTTTTATTGACCGCAAAGATGGAGAAATTTTTGTTTTCGTAAAGTTTATTCAAAAAAGGCGAATCATGAGCAGGCGCGTAATATTTCATAAAGACGACATAATCAACGTGATATTTAAACAGCCCGTTTATTAAAGCTGGTTGAAAGGAATTATCAATAACTACTTTGAATGTTTCCACATCATGAAGCCGGCGCAGCCATTCAACCGCCGTTTTATAATCAAACCCGATAATGCCACAATCACGGTAACAGCAGACGATTTTCCGTTCGGACAATATTCTAAAGCCGCCCATTTCCATGTCGGTCGGGGTTAATAACAAAGCATTTTTGGGAGTATGATCTTTAACATAAAGTTGCATGTCTTCCCAATCGCGTTGTAGTTTCCAAAAACCTCCTCCTTCTTTAACCATTTTCAAATGGTTGAAATGAAGTTGTGTGAAATAGACCACCATAACCATAAGTGGGATGGCAATAAAAATTTGTGGTCCTGGAAACTGTTCTGTTAGCTGAGGTTTGATTTTAAAAATGACAAAGACGACCCCGAGCAGTATTACAGTCGTGACAAGATTTAAAAGAATAACGGTTTTATATTTAAAAATTAAAAACACAAAAATCATTAGAAAAACGCACGCGATTAATCCCAGCATCTGTGTGCCTGTTAACCAGCGCGGCATCGCTTCCGTTTTGTCTGAGTTTAAACCATGCGCTGAGCCAACTAGAAATCCTATCGCTAATGCGGCTAAGGATCCTACAATCTCTCCCCATCCCAATAAGAGAAAAAAGCAAGTGATCGCAATCCCGACGATAAAATGACTCTGCCTGACGGTTTGGCTCACTAACATGGTTGTATAGGCCATTAGAAATAAAAGCAGATACTGGGCGTTACGCGTTAAATTCAAATCAATGAGAAAGCGGTTAGGATGGATATAACTGGCGTAATAGGACAAAACTAAATAGCCCCACACCGTGATCACGATGGCCCAATTTTTTTTGTCTTTGCGAAAAGTTGGATTATAAACTGTGTTTAAAATTAATAGCGCCAATAAAAATAAATATTTTTGTGTGGCGATCAAAAAGACCCGCCAGCTAAGCGATAGAGCTTTGACAGGGATTTCTAAAAACGTAAAATTTTGCGGGCAGGCCAGTTTATAAAGCGTCATCCAATCCTTATAAAGTTCCGGTGAAGCATGTTCGTATCCTCCGGCGAGTTTTTGAAAAGCCCAGATAATAAACGGCATGGAACAGAAAAGAAAAACCGCGGAGGATTTTAGTAAGGTACTAAAACGATGATGTTTGACTTGGCATAATAAATAAACGCCCATGTAAGTCATCGGATAAAGCGCATAGAGTGCGTGAAAATTTACGGCGACACCCAAAATGGCGCTTGCCAGTACAAAACGTTCTTTATAAAAATAATATAATCCTGCGGCAACAAAGGCCAAGGCAAATTCTTGGTGGGAAAATGTTTCGTAAAGAAATTCCGGCACACGCACAATAACCAGCATTGTGATCACGCAGCAAAACGCTGTCCATCTTTCGCCGGAGATGTGTTTCCAAAGTTTTAAAAGCCAATAAAAAAGGAAATAGCGAGAAAGGCAATAAAGAATGAAATACGCGGCAGGAACTTGTTGAACGCTAATAATACGCGCCAGGATGGGATAAAAAAAAGTTACGAAATTCTGTTTTAAACTTTCAATATAATAATCCCCGACGTAAAGCGTTGGGTCAATCAGGCTTTTTAAAAGCGGAATTTCCAAATGCTGGTCGTCCCACGCGTACTTATAGCCATTCACTAAAAAATAAATGCCAAGGATGATTAAAGCGATCAAGCTGTCGTATTGGAAAATTCTTTTAAAACGGTCGGTGAGATTAGTCATAAATCAAAGGTAGGATGATGTATGTAAGGCTTACGAAGAATTAACAAACTAATTGTCACTTGAAATAATTATTTCCAAACAAAAAGCTCCCGCCAAACTTCGAACATATACGCCGCACCCCAGCGCAGGACTTGTAACTTGCGTTCACCTCCACTGCGCGCTGGTTCATCGCCAGGAATATCGGTACATTTTAAACGGCGTTTGGCGGCGCGGACCGATAAAAGCGGTTCCCAGCTGACGGTTGTTTTCAACAATTTTTCTTCAAAAGAATAACTGGCCTCTTTGTCCAAATCTAAATCAAAGATCAGTTGCTTTTTGTAAGCGCGGTAAATGACCATGGCGTCGGTATAATGGCCGCCGTGTAAAAGATTGATTGTGGTTGTAAAAAGTTTATTACCAAACCCGGTCACGGCATCATCGTCATAGCTTTTGGCGCCTTCGGCGTAGCGCGACACGATCACCATGTCGTAGCCTTCTTTCATTTTGGCGATGCAGGCTGGTATAAGTTCAGGGATGGAATTTCCATCGGGACTGAAGGTCAAAATAACATCACCAGTAATGTGCGGTAATGCTTCCATATAAGCATGACGCATGCCGCGTTTTTTCTGGATCACCAGCGGATAACCCATTTTCTGGGCGTATTCGATTGTGCCGTCGGTGGATTGGCCGTCAACGATCAATAGCTGATCGTACCATTCAGGTTTGATGAGCGGCATGATGGTTTTCATGCCGTGGATTTCGTTTAGAGTTGGGATGAGTAGGGTGACTTTCATGGTTTGGATGAAAAAAAACGCCGGGCGGCCCGACGATTTTATTTCAGGGCCGCTATCGCTAATTTTTAATTCTCGAGCATTATACAGATGAATAGGAAAATGTGTAGGCAATTTTAGATAAATTTAGGGGCGCTAATTTTGTCAACACTATCTTCGAAATTTCAATGCGGGAACTAATAGTCGAATAAAAAAACGGGCCGGCCCACTCGGGTAATAAGCTGGGCCGGCCCATCGCGTTATTTATCAAATTAATTGAGTTGTCTCTTATATTTTTTAATAATGTCCCTTGTGACTTAAATATTTCTCCGCCTCCAAAGCCGCCATACATCCGCTTCCGGCTGCGACAACAGCTTGCCGATAGACTTTATCCTGAACATCGCCGCAAGCAAACACCCCTTCCACACTTGTTTTCGTTGTTCCTGGTGTTACCTTAATATAACCTGTTTCATCTAATTCCACCTGATTTTCCAAAAACGCTGTATTCGGTATGTGCCCGATTGCATAAAATAAACCATTAACCGCAAGCTCTTTCTCTTCTTTGCTTTTAACATTTTCAATTTTGACGCTGCTCAGCGCTTTATCTCCTCGGGCTTCTAGTAAAACGGTATTCCACAGAATTTCTATTTTAGGATTTTTAAGCACCCGTTCCTGCATGACTTTTGACGCCCTTAATTCATGCCGTCGTACGAGCAATATAACTTTATTGGCATACTTAGTTAAAAATGTAGCCTCTTCAACGGCGGAATCACCTCCACCAACAACAACAAGATCTTTATTGCGAAAAGCCGGCAGCGCTCCATCGCAAACCGCACAGGCCGAAATCCCTTTTTGCCACAAACGTTCTTCGCCGGGAACAGCCATACGTTTGGCTGTCGCTCCCGTTGCAACGATGATTGTCTGAGTCTCAATTTGTTCAGAATCCGTCATCACTTTAAACGGATGTGATTTCAAATCAACTTTAGTCACCGTCTGGGTTTTAATCCGCGTTCCGCAGCGGATCGATTGTTTGCGCATCCGTTCCATTAATTCCGGCCCTGAAATACTTTCTGGAAAACCAGGAAAGTTTTCAACTTCAGTTGTGGTCGTAAGCTGACCGCCGGCTGGAATTCCGCCTGCATCCCACCCTTCATACATAAACGGTTCCAATTTGGCACGCCCGGCATAAATAGCGGCGGTGTGTGCCGCCGGACCAGATCCAATGATAACGACATTTTCAATCATGTTTTCTAGAGAATAAATGGTCTGACCCCGTTGTTAAAAGATCACAGCGGGGCCAGCGCTTAATGGTTGAATTAGATTAAAAAGTGATCCAACAATTTTGTCCGCGGTTTCTTTTCGGTTTTGTCACGCTCCGCGCGTAAGATATCATCATAACAAGGTTTTTCCGGATTATGATAAAAAAGGCCAAAATACCGACGAGAACTGCTGGCGTATTTAAACGCTCCGGCCAAATCCGTTGGGTCATGCGATATCACTTCGGTTTTATCCGCTAAACGTTTGTCAGCCGGGATCCCTTTTTCGTGATTCAAAAATGAAAACCAGCCTGAAGTTTTATAGTCAAAAGCTTCTTCATCAAAATGCGGACAGCGCTGAGAGATATGAACAAAAGAAAATCCTTTATGTTTGAAAGCGGCGTGCAAGGTGCTGGATAAATGATCCGGCATCCAATCCGCCGTACTCGCGACAAACGAGGCACCGATTCCTAAAACTAAACTGAGCGGATTAAGCGGATCAAGATACGTTCCGCGCGGCTGTGTATTTGTCTTATGCGCTTTACGGGTCGTGGGTGAGGTTTGATTTTTGGTTAACGCGTAGAGTTCATTATCAAACATCATAAACACACAATTGAAATTTTTATTAATGCCGTGGATGAGATGATTACCGCCGATGCTTAACGCATCCCCATCGCCGGATTCAATAAAAATATTTAAATCCGGCCGCGCCAAAACCAAACCTAACGCGACAGTAATCGGACGGCCGTGAACAGTGTGAACACCGTACGTATTAATATAATTCGGCGCGCGTCCCGAACAACCAATTCCGGAAACATGTACCGTATGCGCCGGATCTAACTGTGTATCAACGCTAAAGCGTTTGATGCCCATCAAAATGCCAAAATCCCCGCAACCCGCACACCAACGCGGGTTTTCAGTATTCAATGTTTTAAGCGTAATCGGTTCCGCGGCTTTATTATTATCAACTTGAGTCGTCATTTGATTAACTCCTTTACCTTTTCCATAATGATACGCGGCCGAAGAGGCCGGCCGGTTGCCGTCGCAATGAGCGGTTTGACATCCACCAGCGTTTCATCACGCAACAACATCGCCAGCGGCGGATGTTTTAATTCATCACCGTACGACAGCTCAACCGTTACAACTTTTTTAAATTTTGAAAAAATATCTTTAATCATAAGAGGCAATGGATACACAATTTTGAAATGCATGCCTGATGCTGGAATTCCTTGAGCGCGGCAATTATTGATCGTTTCTTCAATTGCGCCGCGGCTGCTTCCCCACCCGACGATCATAATCTCCCCTTCCTCTCCGCCAAAAATTTCCGGCTTAGTCAACGCGCGCCGAACTGCGTGGAGTTTATTATTGCGAATAGCGTGAGCCCGCTGGCTGGTTTTAGAAAAATAATTAATATTGCCGGCTTGATCTTGATTCAATCCTGTGACGCGGCGCATTGAACTGGGCGTTCCGGGAATGGCTTGATTGTCACGTACCATTTCAATTGTGTCGGGCAAACGGTTCATATGAAACCGTTCTAAAACAAAATCTTGGATTTCTTCCACCCGATTCATCTCAGTCACTTTCGGTTTATCAATGACTTTGTAACTGTTCGCGGTTTGGAAGTCGCTTAAAAGAATGACTGGCACGCGCAGTTTTTCTGTCAGATAACGGGCCATCTGCGGCGCGTAGAAACAGTCGATGACGTTGGCGACACTTAAAAGGACTTTGGTGTTATCACCATGATTGCCGAAAGCTGCCGCTGGAAGATCAGATTGTTCGGTCTTGGTGGGCATGCCGGTTGAAGGTCCGGAGCGCTGTGCATCGATAACGATTAAAGGAATTTCGGCGGCAGTTGCATAACCGATAAATTCTTGTTTAAGGGAAAACCCGGGACCGGATGTACAGGTAATCGCCGGCACGCCGCCAAAATAAGAACCAATCGCGGTACCGACGGCAGCAATCTCATCTTCAGCCTGATGGACCATGCCGCCATACGAAGGAAGGATTTTGGCTAACGTATGCATGATGGATGAAGCCGGTGTGATTGGATAACCGGAAAAAAGTTTGATACCGGCATCAATGACGCCCATACTAAGCGATGAATTTCCGTCGATTAAAATTTTTTCAGTTTCCCGGGGAACACCTGCCACATCGATTGAAAAGTAAACATTCTGCTGGGCGTTTTTATAACCGTTTTCAAAAATTTGGATATTTTTGTTTAGAATCGCTTCATCAAGCTTGCGGCCAAAGGTGAGTTTAATTTCTTTAATAACAGTTTCCGTCGGCATGGAATAAATACAACTGAGCATGCCCAGATAATACATGTTTTGTCCTGAATTGCTCAGGCTTTGAATCAATGCCTTTGATTCATTGTCGATTTCAAAAGGAATTGTCGAAATCCCCATTTTAGTTAAGCGTTTTAAAATTTTTTCATAAGACTCTTCATTCGTTTTTTTATCGCCCATATCGAGAAGAACCCGGCAATTGGGATTGGTTTCTTCATCGTCCAAACGGCGGTCCAAAACGATTTCATGCGACGCCACAATAATATCGGTATCATTTCCGATATTCGTAATATCAAAATCAGCGACGCGAATAATAACACCGGAAAGCGCCGGACGGGTGCGCGGCGGCGGACTGATTTCCGCCGGAATCATCGGCTCAATATAAACAAATTTACCACTTTTGGCGAACGCCCGGATCAAAATATCGCCCGCCTTCTGCGCCCCAAAACCGGCGTCCATCAAAAGTTCAAAACGTGAGATCTTTTTCTTTTCAACTGACATATGGTTACCTCTTAGAATGTTATATTTATTTTCTTTTTACGTTTGAATATGACTGCATAAAGAAGGATCAAAAGACTTACCGGCCCTAATATGGCATCCAGAGTTGAATTTAAATTAAGCGTGGCTAATAGAAACAAACTCATAGCAGTTATTAACAGAATCAAAAATATAAATTGATTTTTATCTTTTAATAAAAGGTCTTTTCGAATTTTAAGGCCGACTCCCAAAAAGATTAGTAAACCAGATAAAAGTTTCGATAAATGATCTAAATTGGAATTTATATGAAAATCTTCTATAAGGCGAAACATAAACCCGGTTGTACCTAGACTATAAAAAATAAATTCCGTTTTCTCTTCTCGAGAATGATTTCTTTTAAATTTGGAGTATTGTTTAATGGCCTCCCACCCAAAAGTTACAACTAACAAAACATGCAAAATAAAGTTAGCGCTATCAAACATATGTATTTTCTCTCGGAGTAATTTAAATGAAGGAAGTTGTTGGTACTATAACACCTCGGGGTATTTGCGCAATATCAAAATGAAGTTTTTATTGCTTTTGTGTAGAAGAACACGCTGGTGGCTGAACAAGCTGTGGGCGCAAATCGTTTAGATCTTTCATGAAAACAGTGGATTCTTCAACTTTAAAAAGATTTTGATCCCCTTCTTCCTTCTCTAATAACTCTTCCAGCGGAATTTTGGATTTGATCGTGAATCCCGCGTCTTTAATCATACGTAAGGTGCGGGCGCGCGAAGCGCCTTTCGTATTCAAATATCCGTCGAGAAAAAGCGAATTTGCTGGATAAAGCGACATTACTTCCATACTGCGCAAATGCCCTTCGCGTCCGGCCGCGACCCGTAATTCTGAATCTGGATTTAAAAAGCGGAACAAACATAAAACCCTGAGACAAAATTCCGGCGTTAATTTCGAAATTGTTTTAAGCGTATTGCCTTCAATCGGAATGAGAAAATTAACGGGAATCGATTTGGCTTTAACGCTGCGTAACGTTTTGGCAACTTCAACAATATCATTAATCGCTTCGCCCATTCCTAAAATTAATCCGGAACAAAGTTGTATGCCGGCTTTTTGAGCGGATTGAAGTGTATTGAGACGGTCTTGATAGGTGTGGGTTGTGCAAATGTTGGGATAATTTTTTTCGGAAGTATTCAAATTATGATTTAAGCGGTCAAGCCCGGCTTGTTTTAATTTTTGAGCGCCTTCATCGTTGATCAAACCGGCGGAAACGCAGACTTGGATAGGATAACGCTTTTTAATTTCAGCGACGAGCTCAGCTAACTTTTCAACCCGTCGGGGCGAAGGTCCACGGCCGGCAAAAACCATACAGTAACGAAACGCCCCGCCTTCGTAAGCGCGCTTGGCCTCAGCAAAAATTTCTTCGTCACTTTTTAAAGGATATTCGGCAATGTCCGCTTTCGATGTCTTAGCTTGGGCGCAGTAATGACAATCTTCCGGGCAGAAACCGTTTTGGGCGTTGTTGATTATGTGAACCATAACTTCCTGGCCCGTGTAAGTTTTTCGAACTTGGAATGCAGCGTCTAAAAGCGGCAGGAGTTCAATTTTGGAGGAAGATAAGATTTCGAGACAAGCTTGATCGGGAAGTACTGCGCCTTTCAAACTTTGCTCAACGCACTGGCTATAAAATGTTCGGTCCATATTTTATTTCATTCCTTTAATTAATGAGGCCTATTTTAATATAATTTTTGAGAAGGCAAATTCAGCATTAGAATTGTCCAGTTCGTAACATCACGAGCGTACACGCATCAACTGGTTGAATTCCTTTTTGCTGAATTTTATTGGCCAGCGATGGATTTTCAGCCCCAGGATTAAAAATAATACGCTTTGGGTTCTTGGCGAACAGTTGATCCGTAAACCCTGTTGAAATATCCGCCGCCACATACAAGGAAACCGTATCAATCGGTTCTGTAATTTCACTGATCGACGGATAAACTTTCATTCCTTCAATTTCCTTGATGCGCTGGTGCACTGGAAAAACCGTGTGTCCTTTTTCTTTTAAAAGCATGACGGCCTGGTAAGAATATCTATCTTTTTTATCTGAAGCCCCTATAACGGCAACGTTCATAAAGTCCTCTCTTTTTCATATAGCCTATTTTTATTTCTAGTTACAAAATCTATTCTTACAATATTAAGCCGTCTTAACTTTAACTAAAACGTCTAGTCGTTCAATTTCTTGTGGATTCGTTAAGGTATTAAGCGGAAAACAAACAAATTGCCGGCTTCCCAGATAAAATAAATAATAATTTTTACGTTTAACAATGCGTTGAAACGCGCCAAAATTAAATTTAATGGTTCCCTCGCCTGCATATATTGCGGTTAACGCTTCATGATTGATCGTACAGGTGCAAGGCAGAAACAAAAATGGTGTTTTCTTAGGACTGGCCTGCAACCAAATCCTGGCGATTAAATAAATAAAATAAGCGGTACTAAGCGTCACAAAAAGTAAAATTACCGACGCTATGCCTTTCTCATATCCCAGAGCACTGAATAGAAAAAAAATTAAAAACACCCACCAGCGACGGCGTAAGGTTTCCAGAAGTAAGATTAAAAAATAATTGCTGCGCGTGAGGGTGAACTCATTGGTAATGATTGTCATATTATCAATAGGCATTTGATTTAGGCGAGGCTGGCTAAATGTTTAATGCGTTTGAGCATATTGGGATGCGTTCCCAATAATTCCATTAAACGATCGGAAAAACTAAGTTTAATGTTTCTGGTTTTAAGAAGGCTGATTTCTGTTGGATCGATCGCGCCATTTTTATCTAAATCAAGCTGCGCTAATTCTCTTATCTCTAAACCCGCTCGAGAAGGATCGTTCGCAAAGAAAGCTTTAAATCCCTCCACCTCACGCAATGATTCTTTATCCATACGGGCAGAGCCGTATACCAATTTATATAAAGCTGAGGCGAGCGTCGCTGGATGATTGCCTAATTCAACGGAACCTTTATCGGCATAATATTCGCGGATACGCGAAGCATAAAGGACTAAAAGATTCGTAATAAAGTAAAAAAGAAACGCTAGCATCCCAATCATCGCCGCATTCCCGCCATTTCTATCATCTCTTCTTCCTCCATAAAACATAAAATGCCAGGCCAAACGGTACATAATCATAGGAATAACGGAAAGTAAAGTGATTGTCAGAACATCGTGGTTGCGAAGGTGGGTTAGTTCATGACCTAAGACGGCTTTTAATTCATCTTCCTTTAATAAATTCATAATCCCGCGCGTGACGCAAACCCGGCCGTCTCGCTGCGACCGGCCGAAAGCAAAGGCATTAGGAATTGCGACTTCAGAAACCGCGATCCGCGGCATAGGAAGATTCGCCCGTCGGGCTAAATCTTCAACCATTTGAAAAAGTTGGGGAGCATCTTGGCGTTGGATATATTTGACACGCATCGACCACTCCACAATCTTAGGGCCGATGAGATATTGAATGAACATAAAAAAGAAGGAAATGAAAAGATAGAAATTGAAATTGGTAACACCCATCGATGTCCCAATCACAACAACAACCGCATAAATAATTGCAAACAAAGCCGCCAGCAAAAGCATCATACGCACTTGTAAAGAAAACATTTGAATCCCTCCTCAATTTGATTTTGAATTCTCGAAATTTTTATGAGACAAAGTTATTATAGCAAATTTTTGTTAAATTTTATGTTTTTTCCGTCGAAAAACCTGTGGTTTCATTTTGCACTATAACAGATTACGCCAATCTTTTGTGGAATTTCAAAATGCTAAAACCTAAAATGAGAATGCCAATGGCCGTAAGCGGAATAATCTGCGGCCACAAATCTCCGATACCTAATCCTTTTAAAATAATCCCGCGCACAATTTTTAAGAAGAATGTAAGCGGAATGGCGTAGCCTAAAACATGAATCGGCAGCGGCATGGCTTCTCTTGGAAAAATAAATCCGGACAAAAGAATCGAAGGTGATGCGAAAAACATAACGATCTGCGCGGCCTGCTGTTGATTGTCTGCGACCGTTGAGGCAAAAAGTCCGATGCCTAAACAGCAAACCAAAAAAAGCAGAATCATTAGATAAAGATCAATCAAACTCCCGCGAACCGGCACATGAAAAAGAAAATGCGCCGCGACCAGAATCATCGTCGTCATAAAAAGACCGATGACAACGTAAGGCACTAATTTCCCTAGAATAAGTTCGTGCGATTTAATTGGCGTGACCAGAAGTTGTTCAATGTTTCCCCTCTCTTTTTCCCGGACAATTGCGGTTGCGGTAATCATGGGAATGATCAGTTGCAAAAGTAAACCGACCAGACCTGGAATCATGAAGAAAGAACTTTTCAAATCCGGGTTATACCATAAACGTGCACGGTAATCGATAGGTAAAACTTGAATAGGAATCAAACGTTCTTGTTGAATAAAAGAATTCACAATCGCGCTCCCTGTATTAAGCGCCACGTTCGCTGGCGTTGAGTCCGTACCATCGATCAGCATTTGCAAGGTCGAATTGCGTTTGGCCAGAAGATTTTTAGTGAAATCCGGCGGGATATGGATGCCAGCCTGGGCTTTTCCTCTATCAATGGCCCGACGCAGTTCTGGTAATGAATGAACAAGTTCAATGTTGAAATAGGCGGATTGTTCAAAAGCGTTTTTCAAACGCCGCGTCAAAGCTGTTTGGTCTTCATCTAATAAAACGGTTGAAATATGTTTGACGTCGGTATTGATCCCATATCCGTAAATTGTCAGTTGAATAAGCGGCATGAGCAGAATTAAAACCAACGTACGGCTGTCCCTTAAAATGTGAATGAATTCTTTTTTAACAATGGCCCAAAAACTATTCACGTGTTAAACCTCTGCTGTGATTGTGGCAAAAACATCTTCCAAAGAAGCGGATATCGGTTGAATTGAGAAAATTTCGATTTGGTTTTCTTTAGCTAACGGATAAATTTGTGACATGACTTCTTTTTCATCCGTGACATTTAAATGCAGCATTGTTCCAAAGGCAGTTGTGGCAATGACGCCTTTGATATGTTGAAATATTCGTGAAGCCTTAAGAAGCGGTGCGCAATGAACTTCAAGCAGTTTTCCGTTTAATTGTGATCGAAGTTCGAGCGGATTACCTTGGCGAAGCAGCCGGCCTTGGCTTAAGATGACGATATTATTGCATCGTTCGGCTTCTTCCATATAGTGTGTTGTAACAAACAGAGCCACACCGTTTTCAGCGAGCTCGTATAAGAGTTCCCATAGACTCCGTCGGGCAACTGGATCCAGACCAGCGGTTGGTTCATCTAAAAATAAAATTCTAGGCCGATGCAGAATGCCATTGGCCAGGGCTAATTTTTGTTTCCATCCTCCAGAAAGTTCGCCGGCTAATTTATTTTTAAAACGATCAACGCCGGTTAGAGCCATGACTTCTTCAATACGTGGATTAAGATGGATTCGATCTAATTGATAGACCCGCCCGTAGAATTCCAAGTTTTCTCTTACGGTTAAATCAGTATAGAGACTAAAACGCTGCGACACATAGCCGATGGCGGTTTTAACTTTTTCTGATTCTTTATTGATATCATAGCCGCCAACCCGCGCTGTTCCACTCGTCGGTGTTAAAATCCCGCAAAGCATCCGGATCGTTGTGCTTTTTCCCGCGCCGTTCGCGCCGAGATAACCAAAAATTTCGCCGTAGCGGACTGTGAAATTAATATTGTCGACGGCGGTTAACGAACCGAAACGACGGGTTAGATTTTTAGCTTCGATGGCGAGGTCGGAATTCATTTCATTTTATTGATTGTAATGTTGGTTATGGTTTCGTAGCTCGTATCGGTATTCGTCTGAGGTTACGTATTAGAATTTTAAGAAAAATATTTATCTGACGTAACCGACAAACGTCTGACGATACCAGTTCGCAACCATAACCTATTACCGATACCAAATAAAATTTTTATAAGTTCTTCACTTATTCCCATTCAAGTCCAAAATCACATCCGCCGAAACGCCGGGACGCAAATTGGGAACCACGTCATCCACGACGACTTTGATCGCGAACGTTTGCGTCACCCGCTCTTCGGGCGTTTGAACATTTCTCGGCGTGAATTCGGCTTTGGGCGAAATAAAATCGATATGACCTTTAAATGTTCCCTCTAGTCCATCAAATTTAATTCGAGCGGCTTGGTTTAAACTAACGTGGTTAATAACGCCTTCTGGAACAAAAACACGGATCCATAATTTATTGATTTCTCCTATTTGTAAAACCGCAGCACCTGGAGAAACCACTTCGCCGATTTCATGAACTTTTAAAAGCACGACACCGTCAACAGGCGCCACGATGGATTGATCTTTGTACGCGAGTTCGGCGTTTTCAACCGCTTGCTGTGTTGCGCCGCCGTCTTTAAAAATTTGGAGCGTCCGCTCGTAATTTTTTTTTGTCTGCGCATAACGGTCAAGCGTCGCTAAGAGTTCTCCCCGCTTAACCATCTGGCCTTCATCCACAAACAATTCCTGTAATCGCCCGCCGACGGGCGCGCCTAAGGCGTGTTCGGTCACCTCAAGCGTTCCTGACAAGGTTAATTCATCTTTGGAATGAACCGTACAACTGCTTAAAAATAAAATCAAATAACAAACCTGAGTCATTCTGAGAAAATATTTCATGCTTCCCTCATTTTAGAATCAATTGTTCAACTTTTCCTAACCGCCGGGCTAAATTGACTTGAGCCATTTGATAGGTTGCGTACGCTTCTTGTTTCTGCGCCAGACTGAGCGCCAGATCCGCTTGCGCCTCAAAAATTTCTAAAGAACTTCCCGTTCCATTTTTAAAACGGTTCTGCGCCAGATGCCATTGCTGCTGGGCGGCGAGCCAAGACGCGTTTTGAGCTTGATAGAATGCAACACTTTCAATAATTTCTTTTTGAGCGTTTATAATTTTATTTTGAACATCTTGACTGACGTTGTTAAGTTCAGCTTGAGCTTGCACCATTTGGCTCTGAGCCTGCGCGATTCGTGCCGAACGGTTTCCGCCTTCCATAATCGGCAATGAAACTTGGCCGCCGAAACTATAAGTCTTTTCGGCATTCGGCAGGCTCGAACCGTTTAGTCCATAATCTCCAAGCGCAGAAATCTTAGGAAAATATTCCGCCCGAACAGCGTTCTTTTGCAACTGTGCTTGGTTGACCGCCGCTTGAGCTGTTTTGACGTCGGGCAAATCGTTTATAGAATTCTTTTTTCCCGCCTCTTCAATTAAAAGATTATCAAACTGAATGTCATCCTTGAAAATAATTTGGGCTTCTCGATCAATTCCCAACGCCAACTTTAAAGACAGGATTGATTCCTGCGCTTGCTGCTGCGCCTGACGCCAGCGGTAACGGCTTGTTTCCAAAAACGCCTTGGCTTGTTTTAATTCAAGTGCTGAGGCGGTGCCGTTATGAAATTTTGCATCGACGATAACATATTGTTTTTTGTCACGATTTAACAGGTTGCGCATTAATTGAACTGCTTGAGTGTAACGTTTTGTTTGAATGTACAGCGTGGCACCCAAGGCCATCGCGTCTTGCTTGGTTTGAATGTCCTGCGCGTGCGACAATGTTTCGCCCGCTTTGGCCGCTTCTAAACGCGCCCAAACTTCGGGATCAAAAATTGTTTGAGTTAATTTTAACCGCGCGTCGCTGGTGTCAAAAGGACCAACCAAGGGGCTCGCGGTTGATACCGGAATGCCGGCGCTGGCTAAATTTTTTGTTTGGCGGATTTGGGAAAGGCTGGCATTTAACTGGGGAAGCAAAGTTGAAAGGGCTTGACGGCTTAAAGCCACCGCTTCCCAGACACGTTGTTCTGATAAAATGGATTGCAGGCTGCGCGTTTGCGCTAAACGAATAGCTTGTGAAAATGTTAATTCAATTTTTTGACGAGGAGTTTGGGCGGATAATATCGTCGGGGAAAAAAATAGAAAAATCAGAAATAGAATTTTTATCTGCCGTTGAGCTTTCATGGAAAATGTTTCCCATCATGTGAACCGCTGTCAGCGCGTTATATACGGAACATTCCAAATATCCTTGGCATATTCTTGGATCGTACGGTCACTGGAAAATTTTCCTGATTTCGCCACATTGATAATGGATTTTTTCGTCCAGGTTGTCTGATCGCGGTAGGCTTCACTCACCTTATCCTGCATGGCACGGTAGGATTCAAAATCCGCGCAGACTAAAAATGGGTCGTGTTCGGTTAGCGCCTGAACAATCGGACCCAAAATGCCGGGTTCGGACTGAGAAAAGAAATTAGTTCGTATCAGATGAAAAATTTCCCGCAAAACCGGTGATTGGTCTACAAATTCCTGCGGCCGGTAACCGCGTGCCTTTAAGGCTTCAACCTCCGGTGTCTTTAAACCAAAAAGAAAAATATTTTCCGGTCCTACCTCTTGGGCAATCTCAATATTTGCACCGTCGAGCGTTCCAATGGTTAACGCGCCGTTTAACATGAATTTCATGTTTCCCGTTCCAGACGCTTCTGTTCCGGCGGTTGAAATCTGTTCTGACAAATTACTTGCTGGAAAAATCTTTTCAGCTAAAGAGACGCGGTAATTTTCCAAGAAGATGACCTTCAACTGATCCTTAATGCCTTTATCGTGATTAATGACATCAGCAATGCTGTTAATAAATTTAATGATAAGCTTCGCCATATAATATCCAGGCGCGGCTTTTCCGCCGAAGATAAACGTTCGGGGCTGAATAAATTTTTTGGGTTCATGTTTTAATTTGAGATACTCTGAAATGACATAAAAGGCGAACAACAATTGTCTTTTATATTCGTGGATTCTTTTAATCTGCACGTCGTAAAGAGAGTTGGGATCGATTTTAAGGTGAGCTGTTTTTAAAACATATTCAGCCAAGTGTTCCTTATTTTGTTTTTTTACTTGCTGCCACTTTTTTAAGAAATCCGCGTTGGAAGTATAAGGAACAAGATTCGCCAAATGATCAAGATTCGTAATCCATTGATCGCCGATTGTCTCGGTGATTAAATCCGATAAATGCGTGTTGGATTTTAAAAGCCAGCGGCGCTGCGTGATACCGTTGGTTTTATTATTGAATTTTTCCGGCCAGAACTCATAAAAATCTTTAAACAAATGTGTTTTAATCAAATTCGAATGTAATTCTGAAACACCATTGACCGACGAGCTTCCAACAATACATAAATACGCCATGCGGACTTTTTTAGGAAAGCCCTCTTCAATTAAAGACATCCGTCCAAGCCGATCGGTTGCGCCGGGAAAAGCATTGGCGACTTCTTTTAAAAACCGCATGTTGATTTCATAAATAATTTGAAGATGTCGCGGCAGGACTTTTTCAAACAGCGTGACCGGCCAGCATTCGAGCGCCTCCGGCATCAAGGTGTGATTAGTGTAGGCAAAGGTTTTGTGGACGATTTCCCACGCCGTGTCCCAATCTAAATTTTCTTCGTCGATCAGAATGCGCATCAATTCGACAATCGCCAGCGCGGGATGGGTATCATTTAATTGGATCGTAGCTTTATTGGGCAGATGGCGTAAATCGGAATTTTCAACTTTGAAGCGGCGCATAATATCGGAAATCGACGCGGCTGTAAAAAAATATTCTTGTTTTAAACGAAGCTCCCTTCCCTGACTGACGCCGTCGTTAGGGTAAAGGACTTTGGAAATATTTTCAGAAAACATTTTTTGATAAACGGCTTTTTCGTAATCGCCGTCGTTGAAATATTCAAAATCAAATTCTTCACTTCCCCTCGCCGACCAGAGCCTTAACGTATTGACGACATCATTGCGGTATCCGGGAACCGGAGTGTCATAGGGAGTCGCCATGACATCTTGCGTATCGACCCATTCAAAATTGAGTTTGCCATTTTTATCGGCATGGGTTTGAACATGACCATAAAATTTTACTTTAACTGAATATTCGGGCCGGGCGAATTCCCAGGGATTTCCAAGTTTTAACCACTCATCTGGCGTTTCAACCTGATAGCCGTTAACAATCTTTTGATTAAAAATTCCATATTCATAACGGATTCCGTAACCGTGTGCTGGAATTCCCAGAGTCGCCATTGAATCCAGAAAACACGCCGCCAACCGCCCCAACCCGCCGTTACCCAACCCGGCGTCGCTTTCCTCATTACGAACATCATCGAGATTATAACCAAAATCCTCCATCGCTTCGGTGACTTCTTTAGCCAGTCCCAGATTATAAATATTGTTTCCCAACAAACGGCCGATCAAAAATTCCATGGAAAGATAATAAACGCGTTTCTTATTGGCCTTGTGATAACCCTGCTGTGTCATGATCCAGCGTTCGACCAAACGGTCACGAATCGCGATCGCTAGGGAAGAAAAATTATCATAATTCGTTGCCGTGTACTGGTCTTTAGCCAGCGTGTACTCACGGTTGACTTTAAATGACAACTTAATGCCATTTTTCGTCATGTATTTATGGACAGTCACCCAATTAAAATCCCCGTTTTTGTCTTCTTCTTTAGTCATAGAAAACTCCGTGAGGGGCCTGTTGGCAGGCGTAATTTTTTATAAACTATTTAGATTTGATTTTAGAGTTAGACAGGGTTGAGGTAGGCTTTTATTAAAGCATAAAAATGGATTAGAACGCAGATTTTTTTAAAATTTTATACTGCAATTTAATCAAAGATAACCGTTTTATTTCCATAACAAAGAATCTTGCGTTCCACATGCCAACGTACGGCCCGGCTTAATACAATGCGTTCAAGATCTTCTCCTTTTGTAATCAAATCTTTCAGAGAATCTCGGTGGCTGATGCGGACGGTGTTTTGCTCGATGATCGGACCTTGATCTAGCTCGGCGATTACATAATGACTGGTCGCGCCGATAATCTTGACGCCTTTTTCATAAGCCTGCGCATAAGGATTTTGACCGACGAACGCCGGTAAAAAGGAATGATGGATATTAATGATTTGGTTAGGAAATTTTTTTATGAATTCCGGTGTTAAGATTTGATGATACCGGGCCAGCACAACTAAATCAATTTGATGCCGGCGAAGAATTTCAATTTGTTTGGACTCTTGTTCCTTCTTATTTTCTAAGCACATATAAAATTCATGAAACTCGATATTAAATTTTTCCGCCACTTCTCTCGCCTGAGGATGATTGCTGATGATAACGGGGATGACACAACGTAACTGTCCGGATTTATAACGCAATAACAAATCATAAAGGCAGTGCAAAGGTTTCGAAACAAAAATAGCCATGCGGACAGCTTCATCTGTAAAATAAAGTTGCCAGGTCATGGCAAATTTTTGCGCGACGGGTTTAAAGTGATGCGCGATAGCCTGCGGTTCAATCGAAAAACCGTTTAGCGCCCACTCGATGCGCATAAAAAAAGTATTGGTTTGATGATCAATGTGCTGGTCGGCGTGCTCGATATTGCCGTTATTCTGGGCAATAAAAT
Organism: uncultured Planctomycetales bacterium; assembly: GCA_964612665.1. Classification (GTDB taxonomy): domain Bacteria; phylum Omnitrophota; class Gorgyraeia; order Zapsychrales; family JAHFFX01; genus CAZTCI01. The sequence continues at coordinate 326,823 of CAZTCI010000002.1, read as the reverse complement.
TGGAAACGTCGGCGGTGATTCCTTTTTGATCGGGACAAGAAATTAAAAGAATAGCGTTAGTCATGAATTTTAAGTTGACCACCCCAACCCCGGGGGTTGGGGTGGTCAAAATTTGCTTTGGTTCGCGACGATTTGCGCATTAGCAATACAGTCATTAAGTCCGACGCCGCTGAAATAATTCGCCACAATATGAAAACGCGGCATTTTGGCGATTTCACGTTCAATCGTCATTTTAATCGGAACATACTCGGTTGAATATTGTGGGATCGCCTTAGGCCAAATAGCTAAAAAAGTTTTCTCCGGCTGACGGATATGTGATGTTTTTAATGTGCGCCGAATTTCTTCATGGGCCAGGGCGATCAAATCTTTTTCTTTTAAACGCAGAACTTCAGAATGCAATGCCCCGCCCATCATCACCCGCATTGTAATATGATTAGCGGCTGCTCTTCCCTCAAAAATAAAACTTTCAAACAAAACGCCTAACACCTGTTTGTTTTGTGAAGACGGAATTAAATAACCGTACCCTTCAGGAATATTTTTAAATTGTTCCCGGGCGTAAACCAGTCCGACGACAACAACTGGCGCGTAAGGAACTAGATTGAGCTGCTGAGATAAAGTCGAATTAAGATTCCGTGTAATCTGCGCCGCTGCCGGCGCTGGCGTGCACAGTACAATCTCGTCCGCTTCATATACACGGTTTTGAATGTGAACCAAAAAGTGTTCTTCACTTCTTTCAATAGACTCGACTTCTTGGCTCAAAGTAATTGAAGCATGATACTGCCGATACAGAGCGTCTGTCAATTGACGCAATCCTTTTTTTAAAGAAGTCAACCGTCCCGGAGAGAAAATATTATTTTTTGTTTTTCTTAAATGAAGAAATTCTTTAATAACAGATCCGTATCGTTGTTCAATTTCATGAATCGTTGGAAAAGCCAATTTCATATTAATTTTTTTGGCATCACCAGCATAAATTCCTGTAATCATGGCGTCTAAAAAGACGCGCGACACATTTTCACCAAACCGGCGCACGCCAAATTCATAAACGCTTTCATCCGGATTATCGCCGGGTTTAACGAATATTTCAAAAGGCAAACGCAATTTGTCAATCCAGCTTAACGGCCGAAATCTCAATAAATCAATCAAGCCCGTCGGGATAGCATGCAAAGAGTTATTGACCATAATGAAACGCCGTTTGGCTTGTGGGTTGGCTGTAATGAGTTCGGGTTCGAGCCCCAGATCACGGATGAGCGTAAGCGTTGCTTCTTTTGAATCGACAAAACCGTTCGGCCCATATTCGAAAAGCGCATCCTGATCGTATGCGGTCTTGGCATTTCCTCCGAGTTCGATATTCTTCTCAAAAAGTTTGATTTCAACCGACGGGTGTTCGGCATATTTTTTCTTTAAGAAATGTAGAACGCTTAATCCGCTGATTCCGCCCCCGATAATTAGGATACTCTTTTTGTTCATCGCTTAATGTCTCAAGCCGCAAACTTCAGGCTTCAAAAATCAAAGCTGTGAAACATGCGGCCTGTAGCCTGAAGCCATTGCGTTTTTCTAACGGAATTCTCGAACCGTTTTCACAATCAATTTAAGTTTATCTACGTTTGCATCCGGAAAAACCCCGTGGCTTAAATTAAAAATATATTTTTGATACGTGTGCGCACCTTTTAAGACATCTTCCACTTCCTTTTTTAAAATTTCATCGGGCGCATATAAAAGACCGTTAAATAAATTGCCTTGAACGCCTTTAGTTGTTTTCGCTAAAACCGGATGATGTCCCAGGACAACGCTTTGACAAACGCTTAAGAAATCCGCGCCGCAATGTTCCATTAAAGGCAGTAACGGTGCGGAATTCTTTAAGTAATAGATCGACGGCAAATCTACAGCGTTAAAAATTTCCTGAACGTACGGCAAAACCCAATGGGCATAGTCGCTCGGACGAAGAATTCCGCCCCAGGTGTCGAATAATTGAAAAACTTTAATCCCGGCTTCTTGCTGCAAACGTAGATATTGAATCGTATTCTTTGTAATCCATTTTAGAAATTCATGAAAGACTTTGGGGTGTTCATGCGCAAAGCGGAATGTTTTTGTGAAATTCACAGTTGATCCGCCCTCAAGCAAATAACAAAGCACGGTAAACGGCGCACCGGCAAAACCGATTAAAGGAATGTCAGAGGAAAGTTTTTGGTTAATGATTTTAACTGTTTGTCGTAACGCGGGTAAATCATCCAAGTCATGTCGTTTGTCCAAATCATTCGGTTGCGTGATTGGATTCGCAATCACTGGTCCACGATTATTATCAAATCGGATATTAAATCCCATCGCCGACGGCAGTGTCAAAATATCGGCAAAGAGAATCGCCGCGTCAACGTCTAAAATATCAACCGGCAAAACGGTCACTTGTGCGGCAATCTCCGATGTGTGGAACATTTCTTCTAAAGAATACTTTGCTTTAATTTTTTGATATTCAGGTAAGTAGCGTCCGGCTTGACGCATGAACCAGATGGGAATGCGGGTGTTTTTGCCTGCGAAGGCTTGAAGTAATTGGGATTGTTTCATAGTGGGAAGTTACGTTGGACGTAGGACGTGAGCACGTTGGACATCAATACTTTTTCTACGTCATACATCCCACGTCCTATGTTAATCAAACAGTCTGCGAAAACCGTCTCTTCAGATGCTTTTGACGAAAGTACCAATCAAACCCCATGCAAACGTTTCGAATGAAAATTTTTCCTAAATCAGTGACGACAATTCGATCAGCTGACAACGTGATTAACCCATCGGTTAAACAGCGGCTGATATGGACCTGTTCTTTCTTAAAGTAAGCGTCAAACTCTTCATTAAATCGATGGGCGAATTCTTTTTTGTCTACTTTAAAAAGACACATGAATTGATTAATGACCCATTGGCGGATTTGATCGTCTAAAGAAAGCATTTTACCGCGCTCGACGGGTAATTCATGTTGCTTTAAACGTTGATAATAGCCCGGTAGAGTTTTTTGGTTTTGGACGAAGGTGTGTTCCAAAAATCCAATCGCCGAAACGCCGACGCCGATATATTCGTCGGCGGGTTTAACGGTGTAACCCATAAAGTTGCGGTAAAGTGTTCCTCGATTAAAGGCTTTGGCCATTTCATCAGTTTTTAAGGCGAAATGATCCATGGCGATGGCTTGATAACCATGATCAAGAAGTTGGCGGCGGGATTCTAGAAATATATCTAATTTGTCATCGTTGGTTGGTAGAGTATCGATGGAAAGTTTAGTCTGATGTTTCTTAAGCCAGGGTACATAAGCAAAACTGTAAAGCGCGATGCGGTCGGGTTTGAATTTAATGACTTGATCAACAGTTTCGGAAAAACTTTTCGGTGTTTGGCGGGCCAGACCGTAAATTAAATCATAGTTAACCGAAAGGAATCCCAGCTGGCGGCACCGGTTGTGAACATCTTGAACCATTTCTAGTGGCTGAATGCGGTTGATTTCTTGCTGCACATCGTGATTAAAATCTTGAATCCCCATTGAAACACGATTAAAACCGAGCGAACGCAAGATTTTTAGTTTATTGTGATCGATCGTGCGGGGGTCGATTTCGATCGCGATTTCACCATTTAGATCAACATCGAAACTATTTTGAATTTTTTGGAAGAGCCGTTTGATTTGTGGTTCGCTTAAAAAGTTTGGTGTCCCTCCGCCCCAATGGAGCTGGCGGATTTTTTTACGGGCGCCAAGAGATTCTCTGATTAAATCAATTTCTACGCATAGATAATCTAAATATTCATCCGCGTAAGTTCCTTCTTGTTTTCGAATAACCACATTGCAGCCGCAAAAATAACACAGGCTTTGACAAAAAGGGATATGGACATACAGTGAAACGGTCTTGTCACTTTGGCCTAAAAGTTTTAGCTTTGCTTGATAAACAGAGGCGTTGACTTCCTGCGACCACTCTGGCGCCGTCGGATAACTTGTATAACGCGGACCTGGGACATCGTATTTTTGGAGGATTTCTTTGGTGATTATAGGTAACATAGTTACATTCTAATATAAAGCGGTCGATAAACAAACGTTAAAAAGCTGAAAAAAACGATGGGCCCTCTCGCTTTCCGTAAAAAACGCTGGCGAGAGGGCCCGGCGATTTCATCAATTTATGATCACTACGTCTCTGACCTATCCAATCCTGGTGACATGGTGACTTTGTGACCTGGTGTCCACTTATTTCTCTGTCTCTCCTTGAGCTACCGCCGCTCGGTAATCCCGATTCATCCGCGCAATGTTCGCCACTTTAATTTCCTTCGGACACGCTGCTTCACATTCATACTCATTCGAACAATTTCCAAAACCTTCTTTATCCATCTGCGTGACCATATTAAAAACACGCGGTAATTTTTCGGTTTGGCCTTGGGGTAAAAGATTTAAATGATTAATTTTGGCGGAAACAAAAAGCATGGCGGACGCATTAGGACACGCGGCGACACATGCGCCGCAACCAATACATGCCGCCGCATCCATCGCCATTTCGGCATTTTTCTTGGCGACGGGAATCGTGTTCGCCTCCGGCGCCGAACCGGTTTTAACCGAAATGTATCCGCCCGCCATCGCAATCCGGTCAAACGCTGAACGGTCAACGGCTAAATCTTTAATAACTGGAAACCCTTTCGCCCGCCAAGGTTCAATCACTAAAGTCTGCCCATCTTTAAAATGCCGCATATGCAGTTGACAAAGCGTTGTCGCGCGCAGCGGCCCATGCGCTTGACCATTCACAACTGCCCCGCACATCCCACAAATCCCTTCGCGGCAATCATGATCAAAGGCAATCGGATCTTTCCCTTCCATCGTTAACTTCGCATTGATAACATCGAGCATTTCCAAAAACGACATGTCAGTATCAATCCCATCCGCTTTGTAAATCTCAAACCGCCCACGGTCGTTCCGATTTTTTTGCCGCCAGACTTTTAAAGTTAAATTAATTTTTTTAGACATTATTTACTCATTGAGACTTTAATGGGGTATCGACTTCTTTAACTCTCCATGCGGCATACATAAGGGCTTCATGAATGTCTTTTTCTGCTAAATATGGATAAGCTTTTAAAATTTCTTTTGTGGTCTTCCCTGCCGCTAATAATCCTACGATGGTTCCAACGGTAACGCGCAATCCACGGATACAAGGTTCGCCTCCCATTATTCCCGGATCAAAAGTAATACGAGTTAGATTTTGCATTTATTGAGGTTCCTATTACAGATCGTTTATAAGAGTAGTCGTCTGAAAAAATAAATTGGTAAAACCACATAGAATATACTTGTTAAAAGTGGACATATTAAAGCAAACAAAGCTATTGAAGGAATTATTGAGGAATGCCATTCAAGTACAGATCCAATACTTTGTAAATTTTGATTAACGGAATAAATGACAGTCACTAGATCAAATATTACAAACAGAAAATAAACTATAAATCCACATATACCCCATTTTAAAAATGTGTATGCGCGTTTAGAGTGCTTTAAAAAATAAAGTCCGGAAAGGATATACATTGTGGTCATTAATATCGCGATTAAACCTATAGCATATCCAATCAAGGGAACGGAATCTACTCGTTCTCTCTTAAGCTCTGTTAAAAAAAAATTTAGTTTTTCCTGTCCTTTTATTAATTGTGATTTCTTATTATCATTAATATTTTTAGGATCATTTATAATTTTGTTTATTTCATTTGAGAAATCATTACCCGTATTAATTAGCATTACGGCCGTTTCTTTTTGCACATTAAAAAACATAATGTTAGGTAACCAAAAAAGACTGAGTCCTATCAAAAACAAACCAACTAAAATAATTTTGAGCTCACTGCGCTGAGAAAGTTTTTGCAAATTGGTCATTTATAATTCCTCTGCGCTAAATGCACTTCCTCAAAAACAAGCGGTTCCTTATGCAATCTAGGCTCTTGGCCCATGCCCGTAAACTCCCACGCCGCCACATAACAAAAATTCTGATCATCACGCAACGCTTCGCCTTCGGGCGTTTGGAATTCTTCGCGGAAGTGGCCGCCGCAGGATTCTCGTCGGTTAAGTGCGTCGCGCACCATCAGTTCGCCGAATTCCAAAAAGTCTGCGACCCGTCCGGCGCGTTCCAGGGCTTGGTTGAATTCTTCATTGCTGCCAGTCACCGTTACATTGTGCCAGAACTCATCACGGATCTTGGGGATTTCGTTTAAAGCTTCTTGCAATCCTTTTTCATTGCGCGCCATACCGCATTTGTTCCATAACAAATTTCCCAACTGCCGGTGAAAATCATCGACGGTTCTTTTTCCTTTGATAGAAAGCAATTGCTTAAGTTTGGCGTCTGCTTCTGTTTCACATTTTTTAAATTCTGGATGATCTGTCTTGATATTTCCCGGTGCTATCCGCGCCAAATAATCGCCGATTGTGTAAGGGATTACAAAATATCCGTCGGCCAATCCCTGCATCAACGCACTCGCACCCAAACGATTCGCCCCATGATCTGAAAAATTCGCCTCACCCAAAACAAAAAGCCCAGGCACGTTACTCATCAAATTATAATCCACCCACAATCCGCCCATCGTGTAATGAATCGCCGGATAAATCATCATCGGCGCTTGATACGGATCGACATCCATGATCTTGTTGTACATATCAAACAAGTTTCCGTATTTTTCTTCAATGACCTCTTTGCCGCCGCGTTTGATCGCGTCTTTAAAATCCAGGTAAACCGCTAGTCCGGTCGAACCAACGCCATAGCCGGTATCACAAACTTCTTTCACATTTCTCGACGCGATATCGCGCGGGACCAAATTACCGAAGCTCGGGTATTTGCGTTCTAAAAAATAATCGCGTTCTTCTTCCGGAATTTCGAAGGGCTTTCGGGTATCGCCTTTTTTCTTAGGCACCCAAATGCGGCCGTCGTTACGCAAACTTTCGCTCATTAACGTTAACTTCGATTGATAATCACCATGAATGGGAATGCAAGTTGGATGAATTTGAGTAAAACAAGGATTAGCCATAAAAGCGCCGCGTTTGTGTGCGCGCCAGATAGCGGTAACGTTTGAAGCCTTCGCATTCGTTGACAGATAAAAAACATTTCCATAACCGCCGGTTGCTAAAATAATGGCATCGGCGGCGTATGTTTCAATTTGACCGTTAATCAAATTTCGAACAATGATTCCGCGCGCTGCTCCATCGATCACAACCAAATCCAACATTTCCCTTCGCGGAAACATGGTTACATTTTTTTTCTCAACTTCTTTCATAAGCGCGCCGTAAGCGCCAAGCAGAAGCTGTTGGCCGGTTTGTCCGCGGGCGTAAAAAGTGCGGGACACCTGCGCCCCGCCGAAGGAACGGTTATCCAAATAACCGCTGTATTCCCGGGCAAACGGCACGCCTTGGGCGACACATTGATCAATAATATTGTTGCTGACTTGAGCCAGGCGGTAAACATTTCCTTCCCTCGCGCGGAAATCACCGCCTTTGATTGTGTCATAAAACAAACGTTCGATCGAATCACCATCGTTCGGATAATTCTTGGCAGCGTTAATCCCTCCCTGCGCGGCAATTGAATGCGCACGCCGCGGACTGTCTTGAAGACAAAAAACTTTCACGCGATAGCCTAACTCCGCCAGCGAGGCCGCTGCCGAGGCGCCGGCCAATCCTGTTCCGACGACGATAATCGTATATTTCCGTTTGTTGGCCGGATTAACCAATTTTAAATTTAATTTATGTTTGGTCCATTTATCTTTGAGCGGACCAGAAGGAATTTTACTTTCAAGTGTCATAGGGTATTTATTTGTGTAAGTATGGACAATTTTGAATCAAAACGTAAATAGGAATTGAGCTGAATCCAACTGTAATGATCAAAGCAAACCAGTCGCTGATTTTTTTAATATACTTTACTTTTGAAAACCGGTCGAAGCCAAAGGTTTGAAGAAAACTTTGAACGCCATGCGCGAGGTGCAGTCCGATGCACATCATGGCCATAATATAAAAAAGGCTGTTTAGTGGATCCATGAAAGATGTGTAAACAATGCCGTACAGGCCAAGATTTTGGCCGGTTGGCATGAGCGCGAGCGGTCCGGTATGATCAACGAAACTAAAATCAAAAAGATGTTTCACAACAAAAATTAAAATAAAAGTTCCGGTATAAGGCATTAAACGTGTGGCAAGCGACCGCTGCCCGACGGCTCGATACATCTTATAATTTTGACCTCGCGCCTGGATATTTTCCCAAACCAGCAAGGCGGTAAAATAAATGTGGATTAGGAAAACAACCAGAAGCCCAGATTCAATCACATATAAACCGGGTCTAAGATCAGTTAAGCGTTTAGCGTAAGCGTTATAAATGTGTGGACCGAAATAGATGAGGAGATTACCGGCGAGATGACCAATCAGAAAAATAATTAAAAAGAGCCCAGTTGTCGCCACAATTTGCTTGCGGCCGATGGAGGAATTGAGATAGTTGAGAAGTGTGGTCATGGTTTTAATTTGAATTAGGTGCGATTATAACACAGGCGGGGATCTAGGCAATAAGGAAAGCGGAAATGTTTGCGGGTTGTAGCCGAAAGAACGCCGGGCGGCCCTGCATTGACTTGGCGTCGCAGGGCCGCCCAGCGCTTTAAGATTCCCTACCAATTTTATTTCTTAAACGTCCCTCTTTTGATCTTTAAACGTTGAATTGTCCGTTTATCCCGCAAAACACGCGCAATATCTTTTTGCCGTCTGGTAAATTGTCCTCGAGCCATTTGAGTTTTCCTCGGAGTATTAATCTGTGTGTGAGTTTTTCTCGCGTGTCATTGCGGGCATAATTTAAGTATCGGTTCGCTTATATTTGCCCATCAATTGGCCTTGCGCCAGAATATGTCCTTGCATGGCTTTTTCTAATTCCGTTCTATTGATGTCTCCTTTAAAATCCAGCAAAGCATCTAACGCATAAACTTTGAAAAAGTAACGATGCTCATCCGAAGGCGGACATGGGCCGCCATAAACTTTTTTACCGAAATCATTCAACCCCTGAACGCCGCCTGCTTCGCTCGCTTCACTAATAACATTCATCGTCGGTGAAATGTTAAAGGCAATCCAATGCACAAAAGTCCCGCTCGGCGCGTCAGGGTCAGTGACAACTAAGGCCAAACTCATCGTTTTTGGGGGAATCATTTCAATAAGTAATGACGAGTTGACATCCTGCCCGTCACAAGTGTATTTGGCAGGAATCTTTTGTCTTTCGGTAAAAGCGGGGCTCAAAACTTTTAACGTATCGGCCCGCGCTTCCGGAGTTTTGATAAACAGTAGAAACACGACGGCAAACATTAACCAGCTAAAATCACGTGGTAACATAGCATCCTCCTTTATTTCAAAGGCAGTTGTAGTTTTAATTCGTGTGCCAGCTTTCCAAAGAATTGATCGATGTCATGCTGAATTGACACAGTGACATCAACCGACCGGAAATGAACCGGCTCCAAATTAACCACAATTATTTTACCACGGGTATGTTCGGGAATAAATCCCGCTGGATACACAACGCAGGAGCTTCCGACCACGATAAAAAGATCCGCGGCCTCAGCCAATTGGAAGGATTCGTTTAAGTGCTTAACATTCTCGCCGAAGAAAACAACATCGGGTTTAATCAAAGCCCCGCATGGACAACGCGCAATCGGTTCGTTAAAAATTTTTGTTTTCATTTCAGCATACGTAAATTCTTTCAAACATTCCGTACAAAAACTTTTTTGAGAACTCCCATGCATTTCAAAAACCCGTTTCGATCCGGCGCGGTGATGTAAACAATCAATGTTCTGCGTAATGACGCCATGCAGCTTTCCAGATTTTTCGAGCGCCGCCAAGAAATGATGCGCGAGCGTTGGCTTAATTCGTTCTTCCAAACCCACAAAGTCTCGCGCGAAATCATAAAACGGTTGGGGATCATAAAAAAAATGTTCCAAATCAAAAACTTTCTCAGGATCATACTTCCTCGTCACATAAAGCCCCTGCGGTCCGCGGAAATCAGGAATCCCTGCGCTCGTCGATATTCCGGCGCCAGTCAAGACAGCGATCGAGTGCGCAGCTTTAATAAGTTCAAAGCTTTGATATATTAAATGTTCGATCTTCTGCCCTGTGTCTGATGCCTTGTGCCCGTGCATAAGCTTTAACTTTCTTCTTCATACTTCTTTTTAAGCGACTCAACGACACTCGCATCTGCCAAGGTCGTGACATCGCCCAGGGCGCGGCCTTCGGCGACGTCGCGTAGTAAGCGGCGCATGATTTTGCCGCTGCGGGTTTTGGGCAGGTCGTTGGTGAAGATAATTTTTGAGGGCCGCGCAATGGCGCCGATTTTTTCAACGACGTGTTGTTTCAAAATATCTTCAACTTCTTTGCCTGGTTTGTTTCCTTCTTTTAAAGTTACAAAAGCCGCAATCGCCTGACCTTTGATTTCATCATTGATGCCGACGACCGCAGATTCGGCAACATTGGGATGATCGACCAAGGCGCTTTCAACTTCCATCGTACCGATCCGATGACCGGCTACATTCATGACATCATCCACCCGTCCTAAAAGCCAATAGTAACCGCCTTTATCTTTCTTGGCGCCATCGCCGGTAAAATAAAGTCCATTCCATTTACTAAAATACGTTTGTTTAAATCGTTCTGGATCACCGTAAATTCCGCGTAGCATCGACGGCCAGGGTGACGTTAAGGCCAAGTATCCGCCGCCAACTTTGATCTCTTCGCCTTTTTCATTTAAAACTTTCGCATCGATTCCAGGAAGCGGCTGTGTAGCTGAGCCGGGTTTAAGCGGTGTTAAACCTGGCAGCGGGGAAATTAGAATACTCCCCGTTTCGGTTTGCCACCAAGTATCTACGATGGGACAGCGGCCGCCGCCGATATGTTTATGATACCAAATCCAGGCTTCCGGATTAATCGGTTCACCAACGCTTCCTAAAAGCCGCAAACTCGAAAGGTCGCATCCCTTGGGCCATTCGGTTCCCCATTTCATAAAAGCCCGAATCGCCGTCGGAGCGGTATAAAAAATAGTGACGCCGTATTTTTCAATGATCCGCCAAAACCGATCGCGCTGCGGATAATCAGGTGAACCTTCATAAATGACTTGAGTCACGCCGTTAGCGAGCGGTCCGTAAACAATATAGCTGTGTCCGGTGACCCAGCCGATATCCGCCGTGCACCAATACACATCTTCCGGCTTTAAATCAAAAACCCATTTCGTGGTTAACGCCACTCCCGTCATATAACCGCCAGTTGTGTGAATGATGCCTTTGGGTTTACCGGTTGTTCCGGATGTGTAAAGAATGTACAGCATATCTTCGGCGTCCATTTTTTCCGGTTCACAATACTGTTTGGATTGACGCATCAAATCATGATACCAATGATCACGGTTCGGCGTCATGGCTATATCATTGCCGGCACGTTTAACGACAATCACATTTTTAATTGAAGGACAATTTTTAACCGCCGTGTCAGAGGCTTCCTTTAATCTGATGATCGTTCCCCGGCGATAACCACCATCGGCCGTAATCAATAATTTCGCCTGCGCATCTTGAATGCGGTCCTTTAAAGCTTCAGGACTGAATCCTCCAAACACAACCGTATGCACGGCACCAATCCGCGCGCAGGCGAGCATCGCGATCACCGCTTCTGGAATCATCGGCATATAAATCGCAACGCGATCGCCTTTCACAATCCCTAACGACTTTAAAGCGTTTGCGAATTTATTAACTTCACGGTACAAATCCCAATAGGTTAAGGTCTTAACCTCACCCGGTTCACCTTCCCAAATCAAGGCCGCTTTGTTACGCAAGCCATTTTTAACGTGCCGGTCCAAACAGTTGTAACTGGCATTTAATTTTCCGCCGACAAACCACTGCGCAAAAGGCGGTTTCCAATTGAGGACCTTATTCCATTTTTTAGACCAATCAAGTTCCTCCGCAGCTTTGGCCCAAAAGGCTTCGCGGTCTTTGGCGGCTTTTTGAAAAATATTTTGATTATTAACGTTGGCTTGTGATTTAAAATTTTTGGAAGGTTTGAAAATGCGGTTTTCTTGAAGAAGGGCGGCGACTTCGGTTGTTTGTTTTTTAGTTTCTTTCTTGGGCATCAGAAACTCCTTTCATGAGACGGTCAATTCAAGTGCATTACTTCATCAGATTTAAAATGTCTTTGAATTTTGGATGCTCGGCGGTTTGGAGCATTTCGCATAGAATCATTTCAACACAAGTTATTTGCGCGTTTAACCGTTTTATTTTTTCTAAACCAGCCGCTTTATTATTCTGTGTCCGTGATGAAACCGCATCAGCGATGACATGCACATCATATTTGTGCGTCAATAAATCCGCCACCGTCTGGTAAATACACACATGGGTTTCGATGCCTATGATTAAAATATGTTTACGACCCGTCGCAGCTAAAGTTTCTTGAAACCGTTTGTTCGGCCAGCAGCTGAAGCTTTCTTTCTCAATGGGTTGTATATCTGAAAGAAGATTGGCGACTTCAGGAATGGTTTGTCCGATTTTTTGCGGCATCTGTTCCGTCCAAATAATCGGAATCTCTAAAATTTTAGCGCCCTTGATCATGGCTTGAATATTTCGAACGACTTGATCTCGTTCAAACATCAATGACGCCAATCGGCCTTGGATGTCGATGACGAGTAAAACTGTGTTTTTAGCGTCGATCATAGTTTTTTTAGAGTAGAAGGGATTTCGCTATTCGATTGACTCTCTACTTTCTCCTGGCTACTCGCTCCTTCATTCAAATTTTCCGTATTAATTAAACCAATAACCCCGCACCCAATCCGTCCGCCTAAATCCTGTTCACCTTTGTTAACCTCGTAAGCTTTTTCATAGATAATAACTGAACGGCCAATGATTCCGGTTTCCAGGTCGAATAGTTTAAAGCCAGACAACACCCCTTTCAAAGTCCCTGTGCCTTCTTTGTCTACTTCTATATTCCCGAGGTTTCCGGATAAAATGCCGAGCGCCGATGGGTTAGTTTGACTGGCAATTTTAAATACTGGATGAAACAATTCGCCGGCGGCTTTAGCGCCGTCAAAACACGCGCCGAGTTCATGAATGGCAACTCCATGTTTTCCCTCCGGCCAAACACGGGTGACATCTACGGTCACTTCAATCCCGTCGGAAACTTCTTTAAAATGAGCTTCACCGGAAATTGGCGCAACTTCATCGGATATGCCGTGTATTTCGGCTTTGCCTTCGATGGCATTCGCTACCGGATTACTTGAGAATATACAGATTAAAATAATGAAAAAATTTCGCATAATTTATTCAATTGAAATTGATATAGTCGTTCGTTATTCGTCGTTCGAGGAATTCGTTTTTTATTGAAACCTAAAAGAACGCTACAACGAAAAACGAAAGCAGAGACTGTTGAATAATGAAATTTGAACGCAAGAATTCGCGTTGACTTCAATTTTTCAACAGTCTCAAAGCACGAACGACGAATCAATGCCTCATCGACACCGGCATCCGCCGGGATCCCCAGTGTCCGGGTCGATTTTCAAAATGTCCAGGAATAATAGTTTGACAAAAACCGCACTTTCCATCGCGAATATGAAATTTCCCCAATTCATACCAATCCCGTTCAATAATTTTCTTTTTACAATTAGGACAATACGTACTGGCGCCTTCAGGATCATGCACATTTCCCGTATAGATGTAATGTAAACCTTTTGATAAAGCAATATTTCTGGCGCGGGTTAATGTCGCGGCCGGCGTTGGTGGATGGTTCATCATTTTAAAATCAGGATGAAACGCACTAAAGTGAAGCGGCACATCCGCACCTAAATTTGTCATGATCCACTCGGTCATATCATGCAATTCTTGATCGCTGTCATTCTCATCGGGTATAATAAGATTTGTTATTTCGAACCAAACCTTGGTTTCATTTTTTAAATAAATTAAAGTATCCAAAACCGGTTGTAAAGCCGCAAGTGTGATTTTTTTGTAGAAGTCTTCGCGGAAGGATTTTAAATCAATATTCGCGGCGTTCATGTGTTTGAAGAATTCGGGACGGGCGTCGTCGGTTAGATATCCCGCCGTTTTAGCCACAGCAAAGATTCCTAATTCCCGGCACGCATCCGCCGTGTCGATCGCATATTCTGAAAAAATAACCGGATCATTATAAGTGAAAGCAACGCTGCGGCAGGATAATTTCTGAGCGGTTTGGGCGATTTGTTTTGGGGAAGCCTCTTCGCCCAAGCTGTCAAACTCTTTTGATTTGCTGATGCTCCAATTCTGGCAGAATTTGCAACCCAAATTACATCCGGCTGTGCCAAATGAAAAAATGCTCGTGCCCGGATAGAAATGATTAAGTGGTTTCTTCTCAATAGGGTCAATACAAAAACCGCTGCTGCGGCCATAAGTGGTTAATATCATTTGCCCGCCAAGATTTTGACGGACAAAACAAAATCCCCGCTGGCCTTCGGCAAGAGAGCAGTGACGGGGACATAATTCACAAAGAATACGATTCCCTTCCACCGTTTTCCAAAATCGGCCCGGAAAATTTTCATTGTTAGCTTTATTAATCATAAATTCAGTTTAGTATTGTTCGATTTATTCCGCAAGAGTTTCGTCTTTCAAAATTACCGTCTCAAAGGAGGGAAAAAACACGTTGACTTTACCAAACCCTCGGATAAGATATCTGTCTAACTCGTTGTTTCATTTCACATATTACTTCATAAATGAGAAATGGGAAATGCAATGAAAAAACCGTTTACACCCAATTTTAATACACCCGCCGACAAATTTTGCAAGGAAGAACTCAATAAACTTGCCTCAAACGGCATGCGCGGGAATTTAAGAAATGATCTTCTCGATAACAGCTGTGATGATCTGGCCTGGGAATCCGAACAGCTCGCCAAATCCTGCGGGATTTATTTAGAATTTAACCGCGCCAAAAGCGGCGATCCCAAAGATTGGATGTACATGATCCGTATCAGCATCCCTGGCGGCGGGCCTTTGAACCGCCAGCAATGGATGTTGATCGACGAACTTTCCGAAAAATATACCCAAGATACCGACGGCCATCCTTCCATCCGTTTTACCAACCGTCAAAATATTCAATTCCACTGGATTAAAAAACCACACGTCATTGAAGTCATCAAACGTTTAGCTGAATCGAACCTGAATACCTTAAATGGCTGCGGTGATAACACCCGTAACGTCATGGGCTGTCCTTTTTCAGCTTTCTCAGATGTTTTTAACGGAAACGCTTGGGCGCAAAAAGCTGGAAAATACTTCCAGATGCCGATGGATCCTTTTATTGAAATTTTTGCAATTGATCCTAATTATATTCGTAAACCAAACGAATCCTTTCAATACGGTCCCAATCTTTTAAACCGTAAATTCAAGATTGCATTTTCCGCTGTTCATAAAGATCCGAAAACCGGCCAGTTCGTTTATGACAATTGCGTTGAATTAAGAACCAATGACATGGCGGTGGCGCCGATTGTTGTAAACGGCAAGGTCACTAAATTTCAAATTTACGTCGGGGGCGGACAAGGTGAACGCAATGGAAAACCCAGTTTAGCGGCCTTAGGGCTTCCCTTGTGCCGCGTTAGTGAAGATAAACTTTTAAAAGTGATGGATGGCGTTGTTAAAGTTCACATGAAATGGGGGGACCGTGAAAACCGTCCTTGGGCGCGCTTGAAATATCTTATTAAAAAAATGGGAATCGCCTGGTATCGTGAGCAGGTCGCGGCGGTTGTTGGATTTCCTTTGGAAGAAACTGACCCGCTTCATGATTGCGGGCCGCGGCATATGCATTACGGCTGGATGACTCAACCGACGAATGGACTTTTAGCGTACGGCGCTTTTATTGAAAACGGCCGCATTTCGGATGTTGGTCCAAATGGAAAATTAAAAACCATGATGCGCGATATCATGAATAAGTATCCGGTTGAAGTCATGATCACGCCGAATCAAGACGCTCTCTTCACTAATATACCGGTTAACAACCAAAAAGAATTTGAAGCGGATCTGCGCAAGTACGGCTGGGGTTTAAGAAACGGCAAGCCCTACTCTTCTCTCCGTCTCTTATCCGGCGCCTGCGTCGGGCGCGACACCTGCCGTTTAACGTATACCGATTCGGAAAAGTTTGAACCATTTTTAATCGATGAACTCGAAGCCATGGGCTGGGGTGATTTGATGGAATCGATTGGTATCACCGGTTGCGAACGCCAGTGCTTTCGTCCGGCGACAAAATCGATTGGATTAGTCGGTTCTGGTTTGAACCGCTATCAATTAAAACTGATGGGTTCTGAAGACGGCCGGCATCAGGGTGTGCCGCTTATGTCCGGCGATGGGAGCGTTATGTACTTGCGTTCCATTCCGCGGGAAAAAGTCCCGATTGTAATTGATGCACTTTTCAAATTTCATAAAGCTAACCACCGAGGCAATGAAGATTTCGGCGCTTTTAACCGCCGGATTGGACCGGATGCCATCATCAATCATTTAAAAGAGAATCCCGCCACAAATGATTTAATGAAAACAACCGCGCCAACGGATTGCGTAATTGATTAAAACTTTTCTTTGTTAAGGAATAATCCTTTAAACAAGCGCCAACATTTCGTCGACCTTAACAAATTTTTCCCGCGGTTTGCCTAAAGCTTTGCCTCTTTCCATTTCCGCCGCGTCGATTTTTTTCCAGGCTTCAAAATCTACAACTTTAATATTCTTCGATTTTAAAAACTTTAAAACCGCTTGCGTGTCAGGTGTTGTGCATGGTGTTAAACTCGACATATCTGCCAAAATACTTTCAACAGTCGCGACACTGTCCGGTTTGTTTGTTCCAATGACGCCCGAGGGCCCGCGTTTGATCCAGCCTGAGGCGTAAAGTCCGGTAACAGGTTTTCCGTCTTGCGTAATGCGGCCGTTTATATTAGGGAAGATTCCTTTTTTGTCATCGAAAGGAACGCCTGCAATCGGAACGCCGCGGTAACCGACGCTGCGGAAAAATATACCGCAGGCGATCTCTTCGAGCTGGCCGGTTGGGTTGGCTTCTTGTTTTCCCGCCGGGCCGCTTAACTTATTTTTTTCTAAAACAACTTTTTCAACCCGGCCGTTGCCTTTAATTTCTTTCGGGCCTTTGAAAAATTGGATAATGAATTTACGGCTCTTATTTCCGGCCAGACGCGCCGCGTATTCTTGCATAATTTCAAAATTCTTTTTTTTCGGCGCGTTGTTTGGGTCATCAAGTTCAGTCTTACTTTCCGGATTTAAATTAAGATCGACTGGATCAATAACCGGATCGCAATCATGAAGTTCGCCGAATTCTTTAATCTCTGCCGGCGTAAACGCGGCTTGCGCTGGACCACGGCGGCCGATTAAATAAACCTTCCTAATCTTACTTTTAGCCAAAAGATCAAGCGCATGCTGCGCCATGTCAGTTGTTTTTAATTCCTCGACCGTCTTGCACAAAATCCGCCCAACATCCATCGCCACGTTGCCTTGACCAATAATAACGGCGACTTCATGGTTCAAATCGAATTGCTGGTTACGATAGTCCGGATGACCGTTATACCACGCAACAAATTCCGTTGCCGTGTAGCTTCCAGATAAATCCTCGCCAGGAATCCCAAGTTTGCGGTCTGTTTGAGCGCCGCAGGTAAAAAGAACCGCGTCGTAGAATGATTGCAGTTCCTTAAGAGAAATATCACGGCCGATCAGCACATTACCAAAAAATGAAAACGCAGGATTCGCAGAGGTTTTCTCATAAACTTTAATAACATTTTTTATTTTAGGATGATCCGGTGCAACACCATAACGCACCAAACCAAACGGCGCCGGAAGGCGTTCGAACATATCTACTTTAACTTTAACCTGTTTGTTCAATAATTCTTCGGCAGCATAAAAACCGCTTGGGCCCGATCCAATAATGGCCACGCGTAAAGGGCGTTCAGGTGTTCCCACAGTAGACATAGTGCTCTCCTTTTATTAACTGTTTTCTCGTCGCACACAAAAAAACCAGGCATCCTTTTTTAAAAAATGCCTGGTTGGTTATTTAAGAAATTTTAAGATCAATTAACTTTTTCCTGAAATTTAAATTGTCCGGTTGCTTCGTTGAAGTCGTCGATTTTTCCTAATACTGGTTTACGCGAGTTGGTACAAGATTTTCCTAAATGCGCTTTAAATTCGCTGGCGAAGGTTGAAGTGATACTGGAAACAACCGTGGCTTCCTCCGCCGGTAAGAAACAGCGTGTTTGGTTGGTTATTTTGCCGCATTCATTAAAAATTTGATCAAGATCTTTTTGTTTGGCTTGCCCTTTTTCTAACCGCGATAAAATTTCCGTAATATTTCGTCCGCCGCTTTTGCAAGGAACGCATTGACCGCACGATTCCGTCGCTAAAAACGATGAAAATTGTTGCGCGACTTTAACCATACAAACACTTTCATCGTAAACAATCAATCCCGCCGAGCCGAGTCCGCTTCCCGCGTTACGCATCGAGCCAAAATCGAGCGGCGTATCAAACATCTTAGGCGTGATAACGCGGTTGGCAACCCCGCTAAAAACCGCTTTGATGGGAAATTTTCCAGCAGGACCGCCTCCGATTTCTTCAATCAATATGCGCAATTTTGTTCCCATAGGAAGTTCATACATGCCTGGATATTTAACGTCACCAGAAAGCGTAAAAATCGTTGTCCCTGGCGTATCCGCTGAACCAATTGCGCGAAACCATTTCGCGCCCCTCGCTAAAATGTTCGGCAAGTGGCTCATTGTTTCAACATTGTTGACGGCGGTCGGATTGTAATCAACGGGGGTAAAATGAACGCCTTGAATATATGGCGGCAAAATCCGCGGCATCGCACCGCGGCCGTCGATCACTTCCAACAACGCTTTCTCTTCCCCAAATAAATATTCATCCGGCCCGGGAACGACTTGTAAATAATCTTCTTTTAAAAGCCCGGCTTTAATCATTTCCTTTAACGCGGTTTTAATCCGATTCATTTCGGGAACAAACTTTGCTTTCAATCCAAGAAAAGCTTGTTTGGCTGAAACCGCATAAGCAGCGATTAAAATGCCTTCGAGTAAAATGTAAGGATTTTTTCGAATAAGATAGCGGTCTTTAAATGTTCCTGGTTCACCTTCAGAACCGTTGCAGACGGTGTATTTCGTCGGACTGGGATCATTCACGAGACCTTCCCACTTAATTGCCGTAGGAAATCCAGCGCCGCCTCGGCCGCGCAATCCGGCGAGTTTAACTTCAGCAATAACCTCACGCGGGGACATGGATCTGGCTTTTGTCAAACCCGCGAGGCCGCCTTTTTTCTTGTATTCGTCTAGAGATGGGATGGGTTCTAAATCAGGAGGGAGTAAGATGCGGCTTTTTTCTAAAAAACTTTGGTGCGTCGGGTGTACCTTTCTTTGTTCAGTCGTGGTAACCATGTTTTCCTTTATATAAATTTAATTTTGTCTTGAACGTTTGTTTGGGGGGAATAAATGGAAATCAGTATAGCATAAAAATTAAAATAGAAAACGATAGAGATTTTTTATTTATTCGCGGACATCACAAACTTGCGAAATCATTCAGCAATATTTTATACTTTAATCATCCTTGCAAACCGATAAAGGTTTCGTTGAACTTTAAACGGGACAATGTCCTTAAGAAATTTTAAACAGGACTGCCGAAATTGCCAAAGGAGCAATCGGAAGTCCTGTTTATTTTTTTTCGCTGTTTGAATCATCAGCCGCCTTTCATCCCTTTGTTTTTATTCATCTTGTTTAATGGCTATGATCAACCAACAGCGCGGCAGTAACGCACAACGAAGATTATTTCATCAAAGGTTAACGAAAAGCTGGCTGATTGTTTTCTTCGCGTTTTCGATACTCTCATCGTCTGTGTTCGCGCAAGGAAACGTTCTCATTTCTCTCCCTCCTTCACCTGATTACGGCCAAAAGCAATTACGCGCCTTCCTCAAAGAAAACCGCATTCAAACTGTTGCCGAGTATGCGCAGTGGCTTAAAGCGCATATTACTTATCAAGCTGATCAAGGCGGTGATATTTGGTCTTTTCCGGAGGAAACATTAAAACGCGGCGGTGGTGATTGCGAAGATCTCGCTTTTTTAAACGCATCCATTCTTAGACTTCTTGGATATCAACCTCACGTCCTTGTTTATATTCAATCGAAACAGGCCCATGCTTTTTGTATTTTTAAAAAAGATGGCCGTTTTGAAGTCTTTGATAATCTTGATTTGATTGTGACCACGCTTACTTCGGTTAGTGATTTTGCAAAATTTGGGATCAAAAATAAAAAGATGCAGTATGTCGTTGAATTACCAGACGAAAGTCCGGAAGATTCTCAAATATTGGCCCGAAGCGGATCATGAATTGTTTTATTTGGGGCAGTTTTTGTCCAAGAGTTGTTTGACCGTTGTCATCAACTGGTCAATCAAAGGCGGTTTTGCCAAAAAGAAATCACCGATCTCAAATTGGCTCGGCGGTCCTTCTTTATTAATAATCGAACTCATGATAATAACCGGCAGGCTTTTATATTGCGGGTTTGATTTAAGATCGTGGGTGATTTTCCAGCCATCGACATTCGGCATCATAATGTCAGTAATAACTAAATCAGGTTCTTCATCACGGATAATGTGCATAGCCTCTTCACTGTTCAAAACAGTTACCACATCATAACCGCTTTGCATAAGCCGGCTTTCCAAGAGACGTAACAGCGTCGGATCATCATCAACAATGATAATGCAGGGTTTTGTTTTGAATTGTTTTAAGGATTTTTTTAATTTGGTGAGCGTTGATGGCAGTGAATCTGATAAATTGAAAACGGCAATTGAGTTATTGTCCTTAAGTGGAATGAATTTCTGCTCAATCTGCGGTGAGAGTCCAACGGTAATTGGTAAGGTCGGCGCCGATAAACGAAAGCGTTCAACAATCGCCCAGCGGTTAGGGTCCCATCGCAAAAATTCAAAAAACACAATATCTGGTTTAAACTCAACCAATGATTGCAGCGCCCAATGCGGATCGACCACAACCATCGCCGTAAACCCACCGTTCATTAAAAAATTTTCCCACTGCTGCAACTGACGGCTGCTATCTACAACCGCCAAAATTCGTTTAGACATAATGAAAGAACCGGACCAAAGGGTTAAGAAGATTTATATTTGTTGAATAAACTGTCGAACTGATCGATCGGAATTGCCGTCGAGGTTGTAAACGAAATTCCGGTTAATTTGGTTAACGCAATTGAAACCAGTGTCGCCTGCGCCGCGTCCTGCAAATTAACGATGAAGACTAAATCACTATGACCCAGAAGTGCGTAGACTGACTTGACCTGGCCGCCATAACGCTGAATCATGGTAACCGCTTTGCGTGTCCTATCCGAGCTGATTCTTTTTAAAGCATCCGCCGTATATTTTCCAAACATAAAAAATGTAGTCATGGCATTCCTCCTGGGTAACGTTTGATGACAATCTTCTTTAATTAAATTATAGGCTAAGACTTCTGTAAAACAAAGTAAGAATCAGAAAATTATTTAATCTTTGAATTAGTAAGAAAATTTCCGATTAACTCCTTGACTTTAAAAGTGACTTTGATAATCTAAACACACTTGTTCGCTTAAATTGATAAAAAGGAGTGTTATGATTATCGGAATCCCGAAGGAAACTAACCCTGATGAAAAACGCGTTTCCTTTATTCCCAGCTCGGTTGACCGTTTAGTCAAAAAAGGTGCCGAGGTCTCAATCGAATCCGGCCTGGGAGCAACAATCGGTGTATCCGATGATGATTACAAAAAAGTCGGTGCGACAGTCACGAGCGACCGCGCTTCTCTCCTGCGCAATGCGGATATTATCTTACGATTGCGCAAACCTCCTCTTGAAGAAATCAGCCAGTTCAAAAAAGGTTCCATCCATATTAGTTTCTTAGATCCATTTAATGAACGAGCGTTGATCGACGCGTTTAGCGCCAATCAAATCAGCGCGATCAGTGTGGAAATGATTCCGCGCACAACACGTGCTCAAAAAATGGACGCCTTAAGTTCGCAAGCTAACTTGGCCGGTTATGTCACGGTTATTTTAGCGGCCGAACGGCTTAATAAAATTTTTCCAATGTTAATGACGCCCGCTGGGACAATCAATCCCACGCGGGTTTTTATTATCGGCGCCGGCGTCGCCGGGTTACAAGCGATTGCAACCGCCAAACGTTTAGGCGCGCGTGTTGAAGCCTTTGATACGCGCGCGGTTGTTGAAGAACAAATCCTCTCTCTCGGCGCTAAATTTGTCAAAATCGATTTAGGTGAAACCGGACAAACGAAAGACGGTTACGCCAAAGCCTTAACGCCCGAGCAGCTCGAAAAACAGCGTCAGGGCATGGCCAAAGTTTGCTCGGTGAGCGATGTTGTCATTACAACCGCTCAATTATTCGGCCGCAAGGCGCCCATTGTTCTAACTAAAGACATGGTCGCGCAAATGAAACCAGGAAGTATTATCGTTGATATGGCTGTTGAAACGGGCGGTAACGTTGAAGGATCTAAAGTTAATGAAGAAGTGATTGTGAATGGCGTTCGAATTATTGGTTTGGGAAATCTTCCTGGCCGCGTTTGTGTGCACGCGAGTCAAATGTATTCCGCCAATCTCCACAACCTTCTCGAAGAATATTGGGACAAAGATACCAAAGCTTTCAAATTACTTTTAGATGATGAGATTATTAAAGGTTGTTTAATCACGCACCAAGGCCAGATCGTTAACGAAACGATCAAGAACCTTAAATAAGGAGACTGGCGTGGAAATAATTTATCTGCTTTTTATTTTGATGCTCTCGATTTTTTTAGGGTTTGCTTTGATTTCCCGCGTGCCGCCTCTTCTCCACACGCCGCTCATGTCGGAAGCCAATGCCATTTCGGGCATCACTCTTTTGGGCGCTTTGGTTGCAGCTGGCGCCCATATTAGCAGTAGCTTAACTATTTTTTTAGGAACAGCCTCAGTCGCTTTAGCGACGTTTAACGTGGTCGGCGGATATCTCATTACCGAAAAAATGCTTAAGATGTTTAAGAAAAAAGGACAGTAAATGACGATTGAATTCTTTATAAATTTCACGTACATCATAAGCGCGATGTTATTTGCGTTGGGGCTTAAGATGCTTGGCTCACCTGTTTCTGCCCGTCGAGGAAATCTTCTTTCAGCCATTGGGATGTTTTTAGCGGTTATGGCAACATTGTTTACCCAGGGAATTTTAACTTTCCAATGGATTTTACTAGGGCTGGTCATTGGAGCAACGGCTGGAATTCTGGCCGCGGCGCGTGCGGCGATGACGCAGATGCCGGAAATGGTTGCGCTCTTGCACGGCTTTGGCGCGCTCGCCAGTGTTTTCGTTGATTGGTCAGCCTATCATACAACACCCGAAGCTGGCGCGATTGAAACTTTCGCGACGTATCTTTCAATTCTAATCGGCGGGTTGACATTTGCTGGAAGCTGTGTCGCCTGGGGAAAATTAAGTGAACGGTTAGCTGGTAAACCGATTCTTTTTCCTGGACAAAGAATCGTTAACATTTTTGTGCTCCTAGTTTTAGTTGGCGGCGGATATTTATTTTGTACAACACATAGTTATCAGGTCTTTTTAACGGTTTTAGGTTTTTCATTTATCTTTGGTGTGCTGCTGACGATTCCGATTGGCGGGGCGGATATGCCCGTCGTTATTTCAGTCTTAAACAGTTATTCCGGCGTTGTCGCCTGCACAACCGGTTTTGTTATTCATAATACATTGTTAATTGTCGTTGGAGCGCTGGTTGGCGCGAACGGAATTATTTTGAGTATTATTATGTGCAAAGCAATGAACCGGTCGCTTACGAATGTTTTGTTCGGCGGGTTTGGCGCGGTTGTCAAGAAAACTGGAACGGATGAGAAAAAAGAAGCCAAAGCGATTTCAGTTGAAGATGCCTTCCTTATATTAGAGAACGCAAAGTCCGTTGTGATTATTCCCGGCTATGGGTTGGCTGTCGCGCAAGCCCAACATGCGGTTCGGGAACTTAGTGAATTCTTAGAGAAAAACGGTTGCGACGTGAAATATGCTATTCATCCAGTTGCAGGACGTATGCCAGGTCATATGAACGTTTTGCTCGCCGAGGCGAATATTCCTTATGATCAATTGATGGAAATGGACGCGATTAATCCGCTCATGGAAAATGTGGATGTCGCGATTGTGATCGGCGCGAATGACGTTGTCAATCCCGCCGCGCGTCACGATAAATCAAGCCCTATCTACGGCATGCCTATCATCAATGCCGATAAAGCTAAAACGGTTTTCGTTTTGAAACGTTCGATGGCGACCGGTTTCGCTGGCATTGAAAACGAACTTTTCTATTACGAAAATACCCGCATGATTTTCGGCGACGCCAAACAAACGCTCCAAGCGTTGGTTGCTGAATTCAAATCAGGACAAGCTCACTAAAAAAAATTATAAAGGTCACCTGTCACAAAGTCTTCAGTTTGAAAATAATTCCACTGGTGACGTGGTGTCTCATTGGGATTTTAAAACTATTTGATTTTTTATTTTAATTGTAACGTTTAGCGGAACGAGTGCGGCCGGGTTGGCGAGCTGCGGGTTTAGGAGAGGTTTTCTTAAGATCTATTAATCGAACGGCCGTATCATATAAAGTGCCGCTGGAATTCTTCTCAACGCGGACAACTTGGCCGTATCCTTTAAAAATATCTAAGACACCGGACATAACCACTTCTACTTCAAGAATATCATCGACTTGATAAAGCGCCGATGAGGAAAAAAGAATTCCGTTATAACTCATGTCTTCTGTCGTCGATAAATACCAGGGCTCGCGGAAAGTTTTTCCAGCGCGTTTGTGCAGGCGATGGCGGATACTTAATACCCTTTTCACTCTGACACTGCTGCGGCGTTCTAAATAACCAATAACAGCTTCTTGTTTTTTGACCATTGCATCAATCCTCAATTCTGTATTCGCTTAAGGGAAGTTTAAACGCTTCAGCCACTTCGCTTAAGATGAGTTTGCCTTGAAACATGTTCAAGGCGTTTTTTAATTCAAAAGATTCAGCTAATGCCTGCCGAAGTCCTTTATGAGCAAGCTTAAGGATATATGGAAGCGTCGCGTTCGTCAAGGCGTAAGTGCTGGTACGCGCAACAGCGCCCGGCATATTTGTTACGCAATAATGAACAACGCCGTCAACGACATATGTCGGATTTTCATGAGTCGTCGGGCGGCTCGTTTCAAAGGAGCCGCCTTGATCGATGGCCACATCCACGACAACGGCGCCGCTTTTCATTTGAGAAACAGTTTTACGATCAACGAGACACGGCGCTTTCGCACCGCGTCGTAAAACACTGCTGATAACCAAATCCGCTTTCAAGACAGAATCCCGGATCGTATGTGCGTTACTCATGAGCGTATGAACATTCGGCGGCATGATTTCATCCAGATAACGCAAGCGGTTGAGATTGACATCTAAAACGGTCACATTCGCGCCTAACCCCGCGGCCATCCGGCAGGCATTTGACCCAACGATGCCGGCGCCTAAAATAACAACCTCCGCCGGACTAACACCCGGAACGCCGCCTAAAAGAATTCCCCGGCCTTTCATCGGTTCTTCTAAATATTTCGCGCCTTCATGAACCGCCATGCGTCCGGCGACTTCGCTCATCGGTGTTAAACATGGCAATTCTCCGCCTTGATTCTGCAAGGTTTCATAGGCCAAGGCAATAATTTTTTGTTTGAGCATGGCCTCGGTTAATTCGCGGCTGGCGGCAAAATGAAAATACGTAAAAACAATTTGGCCTTCTTTTAATAAGGAATATTCGGCGGGCATGGGTTCTTTGATTTTGACGATCATTTCAGCTTGATCGAAAATTTCTTGAGCGGAATTTAAAATCTTTGCGCCTGATTGAATGTATTCCTCATTCGTAATTCCGCTTCCGACCCCTGCGTCTTTTTCAATTAAAACTGAATGACCTTTGTGCACGAGCATTTCAACGCCGACAGGCAAAATACCAACGCGGTATTCGTTATTTTTGATTTCTTTGGGGATACCGATGATCATAATTTTTTTTTGTGGTGAATAAATGCGCTGGGCGGCCCTGCATTGACTTGAGCGTCGCAGGGCCGCCCGTGTTATTTTATTATTAAATAAACTTACGATGGCCCAATCATCTTTCCTGGGTCAACCACCTGCTCAAACTTCTCCGCCGTCATTAACCCCAGCGCGACAACCGCTTCTTTAAGCGTGATATTTTCTTTAAACGCTTTCTTCGCGACTTTCGCCGCGTTGTCATAACCAATATACGGATTTAACGCGGTCACAAGCATCAGCGAATTGTTTAAATGTTTTTGAATATTCAATTCATTCGCCGTTATTCCCGCGACACAATTTTCTTTAAAACTTACGCAGGCGTCTGAAAGAAGCCGGATAGACTGTAAAATATTGTAAATAATAACGGGTTTAAAAACATTCAACTCAAAATTGCCGCTCGCTCCGGCGAAGGTAATCGTTGTATCATTGCCAAAAACTTGTACGCACACCATCGTCATCGCTTCAGACTGAGTGGGGTTCACTTTGCCTGGCATAATTGAACTGCCCGGTTCGTTTTCAGGCAAATGAATTTCACCGATCCCTGAACGCGGGCCGCTGCCCATCCAGCGGATGTCGTTTGCTATTTTCATAAGAGACACCGCTAATGTTTTTAAAACGCCGCTTAACTCAACCAGCGCATCATGCCCAGCCAGCGCTTCGAATTTATTCCGGGCACTGACGAAAGGTTTGCCGGTCAACTCCGCAATTTTTCTGGCGGATTTGACCGCGAACTGCGGATGCGTGTTTAATCCTGTACCAACCGCTGTTCCGCCGAGGGCCAATTCATATAAATGCGGTACGGCCTTTTCAATCCGTTCCAATCCATTATTTAATTGCTGAACGTAGCCGGAAAACTCTTGTCCTAAAGTCAACGGTGTCGCGTCCATTAAATGCGTGCGGCCGATTTTAATGATGTCTTGAAACTCTTCGGATTTTTTTCTTAAAGCATCACGCAATCCGATGACAGCCGGAATTAATCGGTTATAAATTTCTTCAACCGCCGCAATATGCATCGCCGTCGGGAAAGTATCGTTTGAGGATTGGGCTTTATTGACATCGTCGTTGGGATGAATGGGATTTTTACTTCCCATTTGTCCGCCGGCTAATTCGATCGCGCGGTTGGAAATGACTTCATTGACATTCATGTTCGTTTGCGTCCCGCTTCCGGTTTGCCAGACAACCAGCGGAAAATGATCGTTTAATTTTCCGGCAATGACTTCATCCGCTGCTTTGACAATTAAATCAGCTTTCTCCGGCGATAAAATCTCCAATTCTTTATTCGTCACCGCCGCCGCTTTTTTTAAAATGCCAAAAGCCCGGATGAATTCCGGCTGAAACCGTTCACCACCGATTTTAAAATTCTGAAGCGACCGCGCCGTCTGCGCGCCGTAATATTTGTCCGCAGGAACTTGAATTTCGCCCATGCTGTCGGTTTCAATCCGGTAACCGCCCATGCTGCCCCCTTGATTTACTTCGTGTTAATCGTTGTTCGGTTTCGTAGCTGGTATCGTTGTAGGTTTTTCGTTTTTCGTCTTAGCCGTATACCGACAAACGAAAGATGATACGAGCTACTAAACCGTAACCGAAAAACGGGTACTATATTATTTTTTCGATACAGTCTGTTCCATCCAGGTTTTAATCAAATCAATTGGAATTGGAAAAATCGTCGTCGTATTATTTTCTTTGCCGATTTCAACTAATGTCTGAAGATAGCGTAATTGAATCGCTGCAGGATTCTTCTCAATACGTTCGGCAGCCTGACAAAGTTTTTCCGCAGCTTGAAATTCGCCGTCGGCCGCGATAATTTTCGCGCGGCGTTCACGTTCCGCTTCTGCCTGACGCGCCATGGCGCGGCGCAGGTCTTCGGAAATATCAACGTCCTTCATTTCAACAGCCGTGACTTTAATGCCCCACGGATCGGTATGGTGATCCAAAATGGTCTGCAGCTGCGCATTAATTTTATCGCGTTCGCTTAAAAGGTCATCCAAACTCATCTGACCAATAATACTGCGTAACGTTGTCTGCGCCATTTGGGAAGTTGCGTATTGATAATCTTGAAGTTCAATCAACGCTTTAACTGGATCCATGACCCGAAAATACGCAACCGCATTCACTTTGCATGAGACGTTGTCTTTCGTAATAATATCCTGCGGCGGAATATCAAGCGTAATCAATCGCAAACTCATAACCGTTATTTGATCGACGGGCCAAAGCGCAATGACAATGCCGGGTCCTTTTGCCGACGGCAACACGCGTCCCAAACGAAAAATAACCCCGCGCTCATATTCATTAAGAATCCGAATGCTCATTAAAAGCCAGATAACAAAAAGAAAAATGGGAACAATAATGATAGGCATAAAGATCAATCTCCTTTCTCAACCACCCTTTGAACGGTAAGCAGCATTCCTTCAACTTTAACGACTTTAATTTTTTCATCTTTAGCACAATTCTCATCGGAGCGTGCGTTCCAGATTTCGCCATGAACAGAAACTTTGCCTTCGTGAGACGGTGAAATTTCTTTAAATACTTTCCCTTTTTCTCCAATTAATCCTTCCTGCCCTCCTAAAACTTTTTTACGGTGCGATGCCATCACGGCACGAATGAGAAGAATCGTAATGGCCGCGGTTGTGGCAGTCAACATTAAAATAAGCGGCAGCGAAACATGCACCGCCGAAACATCCGAATTAAAAAGCAAAATCGAACCTAAAATCATACTGATTATCCCTCCGGCTAAAAGAATTCCCAGCCCATGAAATTTAGCTTCCGCAATAAAAAGAAAAATCGCCAATCCGATAAGTGCGACGCCGCAGTAATTTGTTGGAAGTGCCTGCATGCCGTAAAAAGCACTGATCAACAAAATTGTTCCAACAATACCAGCGGCACCCAATCCTGGATGCGTAATCTCATAGAGCAGACCGTAAAATCCAATAATCAATAATAAATAAACAATGTTAGGGTCTGCGAGCAGGTTGAATAAAAATTGATTCAAATCCATAATTCGAAAACCTCCCCAACCCCGGGGGTTGGGAAGGTTAGCCATGTATTAAATAATGTGTCAGGAGTCTCACGCCCGCGCCGGTTGCACCGTAACCGAAATACATCCGCCCGGTGCTGCTATCCACAAACGCCGTTCCGGCAATGTCCAAATGCGCCCACTTGGTTTCACCGACGAATTGACGCAAAAATTCCGCCGCCGTACAAGCCCCCGCCGCGCCGCGGGACAGTCCGACATTCTTGATGTCCGCCACATTCGACTTAATATAATTTTTAATCTCTGGATAATTAGGCAAACGCCAGACGCGGTCATCGGTCTCTTGAGATGAACGAATCAAATCGTTGGCCAACGCATCATCGTTCGAGAATAATCCCGAATAATCATGTCCCAGAGCAATGACGCACGCGCCGGTTAAAGTGGCGAGATCAATTAAGTGCTCTGGTTTATAATTTTTAACAACATAAGCAATTGCATCCGCTAAAACCAATCGGCCTTCGGCGTCGGTATTTCCAATTTCAACTGTTTTTCCGCTGTAACTGCGAAAAACATCGCCGGGCTTATAACTTTTTGATCCAATCGCATTCTCTGCAACACCGCAAACAAAAAGCAAATTGCGTTTAATATTTAAGCTCAAAATATTTTTCAATGTGCCGACAACGGCGGCCGTACCGCTCATATCCGCGCGCATCGTTTCAATCGAACCCGTTGGTTTTAGATTTAAACCTCCGGTATCAAAGGTGATCCCTTTCCCGACGAGTGCCATATACCGGTCTTTGGGATTGCCACCTGCATATTTCACAATAATTAACTTTGGTTCCTTAGGACTTCCTTGATTAACCGCCAAGTGCAATCCGAGCCCTTTCGTTTCCATTTCTTTGCGGTTGAGAATCTCCAGTGAAATATTTTTATGATTCTTAATCAAGTCTTTGATTGTCTTTTCGATAAATTCCGATGTTACAATATCAGCGTTGTCGTTAATTAAATTGCGGGTTAAGGTAACGCCTTCGCACATTGTGACGGTGTCTTCGTAATTTTTGAGGGCCTTCACCACGACCGTTATTTTCTGATCACTGATATTAACCGTTTTGTCAGTCTTATCTTTCGTGAAATATTTTTTCCATGCATAGCCGCCGATTAAAATGCCTTCCAAGACCGCTTTGATCGTGGCTTCATTATGATTGGGAGGAATGATTTCAATTTCTTTGACTTTACTCGCGTATGACGACAAAATCGCTTTGCGCACCGTGATGCGTAACGCTGTTCCAGACATTTTATCCGATTTTCCCACACCAGCTAAGAGTACAACACTATTTCCCGACACTAAAGGAAAAAAAGCGCCGTTATCAGCGGTAAATTGACCTGACTTATAAAGCGCCTTAATTGGGTCTTTAAGCGTTTTAGGGACATTCTCTAAATGACTTTTCGCGACCTGGTCTTCATTCAAAAAAAGAATCGTTACTGTTTTATTAAAGTTCGCCTTGGCTGAAAATGAGATCACGCTAATCCCCTTTCTTCTTTTCAATTAGATTGAATATTTCGCTTTCAATTTTTGTAAAAAAAGGCCAATAAAAATAACGGATAAAGCACAGGTAAAAAGAAAAATATAAAAATAAAAAATTTCAACTTTTTTAAGACTAGAGGATAATTTTTAAAAGATTCAAGAATTTCATATTCATTCTCGAAATTAATTTTGCAGGCTTTTATAAAAGCATATGCAATGTGAAATATATAAAAAACTAAAACGAATTTCCAAACAATTGCCGGAAAAATTCGGACATTCGATAAATAATAATAAAAAGGAATTGTCAGAAGAATACAAAACAATGGAAAAAGAAAACCCATCATTTGCTTTACTATATTGAATATCTTAATCCAAAAATTCTTTTCTAATATATTATTTGTTTTGACCCAAAACCATTGTTCACAAAGTCGAAAAATTGTGAAAGCGATTATCGTGAGGTCAACGATTGTATAAAAAATAGCCAATGCCACCATTGTCAATTTTATCATTTATAAGCTGATTATTCCGTCGTCCGTAAATGAATCGGAACATAATCGCGTTTCGTCGGGCCGGTGTAGATTTGGCGGGGGCGGCCGATTTTAGTTGCCGGGTCTTCGATCATTTCTTTCCAGTGCGCGATCCAGCCTGGCATGCGGCCGATGGCGAACATGACCGGGAACATATTGACCGGAATCCCGATCGCCCGGTAAATGATGCCGCTGTAGAAATCCACATTCGGATAAAGTTTACGTTTGACAAAATATTCATCCTTTAAAGCGATCTCCTCAAGTTTCATGGCGATATCTAACAGCGGATCGTGGATGCCGAGTTTGTTTAACAAGGTGTTGGCTTTTTCTTTAATGATTTTGGCGCGCGGGTCAAAATTTTTGTAAACGCGGTGGCCAAATCCCATTAAGCGGAAACTTTTATCTGGATCTTTAGCCATATCGACATATTTAGTAATATTGCCGCCGTCGTTTTGAATCATCTGCAGCATCTCAACGACTTCTTGATTGGCGCCGCCATGCAACGGGCCCCACAGCGCGCAAATTCCCGCCGAGATCGAGGCAAAAAGATTCGCCCGCGAACTTCCGACGAGCCGGACGGTTGAGGTGCTGCAGTTTTGTTCATGATCCGCATGCAAAATCAAAAGCACACGCATCGCGTCAACCACATCAGGATCGATCTTATAATCCCTTGCCGGTGAAGAAAACATCATGTTCAGAAAATTTGGAATATATTGTAATTCCGGACGTGGATAAATAAACGGTTCGCCGATAGATTTTTTATAAGAAAAAGCGCAGATCGTGCGGACTTTTGAGAGAAGTTGAATGACAATCTTGTCGATATCTTCTGGCGTTGGTTCAGGATTAACTAATTCCGGATAATAGGCGGACAACGAACAGACCATGGCGGAAAGAATTCCCATGGGATGACCTAATGAGGGATAACCATGAAAAAAATTCTTCATATCTTCATGGATCATCGCGTGTTCGGTAAAGCCTTGGGAAAATCGGCTGAGTTGAGTCGGGGTGGGAAGCCGGCCGTAAATTAACAGATAAGCCGCTTCAATGAAGGTTGAGTGTTCGGCGATTTGTTCAACCGGAATACCGCGGTAACGCAAGATCCCGATTTCTCCGTCGAGATACGTAATAGCGCTCTGGCAGGCGCCGGTGTTACCAAAGCCCGGATCAAAGGTGATGTGCCCTGTTGCGGCACGCAGTTTTGCAATATCAATTGCTTTTTCGTTTTCCGTTCCAACGATAACCGGAAATTCGTGGGTCTTATCACCTATGACGAGCTTTATTGTATCCGACATTGATCCTCCTGACAGTAGAGAGTAGAAAGTAACCAGTGGAGAGTAGCTTATTGTGCGACTCTCTACTGTCTCCTCTCTACTTGCTACTCAAATGATAGGTTCACATAGATTATGAAAACGCGTTCATTATATTATGGGCTAAAGGTGATTGCAAGGCGAGAAACGGATAATTGAATGGGTTGAAATATTAAACTTTAACGGAATTTTTCGGCGAAAAAACAAACTGGGCCTTTCGGTGGCCGAGTTTTACTTGGGCGATCAGCCACCGAAAGGCCCGCGATTTTTCGGCAATTATTTATCTAACATCGATAACCAAGCCCAGCAACCATAGCGGCATTATCGAGGCACAACGACAGCGGTGGGAAATGAACCGTAATCCCTAACGGCGCGGCGTCATCTATTAACTTCTCCCGTAAATAAGAGTTGGCCGCCACCCCGCCTCCAATCAAAAGCTGGTTGACTTTCTTTTTCTGGCAGGCATAAAGCGCTTTGCTGACTAAAACGGCGACGACACTTTTTTGAAATGCGTAAGCAATCTGAGGGATATTCAAAGATTCTTGGATATGCTTTTGTGTATAGTACAAGACCGCGGTTTTGATTCCACTAAAACTAAAATCAAAGCTTTTCGGCAATTCGGCACACTTAAATTGAATATTATTGTTCTCGCCTGTTTTCGCCAGCCGGTCGATAATAGGGCCGCCCGGATATCCCAGATTCAAAATGCGCGCGACCTTGTCATAAGCTTCACCGGCCGCATCATCCCGCGTTTGTCCCAACAACCAGCATTGTTGAAAATCTTTCACATAAAATAAACTGGAATGCCCGCCGGAAACAACCAAACCAACCGCAGGAAGCCGCGGCAATTTTTCTTCTTGGGTTTTGAATCTTAAAAAATTCGCATATAAATGCGCTTCGATGTGATTCACTTCAATCAATGGTTTATGAAGTGCAAACGCCAGAGCCCGGGCAAAAGATAATCCAACCAAAAGTGAACCGAGCAAGCCGGGATTTTTGGTCACGGCAATCGCATCAATATCATCCAATCCAACGCCCGCTTCATTCAATGCCTGCCCTACGACCGCTTGAATGAGTTCAAGCTGACGACGAGAAGCGATCTCTGGAATAATGCCGCCGTATTTTTGATGATCTTTGAGACTTGAGGCGACGATGTTAGAAAGAATTGTTTGGCCATTCTCAACAATGCTGGCAGCAGTTTCGTCGCAAGAAGTTTCAATGCCTAAAATTTTCATATAATTTAATAGCTAATATACAACGCGAATCATCCAAATTACACACGAATGGTCGCGAATTTGGCCATCGGTTAATTGGCGGTAATTCGAGTGCAATTCCTGTCTGCCGACAGGCAGGCGCTATTATTCGCGTTCAAATTGCAAGTTATCTTATTTCAACAATTCCTGAATCGACACAATCCGAAACCCTTCTTTCTGCAAACGCTCGACTTCTTCTTTAAGAATTTGCAAAGTCAGCGGCCGGTCATGGCCGATCGCAATCGCCCAGCCGCGTTTACGCGCCAATTTGGCCAGCTTATCGAACTGACTTTTAATATAGGCACGGTCTTCGGTATTATCCAAAAAGATATCCCGACGGGCAAAAGGGATTTTTATTTCCTGTGCTAAGGGTTTGCAGATCGATTGGCTGGTTACAAAACTATCCACAAAAAAAAGATGACGCGCTTTAAGCTGCGCAAAAACAATCGACATCGTCCGGCGGTCTTCGGTTGCTTTAGAACCGGTGTGATTGTTAACGCCCTGGACATAAGGAATACCATCGAGCGCTTCATTGACCTTGCGTTCGATCTGTGCCTGGATCATGGATGTTTTAATGTAATAGTTCGGCGGGTAATGTTCAAAATACTGGTGCGGCTCCAGCGGTAAATGGAGCATGACGTCTTTGTGATTGGCCTTGGCGCATTCAGCGATTTTTTGGGAAAATTCTAGTTTAGGTAAAATGGAAACGGCGAGCGGTGCGGCAATGTCTTTCAAAGCTTGGCAGGAATCCAGATGATAACCCCAATCATCCAAAATAATCGCGATGCGCGCACCGTTCCCGGAAATTTCTGAAACAGTCGATTTTGGCTGCACCGGTGCCGAAGTAACAATCGCAGGAATTGGTTTGGGCGCACTTTCAATTTTGGCAGGAGATGATTCTAATGTCCCGCCTTTTTCCGATGGGACACTAGATTTCGCAACTTCCTCGCTTTTTTTGGAAAGAACCGGAACACTTTTCTTCTTGGGGAGTAAATTGAAACTTAAAACAACAATGATTCCCAGCAGAAGAACAATAATAAAATTACGCGGATCACTTTTCTTTTGTCTTGTTGGCATCAGTGCCTTTATTACCCTGCAAATTGGCGGCCTGCAAACTGGCCAAAGATTGGCCAAAACCTTTGTAAACCCGGATCCCCTTAATAACACTCAACGCCGCCTGGACTTGATTATCTTCCAGCAGCAATTTTTTGGAATCGGCTATTTTTTTATCTTGGTCTGTTTTAGTTGTGTCGTCGGATGATTTTGGCGTTGTCTCATGGCTGTCATGCTTTTTAATATCGTCAAATTTCTTTTCAATATCATCTTTTTGATCCGTATCTTGATCATCCTTATCTTTGGAAAAAGGCCGCGGTTTTATTTCAACGTCGGGTTGAATACCAATGCCATGAATGCAAACACCCGACGGTGTGAAATACTTGGCGGTTGTCAGACGCAAACCTGAACCATCCGGCAAAGGAATGACCGACTGCACTGAACCTTTACCAAACGATTTCTCACCTAAAATAACCGCACGTTTGTTGTCCTTGAGCGCACCGGCGAAAATTTCGCTTCCCGAGGCGCTTCCTTTATTAATGAGAACAACCACCGGCCATTCGGTGAAATCTTTGCTCGTGTTCGTTGATTTCGCTTCGGTATTTTGTGAAGACCGTCGGCCTTTGGTTGAAACAATTAATTTACCTTCGGGTAAGAACTCTTCAGTGATTTTGATCGCCACGTTAAGTAAACCGCCCGGATTATAACGTAAATCAACCACAACGCTGTCGGCCCCGTCTTCTTTGAGTTTCTTTAAAGCTTTATGAAATTCATTATAAGAATCTTCTCGGAATTCTGTCAACCGCAAGTAACCGATATGATCGTCGAGAATTTGAGCGTCTTTGATATCTTGGACGCGGATAATTTCCCGGGTGATTGTGATCTCCTGAATTTTTGCTTCCATTTTCGCTTCGGATTCGCGAAGGATCGTAATTTTAACGTCCGTGCCTGGCGCGCCGCGCAATTTTTTAACCGCATCGCTTAAGGTCATGTCTTTGGTTTCATCATCGCCAATCTTCATGATGCGGTCATTGGGTTTAATGCCAGCCTTCCAGGCTGGTGTATCTTCAATCGGCGAAATGACCGTGAGCAACCCGTCTTTAATTGAAATCTCTATTCCCAGCCCGCCGAACTTTCCTTGAGTTTCCGTCTTAAGTTCATCGTAATCTTCCGGCGTCAAAAACTGGCTGTGCGGATCCAGCGACGATAACATTCCCTTCAAAGATCCATAAATCAAATCTTTGGGTTTTTGTTCATCAACGTATTCAGATTGAATGGTCGTCAGCGCGTAGCTAAAAATTTCAATTTGCGAATAAAGATCGTCCTTGGTTTTTTTATCAATTTGGGAAATCGCAACGCCGCCTAATGACAGTGAAAGCACGGCGACACCGGCCATAATTCCCCATTTTTTAAAAAATCTAAAACGGCCTGAAGCCGCATTACTCTGTGGTTCAAACATTGTCAAACCTCCTTTTAATAAGCTCCCCTATTTTTTTAGGGTTAGCTTTGCCTTCGGCCTTACGCATGGCTTGGCCGACGAGAAATCCCATCGCAGTATTTTTACCCTGGCGGATTTGTTCAACGACTTTATCATTTTCTGACAAAACGCCATCGATGATTTTCTCAAGCGTTGATTCATCCGATACCTGAGTCAATCCTTGTTCTTGAATAATTTTATCAACAGATTTTTGGGTATCCAACATCATTTTAAAAACATCTTTGGCAATCAAATTACTTAAGGTCCCGTCATCAATTTTTTGAATGAGTGAAACCAAATCCTGAGGCTTAAGGGAAATTTCGGTAATATTTTTTTTACGGGCGTTTAGTTCAGAAAGCATGGGACCGATCAGCCAATTGCAGATTTTTTTGGTATCGTTATAAAGTTTGCTTGATTGTTCAAAGAAATCCGCCAGCGCTTGATCCTGGATGATGATTTGTGCGTCGTATTCTGAAACTTTGTATTGCATTATAAAGCGTTCTAACTTAGTCTGCGGTCCTTCCGGTAAAGACGCGCGGATTTCTTGAACTGTTTTAACATCGACAACAAACGGCACCAAATCAGGCTCAGGAAAATAACGGTAGTCATGCGCTTCTTCTTTGCTGCGCATCGAAAAGGTTGATCCTTTTTCCTCATTCCATAAACGTGTCTCTTGGATGATACGTTCACCAGCCAAAATAACTTGGCGATGACGGTTTTCTTCAAACTCAAGCGCCGTCTTTACAGCACGAAACGAATTCATGTTCTTCAATTCAGTTTTAGTGCCAAGTTTTGTGTCGCCTTTTTCACGGATCGAAATATTTGCATCGCAGCGTAAACTTCCTTTCTCCATATCGCAATCCGAGACGTTTAGATATTGTAGGATTAGTTTTAAAGTTGTTAAATAATCGTATGCTTCCTGGGCCGAGCGCAGGTCCGGTTCAGTCACAATTTCCATAAGCGGCGTTCCGGTGCGATTATAATCGACGAGACTGCTGGATGATTTGGGATCATGAATTAGTTTCCCGGCATCTTCTTCTAGGTGAGCGCGTTTAATCTGAATGCGTTTGGTTTGACTGTTAGTTTTAATATCGATTGCACCGTGCTGGGCGATGGGCAGGTCAAATTGAGAAATTTGATAGCCTTTCGGAAGATCGGGATAATAATAATTCTTACGGTCGAATTTGATTGTGGGATTAACTTCACAATTCAAGGCTAAGGCGATTTTAATGGCGTAGGTCAAAACTTTTTGATTAAGAACAGGCAGACTGCCCGGTAACCCTAGGCAAACGGGACAGACCAAGGTGTTAGGATCGCGGCCAAAAAGATTGGCGCATCCGCAAAAAATTTTTGTGGCGGTGTCTAACTGGAGATGAACTTCTAGGCCGATGACTGTTTCGAATTGTTTCATAGATGAATCCGCTGGGCGGGCCAGCCTGGCAACTGCTTATCGGGCTGGCCCGCCCGGCGCCATTTCTTCTATAATTACATTAATCGCTGAAGGTCAACTTTCCTTTTATGCCACTGCGTCGCCTGTTCAAAACTATAAGCAATCTGAAAAATCATTTTCTCGGCGAAAGGTTTAGCCAGCAACTGTAAACCAATCGGCAATCCTTTTTTCGAAAATCCGCACGGCAGTGACATCGCTGGAATCCCGGCTAAATTCGCTGAAATCGTATAAATATCTGATAAGTACATCGCGAGCGGATCGTCACTTTTTTCACCGATCCGAAACGCGGTTGTGGGCGACGTCGGCGTTAAAATTGCATCAAATTCTGAGAATACTCGATCAAAATCATCTTTAATTAAAGTTCTCACCTTTTGCCCACGCAAATAATACGCATCATAATAACCTGACGAAAGGCAATAAGTCCCAAGCATTATACGGCGCTTGGCTTCACGGCCAAATCCGGCACCCCGCGTCTCTTCATACATATCCACAATCGGCGTTTTTCGTGTCTGCGCTGGCTGCCGCCGCAAACCAAATTGCACACCGTCAAACCTCGCTAAATTTGAACTCGCCTCTGCCGTTGCGACAATATAATAGGTCGCCACCGCATATTCACTGTGCGGCAATGAAACTTCTTCAAAAGTTGCGCCCATATTTTTTAACGTTTCAATCGCTTCTTCAATGGCCGCCTTAACCTCCGGATCAAGTCCTTCAATAAAATATTCTTTTGGAATCCCAATCTTAAGACCTTTAACATCTTTGTTCAAAGCCTGAGTGTAATCAGGAACCGGCATATTAGCGGAGGTTGAATCTTTCGGATCATAACCCGCGATAATATTTAACAACAACGCCGAATCAGTGACATCTTTAGTCAAAGGTCCGATTTGATCCAAACTGGACGCAAACGCAATCAATCCATAACGCGACACGCGTCCATAAGTCGGTTTCAATCCCACAACCCCGCAAAACGCAGCCGGCTGACGAATTGATCCGCCAGTATCTGAACCCAGCGCCCAAATCGCTTCATGACTCGCAACCGCTGCCGCTGATCCGCCGCTTGATCCGCCGGGGACACACCCCAAATCCCAGGGATTGCGCGTTGGTCCAAAACAGGAATTCTCCGTCGATGATCCAAACGCAAATTCATCCATGTTTGCCTGACCGATAACAGAACATCCAGCCGCCTTAGCTTTGGCGATCACGGTCGCATCATACGGCGGATGGAATCCTTCTAGGATTTTTGAACCGCAACTAATCTCTTCTCCGGTCACACAAATATTGTCTTTATTAGTTAATGGAATGGCGAAAGGGTTAGCTTGAACTTTTAAAAAATCAGGTTTTTGATTCGAACGGTGGGCGTAGGCTTTTACTTTGCTATCAGTTTTCTGAATCGCTTCATCGACTGAATTGTAGATACCTGTGGCGTCGGTTTTCTTGGTTTTTAAAAGCTCCAAGAGCTCGTGGGCTGTTAATGTATTGAGGTTCATTCAATTACCTGCGGAACTTTAAAGAAACCCCCTTGATGAGCGGGCGCGATTTTTAAAACGTCTTCACGGGGAATAGAGGGCTGGATTTTGTCTTCCCGAAAAACATCTTTGAGAGGAAGCACGTGGCTGGTGGCTTGAATTCCGCTCACGTTAAGTGTTTTTAATTTCTCAACGTAAAGCAAAATATCACCTAAAGTTTTCGTCATATCGCTTAATTCATCATCATTTAAATGAATCCGCGAAAGACTAGCGACTGATTTGACTTCTTCTTTAGAAAACATAGAATTCGTTTTTTCCACAATTTATGTCGAGAAAATTTAGAATGGCTATATTAACATCAAAGGAAAACAATGACAAGGCAAAACATAATAATTCACCTTGTAAAAGCTCTCAACCCCGAGGGTTTGAGGTCTTACTCTAATAACTTCCCTTTTAAATCCTCCGGAATAACCGTCGGTTTAAAATCCTTGTTCAAACACGCAAGCGCAACTTCGGCTTCCACAATCAAACGGCCGGTTTCCTTATCGTGAATGGTTTGATCAAAGATAATCTGCGCGGCACTGATTTGGTTAATTTTGGCGCCGCAAATCAATGTATCCGCATAACGGGCTGGACTGCGGTAAGTTATGTTACATTTTCTTACTGCGTAACGTAATCCACGATCATGAAATGTGGTGACACTTAAACCTTTCGTTTCTAAAAATTCCGTCCTGGCCTCCTCTAAATATTTCAAATAATTCCCATAATAAACGATCCCGCCCGCGTCTGTGTCATGATAAAAAATTCTTTTTTCCATTCTTCTGTCCTTTTTGCGGTTTTAAAAAATTTTTTTACAAATTTACGTAATCACACTATTTATTGGCCTTTTCCTTTCCAAAGAGAGTTTTTTATTCTTATCATCCAAGGGAAAAGGCCTAATACATGGCCTTTCTATAAGTTTCTTAAGGAGGCCAGTACTGGTTTCTACTATTTCTTTCAAGGATAAACCAGTATTGACTTTTGTTTCTTCCTTTGGATTCACAAAAGTCAATAAAGCATTTAAAAATTTGAGTTGCCTCTTGCATACGTTATAGTGACATGTTATAGTTTCATCACTTCATTAGAAAAAAAATTGCGCCCATTGAAAATTAATCCAAAAAAAATTGGATTAATAAAACTATTTTACGAATATGACTCAATCTCAATCGGGCAATTTATTTCCGCAAGAAAAACGTTATTTCCCCCGGTGGGACGTCAATCACAAAATTCTCTACAAGAAAGAAAACACCCTCTTTTACAAAGAATGTTCCTGCACGGATATCAGCGCCGATGGAGTTTGTCTTTCTGCGCTTGAGGCATTTGAACCGCATCAAAAACTTAATCTGCTGGTTTACTTATCTGAAAATGTCGCTGTTGAAGTTAACGGCACGGTTCTATGGAATAAAATTTCTGCCCAACGCTGTCTTGCCGGATTTAAATTTGAAAGCATTTCGGCTAACGTTCAGGATCTCATCCTGCAATTTGCCTTTGACTGCAAAAAAGAACAATTACACCGCAACTGGTTTGAAGGCTGGGAGCGTTAACAAATCCGCAATCGCTGCGTAATCCTTGAGCGTCAAATTTTCCGCGCGCGAACGCGGATCAATCTTTAAAGCACTCAAAACTTTTAAAAGTTCTTCTCTTCCCACCACTAATTCCAAAGAATTCAAAATTGTTTTCCGCCGCTGGCCAAACGCCTGCCGAATCACTGTAAACAATGTCTGTTCATTTTTAGCTTGAATTGGAAGATTTTGATAAAGATCCAATTGAAGAAAACAGGATTGGACCTTCGGCGCAGGTTTAAAAGCGCTCGGGTGAATTTTAAAAAGCATTTTGACATCAGCAAAATATTGAACGAAACAACTAAACGCGCTGTAATCTTTGGTATTGGGCTTCGCCATCATTCGTTTTCCAAATTCCCATTGGACCGTAATGAATAAGTGTGTGAAGTGCTGACGATTTTCAAGAATCCGGCCAATAACTGGCGACGAAATATAATAAGGCAGATTGCCGATAACTTTTAGCCCGTTAGGTAAGCTGGCAAAATTATATTCCAAAATATCGGCATGATGCAGTTCTAATTTTGGACTTTTATTCTCATTAAGAATTTTCTCGTAAAGACGCTGGTCGGTCTCAACAGCGATTAAATGTTTGACCGTCGGTAAAATCCGGTGCGTTAAAGCGCCTAACCCTGCTCCAATCTCCAAAACCACGTCATCTTTCGAAAAATGACACGCCGAAATTATCCGCCCGGCGATATTCTGGTCTGTTAAAAAGTTTTGTCCTAAATG
This sequence comes from uncultured Planctomycetales bacterium, assembly GCA_964612665.1. Taxonomy (GTDB): domain Bacteria; phylum Omnitrophota; class Gorgyraeia; order Zapsychrales; family JAHFFX01; genus CAZTCI01. The sequence goes on along the minus strand of CAZTCI010000002.1, from coordinate 285,410 downwards.
TTTCTTCGGATGTAAATCAGAAACAACTGGACGGCTTAAGGGCGGTTTCTTTTTCATTTTATTAAATCGAAAGCTAAACGGATTGCTTCTAGCATCGAAGAGGGATCGGCTTTATTTTTTCCGGCAATATCAAAGGCAGTTCCATGCGCCGGAGATGTCCTGACAAAAGGCAATCCAACGGTTAAATTCACCAACTGATTTAAATAAAGCGCTTTAACCGGCGCCAATCCTTGATCATGATACATTGCGACAATCCCGTCGTATTTTTTCCTGACAGTAGGACAGAAAAGTGTATCAGCAGCCAATGGCCCGGCAACCGAAATGCCTCGACGCTGAATGTTTTTAATCGCGGGAATAATTCTTGTGATCTCTTCCTTCCCTATATAGCCACCTTCTCCGGCGTGCGGATTTAGTCCGCAGACAGCGATCACAGGATTAGACTTCTCAAAGAATGTCTGCAGTGTTTCATTCATTAATGAAATGGCTTCAGCAATATTAGAAACACTAATTGTTCGACTCACTTTGTTAATCGGCAAGTGGCGTGTCACTAAAATCATTTTTAGATCTTTAGCCACAAACATCATCCCGAATCTTTTGACTTGAAAAGCTTGTGCCAGATATTCGGTATGGCCGGGAAAATCAATACCTAATTTAGCGATTGATTCTTTAGCGACGGGTGCAGTAACTAAAGCGTTGACTTTTTTTTGTTTAAGAAGTTCTATGGCGGAGTTTAAATAATCAAGCGAAGCGCGGGCGGAAATGGCATTGGGCCGTCCGGGAATAAAGCGCGCGGTTTTATTGGAAGATAAATTAATGAAATCAAACTGAAGATCTTGTCCGTAATAACGTTTAAAACTGAAAATATCGCCTATCACAACTAGATTCTTAAGCGTTGACTTAGGGACTTGCCTGAGCGCTTGAGCCACGACCTCCGGTCCAATACCACAGGGATCGCCCAGAGTGATTGCAATACGTTTAGCTTTTAATTTCAATGTAGGCCTGCTTACGTAATTTTTCAAGCCAAGCGGCGAGATTTTCTTGAAACTTCTTTTGAAAAATCGTGGTGTAGATGTCATTTTTTACATCATCCAGATTGGCCATTTTGGAAGGAATTATTTTTTTGGCTTTAAAAATATAGTAACCGTTATCGGTGTCGATTAAAGGGGATACTTCTCCTTCTTGCAATTTAAAAATAGATTTTTCAAGCGATGGAAGCAGCTGGCCTTTTTGAATGAGACCGATCGACGGCGCATCAGAATATTGTTTGGCAACTTCCTTAAAACTTTTTCCTTTTTTTAACGCCTCAAGCGCTTCTTCGGCTTTGGCCTTGGCTTTGTTTTGATCTTCGCCGAAGGCAATAAAAATAGAATCCAGATCGATTTTTTCTTCTTCCTTATATCTGTCTAAATTTTTCTGATAGAAATCGGTGACTTCTTGCGGATTGACAAATATTTTGGAACGGACTTCTTTTTCGACGATGTAATGGGCTTTTAGTTGATCGCTGATCTTATTGCGGATATCGGTTATTGTAACGCCATCGGCGGATAAAGCATAGAGAAACTGTTGTTCACTTTCATAATGTTTTTTAATGGCATCCAAACGGTCATTAATGACTTTATCGCGGACTTCGAGTTTCTGACGGTTGGCTTCCGCTACAAGAAGTTTGTCATCAATTAAATTATTGATGCCTTTGATTTCGTAATCAGTCATGATTTTGCGGATTTCTTCTTCTGCTTTTCCATCCGCCACTTGCTGCATGTAAATGGTGTTAAGGTATTCTTTAAAATCGCGTAGCGTAATTAACTCATCGTTGACAACGGCGAGAATGGCATCATCGGTCGCGCGGCTTTCACGAATCACGCCTAAAACAATCACGCCAATAATAAATGCAACAATTTGGAACTGATTATTTTTTTTGCGCATAAGGATTTTCGGCCCCCTTCTTTATATTTTCAATTGATTCTTTAAGTAATCGGCAATATAAATCAAAACCCACGGTTGTGATGTATCCATGCTGTTGAGCCCCAAGAATGTTTCCGGCGCCGCGGATTTGCAAATCTTCAAAAGCGATTTGAAAGCCCGAGCCCAGCGTACTGTATTTCTCCAAAGCCCGGATACGGGCTTTGGCTTGATATGACAGCACCTGCGGCGGCGGAACGATAAAATAAGCGTAAGCCTTTTGTTTAAACCGGCCCACCCGTCCGCGCAGTTGATGCAAATCGGCTAAACCCAGACGGTCCGCACGATTCACAATTAAAGTGTTTGCATTGGGAATATCAATACCGGATTCAATAATAGTTGTACATACCAAAATATCAACTTCACCGGCGAAGAATTTTAACATAATTTCTTCCAAAAGTCTTGCCGGCATTTGACCGTGTCCGACTGCCAAACGAGCGTGCGGCACAAGTCTCTTAACAATATTAGCGATTTTCTCAATATCATCAACCCGGTTGTGTAAAAAAAATACCTGGCCTTTACGTTTAAGTTCGCGGCCAATCGCTTCTTTAATGAGTTTTTCATCAAACTCAACAATTTCCGTTGCAACCGGCACGCGGTTTTGCGGAGGTGTCGCGATAACCGACATATCCCGCGCGCCGGCGAGCGCCATATAAAGGGTACGTGGAATCGGCGTTGCGGTTAACGTCAATACATCCATTAAAAGCCTAAAGCGTTTTAACTTTTCTTTAGCCTTGACTCCAAAACGCTGCTCTTCATCAATAATCAACAATCCCAAATCTTTAAAGGCAATATCGCTCGATAAAAGCCGGTGCGTTCCTATAATGATATCAATTTTGCCTTCGGCCAGACGTTTTATAATTTCTTTTTGCTCTGAACGCGTGCGAAAGCGGCTGAGCATAGCGACTTGCACTGGAAAATTGGTCAAACGTTTTTTAAAATTATAAAAATGTTGTTCAGCAAGAATTGTCGTCGGGACAAGGATCGCAACTTGCTTATTGTCCATGACTGCCTTAAACGCCGCGCGCAGGGCAACTTCAGTCTTCCCGTAAGCAACATCCCCGCACAAAAGCCGGTCGGTGGGATGAGTGGATTCCATATCGGATTTAACCGCGAACGCTGCTTTGATTTGATCTGGAGTTTCTTCAAAAGGAAATAAATCTTCGAATTGTTTCTGCCATTCAGTGTCTTTAGAAAACTGAAAACCAGAAAGGCTTGCACGCAGTGCCTGTGTGTGAAGCAGTTCGCCGGCAAACTGTTGAACGCGTTTTTGAATCAACGAACGCACGCGCTGCCATTCTTTCGTACCTAATTTATAAAGCCGCGGCGGCTTTTTGGTAAAGCCAACGTATTTTTGTATAAGATGAATATCATGTTTAGGGACAAAAAGTTTGTCTCCGCCTTGATATTCCAGAATCAAATGCTCTTTGGCCTTGGCCTCGACGCCAAATTCTGTAATCCCTAAAAACCGCCCAATGCCGTGCTTGTCATGAACAACGTAATCGCCTTGTTCGATATCAACGAAGTTATTAAGCGGAATCGCGGATGAAAAGACTTCACGGCCAACGGTTTCTTTGTTAGGAAGGATAATAATGATACGGTGCGCCCACAGTGATTTACCGGTTTGTAGAGTGACGGTGTCAATTGAAGTAATCTCATCATCGTCAAGAACGATCCGCACAGGAGAGTCAAACTTAACCGGAAAAATATCGATGACGCCTCCCCGCTGCGCCATGTCGCCGGATTGAATCACGGTTTTTGTTTTGCGATAACCGAAGTCGACCAAATTACGTAAAAGGTTATCGATTTCGATTTTTTGCCCGACGAAATATTCTAAAGATTTAAAGCCAAGGGCTGTTGATTTAATCATGATTAAAACTCTCTGGACAAAAAAGCCCCAGTCTCCTCAACTTCAGGAACTGGGGCCTTTCTTGATTTTCAAAATAAAACTCCGGAGCGCTAATAAATTTTCAAACTAACTACTTAACGTTTTTGTGCCAAGCTAAAACTAACGGTGAAGCAATAAAGATCGTTGAATAAGCGCCGGTTGTAAAGCCAATTAACAAACATAACGCGAAGGTGTTTAAAACTTCTCCGCCAAATAAAAACAGCGCGATAACCGTTAACAAAGTCACCGACGTCGTTAAAACAGTCCGACCGAGAGTCTGATTGATACTTAAGTTAATAATTTCAGCCAAACTCGCCTTCTTTACTTTAATTAAATTTTCCCGCACCCGGTCGTAGGTAACGATTGTGTCACTAATCGAATACCCGGCAATCGTCAGAAGTGCCGTCACAACCAATAAATCAATCTGCCGGCCCAGCATAACCGTGACGCCGGCGGCCATTAAAACGTCATGCAAAAGCGCGATCACGCCAGCGGTTGCAAAGTCGAAATGTTTAAACCGGAATCCAATGTAGACTAAAATTCCGCCGAGTGAAAAAATGATCGCCATAAGCGCGCGTTTACGTAACGCCTGCCCAACGACCGGCCCCACCTTCTCAACCCGCATGACTTCATACGTATTATCACTCATCTTTGCTTTTAAAATGTCCCGGACCTTATTAAAAGTATCTTCGCTCGTGCGCAGCATCACAATGTCCGGCGTTTTTTCAAACTGCTGGATGACCACATCCGTGATTCCCGCCTGTCTTAAATCTTCCCGCAGTTTTTCGGGATCGACAGCACGCGCGAATTTGTATTCCTGAATCTGCCCGCCGGCGAAATCGATTCCATAGGCTTTATCTTTTTTCGCAATGATCGTAGCGACGCTCGCCACACTCAAAATTAAAGATAACGCGAAGAATATAAAACGGACTTTAATAAAATTAAAATTCGGATTTTTAAAGATGTGCAGCATCGGCAAGTTTTTAATCAAACGAAAATGCAGTAAGACGTCCAGCATGGTTTTCGTCGCCGTGACCGCGGTAAAAAGACTGGTCGCGATACCGATGGCGAGCGTGACAGCGAAGCCTTTGATTGGCCCAGAACCAAATTGGTAAAGAATAAAAGACGCAATCAGAGAAGTTACATGGGAATCTAAAATCGCGGAAAAAGCGCGATTAAAACCCGTGCTGATTGCAACCGACAACGGCCGGCCATTTTCTAATTCTTCACGGATACGTTCATTAATCAAAACATTCGCATCGACCGCCATACCTAACGTCAAAATGATACCCGCGATCCCCGGCAAGGTCAGCGTCACCTGCGCGCCCGGAAGCAGCACATTTAAAAATCCCATCAACCCAAGAATGATCAGTAAGTTAAGAACAAGCGCGATATTGGCAATGAGACCTGAAAGCAAATAATAAACCATCATAAAAATAAAAACCGCCGTAGCTCCCATAATCGAAGCATGAACGCCGGCTTTAATTGAATCGCTTCCCAGCAAGGGACCAATTGTGCGCTCTTCCTCGATGTGCATGGGTGCGGGTAATGAGCCAGAACGCAACGCCAAAGCGAGTAAAGAGGCTTCTTCCGTCTTAAACCGGCCGGAAATTTCCGCCGTACCGCTTAAAATGGCTTCTCTAATATTGGGCGCCGATAAAACTTCACCATCCAAAACAATCGCCAGCTGCTCGCCGACATGCTGCTGAGTTAAATCGCCAAATTCCTTCGTCCCTTTACCATTAAAGGATAATGAAATCTTTGGTTCACCCAAACCCTGGGCGTTAAAATCAACTTTAGCGTCTTTAACCAGATCGCCACTTAAGGCGACGCGTTTTTCAAGCAAGACAGGTTCGTTTTGTTCCTTGGTGTATTTAAGTTCATATCCTTCCGGGACAACGCCCGCTTTGGCGGCGTTAAGTTTTGCAGGGTCAGAATTAACTAATCGAAATTCCAATTGCGCCACACGGCCAATCATTTCTAAAGCCTGGTCTCTATCAGTTACACCTGGCAGTTGAACAATAATCTGGTTTTCACCCTGACGCTGGATCATCGTTTCTCCGATGCCCATCCCATCAATGCGGTTTCTTAAAATTTCCATGCCGCGTAAAACCGCGTCATTTTTGGCGTTATCGGCGAGTTTTTCCGTCTCGACTTTTAAAACCAAATGCATACCGCCTTTAAGGTCGAGTCCTAAATTAATCCGTTTTTCCAGAGGGAAAATAAAATACAACGATGCCAAAGTGACACCAACGATTAGAAAAATTCTCCATCTAAGATTTTTGTTCATGCGCGCCCCTTACTGACTTTTGCATTGCAAAAGTCTAGTACTAGGCCTTTTCTTCCTGATCATACTAGAACAACCTTATTATCGGGAAAGAAAAGGCCAGTATTAACTCTTGGTTATGCTGACGATGGCTTCTTTGTCCACTTCTATTTTCGCGTTATCATCAATACGCATGATAACGGTTTTTTCCTTAACATTGATGATAGTCCCATGAATACCGCCGGAGGTGACGACTTGATCATTTTTCTTAATAGCGGCGAGCATTTTCTGCCGTTCTTTTTGCTCCGTTTGCTTCGGCCGGAACACGATAAAATAAAAAATCAAAATGATCGCCGCGTAAGGAATCACTAAACTGCCTATGTTGGGAGTTTGTTCAGCAGGCATTCGTCGTCCTTTCTTTTATAAATTCCAAATCGCAAGCACCAAATAACAAATAAATCCAAAATTTCAATATCCAATATCAAAAAGGATAAGTTTGAGACTTGGAATTTTAGATTCGATTATTATTTGAAATTTGATGCTTGGTTATTGAAAATTAAATTACTTACTTTTCGCCAGTAAACTCCGAACCGTTTCACTCATCTGAGCTCCCTTCTTGACCCAGGCTTCCAGCTTCTCTTTATTTAAAGAAAAGCTCGCGGGTTTTTTAGAAGGATCATAATGTCCCAACAGTTCGAGATGTTTGGCCTGACGAGCCGAACCGCGGCTAATCGCTACAATGCGGTAATTATAACGTTTGTTTGCGGTTTTTCCGGCCTTTTGAAGTCTGATTCTTACTTCCATTGAGTTTGTTCCTTTCTTGTTATTCAACGCAGATCATTACAGATTGCACACAGATTCTTGCAGATGATATTAATCTGCGATGGTCCGTGTGTAATCCGCGAGAATCCGCGTCAATTAAAAATAGTATGCGCCATCTTAATCGCCATAATCTGCGCTTTGGCTTTGTTGATCGTTTCCTGAAATTCTTTGTGCGGAACGGAATCAGCGACGAGTCCGGCGCCGGCTTGAACATAGGCTTTGCCGTCTTTCATGACGATTGTACGGATTGTAATGCAGGTATCCAAGTTTCCAGAAAAACTAAAATACCCAATCGCGCCCGCGTAAGGGCCGCGGCTGACCTTTTCAAGATCTTCAATAATTTCCATGGCGCGAATTTTTGGCGCACCTGAAACTGTCCCGGCGGGAAAAGCCGCTTTTAAAACATCAAACCCATCTTTGTTCTTTAAAAGTTTTCCCTTCACATTGCTGACAATATGCATGACATGCGAATATTTTTCAACCACCATAAATTCTGAAATCTGAACGCTGCCGCGCTGGCACACGCGTCCCAAATCATTGCGTCCCAAATCAACGAGCATAATGTGTTCAGCTTTTTCTTTAGGATCGCTTAGCAAATCTTCAGCCAACGCCGCGTCTTCTTTTTCATTCTTGCCGCGGCGTCGAGTTCCGGCGATGGGCCGGGTTTCAACCACACCGTCTTCGACACGCACTAATAATTCGGGAGAAGAGCCGGCAATCTTCACATCGTTAAAATTTAAATAATACAAATACGGCGACGGGTTAACGGTTCTTAGAACACGATAAACGTTGAAGGGATCGGTCTTGACCGGAATTTCAAAACGCTGGGACAAAACAACCTGAATAATGTCGCCGGCTTTAATATGTTTCTTTGCAGTCTTGACCATGTTTTGAAACTTATCCGGTGTGAGGTTCGAATGTTCATCTAATTTTTGGTTTTGCGAACTACCATCCGGCAAAGACGGCAAGGCGCCGTTGATTTGGCCAACGGTGCGGTCAATTGTGCGCAAAGCGTGTTCATATTCTTGACTTTTCGTTTCCGGGCTGTCATTAGAATCAACCGCGACACAAGCGACCACTTGAATTTTATGATTGCGGTGATCGAAGATGACTAAATTCTTCGCCAGCGCCAAAATGATATCCGGTAGCTTTAAATCATCATGGGTTTTACTTGGTAATTTTTCAAAGAACCTTACAACATCATAACCAATATATCCAACCATCCCGCCGCAAAACCGCGGAAGGCCAGGGATATCAACGATTTTGTAGCCCGCCATGATCTCACGGATAAATTCGAGTGGTGAATCTGTGATTTCTTTTGTGTGCGTCTTTTGCTGTCCGTCGTGAAATTCGGTGATTTTGGCATTTCGGCCTTTACTTTCAAAAACCAATTCCGGGTCTCTTGCCAAAAATGAATACCGCGCGACCTTCTCTTCGCCTTCAACAGATTCCAACAGAAACGAATACTTCGCGCCCTGCGATAATTTAAAGTAGGCTGAAACCGGCGTTTCTAAATCACCGAGGATTTCCCGATAAACCGGAATCAGATTTCCTTGAGCACTTAACTTTAAAAATTCTTCTTTAGACGGAAAATACATGCGTTATGATTTTTTTGTGTCGCCTGCTTTGTTCGGCATTTTGATGCTTCGATAAAAACAACTACGCTTAAACGTATGACACGCTGCGCCGATCTGCTCGACCATGATTAAAAGCGTATCGCAATCACAATCATAGGCGATGTCTTTCACAAATTGAAAATGCCCCGAGGTCTCGCCTTTCACCCAATATTGCTGACGGGAACGCGACCAAAAACAGGTTTTGCCGACTTCAATTGTTTTTTGAACCGATTCAAGATTCATATACGCCATCATCAAAACTTCTTTGGTTTTGTAATCCTGAATGATCGCGGGAATCAAACCGTCTTTGTTAAATTTTAATTGGTTTAATGTTTCAGTCGTTAGAATAACCTGCTCTTCTGGTTTTAATTGAACTTCATCGCTCATAGCCGAACCTCAATGCCTTTCTTTTTTAAATACTGTTTAACTTCTGGAATAGGAATTTCTCCATAATGAAAAATCGACGCCGCGAGTGCCGCATCGACGTTGGTTTTTGTAAAAATGTCGTAAAAATTTTCCAGGCGTCCGGCGCCACCGGAAGCGATGACCGGAATAGTGACCGCTTCGCAAACAGCTTTGGTCAAGGGTACATCATAACCGTTTTTTGTGCCATCAAAATCCATGCTAGTTAAAAGAATTTCACCAGCGCCTAAATCTTGAACTTCCTTCGCCCAGCTAATGACATCTTTGCCCGTTGGCGTGCGGCCGCCGTGGGTAAAAATTTCCCATTGATTTTTATTTCTCTTGGCGTCGATGGCAACCACAATACATTGGTTGCCAAACCGCTCTGCTGCTTGTTTGATCAATTGTGGATCATTGACCGCGGCGGTATTGATCGAAACTTTATCCGCGCCGGCATTCAAAAGATCACGGATGTCGGCAACACTTTTAATGCCGCCGCCGACTGTCAGCGGCATAAAAACTTGTTCTGCAGTTTTTTTCACCACATCTAAAAAAATCGAACGCCGTTCATAACTGGCGGTTATATCAAGGAAGACAATTTCATCAGCGCCTTGATCGTTATAAACAGCCGCGGAGTCAACCGGATCGCCGGCATCACGGAGTTCTAAAAAATTGATTCCCTTAACCACCCGGCCGTCTTTAACATCCAGACACGGAATTATCCTTTTGGTGAGCATAATCGAATTGCTTCCTTTAAATCCAGACGGCCTTCATAAATCGCTTTGCCGGTGATGACCCCGATCAAACCACGCGGCTCAAGTTTCTTTAAAGCTTGAATGTCTTCGATTGTGGCCACGCCGCCCGACGCTATAATGGGAATGCCGACTTCGCGCAATAAATTCTGCATCGCTGGAATATTCGGGCCAGTCAACATTCCGTCCCGGCTGATGTCTGTGTAGACAATTGCTGCAACGCCCATCGTTTTTAAATCCCGCGCGACATCAACGGCTTTTAGTTCTGAAACTTCCGTCCAGCCTTTTAACGCGACCATGCCGTTGGAACAATCCAGACTCAAAATAATCCGGCTGTGCCATTTTTCAAGAATTTTTTTTAAGAAAGAACGGTTTTCAATCGCTTTGGTGCCTAACACGACGCGTTGAACGCCAGCGCTGAAAAGCCGATCGATGTTCGCTTTCTCTCGGATGCCGCCGCCCATTTGAATCGGAATGCGGAGTGTTTGGGCCATCGAGCGGACGATTTCAAAATTTTTCATGACCCCGGTTTGCGCGCCGTCTAAATCAACGACATGCAGCCACTGCGCCCCAGCAGCTTCCCATTTTTGCGCCACTTCAATGGGATTTTCCGAGTAAACAGTGACTTCGTCAAACTTTCCCCGACGCAAACGGACGACTTTCCCATCCTTAATATCTATTGCCGGAAAAATAATCATAGCGCGACAAAATTTCTTAAAAGAGCCAACCCAACGGTCTGGCTTTTTTCAGGATGGAATTGCACGCCAAAAATATTTTTATACGCAACACTCGAGGCAAAGTTAACGCCGTAATCCGTTGACGCCGCGACAACTGTCTTGTCTTTTGGATTCACAAAATACGAGTGGCAAAAATACATATTTGTAAGAGGGCTGATCCCTTTAAAAAGCGGACACCCGGCTTGGCGCAGTTGAATCTGGTTCCATCCCATATGAGGCACTTTAAGCGATTGAAACCGCTCAACGGAGCCAGGAATTATTCCTAGTCCTTTCACTTCTCCGCCCTCAAAACTTTTTTCAAAAAGAAGCTGGAGTCCCAAACAAATACCGAGAAAAGGTTTATTGGCGGCAATTGTTTTTTTAATCCTTGCGGTTAAACCCGTCTCTTCTAATTTCTTCATGGCCGGCTGCATGGCGCCGACGCCGGGCAAGACAACTTTTTGAGCAGCGTCGATGTCAGATGGATTTTGGGTTATAACCGCTTGAGCGCCGACTTTTTCTAAGGCTTTTTGAACGCTGCGCAAATTTCCCATTCCATAGTCGATAATTGCGATCATTTTAAAATTAACTCAATTTACGAGAGAGGATGGACGATTTGAGCGTCCTCATCCCTCGTTTAATCAATAATCCCTTTTGTCGAAGGCACTCCTTTTCGACGAGGATCAATCTGCGTTGCTTGATCGAACGCCATTCCTAGGGATTTAAAGACTGTTTCAGTTACCGTATGTAAATCAGCACCCTTGGCATTCGTAACTGTTACAACCAAGGTCGCACCTAATTGATGCGCTAAGGATTCTAGAAAATGCGTGAGATATTCTAAAGTGTAGTTCTCCCCTTCTGTCGGCTGAGCATCGATATTAAAACTAAAATAGCCCCGGCCGCTGATATCGATAACACTATGTCCTAACGTCGCCTCCATCGGCGCAAACGCTGAACCAAACCGTTTGATCCCTTCTTTTTCATCCAGCGCTTTTTTAAACGCTTTACCGAGGACAATTCCGATATCTTCATTTGTGTGGTGAATGTCGATGTGCGTATCGCCTTTCACTTCCAAAGCCAAATCAAAAAACCCATGAAACGCAAAAAGCTCGAGCATGTGATTTAGAAGACCAATCGGCGTTTTGATTTTTGAATCACCGCGGCCGTCGACATTTAAATCAACCATGATTTCAGTTTCTTTACTTTTGCGTTCTATTTGAGCTTTGCGGGCGTTCATAAGAGCTTTTCCTTTTTTAAATTAATATGCGAAACGGACTTTAATGGATTCCGAATGTTTACTTAAACCTTCGATGGTTGCGACTTTATCGAGCGGATCACGGATTTTTTCCAAGGCTTTTTTCGAATACGAAATAATATGACTCGTTTTTGTAAAATCGGACAGGCACAGGCCGGAAAAAAACCGCGCGGTGCCAAGCGTTGGTAAAACATGACTTGGTCCGGCAACGTAATCGCCAATCGCCGTCGGACTAAATGGTCCAAGAAAGATCGCGCCGGCATTCGTAATTTTTTTCGCGATACCCATCGGATTGTTGATTAAAATCTGCAGATGCTCGGGCGCGATTTGATTCGTAATCACGACAGCCTCATCCATATTTTTGACCAAGATGGCGTAACCTTTCGAAACACGTTTTTTGACCTGACGCAATAATTGCTTAGAAGTCGTGATCAAAATTGCCAAGCCGCCGATATGTTCAAGCTGCGCTTCCATATCCGCGACCACATAATCGGCGTTGCTATAATGGTTCGCGATAATGACAACTTCCGTCGGACCCGCGAGCATATCAATATCCACATAACCAAAAAGCTGGCGTTTGGCTTCCGTCACATACATGTTGCCCGGACCAACAATCTTATCAACTTTGGAAATCGATTTGGTTCCTAACGCCAACGCCGCAATCGCCTGCGCGCCGCCGACTTTGTAAATTTCATTGACCTTCAAAAGATTAGCGACCGCCAAAATATAAGGGTTGATATGACCTTGCTGATTGGGCGGAGTTGCAATGACAACCCGCTTAACTCCGGCGACTTTCGCTGGAATTGCCGTCATGTAAACCGATGAAACCAAGGGCGCTGTTCCAGCAGGAATATAAATTCCTACCGCATCCAGTGGTAAAATATTTTCTTTTAACAACACGCCTTCTTGCGTATGAACGCGGGCGGGTCTTTTGAGCTGCTTTTTATAAAAAGTCTCGACGTTGTTGATAATAAATTTGAGTGTGCCAACAAATTCACTGGTAATGCTTTGGAAAGCACCGCTGATTTCACTTTCATCAACGCGGATTTGTTTGGCGGTGAGTTTGGCGTGATCGAACTTGCGGGTGTATTTTAAAACGGCTTCATCCCCGTTTAACTTAATGTCATCAATGATCTGTGTGACCTTCTCTTCAATTTGACGCTTGCGTGCGAAAAGCTGGCGATTATAAAGAGCTTGAAGTCCTTGGCCGGATTGTTTCAAAATTTTCATTTAGAAAGAGATTCCTTTATGATTTTACGCGCCTGCTCAAGTGTTGGTTTAAGCTTGTCAACTTCTTTACTACCGGCTTGCGCCAACTCCGGCCGGCCGCCGCCGCTTGCTCCCATGACGGGCGCAATTGTTTTGATGAGCTCACTGGCCTTGATTCCTTTTTTGACCAAATCATCGCTGACCGCAAGCAAAATAAAAGCGTTCGATGACGTTTCTCCGCCGAGCGTAATGATCGAGGATTGGCTTTTCTGTTTCAGTAAATCAGCAACTTTTCTTAAAAAAGTAGCATCAACATTTTTAAAAAGGTGTGTGATTATTTTCGAACCACCAGCCACTTCCGCTTTTTGAATCAATTCATCAAGCGAATGTTTAATTGATTCAAAACGTAATTGCTCAGTTTCCTTCTCAACATCTTTAAGGCGCTGAGTTTGGTTCGCCACGCGTTCAACAATTTCTTGAAAAGGTGCTTTGATAAGTTGTGCGATGTCTTCTAATTGTTTTTCCTGCTCGTGAACTAGTTCAACAGCCGAAGTTCCCGTCATCGCCTCCAAGCGGCGGATGCCTTGAGCGATGGCGCTTTCCGCCGTTATTTTAAACAAACCGATTTGACCGGTAAAATTTAAATGCGTTCCGCCACAGAATTCTTTGGAATAACCATCAATTGAAACAACCCGTACAGTCTCGCCGTATTTTTCTGCAAAAAAGGCCAGCGCCCCACTTTCCTTAGCTTCACTTATACTCATGACCTTTTTGTCAACACCATTACATTCTTGAATCCATTGGTTAATTTGCGTCTCAATCGCCCATAATTGTTCTTTCGAAATCGCCTGTGGATGCGTAAAGTCAAAACGTAACCGCTCTGGGGCGACGAGCGAACCTTGTTGTTGGACATGACTGCCTAAAATTTTACGCAGCGCCGCCTGCAGTAAATGCGTCGCCGTATGATTACGCATAATAGCTAATCGACGCTTAGAATCAACCATTAATTCAAGTAAATCACCGACGGCCAAACGCCCTTGTTCAATGACTGCCGTGTGAATAAAAACATCTGCGATCTTTTGCGTATCGTTAACACGCACCCGGGCATCGGCCTTTGTCATAACCCCCGTGTCTCCCACTTGCCCGCCGGATTCAGCGTAAAAAGGTGTGCGGTCTAAAACAATTTTGACTGTGTCACCGGTTTGTGCTTCGGAAACTTCTTTGTTATCCAAAAATAATTTTAAGACTCGGCCGTTTCCATTAAATTGCTCGTAGCCCAAAAATTGGGTTTTCAAAACATTTAAATTTAAATCAGCATCCGCAAAAACATCGCCGGTCATTTTGCTTGCGGCGCGGGAACGGTTTTTTTGTTGTTCCATTAAGGATTCGAAATGTTTGACAGCGGCGGCTTCATCTGGTGCTGTAATTCCAACGGATTTAGCTGTATCTAAAATCGTTGAGAGCGTCAGCCCGTGTGTATCGCGATAGTTAAAAAAGATTTGTCCCAAACGGTTGACGCGTTCTACGCTCGACGTGGTTTGAATGCCCGTTTCCAATTCTCTGGACAATTCCGGAATTTGTTCGCGACGCACTTTCAAATAAGCCTCTTCAACTCTTTTGATGGTGGCAGTAATGTCATTTTGTTTCTTTGCGATCTCCGGATACTTTTCCTGCATCGCGTCAACAACACCTGGCACGAGTTTATGGATAACCGGTTCACTCGCTCCACCGCGCAGCGAAAGATCCGTAATATCGATAATCAATTTTTTAATCACATACCCGCGGCCTTCATTGGAAGGCATAACTCCGTCGGTAATGCCAAAAACAACCGCGCGGATATGATCCGCAACAATTAACCGTTCAGTTTTCGGTAATTGACACTTCGCCTTGGTGAAAACCTGGTCCATTAAATTTAGAATCGGCACGAAGATATCAGTTTCAAAATTCGATTTTTTGCCCTGAACAACTGCAACCAAGCGTTCAAAACCCATGCCCGTATCAATATTCTTGGCCGGAAGCGGTTCGAGAACGCCGCCGTCTTTGCGGTTGAATTGAGTAAAAACCAGATTCCAAACTTCCGCAAAGCGCCCGCAATTACAGTCCGGATCACATTTTTCTTTTTTAGGACAGTTCGGGTTAACGCCGTAATCATAAAAAATTTCCGAACACGGACCGCACGGACCGTTGGGACCTTTTTCTTTCGCATCCGACGGCCAAAAATTACTTTTGTCGCCCAGCTTAACCAGCTTGTTCTTTGGAATTTTAATGTCGTTGAGCCAGATTGCTTCAGCTTCCGAATCATCTTTGTAAACCGAAACCCATAATTTTTCAGCGGGAATTTGCATAACCTGCGTTAAAAATTCCCAACCCCAGGCAATGGCTTCTTTTTTAAAATAATCGCCGAAGGAAAAATTTCCCAGCATTTCAAAAAACGTATGATGAAACGGCGTTTTGCCAACTTGATCTAAATCGTCGGTGCGTAGGCATTTTTGACAAGTCGCCGCACGGCGGTAATTGTCGATCTGTCCCAAAAACTGCCGTTTAAACTGCTGCATCCCTGCGGTCGTAAACAAAACTGTCGGATCGTCTTTGGGCACCAGCGAATCACTGCTGACAATTGTGTGCGCTTTGCCGGTAAAAAAATCTAAAAATTTTTCACGGATTTCATTGGCTTTCATAATTTTTCCACGGTTGATTTAATTTTGTCTAAAGAGAATCCCCGGCGGGCTAAATATTCAAACATCCGCCGTTTTGCTTTTTCAGGTTCTAAGTTTTTATAACGCTGCATCCGTTTTTGAACGACACACGTGATTGTATCTTCTTCATTATAGGGACGATCAACTTTGATTTCGGTTAAAACGTCATCGATGATACTTTTCGCAATCCCTTTTTCCTTTAATTCAAAAAAAATCCGCTTGAGGCCGTATGACACCCCTAAGCGCATTGTTATCCAGTCCCGCGCGAATCGCCGATCATTGACAAGATCGAGCTTTTTTAAATAATCCAGCGTCTGAGTTGTCACCTCCGCATTTATCTTTTTCTGAATAAACTTCCGGCGGATCTCTTTTTCGCTTCGATTACGGACTTTGAGAAACTGGAACGCGATTTTTTTCGCGCGAATGAATTCCTCGTTGGGCATCGCCAAAGACATGCTATTTCGCTTTGATAACAAAATAACCACGCGGCGTTTGAACCAAACAATCGCCTTTGACCTTGGCGGCCTTGGCGTAAAAATCTTGGGCTCTGGCAATCGGCAGCTGATTCATACTGACAATAATGTCTCCACGTTTTAAACCAGTTTCTTCCGCCAAGCTGTTTGGAAGAATCTCACTTACAATGGCCCCTTTTATTTCATCTGAATTCGGTTTTGGATAATCCGACGGCATTAAATCCCTGACCTTAAGTCCACGCCAATTATCCATGACAGGGGACGAATTGGATTCATCGGACGTCGGTGGTTCCGGCGACTGTTCTTCGATGATTTGACCGTTCTCGTCAAAGTCAGGACGCGGCGCCACGGTTACGTTAAAAGGAATTTCTTTTTCATTACGTAAAATTTGAAGCGTTAATTTTTTTCCAGCCGGCATGTTACCAATCGTTGTGATCAAAGCCGCTGTGTCATGCACCGGAGCATTGTCCACCTTCAAAATGATATCACCATTTTTTAAACCCGCCTTATCCGACGGGCCGTTAGGTAAAACACCCATAATTAACGCGCCGGTTAAATTGTTATTTAAACCAAAATAATCAGCGAGCCTGCGGTCTATATTTTGAATGCTGACACCGATCCAGCCGTAGGTAATTTTTTCGCCTTTGATCAACTGATTAAGAATACGGCTCGCGCTATTGCTAGGAATGGCAAATCCCATCCCTTGATAGCCACCGGAGGTTGAAAAAATCGCCGCGTTGATGCCGATAATCTCACCGCTTAAATTAACCAAAGGTCCGCCGGAATTGCCGGGATTAATCGCCGCGTCGGTTTGAATCAAATCCGTCAATTCAATATCCCGCTGTGATGTTCGGGGAAGCGATCGTTTGACACCGCTGATAACACCGGTTGTGACCGTCGGTTCAGGATTATTCAACAAGTAGCCGAAAGGATTACCAATCGCCACAACCCACTGTCCGGTTTTTAAATTATCAGAATTGCCAAGCTTTGCGACCGGCAAGTTGGGTAAATCAATTTTAATAACCGCCAAGTCGTTGCGCGGCGCGGAACCAGTTAATTTTCCCTCAGCTTCACGGCCATCGGCCAGACGCACTAAAATTTTATCCGCGCCATCAATCACATGCTGATTGGTTAAGATATATCCGCGCGGATCAATGATCACTCCTGAACCGAGGCCGGCGCGTTTATATTCCTGAGTGTATTGCTGGCCGAAAAAATCTTCAAAGAACCGCTGAAAAAGCTCGTCGTCAAAAGGACTATACGCATACCCGCGGTTAATGCGTTCGGTTCGTTCGGTGCGAATCGCGACGACCGTTGGTCCGACTGTTTCCGCGACTTTTTCAACCGCCGTTATAAAATTGTTATCACCGGATTGAACTGCTTTCGCATCAGCTTTAGGGGCATCCGCGGCGAGGCTAACACCTGAAAAAACAAACAAAATTACGGAGAGAACAACAATCCACAATTTTTTTTTAAATAAGTTAGAGATTTGAAGAAACAAATTGTCTTCCTTTCTTCATTTTTTATGCAAACGTCTTTAGAAGTAAATTACTCAATTGAACGCGATGTTGCCGCTCAATTGAGTAATTTATCTCCAAGGGCGTTGTTAACGTTTGACACCCATCTTTTCAAGAATTTGCTTTTCGATCTTGCCGAGAATTTTGGGATTATCTTCTAAATATTTTCTGGCACTTTCGCGGCCTTGGCCGATCTTTTCGTTTTCGAATGAAAGCCAGGCACCGGATTTTTGCAGGATTTCTGTTTGAACACCCATATCGAGAATGTCGCTGATGTGTGAAATGCCTTCTTTAAATAAAATTTCAAACTCCGCTTCACGAAACGGCGCAGCGACTTTATTTTTTACAATTTTAGCTTTGACCCGGCTGCCGATCACTTCTTCGCCGAGCTTGATCGATTCTGTTTTACGCAGGTCAATACGCACCGAGGCATAAAACTTTAAGGCCCGTCCGCCGGTTGTGGTTTCTGGATTGCCAAACATGACACCGATTTTCATACGGACTTGATTGATAAAAATGACACAGGTTTTAGATTTGCTGATGGCACCGGTTAATTTGCGTAAGGCTTGCGACATCAGACGGGCTTGTAATCCCATATGCGCATCACCCATTTCGCCTTCGATTTCGGCCCGGGGCGTTAACGCAGCGACGGAGTCGATGACAACGAGATCAACGGCGTTGGATCTCACCAGCGTTTCCGCAATTTCTAACGCTTGTTCGCCGGTGTCAGGTTGGGACACAAGAAGTTCGTCTAATTTAACGCCGACTTTTTTGGCGTAATTGGAATCAAAGGCGTGTTCAGCGTCGATAAATGCAGCGACGCCGCCTAATTTTTGGATTTGAGTGATGATACTTAAGGTGAGAGTTGTTTTACCGGAGGATTCTGGACCATAGATTTCAACGATCCGCCCGCGGGGAACACCGCCAATGCCTAAAGCAATATCTAATGCGACTGATCCGCTTGGGATAGCTTCGATATTCACGGCGGTATTGCTATCAAGCTTCATAATTGATCCTTTGCCGAATTGTTTTTCAATTTGGGACAAGGCGAGCTCGAGGGCTTTACGTTTGTTATCGTTTTCTTGAGTCTTTTTAAGATCCGGAGATGATGTTTCATTGACTTTCTTTTTGAGGTCGATCTCTGCTGTTTTTTTTGGTTCAACCATGATTCTTTCCTTCCTTTTTACTGGCTTCATGTGGAAAAAGACTATGCGCTCTTTTCTCCTATATTATAAGACAAAGCCAAGTCAATTTGTATTCCCTCCGGCGGATAATGCGCCTGCGTTATCCTGATTTGAAGGCCCAAATTATACACGAGGATATTTTTATTGTCAATGCATAATCCCGACGATTACCAAGCTAAATCGTTGACAATTAAAATCTTATAAAAGAAACAAAACTAAAATACCGGAAAAGAAGCAAATTTATTGCGAACTGTGGCTGGAATGGCACTCATCAATGAAAGGGATTAATTTTTTCTGAAGATTGGGATTTAATTTGATAGATTTTTGATACTCTTCAAACGCCAAAACGCAATTATTTTGCGCTTGGTGAATTTGGGCCAAATGAAAGTAAGCGTCACTGGCGGGTTGAAGCTGGTTGACCTTTTGGAATAGCTCAACCGCTTTCTCCTTTTTTTCCAATTTTTCATACGCCAAAGCCATATTGAATAGCGCATCGCAATAATACGGCGCTAAACTCATGACGTGTTCGTACTGAACAACCGCCTTTTCAAAATTCCCTTCTTTAAAATCAACATTCCCCAAATTATAAAGCGCATCCGCGTCGTTAGGATTTTTTTGAAGAAGCTGTTCATAAGCGCTGCGCGCTTCCCTTAGCTTGTTTTGTTTTTCAAAAACCGGCCCGGCCTTGGCCAACCAAATGGCTCGCACATCCTCGGCGGGAAGCTCTTCAGGTTTGAAGATGACATAAAAAATACAGACGAAGAAAAGAACCCCAATGGTTTTTACGTATTGATGCTGAATAATTTTTCGCCAAAGCCAATAAAGACTGGATGCTTCTAATAGGATAAAAAACGGAATCAACGTCGCGCGATGCCGGTCGGTCAAGAAAAAAATTAAAGTGATTATTAATTGGCTGATGATCAAAAACAACAAAAGAAAAACTTTTGGTTTCCTGCACAAACTTACAATTAATCCAATAATCGCTAATGGAAGCATCATCCATAACGGGTTAAAGTTTAAGAATTTTTTAAGGTTTCGCTGAAATAATAAGTCCGGATCATAAGCGTTTTCGTTGTCTTTAAAAAAGGCGATCAATTTATTTTTAAGCAGCTGTAGATATTGCGCTGGCGAATTTTTGATAAACTGCCAGCCTCTCTGCTGCCAAAATTGGGTAACCTCCGACGGCTTTAAATGGCGTTTCAAAACGCCTTCGGCAATTAAACGTTGATCAATGTCTTGTCCTTCATGCGTCGGCCGGATAAATGATGGTACGCTAAAAATTCCGGTGGCTTGCGGATTGTTCCCAACATAAAAGCTCAATCCATTTTGCGCGCTGATAAGAATCCAGTCACCGCCCACGATGCGGTTTCGCAAGGCCACACCTCCAACGATTAACGCTACACCAATACATAAACAGCCAACCCTTTTAAAAATGCTTTCTAGTTGCGATCGTTCTTTAAAAATAAAATAGAGCGCAATCAAAGCAAAGAAAAACATAAACTTCCCATCGCCCAAAATCGTCAGCCCGATCAACAATCCTAAATAAAACCATTCCTTAAGCGGCTTCTCTTCTATCTCCAATAAAACATAAACAATGAGCAACGTTAAAGTGATAAGCAACGTCACCGGCATCATGAGCCAGTCATAATGGATCAGAATAAAATTCGTGGCCGTTAAAATGCCAGCCATCTTCGCGATAACAGGATGATCCTTAAAAATTTTAAGGCCAACCTTATAAACCAAAACACAGTTGAAAGACCCGAGCGTTAAATTAAATAAATGAATCAAAGGTGAGCAATTAAAGGTGAACGTTTTAAGGACAGCTAAAAAGTAAGGAAATAAGGGCAGGCCCCAGAATACTTCGCGTGTCGACGGATCATGAGCTAAAATCCGATCCGCCCAGTTTTGATAATAAAAAACATCGCTTCCGGGATAATCGTAGAAAAAATAATGACCTTGCAGATAAACAACAAATACCAAACGCAGAATTAAGGCCGTTAAAAAAAGTCTTAACGAAAAACGGCATTCACTGGAAAATTTTTGAGAAAAATTAATCATTAAAGTATAAATTAGCCAACGCCACGGCACTTATGGCCGCCGTGTCAACTTTTAAAACAGTTGGGCCAAGGGAAACTGGTAAAAATCCTTTGTTAACCGCTGAGTTCAATTCCATCGGTGTAAAGTCCCCTTCAGGACCGATAAAGAAAATTATTTTCTTGGGGTGGCTTAGTAACGTTAAGGCTTCACGTAAGGATTTGCGTTCGCCGATCAAAGTCGGAATAAAAGCGGCGTCGGATCTTTGCAGCGTTAAAGTTTGAATAAATTGCCTAAAATCAACAATCGGATGAATAACCGGCATGATAATGCGATGGGATTGTTTGGCCGCGTTAATAGCAATCGTTTGATAACGACCTTTTTTTTGATTATTTCTTTCACTTAACCTAACAATCGTGCGTTCAGTTAAGACCGGATGAATCTCATCTACGTCGAGTTCCGTACATTTCTCAATAATAAATTCAAACTTCGATTTTTTAGGAATAGCGCAAGCGAGAATGATCGCTGTTTTTTTGGAAACCGCTGCCGGCAGAACATAATCGACACGTACCTTAATTCTTTGGGCGGTGATCTCCACAATATTAGCAACAGCTTCTTTCCCTTTTCCGGTGAAAATAACAATTTGATCGTTTATTTTTAATCGCAGAACGTTTTTAACGTGGTGAATTTCGGTGGGCGAAAGGATTTCAAGTAAATTGGAATTTTCTAAATGAGTTTCGGGTAAATAAAAACGGTGCATGGGCAAATGAAGAGACTGATTAATATTATTTAACTTCTGACCAGAAATTATAGACAGTTCTAACGTGAAGTACTAGGAAATATTGGAAATTATTGACCAGATTCCTGACATCAGAAAGGAATAAATTCTTGTGAGAAAAGACTTGTTTTGATAATATAAACACCAATTATTTTTTTGATATTGGGCCGATAGCTCAGTTTGGGAGAGCGCCTGCTCCGCAAGCAGGAGGTCGGGGGTTCGATCCCCCCTCGGTCCATTTTTTTCGCTCCTGTATTTTCATACAGGAGCTTCGAAAAAACAAAACAATAAAATTCTCTCCTTAACTTCTAAAATTAATTTTTATGCTCACCAACTTAACCATCCAAAATTTTAGTCTTATTGACAAACTTTCCATTGAGTTTGGTCCTCACTTAAACGTTTTGACTGGCGAAACAGGTGCGGGGAAATCAATTGTGATTGATGCTTTGCGTTATGTTTTAGGGGAACGCTTGAGCAGTTCGCAAATCCGTAATCCTGAGCTTCCTTGCGTGGTGGAAGTGGTTTTCGAATTAGCGCGGGCAGAAATTCGCCTGCGAGAGATCGTGGGCGAATTTCTGCCCGTCGATGAATCGCAGCTCATTATCCACCGCACTCACTTACCCGACGGTAAAAGCAAAATTAAAATCAACGGTTTCTTTATCACGCTGACCCAGCTTAAAGAAATCGGCAATCACCTGATTGATTTTCACGGCGCCCATGATCATCAACTGCTTTTTGCCGATGAATATCATTTGGATATTGTTGACAAACTTTCTTCACTCACTGAATTTAAAACCCAATATGATTCTTTATATACTCAATACCGCGACCTCAAAAAACAACTCAACGAACTTCAAGAGCTCGGCCAGTCCCGCCAGCGCGATTTAGATTTACTGGAACATCAAGTCAATGAACTTAAAGAAGTTGCTTTAGAAGAATCAGCCTACGACGAAATTAAACAAGAACAAATCCGCTTAAACAACGCCGAAAAACTCCATACTTACATCAACCAGATTTTACAGATTGTGGATGATGAGCAAGGGTTAAGCGAACGCATCCGCCAAGCCTTCCCTCCTTTACGCGGTTTAAATCAAATTGATGATAAAACCGCTGGATGGCATGATTACCTTAACGCCATTCAAGAAAATACCAGACATCTGATGTCAGAACTAAACGATTATGCGCAAAAACTTTCCTTCGAACCAGGCGAAGCCAAAGAAATCAACCGGCGTTACGATGTATATGAAGACATTAAACGCAAATACGGTCCGACACTTGACGAGGCTAAACAATTTTTTGAAGAATCAAAAATCCACCTGGAGCTTCTTAAAAATTTCGAAGAAAACAACACCGCCCTTATTAAAAAATTAGAGACTCAAGAAAAAAAATTACGCGACGTTGCTCAAAAAATGACCAAGGAGCGCCAAAAAACTTCTCAAGCGCTCAAGAAAACAATTGAAAAAGAATTAACCGAGCTAGGTATCGCGCATGTTCAATTTGAAAGCCGTGTTGAGCCGACGGACCTTGGAGCTAACGGTCAGGATAAAGTCACCTTTTATATAAGCCCTAACGCTGGCGAATCATTAAAACCATTGTCCCAAATTGTTTCCTCCGGCGAGGCGGCGCGCTTAATGCTCGCTCTTAAAAAAGCTTTGATAAAGGTTGATCCTATTCCGGTTTTGATTTTTGATGAGATCGACGCGCAAATTGGCGGGCGGCTGGGGACTATAACGGGGACTAAGTTAAAAGAGATTTCGCGAAACCGTCAGGTTATTTTAATTACACATTTACCGCAGATCGCTTCTTTTGGCCATCAACACTTTAAAGTCACCAAAGACGTTGAAAAAGGCCGGGCCGTCACAAAAGTCACATCTCTTGATTCCAAAGCCCGCGTCGAGGAATTAGCCAAAATGATGAGTGGTGAAAAAGAAAGTTCAATCGCTTTAACCCACGCCAAAACCATGCTCGCCGAAGCTCAACGTTAGAGTCCAAACGACGTTAAACTTTCACTTCACTTTCATGTTCACATTTCAAAGCATCCCCATGCGCGCAGCCGCGGTGAACGCAAAAAAGTGGAAACACAATCCCGCTTAAACAACAGGGAATCATGACCGACACAACCGCAATAATAAAAATCCCGCCGAGCGAATGGATCCAATCTTCAAGTCCAAATGACAATAGATACAAAATCGCGGAAATACTGCTAAACAAAACATGAATAGAATGAGAATACTGTGTGGACTTCTCAATCGACCCTGGAATTAAAAAACCCGCGATCACACCAAAAATAGCGAAAGGCAAAACGATATTAGGATGTTCAATGATGCAGATATGCAGCGGCATATGAAGGCCGAATAATTTGCCGCCGATCGACGGAAAAACCGAATCGCTTAATGCACAAATACCAATCGATCCAGCAGTTCCAATGATCACTGCTTTTAAAATTCTTTTTTCATGTTTCCAAAACATGGCCGTTGTCGTGACCGCGCTAAAAAGAATATGGCTGGCATGCGATGTATGAAACAATTCGAAAGCCGCGTGCGGTAAATATTTCTCAGCCTGCATGACCGTCACAAAAAAACTTAAAATGCTGACCAGCATCAGCCCCATGCTGACGCCGAAGATCGTATACGGCAGATGATGACCAAGTTCAACCAAGATGTAATCCACTTTTGATGGTGACCGTATTTCTTTTTTTTTCATGCCTCTCCTTTTTCGCACGCGGCGCACAGGCCTTCCAGTTTTAAATCCAACGTTTCGTGTTTTAATTTAATTTGACGTTTAATCGTCGATTGTAACTGTCCGAGGTCAATACCTTCAAGACACTTCATAACGCCGCAACAGCGGCAGATAAAATGCGCGTGTGTAGGATTGTGTTCTTGGCAGATAATTTCATAACAACTATTGCCATCGACGCTGGTTAATCGCCGCAAAATTTTTTTCGCAACAAACAAATCTAAAATACGGTAAAGCGTCACTTTATCAAAGTCCGACGCATGCCTTAATTTTTTTAGAATATCTTTAGGCATAAGCGCTTTATCGGTATCACTAATCACGCGTAAAACTTTTAAACGATGAGCAGTTGGCTCAACACCTTTGTGCTGTAAAATTTCCCGAATATCGCATTTATCTTTCATGGGTGTTAATATAACACAATGCAACTAAGTTGCAATTTATTTTTAAAAAAATTTAAACGCCGACCAGTTTTTTAATGGCGGCCAATTGTTTACGCGTGGCCTCTTCCCCGCTTTTAATCAATTTATCTACCTCATAAAGCTCGAACCAATTAATGCCGACTAAATCTGGATGGATAAGAACATCCGCGGCACTTGCGCTTTTATCCGCGATAACATATTCGGAAGCTTGAAGGGTCCGGATGATGATGTCTGGAATATTAACGTACAACTTTTTCTTAATCCGCCATCCTAAGTAACGCATCGGATCATCAAAAAACGGAACCAGGGCTTGGTCCTGCATCTGCTTTTGTTCAAGTTCGTAGCCCTTAGAAACGTCCGTCGGAGACTGCAATACGTTGACCGCAATAATTCGATGAATCCCCATATCCCGCAGAACATTGACGGGTAAAGGATTCAAAACACCGCCGTCAATGATCATTTTCCCGTCACGGAAAACCGGTTCAATGACGCCGGGAATCGCGATACTTTCCCGGACCGCTTCAACCAAACTGCCTTCTTCTAAAATCTGTTCTTCCCGTCGGATTAAATCATAACTCACAATCTTAGTGGGAATCTGCGCGTCATAAAACGTTTTATCACCTAGATGTTTTCTTAACCAAAGTTTAATCAAACGCCCGCCGATAAAACCCGATCGCGGAAAAACCGGGTCGAACAATTTTAGCATCCCGACTTTGTTTTCAAATTCCCGGGCGATTGTTTCCAGCTGATCGGCTTTATTTCCGACCACCCACAGACTGGCAATAAGCGCTCCCATACTGCTGCCGACAACGACATCAACTGGAATTCCTTCCTTTTCTAAAACCCGAATGACTCCGACGTGCGCAATACCCAGCGCTGCCCCTCCGCCCAAAACCAAGCCGACCATGACACCGCCAATTTTACGCGCGATCCGGCGCACAACTTTCGCATATTGACTTGATATATCAGGAACCATGACTGTCATACTGTGAGCAATAATGGTTTTGGTCAATTCATCACGGTTCATAATCGGTAAAACGGTCGCAACATTGTAATTGAGGACTTCGTTGATTTCCTGTGGCGAAATGCTTTGCGGCGGATGCATGGCACTAATAATAACTTGAACTTTTTCCACCGAAAAACGGTCCTTTAAACGGCGGCCCAAATCATCAATAACCAAACGGGCAAGCTTTAAATCTTCCCGTCGGTTTTGTGAAACGAGATGAACAAGATCCGACTGCGTCAATGTCTGCAAAACCACATCATCCATATCGTTCGGCAAATCGGCGATCACATAATGGTAATCATGAACTAAAGTGCTCACAAATTGGCTGATCTGCTTGAAAATAAGTTGGTCATCAGCATCAAAAACAACTTGCAGCAAATCTAAATTCCGATCACCGTACGAAATCTGAGCCAAAATTTTTTGATGATCATCGACAATTGTCCGCAATTTAACCGGCGTTTTTTTCCACTGCGGTGAAGCTTCACTTGTTGCCGATGGCAAAGGTTCTTCTGGTTTTAAATTTGAACTGATGTTGACTAAAAGAACTTTACTGTTCGTTTCTTTTTCTAAGCTTAATGCCAAATTCATCGCATACGTTGAACTTCCAGATCCTTTAACGGGACTATAAATCGAAATAATCATGTTCTCAACGTCATGCCGTTTATGAATCGCGCGCTGCTGGATCCGACGAGAAAGCGTATGGCTGAATTCAATGCCTAAATGCGGGATGCTTTTTAAAATCGCGGTAAAATCTTCTTTGGGGATTCGTAAAACCACCGAATCATTGAGCGCTTCAAAATTCAAACTATGATTGTCCCCGGTAAAAAGTGACGCAATTCCAAACGGCGTTCCCTGTAAAATAAATTCCAAATTTTCTTTATGCCCGGTTACGCTGGTGCCGTAGGCCTGCACTCGGCCGGAGATAAGACAATAAAAGGCATCAGGCGCTGACCCTTCCTTAAGGATCATGTCACCTTTTCCATAATCAACCAATTCACTTTTCTTGGCGATGGTGTGCAGTTCAAACCACGTCAGGTGAGAAAAGATGGGGATCTTTTTCAGGATAGCAAATTTATTAAAGACACGAGAAAATTCGTTCATGACCATTTTAAAAATTTTATTTAATGATATCGTTTTCCATCCACTCGAAAGAGCGGATCATGATTTTACGAGCGATCGCCAGACGCTGACGGTCATCATTGCTTGCATTATTCCGGAAAGCATCTTCAATACGCCGACGGGCTTGAAGACAAAATAAATCAGCGAGCTCTAAAGCATTGGTTTTTTCTTTATCGTGTTTTGCCAGATGATCGGCGTAAGAACAAGCCGCGGCCATCGCGAAAAGATCAGTACCGATATCAACCATCCGATTTAAAATACTTTGCTTGGACTCAAGCTTCTGCTGGTATTTCATCATCTGATGAAAGATTGTCCTCGACAAACGCCGGCTGGTCTGTTGAATATAAATGACGTGATCAACCAAGATCTCTGGCACCCCATTTGTATTCGCGGTGTCATAACCAGGAATCCATTGTTTGGGATACCATAAGGCATAGTAACCGACGGCGGAAAAAGCGGCTTTAATTTTTTTATCGATCGGTGTGCGCGGGTCCAAAATACTTTTAATCCGGCTCAAATGCGGATCTAAAGCCTCACGCGCGATAAAAAGATGCATGATCTCACTGGTTCCCTCAATAATTAAATTAATCCGCACATCACGCAATACCCGTTCAACCGGATAATAATCCGCGCCGCGCTTTCTCAGCGACGAGGATTGTTCATAGCCCTGGCCACCGCGGATTTGCAAAGTTTCATCCGCGATCTTCCAGCTGTGTTCGGTACAAAAATATTTGGCAATCGCCGCTTCCAAACGAATATCACGATTTTTATCATCCGCCATCGTTGAGGTCAGCCAGCTCATCGCATCCATGGCAAAAGTATGGCTCGCGATATATCCTAATTTTAAACCAATACTTTCATGTTCACCGATCGCGGCGCCCCATTGTTTGCGTTTAACCGTCCATTGACGACACACATGCAAACACCATTTTGAAATACCGGTTGACGCGGCCGGAAGCGTTAGACGTCCGGTGTTTAACGTCATCAAAGCCAGTTTCAAACCTTCGCCTTCACCTAAAATAATATTTTCCCGCGGAACCTTCACATCTTTGAAACGGATCAATCCATTTTGAATACCGTGCAAACCCATAAACTGACAGCGGTGAACGATTTCAAAACCGGGCGTGTTTGTCTCGACGATAAAGGCGGTGATCTGCTTGTGTTCTTTACCCTTCACCATTTTAGGCGGGGTTACAGCCATGACGATGATCACGCCCGCGATCAGACCGTTGGTGCACCACAACTTCTCACCGTTAATTAAAAAATATTTCCCGCCTTCAATCGGGGTGGCAGTCGTTGTCATCTGCCGCGGGTCGGAAC
This sequence comes from uncultured Planctomycetales bacterium, assembly GCA_964612665.1. Lineage (GTDB taxonomy): Bacteria > Omnitrophota > Gorgyraeia > Zapsychrales > JAHFFX01 > CAZTCI01. The sequence continues at coordinate 257,243 of CAZTCI010000002.1, read as the reverse complement.
CGGCGCCCGCTTCAGTCAAGGCAAAAGCCGAAACCGTTCCCTGGCCGAAAAGCGGCAGATATTTTTTCTTTTGGGCTTCGGTTCCAAATAATTTTAATGGCTGAGGCACGCCGATACTTTGATGCGCGGAAAGTAAAACCGCAGTCGACCCGCAGAAACTCGCAACCAAATGAATCGCGCGGTTATAATTAATCTGCCCCAGGCCCAACCCACCGTATTCTTTGGGAATTTTAATCGCGAAAGCTTTGAGTTCCGCTAGACCCCGCATAACCTCGTCGGGAATAATGCCCGTGCGGTCAACGGCGTCCGGATCTAATTTTTCTTTAAGGAGTTTTTCTAGTTTGGCAATAAACTCATCGCCCGCTTTTTTATCGGCAGGGGGTTGGGTAGGAAAAGGATAAATTAATTTCCAATCAAGAACACCATGAAAGAGCTTGAGCGCAAAGCTCGGGTATTTCCATTCCTGTTCACGGGACGCCTCAGCCAATTCCAGGGACTCTCTTTTTTCCGCGCTGATATTCTTATCAAACATGCTCATAACATACTCTCCTTAAAGTTAAAGTGAACGCCTACAAGCAAAATTTATTTTCTTAACAAAGGCGAACCAGACATAGGATGTTTGATGGAAAGAATTGACGAGAGTTGTGGAGGCAAAAAGGCAACTGAAATTATAAAAGGCTGCTTAAAAAAATCAATGAACGATTGATTTTTTTGTTTGTCGCTTATTTAAAAAATCAATTGAACGCAAATCAACGCAAATTGAATGCGAATGGTCGCGAATATTTATTCACGTCTTTAATTCGCGCTGATTCGCGTTCAATTTCAATGCTTTTAAACTTCCTTCAAGTATTGCTCAACTAAAGCCGGGACATGCTCCATGGTGACATGGCTATGCCAGACCTCACCGGGGTAAATCATAACGTTGCAGCCGATTTTACATTGTCCTAAGCATTTGGCCTGGGCGACACGGATGCGCGGATGGAGTCCTCTTTCTTTAGCGATCCTTCGTAATTCCTGAAAAATCATTTCACCCTGTTGATCGCCACAGCTTGCTCCCTCGCTCTTGCGATCATTGGTGCAGACAAAGATTTGTTTTTCGTAAGGAGTTTTATCATGCTTCATTGTATTTCCTTTTACTTTTTGGGCTCTAAAATAACAAAGGTTTCCAGATGCTTTGTCCGCGGGAAAAAATCAAACGGACAAACTTTAGTGACTTGCCATCCTTGAGTTAAAAATAATTTTAAATCCCTGACCAGCGATTCCGGATGGCATGACAGATAAAGAATTTTAGACAGTGTCCGCGCCTGACTTAAAACCTCCAGCACCGACGGGCTTAGGCCATTGCGCGGCGGATCGATAAAAGCAATCGGCTGAGTCTCAGTGATCATATTAAGTAAGTTCGGCAAATATTCTTCCACCCGGCCTTCGATAATTTCTAAATTATTCAGGTTATGAAACCCTTTGTTAAACCAGGCCAATTTAATAGAAGCCGGACTCTCTTCAATCAAATAAACTTTTTTAACCCGCTCAGCCAAGGCGATGCTGAATAAACCAACGCCGCCATAAAGATCAAAAAAAATTGCCTCCGTTCCAAACTCAACGAGAGAATTTATTTTAGCCATGACGCCCGGCAAAATATCCAAGTTCGCTTGAAAGAAAGTGCTTAAGCTATAAAAAATCCGTTTACCGTTTACGGTTGTCGATAAAAAATCCTGCACGTTTTGTTCAAGCGAACGCCGGCCGATCCCGCCCCAAAAAACGTTGCGTTCATCACCCGAACGGACAACCAGATTAGCGACACGGTATTTCGGCGGAAGTTTGGCGACCGCTTGGCGTTTCAATTCCGGTAAAAATTCCGATATTTCCCGACGGGCAATAGGACAACTTTCAACTTCAACGACTTTAAAACGCCCTTCGGGCGAAAAACCAATTTGAATCTGTCCGTCTTTGCGGCGCAATAATTTTAGATCCAATCGATTCCGGTAATGATAAGGTGAAGGCGAAGGCAAAATTTTTTCAAAAATTTCCACAGGTAGATTCAACTGTTCTTTGAAAATTTTTTTTAAATATGTCTCTTTAATCGATAATTCCACTTCATAAGGCAGATCTTGATATAAGCATCCTCCGCATTCACCGAAAACGCGGCATAAAGGTTCGATCTTTTTAATTTCTTTGTTTAAGATCATCATTTAAGTTTGAATGATTTAATAATACCCATCGCTTTTCCCTTATATTGATCAAAGCGGTCCGCATCAGCGCTAAACGTTATCAAATAAGCTTTTTTGTCTTTGACCGTCCAGACTTGAATTAATTTAATCTTAAATTCCGCTTTCATAAGATATTCGATTTTTGTCGCCGGAAGATTGGACATGATTATAGAATCGGTGTCCAGAATCTCGACATTGTTGTACATCGCTGTCAGCTGTCCGACGGCTTGTTTGCTGTACTCCTTCAAAGATAAAGGATGCGCGGATAGATCTTGAACAATGATATTGAGATTCTCTTGAAACGCCGCAAACTTGCTGCTTTTCGGCGCTATAAAAGTCACAACCGTTCCGTTAATATTTTCTTTAAATTTCCAGTCGCTGGGATAACGGACTTGAAAGCCGTAAGTTTTATTCGAATACGTTGCTGAGTCTTGAGCACAACCGGTTAAAAATGCAAGGACAAGTACACCACCAAGAAACAATCTTTTCGGCAGGAATGACATCATTGGTTGTATCACGCTGATTTTTTTGACGCGCTCTCCGCGGCAGCCTTGAGGGTCCACAAATATTCGCAAGGTTTAAAACGGTCCGACTGGCATTTGACCTCCAGCCATTTTAAGTCATGCAAAATTGCATCGATCCCGATGGACTGCGCGTAGCGTAAAAGCCCGCCGCGAAAAGGCGGAAACCCTGTGCCTAAGATCATCGCCAAATCCACACTGTCAACGCCATCAACAATCTTTTCCTCCAGACAACGCGCCGCTTCATTAACCATGACATAGATCATCCTCTTTAAGGCCACCTGCGTGTCAAATTTTTGTTGAGGCATTTTAGGTTTAAGTTTGTCGATCTGCAGGTTAACGACTTTGGTCTTCCCGTAAATATAAAATCCTTTTCCGGATTTTTTTCCGAACAATTTTTCAGCAGCAATCATTTCAAAGGTTTCAACCGGTTTAAAACGGTGGCCAAAACTTTCTTCCAGGATGTGAAGCACTTTAATTCCGACATCAAGTCCGACTTCATCCGAAAGCGTAAACGGCCCCATCGGCATGCCGAAATCCGTCATGATCCTATCGATTTCTTCAATCGTACCGCCTTCTTCGAACAGCCGGCCGGCTTCATTCATATAACTTAACAAGATACGGTTGACGAGAAAACCGGCTTTATCTTCAACTAAAATCGGTGTTTTATCTAAACGACGGGCCAAACCAAATGCAGTCGTGAGCGTTTGGGGTGACACCTGATTTGTTTTGATAATTTCAACCAGCGGCATACGGTGGACCGGATTAAAAAAATGAAAGCCAACGACCTTGCTCGGGTCTTTAGTTTCCTTGGCCATTTCAGTTACCGACAAGGCTGAGGTATTCGTGCACAAAATAGCGTCGGGGCCGACCTCCTGACTTAATTCCTTAAAAACTTTTTTCTTAACCTCCATATTTTCAACCACAGCTTCAATCACGCAGTCAACGGTTTTAAAACCGCTGTAATCAAGCGTGCTTGTGATCATGGCCATCTTGTTGTCAACATCATGCTTTTTAAGTTTCCTCTTTTTAACTAATTCCTGATAAACCTTGGCCGCGGCTTTATAACCTTTGCCAATCGATTCAGCGTTCACATCCTTAATTCTCGCCCAGATTCCCTTATAACTTAAAATCTGAGCAATGCCTCCGCCCATAATGCCAGCGCCGAGAACGGCGCATTTTTTAATGGATTTTGGTTTTATATTTTCTGTTCCCGGCGGAAGCCATTTTTTAAATTTCTCCGTCAAATAAAAAACCCGGACGAGATTTTTAGAAATGGAGGTCACGGCCAGTTCAGCAAAACTTTTGGATTCAATAAAAAGCGCTTGATTGCGGTTAAGATCGATCGTGGATTGAACGACATCAATCGCTTTAAGCGGCGCCGGATAAAAACCTTTGGTCATTTTTAAAACAGATTGGCGCGCTTCTTTAAAAAATATCGCGCGGCCTATTCCAGTCTTCTCAAGAAAATTGGCGCGCAGATCGTTTTTACGCGGACGGATAACCAAATCCCGCGGTTTCTCTAAAACCTCGCGCGCAAAAGCTTTGATTGCTTCATCCAAATTCGCCGGCGACAAAAGCCGGTCAACCAATCCAATCTTTTGCGCCTCTAAATGACCAATCACTTTACCGCTTAAAATCATCGGCATAGCACGTGTGAGTCCTAAAAGTTTTGGCAAACGATACGTGCCGCCAAAACCAGGAACAAATCCCAAATTAACTTCCGGCAAACCGATTTTGACTTTGTCATTAAAAGTCGCGAGCCGATAACGGCAGGCCAGCGCCAGTTCACATCCGCCGCCCAGCGCAACACCATCGATGAGCGCGATCGTCGGAACTTTTAAATCTTCAATCTTATTTAAAATCCGCTGGCCGGCTTGCGATTTGGCTTCGCCGTCTTTCACTTCGCGGATGCCTTCAATCTCTTTGATATCCGCACCGGCGATAAAGACATCTTTCTTTAAACTTTTAATAACAACTGCAACCAAATCATTGCGCTGCTGGATCTGGTCCAAAATCATATCGAGTTTATTAAGATTGTCAGCGGTTAAGAGATTGACTTTGGCGTTTTCTTGATCAAATTCAATCATTCCAATCTTATCGACCACTCTTAAGTAAAGTGACATAATTTTCCTCAATATTACATCGCGATTAAAACTATCCCCTAAACCCTAACCCCTCTTTTAATCCCTTTCCAAAACCACCGCCGCACCTTGCCCACCACCAACGCACAAAGATACGACTCCAACATTGAGATTGTTCCGTTTTAAATGCTTGAGCATCGTAAGAATCAACCGGCCGCCGCTTGCTCCGACGGGATGGCCCAAAGCAATCGCGCCGCCGTTGACATTTAAAATGTCCGGATTGATACTTCCGGTCAAACCCTGATAACCAAATTCTTGAGCGAAGCTCTCGCTTCCCAAAAGTTTAACGCACGCTAAAACTTGCGCCGCGAACGCTTCATTAATTTCAACGGCCTGCATGTGCTTAATCGTCATTCCGGCTTTCTTAAGAACTTTAGGAATCGCGTGCGCCGGACCAATGCCCATGCGCTGCGGTTCAACGCCGGCCAAGGCAAAAGCTTTTAGATAGCCGAGCGGTTGTAAATTTAATTCTTTAGCTTTTTGTTCACTCATGACCAAAAGCGCGACAGCGCCGTCGGTCACTTGACTGGAATTGCCGGCGGTCACTGTTCCATTATATCGGTCAAAAAAAAGTTTTAATTTGGCGAGGGCTTCCATGGTTTGATTTTCCCGTGGGCCATTATCGGTCGCAACCGCGGTTTTATATTTCGGCGCAGGGATGACTGTCACAATTTCTTCTTTTAAAATCTCACGGCTCGCAATCGCGCGCAAATGACTTTTTAAAGCAAAGGCGTCTTGGTCCTGACGGGAAAGTCCGAATTCTTTGGCCAAGACCTCGGCGGTCTGGCCCATATTTAATCCGCAGATGGGATCAGTTAATCCTAAATTCAAACCGATTTTAGGAGAAAGATAATTCCAGCGGACTTTGGTTAAAACTTGTAAGCGTTCGATTGGACTTCTGGCGCGGTTAAATTGAAAAATAATTTCCTGCAATTCTTTGGTCAGAAAAAAAGGAATGTTGCTCATCGATTCCGTGCCGCCGGCTAAAATGCAGGACGCTTCGCCGGTCTGAATTTTTAAAGCCGCTGTTGTAACGGATTCAAGACCCGACGCGCAGTTACGATGAACAGTAAAGGCAGGTTTGGTAATAGGAATGCCGCTTAAAAGAGCGATGATGCGGGCAATGTTCGCCGCGTCCGGCGGCTGGGCGACGTTTCCAAAAATAACTTCATCAATTTGATTAACATCAATGCCAGTGCGTTCGATAAGCTCACGGGTGGCGATCCGGCCCAACGCCTGGGCGCTTAAATCATTAAAAAGCGTTCCCATTTTGATAAAGGGAGTTCGAATTCCATCGACGATCGCGATTCTATTCATTCTCTTATCCTCTTTCAGGCTATATGATTATCGCACGCTCTTAATTAAGAAAAAATAGATTTTTACGATTTCTCAAACCCATCTACACCCCGGGGGGGTGTAGATGGGTTCATTAGTTTTTACTTCGGCCGACAATCGATAATCCTTTTTTCTTTGGAAGCCGTTTCGAGTTCCAAACGTTTAACAATTTCCGGTAACGAACAAAAGACAATGGTGTTCGGACTGATTTCAGTTGCATTCATAATCGCTTTCTTAAGTGCGTCGCAGAATTCTTCACGGTTAATCGTGGCGTTATCTTTCGAACACAGATAAACAACAAGTTCGTCGACTTCATCCGGATCATTATTCTTTTTGCGGATTTCAACCTGCCACTCCACAATTAAATCAAACCCGTTTAAGATATCCGCGAAATGACTTAGATCAACCAACGATCCTTTAATTTTAGAAAGCCGCAGGCCTTTAATATCCGAGATGCGCGAGATTTGATTGGAAAGCCTTGGCACTATCCGACGACAATGCGGGCAGGGTTCATACGTGATGCCGCCTTTGACGAAATCGCCGGTGCGATAGCGAATGACGCTGCTCGCCCGTGAATCAATTGAAGTGTAAACAATTTCACCATCTTCACCTTCTTTTTTGACTTCGCCTGTTTCGGGATCAATAATTTCAAAAATTTCTTTATCAGGATAAAGATGGTACCCGCTGCTGGTCCCTTCCGGCGACGGACATTCGGCCCACGCTGAGCGGGCTTCGGTAAAACCGAACGTTCCAAAGATGGAAACATCTTTCGCGCCCATGTCTTTTAGCAAATTAAATAATTTCAGTTTAAATGGTGACGTTACCGCCGCCGCACCTAAAACAACCCGCTTTACAAAATCCATCCGGCATCCTTTTTCCTGGGCCAAACGTAAAAGATGATAGACATAACTTGGAACGCCGAGAATCACAGAGGGTTTCATTTTCAAAATAGCGTTGATATTTCCGTCGGAACTCATCACTTTTCCACCGCCTGTACTTAAAATAAGAACGCAAGAAGAAAATCCACCAAACACAACCTGCCAAAACGCCAGGTGCGGCGCGAAGGGAAAAATATTAACCACCCGTTCGCTAGCTTCAATACCAAACAATTTCAACATCCGCGCGCCCGAAAGGTATAAATTTTCAATGTCATATTTTGAATAAAGAAACGAAACCGGCGTGTTGGTCGTTCCGGTTGTGAAGGTCATGAAAATCGGACGGTACTCTTGGGCTAACTTTTCTTGAACAAAAGCCGAACCGTGTTGCAAAGATTTTAAGCCCAGGCCAAGAACGCGCGATGCCGGCCAAAACTTTTTTATTTTTTCTTTGTCGGGTTGAAGAATAAAATCACGGGATTTTTCCGGCTGATTGGGCTGAGTTATGAAATCCGCTTTTGAAGTAAATGGAATGTGTTTCAAATCATCGACGGTAACAATACGGCGGGTGTCAATCTTCTTTTCATTAAATAGCCGCTGATAGTACGGACTAAAAGGATAAACTTGCTGGTTGATGAATTGATGAAGTTTTTGATTCTGTAAAGCGCGGATTTCAGGGAGTGATAATTGGCCTATATTTTGCCAGGGATCCATACAAATTTAAAAGTTGATCCTTTTTGCTGAACTTTCTAATGGCGTGAGATGTTTAGACGAGATGAAAAAGTCGGGTTAGCTTAGATCTTGCTTAAGTGCGGTCATTATAACAGCGATACTTTATTCATCATAAAAAATTTCAAGAATTTTTATTTCTCTACGGGCCAAGCCCTTCCGGATCTGGTTTTTCCGGTTCGATCATTTCTACTTTTCCATTTTCAATTTGATCCCAGCGGTCCGTATAACGTTTCGGATCCAGTTTAAACAGCCCCAGACATTTTTGGGAACAAATCTTATATCGTTTTCTTTTATAAAAAACGTAATATTCTTTTCCATCTCGGATTGGCGTGTAATCCACGATACAAAATTTGTTATTGATGTCCGTATACGGCGGCGGTGTTTCTTCTTTGGGAGGTTCAGGACGGTGTTTCTTTTTATTCATAGTTACAGCTTGAGCAGAAAAATTACCCGATAAAATAAATACAAGGACTAAAATAAGTTTGAAAAATTTATATTTTTGTGGGTGATACATATTCTTTCCTGATTAGTGATCTAAAAAAAGTGTAACATTTTCGCTAAAAGAAGGCAAAATGAAACATAAGAAAAAGGGGCAGCCCAATTTCTTGAGCTGCCCTTATGCTATCATATGCTAGCATTTGTTTTGAAACGCCGATTACTTTTTATCCTCGGCGGCTTTCATGGTATCGTCCATCTTTTCAGTTCCGGTATCGGCTTTCATTGCGTCCATTTTATCGACAACGGCAGCAGCGGCGTCATCTTTCTTCTTGGATAATTCTTCTTCCACTTTTTTTACAGCGGCTTCTGGATCTTTGTTAAAAGCTGTAACGCAGGCCGCGGAACAAACATGATAAATCTTTCCTTTATATTCTACTGGAAAACCTTTTCCGTCTTCAATTGCCATTCCTTCCATCGGACAAATTTTGTTACCAACATCAATTTTGTCCGCAGCGCCGGCAGCTGAGTCAGTCGCGGCAGCAGCTGCAGCGGCCACTGTTTGCCCTGCTTTTGTATCACTCATTTTCATGGCGTCTTCGCTGAAACTTATTTGAGCGCCTGTAACCATTAGACCAGCCGTAAGAGCCAACGTCATTAATATCCGCTTTTCCATTTAGTTCCTCCATTACTGCTCTTTAGGAGCATTCATTAATTTTTTATAGATTTCACATGTGGCACAGTAGCCATTCCACGCTGAAATAATAAACAATATGCCTAAAACAAGAATAACCCACTTTCCCCATGATACTAACGCACTGAAGATCATAATCACACCGAAGGTGGTCCTGGTAAACCGTTCTTCCGGTGGCATGTGACTGATTCGCCCCAATGCCTTCCCTCCTTTCAATCACTTAAAATTTTATTCAATTCTCAATAAACCGAATAAACTATTTTGATTCAGTAACAACTGAAACAGGAACCCGGTTATTTTTATCGTCATAGATGTAACGCGGCGTGCCGCTGACTTTATAGACACCAACATTCACCACACTATACACGCCAGCCTGTTCGTTAATGTCCACATCAACATCCACTTGTTCGTTGGTACGGACGTCTTTCATATTCACATGAACAACGTAACTTGAGACGTTTTTGACCGTGACCTTGCCGATATCCTGCTGAACGCTTTCAAAGCTTAGCTTGCGGGTCGTGTTGACTTCTGGGTCTTCAACATCGAGAGTTCCAGCCGAACCAGCCTTTTCTTCGATATAATCGCGGGCCAAGTGGCGGATTTTGTTGGTTAAGGTTTCCGGAAGAATTTGTTTTTGAGAATTTTCAGTATCAGCTAACGCGGCGGGAGTTGAGGTTGTTTTGGGTGAGGGCGTTGCTGATTTTATCTTTTGGTCTTCGGCGGCAGAACTCAACGCGGACTGACTAATTAAAAAAACAAAAACTAAAAATATATAACTATTTTTAGACATACACACCTCCTTAAAGAAAGTACATACTGGATAAATTACCACGGCCTGAAAACTTTTCCATCTAATTTTAATATTTTTGCCTTTCATTTCAGACCGTTACTTTACGATTTAGAGACCTTGATTTCCAAAGATAAAAAACCGCCGGATAAACGAGTAATTCCAGTGCAAAAGAACTGATGAGCCCGCCTGTCATCGGGGCTGCAATACGTTTCATCAGATCAGCCCCGGTCCCATGAGAAAACATAATCGGCAGCAAACCTAATAAAGCGGCCATGACCGTCATCATCTTGGGCCGAATTCGACGGACAGCTCCGTGAACAATCGCTTCCTGTAAATCAATTTTGGATTTCATACGGTTTCGATTTATAGCATCTTGGTAAGCTAAATCTAAAAATAAAAGCATTAATACGCCAGTTTCTGCATCCAATCCCATTAAAGCAATCATACCGACCCAAACCGCGATAGATAAATTATATTTAAGAAACCACAACAACCAAAACGCCCCAATGAGAGAAAACGGCACCGCTAATAAGACAATGGCAGTTTTAACCCATGATTGGGTGTTAAAATAAAGAAGCATCACAATAATAAACAAGGTCAAGGGCACTACAATTTTGAGACGATCCCTCACCCGCAGCATATTTTCATACTGCCCGCTCCAAATCAAACTATAGCCTTCGGGAAGCTTCACTTCACTAGTAACCTTTCGTTTAGCTTCTTCGACATAACTGCCAATGTCCCGTCCAACCACATCAATATAGACATAACCGGTCAGCATTCCATTTTCGTTTCGAATCATGGCAGGTCCTGTGCATGTGACAATGTCAGCGATTTGCCCGAGAGGAATTTGCGCACCGGATGGTGTGGCAACCAAAACATGGTTCAATTTATCAACATCATCCCGTAACTGCCGCGGATAACGGACATTTACGTTATAACGCTCGCGGCCTTCAACTGTTGTTGTGATATTTTCGCCGCCAATCGCGGATTGAATCGTCATCTGAGCATCAGCAACGGATAAACCGTAACGCGCTAATTGATCGCGCTTCAGATCAAAATCTAAAAAGTAACCGCCCTGAGTCCGCTCAGCAAAAACACTGCGCGTCCCAGGAACGTCTTTCAACAACATTTCCAGTTTTTTGCCAATGTCATCAATGGTTTTAAAATCACTTCCCAACACTTTAATCCCAACTGGCGTTCGGATGCCGGTTGAAAGCATATCGATACGGTTTTTAATCGGCATGACCCAAGCATTTGTTGTCCCTGGAATTTGTAAAACCTTATCCATTTCTTCGATCAATTCTTCGTGTGTAAGTCGGTGGTTGTTGACCATCCGCCATTGGTTTTCAGGTCTTAATAATACGACTGTTTCCATCATCGAAAACGGCGCCGGATCAGTTGAACTTTCAATCCGTCCAGCTTTACCAAAAACTTTTTCAACTTCCGGAAAACTTTTTAAAATTCTGTCCTGCGTTTGCAGCAACCGCTGGGCTTCAGTCACTGAAATACCGGGCAGTGTGATCGGCATATACAAAATTTGTCCCTCCCATAAAGGCGGCATAAATTCTGAACCCAATCGTAGAAAAACTGGGATCGTGACGGCAATCAGCAAAACGGCAACGCAGATTGTAGTTTTGGCATATTTCAAAATAAACCGGCACAATGGTTCGTATATCCAAAATAAAATCCGGCTAATGGGGTGTTTCTCTTCTGAAAAATACTGTCCGATTAATAAACCGTTGAACAGTCCGCTCACTCGTCCCTGAAAAGATTTAATACTGACAAACATCAAACGAATCGCCGGATTTAACGTGACAACTAAAACCGCCGCAATCGCCATAGCAAAGGTTTTCGACCACGCCAATGGCTTAAACAAACGTCCCTCCTGATCGCCTAACGTAAAAATCGGAAGGAACGAAACCGCAATCACAAGCAAAGCAAAAAAAACCGACGGTGCCACTTCTTTGATGGCTTTGAGCGCCACCTGTTCTGGATTTTGTTTTCGCCCGCCCGCTTCCCATTCTTCTAAACGTTTATAAACATTTTCCATCTGCACAATGGCGCCATCAACTAAAACACCGATTGAAATCGCGATTCCCGCCAACGACATGATATTTGAGGTTAATTTCATACCAAACAAAGGAATAAACGAAATAAGGACCGCAATCGGTATGGTTACAATCGGAATAAACGCTGACGGACCATGCCACAAGAAAACCAGAATGACCAAACTGACAATGGCAATTTCTTCAATCAATTGCGTTTTTAAATGATTAATGGCGCGCAGAATTAAATCCGAACGGTCATAGGTGATATCAATTTTGACGCCTTCAGGCAAAGACGATTCAATTTCTTTGAATTTAGCTTTAGCGGCATTAATAACCCTTAATGCATTTTCACCCTGACGCATAATGACTGTCCCCGAAACAACATCGCCCTGACCGTTTAAGTCTAGAACGCCGCGCCGGATATCACCGCCTATAGAGACATGCGCTACATTTTTAAGCAAGACCGGAGTTCCATTCGCGTCCACAGCCAAAACAATTTTTTCAAAATCTTCGATAGATTTCGCGTACCCGTGGCCGCGGATCATATATTCGACGCCGGTAAATTCAACAAGCCTTCCGCCTGTTTCTTCATTGCCCTGCCTCACCGCTTCAATCACTTTGGTGATTGGGATTTTATAGGCAAGCAATTTTCGAGGATCGACGGTAATTTGATATTGTTTAACAAAGCCTCCTTGAGAGGCGACTTCGGCCACGCCGGGAACTGATTCAAGCCAATACCGCAGATGCCAGTCTTGAAAACTGCGCAGTTCAGCCAAATCATGTTTGCCGCTTGTATCAATAAGCGCGTACTGCAGTACCCATCCGATCCCCGTCGCATCGGGGCCCAATTCGGTCTTGACTCCTTCGGGAAGACGCGAAGAAATTTTACTTAAATATTCCAGAACCCGGCTTCTCGCCCAATACAAATCGGTGCCGTCTTTAAAAATAACGTATACATAAGAAAATCCAAAATCCGAAAATCCACGAATGGCTTTAACTCCTGGAATTCCTAACAAAGACGATACGATTGGATACGTGACTTGATCTTCAATTAAATCTGGACTCCGGTCCCATTTCGAATAAATAATCACCTGAGTGTCGGATAAATCGGGAATGGCATCGAGTGGAATGTTTTTGACAGCCCAAAGCGACGCCATGATAGCGGCGCCTACAAATATCAAAACCAAAACTTTCTGACGAGCGCATAAATCAATAATTTTTTCAATCATGCGTACTGCCCTCCGTCAAAGCGCCTTCCAACCGGCTTTCCGAATCCAAAAGAAAATTGCCCGAGACGACAATTGTTTCGCCTTCTTTTAATCCGGACTTCACAGCAACCATGCCGTCGCCTTCAAAACCGGTTTGAATATTACGCGGTTCATAAGTGCCTTCTTTCACCTTAACAAAGACGACTTTGTTTAAACCCGTATCCATAACAGCTTCACGAGGGATGATCATGTTTGAATCTAATTCAACCGGAATATCGACATTAACCAGCATGTTTACTTTCAATTCTCCTCTATACTTTGGCAGCGCAATGCGAACTTGTGTGGTGCGTGTCGCCGGATCAACCATGAGAGAAACATTTTGGATGAGACCTTCGGTTGTTTCGTGATACTCAGGAATCGTCACAACAACTTTTTGACCGACATCAACAAATCCTAAATCACTTTCAAAAATTTGGGCATAAATCCATACCGGATGTCCTTCATGAAAAAACAATAAATCCGGTTGGACCCAGGGTTGACCAGGTTTAATTTGGCGGAGTTGGTCAAGCTGAACATCATCCAACCCCATATGCTTTAATTCATATTCAGCTTTGACGAACCGTTCTTGGGCTTTAAGTTTTTCATCACTTAACCACCGGTCCTGAGGAGGCTCATCCTTATAATACTTCCACCAATCCGGACGGTAATTCTCTTTGATTGTACGACGAAGAACAAATGCATAATACTTATGCCAGGCATCAATATATCCCAGCTGCGCCTCATAAAGTTCAAGATCATGCGCCGCATAACCATAAGCGTGAATGGTTTTAACCAATGATTTTTTGGAAACGGGTGTAGTCTTTAGGCCAATGAATTGTTCTTTTTGTGAGTTTAGTAAAACCGTTGAATAACCTGGGACGGATGGTTGAGCTGAGCGTTGAATTTGCAGCGCGGAATCATTTGCAGCAGAATTTTCTTTTTTGACCAATTTCATACCACAAATAGGACAGCTGCCAGGATGGTTACTCGTATAGTGCGTGTGCATAGGACAATAATAGATGTCTTTATGCGATTGATTAACTATAGCCGCTTCAGGAGTCTTAAGGATTTTCCATCCAGCAAATCCAACAATTAGGCTTAAGCAAATTATAAAAATTATATTTTTAATTTTCATGAATAACTCCTTGGTTAAACAAAAAATCTCTACGCTATAGAGAAAAACAATTGTTTTTCCAAGGAATTAAATGCGGATATTACGGAAGTGAATGAATCGAGGTGTTTCAAAAACAGATCCAGGAACTGGCGGTCCATCGAGGAAGGCTAAATTGAATTTGTTTTTTAAAATTGCGGAGTGAGTCAATATCAAATCTGTAGGAAACAGATTCGAAACAGTCGGTAGCGTATCCAATGAGAATTTCGTTAAAAGATTAGCTTGTAATTGAACATGACAACAGAGCGCGTTACTTTTGGTGGAATTTGATTGGTGAAGTGGATTTGCATGGCAAGATGGCATAGCGCTTTCAGTTTTAGAAAACATAGCACTAGCACTTTTCGCTTGAGCTATCCCTGAAAAATTACAACATAGGATAGTAGCCAAAGCCGTTGGTAAAATTAATATCGAACCGACAATATTTGATATAGTTTTTTTCATAGCTAACAAACCACCTATATGATATATGCCATATGACTTAAATTCTGTCAATACAATTGACACTTTAAAAAGCCGGAGAAAATTTCTAATCTTAAGACTTCTCTCCGGCTTTTCGTTTTTATTAGCCTTTTTGGACGCGTAACGCTGTATTATTTAAACCAGTGATTGGAAAAAGCGGCCGAAGCGTAACTCTTACGTGATCGCCTTGCTGTAAAGAATTCACAACATCCTCCTGAGCATTGACTAAATGCTCACGACCGTCATCCCTGTCTTTAATACGAAAAGTGTTATTTATGGTATCAATCGATAAAACTTGCCCTTTAACAACGCGGTAAGCGACACCTTGAATCCGCTCAGAAATCATCGCCGAGCTGAATGTCGGTGTTATAAACAAAAAATAAGAAGCAATTGAAAAAAGAAATAATCTTTTCATTTTGCCCTCCCTTTTTTAAAGTGAACAGTAATTCTGACACCTTTATTATAATGAGACGTAAGCTTCGGTTCAATTTTTTTAAAATCCATCTCATGAGAAGCAGCTTTATCTAAGAAGAAAAACACATTTCCTTTTTTAGGTTTAATCCAAGATGCGGGAAGCAGATCGGCCTTCTCTTCTAATATCCGTTTCACAATGGCTGCTTTATTAAAACCAGTCACTAAAAATACAATATTTCTCGCCGCATTTAATGTGGCCAAGGACAAACTGACCCGCTCATATTTAACATTCAACTTTTTAACCCCCAGTGTAAGGGGCTTTTTTGTTTCATCGGGTTTCATGCCTGGAAAAATTGACGCCGTATGCCCGTCTTCGCCCACACCAAGTAAAATAAAATCAAATACAGGAAATTTGTACGGGTTGAGTTTGAAAATCGCCTGGAGTTCCTGCGCGTAACGCTCAGCAGCGGCACCCACCGAATAACCATCCGTCTTGACCGGATGAATATTTTTCGAAGGAATTGGAATCTTACTTAACAATTTGTCTTTGATCAAATGGTAATTACTGTCCGGATGCTCCCAATCCACAAAACGCTCATCCGCCCAAAAAATATGAATTCCTTGCCAAAAGCGCTTGTTCTTTATTTTTGACAATTTTTTATAAAAATTAACTGGTGTCTGGCCGCCGGAGAGGGCGACACAAAATTTCTTCTTCGATTTTAATTTTTGGTGAGCTAAATTTTTGAAAAGTGCGATCAATTCATTTTCAAGCTGTGAGACAGCGGCAACAATGATTTGGATTTTATGGGAGGACTGAGTCATTGACCATTGATTCAGGTGGGAAAGTGATAGACGTTAAGACTGTTTTCATTTCATTTTGTTTCTCCGCTAGAATATTTTCGGGCGCCGGAGAGTTCTTATCTTGCGGCGCCGCCACTTCATAATTTAAAACAACAACGCCGTCTTTGTATCGGGACAAGTACCATACCCAAAAATAAAGCGATCGTGACGATTTTTCTTTTTTAAGGATGTGTTTTATCCATATGCGGCCGTTTAATTGAAATTCACCGATGGGGATTTGTTCAAAAGAGATTAACCCGTTTGCCCTGCTGACTTTTGGAATAAAATATTTAACGGTTGATTCTCCCAATTCACTGTCACTAATATTCTTATCAACCGCAATTTTTTTGTCCAATTCCGTTAAGCGGAAATAATTTAAACTTGCAACAAGGGCATCCTCTTTATCAAAAGAAAAAAGTTGATACCCGTTAAGCGGCCTTTCTTCTTTAAGGACAAGCCAGCCTTCTGGCCGCTTGAGCGTTACTCCTTCTGGTAATGTTACGGGGACACTGATTTTTTCTGAAACCCACTCAAAAGTCGTCTTTCCTTGAGGTGAATTTAAAAATGCCCAGGTCTGCTTCATCCAAAAATAACTCATATAACTTATTGCGACAAAAAGCCCGATGGCAACCAGCCACGTTATTAAAATTTTTCCGGTCGTCGGAGCAATAGTTAGTTCGTCGAACGTCTCAGGCTCGTGTTCCTTTAAATGATAATACGCATGTACATAAACCATGACCGTAAACGGCACCACAAAAACCGCTATCATGTGAAACAACAGCATTGCTGTTCTTAGATAAAGATCAGCCCAATAGGTCGAATATAAAAGTGATGAAATGATCGTTAGTATAATGGAGGTTAAAAAGACTTTTCCAAAGCTGCCTTTAACGATATAACGGCTGAAGGCAAAGGCTTCCCAGAAATTTTTATGATTAAGAACAACACTCATAGGCGCAAAAACAAAAATCGTCCCAAAATAAATTGCCGGAATAATTCCTGCCAGAAATCCTGATGAAACAACCAGAAAATAAAAAATTAAAACCGCAATAAAAGGTCCCATGCCTTTGGCTTGAGCAAAGGCTTCGCGTATGCTCATCACTTGTCCACGGTAAATACCCCCGCAAAGCACAATGATCGCCATATATCCCCACACATTGAAAAAAAGAGCCAAGACAGAAATAAACGAAGCCAAAGAATTTGTCGTATTAGCCGAGAGACCAAAAGCTATATCCAGGATCGACAATATATTTCCTAAAAAACAAACCGTCACCAAAAGCGCAAGATTATGACGGTAAAGAATAAAAGCCTCATTGAAAATTTGACGGATAGAAAATTTTGAATTGGGTAGATTGGACATTTAGTCGTGTGGGACTACAAAATAGCAGACCTCCCCAACACCGGGTGTTGGGGAGGTCTGCTGATACCTTCCTCTATTAATGTGGGCACAAACGTTTAACTTTCTGTTCGATCGAACTTAATAACTCCTCAAAAGATTTCTCAAATGCAGTGACACCTTCGTCCAACAGTTTCTGACAGACTTGATTCACATCAATGCCTTGCTGGTGAAGACCATCCAAAATTTGCTGCGATACACTAAGCGAATAATTAAATGCCGGCTTTACGACCGCATGATCTAAAACAAAGGACAGTGTTTTTTCAGGAACGGTATTAACGGTTGGCTTGGTGATTAATTCAGTTATGTATTTAATATCGCTGTATTGAGGATTTTTTGTTCCAGTTGATGCCCATAAAACTCTTTGCATGTTCGCGTTTTTTTTGGCTAAATTTTTGAAAGCACCACCTTCGCTTTTAAAAATCTCATTAAATTTCTCAAAAACAAAATGACAATTGGCAACGGCTCCTTTTCCTTTTAACGCGGTTAATTGATTTTTAATTGTTTCATTCTGAGCCTTAGCTATTTTTTCATCGAGCAATTTATCAACACTCGTGTCAATGCGGCTGACAAAAACACTCGCGACCGACTGGATCTTTTTAAGATCTCCTCCAGACTGGGCGAACCGGGTTAGACCTTTCAAAAAAGCTTGGGTGGTGTCGATATACTGCTGCAAAGAAAACATCAGCGTCACATTAACTGGAATGCCGCTCGCCAGCAGTTCTTCGATGACCGGAAAGCCTTCAGGCGTCGAGGGAACTTTAATCATAATGTTCGGGCGGTTTACTTTGGCGAATAACCGCTTGCCTTCATTAATAGATTCTTGAGTTTTTCGCGCGAGCTTGGGGTTTATTTCCAAACTGACGTAGCCGTCTAATCCTTGAGTATCGATGTAAACACCTTTAAAAATATCAGCGGCTTCGCGAACGTCCTGAATCGTTAATTCGTCGTAAATTTCAAAATTGGATTTTCCTTGTTCGGACAACTGGATGATTTTTTGATCATAATCACTGGTTAAACTGATTGACTGGTTAAAAATGGTTGGGTTTGAAGTCATCCCGCGCAAACCCTGGTCAATCAAACTTTTTAAACGACCGGTCTCAAGTAACGGCCGGCTGATAAAATCCAGCCAGACACTTTGTCCAAATTCACTGAGTTCATGGAGTTTAGTTTTTGGCATGTCTTCTTCCTTTTTGTTAAAACTTTATTTATTTTTTCGTGCCATGACTTTCTTAACAGCACTGACGATATCAATATCTTTTAAGTGATAGGCTTTCAATAATTCCTGGGGCGAACCGGTCTCACCAAACGTATCATGGACCGCGACCATCTCAACGGGCATCGGTTTATTTTGAGTGAGAACTTCGGCAACGGCTGAACCTAACCCGCCAAAAATCTGATGTTCCTCGGCGGTCACAATGGCTCCGGTTTCCTGGGCGCTTTTTAGAATAATTTTTTCGTCGATTGGTTTGATTGTATGCATATTGATAACCCGCGCTTCAATGTTATCATTTTGCTTAAGCATCGTCGCTGCCGAAAGCGCTTCAGAAACCATAATACCGCACGCGATAATCGTGACATCATTGCCCTGGCGAAGCGTATTCGCCTGACCAATGACAAAAGGATCTTTTTCTTGAGTAATAATCGGAAACGGCGCGCGGCCCGTCCGCATGTAGACCGGTCCATCATGATCCACAATCGCCCGCGTTGCTTTCTTCGCCTCGATAAAATCAACCGGATAAACAACAATGATATGGGGTAAAACGCGCATCAAAGCAAAATCTTCTAGACACTGCGCCGAAGCGCCGTCTTCACCAACTGTTAATCCCGCGTGGGAGCAAACGACTTTTACATTCGTTTGGTTATAACACACATCCATCCGCAGCATGTCATACGCGCGGTTCGTTAAAAAAACAGCAAATGACGTCGCAAAAGGAATAAATCCAAGCGTACTCATCCCCGCCGCTGTGCCGACCAAATCTTGTTCAGCAATGCCTAAATTAAAAAACCGTTCAGGATAAGCATGCTTAAAAAACTCCGCACGGGTCGCATCTTCCAAATCTCCAGATAAAACAACAACATTTTTATTGTCTTTCCCGACATTGACCAGTTCTTCACCAAATCCGTCACGCGTGGGTTTCATGTCCATGGTTTGTCCTCTAGTCTAAAAAAGTAGAGAAGCAAGAAACAAAGAGGCAGAGATAATTCTCTACTTCTCTGTCTCTTCACTTCTCTACTTCTTTAAGTTCCTTCAACGCCGATTCCAACTGCTCCTTGTTCGGCGCCTTGCCGTGCCAGGCGGCTTTTCCTTCCATAAAAGAAATGCCTTTACCTTTAATTGTATTGGCTACAATCACTGTCGGCTGTTGTTTGGTTGTTTTAGCTTGATCAAAGGCAATCATGAGCGCTTTAAAGTCATGCCCGTCGACTTCAATCGCCTTCCAGCCAAAACTTTCCCATTTTTGAGCTAAGGGTTCTAAATTTTTGATCTGATTGGTCGGCCCGTTTTCTTGAACTTTGTTATAGTCCACAATCGCGCAGACATTATCTAATTTATAATGTGACGACGTCATAGCAGCTTCCCAAATCGAGCCTTCCTGAAGCTCGCCGTCACCCAAAAGACAATAACTTCTAAAATTTTTATTAAGCATCCGCGCACCCAATCCGATTCCATTGACGACGGACAAACCATGCCCTAAAGAACCGGTATTAAATTCCACGCCGGGAACCTTTACATGCACATGCCCCTGAAGGCGGGAACCAAATTTACGATATGTTTTAAGTTCTTCTGTTGGGAAGTAACCAGCGTTCGCTAATGCTACATAAACGCCAGCTGATGCGTGACCTTTAGAAATAATCAAACGGTCACGATCCGGCCAATGTGGATCTTTAGGATTGTGATTAAGCGTGTAATCGTAGAGTGTGATTAGAATTTCAACGGCGGAAAGCGAACCTCCGGGGTGACCGGAACCGGCGCTGTTTATGATTTCAAGAATTTCTCGACGGTATTGGAGGGCTTTTGTTTTGAGGGCTTCAATATCAATGGATTTGGTAGGCACCGCAACCTCCGGAGTTGAAAGAATTAATAGATTTAATTTTCAAGATGCTGTTAGTGGAAAGATTTAAAGTAAGGCAAAGGTTAGCCAACCGCTGTTCCTTTCCCTTTTTCAAGTAACTTCAATTTCTGTAAACGGGTAAATGTTTTAATTTTGATTTCCCGTTTAATTGCTTGGCCGTGGGTTTTTACGATTTCGTAATAAATTAATTTAACCGGCCGGCGGATGCGTGTGTACCGCGCTCCGTGGCCGCGATTATGGCACAAGACACGGCGTTCCAAATCAATGGTGATGCCAGTATATAAGGAATTGTCCCGGCAGCATAAAAGGTAAATATACCAAAGGCGCATTATGCTTTTCCTAAATTCCTTCGAAACATCTGATTACAAAAAAATAAAGCAATAATAAATATTAAAGCATATAAAAATGAGAGGTGCAAGATTCCTTGCGTCTTTCTTTATGTCTACTTTTGGAGAAGTCTAGAAGAATGAAAGAATGGGCCATGCAGGACTCGAACCTGCCACCCTCTGATTAAGAGTCAGATGCTCTACCAGATGAGCTAATGGCCCGGAAGACTTTTTCAGAAAAATTTAAACCATCACTAGCTTAATTATGGAGACAATCGGCTTGAAATGGCCAATAAAATTAAAAAGAACTCTTTTAAAAAAATCGGCATCATTTATAGCAAAGTTTCCTCGGGGTGTAAAGCGGAAAGAAAGATTTAAGACCTCAGCGTCTAAACTTTTTCACGCCGAGCTTATAGAAAAAAACCGCTGGTTCCTTAAGAAAATTTATCTCAAGAATCCAGCGGTTGAATGAAGAGCTTTTATAAGAACTTTTTAACTTTTTATTTTAACCACATTCGTGGCTTGTTCGCCTTTATCTCCTTTAGTAATTTCAAACTCTACATCCTGTCCCTGATCCAGCGTTTTATAACCGTCTCCCTGAATTACTGAATAATGAACAAACACATCGCTGCCATTTTCAGGTGTTATAAAACCATAACCCTTTTGATTGTTGAACCATTTCACTTTACCTTTAGCCATTGCCTACTACCCTCCTTTAGTTGTTTCCCTTCATACGCATGACAGTAAACATAAAAAAAGCCGTGCCAGGAAATATAATATTCCCGCACGACTTAACTTATGTTGACTCATCACAAACTGCTGCTTCATCCTAAAAAAAGTATACAATCTCTTTTTTTTGCTGTCAATCTGAAGGCTAAAGATTAAAAGCATAAAAATTTTCAGGAATTGAAACCGTAACCTTTAAATTATGCAAAAGCAATTTTATTTCTTCCTGCTTGCTTGGCCGCGTACATAGCTTTATCAGCGGATTCAATCAAATGTTTAGCTTCCTTATTCTTTTTTAAATGAAAACTGCTTATTCCAATACTGACTGTATGCGCAATAGATGAAGCCACAGAGGCCGGAAGCATTCTTTCCTGCATTGCATTTTGAATACGGACAGCTGCACGTTTTGATTCAAGTTCTTTAGTCTCCGGAAGAATAACTAAAAACTCATCTCCACCATACCGGCCCACGGTATCTGAGCGGCGAATACATTCTTTAATAATACGTGCGGCCCTCTTTAGGGTCAGATCACCTTGTTGATGCCCTAGAAAATCATTAATATTTTTAAAATGATCGATATCAATCATAAAGCAGGTTAAATCAAGTTTATAACGCTGGGCCCGGATAATTTCTTGCTCAAGACGTTCAATAATGGCGCGGTGATTCCAAAGATGTGTCAAGCTGTCGAGACGAACTACTCGTTTCAATTTAATTTCACTATTTTTTTGATGCGTAATGTCCTGCATTGATACGATTAAATAAGGAGACGTCCCTTCTTTTCTCTGTGGGACTGACATCCGTACCAAACAATAACGGTACCCCTTTTTGGTTTTTACCCTCGCTTCACCTTCGAAAAAATCTTCGCCGGCCCAAAATATTTTTATGGCCGGCCAAAAAACCTTAGCATTTGTCCACAAAAGTTTACTAAATTGTTTCTTGTTTGGAGCTTCGAACAAACTTAAAGCGCTGGAATTTACTTCCAAAATTTTTGATTTTTTCAAACAAGAAAGCGGTAACGGCGGCTTAAGACTTTTTATCTCAGAGATGTCCTGCAGCCAAAGGGCTACTGGCGAACTCATAAAAACGGTTTTGAAACGTTGCGCCGATGACATCCAATTGTGATCTACGTAACGACGTCTATTCATTGATTTGTATCCTTGATTGTTGTGCAATTATTGATTGCGAAGTTACCCGTAAAATATATTGGCCGTCGCGATTGCTTAAGTTTTCGACATTAAAACGGCCGTGTGAAACTCCCCTAATATTTTCCATGTCTCCTTTTTTGACAACGCATATCGTCTCTGGTTGAGTTTTTAAAAAATCAACCAAACCTTGTTCCGTATCAAGCAATTTTATCGGATGCGGGCTGAAAAATCCTTCACCGTTAATATCAATCGCCGCCACCTTTTGGTCGGTATAAAAACGGATCCCTCGCACAAAAAATTTACTGGTTAAAAGGCAAGCGTTCGTATCATATTTAACTTGTTTCAAATCTTCACTAATTTCCTTACAAGACACCCAAGGTTCAACATCCTGACGACAAAAGAATAAAACAATTGAAATTAAAAACGTTATTGAACTTATTGATGCAATCACCCTATACCATTTATTTTGGCGTAAAGATATTAAAAGAAAAATACTCGTGCTAAAAATCAAAATATCAAAAATATAAATTACCTGAGGATGAGGTACCATGACCGCAAATTTCTTTGTCATCACGAGAGTAGCGATAACGACCAAAATGAATAAACCCCCAACGGCATAAGAGCTGATACGCATCGATTTAAGCAGGTTTGGGTGATGCGGATGTTCGATCACTTGATCGAAAAAATAAGCTAACAAGATAGCCAGCGGTGGGAACACCGGAAAAATGTAGCTGGCTAATTTGGATTGCGCGAGTTGAACAATGAGCAACATAAGTCCCACCCAAAGTAATGGAAAAATTGCGCCGGCAGGACGGTGATCTGGCATTTTAAACCGTCGCCGTAAAAGTACGCCCAAAGGTACTAAGAAAAAACTCCAGGGGAGTGTTCCGCCGGCAATGGTCATCAAATAAAAATACCAGGTGTTACTCTTCATGTGTTCGGCTTCAAATATCCTGCGCAGATGGACATTCTGCCAGTACTCTCGGATAAAACTTGAACCGTATTGTTCAATCATGAACCAATGCCATGGCACGCTGATTAATAAAAAAAGAACAACCCCGGCAGGAACGGCCCAACTTTTGAGAAAATCAATTTTCTGTGAACGTAACAAAAAGATCAAAATAACGGCCCACGGCAAAATGATCCCTAATGCGCCTTTGGTTAAAACTGAAATCCCGGTAAACACAAAACATAATAAAAGGCCCAACTCTTTTTTTTCCGGCCGGCTGTAGGCAAAGTAAAAAAAACTTAACGTGATTGTCACAAGAATTGAAAAAACCATATCCGTCAAAACAGCCTTGGCCAAAACGAAATAAATAAAACTCGTCATTAAAATAAATCCCGATAAAAATGCCAGCTGTTTGCGGCCAAACAACATAAAAGCAAGCCAGTATGTAATTCCGACGCCGAGGATTCCAAAAACCGCCGGCCAAAACCGCGCCGCCCAGGCCGTCACACCCCACCATTTAAAAGCTAAAATCAAAAGCCAATAAAATAAAATTGGTTTTTCAAACTGTGGTTTATCAAAAATGTAAGGCGTCATCCATGAGTCATGCTGGATCATCTCTTTGGCGCTTTGCGCGTAAAAAACTTCGTCGGGATGCGTGAGACTGACAGCATCGTTGCCGAACAAGAATAAAAATCCAGCTAACGCCAGCAAAATTCCGAGCAGTTGACCGTGCGACATCTGATTAATTGAAAACTTCATTAAAGCATATCCTCTAAGGTTACAAATTCAAAACCCTTCTCTTTTAAAACTTTCGCCAGCATGGAGACCGCTTGAACGGTTTGTTCTCGTCCACCGCCTTGCGCTTTAAAAACGCCGCCGCTGTCATGAAAAAGAATGATGTCGCCGTTTTGCACCGTACGGCTGATATGCCGGACAATACTCCGCTGATTAAAGCCAGCCCAATCTTTTGAATTCACCGACCATAAAATGGTTTCATACCCCATCGCTTTCAGCTGAGTTTTGTTGCGTCCGCGAATCCACGCTTTAGGTGGGCGGTAAAATTTGGTGATCTTCCCGGTAATCTCTTTGATAACAAGTTCCGTATATTTGATTTCCTGCTCAAGTTCTTCCGGCGTGTAATAAAAAACAACGCTGTGTGCGTAACCGTGATTAGCAACCGTATGACCTTCGCGCGCAACCCGACGGGCGATTTCAGGAAATTGTTTAACATGCGCGCCAATCATAAAAAATGAAGCTTTAATGCCCGAAGCTTTAAGCGTATCTAAAATTTTTACCGTCCAAATTTCCGACGGACCATCATCAAATGTCAGAGCAACTTGTTTTTTATCGGATGGACCGCGAAAAATCGTGTCACGCCGGACCAAAACCGCCTGGTCAAAAAAAACTGAAAAAGCGGTCACGCCTAAAATGCCAAAACACACAATAAATATAATCCAAGCCAAATGGATAATCATGATTAGAATTTTTATTATAAAATTTCAGCAAATTCTTCTAGGTCTTTTAACGGTAATGATAATTCTTGGACTAACAAGCTGGCTTTATTATCGGAAGCCCG
Source organism: uncultured Planctomycetales bacterium (assembly GCA_964612665.1). Taxonomy (GTDB): domain Bacteria; phylum Omnitrophota; class Gorgyraeia; order Zapsychrales; family JAHFFX01; genus CAZTCI01. The sequence goes on along the minus strand of CAZTCI010000002.1, from coordinate 232,139 downwards.
ATGTGGAATAGTCAAAAAAGGATTTTGCGGATCAAAGCTGCCTTTGTAAATTTTAAAATTGAGTATCTGTTTTTGGAAATAAACTTGAGCATCTTGTTTATACAAAAGCCACCATGTCAAATTATGCTCCTGCCAAGGCGACTCAATTGAAATAATTAAACACGAAGAGTTGTCCGTCTTGGATAACTTGACAATAGCTTCTTTCCAGTGCTCTTGATATTCGGATTGGGACCAGTAGGTAAGAGGAATTTTAAAATTTTCCTGAAACGGCCCGATTTTGATAAAGCCGTTCGCTGTGTCCGGAGTATCGAACGCTTGGCCGGCCAATTCAGGCAAAAAAGAGATGACAAAATTTTGAAAACTTCCCATAACTATTTAACAGTAATGAGTGAAGGATCGTATTCCGTCGGAGCTTCGTAGCCGAGAAGATTAATTAACGTCGCAGCCACGTTTGACAATCCGCGCTTGGCTAACGCTGCCATCACATATTCTTCTTTATAAAGCGGATCAACAATAATAAACGGAACAGGATTGAGGGAATGCGATGTCTTTGTAATACGTTTACCGTTTTTGACTTCAAACATTTCATCAGCATTACCATGATCCGCCAGAATGACCATAATGCCGTTTAATTCGCGAATCACTTTAACCAATTGAGCGACGCAAACATCAACCGCTTCAACGGATTTAATGATGGCCTCGATAACACCAGTGTGACCAACCATATCGCCGTTTGGATAATTGAGTCTTCCGAATTTATATTTACCGCTTTTCAAAAGCTCAATTGTTTTGTCGGTAATTTCAAGAGCCTTCATGGCCGGCGCTTTATCAAAATGAATCTTATCCGACGGAATTTCCACATATTCTTCTAAACCTCGACACACGTAACCGGATTTATTGCCGTTCCAAAAATAAGTCACATGGCCGAATTTTTGCGTTTCGGAAATCGCGAACATGGAAATTTTTGTTGCACAAAGATATTCGCTAATCGCGTTATCAATGGCAGGCGGATTGACTAAATAATGTTTTGGAATATGCAAATCACCATCATACTCCATCATCCCAGCGAAAAGGACATCAGGAACACGTTCGCGGTCAAATTTATCAAAACTGTTTTCATCAAACGCACGGGACAATTCGATAGCGCGGTCGCCGCGGAAATTAAAAAACACAACTGAATCTCCGTCGCTAATTGTACCGACGGGTTTTCCCTTGTCATCAACAACCACAAAGGCGTTAAGGTATTGATCGATGACTTTCGGGTCTTCCTTATAAAAAGTTGCAACAGCCTCGGAAGCCGATTTAAACGGACGGGCTTTGCCCAAGACATGCGCGTCCCAACCGCGTTTTACAATTGACCAATCGGCATTATAACGGTCCATGGTCACATTCATGCGTCCACCGCCGGAAGCAATCCGATAATCATAACCGAGCGTTTTGTTGATTTCAGTTAATAGCGCTTCGGTTTTAGCAATGTAATCCAGCGCTGATTTTTCATAAACATCACGTCCGTCCAGTAACGCATGAATGCGGACTTTCTTAACTCCTTCCTTCTGACATTCTTTGATAAGCGCAAACAAATGATCGATATGCGAATGCACGTTCCCATCGGACAAAAGACCAATAAACTGAAAAGTTGAATTATTTTTTTTAACCCGTTCAATCAGCTTGTGCCATACTGGTGTTTTAAAAATAGAACCGTCCTCAATGGCCTTGTGAACAAGTTTAGCACCCTGAGCAAAAATCCGGCCGGCGCCAAGGGTATTGTGTCCAACTTCACTGTTACCCATATCATCGTCGCTGGGCATCCCAACCGCGGTGCCGTGAGCTTGCAGTGTTGTATAAAGTTTTGATTTGAAAAGTTCGTTTAAGCAAACCGGTTTGGCCATGAAAACGCCGTCGCTCTCATCGCTTTTGCCTAACCCAACGCCGTCCATAACGACCAGCAATAACGGGCCCGGCCTTCCTTGAAAATTTTTCAATCTTTTTAACTCATGCGCCATACCAAACTCCTTTTAAATCGAAATGTCATTGATGCAAAAGCAACTATGGTTTCACATTTGAATCTTCATTAGAATTGCACAACGGGAACTTTTTGGGCAGTTTCTGGCGCTTTGAAATAAACCGGTTCGCTCACGCCCGCCGAGGAAACGAAAATCCGCCCGAAGAAAGAACGCCGAAACGCGTTTAACCGTTGAACACTGTCGTTATAACGCATGCGCTCAACCGCGATCCGGTTTTCGGTGCCTTCGAGCTGGCTTTGTAACGCTAAAAAATTTTCATTGGATTTTAAGGTAGGATAACTTTCAGAAACCATGAGCAACCGGGATAGCGCGCCGCTTAATTGGTTCGCGGTATCGATTTTATCGTTGATCGATTTGGCCTCACCCCACTGACTGCGCAGGCGGGTGACTTCGGTTAGGATGGATTTTTCTTGGGCCGCGAAACCCTTGACGGTATTAACTAAATTAGGAATAAGATCATTACGCCGCTGCAGCTGGTTTTCAACTTGCGCCCAGCTGGACTTCACTTGTTCATCAAGACCGACGGCGCGGTCGTAGCCGGCGCGATACCATCCAAAAACCGCCAAGGCAATCACAATAAGCCCGATCAAAAATATTCCTATATTTTTCATCGAAATCTCCTTCCATATTAAATCATTTTTCTATTCTGATTTTTTTGTAAACTTATCGATTATTTTCTGAGGAACATTATGCTTTGTAAAGATCCGTTCCAATTCTTGATGTGCTTCCTTACCTAACTTATTACTTAATAACTCAAATGTTTCCTTTTGAGTGGAGTCTTTGGTTGCTTCAAAACAAAGCGTTAAAATTTTATCATGATAAGCCGCCAGCTCTGAGGGAGGAGTGATGCTTTGCAGTACTTTACAATAATTCATCTCCCTCTCATGCATCTTCTCAATAATTTGTTCTGGCAATAAATTTTTCATATCATCTTTTTCAGTTATTATTGAAGAAAGAAAATTTCTATAATTTCCCGTTGCTTCTGAAAGATTATCCCAATAGGGTTTAATAAAGCTTTTAAGCCATTTTCCCCATTCAGCGTTAGAATCAATCTCTCTTTCCCAAAAATTTTGATCTTTAGTTGAATCAACACTTGTTGTTTGCGCAAAACAATGTCCACCCATCATGGCAATTAAAAATAAAAAAACCAATAAACGTTTCATAACTTCTCCTTTCAAAACCAAAATTCACCAACTCCCCGACGATCCGCCACCGCCGCTCGATCCTCCGCCAAAACCGCCAAACCCTCCGCCTCCAATACTTCCTCCAAATCCCCCGCCGGAACCGCCGCCATACCAATAGCCACCTCCGCCGCCGTAATATATGGGAAAACGCATCACAAAAAAATAAAATATTAAAAAAATAAAAATGATAAAAACAAATTCACCAAAAGGATTAGTCTTCTGACTAAGGCTTTCAGTGATCTGATTTTCCTGTCCAGTGACGGTGACATTATATTCTTTCGCCACCAAACTGACAATAGCAACAGCCGCGTCTTTAATGCCCCGGGAATAATCATTCTCCTTAAAAGCAGGCACCGCCATTGTTTCGATGATCCGGCTACAAATCGCATCGGGCAACGCGCCTTCTAATCCATATCCGGTTTCAATTCTAAGTTTCCGGTCTTGATAGGCAACCAAAAATAAAACGCCGTTGTCTTTTCCTTTTTGCCCAATGCCCCATTTTTCAAAAAGTTTAACCGCGTATTGTTCTATCGTAAGCGGCTGGGTTGTTTGAACTGTTACAACAGCAACCTCAGCTGTTGTTTTCTGATGAAGTTCGGTAATTAAATTTTCAATCTCACTGCTGTCCGCCGGCGTCAATAAATGAACATAATCATTCACATAACCTTCGGGTGACGCAGGATAAACAGGTTCCTCGGCGGACAAACGGTTTAATCCAAGCCCGAGACACAAAGCGGCTATCATAAAAAACAGGCGTCTTATTTTCATAAGCGGTCAACGATATCTGAAATTTTTTCTAATTCGCTGAGAAAAGATGACAACAACGGTTCGAACTGGGCGGGAAAAAGTCGTTTTTGGCGTGAAACGTGATGATGAATGGGCAGCAAAGCTTCTTTGTTAAGATGAAATTCTTCGCAGAATTGTTCAAGTAACGTTACGTTATTGTTCGAAGGTTTTTTATTTTTTATCCGCAAGAGACTTCTAAAAGCAGGCATTAAAGCGTTTAAAGAATCCTCCAGCAAGGCTTCCATGCCGCGCGGCTGCAGACCAACTTCAAGATAAGCTTCGCGGATACGAATAAGTTTTCCTTTAATCTGCTGTTCACAAAAAAGCCGGATATTTTCAGTTTGAATCACGAGCGAAGACATCACGTCTTCTCCGTAAACGAGCTGATGATTTTCTTTGATATCCAGATACTCTGTCGGAAAAACATCTAGTGATGAGTTAAGCAATTCGACAGTCAGAAATAACGGCGCGGCAATTTTATGACGCAGTCCTTGGGCAATGATGGGCAAACTTTTTTTAAGGGTAAGGAAATCAATTGATTTTAAAATGATTCCGGAATTGATATGCGATTTCCGAGAGACAAAGTCCGGCCCAGTCGCCGGTCCGTAAATAAATATTGAAATAACCTCATCCTGGTGGACTTCGATTAATTTTTGAGCGTACGGCTTAAATTTTTGTTGGACTTCTAGTGGTAGTGAATGAAGGGCTTTAAATTCCTGCACGGCATTCCCTTATAGAATATAGGATCTAGCTCGACGGGTTTTGGGGGCATCTGACTTGGCGGTTTCTTTTTTTGGTTCGGATTTTTTTTGTGGTGAATGATGAGCGACCCAAGTAGCGGCAAAACGATTCAGCCAGTCTTCAGCAGCTTTTTCAAATCCGATATCATGACCGGCTTTTTCACTCTCAAACCATTTGTGGCGGTTAATTTCTTCAATGACCTCTTTATCTTTGAGTAAGTCAGCGTATTTTTTATTCATGTTATTCATGTGCCCTCCTTTAAACGCAATTCATTGTATCGTTGGCAATTAGTTAATGCAATAAGCATTCAACTTTTTTTTACTCTATCGACAGGCGTAATAATACGGACAGACAGCACAATAGCGATTGTCGGAATCATCCGGTTTGAAATCAACCGCGGGGTTCAGAATTTCTTGCATAATAAAATCCAACGCCCGCAGAAAAGCCTCGTTAATTTGATCAATAGACCAAGCGGTTTTATCATCAATGAATGGATCAAGTTTTAAAGTGCGCAGATTGTAAAAAGCCGCGTTTAATTTATTTTCGGGAAAACGTTTATGGAAATAGTAAAAATAAAGCGGAATCTGAAACGACTTAACCATGGTCTTAATATTTTCGCGTGACAAATTAATGGTGGCAATCCGGTCAACACTTTTGGGCATCGGATCGTTGCTGCCTGTTTTATAATCTAAAATAAGCAGACTGTCATCCTTAAGTCGATCAATGCGATCTACTTTATAAACGAATTTAATCATCGTGCCAGCCAAAGCCATTTGATCTACAAAACGTTCTTCGATCGCAACAACTTCTTTAACGTCGCGTAAATCTTTGGCTTGCTCTTCACGGTCCAAAAAATTCTTTAAACGCACATCCAAGATTTCTTTCAACAAAAACGCATCGGACTTCATGGTTTTGCTGATCTCCGCTTCAAATCTTTCTTTTAAGCGTTTTAAAAAGCGGCTGCGAAACGCCGTATCAACGCCTGGCGGCGCGCCTACTTTAGGTTTAAACATTTCCTCAAGCAAATTGTGAATGAAATTTCCGACCTCGCGGTTTTCCGGCTCGTCGGTTAAATCTTCTTTTTCACTTAACCCCAAAACATAATTGTAATAAAAACGCAGCGGACAACGTGTATATGTATTTATCGATGATGCGGAATAACGAAAATCTCTCAAAAATTCCAAGACCGCTGATGTCTTGGGCACGATTGTTTTTTTAGGAATAACTTTGACCTGAAACCGCGGTCGGATGACCGGCACAACATTGATCTTTTGCTGGGATTTTTGTTTTTCCCACAAAAGCTCCTCGATGAAACGGCTCTTTTCTTTATCGCGGCTTTCTTCATAAACTAAATGAACTTCCTTAGCGCCACCAATCAACCGCCGGAATTGGTAACGCTGAATCTCTTCCTCTTCTTCCAAACGATTCAAGCCCAAACCAATCATGACCTCACGGGGGATCAGCGGTTCATAAACTTTAAGCTTCGGCAAAACCCCTTCGTTCACATCACAGATGATAACGTGATCGAAATTAAGCGAACGCGTTTCAAACAAACCCAAAATTTGCAATCCTTTAAGCGGTGACCCGTGGAAGGCCACCATTTCATTTTCAATGCGCCGTCGGAAAATCTTAAAAAGTTCCTCTAATGAAAAAGCTTCGGCATGAAAACTTGCGCCTTTAAATTCTTCTTGAAAAGCATAAATACGCTGAGCAATTTTTAAGTTTAACGGATAAGCTTCCAGAAAACTGTGTTCAATGAAAACATCCAAGAATTTTTCCAGCACGTCAGCGAAATCTCTAAAATGTTTAACATTTTCCCATTGATAAAAAAGAATATCATGCAGTTTAGTAATAAGAGTTTTTAAATCTTCAAAACGGATTTGAAAGCCCATTGCTTGAAGTGTTGTCTGAGAAAGTTCATAGAGGTCTCTCTGGTTAATCATGTCCGTCAATTTAAAAAATAAACTTCCGGACAGCGTTGTTTTTTCCTGGCCCGTCAAGATCTCTTCCATCTTATGAATTAAAACACGCATGACAGTTGCCGACACGCCTAGTTCTAAATTTTTAACAAACGGATGCCGCAGGACACGCAAGTAATCGCGGGCGTAATACAAATCATTTTTACGCGACAGCTGGGCCATAAAAATAAAATCAAAAAGTGAATAAAAAGAACTGCGCTTTAACGGATAACCCATTGAAATATTAAAATTATCAATGACCGAACTGATTTCTGAAACCAGCGCAATGACATGTTCTGGCTCCGGCAATACGATCACTGTCTTAGAAAGGGCTTTACCCGACGGATCACTGGCTTTGATATCCTTAACGATCTCGCGGACCAATCCAACCTGGGAATGGGTATCAAATCCTGCATAAAACCGCAGAGGGATTTCAGCAACCGGCGCACTTCGAATGGATGTTCCTAAATCCGCTGACAATTTTTTAAATACCGGCCATTCTTCTTCATTCCCTTGAAAAAATAATTTAGCTTTTTTACGTTCATATAAACTTTTAATGATCTTTCTTTCCGTTGCGTGCATATAAAAAAAGTTGCAAAACAAAATTTCATCAAACTCATCAAATGCAATGCTTGCAACGTTCTCAGACGATTTAAGATATTTCAATCCACGCGTGGCGGCTTTTTTCTCATCTAAAACTTGATGCAACTTTTTACGCAGAATGGTGAGACTTTCCAAAAGAAGATTGATGTCCTTTGGAATCACGTAACCTGTTTGTGCGTTAATTTGAATATTACTCAGGGCTGAGGCAGGAATATCTTCTAAGTCAACCTGTTCGATAAATCCTAAAATCTCCTGAGCCCACGGCAGAAACGCCGCAAAATTGGCGCGATTTTTAAGGACAGCAGGAGTGAATTTCTGGGCGAGATTATAAATCAAATAACACAAATCTAAATCAGCGATAGTTTGATAAGAACCGGTTTTACGAAAAGCGTGATCAACAAATTCATCGATAGAAAAAAAGACCGGCGGAAAAAACGTTTTACCCAAACGGCGACTCAACTCTTTTTTAACAAAAAGCTCCGGACGCTTACCGCCAAAAACCACCGCAAGGCGAGTTAAATCTTTGTCTCGGGCAAAATAATCCTGCTTGATATAATCAACCAGTTTTTCGATAAAGTGATCTTGAAAACTATATGTCCGCAGTTCATCTGACATGCTTTATATAACCTCTTCCACATCCAATTCACTTAAATAAATTAAAAATCCCCTCACTTTCAATGCCGGATAAAGTTTACTAACTATCTGCTGATAATTTTTTACTTGGTTTTGATAAATTTTTTCCACTTCGCGGTTACTTTTGTAATCGACGATCCAGGCTTCATCCTTTGTCAGAATCAAACGGTCTAGACGATAGGTCATACCATTATTATCGACTATTTCTTTTTCTTGAAATACTGTGCCGTCGGCAACAAAGAAAAATGGTTTTAATTCTTTTTTAGTGACAATTGCTTTCAGGATAACCGATAACTGATCCCAATAGGTGTAATATGGAAATTGTTGTCGAGTCTGATCGATAGCTTGAACGATAGATTTGGGCACATTCTCTTCTTTTAAAACGCCCAAACATGAAAGTGCAAAGTGAACGACTTCTCCACGCGCTAATTTTTCTTTGAACTCAATTTGTTTTAAGTCTACAAATTCATCTTTAAGGAAATGAATCCAATGCTGAGGGACAGCAATCGGTAAGCTGCGCATTATTTCATTTTGTTTTTTCGTTGGACGTGTATAGATGCTAGGCTTTCCTTGTTCAAGCATGGTATCAGGGACAAGAAATCTGGCAAGGTTGTAACTATTGCTGCTACGTCGAGGTATAAACGCATACAATTCGCAAGCTGCCCGAGTCAACGCCACATAAATATTATTTAATTCAGTAAGAAAACTTTTTAGATATTCTTCCCGATAAAGTTCATCAAGTTGGTTTGAATATAATCGGTACTTGGGTTTCAGTTGAATTAATTCTAAATGTTGATTGCTCACTTGAACAACGAATGGCCGTTCGCCTTGGCCGCTTGTGCCGACTTTGACATCCATTTCCAAAAACGGAATAATCACGACCGGAAATTCCAATCCTTTAGATTTATGGATCGTTAAAATTTTGACCGTGTCAACGTCGTTTAACTTAACACAAAGATCCTCGAGAGAAGCTTGGTCAAAAAAGCTAAGGAAGGAATTAATATCAGCGCACTCGTCTTCTTTAAGTTTAATCACTTCCAGAAGCCGCATAAAGAATCCTTGATATTCCGGAAAATTTTCGAGGCAACGGAATTTGCCTAAAATGCTGACCAAAAGTTCGTAGAGCGGAAACAATCCGACATTCTTAAAGAATTCTTCAAAAAACTGATCCCAAATCTCTGAAAACTTTTCTCTGAAAATTTTATAAAGATAAAATCGTTTCTCTTTGGTTAATTCTGGGCGGTGTTCAAAGATAAATTGCCGGATTTGTTCCTGGCTACAATCCGTTGCTGAGGCGAACATGTCGCCGAGAATAAAAGCAGCAAAATTTAAATTGTCGATCGGCGATTCTAAGAATTTCAAAAGCGTGATGAGCTCCTTTATTAGAAAATTTTCTTTAATATTCGAAGTTTGCTCCGAATCAACCGAAATCCCTTTGGCCAAAAGCCAGCCGGTGATAGTGGCGACTTCCTCATTTCCCCGGGCTAAAATTGCGATATCGCCCCAAGAAAATCGCGCCTGTAAATCATTCAGCAGACCAATGAGTTTTTCCCGTGTCAAACGTTCTTTATCTTCGTTAAACTCGGCTTCTAAATACTCAATCTTGACGTATCCTTTTGTTTTATTGGCATCATAAATCTGCTGGGCTTGGCTAAAATTATTCAAAATCTGTTCTTTTTCAATATCGCTCCACACAATAATATTTCTTTTCTTTTTATCAATTTCATAATTTTCTTTGTCACTTATTAATCGTTCAAGGTTCTCTCTCGAGAAAATTTGGTTATTAAACTTAACAATTGTTTGCTGACTTCGAAAATTATTCTGCAAAGTTTGCAATTGCGAACTAAAACCAGAAAACCGTTCTGTCACCGTATCAAAAAGCCGCGCGTCACCACCGCGAAAACGATAGATCGCCTGCTTTTTATCACCGACATAAAATAACGACCCGCCACTCGCCAAAGCTTCTTCAACCATCGCATCAAAATTTTTCCACTGTAATAAACTTGTGTCCTGAAATTCATCAATTAAATAATGACGAAAGCGCGTTGCTAAACGAAAATAAATTTCTTCAACGTTCAACCCTTCATCCACAAACAGACTCTGGGCTTTTTTATTAAGTTCCGCAAGAAAAATGATGTCTTCCTTACGTGCCAGCTGGGTTAATTCCTCACTGAGTTTCTGAAATATCGCAATATAACCGTCAAAAGCCGAGCGGCTTTCAGTTTGGCAAAACTGTCCGAGACTTTCGCGCAGTTGCTGCCACAACATTTCAGTCTGCCGGGCCAAATCATTTCCTTTACTTAGTGGGAATTCAGCACGCGCGAAGTAATCTGAAAGGCTGTCGATGTCAAACCCGTACGTTGATTTTGTTAAAAAAGTTTCTAAACTTTTTTTAAAACGCCCGTCGGTTTTTTCAGGAAGATTGTTCCTAAGCTCCTGGCATAATTTTAGAATTTCTTTCGTTTGCGTCTGCCGTTCATGCGGGTTGGGTTCTTTCTCGGCAAAACTATAACCATACATATTGGTCTGGTTAAACAAAGATGCCATTAAAACTAACATATCTTTTTTAGGGAACCAGCTCGTCCGGTTTTCCAAAAATAAATACTGATGCAGAAAGTGATCAAAAAGTTTTCGAAGCGGTTTTTCATAAGAAGCCCGGTCAATTAAACGATCTAAACTTAATTCGAGGTAGTCCTTCGCGCTGCTTTTTATATTAAACGTGGCCGACAATCCCAATTTAAACGAACAGCCAGACAAAAGTGTGTTGATGAAACTGTCGATTGTTTGAACCTGAAAAAAATTATAATAATGGATGAGTTCATCCATTATGCCAAAAGCGCGCCGACTGGCTTCTTCAATGGACAAAGCCATTGGATCTAAAAGACTTTTGACCTCACTCAAGGAAAGTTGACGAAGCGCAATCTTTTTTAAAAATTCTAAAATCCTTTCTTTCATTTCAAACGCCGCTTTATTGGTGAAGGTAATCGCGAGCACTTGGCGCAATAAAGTTGGATCAGAAGAATTCGTTACGGAGAGTAAAAGTTGAATATACCGACGGGAAAGTGCGTAAGTCTTCCCTGAACCAGCGGAAGCTTCGACAACAATGATTTGGGGGGATAGAGTTTCTGTTTTAGGCATTGGGTGTTTCGATGAGCAATTGCTTTCTGATAATGCTTTAAGTTTCAGACCTCAAGCTGCAGGCTTCATGTGCATTTAGCTGTGAAGATTACAACTTGAAGCTGAGCCTTATTGGAATTGCAAAGTCACTTTTCTACGGCTTTACCTTTCTCCATCCATTCCTGAATGCCACCTTTGTAATCTAAAATTTCATAACCAAAATTAGAGAGAATTTGAGCAGCATTGTGGCTGGCGCCGCAATGGCGGCTGGCGCAGTAAACAATAATTTTTTTGTCAGGAAAAATGCGGCTTGCGGACGATGCCTTCGTCTCTTTGGCAATATCATTTAACGGCCAGGATTGAGCGCCAGGAATATGTCCCCCATCATAAGATTCTTTGGGACGGACATCAAAAATAATGCATTTCTCGAGGCGTTTTTGCCACTGCTGAAATTCTTCAAATTGGATGTCTGTAATCGACCGAGATGCTGGCGGTTCAACGCTGGTTGTTTCAGTACATTCTTTCTCTGGGCAGTCCGCCCAACTCCACTTAAACGTATTAAAAGTTGCGGCCAGTAAAAATCCTAGGGTCAAAATGAACTTATTTAATTTCATTCCAATCCTCCTATTTTGTTTAGAGCAGTGGCGTCATTTTAAAGGGAAACATAATTAAACACAATAATAAATCGGCGGAATATCTTGCAAATCAAGAGTGGTTTGTTATGATTGAAATGATTCCTTGAAGATTGCCGTTTAAAATTCAGAAATAATTATGGATGACGATTTAAAAATTACAACCAATCCTCTGCAGAAAGCCTATGAAAACATGGCTTTCTTAAACAGCCCGCCGGCGCGTTTAGTTCGGGTCATGTGTGAGATGCTAGAACCCGAAGTCCGATTCCGCCAGCACAAAATCAAAGACACAATTGTTTTTTTTGGTTCGGCGCGCACTCTGTCACGCGATGAAGCTCAAAAAAATCTTGAGAATATTAAATCTCGTTTGGATAAACAAGTCCCGCCTTCCAAAGAACTTCTTTCCCTTTTTGACCGGGCCCAAGGTAATTTAAGCATGTCACGTTATTATGAAGAAGCGGTCAGTTTATCACAAAAATTAGCGAGCTGGTCGCTTGGTTTATCGGAACAGCACAAACGCTTTATCATCTGTTCCGGCGGTGGTCCTGGAATCATGGAAGCCGCCAACAAAGGCGCTAAAATGGCCGGAGGTCCGTCGATTGGATTGAATATCAGCTTGCCTTTTGAACAACTTCCCAATCCGTATCAAACAATGGAAATCTCCTTTGACTTCCATTACTTTTTTATCCGCAAATTTTGGTTTTTTTACTTGGCCAAGGCATTGATTGTTTTTCCGGGCGGTTTCGGCACGCTGGATGAATTTTTTGAATTACTGACCCTTGTTCAAACCAAAAAATCAAAAAAATATATGCCGATTATTCTTTACGGAACAGATTATTGGAATGAACTGATTAACTTCAAAGCCATGGTCAAATGGGGAATGATTAATGAAGAAGATTTAAATCTTTTTAAATTGTTTAATGATGTAGATTCCGCATTTCAGTATCTAACCAAAGAATTATCCCGCCTTTATCTAGATCCTTCAGCGTCACCACAACCACCAGATTAATTTAAAATAAAATTTTATTTTTGAAGAGCTGTTTGTTCGTGGACTTCGGAATGATTTAGTTCGCTTAAAGCAGAATGTGTGCGGTGGTGATAAATCTTTTTAACCACACCATTTCTTTTTTCAAATCCGTCTTCTGAATCGGCGACCGATTGGATCGTTTTCCCGTCGGAGGTGGTTAAAGTTTCCTGCGGAATCCCGTGGCAAACGGCACGGTTGCCCGTTACCGTAATATCGTTGAGGGTGTATTGGAAGGCGTACTGCTGGGTTTGCTGCCACATTTTTTGAATAACGTTAAGATAATCCGCTAATGCCAATTGGTATTCCTGGCCGTTATCATTTTCTTTGAGAGAAAGCACGGCGTCATCCCAGAACAAATCTTTGACCGCCTTTAGATCTCGACCGTTAACGGCTTTTTCAATTCTTTCTAAAACATTTTTGACTTCTTCTTTTGAAATTTGATCATTCACATGAGCGGCTGGGGACGCGGCATTGGATGCTGAGGCAGAGTCTAAAGCTTGATCGACTACTACTGCTTTCACCGAGTCATTGGCCTGTGGTGCCGGTGAAGAAGTATTTGGAATGGTTTGTATGTGGGCTGTTGATTTTTGAGATGATTGAACTACCTGTGAGTCTGAGTTGATACCAGCAATCTCTTCTGCATAATAAGTAAGCGTTACGCCAGCCACATCGACTTTGGTTTCTTGAGCGGTTGTTTCAAGAATTTTTCCCGTCACATTGCCGCCGGTTTTCAAGTGAATTGTATCGGCAAAAACAGTTGGAACGTTTATCAAGCAAACAACGGCAAAAATTATTGAAAAATTTTTAAGCAGCATGCGATTAACCATTGCGGTGAATGAAAACGCGGGCGCCGACCCACGCGCCTTTTTTCGCCGGGGTCGGCGCCCGGCGCCAAGTTTCAAATCTTACTTTGCATCCGCTTCAAAACTAACATTAATCGTTACCTCATCTCCCACCACATAACCACCTGAATCAAGCGCCTTGTTCCAAGAAACTCCAAAATCCTGACGGTTAATTTTCGTTGATCCGGACAAACCAATCACCTTGGCACCCATTGGACTGTTGACCGGCCCATTAATCTTAACGGGCATCGAAATCTGTTTTGTCACTCCGCGAATAGTTAAATCTCCCGTCAAAGTACTATCAGTTAATTGTTTGCTTTTAAAAGTAATCGTCGGGAAATTCTCCGCATCAAAGAAATCCGCGCTTTTTAAATGTTCATCTCTTTTGGATTGATGAGTATCAATGCTGGCGGTTTTGATTGTGGCCTCGGTCGCAAAAGTTTTCGGATCGGTTTTATCATACGTAATGGTCCCGGCGTAATCCCCGAAGCCGCCTTTCACTTCGCTAACCATCAAATGCGTTACCGTAAATTCAATCGACGAATGTGCTGGATCAATTTTGTAAACTTCAGCGGCAAAGAGAGTATTTCCACCATTTATTAAAAGGATAATTAAAATTAAATACGTTAAAAATGCTAATGCTTTATTAAACATTTTCCCTCCTAAGTTAAAAACAAGTTAAACTTCATTTGTATTGTACCTACTTTTAAATAACCGCCAATTATTTTTTGGATTATTTGTTATCGGAATTTTCTTTGTGACTTTGAATCATGATTAATTCTCCGGACGTGGCTGAGCGGACGTCGAGGACCTGGACTTCAAAGACCAAATCCTGTCCCGCCAGCGGATGATTACCATCGAGCGTGACATCATGCAGTGTTTTTGCGGTGGCGGTAACTTTTTGTGGAATACCATCATCGCCTTGTACTTCTAGGATATCACCGATCGAAACTTTTATTGGAATCATGGTGAGCGGAATCCGGTTGACCAATTCTTCATCCCGGTAACCATACGCTTCATAAGCTCTAACGATGATGCGCTTCTGATCATCCTTTTTTAAAGTAAACAAATTGCGGGCCAATCCGGGAACAACTTGGTCGCTGCCTTCCAAACAACTAACCGGTCGACTTCCAGATGACGACTCAATGGTATTACCGTTTTGGTCAAAGAGCGTATAGTGGAAAGTAACGACTCGTTTGGGACTGGGAAAACGTTTCTCCTGCTGCCAAAGGCTTGCGACTTTATCTTCGACTTTCTGAAAAAATTGTTTATCTTTGACGTGAGTTAGCAAAGAAGCAACTTCTTCCATATCAACCCAAAGCGCCTCAGTGATTTCAGGGCTCAAGGGTTTGATATGTTCTTGGTCCGTCGTAAAGAAAAACATACAAATTTTTTTGTATTCGGAAGAATCTTCACCGCCTTTAACACCAATACGGTAGCGGTAATAATGACCTAAAACTTTGATGAGTTCAAGGCGATTGATGCCGGTTTCTTCATAAATCGCCCGGTGAGCGGCGCTTAAAATTTCTTCGCCGCGGTGGATGGGACCTTTGGGGAATGTCATGACACCGTTGGCTTGTTTGACCATAAGGACAAGACCTGAAGTGTTGAGGACAATGCCACCGGCAGACTTTGTCTGTTTCATAGGTTTTTTACAATAGTTGTTTTAGATTTTGGGCGCATGTTGATGAGAGCGGTTAAGCAAAATGCTATTTCAATATACCAGAAAACTGAAAAGAGTAAAGCATTTTGCCCTTAAAATGCGGATTGCACGCAGATGATCGCGGATTTAAATAGAATATCTGCGCAATCTGTGTGTAATCCAAGAGCATCCGCGTTAAATAATGTTCCTCAATCCTCAAATTGGTCTCGACAAGCCTATTGATTTAAGGCATAATAATTTTCCTTTAAATTAAAAAAACAAAGGATTTCTGAATGATCAATCCTTCGGTCACCAATAAAAAATTCTGCTCAGCGATTTTTGTTGAACGCATCAAGGGCAAACAAGCTGAAATCCACCAGTGGCTTCAAGAACGCGAACGCTGCCGCGAGCTTCCTATTTACTCGTCGGTTGATATCCGCGATGCTGGATTTAAAATTACAGTCGTCGATACCAATTTATTCCCCGCCGGATTTAACAATCTTTGCGAACATGGTCTGGCGGATTCAGTTAAATTTTTCAAAGAAGCTATTCTCAAACGCGTTCCTACCTGCAAGAATATTTTGATTGTGGCCGAAGAACACACCCGCAACACTTGGTATTTAGAAAACGTCCGCATCCTTAAAGAAATTATTGAACAAGGCGGCTTCAATGTTAAAGTCGCGACCTTCCTCTCCGTTCAACCTTATTTTTGTGAGAATGCAAAATCGGTTGAACTCGAAACAGCCACAGGAAAACCCCTCCAAATTTTTTGTTTCAAACGTATTCTTAACGACATTCAAGCCAACCAGGCCAATTACGATTTAATAATTTTGAACAATGATTTAACAACCGGGATCCCGGAGGTTTTAAAAAATTCTAACATTCCCATTTACCCGTCGATCCAAGCGGGCTGGCATTCGCGCCTCAAATCGCATCACTTTAAATTTACCGCGGATCTGATGAAAGAGTTTGGCCAAATCATTGACCTTGATCCGTGGCTTTTCTCGGCTCATTATTCAGTGGCTGAGTCAATTGACATTAATAAGGATGAAGACCGCGTCAAACTCAAAGACATTGCTTCTGATCTTTTCAAACGTATTCAAGCCAAATACGACGAACATCACATTGATGAAAAGCCTTTTATTTTTGTAAAATCCGATTCCGGCACTTATGGCATGGGTGTGATGGCGATTGAAGATCCAAATGATTTGATTAATCTCAACCGCAAAGATAAAAACAAACTTTATAAAGGCAAATCTTCTCAAGTGATTCACCGTTACATCCTTCAAGAAGGCGTCCCGACAATTCATCAAGTCGATGAGCAGGTGAGTGAGGTTTGCATTTATCAGATTGAAAATAACTTAATCGGCGGGTTTTACCGGTTTAACACCGAGAAAAACGAACGCCAAAATCTTAATTCAACCGGCATGGGCTTTAAAAAAATGTGCCCGCATTCGGAAAAATACGGACAATGCGGAGTGAGTCACAACATGAATATCTTTGACATCTACCGGATACTGGCGCGCATCGCCGGCATCGCGGCCTGCCGTGAGGTTGTTCAGCTGGAGAAAAATCCGAAATGAATTTTGTCTTTGTCATGGATCCTTTGTCCACGGTCATGATGGATAAAGATACGACCTTTATCTTAATGTTGGCGGCGCATCGGCGGGGACACAGGGTTTTTTTCGTTGGGGATGGCGATATTGTTCTTCAAAGTAGCCGGGTTTATTTTCACGCGTTATCAGTCATCCCTCAGCAAAATTTAGACGAACCTTTTTTAAAAAAAGAAACACACAAACTCAGCGCCGATGAAATTAATTGTGTGTTTATCCGAAACGATCCGCCTTTCGACGCCCAATATTTATTAAATACCTGGCTCTTGGATCAATTGCCCAAACACATTCCAGTTTTAAATACGCCGCATGGTATTCGCACGGTTAATGAAAAAATTTGGACCGCACAATTTTCGCCGCTTATTCCGCGGACACTGATTAGCCAAAGACGCCAAGACCTTTTAGAATTTCTCATTCAGGAAGAAAATGTTATCGCCAAGCCCACGGATTCTTTCGGCGGGTCTTCTATTTTTCACATTCAAAAGGACCATCAAAACGCGAAAGTTATTTTGGAAACCTTGACCCAGAAATGGACAAGAGACATCATTCTCCAACAATACGTTCCCGAAGCCACTCAAGGCGATAAACGGATTTTACTTCTTAATGGTGAACCTTTGGGCGCTGTTTTACGTCTGCATGCTGACGACGATCACCGCAACAATCTTTTCGCTGGCGGCAAAGCCTTGCCGGCTCAAATTACGAAACGTGATTTGGAAATTGTGGAAATTTTAAAACCTGAATTAAAAAAGCTTGGCCTCTATTTTGTTGGCATTGACGTGCTGGGTGAATATCTAATTGAAGTTAATGTCACGTCACCGACGTGTTTGCAGGAGATGAGCCGTTTTCAAAATAAGCGGCTTGAGGATCGGGTTATTAAATTTGCGGAGCAACTAACTATCGATAAATGTAGAAAGTAGCAGGAAGAGAGTAGCGAGTCAATCGAATTAGTAAACTCTCTACTTTCTCCTCTCTCCTCGCTACTCTAAAAAATGCAATTAACCCTATACCACTTCAAAGGCTGCTCGTTTGCACCCGCGTCAACAACTACATGGCTCAAAATAATATTGTGATTCCCATGAAAGATACGCGCGCCGAGTTCCGTGTCTCGTTATCGACGGCAAAGCGCTTTATGAGTCGTTGGATATTATCGAGTGGCTTAAAAAGAATTGGAAATCAAAATGATTATTGAGCATGTTAAGAAAACGATTGAAAACGCGATTCCTGGAGCAACTGCGCATATTTTCGATCCGAACAACGACGGTCAGCACTTGCAGGCGATTGTTGTCTGTAAAGATTTCGAAGGTCTGCCGCTTGTGAAACAGCATCAGCTGGTCATGAAACCCTTAATGCAAGCCTTCGCCGAATCGGTTCATGCCTTGGCTTTGAAAACAATGACACCAGTGCAGTGGGAGGAATTTCAAAAAAAATATAACGTGCAGTAGCTGAGTATCAGTCACCGTGCCAAACGAATGAACTCTAGATTCAATTCACGGGACAACAACCACTAACACCTAAAACCTAACCCCTATTAACAGCCAAGGAGACAAAAAATGGCCGATGTTAAAACGCAAATAGCGAACGATATCAAAAACAACAAAGTCTTGATCTACATGAAAGGCACAGCCGATGCTCCGCAATGCGGCTTCTCAGCTCAAGCGCTTTCAGTTTTAAAATCCTACGGAGTCACCGTCGTTGGTAAAAACGTCCTCGAAGACCCAGCCCTACGCCAAGGCATCAAAGACTACACCGACTGGCCCACGCTCCCTCAAATTTTTATCAACGGCGAATTTATCGGTGGATGCGATATTATTACGGAGATGCATCAGAATGGGGAGTTGAAGAAGTTAATTGATACGGTGAAATAAAGAGTACTTCAGCTTCAAAACAAATGCCGAATTCTAACCGTCATTGAAATTCGGCATTTTACTTTATGAATCAATTCCAGCGCGTACTGGAATTAGTTCATCTAAGGATGAAACCCTATTCTCTCTTTATTCTTTTCAGGTGAAGGAACAAGTAGTTTTCGAATCGCCTCAAAAAGGGCAATGACTTCCTGATCTTTTTTGTCCATTCGATTTTCCAATTTTGTGAGCCGCTCGGCGAGCTCTTTATGTGTCGCTAATACCTGCCGTAGTTTTACAAACGCCCTCATAATGGCAATGTTGATATAAACAGCTTGACGGCTTTTTAAGACGCTGGAAAGCATCGCAATCCCCTGTTCCGTAAACGCGTATGGCCGTGCCCTTCTTAACCCGCCCCAACTTGAAGTCACAAATTGTGACTTCAAGTTTTCGAATTCTTCCACACTTAGCTGGAACATAAAATCATCAGGAAAACGATCGATGTTTCTTTTCACGGCTTGAATTAAAACTTTGGGAAGAACACCATACAGCACCGCCAGGTGATTACTAAGCATGACCTTCTGTCCTCTAATAAGATAAATTTTTCGCTCGACATCCTGAATCGGTATAACTATTTTGGACATAAAAAATCCCCTTTCTGATTTTTGGGAAACCGATTGGGGAAAACGGGAGTTCGATTAAGGGGTTAATTGTAGCAAAGGTTGTCTATAGTGCAATGGCATTTTGGAATCAGGTGCCGAAAATGCGCATTTTGAAATTCTCAATTTGCCAACTCCCTTATCGTCTTATACGGATAAATCCCCGAAGCATGCCCGTCGCTCCAGGTGATGCCGATCGCGTAGTTGCCTAGCGGGGTGATTGATTTGGGTTGGATGTCAGGCGGAATTTTTTCTGGCTTGATTAAGACTTCGCCGGTGATTTCATTGATACACAACGCGCAGCGGCAGCTTAGGCGAAGGTCGCGGTTGTTGACCGTGATTGTTTCGTCGTCAGGCCAGCGCAGCGTGACTTCTTTTTGATTGAAAATGATTTGAGGGACTTCCTTTTTGGCAATTGTCATTTTGCCTAGGCTGCGAATGACATGATCGACAGCGCCTTTGACAAATTCATTTTGAATCGGCCCTGTCAAACGAGTGGTTAATTCTGGAAGCAGTGGAATTTCAGCCAAGATCGGAACACCGAAACGATCTTCCAAAGTATTTTGATGGCTTTCACCGAAGATGTAATGTTTTTTGTCACAGCTGTCGCATTGGAAGTACGACATGTTTTCAATGATTCCCAAAATCGGGACATCAACTTTTTCAAACATGAGAATCCCGCGCGCGACATCGACGAGTGAAAGCGTTTGGCGGGTCGTGACGATAACAGCGCCGCTTAATCGGACGGATTGGGTGATCGTTAACTGCACATCCCCTGTTCCCGGCGGCATGTCGATAAATAAATAATCCAAATCACCCCATGCGGTTTGGTGCAAAAGCTGTTGAATGTAACGCGAGACAATCGGCCCGCGCATGACAGCCGGCGCATCGCCCAACAAAAACCCAAACGACATGATCTTCAAATTGTTTTGTTCTAACGGCAGAAGCTGCTGCGCTT
This sequence comes from uncultured Planctomycetales bacterium, assembly GCA_964612665.1. Classification (GTDB taxonomy): domain Bacteria; phylum Omnitrophota; class Gorgyraeia; order Zapsychrales; family JAHFFX01; genus CAZTCI01. The sequence continues at coordinate 211,879 of CAZTCI010000002.1, read as the reverse complement.
TATTCATATAAACCGTGACGTTCGTGAATCCAAATAAAGACGGCACCGACGGGCCGTAGATGTCCGCATCCAAAAGTCCAACTTTAAAACCGCGGCCGGCGAGTTCAAGCGCCAGGCAAGCGGCCACGGTTGATTTGCCGACCCCGCCTTTGCATGATGAAACGGCAATCACCGATTTAACGCCACTTAATGTTGAAGGCCCTTCGGGTTGAGATGTCGCTTTGGGTTGTAATGAGGTCATGCGGATATCGATCTTTTCAAAAAACTTCAACCGCTCAATAGCTTCTTTCGCCTGGCGTTCGAATTCGGATTTGATGGGACACGCAGGCGTTGTTAATTCAATATCGAATGAAACGTTTTTCCCGTCGATATTGATGTTCTTCACAAACCCAAGCGATACGATGTCCTTTTTGAAATCAGGGTCAATGATATGGCTTAGGGATTTTAGGATGTCTTGTTGGTTCATGTTTGTCCTATTATTTTTATAAACGCGAATCCTCGCCAATTACACACGAATTTTTGCGAATAACTAATTCGTGGCCATTTGTGTGCCATTCGCGCAAATTCGCGTTCAAATCAATAACTCATCTCAGTCAACTTAACCTTCCCCCTAAAAATCCAATAAATGCAAAACGTATAACTCAATACAAACGGAATTCCAATTAACGCGATCACTAGCATAATGTTCAATGTTTTGTGTGAAGACGCGGCGTTATAAATTGTTAGACTATATTCAGGATGCGGGTTAGATAAAACCATATGCGGAAAAACGCCCAGGCCGAAGAGCAGCATGAGAAGCAGCATCGCGGCGCAGGAAGAAAGAAACGCCAAGAAATCTCTTCCCTTACTGATTTCCCTCGGGATATTGGCAATCGCCAAGACGTTTAGAAATGGAATTAAAAAAAGTCCAGGATGCGCCCGCACGCGCTCCGGCATGTGTTCAACATAAACTAGCGTTGTCATCGTTGTAATCACATAACAGATGATAAAAAAGATCATCGTGTTTTGAATCCAACCGCGGACTTTGTCACGAAACGCGCCTTCAGTTTTCATGACCAAATAAATCGAACCGTGCATGGTAAACAAAGCAACGATTGTGATGCCGCATAGAATCGAATATGGATGAACTAAATTCCAAAATCCGCCTACATATTCTTTGTCTGGACCGAGCGGAATTCCCCAAATTAAATTTCCCAAAACAACACCCAAAAGAAAACTCGTTAACACACTTGAAACCGTAAAGCTCACGTCCCAAAATCCGTGCCACCAGGCCATTGGTTCTTTGCTGCGAAATTCAATGGCAATCGCGCGAAAGATGAGCGCAAAAAGCAGCATAAAAACCGGCAAATAAAGTCCGGAAGCAAGTGTGGCATAAACATCGGGAAACGCCGCAAACAACGCACCACCGCCGGTCACGAGCCAAACTTCATTTCCATCCCAAACCGGTCCGATTGAATTAATCATCAAGCGCCGTTCCTGGTCGGTTTTGGTAAAAAGGTGCAGCGCGCCAACGCCCAAGTCAAATCCGTCGAGAATGGCGTAGCCGGTAAAAAGAATTCCGATCAAAATGAACCAAATGGTATTTAAATCCATAGACAACCTTAACCTACCCAACACCGGGTGTTGGGCAGGTTAAATGTCGGCGCGATGAGGCTCAATTGTTTTTACGTCTTCCTCAGGGCCGTGTTTGATTTTTTTGTCCAACAAATACAAAAATAAAGCAAACAGCACAATGTAAACGAATGTAAACATAAAAAGCGAAGTTAAAACCAAATGGGATTTCACCGCTTTCGAAAGTCCTTCAGATGTCCGCAGTAATCCATAAACGATCCACGGCTGGCGGCCCACCTCCGCTGAAATCCAACCTAATTGATTTGCGAACTGCGGACCAAGTACGGCAATCACAAAAAATTTAAGGACACATCGATTCTCAAACAATTTTCCTCGTTGGTAAAGATACGTTCCCGTGACCGCCAAAGCAATCAACGACAACCCGATTAGAATCATCAAATGATACGTCTGAAAAACAAAATTGACCGGCGGGCGGTCTTGGGGTTTAAATTCATGTAATCCGGTCACCGGTTTTTTGGCATCACCATAAATTAAATAACTCAACAGACCCGGGATTTTAAATCCAAATTGAACCTTCTGTTGCTTCTCATTCACCCATCCGAACAAATATAAATCCGCAGGTTCAGTTTCATAATGGCCTTCAAAGGCGGCCATCTTGGAAGGTTGATATCGGCTGGCCACAACGCCGCTTGAATGTCCAGTCATTAGTTGCAGGATAGAGGCGATTGTAACGACGAGCAATCCAATTTTCATCGACTCTTGCGCAAAACGGATATGCCGCTTTTTTAAAAGATAATAGGCGCTAACACTTAATACAAACCACCCGCCCGCCTGCCAGCAGCCCATCAAGACATGAGCTAAACGATCCATTGACGATGGATTAAAAACCATGGCCCAAAAATCAGTAATTTCAGCACGCGCTTTTAATCCTTCACCAACAATATGGAACCCAGCTGGCGTTTGCATCCAGGAACCAGCGACGACAATCCAAATTGCACTAAAGTGCGCGCCCAAACATACCATCAAGGTTGAAAAAAAATGCATGCGTTTACTTACCTTATCCCAGCCGAATAAAAGCACTGCCAAAAATCCAGACTCTAAAAAAAACGCAAAGATGCCCTCGGCCGCCAGCGCGCTGCCAAACACATCACCGACATACCGCGAATACGTTGCCCAATTCGTTCCGAATTCAAATTCCATGACAATTCCTGTCGCAACACCAATCGCAAACGTCAGACTAAAAATTTTCACCCAAAATTTGCTCATCTGATGGTACAACGCATTGCCCGTCTTCAAATACAATCCTTCCATCAAAACCAAAACAATTCCCAAGCCGATACTTAACGGCGGGTATAAATAGTGAAAGCAGATTGTGACGGCGAATTGGATTCGGGAGAGAGTTAGAACGTCCATTTTTAGGTGTTAGGTGTCAGGTCTTAGGTGTTAGGTGCTTTTAAAAAGAATCTAACACCAAACACCTAAAACCTAAGACCTTAATAAGCTCTTTAAATTAAAATCCGATTAATTTCTTCTTCACTAATTTTCCGCGATTGAACTCGCAAGATGTGATTTTTATTTTTGACAAGCCAGTAGTCAACTTCAATCTGAGGAAGATCTTTATGACGAGAAAAGCGTTGAATGAGTCCGGCGCAGGTTTGTAGAATGTCTTGGCCAGGTGCCAGACCTTTTAGAACTAATGTTGGGCCGATTTTGTCGGGTAGTTCAAAGATGTAATCATCCAGATGAGCAAAGGCGCGCAAGGATTCGTTTTCTTCCTGGTCCCGTCCTAAAACCGCTTTGAATTCCGGCGCCAGGCGAAAATGCCGTCCCCATTTGAGCGCGATTGTTTCGCGGAAATTTCGGTAGCCGTGATTAAAACTATCCTGCATCCGGCGGGCAAAATTTTTGTCAGTTAAAAGACAACCGCCGGCGGGCGGCAGGTAATCGGTCACGCCCAACTCTTTGGCTAATTGAATTTGTTCACTACGGGAACGGCCGGAGAAACTCAAAAGTTTGTCACGGTTAACCCAGCCTTTTTCTTCTGGAATGGTAGGATCCAAAAGATGCGCGCTTAAAGGCCTCAGCAATAATCCTTCCAAATGACTTTCCTTCTCTATTATACGCATACTGTCACGGCGTTGGGACATTGGGCGCTGGCCTAAGACCTCGCCGGTAAAAACAAACTGCGCGCCAATCGCGTTCATATATTTTTGCGCACGTGAAAACATATGCACACGGCAATCGACGCATGGATTTAGCGCTGAACCGTAGCCGTGCTTTGGTTTTTTAACGACTTCTAAGTATTGTTCATCTAATTGCAGGACGGTAAATTTAATGCCCAACTGTTCAGCGACTTCCATGGCTTTGGCTTTGTTACAGCAGCCCCAGGGCATCGCAAAATAAATACCGTGAACTTCGATACCTAAATCATGGACAATTTTAGCCGCAAGCGTGCTGTCCAAGCCGCCAGACAAAAGCCCGACCGCTTTGATTGGATTGGAATTCAGATTGGAATTGATGGTGATCATAGGATTTTTTCTTGGAGCGTTAATATATCGGAATTTAAGACATATTTCAAGCTGGAACTTGCGCATTGTTCGACGAACAAATTGATGTAACTTCTCTATAAGTAATCAATATTCCCCTTGCGCGGGGATTATTTGTCTGGTATCCTATCGTCTACTTTTGATTTGTTACTTCTTGTTAAAGAAGTAAAGAAGCAAGATGTAAAGAAGTAGAGAAAAATATATGGTAATCTTTACTTCTCTACATCTTACCTCTCTACCTCTCTTATAATTACCAATGAATATGAAAAAACAACAACCCGACAAAAAACCCATGACCGGCGCTGAGGCGCTTATCCGTTGCTTGGAGAACTTCGGCGTTGAATACATCTTCGGCCTCTCCGGCGGAGCTGCCATTCCAATCTTCGATGCGCTGGTCGGTTCCAAAATCAAACTCATCTTAGTGCGCCATGAACAAGGCGCAACCCACATGGCTGACGGATATGCCCGCGCGACCGGCAAACCTGGCGTGGTGTTAGTGACGAGCGGCCCAGGCGCGACCAACACCGTCTCCGGTATCATGACCGCACACATGGATTCCGTGCCCATGATTGTGTTGACCGGTCAAACCATTACCGCCATGCTTGGCAAAGACGCTTTCCAAGAATCCGACATTTTAGGCATCACTCTTCCCGTCGTGAAACACAGCTATCTGGTGAAGGTCACCAACGACATTCCAAGAATTATCAAAGAAGCTTTTCATATCACCAATACCGGCCGTCCCGGTCCGGTTTTAATTGATCTTCCCAAAGACATTACTTCGGCTCCTTTTACTGGAACAACACTTGATCCAGAAATGGATTTGCCGGGTTATAAACTTGCTGAACCTGTTGCCAAAAGCAATATCATGAAAATGGCCAAAATGTTTAAAGGTTCCAAACGGCCTTTGCTTTTGATCGGCCACGGCGCGGTCATTTCGCACGCTGGCAAAGCCATTAAAGATTTGGCTGAAAAACTTCGCGCGCCCGTCACAAACACTTTACTTGGTAAAGGTGCTTTTCCGGAAACCCATCCTCTTTCTTTAGGAATGCTCGGCATGCACGGAACCGCTTACGCGAATAAAGCACTCACGATGTGCGATGTGATTTTGTCGATCGGTTCGCGTTGGGATGATCGTATTAATGGAAACAATAATGAATTTTGTTTAGGCGCCAAGAAACTTCATATTGATGTGGATTTTGCTGAAATCGGCAAAATCGTTTTGCCCGACGCGTATTGCGTGGGCGATGCCAGAGAAATTGTTGAAGAACTCATTAAACATGTCGAACCACTCGAGAGCGCCGATTGGCTTAAAGAATTAGATTATTTAAAAAAACAATATCCGCTTAAATACAATACGTCAAACGGCCTCACCGCTCAGCAAGTGATTCACGAACTTTATCAAGTGACCGACGGCAAAGCTATTGTCACAACGGACGTGGGCCAGCACCAGATGTGGGCCGCGCAATTTTATTTAACCGATTACTGTGATAAGTGGTTGACCTCCGGCGGGGCGGGAACGATGGGCTATGGTTTCCCTGCCGCGGTTGGCGCGCAATTCGGGTGCCCTAATGATTTAGTGGTCGCAATTGTCGGTGACGGCGGATTTCAAATGACACTTTATGAATTGTCAACGGTCTTTGTGCACAAACTTCCTGTCAAAGTACTTATCATTGATAACAAATATTTAGGAATGGTCCGCCAGTGGCAGGAACTTTTCTTTGATAACCGGCTTTCCGGGGTGGATTTGGAAGGTAATCCTGATTTCATTAAATTGGCTGATGCTTATGGAATTAAAGGTGTGCACATCAATAAAAGTGAACATGTGCGCGAACGGCTTCGCGAAGCCATGAACTATAAAGGCCCGGTTGTGATTCATGCTGAGGTTATTAAGGAAGATAACGTGTTTCCGATGATTCCGGCGGGGAAATCGGCTTATCATATGATTATTGAACCGCCTTCGGGGAAAACGAAGTTAGAAAAACCGACGGGTAGCACTTAATCGTCGTTCGTTTTTTGAGACTGTTGAATAATAACATTTGAACGCGAATATGCGCGAATTCGCGTTGACCTTCAATTTTTCAACAGTCTCTTGTATAGTCCTTTTAAGAATTCATTCACAGATAATTTCATGAAAAAACAAATTCCTAACTCAAAAACAAATAATAAACGTAAAGACATTCACACGATAAGCCTTCTTGTGGCTAACAAACCCGGCGTCCTGGTGCGTGTGGCTTTAGTTTTTTCACGTAGGGCATTTAATATCGACTCTCTCGTTGTCTCTTCAACAAACGATCCGCGTTTTTCCCGGATGACAATCACCGCTCAAGGCGATCCCGCGACACTTGATCAAATCATTAAACAAAGCAGCAAACTGATTGATGTTATCCACGTTGGCGAACACAAGCATGAAGATTCTATTGAACATGAACTTGCCTTAGCAAAAATCCGTTATAAAGCTGCCAATAAAGCAGCCATCAGCAAACTTTTAAAACAATTTCAAGCCCGCGTATTAGAAACAACCGAAAACACTATGATTATTGAACAAAGCGGTTCAACCGATGATCTCGATAAACTTGAAGAGCTCTTAAAAAAATTTGGAATTATTGAGTTGGTGAGAACTGGTAAGTTAGTGATGGCTAAGGGCAAGGAACAAACTTAATTCTTAAATCGATACAAAAAAGGCGCTGAAATTAATTTTCAGCGCCTTTTTTGTTGTCTTCTTATTCCTTTTTATCCGCTAAACTGCATGGCAGAATTTTGGGCAGTTCTTTTGGCGGCAAAATGACCTCTGCAATCTCAACACCCTCGTCAGTATACTCAATCGATGTCACTTTACAGCGGTCTTTATCAATATCGTCTCGTTCGATTCCTAAGTATTGAACAATTCCCGACCGCAGCGCCTCCCATTCCAAATGCAAAATAAATTGCTTTTCCTCATCGTTTTCTAATTTCAAATTTTTAACTAATTGATGGTAGGAATGGTTGAGAATTTCATCAAGCGTCTGGCCCGCGCAAAATTTTGAATATCCAGTATTCGCCGAAATTTCCTGGCTGCAGGTAATTTTGGCAAAGTCAAATTTGATCAATCGATCATTTTGATCAAGCTTAATATTTAATCCTGATGAGCTGTCGGAACAAGGCATAATTTTGTCTCTTTTAAATCTATCTCGAACCAGGCTTGGTGTCGTATTCGTTTATTGGACAGCCGCAGGTCTCGAGGAAAACTTTATTTCGTTATTTAGAAATCATCTTTTTTCTTATCAATAAAGTCCCATTTTTCTAAGATTTCTTTTACAAGTCCGCTAACTGTTAAGTTGCGTATTTGAAACTTTTCATCTTGAATTATAAATTGGGCGGAATCATATTTCAACTTTTCTATTCTAAATCGATATTGTCTAGCGTCCAATTGGTCAAGGGCCCACACAACCATGCCACGGACTTCTCCATCTTCATCATCTAATAGGGGAACAATAGAAGCTGCATAGAATTTAATACCAAAACTACCTAGCGCTTTAACAATGGCGGCTCTGACCTTCGGGGACTTTGCATGCAATATTTTCTCAAAACGGGGAGCGAATTCTTCCGCTAAACGGCGACGCGAAGGCTGTAGTTCTTTGCCTGTAGAAGTTAAAAGCTCAATAGCAAGGACTTTCTGTCCATCATCCATTTCAGGTGCTTCTATTTTTCTAAAGTAATCTTCGTAAAGGCTCATTTTCTTATCTATAGATTGATGTCAAAAATTTTATTAAAGTCGTACAAAATACTGCACTATCGACCATCCCTACGTTTCAGTGAAAATTTCTTATGGACTAAAATATTTATCATAATCAAATCAATTTCAATGCGGATAACCGAAAAAATCTTTTCGATTTAAGTATACAAAGTTATATTTGGTTTGTACAAAAATTTATTGCGCGCCGAAACGAAACGGGCCTGCCCTCGTTTTTTTAATCGTTGGCAGGCCCGTGGGTATTTCGTCTATTTTTTAACGCTTAGATTACCATTCGAGCGCCCCGCCGGTTTGATATTCAGTCACGCGGGTTTCAAAGAAATTCTTTTCTTTCTTAAGGTCAATGACCTCGGACATCCAGGGGAAAGGATTTTCCGAACCGTAAATTTTACGTAAACGGAGTTTTTCTAAACGCCGGTCCGCGATGTACTGCACATATTCGCGAAGCAATTCGGCGTTTAATCCTAAAACACCGTTGGGCAAGCAATCTTTTGCATACAGGCATTCCAACTCAACCGCGGTTTTTATTTTTTCAATTAACGATTCCTGAAAACGTGGCGTCCACAAATCCGGATTTTCATCAACAACCGTATTGATCAACTCAATACCAAAATTCATATGAATGCTCTCATCGCGCAGAATGTATTGAATCTGTTCACACGCGCCCGGCAAACGGTTTTGTCGGCCGAAGGATAACATAATGACAAAACCACTGTAAAAGAAAATCCCTTCGGTAATCGCATAATAACCGACGAGATTATCAACCATCTTCTGCTGGCCTTTAACAGAAACCATTTCAAAATCCGGCGCTAGAATGTCATCGGTTAACCGCATCGCGAATTCATCCTTATTGTAAATGGCCTTAACTTCCCGGTACATATTAAACAGCTCACCGTCATCCATGGACAACGATTCAATTATGTATTGAAACGCGTGCACATGGATCGCTTCTTCAAACGCCTGGCGAAGCAGATATTGCCGGCATTCCGGATTATCAATACATTTGTAGATCGCCAGGACAATATTGTTGCCAACGAGCGTTTCTGCGGTTGAAAAAAATCCAAAATTCCGTTTAATCACGTGACGTTCGGCATCGGTAAAAGCTTTGGGATTCCGCCACTGCTCGATGTCACGCTGCATCGAAACTTCCGTCGGCATCCAATGATTGGCACAGCCGTCCAGATAAAAATGCCAAGCCCACTTGTATTTAATCGGAACAAGCTGGTTGACATCAACCATTCTTTCATTATTGATGATTCTTTTTTTATCAACCGAGACCCTTTCCTGGGTCATACGCATTGAAGAAGACGACCCTGACATTTTTAAACTCCCTTCATTTATATTCAAATTCTTTGAATCTTGATTTAATTTTATTGACATGCTTCGCAATCCTCGGATGATTGGGTCGATGTTGGGCGCGGATTATTTGTGGTAATCTTGCTGTCTTCTCCCCGCTGGCGCTGGCCGATGACATTGGCATAGCGAGTGATGTCCAAGGTGCTTTTTTCAATCCGTGTCGCTCCCATCGAGCGCAGATAGTAGGTCGTCTTTAATCCTTTTTCCCAGCCGAAGATATACATGTCGCTAATTTTTTTGCCGCTGGGTTTAGCTTGATACAAGTTTAAAGACTGCCCCATATCAATCCATTTTTGCCGACGGCTGGCCGCTTCAATGATCCATTCATAGTCAATCTCAAACGCTGTCACATACTTGGCTTTAAGTTTTTCTGGAATCCGTGGAATTTCCTGGATGCTGCCATCGAAGTATTTAATATCATCGATCATCTCTTTATCCCAGAGATTGATCTTCTTTAAATCTTCAACCAAATATTCATTAATGACGGTAAATTCGCCGGACAAATTACTTTTTACAAAAACATTTTTATACATGGGTTCAATTGAAGCCGTGACCCCGACGATGTTGCCGATTGTTGCCGTCGGAGCAATAGCCATAATTAAACTATTGCGCAATCCATTTTTCTTGAGCGCTTCACGCACCGGCGTCCAATCCATGCGCATCGTGCGGTCAACATCGAGATACCCGCCGCGCTCTTTCTCCAAAATATCCAACGTGTCAACGGGCAAATACCCGCGGTCCCATTTTGAACCTTTATAAGTGGAATACGCTCCACGTTCCTTGGCCAATTTAATCGATGCCAGAATCGCATAATAAGAAATCGCTTCCATACTGCTGTCGGCAAATTCGACGGCAGCTTGTGAGGCATAACTAACATCTTGAATGTATAACGCGTCCTGAAATCCCATGATGCCTAACCCAACCGGCCGGTGCGCAGAATTTGCGGTTTCGGCTTCTTTGGTCGGATAATAATTAATGTCAATCACATTATCCAGCATTCGAACAACAGTTCGAATAGTATCTTTTAGTAAAGCATGATCTAACCCTTGTGCGGTTGTGTGGACGGAAAGATTGAGTGATCCAAGATTACACACGGCGGTTTCATTCTTAGAGGTATTTAAAAGAATTTCTGTGCACAAATTCGAACTGTGAACCACACCAACGTGATCTTGCGGCGAACGGACATTAGACGGATCTTTCCAGGTAATCCAAGGATGACCGGTTTCAAAAAGCATGCTAAGCATTTTACGCCACAACTGCACGGCGGAGATCACCTTGAAATGTTTGATCTGGCCGGTTTTAGTCATCGCCTCATATTCTTCATAACGTTTTTCAAAGACTTGACCATAAAGGTGATGTAAATCAGGAACATCGCTCGGGCTAAACAGCGTCCAGTTGCCGTTGGATTTAACCCGTTTCATAAAAAGATCCGGGATCCAATTGGCCGTATGCATGTCATGTGTGCGCCGGCGGTCATCACCGGTATTTTTACGCAGTTCTAGAAATTCATCGATATCCAAATGCCAAACTTCCAAATACGCGCACATCGCGCCTTGGCGTTTACCGCCTTGATTAACCGCGAGCGCCGTGTCATTCGCCACTTTTAAAAACGGAATAACACCCTGGCTGCGGCCGTTCGTCCCTTTAATGCGCGAACCCATTGATCGCACACTGGTCCAATCATTGCCAAGCCCGCCGCTCCACTTCGAAAGCATGGCATCGTCTTGAATACATTTAAAAATATGGAACAAATCGTCGTCAACGGTCGTTAAGAAACACGATGACAACTGCGAATGACGGGTACCGGAATTAAACAGCGTCGGGGTCGATGACATAAAACGAAAGGTCGATAAAATATTATAGAACTCAACCGCCCTCTCATTTTTCTGATCGCCTTCTTTTTTAGCCAATCCCATGGCGACGCGCATCCAGAAAATCTGCGGCAGTTCAAGCCGGCGGTCTTCCCAATGAATAAAATAGCGGTCGTAAAGCGTCTGCAGTCCCATGTATCTAAAAATAAAATCCCGCGACGGATCCAAATGCTGCCCCAGATAATTCAAATTGAAATCCAAAAGATCTGCGCTTAACAATTCCAATTCAACCGCTTTTTTAATATAAGCGGCAAAATAAATCGGATATTCGGTTTTAATGCGCTCAAAGCTCACATCTTCGTCGATCGCCTCACGGTATTCCTGCAGCAAAACCAACCGCGCTGCGACAAAACTGTAGTTGGGTTCAATCTCAATTAACGAACGCGCCGCCATAATATTACAAATGGAAATTTTATTTTCCGTAATGCCGTTGTAATAATTCTTAACCGCTTCGTTGAAGACTTTATCGACGGAAACATCACTTAATCCCTGACAGCAAGTTTCGATCTGATAACGGATCTCATCGAGATTAAGCGGTTTTTCATGACCGTCTTCGGTTTTGACGACAATATTTTTGAGAAAGTTTAAAGGCAGCTGGACATCTTTTTGCTGGGCACGGCGGACTTTGGCGCGTTCTTCTCTATAGATGATATACCGACGGGCAACATCGTGATAACCAGAGGTCATTAAAGTTTTTTCAACGATATCTTGAACTTCTTCAATCGGTACGGCGCGGCCTTCTGGCCACAGACGGCGGATTTCAGCGACGACTTTGTCGGAAAGTTCACGGGCTTTTTCTAAAAGAATATCGTTTAGTTCTCCGTTATTGTTCGCGCGAAAAGCCTTGGCGATGGCGAGGGTAATTTTTTCCGGCTTAAACGAAACCACTTTCCCGTCGCGTTTGACGGTTGAATATAATTCAAATAACGCCCGTCGGGTCGCATGATGGCGGCGGTAGCTGGCATAACGTTCGGCGACTTCTTTATTGCCATTTTCATAAAGCTGACGAATAACTTCATCCTGAATTTCTTCAACCGACAAGCAATCTTTTTCCAAAGCCCGGCCTTTTAAAACCGACATCATACAGCCGGTTATTTTTTCGACTTCATCAATTATTTCTTGCGTTAACTCGGCCTCGCGGGGAAGCCGTTGATGTTCTTTAAAAGCGTTGCCGATCGCATTTTTAATGCGCAGCGCATTAAACGCCACTAGCTGGCCGTTTCTTTTTTTGACTTTCATTCCAGACCCAATTTGAATTTCTGGGGACATTGCGCACAACCTCCGTTAAATAATGTTAAACGCTGGCGTTAATAATCTGGATAAAAGTAAAAACACAGACGCGGAAGAAATTTTCCAAATTGTCTTGGCTTTAAAAAAAAGAGAACCGTCAAGAATTATAATCCATCGACACTTCATCACATCGATAGTGTTGTATTTTTGCTTAAGGTTGATAGAACCCGGGACTTGGTGGTATGGCAGGCTTGATTGAAGTTGACAGCGGATACCCATGAAACCGAAAAACTCCTAAACTACAAGATATAGAGACCGGTGAGCTTTTGATACTAGATTTAGTATATGCAGCAGCTTGATTGTGTCAAGCGGTTTGTCGCTTATTTTTGAATTCTTAGAACGTTCTTCTCGTCGGTGATTTAAGCAGTGTAAATATTCTTAAAATTTCATTGGAATTATTTTTAACGGATTTTTAATGAACGCGCTGCTCATTTTTTCTCAAAAAGAATCCTCGAAAAATTTACTTTTTCGAGGATTGATAGTATTTGGCAACCGCATCCCAATCAACCACATTCCAAAAAGCCGCGAGATAATCCGGACGACGGTTTTGATATTTAAGATAATAGGCGTGTTCCCAGACATCAACGCCTAAAATCGGTTTCTTCCCTTCCATAATAGGACTGTCTTGGTTGGCGGTTGACGTCACTTCTAATTTTCCATTTTTATCCATCGCCAGCCACGCCCAACCGCTGCCGAAACGGCCTTTACCGGCGTTTTCGAACTTTTCTTTAAAAGCCTCGAAGCTGCCAAATTCTTTTGAAATCGCTTTTTCCAAATCCCCCGAAGGTTTTCCACCTTTACCAGGTCCTAAGATCGTCCAGAAAAACGTGTGATTGGCATGACCGCCGCCGTTATTTCTGACAACGGTGCGGATATCTTCTGGAACGCTGTTAAGATCCGCGATTAATGCTTCCACGGTTTTGGATTCTAGATTAGATTTTCCTTCAAGAGCTTTATTGACATTAGTGATATAGGTTTGATGATGCTTGGTGTGATGAATTTCCATGGTTTGCGCGTCGATATGTGGTTCCAACGCATTATAGGGATATGCTAATTTGGGTAATGTGTAAGCCATTATATTCTCCTTCCAAATAACTTAACGGTTCAACGGGCGCTTAACTGTTTACTTACAGCGTCGAGAGCGGCCGCATAGTTCGGTTCGTGGGTTACTTCTTTAACAATTTCAATATACTGAACGGTGCCTTTGGGATCAAGAACAAAAATTGATCTGGCTAAAAGTCTCAGCCCTTTTATCAACACACCGTAAGCAGTCCCGAAGGCGGCATCACGGTGATCAGATAAAGTTTTCACATTGGAAACACCAGCCGCGCCGCACCAACGCTTTTGCGCAAAAGGTAAATCCATGCTGACGGTGAGAATAATCACATCATTGCCAAGTTTTCCGGCCTCAGCATTAAATTTTTTAGTTTGGGTATCACAAACACCCGTGTCCAACGACGGGACAACGGAAATAAGAACACGTTTGCCTTTAAAAGACGATAACTTCACTTCTGACAAATCATGCGCGACCAGCGTCGCGTCCGGAACAGTTTGACCAACTTTAATTTCCTCACCAAGCAAAATAATAGGATTCCCTTTCATTGCAGTAAGACCGGCACGTTCTTTCATTTCAAACTTCTCCTTTCTTTCAATTGAAAAATTATTCTAACGCGGATTATCGCGGATATCTGCGTTGATCCGTGTGTAATCTGCGATAATCCGCGTCAAATTCTTAAGTTTCACTTTTGCTCCAAAACACAACGATAAACATTAGCCGCAATGACACCGCCTAAAACCGGACCCAGCCAATACAGCCAAATATTTTCAAAATTACCGCCGACGAGCGCCGGGCCTAAATGCCGCGCCGGATTCATGGCCGCGCCGGTAATTGGCCCGCCCATTAAAATATCAAGCGTGACAGTCAGACCAATAAACAACGCGCCGACCTTCGGGGCGTTGGTGTGCACAGCTGTTCCATAAACAACAAATACTAAAAAGAAAGTTAAAATGATTTCAGTGAGAAGGGCTACTTGAACTGAAACACCTGTTCCTAAGTTTGGTGTTCCACTGGCCAGAGATTCAGGAAGGATAATTTTGATCGCAAAAGCGGCCAAAATAGCGCCAACGCATTGGGCGATGACATAACCAGCGGCATTTAAGCCGTCAATTTTTCGGGCGGTAAATAAACCAATCGTGACAGCGGGATTAAGATGTCCGCCGCTGATGGCGACCGTGGCGCTCGCCATAACAGCAATCGTCAGTCCGTGAGCCAGGGCGATGCCAACCAAACCTGACTGCCCGCCGCTGATTTTATCCGCGGCAATGGCTCCGACACCAATGAAAATCAAGGCAAAAGTCCCGATTAATTCCGCAACCAAAGCCTTAAAATTCATACCGCCTCCTTGTTAGATTTTATAAATGAATGAAATGAAAAAATTAGGTAAGTGAAGCGTTCTTATAGTACAAGTTTTCTTTATTTTGTCAACCTTAGAAAAACAGAAAATATTGTAAAAATTTTATTCCAAGTTTCTTGTCGAAAAACCGGGCTATGTTATAATCACTTCGCTTCTAAAGATGGTTAAAGACTTAGCCAATCTCATTACAACCGTAGTTTTCCGTCGGGCAGCACGCTTTTATGTTCACTTACAAAACCATTATCAAACTTCATGAAACCGATGCGGCGGGGCTGCTTTTCTTCAGCAATCAATTTAAATTGCTTCATGACGCCTACGAATCCCTTTTGGAATCCATCGGTTTTAGTTTTGCCCGGTTGCTTTTGGAAAAAGATTATTTTCTGCCTATTGTTCATGCTGAATCTGACTACAAAGCCCCGCTTTTCGTAGGTGACCGGGTGACGATTGAAATTAAAATCGGCAAAATCGGAGATACCTCCTTCACATTTGAATATATCCTGCGTAACGATGAACAAAAAATTGTCGGCACCGGCAAAACCGTTCATGTCACAATCAACAAAAAGACCCGCACCAAAATTTCCCTCCCCCCTGACATGCGCCAGACGCTCACGCAATTGGCTTCAAACGCTCATCCTTAGCTTCAATTAATTTTTGAAAATCACGGCGGCTTGGTTTTAAAACTCCCTTTTTCTCCTCGGGAAAGTGATAAAAATGCGTTGGGATTTTAAAGCCTGGCAAGGAATTCTTAAGGTTGGAAATAATTTCTTTTTTTGAAAGTTGAACGCCCTGGTCCAATGTAATAAAAGCCGCCGGACGGAAACCAAACTCCGAATGACTAAAAGGAACAACGATCGCCTGCGCAATGCCTTTCAGTTCGGTTAATTTGGTTTCAATTTCTTCCGGCTGAATGTTTTCTCCGCCGGAGATAAACATATTATCCTTACGGCCTGTTATGGTTAAATAATTTTGAGCGTCGATAAATCCTAAATCGCCTGTTTCAAACCATCCATCCTTGGTAACAGGCAAATGACATCGTCCTTGAGACCAATATCCTTTAAATAAAGACGGACCGCGTACGCGGATTTCATTTGCTGAGGAAATCTGAAGCTGTGCATGAGAAAGAACTTTGACCTGCGAATCTGCCCAATCGATAACCGGTCTGATGGAAGTGGCCACTTGGGAAGCCATTTCGGTTAAGCCGTAGGATAAATTGATTGGCAATTTAAATTGAATCGCGCGTTCAAGCAAACTTCTGGGAAAACTGCTGCCGCCGAGTAAAACAACTTTTAAACTTTTCAAATCTTCAGGTGACATCGCCACATCGTTCAACAAACGGTATAATTGCGTCGAGACCAGCGAAAGATGCGTCACTTTTTCTCGTCGGATAATTTCGACCACGCTTTCATCTTTCAAAAAAGTCATAATAACCATCGTCCCTTGCCCCAACAATGAACGCAATAGAATCCCTAATCCTCCGACATGAAACAACGGCAAAGTTAAAAGCCACCGGTCGCCGGGTTTAAAGGGAATATTTTGATTGGCGCTAAGTGCATTCGAATAATGATTACCGTAAGTATGCAAGGCCATTTTGGGTGCGCCGCTTGTTCCGGATGTTTGGAGCAATGTTGCCTCTTGGGTTAAAGAAATTTCAGCGGTTTCTTGAAAAGGCAAATCACGGATATCAAAATTAATAACGTCTGCGAGCGAATTTTTTTTGTGCCGGATTTTTTTCGCTGACAAAATGTCTTCGCGGTTACTGAAAATAAGACGACTCTCGGTTTCGGTGAGCGTCTGAGCCAGCGCCTCTGGCGGCAAACGGAAGTTTAGAAGGAGTGCAACAGCGTCTAAGCGCCATAAACTTAATAGCACAATAAGATACTCGACGCTATTTTGATCGACAATCGCCACCCGGTCACCGGGATTGATACCAAATTTCTTAAGCGTTTTAACGGTTGACCAAACGTATTGATCAAGCTGCTTAAATGAGATGGCCCGTCGGCCAAAGAGAATGGCGGGTGAATCACTTTGTTTAGCGGCGGCTTGACTTAGCGGGCAGATTATTTTTTCGTTCATATTTTTTCTAAGATGTTCCAATTAATATTTTCTTCGGTGACCCAAGAAGATTTCAAACTAAGAATTCCAGAAGAAAAATCTAGCGGCGACTTGAGAAGATCCTCTGCCAGCCATTTTAAAGTATCAATGCCCAGCGGTTCACATCGATAGGCAGCGGCTAATTGCGCGAGTGTTGAAAGACCAACGCTTGTTTCAAAGCTCGAGCTGATAACAGCGCTCAGACGCCGGGCCTTGGCCCATCGGACCCAAGTAATCGCCGGGCCAAGGCCCCCGATCACCGTCGGCTTCACCACGATCGCCCTCACTCCTCTAATAAATTTTAACGACCCCGGCTTCATAGACAACAACGACTCATCCAACGCGACCGCAAATCCCGTCTTGTCAAAAAACGTTTCAATTAACGTCATGTCATTCTTCCCGTTAACAAATGGTTCTTCAATATATTCTATACCCGACGGATTTAACCCCCGCGCGAACCGAACCGCTTCATCAAACGACCACTGGCGGTTGGCGTCCAGGCGGAGTGTCGCTTTGTTTCGAATCAATTGTTGCAACTCTCGAACTTTTTTCTGTTCTTGCAAAATAGAACTTCCCCCCACTTTTAATTTGAAGAACTTAAAACCATGATTCATTCCTTCCAAAGCTCGTTTTCGGACTTGATCCAGATCACCCTCGAGAAGTCTAATTACCGCTAATTTATTTTTTTGAAGCGGTTTTTTGTTGAGCGCGTCTTGTAAATTATAAAACGCCATTTCCAAACCAAATTTAATTGATGCTGATAATGTCTGGGCTTCTAGAGTTTTTAAATCAAACGATAGTTCTCCGTTTAAAATTTTTTTACGAACGGTGAATAATTGATTTTTTACCGCCGTGAGGCTTTCCAAACTAAACCCAGGTAACGGCGCCACCTCACCCCAGGCTTTTCTACCCTTCGGCGTTATTAATTGGATCAAAAATCCTTCGCGGCATTTGAGCATTACCTTTCGGGTCGGAAATGGTTTCGCCAAAGGCAAACGAAAATAAAAAATCTCAAATTGGGCAAGCTTTGAAGACATTATTTTAAGGAAAGAAAATTCTTGATAAGCGGCCACAAAAAACCTGCCGAGAAAAGAACGCTGTAAAGAAAAAGCAGTGCCCCGGTTTGCGCAAGCGCGCGGTTGAGCGAAGCGCCGTCGGTCTTGGTTAACACCGTACAGATTATTGGGATTGCCGCAAGCAAACTCAGTACCGCGACTAAAACATGGATATAGTCCTGCGCCAAGACATAAACTAAAATGGGCGTGAGACCTGCGGCAAAAATACAAAATAAATATTCGTAATGCGCGAAAGACGATCCAAAACGGACCGCTAAAGTTTTTTTCCCCGCCCGGCGGTCAGTGTCACGGTCGCGTAAATTGTTAATGACCAGAATGGCCGTCGATAAAAATCCAGGCGCCGCTCCTGCGGCCAGTACGGCTGGGTTAATTTCTAAAGCTTGGACATAATAAGTTCCGGCAACCGCAACTGGTCCAAAAAAGATTAAAACAAAAATCTCTCCCAACCCTAAATAACCCAACGGCCGCGGCCCGGCGGTGTAAAAAAGTCCAGCGACAATCGAACAGACCGCAATAATCAAAATAGGCGTTCCCCCTCGGTTAAAAAGATAAACGCCGGTCGCAGCCGTGATTAAAAAGAAAAAAACAAACCCCAGCTGAACGGCCCAAGGTTTCACTAATCCCGATTGTGTGACCCGTTTTGGACCAACACGCTCAGCGTTGTCTGCGCCTTTTTTAAAATCATAATAATCATTCGCTAAGTTCGTTGCGATTTGAAGGGCCAGCGCTCCACCAAGACAGCCCAGCGCCGATGGGCCATGGAACAATCCGTCTCGATAAGCCATCGCGGTTCCAATCATCACCGGACAAACCGCCGCCCAAAGCGTTTTAGGGCGAATCGCTAAAAGCCAAATAGTAATTTTATTCATATGATGTAAACCCATCTACACCTCCGGGGTGTAGATGGGTAAAAATCGTAATTATGGCCAACGAGGGAATTTTGAAAAATCGGGTTTGCGTTTTTCAACGAAAGCGTTGCGCCCCTCCTGGCCTTCGGGCGTCATGTAAAAAAGCATGGTTGCGTTTCCGGCGAGTTCCTGCAGGCCGGCTTGTCCGTCGCAATCCGCGTTAAGCGCGGCTTTCAAACAACGGATTGCAATCGGCGAATTCGCCAGGATTTCCCGGCACCACTGCACGGTTTCTTCTTCTAATTTTTCATAAGGCACAACACAATTGACCAACCCCATTTCAAGCGCCTGTTTCGCGTTATACTGCCGGCATAAAAACCAAATCTCGCGCGCCTTTTTCTGCCCAACAATTCTCGCCATGTAACTCGACCCGTATCCTCCATCGAAAGATCCAACCTTCGGCCCCGTTTGCCCAAAAATCGCGTTGGCCGCGGCAATTGAAATATCACACAGCAGATGCAGAATATGCCCGCCGCCAATCGCGTAGCCGGCGATCATCGCGATGATTGGTTTCGGACACGTACGCATCTGGCGTTGAAAATCCAAAACGTTTAAACGGTTAACCCCTTGCGCGTCTTTATATCCAGCATCACCGCGGATCTTCTGATCCCCGCCGGAACAAAACGCCTCTTTCCCTTCACCCGTTAGAATCACAACACCAATCTTCTCATCATCCCGCGCATCATTTAAAGCCTTCGACATTTCAAAAACCGTTTGCGGCCGAAAAGCATTTCGCGTCTGCGGCCGGTTAATCGTAATTTTCGCAATTCCGTCGGCCTTGTGGTATTTGATGTCTTCGAATTTTCCAATAGCAACCCACTTAATCTTTTTTATCATAATTTTTATCCCCAAGTTTAAAAATCATCCTTCCGCTATTTAATTTTTTTCAAGCGCGGCTTTTTCATCGTAATCGTCCCATCCGGCAACTTATCTCGTCCGTCTCGCTTTTATTAAAAAATATAAACATGGAATAAGAAATGCGAAGTGAAAAGCCCCAAACGTTAAATCAGAAATCTGACCATGCACTAAACGTTCCAAAGCACCAATGACAAGGACAAAAAAAAGGAAAATGCTTGATAAAGCCTGATAAAATTCTTTTTTAGTAATAAACTTATTTTCATTCTCCATACTAGCCTCCCTTAATTAACATATTACTCATCATCAAAATTTCGGCTTTTTCATCGTAATCGTCCCATCGGGTAATTCATAATAGAGCCGATTGTTTTTGGAATAAACACTGGGCAAGCCTTTGCGCCGATTTTCTTCTTGAGCCTTTTTGATGGCACGGCTACCGATTCTTGTCATTTTAATTAAAGCTTTATAATTAAATTTCTTCATGATATCGCCTCCTTAAAGAGTTTAAAGCTGGCTTCTTCAATTATTTCATAATCATTTCCGGTTCCAATAGCCACTTGAATGAACTCATCCTTATTATTTAGAAAAATCTGCCATATATCCGCCTTTTCTTTATAAATTTTCCAAAAGCTTGACGCGCTGCGTCCAAATCTCCTCCGTATATCCGCCTTAGGAATTGTATGACCACCTTTACGGACTCTAATATCAAGTCTTTGCAACGCTTCTTCGGCATTTTCAACAAAAATATAAATCATGACAATCGAATAAGAATGTTTATTCAATTGCTTAAGAATATCAATCCAATATTTTCCAGACAGTGTTGTTTCAACGACAAAAGATCTTCCTCGCCGAATTATTGGCCTTTTCCTTTCCAAAGAAAGGTTGTTCTTTTCGTCATCGAAGAGAAAAGGCCTAATACATGGCTTCCCTAATAAAGTTTTGAGGAAGCCAGTACTGTTTTCCTCAAGCTCTCTTAAGAAAAACTAGTATTGAGTTTTGTTGCATCCTTTGGATTTACAAAACTCAATAATTCATCCAACTGCTCAAGAAAAATCTTTCCAGCTTGAACCCTCAATTTTGCAAGGTCTCTGGGCGAAAGTTCAAACGCAATTGCATCCGCATTCAAAAACGGCAAACGCAGTTCTTTGATCAACTCTTTGGCAAACGTCGTCTTCCCGCTTCCGTTTGGCCCGGCGACTATATAAATTGTCTTATCTTTCTTTATCATAGTCAGGTTTTATGTCTTAGCGCATTTTTGATAGCCGTCAAAAAGACTTTACCATCTTCAATCTTTAACGTTGCGACTGCTTCAACAATCTCCTCCTGAATATCGTAATCAGCAATTTCCCTAACTTTGCGAGCATCGATCAGCATGCGATGCAATTTGACATCGATTTTTCCGCTTTTCACAAAGTAATAACCAAAGGCCGACTCGACGGCAGAATGTTTTGTTACGTCAATTCCTTCCGATTTCAAAAGCGCTTGGGCGGCGTAAAACATGGCGTAATAAACTTTACTTGCCGCATCCGCAGGATAATTTCTTTTTATCAATTCTTCAGCGACTTCGAGAGCGTGTTCTGCTTTCATAAGCAAGCCTTTAACTTCTTGTGTCATACACGGACTCCTTCGGTAGCGACATGCTTGTAAAATGAAAATCCGTTACGCACGGCATTAGCGAAATGAGATTCAGTAAAAATCTTTAATGAAATGATCGGCTTAAAATCGTGGTCCCACATAACCTGATAAGCAATATCCTCACATTGTTTTTCAAGGCCAGGACTTTTTTTATCAACCAAAAGAACAATATCTAAGTCAGAATCCTCTTGTGCCTTACCATTAATTCGAGAACCAAAGGCGATAATATTCTTCAGATGTTTTTTAATCTGTTCTGGCAACCTTTTTTTAAATTCAACAATCAACTCTTTATCTTTTTTCGTAAGCATATTAACCCTCCTTTGAATTTCTAATATCCACAATACACGACAACCGAAAAATCCGGTCTTCCTTCCGTTCCTGGCAAAATCCTTCAACACCCCAGCACTTTTGGCCGAGATAATCGACGAGCCGTAGATCTTTGGGAACAATCGTCCGGCGGTTTTTTTCGCCGGTTTCTTTTAGATAAAGAATTTCAAGCAACGACCTTTGTTCAATCGCCTGTTTGATGAGCGCTTGCTTTTTGTCATCGGGCCATTGGCGGCCGGCCATTTGGTATTGGTAATTGACCATGAATTCCGGGATCCGTTTGTCCATCAAGATATCCCGTTTCTGGACGGGACGTTTCAAAATAATCCCTTCCAGACTCCGGCAGCGGCTTAAGGCGACGTATGTTTGCCCGTGCGAAAAAGTACCGCGGCCCAAATCAATAATGACGCGGTCAAACGTTTTGCCCTGGCTTTTATGAATCGTGACCGCCCACGCCAACCGCAAAGGATATTGTCGGAAGGCGCCAACCACTTCCGACTCCAGACTTCCTGCTTCTTCATTATAAAAAAAGTTATAAATCTCCCACGCAAACGGCGCGACATCGACGCGGCTGCCAGTTGTGAGCTCAACGCGGATCATTGTTTCCATGCCTGGCGCTTCATCGATTGAAATGATTTTGCCAATACTGCCATTGACCCAGCGTTTTTCCGGGTCGTTGTTAAGCAGCATGATCTGCGCGCCGACTTTGACTTCTAAAGTTTCGTTCGTTGGTAAATTCTTTTGATCAAACTGTCCACTGATTTCCCCGGGAAATGTGTAAAGCTCCTCGGAGATGGCGTGAAGCTTATCGTAGTTGATACGGTCGGCCAAATCGTTGGTTGTAGTCAGCGCAATATAAAATTCGTTGGGGTTTTCTTTAATGCCCGAGGAAAATTGCCGGTTTAAAATATCCATCGCTTGTTGGGACGTTGAATTATTGCGGATGGCGTTTAAAAGTTCGAGAAACGCCGGGTCTTCCTGACGATAATGCTGGTCAAATTCAATGAAATCGATCGTCAATTCTTTAAAAACTTTAGCGTCAAAAAAATAAGGGCTCGGATAAATGGTTTTAAAAATGTTTTCTTCATTGGCGCGGACAACCGGCGGAAGCTGATATAAATCACCGATAAAAACCATCTGAACGCCGCCGAAAGGCTTATGCCTGGCACCGCCGTGGAGCTTAAGCATCCGGTCAATACAATCCAACAAATCCGCCCGCACCATTGAGATTTCATCAATGACGAGCGTATGCATATTTTCCATAAGCTGGCGTTTATTTTTGCTTAAACGGATTTCTTCAACGTTGTCGATCGTTGTGTCCGGCCGGAAACCAAAAAACGAATGGATCGTCTGCCCGTTCACGTTAAGTGCCGCCACGCCCGTCGGGGCAAGTACGATTACATTTTTGCGCGTCGTTTTGACGAAATATTTAAGGAACGTAGATTTCCCCGTGCCGGCTTGGCCGGTAATAAAAACGCTG
Source organism: uncultured Planctomycetales bacterium (assembly GCA_964612665.1). Taxonomy (GTDB): domain Bacteria; phylum Omnitrophota; class Gorgyraeia; order Zapsychrales; family JAHFFX01; genus CAZTCI01. Next base: position 188,728 of record CAZTCI010000002.1, on the reverse strand, counting down.
GCGTTGGTTGTTTCTAACAAATCAAACGCATGTTTGAACTGTGCGTTAATTTCGAGTGATTCAGTTTTTAGAAGTTCTTGAGTCACTGATGATCCTTTAATGTTTTACTAATAACAGGCTCGATGTGCTGCTGCCATTTTTGATGAAGCGCGTGATTTGTTGGTCGGTCGGTTTGAATTTCAATGACGCTTGATCGTTTTGATTTCAAAGCCGTTTGATAGGATTGGATAAATTCTTTTGTATCCGCCGGTGCGGCGTAATTCAGATGAAAAAGTTCGGCGGCGGCTTTAAATTTTAAACCGTGTGGAGTTCCCACAAATTTTTCGTAATCAAAAACATTTCGGTAGTCAGCAATCGGCAGAAATGAAAAAATTGCGCCGCCGTCGTTGTTGAGTACGACAATCACGACGGGTTTTTTGAGATTATTTAGCATCGATAATGAATTCAAATCATGCAAAAAAGCCAAATCGCCAATTAAAAGCGTGACCGGTTTTTCCAAACCCGTCGCGAATCCTACGGCCGTTGCGATCGTCCCGTCAATACCGCTCGCGCCGCGGTTTGAACCGATGACAACCGCCGGCCCGTTCGCGCGGGCAAACATGTCCATCTCACGGATCGGCATGCTACTCGCCAAAAATAATCCAGAATCTTGGGGGATGAATTCTGAAACGAGCCGCGCAACGCAAGGTTCCGAAAGGGAATCTTTTCCATCGATAAAACGGCCAAGTTCCTTATCAATTTCATTAGAAGCACGCGTCAGCTTATTTAAAAGATTACGGTCTTTTCTCGCTTTAATATCCGGCAAAATAGTTTCACAAAACAAACTGATTTTAGATTCAACACGGTGAGTGACATTGTGGAGCGGATCGTGACGCAGCGGGTGATTTAACACCATGATGTAATGTTGAGGTTCTTGTCCGGCGATCCATTGATACCAGCGTTTTGAAGTTATCCGTCCGCCCAGATGAAGGACACAATCCACCTTAAATTTTTCCGGCCAGCGTTTCGTTAATAGTAATTGATCATAATAGGAAATTACAGTGGGATGAATCTTCCCCACCCTTAAACCAGAAGTCACATCCGGAAAAACCGGCCAGTTAAGTTTATCGGCAAGCGATAACACCGCGTCTTGATCGGCTTTAGAACTTAATTTTCCGACGACAACAATCCCAGGTTGAGATCGATTAACAACTCCACAAATTTCTCTCAGAGATTCTAAAGACAGCGTCTGTTCTGATGGTATGTATTTTGTATAGGGCGATTTTCCTGCCTGCCAGCGTTTAATACTTTTTAGATAGTGAAAAATGTTTTCACCAGTTTGAACAGGCGCCAGTGGTTCGCGGAACATACAATTTAAATGAACCGGCCCGGCGGGACGGCCTTGGGCGCGGAAAACGGCTTGATCAACTGTGGTTAAAATAAACGCCGGCGGAAATTCTTCCTCCGGGCAAGGTACATCAAACTGCCAGCGGACATACTCACCAAACAATCCAACTTGTTCAATTGTTTGATCAGCACCGGTTTTACGCAGCTCCGGCGGACGGTCGGCGGTTAAAACAATTAAAGGTAATTTTTTCTTTGCGGATTCAATGACGGCGGGTAAAAAATTTGCAGCGGCGGTCCCCGAAGTTGCGATAAGCACGGCGGGTTTGTGCGTTGAGGAAACATATCCCAGCGCGTGGAAGGCTAAACCGCGTTCGTCGTAGTGGACAAAACTTTTTGTCTTCGGGTTCATCGCGACACTCACGGCCAGAGGCGCTGAACGTGAACCTGGGGCGATACAAAAATAATCAACCCCCAGCCGAATCAATTCCTCAACCATTAACCCCGCCCAGACATAGTTGATATTCGGCATTCGCTTATCCAAATTCATTGCCAAATCTTCCAAAAGCTGTTTAATTTATTTTCGATTTCCTGCCATTCGGCTTGAGCGGTTGAGCCTTTCACAATTCCAGCGCCGGCGAAAAGCGCCAGCTGCTCGTGGCGCAGCAGCGCCGAGCGGATCGCGACCACAAATTGAGTTTCATCCCCTCCGATGTATCCTACCGCACCGGCATACCAGCCGCGGCTAAAAGGTTCGAGGGTCCTTAACGCGTTGACAGAGTTGACAACGGAAAAACCAGCCACAGCGGGCGTTGGATGAAGAATTTTTAAAATGCTCTCATCATTTACATTTTCATGAACATGTCCTTCAAAATCTGAAAATAGATGCATCCCCTCTTTTAATTTTAAAAGTTCAACATTATTGCTCGTCGTAAATCTAAAGCAAAGTTCTTTAAAACTATTTTTAATAAAATGCGCCACGTAATTATGTTCGGTTAAATCTTTGCGGGAGGTCATTAATTCTTGCATTAACGCCTGGTCCGATTCAATATCTTTGCCGCGCGGCCGGGTTCCGGCGATCGCTTCGCTTTTGATGAAATCATTCCGCCGCCAATACAATCTTTCCGGACTCGCCCCGAAAAACGCGACGCCCGGTTTCATTTGAAAACAAAAATGAAAACATTGATCGGTTGAGTCTTCTAATTTTTTAAGAAGCTGAAACGCATTAGTTTCTCTTTCCAGAGTGAGAAGTGTTTTACGCGCCAAAACAATCTTTTCATACTGTTTTTGATTGATACTGGCGAGCGCTTTATTCATGATGTCTTGCCAAGCAGTCTGGGTGGGAAAATCTTGGCGGTCTTTTCGGCCAGGGACTTCCAACGGGAATCCTTTTTCAATCGTAATTAAGTCGGATAGATCTTCTTCGACTTTTTCGAAAGCCTGGTTGATATCGCCGTTGATAATAAGATTGCAAACCAGCATGGATTCTTCGGAAGTTTGAAGAAGTTCAAAACGTGGAATCCAAAATTGTTTTGTTCCAAATTCTTGCCAATTGGGATCTAATTTTTCACCGTCAAAAGCAAATCCTCCGAAATAACGCAAACCCGACGGAGCTTTTAATAATAAACTTTGAATATTACGGAACACCTGTTCTTTATTACCGTCAGCGACATTCAGCTCATGGGCCACACCAACGCCGCCAATCTTATTTAAATCATGACGGTCAGACCAAAAAATAAGTTTATCCTGTTTTTGTTGCGCCAGCCATTCAAGGATTAAAACCGGTTTGACATTGACCGTCAGCCGCCAGATGCCCGGCGCTTTGACATTGACATTGGGGCGCAGCATTTTAAGTTGGGCCTTCAGAGAATCTTTGGCCAATTTTAGCGAAACCGGCGGGATTTTAATCAATGTATCCATCGTTAAACCTTTTTTCCCTGATAAATAGTTGCTGCTCCCAAGAATAAAGGATGCGCCTTAACGTCTTTAAAACCGCATGCCTGCATCAACTGGCAAAATGCTTGTCCGTATGGAAATTGTTCAATGGTTTGATTGAGATACCGGTAGGCTTGATAATGACCGGTAAAAATATATCCAATAAGCGGGACAATATTTCTCAGATAAAATAAATCGATTTGGCGGATAAAGTTCTTTTCGGGTAATGAAAATTCTAAGATAAGGGCCTGGCCGTTTATTTTAAGAACGCGATGCATTTCTTTTAAAACCAGATGAGGATCTTCGACGTTACGGATGCCAAAGGCGATCGTTGTATAATCGAATTTATCGTCGGAAAAATGCGTGTGCGTAATATCACCAGTTTCGAGCAAAACTTTTGTATCGAATCCTTGGTTGCAAATTTTAATCTTCCCCTGCTTCAACATATTCTCCGCCAAATCAATCCCGATGGCTTTTTCGATATTAGGACGGGTATTTAACAAACTTAAAAGCACATCCGCTGTGCCCGTTGCTAAATCTAAAATTTGTAAAGGCAATTGACGATCCATAAATTCGGCCAAACGCGCGCGCCAGATTTGATCCATTCCTAACGACAGAATGCGATTCAATAAATCATAACGCGGCGCGATATCATCAAACATCCGCCAGGAATTCGATTTGCTGATGGTTAAATCTTTTGTTTTTTGAATCATGATTTGGCTCGTCATAATGATTTTACTGGCCTTTTCTCTTCCAAAGATAAGGTTGTTCTATCATTCTCAGGGAGAAAAGGCCTAGTACTAGACTTTTGCAATGCAAAAGTCAGTAACGAGATAAAAGACAGGAACTTACATGACCCTTTCTACTCGAAAAGGTCAATAAATATGTGCCATCGTAACATATTTAAAGGAGAACTTCAAACGGGTTTTGAAGGATATTGAAAGGGTTCTTCTACGGATGAAGATCAATTGCTAGGAAGCTTCAACACGAAAGTATTGAAGCGAAGTAGAAGGGAGCGGGAGAAGGGAATCGAACCCTCGCTACCAGCTTGGAAGGCTGGAGTTCTACCACTGAACTACTCCCGCAGGGTAATTTATTTTGATACCGAGTGCTCTGCTACGCCTAAATATTTTCAGTCTTCTTCGTTCAAATATTTTTATGTTTGAACTTCGAAGAACTGATTCCTACGAAGCTAAACGTAATAACATTTAGCGAAGTAGAATCATGTTTGGGCTTCGCAGCAACATTCTACTTCGCCAACATTGCTACGAAGCTCCAACACAAAAGTATTGGAGCGAAATAGAATGGGCAGAGAAGGATTCGAACCTCCGAAGCGCAAGCGCAAGAGATTTACAGTCTCTCCCCGTTGACCACTTGGGTATCTGCCCGAAATCTTACTTATTACGATGAAGCTGGCCCTGCTTTTTCTAAACTATATTGTGGTAAGCGGGACTGCTCCAATCTTTCTAATAAAAAATTGTGGAAATTGGAGCTGGGGAGAGGCCTCGAACCCCCGACCGGCTGATTATCCCTCGCTTTTTGCTCGGGATCCCTTGGCAGCCATTTAAACTAATTTTTTTAAAGCCGATGAGAGGCCTCGAACCCCCGACCGGCTGATTACAAGTCAGCTGCTCTACCAACTGAGCTACATCGGCTTTAAAAAATCTCTAAAAATTCTTCGATCACAAGGGACAAGTCAGCTGCTCTACCAACTGAGCTACGCCAGCAAAATTACGAAAGTCTTTTTATTTATTTCAAAATGGAATGACTTTATACCAAATTTCCAAGACGCTGTAAAGCCCATTTTGAACTCTATATTTTTCTTGCTAATCAACTTTACCGGTCTTTTAGAGGAACAATCCAGGCGGCATGAGAAAACATCGGATATGTCACTTTAGCCATATCAACGTCAGGGGCAATGTAATCTTGAAAAGGCCGTCCGTTCAAAGATGCTTTGGCTTCAATATAAATAATGGGGTCTGCCACTCCCTGCCTTTGAAAATCTTCTTTTAGATAATGAACAAACTGTACCATCATATCAGGGATATTGTCCATCCAAAGTTGAATCGGCGTTAAGAAACGCGCAGGTACAATCAACCAAGTCTTTGCGTTTTTAAAATCTACCAATTTAATTGTCATATCAACTTTCTTGGCATTAATCTTGACCCGCCATGCAAAACGCGCCCCCTCATAACTCCAGCGAGAATCATCCGGATAAAATAAAAACCTTAAAGGAATTACAGTTTGAATTAATAAGTAACATGCCACAAAGACTACGATGATTTGAGAATAACGCGCCCCTATTGTTGTTTGCAGTGGAGATATTGACGGACTTTTTTTAACTCTATTAACTATGCGCTCCCAAATTTCTCGAGGCCGTTGCGGTTCTAGAAAAATTACAAATGTAACAATCATTAACAAAGGAAAAAGCTCAATATCCTTAAATATCCATTCATTGACGAGATTAAACAATAAAACCCCCATAAACGCAAAGGTCCTTCCCCGTCCTGTTAAAAGTAAAAAAGCCAGAATAAAATCCATGATTATCCCGCCATAACTTAAAAAAAGTGCCAGCCATAATGGGTCACAAGAATGTCCTAAAAATGTTTGGTGTGAAAGGATCCGATGCAATGGTTCTCCCTTGATCAACCAGTCCCAATTTAATTTAGAGACACCAGCGTAAAAATAAACAATAACCACTTGCATCCGCAAAAGAAAAATTTGCCAAAATGGAACGGCGGATTTGGCCGGTTGGTGGCGTCTTAAATTAATTAAAGACGGCCAGCGGTCTGCGTTGCTTATTAGAAGCAAAAAATTAATTAAAAGGATCAAATAATGGTAATCATTATAAAATCCTTTTTCCGCTAAAAATATATAGCCAAAAGAAATTAAAAAGATGAGGCATGCTATTCGGAAAAATAACCCAATTGTTATGAGAATAGCTCCTACCCCCACTAATGCAAAAAGAAAACCTGTCAATCCCGGTGAAAGCATGGGTAAATGCAAAAATTCAAAAAGTGAAAAAGGAAAATGGTAATAAGCTTTAATAAAATTTTCCTCAACAAAGCGGTCGTTAAAAACGACAAAGCTTTGCCACGTCATTAAAATTCCAAAAAGGATACGAAACAATCCTAATGAAGATGCATCCACAGATTTAAATAAAGAATTCTGCCAATGCAGAATTTTTTTATTCATCATTTAAAGGCGTGGCCGGAAGGATAAACTTCCGTCGACAAGGAAATTTTAGGGTTGTTTAAATTATATGTGGTTGAGCTGGGGGTATAACTATTTGTGAGTGTAATAATAATTGGGGCTTGAGGATTAGCAATACCGATAGCACCGTTACTCCAGGCAATCGATAAACCACCGGTAATAGATGTTCCCAAAATATATGCGTTAGTCGGATTTGGAGGTGAAGTAGGAGGTGGATTGGGACAAGCTGCGATATTATTTTGGGTACATTTTACAATGTTATTATTAGTGCTTGAGGTTGTATAACAAATCCAACTATCATTAGTGTATTCATTCGGTGTTTGATTTTGGAAAGCATTTAAATCTTGGCGGAAACAAGTGGTGCTTCCTCCTCCCGCGGACTGAACACCTATATTGGCGGCGATTGCTGTATCTCCGACGGTTTGTTCAGCTGTTTTTGTAATATCCAATAATGTCGCCGCCGTCGTTGCAGAAACTAAAGTGTCTCTGGAAGTAGTTTGCTGGGTCTTGCGGCTGGCATAATCAACCGAAATGATACCCAGCATAACGACCCCCAACATCACTGAGGCCATTATCAATTCTGTTAATGTGATCCCTTTTAAATTCCCAATATTCATAATATTAATTACCAATTCAGTGTTAAATTCACCGTCCGAGCTTTTGTTGTAGGGTCTTCGGTAACTGTGTAAGAATATCCTGTATAAGTTATGCCTGTCGCTGGATCTGTAAACCCAGGAAATGAATGTGCGGTATTGGGATCCAAACTACCGCCTGCAGTATTCCAGGTTGAAGCATCCACCTGGCTGCGAAGTTCTTCTAAAAGACGTTCAGCCATGTAGCTGGCCTGTAATTTTTTATCAGTGTCTTTGGCGGGTTGCCTAAGGAGTGAAAAAGTCGTCAAGACACCTACCGTTGTAATAGAAAAAATAACCGATGCGACGACGATTTCAATAAAAGAAAAACCGCCTTCATTACTTTGTTTTTTGCTAATTGTTATGGGCAGCTTGCACATTTTGGGTTACTCGTTGTTGTGACCGGCGGGGCGGTGATTGGATTTTGATCAACTGTTAAAGTATAAGTTGTACTTTGATAAGTACGAGAAGCTGTACAAGTAAAGTTTGCTCCCGCCGCATCCCCGCCACATAAATAAGTCATTCCGTTCGCCACAATTGATAAATGTAAGTTTGTATTAATTTGGGTAATATCAGGATCACCAGCGACAGGCGGTCGTTGTCCCGTCGTAGGCCAATATTTGCCGTTTTGAGCTTTATAAACTTGATTGGCCGCCCAAATCGTTGTTAATTCGGTGGCGGCATCTTTAGAATGAGCCCGTTCCACTGTCCGCGTGTAGTTAGGTACTGCAAAAGCTGCCATGACTGAAATAATTAAAACAACGACCATCATTTCGGTAAGAGTAAAAGCGCTTAACTGTTTATATTTTGACTTCATTTAAAATCCCATTCTAGTACAAATTGAACTACTGCCGCCCGCGCAGGTGACTACGCCAGTAGTTTCATTAATTGTTAAAGTATAGTTTCCGAAAGAATTACTATTATTATTTCGTGTAATGGTGACGAGAGCACCTCCATTACCTACAACAGTGGAACCAAAATCGGCCGCCGCTGGCTGATTAAAATTACCCCAAGAAGGGGTCGTAAAATCTAAATTAGTTATATCCGTAGTGTAGGCACTATTTTCTAAAGAGTATCTTCTTTCTGAACCCAAAAGTTCAGTTAATAATTGGACACCTTCTGCGGATTTGACTTTTTCAACGGATACTAAATAACGAGGAATGGCAAGCCCTGCTAACGCCCCTATAATGATTATGACAGTTATAACTTCAGTTAATGTAAATCCTTTAGTATTCCCCCGATGTTTTATCCATTTATCGACTAAAAGTTGTTTTTTTCTCATAATTTTGCCTATTGGAATCTGTCTTTAAAAAAGCCTCCAATTTAACCATAGCTATAGATTCAAACCAAAAGCAAAAAAATGCCGCGTCTGATAAAAATATATCATATTTTTACAGACGCGGCATTTAGACGACATCGTTATTGGACGCCAGCAAATGCTGTTGTACCGGCTCTAGTAATTGTACCACCGCTAACGACTGACAATGTAATTATATCGGTTACAGTACCATTGTCGATACTATTCCGTGTAGCGCGAATCGTATAACCTACCGTTGTGTATGGAGTGCTCACATAAGAATACGCAAAGTGAGCATTGGTTGCTACACCTGGATCTTCCACATCAAGCGACGTAAGGACAACAGCTGCATAAGTATTCCTTGCCGCATAAAATCGTTCGGTAGCACCACGAAGCGCGGTTAAAGAATTTAAAGCTTCTGAAGCCCGAGAATATTCAACTGTTCTGAAGAATCTCGGTAAAGCAAGACTGGCGAGAACGCCAATGATAATAACGACGATGATAATTTCCAACAGAGTAAAACCACTTTTGCTTCGCATCTTCATTCGTGCCTCCTGTTTTGGGTTATTTTAAATAATAACGTATTTAAAAAAACGTAATTTTTAACCCTAAAAAACTTTTAAAATTCATTCAGGCTCGTTTCACCTCCTTTATAGTATAGGATTATTACTAATATAAGTTTACCTGGCGCCGCCTAATTGTGCCAAATTAAATAAAGGCAGGAACATTGCCAACACAATGACGCCAATGACAACTCCCATAAAAACCAACATGATTGGTTCAAAGATTGTCGAAAAACGTTTTAAGAAAACTTCAATGCTGGTTTGATAAAATTTGGCAACATGTTTAAGCATTTTGCCCAGTTCACCGGTTTCTTCACCAACCATAATCATTTGAATGGCCATCGGTGGGAAAAATTGACTGCGGATCATTGGCGCGACTAAAAGTTCTCCCTCACGCACACCATTTTTGATATCACCCACAACTCCCGCACAAGTTTTATTACCAACTAACCGCTGTGTAATATCCAGCGCGTGTAAAATGGGAACCCCACTATCCGTTAAAATGGACATTTGAGAAGTAAATCTCTCCACAATAATTAACTTAATAATTTTTCCAGCTTTTGGTAAACGAAAAAGAATGTGCTCAAATTGTAACCGCCCTTTATCAGTTGAAATGTATTTCTTGAACAACCAAATTATAGCAACTATTATTGCCGTGAGAATCAAAAACTTCTTTTTTATAAAATTGAATGTTATCAATAAAATTCGGGTGATAAGAGGTAGTTGAACTTTCATTGTTGAAAAGACCTGCTCGAAACGGGGACCAATGAAAAAAGCAAAAAAGACAATCGCCCCGCAGGCCACTAAACAAAGAATAGCTGGATAAAGAACCGCGGAAATAATACTCGAATTAAAAGCGGCACTTTGCTCCAAATAAAACGCTAATTTTTCCAAAACAACTGGCATAGTACCGGAAGCCTCTCCCACTTCAATCAAACTAACCCAAAATTGATTAAAGACTTTCGGATGTTTAGCGAGACTGGAGCTAAGCGAAGCTCCATGTTCTACATCCATCTTAACTTGACCTAAAACATGTGTGAACTGCCGGCTTTCCACCTGTGACACGATGACATCAAGACTACGCAAAAGAGTGACACCAGAATCAAGCATCGTCGCCAGTTGCCGTGCAAAAATCAGCTGGTCTTCCAATGTAACACGATTATGCGTGTAGCGCCTTTCTTGACGTTTGGCTTTAACTTCTTGAGCCGCTGCTGCTACCGCTTGAGTTTCTTCCGAAACATTGACAACAAAATAACCTTGCCGCTGTAAACGATCAACAAGGGAATCTTGGTCAGAAGATTCAACCGTTTCCACAATTGTTTGTCCGTGCGAATCTTTTACAACATAGGTAAATCTCATTTTAAATTTTCCTTAAGCGCTCAATTTATTCTTAGCCCGAAGAAACCGTGATACTTAAAACCTCATCTAGACTTGTTAACCCCGCTTCAACTTTTTTAAGTCCAGATTCAAATAAAGTATCCATTCCATTTTTACGAGCGGCATCTTTAATGTGCATATAAGGTGCTTTGTTACTAATAAGCTGCCGAATTGTATCATCAACAACCAGAACTTCACCCACAACCATTCTTCCTTTATAACCGGTCTGATTGCATTCCTCGCAACCTTTCGCGCGGTAAATCAAATCACTCTTAAATTGCAGTCCGCCATGTTGCTCCGGACGAGGTTCGTAGGGTTCTTTGCATTTCGAGCATAACTTACGGCAAAGACGTTGAGCCAAAACTAACGTTAATGATGGCGTGAGCAAATAGGACTCAATCCCGATATCCATAAGACGCGTGACTGCGGAAGAAGCATCATTGGTATGTAACGTACTTAAAACAAAATGACCAGTTAAAGCCGCGCGTACACAGATCTGTGCGGTTTCCAAATCGCGGACTTCCCCCACCATAATAATATCTGGGTCCTGACGCAAGAAAGCGCGAAGTGCCGTTGCAAACGTCAAACCAATATCATTTTTAACCGCGACTTGGTTAATACCTTCAATTTTGAATTCCACCGGATCTTCGATGGTTATAATATTTTTGCGCGGATCAATTGTTTCGGACAATGAGGAATAAAGCGTTGTTGATTTTCCGCTGCCTGTCGGACCAGTGACAAAAAACAAACCATATGGAGTTTTAAGGGCTTTTTTGATCGCCTCGCTTTGTTTTTGTTCAAAACCTAAACGGGACAATTCCAAAGGCACCGCCTCTTTATCCAAAATACGCATAACGACTTTTTCACCCCAAACGGTAGGGATCGTTGAAACACGAATATCAACCACGCGTGTTTCCAATTTAGCCGCAATCGCACCGTCCTGAGGAAGACGTTTTTCAGCAATATCGAGCTTTGACAAAATTTTAATACGGGAAATGATAGGCAGATGTAGATACTTTGCCGGTGGAGGAATCTCATACAGTGATCCATCAATACGATAACGCAGACTGATGCGGTCTTTAAATGGTTCAATATGAATATCACTCGCTCTTTCATCAATAGCTTGCCGGATAATCAAATCAACCAGTTTAACAACCGGCGCCTCACCTGCTTTGGCCACGAGTTTGGAAAGACTTAATTCAGTTTCCGTGCTGCCGCTTTCTATGGTTTGCGACGGCAAAAGCGGCTGGCTTTCCGTTGAATAACTGTCTTGAACAGCTTCACCTAAAAGCGTAGTTTTTTCGCCGGCCATTTTGTCTTCGTTATAAAACCTCTCTATAGCTTTGGATAGTTCCGAGCGCGTGGCAATGACTAAATTAATTTCATGGCGGGTTAGTTGCTTTAAGTTGTCTAACATTAAAAGGTCAAGCGGATCAAAAATCGCGACCGTCAAAGAATTCATGTGCTTGCTTAATGGAAGAACCAAATTCTTTTTAGCAAAATCATAAGGAATTAATTTTTCTAATTCTTGATCGGTCTTTGGTTCAAGCAGACCCGAACCAACCGAAGCATATGGAATGAGAAGCTGGGTTCCCAAAGCGGAAACAATATCTTCTTCCTTAATAATACCCATCTTAATTAAAATTTCGCCAATACGCCCTTTCTCCTGCTTTTGCGTGGCCATGGCTTGCTTAAGCTGGGTCTCAGTGATTAAGCCTTGCTGAATTAAGATTTCACCTAATTTTAAACGTGGCATAGGACTACCCTGTCAAAAAAGTACAATTATCGAACGTTTTGCCGGGACATGCTCGACATTAGCTTATTGACGTTCCATTGTTGACAAGGCACGATTGACTTCTTGACTACGGAGATAAGAGGTTGGAACATCCTGTTCTCGGTTAATTCTTCCATATTTAGCTGGCGTGTTAATTTTACCGACATCACCGACGATATGAGGCGTAATAAATATAATCAATTCACGTTGAGTCTGCGCCTTGTCTTTGTGTCTGAAGGCGCTGCCGACGAAGGGAATATCTCCTAAAAGAGGAACTTTAGTCACGGTTGTCTCCGCATCCGTCCGCATAAGTCCGCCCAAAATAATCGTGTCACCGCTCAACACTTTTAAAATTGACTGAGTGCCGCGTTCCTCCGGATCTTTAAAAGTCGTTCCTGAAAAAGTCGCGCCGGGGCGTGCTTGAATTACTTTGGGAACAAGCGCCATTGTGATTTCACCGGTTAAAGGATTAGCTTGGGGTGTCACTCTTAGAAAAACTCCCGTTTGAGTGCGTTCAGCCTCAACGGTTTTAGTTGCAGATGTATCTGCGGTGTCGGTTTTAGTTTTCGCACCAATCGCTTCGTCAGTCGAAATTTTTATCTCAGCTGTTTCATTGTTCAAAGTCATAATACGTGGACGCGCCAAATTTTTGGTGTCGGTTTGAGTTTTTAGAAATTGTAAGGTGGCTGATAAACCAGAGGCATCAATTGTGCCAACTCTATATTCTGACTGCACAAAATGGTAACCTTTATCTAAAAGCCGCCCCTGGTCCCATGGATAAGTAACATCCCGTTGAGCTCCTTTGAAAGTTAACGGGGTATTTCCGAACTTCACACCTAAAAGATCGGACGTACTTTTGCTGACATCAAGCATTTCAACTTCAATTAAAATTTGAGGAATGGGAACGTCTAACCGCGCGAGAGTACGTTCAATAGTCGGAAATTGATTGGGAATATCAGTAATGATAAGACTATTCGTCCTTGGATCTTCTACTAACTTGCCAGATTCCGTCAATAAACCTTTCAATACGTTAACAATGCCATCACCAGCTCCGCCGGAAGCAGAGCCTCCTGCTGAAGAACCAGCAGATCCTCCAGATGATCCACCTGAAGCGCTTGATCCTCCTGACGAAGAACCACTACTCGAAGAACCAGATCCTCCCTGGGAAATTTGAATAGTTTGATTTAATTTTGAAGAGGCAACTGTCGCATATTTTAATGGATAGACTCTAGTGACAAGTTCTTTGGCTTGTTTTAAAAGCGGTTTGACAATAAAAATATCACTGTTAGGTTGCATCTCATAAGTTAAATTATTCGCGGTTAGGATGCGTTCTAAAGCTTCTTCAACTGGAACATTTTTTAAATAAAGGGTGACCTTTTTGTCCCCCGCTTCCTGACCGGCGATAAAATTTAGGCCGCTTTGATTAGAAAAAATCCGTAAAACATCATTAAGATCAGCCCCTTTAAACTCCATCGATATGGTTTTATTGGCTGTAGCCGGATAAAGAAAGTCCGTTGAGGAGTCCCCCAGCGTCAAGTGATAATCGCCCACGACAACAAACAGTCCTAAGAATATTATGAAACAAATTTTCAAAATTTTTGTCATAGTTTAAATATCAAAATTACTTTTAACAGTAAATTTGACTCCCTTGGAAACAACCTCAATCCCGGATTGGTTGATTGCCGTCACTTGCCATTCATCAATTGTATCGCCGACACTAACAACTCGGTCATTAACAATAGCCTGCGGTAGATTAGTATTCCACACTAATCCTGAAATTTTTAAATTGGGCGGTTTAGTTTCAGTCGGGGCCGGATTGTGATTTGAATTAGTTTCGTTCGTTAAAGACGACATTGTTTCTGTTGCAGGCAAGGGTGAATGAAAAGGATTTTTAAGCGAGGAAATGTCATTTAGGACACCAAGCGTATATGTATTGGTTGCTTTTTGAAGATCTTCAAAAGACATTGTTGTTTCTTCTGCCCGTAAAATTCCGGGAAGACAAAGAAAAATTAATAATGCTATGTAATATAACCGGCTTTTCATTTTTTATAATTAATACACGAGATGCCTATTTGTGAAGTAAACTCTTCATCATCTTTCTTGCCTATCTTCAGCGACATTGCGTCTTGAGGTTTAAGTGTTGCCGACCAAGTATCCACCCGAAGATTATAACCAGAATTTTCAATATCATAAACAAAAAGCCATAAATCTTTATAGCTCGGTGCAACAATGTCGATGTTCACACGACCACGATCATATAATTTGTCATTTTCTGATCTCGTCGGAGAAAAATTTGTAATTTGAACATGGTGCTTTTCCGCAAAATCGGTCAATTTGTCAATGATCATGTTATCAGGCAAGCCTTTTGGTAAGGCGTTAAAAAACTCATCAAACTGTTTTCCTGCTTTCTTATTCTGCTCAATCGCTTCAATTTTTTTTTGTTTGCCAGGAATGGTTGATAACAGATGCTCTCTTTCATTTTCTTTCGAAGTAATAAGATTAATAACGACAAAGAGAGTGATAACAACAATGACCAAATTAGCCAAAACATCCTGACGCTTCAGCAGCGTAGCCTGCAATGTGGCCATATCAATATTTTTTATATCAATATCTTTTAATTCAGTTATGTTCATAACGTATTAACGGCATTCAATCTTAAAAGAAGTCACTGGAATTTGGCTTCTTCCTAATTGTTGGGTCTGCGCAGTGACAAGTTCAATCGCCTCGAAGAAATTTGAAAAATTTTTATTCTCAACTAAATTTGAGGTAAATTTCTTGGCCAGACGTATTTGTTGATTTGTATTTTCGTTATAAACGAACCCGGCGAGAGCAACAGATACTTTAAATTTTTTGTCTATTCCCTTTGCTGGTACCGCGGCAAGATCTGATGCCGATAGGGTGTCGGTATAACTAATGATAAATTCTTTAAGCCAAACGCCTTCCGGTAAGAGTGGAGGGATAACGCTTAGAAAAAAAGCAGCATGGCTTTTAATCCGGACATTCTTGTAATCGGTCTGTTTATTGCCTGAATCTGTCGTCTTTTGTTCAATCTCATCGATGCTGAGTGGAGAAAAAATTCCTTCCTGTGCGGTCAAGGCGTTGATTTGATTTTTAACCTGATCTAAACGGTAGTTCATAATTAAAAAAGCGATCACAATTCCCCCGACGCAAGCTGTGGCTACTTTAACTGATGATGAAACATTCACCGGTGTTACCTCAACCGGGACGGCCGGCGTTTTTACTACTTTCGGCAGAGGTGCCGATGCTTTTATTCTCGATAGATCAAATTGAGCAGGCAAAGAAACTGAACTGCGCAGGCAGGCGCCGAAGGCGCTGAGCAGCTCAAGGCTAAGCGGTGTATTTGAATTTAATATTGTTTGACTATTAACAGAAGTAACTGGAAGACTAAATTCTTTGGCTAAATTATCACTGAATTCCTTAGCCGCCGTCGGAGAAGGAGCCAGTGCCATCAATCCATTTATCTTGTCTTGGCTGCTCTGTCGAGCATAATAATCAAAAGACACTCGGATCTCATTGAATAAACGCGCATTGGCGAGATCAACGTTCATTATAGCGGCCTGAGGATTCGCCGGAGCCAGCTGAAAATCACGGATAAATTGCGGCACAGACTGATCAACTATACTGATTTTTCCTTCCTTGTCATCGGCTTCAATGATCGCGATTCTTTTATCTTTGGGGAGAATTTTCTTAAAAATTAACGCACGGACCAAACTTAAAGGGGCTGGCTCAATAACGGTCACCGTTAAACCGGACTGTTCTAGGATATTACAATAATTTTCAAGCACATCGCTTTTAACAGCGCAAAAAACAACACGCAAAGATTTAGCGCCTTTTTCCGTAATCGTTACCGTGTGGTATGTGTAATTAAGCTCAGAGAGTTTAAAAGGGATATACTTACGAACCTCGAACTCAACGACACCCTTCACTTCATTTGGGTTCATCCAGGGGATAATAAAGGAACGAAAGATAATATCTTTTGAAGCCAGTGATAAACCGGCTTCAGTTGCCGGCATGTTATGGTCGCGTAAAGTTTTCTGAATTAAACCGGTGATTTTTACTGGATCGATCGACGGGGTTACGGGGAGTTCCTGAGGTGAAGCATAAGGGATACTAATAAAATTCTTGGGGGTCTGATGATCGGTATCAACTAAACTTAAAAAATGTGATCCAAAAAGGATCCCAATTTTTCTTTTACTGGCCATTCTTCTCCCCAAAAAAATAAAAGGTTAAAACTTGTTTCATTAGAAATACTATATGGTATTTCCTTTGTCAATCAGATTCACAATTATTTGACAGTTATTTTTAAAAAATCGCGGCGGATATTGAGGAATTAATAATTTCCGACATTAATGTCGAAAGCGGTGGTGCTGTTAGGACCGGAATTGGCACCTTTGTTGATAGTGGTGATTGGATAAATTCTTGTCACGGGTGGGTAAGGATAATTATCAGTTATTGAAGTTGAAGTCGTGGAAGCTACAGGGGCTGTTCCAGCGTTAGCAAATAGAGAATAATCACTCCAATATTTTCCTTTAGCTATTTCAGCGGAACGGATACGTTCGATCTCCAGTTGTCCCATTTTCACCTGATTAATATTAAGACTTAAAATGCTTATACCAATAATAATCATACCGATCGATACAATGAGCACCGTTAGCAGAACCATTCCGGATTCCTGGTTGAGTTTTCTAAACATCACGCCATGGCCTCCTCAAGGACACTAAATGCAACTTTGACAACGAGGACAAATCTTTAATGGCTTAGAATTAAAATCAAAAAACAGATAAGTACAATAAGGGCATTGCTGTAAAAATTCTGAGCCGCTAAGTGTCTGTCGTTTTCTATCAAAAGTATAAAATATCCAATGGCCGATAACAAGCACAATGAAGACTAAAAAAAAGATTGAAATAGCCCAAAGAAAATCAATTTTTATCATCGAGAGTAAAGCCGCAAAGGCACATAGTTGGCAACGGGTAAATCTTCAGGAGTAGTGAGTGGTTTTAAATTGCTGTTCTCGGATTCTTCTTTTGGCGACGGCACAGGAGGTTGTTTAAAGTTTTTCTTTTTTACAGATGGCAATACTGAGTTGAATGTCGGTTTTGGAACAACCGTCGGTGAGAGCAGACTGGATGTCGTTTTGGGGTCAAGTATCCCCAGGTCTAAACTGGCTTCAACGCCATTGTTTCCCAAACTTGAAAAACTAAAATCTTGTTTCTGTAAAATCGGCCCCAGGAAAAAAAAGAAAGGCCGCGGTGAGGGAATCGGGATATTAAAAGTAAAAATAATACC
The DNA here is from genome assembly GCA_964612665.1 of uncultured Planctomycetales bacterium. GTDB lineage: Bacteria > Omnitrophota > Gorgyraeia > Zapsychrales > JAHFFX01 > CAZTCI01. The sequence goes on along the minus strand of CAZTCI010000002.1, from coordinate 171,307 downwards.
GACTAAGACGGCCACATGAAACAAAACTGAAATCAAGCAGGCTTTAACCACATCCCGATTTTCACTAAGACTTTGAGACATGCCTCACTTATCTTGGTCGGTTGCTATATTGATTCTTTCTATTCCAATATCGCGACAAAGATCCCAGACATCGACAATCCGTCCCATCGACGCGCGTCTGTCAGACTTAATCAGAATAGAACGTGATTTATTGGCAGGTTTTTTTAATTCCCGACTTAATTCTTTAATCGTTACAACTTTGTTATTTAGATAAATAACATTTTCACTGGTAATGGTGACGGTAAGATTTTCTTCTTTAATTGCGTCGCTCGTTATGGCTTTGGGCAATTTAACTTTTATCCCAGACTGGTTGGATAAGCTTGAAGACAAAATAAAAAATATTAACAACATCAAAATGACATCGATTAAAGGCGTTACATTAATGTACTCGAGTCCTCTAAGTTGTCGCGTGGGCCGTCTAAATTGCAAGGTGTTGACCTCCTCTTTTTATCCGTTAGTTTTTTATGTCGAGAATCTCGCCTCATTTAAGTCCTGAATTCACTGCTTTGCGAAAGGAAATCAACCACTTCCGTCGCGATACGTTCCATATCCAATGTCATCCGCTTGGCCCGGCTTAAACAATAGTTATATGCAATGAATGCGGTGATGGCAACGAGCAAACCGCCGAGTGTTGCAACCAACGCTTCTCCAATACCGCCCACCAGTTCACCCTGGCTCATCGGATTATTAGAATTGGCGCGGGCCGCAATGGTATGAAAACTTCCAGTAATGCCAGCGACGGTTCCAAGCAACCCTAAAAGCGGCGCCACATTCGCGATTGTTGCCAGCGCACTTAACCGGCTTTCGAGACGAGGCATTTCAAAATAACTGGCATCTTCCATCGCCTCTTTCATTTCAGCACGCGAAGAACCCGATTTTAAAATTCCAGCTTTAATAATGCGGGCTAAAGGGGAATCATTAACATCGCAGAGACTAATCGCTTCCTTTAATTTTCCAGCCTTCAGATGTTTAAATATTTCTTGTTTCAATTTTTGTATCTGACCATTCACCGCCGAAAAATACCAAATCTTTTCAATAAAAATACCCAGCGCAAAAATAGAACTGAATGCCAGCGGCCACATCACCGGCCCTCCGGCGAGAAATAGTTTCCAAGCATTAATTTCCCAAACGCTCATGCTACCCTCCAGTTGATGGTTGTTTTAAGAATTTGAATTATCAAGATGCTTTGCCCTTTTTGGCACCCTTCGATGCATCTTGAACAATGTCGAAGGACACCAATTTCAATAAGGTTCAATTTTTATGAACCATGCTGTTGTCCTTAATCCAGTCCAAACGCTCCTGCGCAAATTTAACTTCATCCGTCTTTAAATCAATCACTTTTTGATAAATATTTTTAGCATTATCCCAATCCGATTTGTCTTCAAAAATCCGTCCCGCCCGCAGATAAGCTTTGGTGACCCAGGTTACTTCCTTATTATAGAGGTAAGGAATTTTTAAATAAGACTCAATCGCCTTATCGGGTTGATTTAATAATTCATAAGTGTCACCGATTGAAAACTGCAGCTGGGCATTGGTGATATCGCTTAAGGAAATGTCCGCGTTAAGCGCGTTTTGATAGGCCTTTAAAGCCTCGTCGTATTTTTGGTTATTTTTATCAATCTCCGCAATCTTGACGTACGCATCCCGCTTAAATTCAGGAGAACTCTCGGCGATGTTTTCATAGGTGCTTAAGGCCTTTTCCGGATCTACGCCTTGCGAAAAAATATCCGCAATCGCAAGTTTAGCCTTGGCATTTAATTCTTTGTCTGTCGGATCTTCAATCACTTTAAATTGATTAAGCGCTTTGTCAAGTTCCCCTTTCCCTTGATAAGCCTGTCCTAACTGGAACCGAAACAAATTGATCCGGCTGCTTTTGGGATATTTCTCCATCAGTTTCTCATAATAACTAACTGCGTTAGTGAAATCTGACGCTTCCAAATAATAATCGCTCAACCACAGCAAAGCATCTTCACCAGTTTCGGTTTGGTCATACTTGGTCGCAAGCAAATTAAATCGCTCTAAAGCTTCCTTTAAATTACCCGCACTATATAAACATTTGGCAATGCCGATTTCGCTGTCACGCACCATGGCATCTTGATCAGGAAACTTTTTAATGATCGTCTCAAAAGTTTGGCGGGCTTTATCGTATTCTTTCAAATTAAAAAACGTCGAGGCCAGGACATAATGCGCTTGTGATTGAAGGTCGTCGGTCTTTGGAACGTTTAGCAAAAAGTCTCCAATTTGATCACGCGCAGCATTCCAATCACCTTTTTTAAAATAAGCTAAACCTAAATAATAATCAGCATCTTTCAAATACTGACTTTGAGGAAAATTGGCCTTCAAACTTTTTAAAGAAAGGATCGCAGGTTCTATCTTATCCATTTTTAAAAGCGCGATGCCCTGGCGGAATTGAACATAATCGGCGTAAAGACTGTCAGGATAATCCCGCAGAATGCGGTCATACACGTCGAGCGCTTTATCCAACCGCCCTCCATCTTGATACGCATCGGCAATCTGGGTTAAGGCGCTGACTTTGACAACTTTATTTTCGGTACTGTCCATAATATTTTGGAAGCTTGCAATCGACTGGTCAATGTTACCTTGTTTCAAATACGTCCAGGCCAAACCAAAATGCGCTTTCTCAACGTTGTCTTTGGCGTCGTCCTGTTTGGAAAATTTTTCAATGATCGTGTTGTAAGCACTGATGGCTTCGTCATAATTTTTCAAAGTGTATAGTGTGTTCGCCTTTCCTAAATAAGCATCCACGATACGCGGGCTGTTTGGGAATTGATCAATCAATTGCTGATAAGCAGTAAGGGCCTTGGCATCATCTTTCTTTTGCGCATAAAGACTCGCCTGGCCGAGAAATATATCATCAGAGACAATACCTTTGGCCTGAGCCATGGCTAATGCTTCTTCAAAAATTTTCTGAGATTGATCAAAATTATTTACTTTAAGATAGGACCACGCTGTTCCGACTTTCGCTAAAACCAAAAGCTTTTGATCTTTGGTAATGTCCGCGGTCTTAGTGTAATAAGTAATAGCTTCTTCAAAATTTCCTAAATAATAATTGGCTTCGGCAATATAAAAATAGACCTGGTCATGACGGGTGGATTGAGGATAGTTCAGAATATATTTTTTAAAATATTCAACCGCTTCGTCATAATGAGTTTGGTTATAAGTGCATTCTCCCGACTTAAAAGCGGCATCTTCGGCCAGCGCGTGGGCGGGAAACTTTGAGATCAAGGATTGAAAAACGGTAAGCGCGTCTTGATATTTTTTCTGGTCGAGGTAAGACCAGGCCATGGAATAGTAAGCCTGCGGTGTGTAGGTAGAATCTGGATAAAGATCAATTAATTGTTTGTATTGTTTTTCGGCGTTGGCGTAGTCGGAACCTTTAAGGTAGGTCTCGCCCAACCAAAAAAGTGTGGCGTCTTTAAATTCGGTATTGGGGAGTAACTCTTGGAAAATTTCAAAGGCTTTAAGGTATTGCGTTTGAAAAAAATAGCATTGCCCTAAAAGCAGTTTGGCTTGGGGATTTTTTTCGGATTGCGGATATTTTTCGATGAACTCGTTGATATAACGGGTCGCTACATCATAAAAACCGTCATCAAAAGCTTTCTGCGCGACGAGAAAAAGCTCTTTTTCAGCAGTTGAAGCGTCATCAGCGCGAAGCGGCGGGGGAAAACAAAGACTAAACAAACAACAAAACACGACGATAAAAACGCTAAAAAATCTTTTAAGGAAGGAAATCATGACGGTTATTATAACAGTTTCCCTTGGGTTTGCAATGAAGGGTTAAATCGGCGCGAACACAATTTAAACAACAGCCGCCGGCAACTGCTGCCGTTCCAAAAAACTTTTTAAATACCGGCCGGTATGCGAAATTTTATCTTTAATAATGGCCTCAGGCGTTCCTTGAAACACAATTTGTCCTCCCTTGTCTCCTCCATCGGGGCCAAGGTCGATGATGTAATCGGCGTTTTTGATGACTTCCAGATTGTGTTCAATGACGAGAACCGTATTACCCATGTCAACTAACCGCTGCAGGACGCCAAGCAATTTATCAACGTCCGCGAAGTGCAGACCGGTTGTCGGTTCATCTAAGATATAAAATGTTTTGCCGGTCGCTACTTTGGAAAGTTCGCTCGCTAATTTAACGCGCTGGGCTTCTCCGCCGGATAAGGTTGTCGCTGATTGTCCCAGTTTGATATAACCTAACCCCACGTCGTTAACCGTCTGCAAAATATTCTTAATCCTCGGAAAATTCTCAAAAAGTTCGAACGCTTCCAAAATTGAAAGATTCAAAACTTGAGAAATATTTTTTCCTTTGAACTCAACATCGAGTGTCTGTTCGTTAAACCTTTTGCCGTGGCAGACTTCGCATTCCACATACACATCCGGCAGGAAATGCATTTCAATTTTTTTAATCCCGTCGCCGCCGCAGGCCTCGCATCGGCCGCCTTTCACATTAAAACTGAAACGCCCGGGTTTGTAGCCGCGGACTTTGGATTCCGGCAGTTGGCAAAACACATCGCGGATCAAACTAAAAACGCCCGTGTACGTCGCCGGATTCGAACGCGGCGTACGACCGATCGGTGATTGATCAACGACGATAACTTTGTCAATGTGTTCAACACCTTCGATTTTGCGAAACGCACCTGGCTTGTCTTTTGATCCATATAATTTTTGCGACAAGGCTTTATAAAGAATATCATCGACCAGAGTGGATTTCCCTGAACCCGAAACGCCAGTCACGCACACAAAAGTTCCAAGGGGAATAGTAACGTCAATATTCTTAAGATTGTGTTCACTAGCGCCTAAAATTTTTAACTGCGGCGTTTTGAAACTTTCCCGGCGTTTCTCCGGCATAAAAATTCTCATTTCGCCACGAAGATATCGGCCAGTCAAAGAATTTTCAGATTTTAACAATCCCGGGACATCGCCGGCATAAATCACTTCACCGCCATACTCTCCCGCACCCGGTCCTAAATCAATTACATAATCGGCCGCACGGATTGTGTCTTCATCGTGTTCAACCACAATTAAGGTATTGCCTAAATTCCGAAGAGAATGCAGTGTTGCAAGCAACCGGTCGTTATCTTTTTGGTGAAGCCCAATACTCGGTTCATCCAAAATATATATAACCCCAACCAAACCGGAACCAACTTGCGTCGCCAGGCGAATGCGTTCCGCTTCTCCGCCGGACAACGTGGCGCTTTTCCTGTCGAGCGTCAAATATTCAAGCCCGACATTAATACAAAAATCCAGCCGCCGCGAAATTTCCTTTAAAATCTGTTCGCTTATAATTTTCTTGTCTTTGGAAAGTTCCAGCCCGGAAAAAAATTTCTTTGCTTCTTTAATAGACAGCGCGGTGACCTGAGCGATATTCTGATTGTTGATTTTAACTGAGAGCGATTCTTTTTTAAGCCGGCTGCCTTGGCATTCCGGGCACGGTAGAACCGACATAAATTTTGAAATCTCATCTTTAAGCCAATCATTGTCCGTTTCATTAAAAAGCCGTTCAAGATATCCAACGCTGCCTTCAAAAGTCCGTCCCCAAATCGTGTCATCCGAACCGTTCAAAACAATTTTCTTAAACTTAGCGCTTAAATCTTTAAACGGCGTTTGCGGATCAACGTCATACATCTGCGCCAGTTCGCGTAAAACCGCGCGGTGATACATAAGAAATCCGCGGCCGCCGCGGTTCCACGGCGCAACCGCTTGAATCCAAGGCTTCAACGGATCCGGGACCATCAAGTGCGGGTCGATTTCCATTTTCGTTCCCAGACCATTACAGCTTGGGCAAGCGCCGTACGGCGAGTTAAAGGAAAAAATGCGCGGCTCTAATTCCAAAAGATTAATCCCGCAATCCGGGCACGCATATTTTTCACTGAAAACTTTATCCGGCAGTTTTCCATTAAAATCAATAATCACAATGCCGTTGCCAGTTTGCAAAGCGGTTTCAATCGAATCCGCTAAACGTTTTTTGACGCCGGCTTTAAGCGTCAATCGATCAACGAGAACTTCGATATGATGAATTTTGAATTTATCTAATTTAATTGAATCATTCGTATCGTAAATTTTTCCATCGACGCGTAGGCGGGCGAACCCGGCTTGTGCCACTTTCTGTTGGATGTTAAGGTATTCGCCTTTGCGCCCGGCGATTAAAGGCGACAAAACATTGATCGACAAACCTTCTTCCATAGACAAAATTTGCTCGGTGATTTCTTGGGTGGACTGGCGTTCGATTTTTTTGCCGCAGTTATAACAGTACGGAGTACCAATACGGGCAAATAACAGACGAAGATAATCGTAGATTTCGGTTTGCGTGGCAACGGTTGAACGCGGATTGCGGCTGGTTGTTTTTTGTTCGATGGAAATCGTGGGTGAAAGACCTTCAATTAATTCAACGTCGGGTTTTTGCAATTGTTCAAGAAATTGACGCGCGTACGCCGAAAGGCTTTCGACATAGCGGCGCTGGCCTTCGGCGTAAATGGTATCAAAAGCGAGCGATGATTTGCCCGAACCGCTTAACCCCGTGACCACGACGAACTGGTTGCGCGGGATGGTTAAATCAATATTTTTTAAATTATGTTCTTTAGCTCCGCGGATGCGGATTGAGTTGTTGCTCATATACTTAACTTTTAGAAAAACAACGTCTAAAATCCAAGCATCAAGCACCAAATTTCAAATAAGAACCAAATTTAAAATTCCAATGTTTCAAACTTGCCGTTTGATATTTTGAAAAATTTGGATTTGAAATTTATTTACAATTTGGAGTTTGGTGATTGGTCATTAAATAAGAAATAAAAGCCCCCGGACCGTTTTTGATGCCGGGGGCCTTTATTTTTCCCAATGCGTGGGTTATCTGCGTTTCTTAGATTTCTTTTTCCCCCCACGGACCATCTGCGCACAGGAGATATCACCCTGTTTGTCGATGAAGTACAGGAAACCTGATTCCTTTTTAACACCGACCTTAGCGACTTTCTTTGGTTTCCCGCCTTTTTTATTACCGCGAGCCATAACCGCGCAAGAAATGTCACCTTGTTTGTCGACAAAATAAAGGTAACCTTTTTCCTTTTTGATTCCAACCTTCGCGACTTTTTTAGCTGCCATACCTTATCACCTCCCTCCGTTTGTTGTTAAAATTTGTTTTTAAATTTGATGACACAGATTAAATTTTGATTTCACAGATATTTAGAAGCCTCGTATCTGTGTAATCTCTTCAAAATCGGTGTAATCATATTTAAAAACTTATGTACCGACCCTGACCTCCTGAAAATACCCACGCAGTGTTTCGATCGCCGATAAAACAGCCAGATAGCTTGTTTTAGGATTATCCGGACATACTTGATTATCCGTGCGCGTCACCATCCGTCCAAAATCGCCGACAACTTCTATTTCATGAGAATTCGTTTTAAATTCCGGCGAGGTAATGATGCGCACCGTCATCTTATCTTTAACGCCGCAGGCCAAAGCTATTGTTGCTGCAACATTGATGTTTTTGGGAAATAATTTGACCGCGTTATCAACGTCGCCTTCATAAACAACTGTTTCGCCGCGGATCTTGTCTAAAGCAACAGCCTGCTGACTTTCCAGAGAACTCATTGCCAAACCAATAGGTGGTTTGCGCGTTGTCAAACAAACACTTTGAATATTAACCAAACTAGCTGCTTTAATCGCATCGATACCAGCAATCGCCCCGGAGGGGATGAGAATATGACATTTATTTTTTTGAGCCAGACGAAACAGATGATCAGCGTTAAGCAATTTACCAACGCTCATGGCTAAAATATTTTTTTGAGCTTCCAATGCCCGTCGGATAATAGCCTGTGTTTCAGCGGCGGCAACCGCTTCAACCACAAAATCACAGCCCGTAAAAAGTTCGTCTAAAGACTTTTTAAAAATATTCGAATCACCAAGCGTTTGCGCCAGACCTTTGGCTTTCTCAAAATCAATATCAAATAAACCGGCAAGGACACAATTATCTTTTAATTCCTTTTGAAGACTCTTGGCAATCCGTGACCCGATGGCCCCGCACCCGACGATCCCCACCTTAACTTTTTCAGACGATTCTGTCAACAGTGTCGGTAAAACGGGTTTTTTAATCCGCCGTGCGCCGACGGTCTTTTTCGGCTTCGGTGTCTTCATCAAACGTTGAGAATAATATTATCAATTAATCTCGCCCGGCCAAACCACACGGCCAAGGCAATCAATACGCGTCCTGAAATTTTCTTTAAAGGCAAAAGTGTCCGGGCTTCAACACACGCAATATAATCAATGCGTCCCGAAGAATGAAACGAAACCATTTTTTGAATCAAAGCCACAATTGTTTGGCTGTTTTTTTCGCCGGATAAAATCTTAGTTTTGGCAAGTTGTAAGGATTGGAATAAAACTGGCGCTTCGTGTCTTTGCTGCGGAGTCAAATATTTATTACGGGAGCTTAAGGCCAGACCGTCTTTTTCACGGACCGTCGGGACTACGGAAACTTTGACAGGGAAATTTAAATCTTTAATCATCTGATTGAGGACCACGATTTGTTGAGCATCCTTTTGTCCAAGATAAAGCCGGTTTGGTAAAACGATATTGATCAATTTAGCCACAACGGTTGCGACACCTTTGAAATGCCCAGGCCGGCTGCGGCCGCATAACACATTTGAAATTCTGACAACCTCGACTTCACTCAAATTCCCTTCGGGATACATCTGGTCGACCGACGGATGAAAGATTATATCAACATTTTCTTTTTTTGCCAACATTTCATCTTTTTTGAAATCTCGAGGGTAATTTGCAAAATCTTCACTGGGGCCGAATTGTTTCGGATTCACAAAAATACTCAAAACAATTATTTGATTTTCTTGCCGAGCGCGCCGCAAAAGCGCCGCATGCCCGTCGTGCAAATAACCCATCGTCGGCACAAAACCGATTGTCTTTCCTTCTAGATGCCATCGCTGGCTTAATCGCTGCATGGCTTGTGGATTTTGAATAACCTTCATCTAATTAGATTCATTAAATAAATTTGGATCAATTTCATATAACGGTTTCATGACAAAATCACGTTCACGCATCCGTGGATGTGGGATCTTAAAGTCTGGTTCATTTATTTTAAGTTGATCATAAAGCAGGATGTCGATGTCAATGAGACGAGGACCGTTGATAACTTCGCGGACACGGCCTAACTTTCTTTCAATGGAATGAATAAGTGTCAAGAGTTGATGCGGTGATAATTGAGTGGTTGCCTTGCAGACAGCGTTAATAAATTTGCCTTGCGGCGGGCCGCCTACTGGGTCGGTTTCAATCATGCTGGAGAATTTTTCAATCACAAGACCATTTTCCCGAAGGAGCTGGCATGCCTGTTTGATATTGTCCTCCCTGTTTCCGAGGTTTGACCCAAACCCTAAATACACAACAGCCAATTACAAAACCTTTCGTAATCGGTCGACCGCCTGGTTAATGCGTTCTTTGGGCGCTGTAATCGTCATTCGAATAAAACCTTCACCTGATTCACCAAAGCCTACGCCCGGTGTAGCGACGATGTTTGCTTGATCCAAAAAAGTTTTGGCGGTTTCCATCGAGTCTTTAAATTTTTTCGGGATTTTCGCCCAAACGTAAAATGTCGCCTTGGGCGGTGTGATTTTCCAGCCAAGCGAACGCAGTCCATTAATAAGGTAGTCTCGACGTTCTTGATACATCGCGCGCATTTGATCCAATTGCTGGTCAGAGGTTTTAAGCGCGGCAATGCCCGCGACCTGGATCGCTTGAAAAATTCCAGAATCAACATTTGACTTAACCTTCCCGAGCGCGGCGATAAGTTTGCTGTTACCGCAGGCCCAGGCCAAACGCCAGCCGGTCATGTTATAGGTCTTAGAAAAGGAATGAAATTCGATGGCGACTTCTTTGGCACCGTCGATTTCAAAAATGCTTAAAGGTTTCTGCCCATCGAAATAAACTTCGGAGTAAGCCAGATCTGACGCGAGGATAATTCCTTTATCGCGGGCGATTTGAACGAGCCGCGTATAAAATTCGCGCGACGCTGTCGCCGCCGTCGGGTTATGCGGATAATTGATGAACATGAATTTAACATCTTTCATGTTCTCTAATTTATCCAAGTCAGGAAGAAAATCATTTTTACTTTTAAGCGGAACAAAAACCGCTTTGCCGCCGGCAAATAATGTAAACGCCCGGTAACCCGGATAACATGGTTCAGGAATCACAACTTTGTCTTTGGGGTTAACGACACCCAACGGCAAATGCGCGAGACCTTCTTTGGAACCGATGCACGGATAAACTTCTGAGTCAGGATCCATAGCGACATTAAAACGTTTTTGGAACCATTCAGAAATCGCTTTACGCAGCGCCGGAAGTCCAGCATCGAGCGCGTAACGATGGTTCGCGGGATCTTTCGCAGCCATGTACAGTGCTTCAATAATATGCGCCGGCGTCGAAGTGTCCGGATCCCCAATCCCCAAATCAATAATGTCCCGCCCCTCCTCGCGCGCTTTGCGCTTGGCTTTGTCGATTTCGACGAAGAGATACGGGGGAAGTTGTTTGAGACGTTCGGAAAATTCAATATTTATTGACATATCACTCCTCTTCTTCTTATAAATAACCTTGCGCTTCTCTTGTCCATCTTACTTCTGCCACGCACGAATCCTTTGCTGCATTTTCTTATTACTTACTGTCTTTTTTTCTCGAATCATCCAACCCGCGTTCAACCATTCGAGCGAAAGCTAATTCTTTTAAAATTTCTTCATAGGAGCTATTATCCGGCTGTTCTTTTATAATTTTTGTCATTTGCTTTTTAGGAGAAATCATGCCAATCTTTTTTTTATTTTTATCTTAACACCTAAAACCTGACACCTAACACCTATTTCAGTCCAAGCACATCCTGCATATTGAATAGTCCCTTCGTTTTCTTAGCAACAAACTTCGCAGCAACGATAGATCCTTTTGCAAAAATATCGCGGGTCTTGGCGTGATGAAAGATTTTGATGACATCCACATCACTTTCAAAAACGACATCGTGATCGCCGATGATTTCGCCTTCGCGGATGGATTTGATGTCGCTGACTTTATGTTTGGAATTATCTTCAATCACCTGCGCCATGGTTTTGGCGGTGCCGGACGGCGCGTCTTTTTTGTGGATGTGATGCCCTTCGACAATTTTAATTTTGTAATCAGAACCCAAGGTCGAAGCGGCTTCTTTAAGCAGTTTAAAGACAAGATTGACGCCAACTGACATATTAGAGGAAAAGACGATGGGAATCTTCTGAGAAGCTTTTTTGATTTGGCGGATTTCGGTATCGGAAAAACCCGTTGTGCCGATGACCATTTTGACTTTATATTTTAAACAGGCATCGAGATGTTCGAGGGTAGCTTGGGGTGAGGTGAATTCAATTAAAACTTGTGATCCCTTTAATGAGGAAGGATTGGTTGCAATGGTCCGTTCGTGCGAGGTTTCGGAAAGTCGCGGATGGTTGGCGTTCTCGAGGAGAGTTGTGATTTTAAAAGTTTTGTCTTCTGATGCTAAGTGAGTGATACGCTGCCCCATGCGGCCTAACGCGCCGCTGACCGCGAGTTTGATCATGATTTTCCTTTCATGAGCCCGTAATCCCGAAGGGCTTTTTTGAGTTTTGACAGATTTTCATCCGCCATCGGACAAAGCGGTAAACGTAATTCGCCTGAACATAGATCCATCAATCCCATTGCAGTTTTAACCGCAATTGGATTGGTTTCAATAAACATCGCTTTAACCAGCGGCAATAGTTTGTAGTGAAGCGCCTGGGCTTTTTTAAGGTCTCCTTTGTTAAATATTTCAATCAATTGCGCCACGGCGTTAGGAACGATGTTCGCCACAACCGAAATCACGCCGATCCCACCGATACTTAAAACCGGCAAGGTCAACACGTCATCGCCGGATAAAAGAACAAAATTATCCGGACACAAATGCTTAATCATCGCCATTTGTTCAAGCGAGCCTGAGGCTTCTTTAACGCCGACGATATTCGAACAATCTTTGGCGAGTTGCGCAATCGTTGAGGGTTCAATATTAACGCCGGTTCGCCCGGCAATGTTGTAGAGAATAATAGGAATATCGACGCTGGTTGCGATCTCTTTGAAGTGAAGATACAAACCTTTTTGGGTTGGTTTATTATAGTAAGGACTGACAACCAAAACCGCGTTGGCACCCGCATCAGCGGCGTGTTTGGTCAACGACACCGCTTCGTCCGTCGAGTTTGAACCCGTGCCGGCGATAATCGGCACGCGTTTGCGCGCGGCCTTGATGCAAATCTCAATCACCCGTTCATGTTCAGCCGTCGATAACGTGGGCGACTCACCCGTTGTTCCGCACGGAACAATGCCCGCCGTCCCGTTTTTAATTTGAAATTCAACGAGCTCCTTTAAATTCGCTTCATCGACCTGTCCATCTTTAAACGGTGTTGCGATCGCGACAATCGACCCCTTAAACATAATATTCTCCCCTTGCTATAAATTTAGCGCTGCCTTTAAGCCATACATTGGAAATCTTTTGGCCGTCTAGATCAAAAGTAATGTCTAACACTTCGCCGCTTTTCGTTTTAACTTTGACCGCGGCGCCTTTTTTCCGACGGATGTCTGGATTCGCGTGCCTAAATCCGATCAAACCTGCTGCAACCGATCCCGTGCCGCAAGCGAGCGTTTCCGCTTCAACCCCGCGCTCATACGTCCGCAATTCAATAAAATCCTGATCAAGCTCTTCAACAAAATTTACATTCGTGCCGCGCGGTTTAAAATGTTCGTGATAACGAATGAGCGGACCGATGCGATTGACGTCAATTGTTGAAAGATCTGCCACAAACACGATCGTGTGCGGAACACCGGTATCAATATAGTGAACTGTCAGCGGACGATCGTGCACATTGATTTTGATGTTCGCTTGATAATCTTTAGGATCACTTAAACGCACATTGGCGATTTCATCTTTGGCTTCGGCGAGAATAATACCAGCCAACGTCTCAATTGAAAATGGTTTTTTCTTTTCCTCTCGGGTCGCCACAATATAAGAAGCCAGACACCGCACACCGTTACCGCACATTTCCGCTTCGGATCCGTCAGAATTAATGATCCGCATTTTATAATCCGCTTTTTTAGAAGGCTCAACCACCAAAACTCCGTCGGCGCCGATTCCATTATGTCGGTTGCAAACTTCGGTCGTAAATTTTTTCAGGTCAAAATTCTTCTGCGGTTCAATCACAATAAAATCATTGCCCGCGCCGACCATTTTGGTGAAAGGAATTTTTTCAGACATTTTTTTATCCAATAAACTTTTTAACCTGTTGAACAAACTCTTTAGCAAGTTTTAAATTTTCTTCGGCATCTTCCAATAATGGGTTGACAAAATCTTTATAATCAACTTCTTGTCGGGCCCTAAATAAATAATGAACAATCTCTGAATAGTGTTTTTCAAATTTCTTCGTCTTGACAAATTCTTTGTTAAAAACAGCAATAACGCCGGAGTGCTTTGAGGTCTTCAGCGCTATGTTTTCCTTAATAAGAAGCGCTAAGATGGCATAAAAGACAGCATAATAAGCTCGATTAGTAATTGAACGCGGCGTTGCCCCTGATTTAATCAGTTTCTGGGCATCTTGAAGTGTTTCTTCAGCCTGCTGTATTCTAAAATGAAATAATGATTCTAAGTCCGTCACACTTTTATTCCTTCTTCGAAAATATTTCTTATTATTTGGGAGGCTCTCAACGGAGACTTTTCGACCTCTTCTTGGGAAAAAATCAAACTTGAAATAACAATAAGATATTTAAAACTTACTTCCCAAGTCACGTGTAAAATTCTTTTTTTCAAATTTTTATTTAACCTAGGCACTTCAATAAATACATCCATATCAGAATCCTTTTGAGCATCCCCTCGGGCCCTTGAGCCGAAAACCCGAAAATCAATAAGCGGAACAATTTTATTTAATTTGAGTTTCAATTCCCTAGCAATTTTATAGTCTTTCGAAGTCATAAATACCTTTTTATAAAATCTCGAAATTCTTTCTCCTTGCTGCATTTTATTTCATTACTTCTTGATATATTCTCTCAGTTTTTTTGTGGCCTTGACGTGTCCACTTTTTGCAGCTTTTGTTAACCAATATTTTCCCCAGCGTTCAGATGGTAGTCGAATTCCATCACCCGATAGATAGCACAAAGCTAAATTCCATTGGGATTTCACATCACCCATCTGCGCTGCTCGATGATAAAGAGTTGCTGCCTTGGTCAAATTTTTAGAAAGCAATTTACCTTCATGATAGCAATAACCGAGATCCCCAATTGCTGAAGCATCTCCTCTTTCTGCTGCCATATTTAACCACTTTAAGGCCAATCTATTATTTCTCTTCACTCCTACACCATCGCGATACATGAGGAACAAATTATACATTGCCTCTAAGTGTCCGTCATCACCGGCGACTTTATACCATTCAAATGCTTTCTTCAAATTTTTATTGATTCCAAATCCCTGGTCATAACAAACCCCTAAATAAAAAGCCGAACGGACATATTTTTTAGCCAGCTCTTGCCAAAGTTCAAAGGCCTTTCTTTGGTTATTTTTTGAAGAAGATTTGCCAGTTGTAATTCTGTAGGCCTCCAAGAATTTTTTATAGTCTAATTTGTTCATCGGAAACCTTCACTTCAAAAATCCCGGAATATTCTCCCCACGTATTAAATCGTCGTACGTTTCGCGCTCTTTAACGACGTGATATTGATTCCCTTTGACCATGACTTCCGGCACACGGCAGCGGGCGTTATAGTTACTGGACATGACATAACCGTACGCACCGGCGCTCATGATAGCTAGAAAATCATTCTCTTTGAGTTTCGGCAATAGACGTTCTTTCGCAAAAAAGTCTCCGCTCTCACACACTGGGCCGACAATATCAAATTTCTCAGCCCTGGCCTTCGACTTTTTTAGCGGCACAATTTCATGATAGGCCTGATATAAAGAAGGACGAATAAGATCATTCATCGCGCCGTCGACGATCATGAACTTCTTATAACCATTGTCTTTAATGTACAAAAGCTTGGTCACAAAAATGCCAGCGTTGCCGACGATAAAACGGCCAGGCTCCATGATGATCTTAAGGGAATTTTTTTGCAAAAGCGGCAGAACCGCATCAGCATATTCCTGAGCAGTCTGCGGTTTTTCATCCTTGTAAACAATCCCCATCCCGCCGCCGATGTCCAGATATTCAATCGAAATCCCTTCCTGTTTCAAGGAGGAAATAAACTCAATCACTTTCGTGATGGCTTTCACAAAAGGATCACGCGAAGTTAATTGCGAGCCGATATGAATGTGCAGTCCGTTTATTTTGACGTGCGGATATTTTTTTTGAGATTTTAAAATATGGTGCGTTGATTTAAGATCAATGCCGAATTTATTTTTTAAAGTTCCCGTCGTAATAAAGTGGTGTGTTGCCGCTTCAACATCCGGATTAACGCGCAGCGCCGCTTGGGTTGTTTTATTCAATGATTTCGCCACGCGTTCAATGGCTTCCAATTCTGGAACGGATTCAACATTAAAGAACAAAATCCCGGTCTTGATTGCAAAGACGATTTCGGCGTCGGTTTTTCCGACGGAAGCAAACACAATCTTTTTAGGATCGGCGCCGGCTTTTAAGGCTTTCAGCAATTCTCCTTGAGAAACAATATCAATGCCCGCGCCTTCCTTAATAAGCGTCCGTAGAACCGCCAAATTTCCGTTTGCCTTCATCGCGAAACAAACAATCGGGTGGACCGGCGCAAAGGCTTTTTTAATTTTGGTGAAGTGATCGACGAGCGTGTGGTGGCTGTAAAGATAAAACGGCGTTCCAACTTCTTTGGCAATCGCGCTTACCTTGACTGATTCACAGTACAATTCCTGACCTTTAAACCGAAAGTCATGCATGCTATTTTCCTTTTTTACGCCGAATAGATTTTTTGGAACCAACCGAGAAAGCCGGATCAATAATTTTTTGCACAATCGATGGTGTTAAAGCCGGATGAAATTGCACCAGCTCTTCTTTACTCATCGATACAATTTCATTTTTGGTTTGAAGTTTATAATGGATTAACCGGCCGATGATGTGATGCGCTTGTTTAAAGGCAACCCCGTTTTGGACGAGATGATCGGCCATGTCCGTTGCATAAAGACATTCATCGGCGAGCTGTTTGGCAAGCGTTTCTTTTTTGAAGGAAACATTTTTAAGCAGCTCGGTTAATACTTTCAGTTCGTTTTCAACCACGGATAACGAATCAAACAGCGGTTCTTTGTCGTGCTGCATGTCCCGGTTGTAGGAAAGCGGCAGGCCTTTCATCAGAACCAACATATTGACCAGGTTGCCGTACAACCGTCCGCTATAGCCTCTGATCAATTCAAGGACATCCGGGTTTTTCTTTTGCGGCATGAGCGAACTTCCCGTGCAGAAAGCGTCATCAATGTCGATAAAATCAAATTCTTTCGTCGACCAAAGAATAAAATCCTCAGCCAGCCGCGACAAATGCATCCCCACAATCGCAAGCGCACTTAAAATTTCAAGAATAAAATCCCGGTCGCTTACCGTATAAATGGAATTCGTTGATGGTTTCACAATACCTAATTCAACCGCCGCAGATTTCATCGCCTGATTGTAATGCTCAGCTTCAATAAACGTTCCAGCCAAAGCGCCCGAGCCCATCGTTAAATTAATATTATCTTGAATATGCGTCAGCCGCCGTTCATCTTGATTGAGCATCTCAACATACGCCATCAAATAATCTCCGATGTGAATCGGGATCGCGTGCTGCAGATGCGTGTACCCCGGCATGTATAACGATTTGTTCTTGTCAGCCAACGCGTACAAACTTTTTTTGCAACCATCTAAAATTTCTAGCACACGATTAAGCTCAAGCCGGCAGTATAACTTCATATCAAAAACAATCTGGTCGTTACGCGACCGGCAGGTATGAAGTTTGAGTGCAACTTCGCCGACTTTCTTCTCTAATACATTCTGAATGTTGGTGTGAATGTCTTCGCTGGATAAATCCGGTTTAAAGGATCCGTTTTGGATGGAATCTAGAATTTTGTGCAGACCATCGTGGAGCTTCTGATATTCCTCTTTTGTCAAAAGCTTGGCTTCCTTGAGCACATCAATATGAAACAACGACCCCCAGACATCGCAGTAGGCGAGTTTTTGGTCGATATGGATAGATTTGGTGAAGTCGTCAACAAGCGGATTAATCTTTTTACTAAATCGACCGCCCCAGAGTTTGGTCATGTTTGGTTGTCCTTTATTTGTTAGAAATAAGAAGTAGAAAAGCAACAGGCAGAGATCTCATTTATTTCACTTTCTCTAATGATCTATTCTTTTGATCTCGATCAATACTTGTTTGAGTTTCTGCAGCCAGTATGAAATTCCTAAACTTTGTAAACTTTCGACGAGGAACATCAACCTCAACATTTTCTCCAATCTTAAACAAAATCTGTTTTGTAAGCCGATGCTTCTTTATGTCACGCTGTTTCTGCTTAATCTTCTTAAATTCTTTTTGACCAATGTCCCTGCTTTTTGAAACCTCATAAATTTTTTGCTGAATTTTTAAATTATAAAAATATATTTCTCCTTTTAAAACATCAATGCCACTACAACCTATGTCGTCTTCAGAGTATATGGTTGAATCAATAGTTTTACTCATTGTTGTTTTAAAGCTAATCCATTGGGCCTTGGTAAAAAGCATTGTAATCTTAAATGAATTACTTATCAGAAGAACAATACGGGTGCCATCAAACCAAACATTAAATTCAATTGGTTTCAATTTCCCAAAAATTCGTCGAAATAATTTTTCTTCTTTTGACAGCACCATGTTCGGTTAAGCGTTTGCCAACGCGCCTTCTCTACATCTCTACCTCTTACTTCTCTACTTCTTTATCACTTAATATGGCATCCCAAAAATTCTAATAAACCCTTCCGACAGCTTTTGATCAAATATATCTTTTGCACCGTAAGTTGCCAGTTCCTCTTTATATCTCGAAAACTTCGACTTGCGCCCCACCACTTCACAATTCCCTTTATAAAGCTTCAACCGAATGGTGCCACTTACGTTTTCTTGCGTCTTATTGATGTAAGCGTCTAATTGTTTTTTAAGCGGCGTTTCCCAGAGGCCGTAGTAAATAATTTCGGCGTACTTGAGTGCAATCATTTGTTTGTAGCGCATGGTTTCCCGGTCTAGGACGAGCGCTTCTAATTCTTGATGAGCGGTATAAAGGATTGTGCCCGACGGGCATTCATAGATCTCCCGTGATTTAATGCCGACCAAACGGTTTTCAACCATATCAACCCGGCCGATCGCGTTAGCGCCGCCGATTTCGTTTAGCTTTTGCAAAAGATCGATGCCGTTATAAGATTTGCCGTCGAGTTTGACTGGAATCCCTTTTTCAAATTCGATTTCGATGTAGGTTGGTTTGTTGGGCGCTTTCATGGGACTGACCGTCATTTGATAAATGTCCTCGGGCGGTTCGATCCACGGGTCTTCTAAAATTCCAGCTTCGATACTCATGCCGTAAATATTTTTATCAATGGAATACGGTTTCTTTTTGGTCACATCAACCGGAATCCCTTTGGCCCGGGCGTAATCAATTTCTTCATCGCGCGTTTTAAATTCCCAAATCCGCAAGGGCGCGATATTTTCTAACTTGGGATCAAGAATTTTGGCGGTCACTTCAAACCGAACTTGATCATTCCCTTTTCCCGTGCAGCCGTGAGCAATGGCGCTGGCTTTTTCTTTGTGGGCGATTTGAACTTGGTATTTGGCGATAATCGGCCGCGACAACGAAGTCGCCATAAAATATTTCCGTTCATAAACCGCGCCGGATTTAAGCGCCGCAAACACATAATCGTTTACGAATTCTTTTTTCAAATCCAGCACATAAACTTTTTTAGCGCCGGTCGACATCGCCCGCTTTTTAATCGATTCAAAATCTTCCTTCTGCCCGACGTCAGCGATAAAAGCGATGACTTCATACCCTTTGTCCTCAAGCCATTTGATCGCGCAGGAGGTGTCCAATCCGCCTGAATAAGCCAAAACAACTTTTTTCATTTCAATTCTCCATCAATATTCTGAATCATTGCCTTAATATGAACACGTAATGCATCTAGTAAGCTACAATATTTGTTTTTAATCTTCTGATAAATAGCATTAGCTTGAATCTCATCATAGATATGAGACGTTTTGTTACGGTCTTCCAACATTTGAATCCACTCATCTCCATTTTGAATCAATCCTTTTTGAAATGCTTCTTTAATAATGGCGCGAGGCGTCTGCACATCTATTGCCTCAAAAGCGAGAACAACCTGCAGCAGTTTCCAAGATAACTCAAACGTGAATTCAAACCTTTTGATCGTTGCATCGACGACAATACTGGTTTTCTTTGGATCTTCGTTTAAGACTTCTTTAAGCCTTTCTAAAGCATGATCAAAATCATTAAACCGTTGCTTAATCCGCTTTGGGCTCATAAATTGTGATACCTTCGTTTAAAATATCATTTTTTAAGGATTCTTTGACTAAAGAATCAAAATGCAAAACATCAAATTTTAATGCTGTTTCAACTTTTTCTTCCAATTCATCTTTTATTAAACTCAAATCAAGATCAGTTAAGTCTTTTCCAAAAATGGCCAAATCAATATCAGAAGTTTTCTTGGCTGTTCCAGTCGCCCAGGATCCAAATAACACAATCCTTTGAACTTTTTTCTGTCTTGAAATAATATGAACAATGTCGTCAATAAGAGCGTTTGGTAATTGCAGTTTTTCCTTCGATCCAATCATTATTTTCCTCGAAGTAAAAATATTAAAATCGCTTTTTGCACGTGCAGCCGGTTTTCCGCCTGGTCAAACACAATTGAGTGCGGCCCGTCGATGATACTGGAAGAAACTTCCAGCCCCCGGTGCGCTGGCAGGCAGTGCATAAAGATATAATCTTTATCGGCGAGCGCGGCTAATTTGTCATCGATTTGAAATCCTTCAAAATCTTTGAGCCGGCGTTTGGTTTCAGATTCCTGTCCCATGCTGACCCAGACATCTGAATAAATTACTTGAACGTCTTTCACTGCTTCTCTGGGATCATTTGTAAAGGAAATCTTAGAGCCCGTTTGTTTGGCGATAGCGTAAGCGGCTTTAATAACTTCTTCTAAAGGTTCGTATTGTTTAGGCGTTGCCATGCGCATATGCATTCCAGTTTGCGCGCAGCCGAGCATCAAGGAATGACAGACATTGTTGCCGTCGCCAATGTAGGCGAGTGTAATTCCTTTTAATTTCCCGAAATGTTCACGCACCGACTGCAAATCCGCGAGCGCTTGACAAGGATGAAACAAATCCGAAAGTCCGTTAATGATTGGGATCGATGAATATTTAACTAAATCTAAAATGTCCGCGTGTGTAAACGTCCGAGCGACCAGACAGTCCAGATAACGCGACAATGTCTTGGCAACATCTGCGACGGATTCGCGTTTGCCTAAATCAATTTCTTCGGGACTTAAGTAAATGCAATTGCCGCCGAGTTGCCACACCGCGACTTCAAAGGAAACGCGGGTACGGTTCGAGGGCTTTTGAAACAAAAGCCCAACGGACTTGCCATCGAGATCTTTGGTCCGTTTGCCTTTGGCCTTTTTCAGTTTCCGGGCCAAATCCAAAAGTCCTATGATTTCTTGGGGTGTTAATTCCTTAATGCTAATAAGATCTCTTTTTTTCATGGGTTGGGCGATACTTTTTGTATGGCTTGCGTTAAAATGTAAATGGCCTTGTCGATTTGTTTTTTTGTAACGTTGAGCACCGGCATAATCCGGAGAACTTTATGTTGAGTGCAATTAATGATAAGGCCTTGTTTAAAACACTCATCGACAACGGCCTTCCCTTCTATTTTTAACTCGACACCAAGCATTAATCCTAAACCGCGGACCTCTTGGATGCAATCGAATTTTACTTTTAGTGCTTCTAATTTTTCTTTGAGATATTGACCCATGACTTTGGTATTTTTAAGCATTTTATATTTGTCGATCGCTTTAAAAACACCTAGAGACGCTTTGCAAACCAGCGGACTTCCGCCAAAAGTTGAAGCATGCATGCCAGGTTTAAACGTATCTGCCAATTCTTTTTTTACAACCAACGCGCCGATCGGCAATCCACCGCCGAGCGCTTTCGCGAGCATCATTAAATCTGGAACAACACCGTAATGCTTAAATCCAAACATCTCTCCCGTGCGGCCCATGCCAGTTTGCACTTCATCAAAGATCAGAAGGATTTTTTTGTCGTCACAAATCTGCCGCACTTTTTTGACATATTCAATGCCGGCGACATTTATGCCGCCTTCGCCTTGCACGAGCTCAAACATAATTGCGATTGTCTCAGGCGTAATTGCGGCTTCTAGCGCCTTTAGATCATTGAAGGGAATTGTTTTAAACCCGGAAACAAGTGGTGAAAAACCTTCTTGATATTTTTTCTGTCCCGTCGCCGAAAGCGCCCCAAGCGTCCGGCCGTGAAACGAATTCAAAGTGGAAATGATTTCAAATCGCTTACCCATTCCAAATGCGCGGGCAAACTTGATCGCGGCTTCCGCTGCTTCAGCGCCGCTGTTACAAAAAAATACTTTTGAAGGAAACGACCACCGCACGATCTCTTTGGCTAATTTGGCTTGGTTGGGATGATAAAAATTATTGGGGATATGAATCAACGTGCCAATTTGATCCCTCACAGCAGACATGACTTTAGGATGACAATGCCCAACGTTATTGACACCCCAGCCTGGAAAAAAATCCAAATATTTTTTTCCATCGATATCCATGAGCATCATCCCCTTGCCTTTAACAAAGATCGCCGGTGTTCGGGTGTAGGTTGAAAGGATGTAATCGTCGTAGGTTTTGAAGATTTCTGGTTTTTTCATTTTGAAAAGTTGTGCCAGGGCGGCCCCGGCGGCGCTGAATCAATGCCGGGGCCGCCCGCGTCCGATCGTCGTTAAAAAACTTTCAATATTATGGCGAAGAATTTATAATCTGAGTGCCGACCCCCAGATCTGTAAAGAACTCTAAAAGAAGTGCGTGATGAAAACGGGCATCGATAATATGGGTTTTCTTAACACCTCCGTTAAGCGCTTCGATACAGGCGTTAACTTTCGGAATCATCCCGCTTTGAATCACATTATTTTTAATGAGGTTATCGATCTCATCGATCGTAAGTGTTGAAATGAGAGACTCCAGATCGTCGGCATGACGTAAAACTCCTGGAACGTTGGTCAGCAATACAAGTTTTTCAGCCTCAAGCGATGCAGCAATCGCACTGGCGACTTCATCAGCGTTAACATTGTGCGGCTGTTGCTCAATGCTAATTCCCATCGGCGAGACAACTGTAATCCGGCCTTTCTTTAGGTGCGCTTCAATCGCCCCACGATTAATTGAAGTAATTGACCCCACGAAGCCAAGTTCTTTAGCGGCTTTCTTTTTTTCAACCCGGATAATATTTTCTTCACCTTTAAGACCGGTCACATCACCTTTAAGCGTCTTGACTTCACGAACAATTTGCTTGTTAAGTTTATCGAGCTCCTCACTAACAATCTTTAAAGTATGTTCGTCAGTAACCCGGATTCCGTCATGAAATTCCGCTTTCCGGCCGGTTTCCTTAAGACGCGTGCTGATGTGAACGCCGCCGCCGTGGACCAAAATCGTTCGGATACCGACGTAACTTAAAAATACAATATCTTCCAAAACATGTTTTCGGATGGTTTCATTATCCAAAATACTTCCGCCATATTTGATAACAAAAACCTTTCCCCTAAAATCATGAATGTAGGGAATCGCCTCAACTAAAACATTCGCTTTTTTAATTATATCGTCCATTGATTTTGACATATTCGATACTCAGATCCGCGGTATAAATCGTCGCGCTTTCTTTTCCTTGGGTTAGATCAACGGTAATCGTGATTTCTTTTTTGGCAAATGAACTGAAACGAATCTTCAAATCTTTTTCCGTAATATTAAATCCTAACGAACCAACCGCCGCCGCGACCCGCCCCCAATTTGGATCGCTGCCGTATGCGGCGCATTTAACCAGATTAGAATTAGCAATCGCCAAAGCGACTTTCTTTGCTTGGGCTTTATTGGCCGCACCTGACACGACGATCCCAATAAATTTGGTCGCGCCTTCAGCGTCGATAACAATCTTTTTAGCCAAATCCAAACAAACAAAATTTAACGCCTCAACAAAAATTTTAAAATCCTGATTTTCAGAATTGATGGTTTTGTTTCCAGCCAAACCGCTCGCCATCACTGTCACCATATCATTCGTACTCATGCAACCATCGATGGTAATAGCATTGAACGAAAGATTGACCGCCTGCTTTAAAGCGGCTTTAAGCATCGCATGAGAAATCGCCGCGTCCGTTGTGATAAAAGCCAGCATCGTCGCCATATTAGGTTGAATCATTCCTGAACCCTTGGCGCACCCGCCGATTGTCACTTTCTTGCCACCTAAATTGATTTCAACCGCAATCTCCTTTGTCTTTAAATCCGTCGTCAAAATCGCCCGCGCCGCGGCCTCATGACGATCCTTTGCTAAACCTTTCACCAATTCCGGCGCGGCGCTTTCAATTTTATTAAATGCAAGCGGTTTTCCAATAATGCCGGTTGAAGCTACCAACACATGATTAGAATCAATATTCATCAATTGAGCGACAAGCTCCGTTGATTTCTGGGCGTATAAGATACCAAAATTTCCAGTAAAGCAATTGGCATTCCCGCTGTTGACGATAATTGCCTGCGCGAGCTTGTAACGCATCTTGGATTGCGTCACAACAATCGGCGCCGCCTTGATTGAATTTTTTGTAAAAACACTCGCCGAGACTGCTGCTTGATCGCAGGCAATGAGCGCCAAATCTAATTTCCCAGATTTTTTTATGCCGCAAGCTAATCCGTTTGCTTTAAAGCCCGAAGCTTTGGTAACTCCGCCGTTAAGAACTTTCATATCAGCCCCTCATCTTCTTTAAAACCAAACATGATGTTCATATTCTGCACCGCCTGACCGGAGGCGCCTTTCATTAAATTATCAATGACGCTGGTGATAATAAGCAGATTTTTGGTTTGATCCAGCGCCAGGCCAATATCACAATAGTTTGTGCCAACCACCGATTTTACTTCAGGCTGAATCCCCGATGGTAAAATCCGGGCAAAAGGCTCGGTCTTATAAAATTTCTGATAAATCTCTGCGATAGTCTTTAAAGAAGTCGTGCCTTTCAGCTGAACATAAATTGTTTCTAAGATGCCACGATTAATGGGAAGTAAATGAGTGATAAACGTAACAGCTTCCTTCTTACCCGACAACCGTGATAGATATAAATTGATTTCCGGCGTGTGCTGATGATTTAAAACTTTATACGCTTTAAAATTCTCATCGACTTCAGAGAACATAAGATTTGTGGTAACTTTTCGTCCCGAACCAGAAACGCCGGATTTGGCGTCAATAATAATGGATTGAATGTTTTTAGCGCGCGTGCTGACCAAAGGCGCCAGCGCAAGAATTGCGGCCGTCGGATAACATCCTGGGTTAGAGAGCAAAGAAGTCTTTTTGATTGCTTCCCGATAAAGTTCAGGTAAACCATAGACCGCTTTCTTAAGATTGCCAGCGTCTTTGTGTTTTATATCGTACCACTTTTCATAGTCTTTGGGATCTTTAAGCCGATAGTCAGCGCTTAAATCAATGACGCGCTTTTTAGCTTTAAGGAGTTGGGGTGTAATTTGGATGGATTGTGTGTGAGGAACAGCCAAAAAAACAACATCACAGTTACTGATGGCTTTTTTGAGATTGACTTTTTCACACTGAAGATGAGTTGTGTTTCGTAATCGCGGCCAGATGTCCGCAATTGGCCCTTGGGTGGTGTGGGCGCTGATATAATTCACCCGAACTTGATTGTGTTTGAGCAGAAGTTCTAAAACCAAACCGCCCGAATAACCGCTCACACCTATAATGCCAGCTCGAATCATTAAATTCCCTTTTTCGGGGCCTGTTTTTCAATTTTCCGAGGAGATTGAAGGCCCTATCATAAAATAAAAAACCTATCTCGTCAACTGCTTTGATAAGGGAGATAGGTTTTCTAAACTACTTATTTTTAATTTAACTGCGTTTGAATGTCCTTAACGTTTAACCCATTGAAACTTCTTACGCGCTCCCTTTTGTCCCGGCTTTTTACGTTCTTTTTCTCTGGGATCGCGGCTTAAAAAGTTGGCTTTCTTTAATATTGTTTTGCTTTCCGGGTCACATAGGGAAATCGCCCGGGCTAATCCTAACCGAATGGCGCCAGCTTGTCCGGTCAAACCACCGCCGGTTACCCTGGCGTTAACATCAAATTTATGAATCATATTAGTCATCTTAAGAGGTTCTAAAATAATAATTCGGTCCGTTTCCCGGGGAAAATAGTTCTCAAACGCTCTTTTATTCACTTCAATTTTTCCGTTACCGGGAAAAAGATTAACCCGAGCGACCGATGTCTTTCGTCGGCCAGTAGCACCATATTTAACAGCATCTACCATGAATCTTATCCTCCCAGGATCTGCGATAATGATTATAAAGCCAGTGGAATCGGCTTTTGCGCTTGGTGCGGGTGTTTGTCGCCCGCATAAATTTTTAATTTTCCTTTAACATGATTGCCCAAAGGTCCTTTGGGAATCATGCGGGTTATGGCAAGTTTTAAAACTTCCGTCGGCCGTTTGGCAAGAAGTTGTTCAAGACTAATAACTTTTCGGCCGCCCGGATAACCGGAATATTTTTGATATTCTTTGTCGGTTAATTTTTTGCCGGTGACTCTGACTTTTTCGGCATTGATGATAATAACGGTGTCGCCGCAATCGACATGTGGCGTGAAGATACGTTTGTGTTTACCGCGTAAAATAGCGGCAGCTTTGGTGGCTATTCGGCCAAGGATTTTGTTGTTGGCATCCAGGAGATAACAATTGGGGGTAATCTCTGCTTTTTTGGCCATGTAGGTTTTTTGCATGATTAAACTCTCGTCAAGAAATTGATAAAATTAGTTCTTTTTAAGAAATGCCTGCAAAGTATATCATTTCATTCGGACTTGTCAATAATTTACTTTGAACAAACATAATCCACGGGCGGGCGCGGTAACGCCGGAAGCCTGACGCTTCTTTTCTTTTAAAATTTCGTTAATACTGTTTACCGGCCGCAGGCCTGAGCCGATTTCAAGCAATGTTCCGACGATACTTCTGACCATTTTATATAAAAAACCGTCGGCTTCGATGTCGATATAAATCCAATCGCCCGTTTTTCGAATCTGAATCTTTTTAACTGTCCGCACAGTGCCGCGTTTTCCGGATTCATCTTGCGAACGTCTGGCCGTTGATTGAAAGGATTTAAAATTTTTTTTTCCAATCAAATCTTTGGCAGCTTGCCGCAAATGCGTCAAATTAATTTTATACGGATAATGATATGAAAAATTTCGTTCGACCGGCGAACGCGCCACACGGTTCAAAATGGTGTAGCGGTAAATCTTGGAACGCACACTAAACTGCGCGTGAAATTTTAAAGGAACGTCTTGGGCTTCGACGATTGCGATGTCCTCGGGTAAATTTGCGTTTAAAGCCTTCACCATCTGTTGAGCCGGCATAGGTGATGAGGTTTTAAAATTAGCAACCTGCCCTAACGCATGAACCCCGCTATCGGTCCGCCCGGAACCGTAGAGAATAATTTTTTCTTTAAAAATTTTCTGAAGAGCTTTGCGAATTTCGCCTTGAACGGTGCGCTTACTCGAATCCTGAATCTGCCAGCCGTGAAAGTTAGTACCGTCGTATTCAATTAGGAGTTTTATATTACGGATATTTGACATAAGAAAGGCCTAGAGCATAGTAAAATTTTAGCTCTAGGCCCTACGCTGTTTAGCCTGATGGTTATTTCTTGAAACGAATCAACTCTTCCGCAATCTGCACCGCATTCAACGCGGCGCCTTTGCGTAAGTTATCGGCGACGATCCAGAGCCACAGACCGTTTTTGACCGCCGGATCGCGGCGGATTCGTCCGACAAAAACATCATCCGTGCCTTCGCAATCTTTAGGCATGGGATAGAGTTTATTTTTAGGATCATCGATAACTTTAATTCCTGGCGATTGACTCAGAAGAGCTTTAACTTTGTTAGCATCGATAGGATTTTTCGTTTCAATATAAACCGCTTCTGAATGACCGGTGCGGACTGGAACGCGCACGGTTGTGGCGGTAATTTTTATTTTTTTATCGTGAAGGATTTTGTGCGTTTCGTTGACGAGTTTCATTTCTTCACTGGTTGAACCATCGTTGTTGAAACTGCCGATATGCGGAAAAATATTAAAGGCAACCGATTGATCCATATGAAATGAAACGGTCTCCCCGTTACCTTTCGCCCAGGCGCGGTACTCGGCTTCGGCCTGAACAATGCCGCCGCGGCCGCTACCGGAAACAGCTTGATAAGTTGAAATGATAATACGTTTTAAACCAAATTTTTTGTGAATCGGCGCGAGCGCCACGACCATTTGGATCGTCGAGCAATTCGGATTCGCGATGATGCCTTTGTGTTTTTTAACATCGGCGCCATTGGCTTCTGGAACAACGAGCGGGACATCGTCACGCAAACGAAAATCAGCGCCATTGTCAATCACAACGCAACCGGCGGCAATCGCATCCGCCGCATAAGTCACCGCCGCGCCTTTATCACCTTCTGTCCCGGCAAAAAGCGCGATGTCCACTCCTTTAAATGAATCGGCGTTGAGCGTTTCAACTTTATAACGATGACCATCCAGTTCAATTGTGCGTGGCGTCCGGGCAAAGACTTTGAGTTCGTTGACTGGAAATTGACGCTGATGCAAAACGCGCAGCATTTCTTCCCCAACAGCACCTACCCCAAGTACAGCGACGTTATATTTCTTCATCTTAATTCCCTGTTCTTCGTTTATTTATACTTCGCATAAAATGATTAAAATGTTTTGCATATAAACTATTGATCTCTATCTTGAAAATTTCATCAACGTTAAGTTTACATATTTTTCCCCATTTTCCAGCAGCGTCGTACCCACAGATATTGAAAATGTTATTATTAACATCGCTGATCGGGCCAATATACAATGCAGATTCTTTCCCATGATCAAAAATAATTTCTATTATTGGCCAAATATCTCGGTCTTTAATTTCTTTAAGTACATCTTGAATTTCATGACACTGAGTTAACCATTTAGGTAAATTTAATTTATTGATGGCCTTATTGTGGCGAATAATTTTATTAGAACAATCTTCAAATTTAGAATCTCGATATCCTTTTATAACTTTTTTAGGCAACAAGACCAATCCGTCAAACTCAAAATCTCTTTCTTGAGCCAAGATTATATAACTATCTTTCTCTTCTAAAACAATTCCATAAAAACCAAAACTATCTCCTTCAGGATGTTTCGTCCTGAATCTTATTAAGCGTTTATTATTAAAAGATTTTTTGTAAGCGGCGATTAAACTCATTATTAATTAAAATCACTCTATAAATTTTTAACGACCAAATCCCCAACCTCCGACGTCGAATACCCCATCTGCCCGGCGGCCAGGTCTTTTAATTTTGTTTTCACAACCAACTGCGCTGAGTTTTCAATTAAAGACGCGGCTTGAGTTTCGTCCAATTGTTCTAAAAGCATCGCGCCCGCGCAAATCGCGGCCAAAGGATTAATAACATTCTTTCCTGTATATTTCGGCGCCGAACCGCCGATCGGTTCAAACATCGAAACGCCCTGCGGATTAATGTTACCGCCGGCGGCGATTCCCATGCCGCCTTGAATCATCGCGCCTAAATCGGTGATGATATCACCGAACATATTGTCAGTTACAATCACATCAAACCATTCTGGATTTTTGACAAACCACATGGTCGTCGCATCAACGTGGGCGTATTCTGTTTTGACATCAGGATATTCTTTGGCGACCGCATAAAATGTTCGTTCCCATAAATCAAAAGCATATGTCAAAACATTCGTCTTACCGCATAAGGTGAGCTGTTTGCGTTTGCGTTTCTTTTGCGCGTATTCAAACGCATAACGCACGCAGCGTTCGATGCCTTTTCGCGTATTGTAAGAAACTTGGGTAGCAACTTCATTCGCCGTATCTTTATCTTTGAACTCACCTAAACCTTTGTAAAGTCCCTCAGAATTTTCCCGCACGACGACAAAATCTATATCTTCCGGCTTTTTATTTTTGACCGGACAAAAGTGTTCATCATAAAGTTTAACCGGTCGTAAGTTGATATATTGATCCAAATCGAAACGGAGTTTAAGGAGAATTCCTTTTTCAAGAATACCCGGCTTCACATCCGGATGACCGATCGCGCCTAAATAAATCGCGTCAAACTTTTTCAAATCATCGATGGCTGAGGCTGGCAAAACTTCTTTGGTGCGTAAATAACGCGCACCGCCGAAATCAAAAGTAGTGGTCTGAAATTTGAAATTACATTTCTTCGAAACGGCTTCAATAACCTTAAGCCCTTCGCGAATGACTTCCGGCCCGGTACCATCGCCGGGAATGACGGCAATTTTATAATCTTTTTTCATGGTTGGAATTTTTTAACGATGAGGGTGGCGTTGTGGCCGCCAAACCCTAAGGAGTTGGATAACGCTGTTGTCAATGAAGCTTTACGGGCGTGGTTAGGAACATAATCGAGATCGCACTCGGGATCGGGAGTTTCATAATTGATCGTCGGTGGAATGATGCTATCACGGATCGCTAAAATACAAGCAATAAATTCGACCCCGCCCGCCGCGCCAAGTAAATGGCCGGTCATGGATTTGGTTGAACTTACTGGAACTTTTTTGGCGTAGTCTTTAAATAAATTCTTAATGGCAAGTGTTTCCACTTTGTCGTTGAGTTTGGTCGATGTGCCGTGAGCGTTGATGTATGAAATTTCTTCAGGTTTTAATTGCGCGTCTTTAAGCGCCAATTCCATGGCTTTCATAGCGCCTAATCCTTCGGCGTCGGGAGCTGTGATGTGATAAGCGTCGGATGTACGACCGTATCCAACCATCTCGGCTAAGATATTCGCGCCACGCGCCTTGGCATGTTCTAAAGATTCCAAAATAACAACACCCGCGCCTTCGGCCATCACAAAACCGTCGCGGTTTAAATCAAAAGGCCGGCTGGCTTTTTCGGGCGCGTCGTTTCTTTCTGAAAGAGCTTTCAACGCACAAAATCCGCCGATCCCTAAAACCGTCGTCGCTGCTTCCGTTCCGCCGGCAATCATGACATCGGTATCTCCATATTGAATAAAACGGTAAGCATCGCCAATCGCGTTTGAGGCGGTCGCGCAAGCAGTCACGACACAGGTCGTTGGACCTTTTGCACCCGTTTGAATTGAAACCTGGCCGGATGCTTCATTAATAATAATACGTGGAATGAAAAATGGTGAGATCTTGCTTGGGCCCTTCTCCATATACTTCTGATACTCGCGTTCAATGGTTCCGATACTGCCAATTCCTGAACCAACCAAAACGCCAACGCGGTCGGCGTTGGCTTGATTGATATCCAGTTTGGCATGCGCTAAAGCTTCACGCGAAGCGACAACCGCAAATTGTACAAAACGCGCTAAGTGTCGAGCATCTTTGGTTGAAAAATGTTCGGTTTCATTATAATCAATGACATCCCCGCTGATACGGCAGTCAAATTTGGTGGCATCAAAACGGGTGATCGGACGGATGCCGCTTTTCCCTTGGACGAGCGATTGCCAAAATTTTTCAACACCCGTTCCAACTGGAGAAACAACCCCTAACCCTGTAACAACAACACGTTTTTTTCCCATTGACGATTACTTTTTTTAAATTTTTAAATAAAAGCTTCTAATATAAAGAATGCCCCGGCTTTAAGACCGGGGCAAAGTGAAAGTTCGTTCGGTAAGCTACCCACAAGCTTACTACCGCTTTCCAAAATTTTTTGACTTTTTGATCATTTTATGAGGAAGCGGAGTAGTACCGCATTCTTCTAAATTATATGGTTCCTAAACTTTTGAAATGCGGGACTTACTTGTTGGCAGTCTTGGCTTCAATATATTTAATCGCATCACCGACAGTTGTCATCTTTTCGGCATCTTCGTCCGGAATTTCGACGTTGAATTCTTCTTCTAAAGCCATAATCAATTCAACGGTATCCAAAGAATCAGCCCCGAGATCGTCAATAAACGAAGCTTGTGGGGTCACTTCTTCCGGTTTCACGCCTAACTGTTCAGCGATGATCGACTTAATTTTCTCTTCTACTGCCATATCCATAGCCTCCTTTTGCCTATTTGCCACTCAAATTATTCTGCTACGCGGCGAAACTTTGTTGCTTGCGTAGGAGATTAAATCGCCAACCCTCCGTCGACTACGATCGTTTGACCTGTAATGTAATTAGCTTCCGGGGAAGCCAAAAACAAACAAACGCCAGCCACATCAGCTGGCTGGCCGAATCGTTGTAAAGGAATTTGATTAAGGATTTGTTCACGGACTTTTTCTGGTAATTGAGCGGTCATATCGGTTTGAATGTATCCAGGTGCCACTACATTAACGGTGATTTCGCGTGATGCGATTTCGCGGGCGATTGATTTTGAAAAACCAACGATGCCCGCTTTACTGGCCGCGTAATTGGCTTGGCCGGCGTTTCCTGTTATGCCAATAACAGAAGCGATATTGATAATCTTGCCTTTCCTGGCTTTCAACATCGCTTTTGTGACAGCTTTAGTGCAGTTAAAAACACCTTTAAGGTTAATTGTCATGACCTGATCCCAATCAGATTCGGTCATGCGTAAAAGCAAATTATCCTTCGTTATCCCTGCATTGTTGATTAATATATCAATGCGATTATGTTTGTCAAGAATTTTGTCAATCATTTCTTCGACACTTTTTAGATTTGTCACGTCGCAGCCATAAAAATCAGCCTTAAATCCTCCTCGGATGAATTCCTCGCTTACCGAACGGGCCAATGATTCATCGCGTCCCACAATAATAACAGTTGCACCATGCTGAGCAAACTTTCCGGCAATCTCTTTTCCAATTCCGCGGGTCGAACCGGTGATTAAAACGACTTGATCTTTCAGATGCATGCTTCATTACCTCCGTAGCGATGGGCGGTTGTCCGGCGATTTTGTTCGCAGGACAACCGCCCTCGTTATCAAAACTAATATTTCAACTCAGGCAATAACTCTAAAACTTCATCCTTCACAAAATCCCTTTCATAAAAATCAGGATTAATGACCTCATCATTCCAAACCAGGATATCTAAATCAATCACTCTGGGACCGTAGCGGTCAGGGCTGGATGTGCGGCCCAAAATTTTTTCAATTTCTTTTAAGCGATTACGCATTATATCTTGCATCAAATTTGTTTCAATTAAAACAGCGCCATTCAGGAAATCCGGTTGCGTGGTTGTTCCAATTGGTTTAGTCGTCACAAAATGGGATTCATCCAGAACCTTAAACTCTTGAGCCAAGAAATTTCGTGCATGCTTTATATTTTTTTGCGGCTCGATATTTGAACCGAGTCCAATGATCGCGGTGTTCATGAACGTTTTGCTGTCAATTCCACTGAAACCGAACGGGCAAAACGCAGCGCGTGCGGTTTGTCAATGCGGACCGTGGCCCATTTGATTCTTTTATCTTCCATGACAATTTCTAAAACGTAATGGGTCAGCTTCTCTAATAGAAAGAAGCTGGACGCTTCAACGGAATCAATAATTCTTTTGGTAATTAATTTATAATCCACCGCATCGTCGATCGCATCGCTTGCTTGACATTTGGAACAGTTGTATTCAAAGGTCACATTAATCAAAATGTCCTGTTTCTTTTTCCGTTCCCATTCCTGTGTCCCGATAATTCCCCGGATCAAAAGATCCGTAATTTGAACTTTAGCCATGGCTTCCCTTTCCTAGTCAATTGCGTTTAACAATCACACCAAGTGCTCGCCTCCGTCATTAAAAATAATCTGGCCGGTCAAATAATCGTTGTCGATAAGAAATTTAACAGATTTGCAAATAGAAACGACATCACCTTTACGTTTTAAAGGAATGCCTTGGGCCCGGCGGTTAAGATATTCATCCGTTTGACCTTTAGGCGGCAAGATTAATCCCGGCGCAATCGCGTTCACCCGAATGTCAGGCGCAAAATGAACCGCGGCCATTTTCGTCATTTCGACCAGCGCTTTTTTAGTCAACAGATACGCGACATGATCGGTTTTATTTTCAACAATGTCCGTGTCCAGAAAATTAATGATCTGCCCATGGTGGCAAACCGTTCGGAATTCACAAGACAAAATAAACGGCGCTTTAAGGTTGACGGCAAAATGACGGTCAAACAAAGAAAGATCAGCGGTTGTGAATTTAGATTTTTCAAAAATCGAGGCGCAATTGATGAGAAGATTGAGATTAGAAAATTTAAGGTGGACATCACGGATGAGCGAAAGCGTCTGCGCTTCGTTGTTTAAATCGCATGCGAACAATTCACAGCGCACGCCCTTTTTCCTAATTAGCTTGGCGGTTGCTTCGGCATCGTTACGGGAATGTTGATAGTGCACCGCGATATCAAAACCATTTTCAGCTAACATCAAGGCAATGGCCTGCCCAATTCTTTTGGCCGCGCCAGTAACGAGTGCTGTTCCCCTTTGAGATTTTCGTGCTTTAATCATGAATCAGGTGTTGATCAAACTTAAGAATTCCGAACGGGTGGAAATCTTTTCACGAAAAAGGCCGAGCATGCAGGAAGTTTTCATTGTTGAATTTTGTTTTTCAACACCGCGCATCATCATACATAAATGCTTGGCTTCGATGACAACGCCGACACCTTTGGCGTCAACGACTTCCATGATGGTTTCGGCGATTTGTTTGGTTAAATTTTCCTGGACTTGCAAACGGCGGGCAAAGACATCAACGATGCGAGCGATCTTGGATAAGCCTAAAATCTTTTTATTGGGTAGATATCCGACGTGGCATTTGCCGAAGAAAGGCAAAAGATGGTGTTCACACAAAGAATAGAGTTCAATATCTTTTACGATGATCATCTCATCATTGTCGGATTCAAAAATGGCGTTATTAATAACATCTTTAATGTTTTTCTTATAACCTTGGGTGATGTATTGAAAAGCATGCGCCGCGCGTTTGGGCGTTGCGCGCAGGCCTTCGCGGGTGGGATCTTCGCCGATGTCTTGGAGTAATTTTTTATAATATTGTTCCATGTTTTCCTTTTTTGAAGAAGCGCATCGTAGCATAGGCGTTTTAGGCTGTCAATATTGTCCGTGGAATTGGTGAAGGAACGACGGCCCTGTACCAGAAATCGGTACAGGGCCAGCTTCTTTTATCAAAACACGCCTAGAATTTCCTTCTATGACTGTGCTATAATGCGTCGCTTATTAAAATTTTTTTCTTTTTGAAAAGGAGCTAAATGATTCCCTTAGCCGATTACCATATGCACACACCCCTGTGCGGCCATGCCGTTGGGCAACCGAAAGAATATGCCGAACATGCCCGCAAGATTGGCTTAGAAGAAATTGGATTCTCCGACCACGCACCTCTCGTTTCCCATGAAGATCCCCGCATCACCATGAATATCCGCCAGCTGCCAGAATATCACAAAATGATTGAAGAAGTCCGTTCGAAGTACGCACCTTTACGCATCAAGATTGCATTGGAGGCGGATTTTATTCCTGGGTATGAAGACAAAACCCGCGCCATTATTCAAAACTACCCTTATGATTATATCATTGGCTCGGTCCATTTTATCGGCTCGTGGGGTTTTGACAATCCGGATGACCGCGAACGCTGGAATCAGGAAAACATTAATGCTGTTTACCGTGAATACTACGCTCTTCTGCGCCAAAGCGCTGAATCGGGGTTGTTTGATATCATGGGGCATGTTGATTTGGTTAAAAAATTTGGACACCGGGCAACCGACGACATGACTAAAGAAATTGAGAAGACCGCGAAAGTATTTAAAAAAACCGGCGTCACGGTTGAAATCAACACCTCAGGATTACGTAAACCCGTCGGAGAAATGTACCCGGCGCCGCAATGCCTTCAAATCTATCAAAAAGCCGGTGTCCCTCTCACCTTCGGCTCCGACGCGCATGCGCCGCAAGATGTTGGAAAGGATTTTGACAAAGCAATAGTGTTAGCTAAAGCGGTCGGATATAAAGAATATTTAATATTTAAACAGCGGAAGGTTGAACGGACTGTAAAATTATAATAACTCATGAAACATGCTAGCGAATAGTAAAGAGACAGTAGAGAATAAACAAAATTTCGCTGACTCTCTACTGTCTACTCTCTTCTCGCTACTCTAAAAAGGAGATAACAAAAATGCCTCGTCCTCAAATGAACGACCCAGCCCCCCCATTCACCCGTCCGGCCAGCAACAGTCAAATTGTTTCACTTAAAGATTACAAAGGCAAAAAAAATGTGGTCATTTATTTTTATCCTAAAGATGATACGCCAGGCTGTACCGTGCAGGCTTGCGGCTTCCGGGATACGATCAAGCCGATTGAAAATGAAGATGCCGTCGTTTTAGGGGTGAGTCCAGATGGTCTTAAAAGCCATGATAAATTTATCAAAAAATTTGACCTTCCTTTTTTGCTTTTGAGTGACGAAGATCACAAGATGGCGACGGATTATGGTGTTTGGGTTGAAAAAAGTATGTACGGACGAAAATATATGGGGATTGAACGAACGACTTTTATTGTTGATAAAAACGGAAAAATCGTTCACGTATTTGAGAAAGTTAAACCGCAGGGTCATAATGAAGAGGTTTTGGCGCTGTTGAAAAGTATTGAAGTCAAAGCTTGAAAACGCCGAAAAATAGCAAGGGCCTTGGGCCCCGCACCGTACGGCGCGTGGGCCCAAGGCCCTTCGACTTCTCTAAAATATATTACAAATCTTACTTCGCCGCTTCTGGCGTCGTTGCCGGTGCAGTCATTTCATTCGCTACTTGGTTGGCTTGCTCTGTTGTAGCTTGCGCTTCTTTTTTAACATCTTCAGCCATCATCGGAGCATCGGTTTTAACAGCTTCTTGAGCAGCTTGCGCTTGCTGAACAGCTGGTTCGGACGCTGTTTGAGCTTCTTTTTTAACTTCTTCAGCAGTGACTTTCACTTCTTCTTTGGCTTTTTCTTTATCCATATCGCAGATTGGAGCTTTGCCAGCTTTATCCGCATGCTTGGATGATTTATCCCTAATACACATTTTGCTTAAATCTGCTTGATATAAATAACCCTTATTACCCTCTGCAAAAACAGCTGACGCGACAGTCAGCATGAACGCAGTCACTAATACGATTTCCTTTTTCATCTTGCCTCCTCAGTTGTTGCTTATCGTTAAGTCTTTCCTAAAAAATAATGCTAAGGTTATAGATGAAATCATTTAGCGTGTCAAATAATTATTCTGAATCAAAAAAAAGAC
This sequence comes from uncultured Planctomycetales bacterium, assembly GCA_964612665.1. Lineage (GTDB taxonomy): Bacteria > Omnitrophota > Gorgyraeia > Zapsychrales > JAHFFX01 > CAZTCI01. The sequence goes on along the minus strand of CAZTCI010000002.1, from coordinate 134,808 downwards.
GGCCTAATTTAGACCGTCTCTTCAATTGCCTACGGAAATAATTTTAAGGATTTAGAATTTGGCGCTTAGTTTGAAATCGGTATACAATCCACCATCCGGATGAACCTTCCCGACATCATCACGGTAATCTATTTTCCGGTTAAACACCGCGCCGATAGAAATTTTAGCCTGAATGTTCGGAGTAACATCATATTTAAATCCACCACCAGCACTCAGTTCACTATATTTTAAAACCACACCATTCTGATTACCTCTCGTCACTTCATACTCATCCGTAACCAAACCAAATTCCGCCAAGGCCGTGAGTTTATCGTCGATTTTGTAGGCAATATTGGGATCATCCGACGCTAAATTAAAACTCAAACGGTCATTAGGCCGGTAAATTAAACCTAAAACCGGCAAAACACTCGTGTGGTATTGAGGTCTGACCAAAATGCCCGCAACCCAAATTAGATCTTCTGTTTCTTTATAAATTAAATAAGTCCGGAAAGGAATACGAAACGCGCTCGCTTTATAATCCCAATCATCCGTGTACATGGATGGAAAGATGTCTACTCCCACAAAATAATGATCAGAATCAAGCCAAGGCGCTGGCAACTTGACACCCAATTGCAGTTCTTTACCAACCAGCTCCGACGGTAAATTCGTGGGGATATTTTCATTGATATCAATGTGTTTAATCTTAAAGCCGGCAGTCACCGGAAGTCGGTCGATTTCAAAATTCTGGGCGAACCCGAATTGGGATTCATTAACGGCGATTTGTCCCGTGACGGCATCAACGTCGGTCTTATAAATATGCCGTGATCTTGCAATAAGTTCTGTGGAAGTGTCAGGATCCATATCCGCGATGACAATATTAGGTATCATCACAAAAGATATTCCCGCCCAAATGATTACAACCACCTGCCATAAAAATTTATTCATCCTTTCCCCTTTCTTCTAAAAAGCCTAAAAATAAATCTAAATAATTTGCTATACGTTGTATAGCCCAAAACAATTCGCCTGTCAAAAGATAAACAGAAAATCTTTAGAAGGTAAAAAGCATAAGAAATGCCACAGGCCAAATTAGTGTTATTACCGAGGTTGGGCCGTTGGTTCGAAAACATAAAATTTATGATTACAAAATATTCAGAATGTTATACTTTATAAAAATGCTTCAAAAGATTGTTTTCACGATGGGTGAGGAGGCTCTATGTCAGAAAACTATGTGATGGGTATTGTAGGGATAGTGCTTGGTCTAATATAGTGGGGTATTTGTTATATTGCTTTTGATGAAATAGAAGCCACGATAAAGAGTGATTACCTAAAAAATAGAGGCATTCCCGCCTTGGTTGAACCATTACGATTTACTTGGGGAATGCCAATAAAAACCATTGTAGACCAATATAGGATTCATGTGCCCTTTGAAAAGACAAATGAGGCGAGAAATCTAATAGCGATAGCTTAGTTGTAATTGTTTCATTCTAAAAACGAGAGCGGCCTGCCCGCTAATTAATTCACAGGCAGGCCGCTCTGTCTATCTTTCGTTATCTTATATCCGTCCCTAAAATAATCACCGGCTTTGCGCTTTGATCCAGCCACGACAAAATTCTTTGAACATTCTCTTCAGCGAGTGCGACACACCCTGAGGTTGGACTGTCGCCGTTGCGCCAGACATGCAAGAAAATCGCGCTTCCCTTACCTAAAACAATCGGGTCGGTATTGTATTCAATGACAACACCGTATTTATAAAGATCATCGTCGCGTTTCATCTTTTCAAATGATTTAGCTTGCGGCGTGTCGCTCACCCATTGATTATATTGAGGAGAATCCGGATCATCAACCCAGACGTCTTTGTCCGTTACTTGACGGTAGCCTAACTTGGTCGGCACTGTAAGCGCATAACCAAAAGCTGTACCCAACTTAAAAATTCCCGACGGTGTTTTTCCATCGCCTTCGATTTTTTCACCCTTGGCCACCAATCCGTTGTTACCTAACATAGCGTTCATCGCGGGGAATGCTTTCTGCCACTGTCCGCCATTCCATTCCCATGCCGTGAGTTGAGCGTGCGAACTTCCAGGCAAAATTTCTTCAACGACCAGCGCCTGATGAACATCTTTATTCAAATTAAATAAAACGCCAGGCACAGCGCTTGACGGCTGCGAAGGCGCCGCTGCGGTAAATTTTTCAAAAGGCACATCCACCAACGGATAGGAACGCCAGTCAACGTCATCAAAATGCCACCACTCATTTTCATATTGTTTAAATCCATGCTTGCTCATAATGCCGTTTAAATAATCGACATTTTTGCGCGCTTTTCGAGACATTACTTTGCTGCTAGGTGCGGCCTTGGGTGTAAAATCATCAAAACCCGTCGGCATTTCCAATTCCCGGCCTTGGGCATCAACGAGGGTCATGTCAACCGCACCGCCGCGATTATGGCGAGAACCGCCTTTACTGGGCGGCGCCACATACCGTTCATCCGGCATAATGTTCCAAAGAATTTCTTGAACTGACGGCGGCCGATACGCGTCCCAAATTTTAATGCGGTAACCATCTTTCATGAATTCGGCGTTGGCTTCGGCCAATTTTTGAGCGGTTTCTTTACGCAGCAAACAAACGGCGGTGGGATAAACTTGTTGGTGAGTGAAATTGTTATTAGTTGCATACCTTAAATCAACAACAATATTAGGATCAAGATCTGTGACTCTAACCAATCCTTGGATTTCATTGACGGCTGGCATCTGCGCCCATACATTTGGCATTAAAATAAAAAAAGCCACCAATAAAATTCCAAACAAAACTATTTTTTTCTGTTTTTTCATACCTTTCCTTAATATGCCCACAAAAATTTACCTCTAATTCTAATCGCAGTATATTACGTCGTGAATCTGGTGTCCACAGACTTCAAGAAAGAAAAACTCCTCTGAAGAATTTCAGAGGAGTTCGTCAAAGCCATCATTCTTATAAAAGTTATTTAATCCCCAACTCATTAAGCTTTTGCACAAAAGCTTGCCGGCTGAACTGGCCTAAGTAATCATCCATACCGGCATCTCGGCAGCTTTGAAGATCGTGTTCGACCAGTTGTAAATTGACTCCCCCTCCTTCAAGTTGATCAGGAGGAAGATAAAGATAAGTATAAATTCTTGTTCTTTTAAGAAAATTAAACGCGCGAAGGGCGCGGACGATTTCATGTGGAAAGGCGTTGTCGCGCAATACTAAATCCAGAATAATAATATGCGGCACCATCGAAAATACCGACGAGAGAATATCAGCAGAACTATTGACCATCGTCACCAAGCAACCGCGTTCTTGCAAACTTCTGCTCATGTCCTCTAATACCGTACGGTGAATTCCGCTTATCAAAACTTTGTGGTATTCCTTTACTTCATTCGCGGCTTGAGCTACAGCCTTGATTTTCTCGATTAAAGTAGTGATGTCTGTGGATTTCTCAACAAAATGACTTACGCCCAATGATGAAAAAGACTCTTTAAAAATTTCTTTATCAGTCACGATGATGACCGGAATTTTGGCGGTTGCCGGATTTTTTTTAACCCTGGCATATAAATCAACGCCGTCCATTTCGGGCATGACCACGTCAGTGATAATCAAATCCACCGGACTTGAACCCAAAATCTTTAATGCTTGAATGCCATTTTCCGCCGTATAAATATGATAACCTCGCTGTTCTAATTGAATTTTGACTAACTTCGCCGTGACCCGGTCATCTTCAGCCAGCAGAATATTTTTAATCATATGGTTTTTCCCTAATAAAGTTAAACGATTGCTTTTGAGTGTCAATATAACATCGCTTTTTCCTTTAGACAATCAGACAATGATATTTTTACGGTATATAAAAATTGGCGAACAACATCAATCTTTTCTCAACGACTTGCGGGTCCACTAATAAATAACAAATAAAATTACAAGTAAGGCCAAAGAATGAAACACGATGTAAAAAAATGTTTTGCATAAAAATAATTTGTTAAATTAACTATTGCGAACAGTCATACGCCAGCAGCGGTGAATGTTACAATTGCGGTAGTCTTCAGGAATTGTGCCGGGGGTAATTTCTTTGAGATCTAGAACCGGAAGATTGTTAAGGCGCGGCGTAAAGCGCTGATGATTTGTTGAAAAGAATACCGTCGATCCGGGCGCCATCAGTTTTAAAACTTTTAAAATTAATTCCGGATGATCGCGGTCAATATCAAAGCCAATGCCTTTTGTTTGATCTTGAAAAAACGACGGTGGATCAATGAATGCGAGCGTAAAGCGCTGTCCTTCCCGATGCGCCTGGTCTAAATATTTCATAACATTGGATTGAACTAACGTATGCTGCGAATTCCAGAATCCGTTTAACTTAAGATTATCCTCGGCCCAGTCAAGATAGGTTTCAGAACGGTCGACACTTACCGTCGTACGGGCGCCTCCCGCCGCCGCGGCACAGGTAAAAGCACCTGTGTAAGCAAACAGATTGAGGAAATCTTTGTCAGCGGCAAGTTTTCTTACAATAACGCGCGTGTCACGGTGGTCGGAAAATAATCCCGTATCAATATAATCATCTAAGTTGACCCAGAAATACAAATCGCGTTCGCGGACTTTGAGACGCTCTCCAGTATTATTCAACTTTTGATACCGCGGCCCTTCTTCTGTTTTGGTTTGACGGCGTTTTATATGAATTTGATTTGCTGGAACGCCTAACGCTTCGCCGACGGCCTTCGCCATTTGCGGCAACCATTGCGGACTGGTTTGAAGCCGCACATATTCGGCGATCACAATATGCCCGGCGTACCAATCCACAACGGCCCGGACTTCCTTAATATCCCAGTCATACAAACGAAAACAGTCGATGTTCTGGCGTTTAAAGCGTTTTGAAAGATGGGTGCATCGTTTGCGGATGCGATTGGCTAAAATCTCAGCGTGATATTGTTCTTTTTCAGGCGTGACAAATCCTTTTGGTTTTAGAAATTTTTTGGACATCTTTGGGGATAAATTAGAGATATTCAAAAGATAATGTAAATAAAACGAATCCCATAGTAATATTCACCGTTTCAACGGTCAAATAAAATTGAAATTCTGTAAACTTAAAGAATAACAGTATTCAGCGGCATTACTTTATTTACTGACGTAAAATACCGCCGTAAGAACGATGCCAAATATGACAAAGTTCGATCAACGGCTCAACTCCGGGATTTGCCAGCAATCACGACCCCCAATGGCAGGAATGGCAAGCGGCTGTTGGACTGGCTTATAAAATGCGGTATGTGATCCCTTATGTGGGTGGAAAATATTCAGATATCCGTCTAAAAGACGACGTGACCTCCGGCGGAACAAGATACTTTCTCAATGATGTTGAAAATGATAAAAAAGCAGGGCCATTCTTTGGGCTGATTCTTGTCCCCAACAATGTTGTTTCCATCAATCTTCAAGCGCGGTTGGTGGATGAGCGTGCAGCGTCGGTGGATATTTCATTTAAATTCTAAAAGTTGATACTATCAAAAACCCTTTGCTCATTTTTAAGCAGAGGGTTTTTTGGTAATCATAGCCGTTAATGGACGAAGTTTCGCGAATGGGTTTTTTATGATGATATACTGATGGTGTTTTTTCCATTCTTTATATTTAGTTCTAATAAATTTTAATCCCGGCTTCTCAACCCAATAGGTCATGGCGGTGGCAATAAGAATGGAGATCGTGGTTGGTATAATGAAACGAAACCAAGTCGACACGCCGAGCTGGTCTAGATATTTAATCATCATATAGCCGATATTCTGATGGACAAGATACAAGCTGTAAGAAATCGTTCCCAAAAAGAGCAAAGGTTTTTGAGCAATCCAAGATAATTTACCATAGATAAAAAGATAAAACATCAGAAGGCATACGCCAAAACAAAAGACACCAACAAAATTATCTGATATCACATTTTGAACCACGAAACACAACGCTAATCCCGCGTGTCTCCACCATGCATCTCCTTTTGTTTTCAAATTATAAAACAAAATTCCGGCATAAAAATATTGCCAAAAACATAGTATTCTTGAGTTGACAATGATACCGGAAAGATCATCGATTGGTCCCAGACTTCCAAACCGGGCATTAAAGACAACCAAAGCCAGCCCAAAGAGGCCCATACCTTCTATATATTTTAGTTTTTTTATTGTAAAAAGAAACAAAATGATTAGATAAAAGGAAATCTCCGGCGCTAAGAACCAAAAAACACCATCGACATCTTTACAGCTGAACCAAGATTGGAACATGGTGAGATTGACTAAAAAGACCGGCCAGGTCATCTCCCCTTTCCCTGGCAAAGGGAAATCCGTGTTTAACGGAAACAGCATTAACAATGATGTGATTAAAATGACGGCCACAAAATAACAGGGATACAATCTTGAAACCCGAGCGACAATAAAGTCCAAAGGCCTGTCGGTCTTTTCAATGATCATCAAAATAACAAATCCACTCAATAAGGAAAAAAGCTGCAGCCGATACGGGATCCACGGAAAATGAAAAAGCGGATTGCCATTGGAAGAAAATACAATGCCATAAAAAGTTGTGTAATGGAATAATAAAACGCTGATCGCCGAAAGACCACGCATCGCATCTAGTTCAAGCATTCGACCTGTGGAATTATTCTTTTTCATCACTGGGAAATAGTTTGGAAAGATAATACTTCTGCACATGGTCATTGTAGAAAACAATGCCATCATCAAGGTGCAATCTATATTTGGAATAAACCAATCCGCGCTCGGTGAATATTTCGGCGGTTAAGAGACAAATCCGTCGGGAATATTCCCAATAAGACATGGATTGTTTTAAATGTCCATTTTGTAAGAAGTAATTGGCGACGTTCAGATAGACGGGTTCGTATTTTGGAAAGACGCGGATGACTTTTTTGAATTCTTGGGAAGCTTCAAGGGCTTTATTTTGATTGAGGTAATTGAGACCTTTGATAAAAGAACGTTCCATAGGAAATTGGATAAAAGAATAATAAATTAAAAGAAATAAAAACGCGCTTGCCCAAGGCGTTAAGATATTCATCCAAGGACGATTTTCAATCTTTTTTGTCTTTTTATTCATACAAATTAACCGCAAATAAGTTAAGTTCAAGCTATGTTGGAAGACAATATATAGCTATCCTTTACGATAGGCTGAGAGTATACCATAAAATAAAAAACCCACCTTATTTATTTGTTTACAGCTGACTTTTATGACTTTATGATTATTTTCTATAGAAATCGATCACACTCCTCTTTCTTTACAATAATTTTATGTCCGAAAAGAAAATCTTTAGAAATCCTTTCAAACCCATCGTTCAGTTTTTACACAATACCTCTCCTCAATTTAGAACATTGAATGAATTCCGTTACCGTTTTGGAAAATTTCCTAATTTAATAAAACCAAAAACTTTCAACGAGCGTTTGATTTTCAAAATGCTGTTTGACCGGAACCCTAAGCTGACAATGTTTGCCGATAAATATCTTGTGAGGCGCTTTGTCGAGCAGAAATGCGGCTCTGAAATTTTGACTAAACTTTACGCTGTTACGGATGACGCAGAAAAAATTCCCACTCTTCTCTTGGCCAATAAATTTGTCATGAAGCCGAATCACCTTTCAGGTGTCATTAAGATCGTTAAAGACTTAAAAGACGAATCCATTGAAGAATTAATCAAGCTGGGTGATGATTGGTTAAGAAGAAATTATTGCGATTTTGAGAATGAGTGGGCGTATAAGAATATCAGGCCCGTGCTCATGTTTGAGGAATTGCTTGAGTCTAATAATGCTGTTCCGGACGATTACAAATTTTTCTGTTTCAAAGGCGATCCACAATTCGTGCAGATTGACAAAGGAAGATTTACAAATCATCGACGGAATTTTTATGATATCAATTTATCCTTATTGCCGGTCAAATTTGTTTATGAAAACTTTCCAGACCGCATTAACCCTCCCATTAATTTCAATAACATGATAGAAATTGTAAAAAATTTGTCTGAAGGAACAGATTTTATAAGGGTTGATCTATATAACATTGAAGGCCGGATTGTGTTCGGCGAGTTAACCAATTATCCTGAGGCGGGATTGGGCAAGTTTGTTCCGGCAATTTGGGATGAGAAGTTGGGAAGTTACTGGAAATAAAATATTCGCTATTTTAAAAAATAAAACCCGTTGCTAATTCTGTTTGCAGGCAACGGGTTTTAGTAAAAACTCCCCAGGACGGACGGCAAGCTAAACTCACAACCCCAAGTATGTCAATTACTTGTGAAAATTTATAAACGTCGGGGGCGAAGTATTCGAATCAATTTCTGGGAGCCGCTGCCTGTGGATCAACCGCCTCCTGAACCTAATTACAGAAATATTATCAAACAATCCCTTAAAGTTCAACAATTCTTAGCTGAAGACCCCACTAGATCTTACCTCCATGCCAGCCGTCATTTTAAGGTCTCACGGCCCCGCATATCCCAATTAATGAAAATCGCCGATAATTTACCGCCAAATTTTCTTGCCAAAATGCGTGATTGCCAAGATTCTAAAATGCTAAAACGTTTCACCGGTAAAACCCTTCTAAAAATAGCCGCTCTAAATTCTCCCAAATCGCGCCAAGAAACCATTGATCGACTTATGGAACTTTAAGCAATTTAAGTCTTCATCATAGATTTTAATTTCTTTGTGAGCGACTGGGCCTTTTTCAACTCTTCCAAAGCAGCCTTTACAAAAACTTTCGGTAAAGTCTTATCTTCGACTGCTTTCTCAAGCACAACGGCGGGTGCCTTGAGTCTAGTATAAATTTCCTCGAGAGTTCTCTTCATATCCACCCTTCCTCTATTTAAGCTATTTCAGCTTACCACAACAAATAATTAAATGCTACCTATAGGTAGTCGACCAATAAGCAGCACGCCAATAAGATATTTACGCACTTATGGAGGGTGTTTGCTTTGGCTGATATCAATAAAGAAGTAGGTAAGCGGATTCGGTTGTACCGAGAGAAACAAGGGATTACCCAGGAAGCCCTGGCATTTGAGGCAGATTTACATCGTGCTTACGTGGGACAAATTGAACGCGGGGAAAAAAATATTGGAATTATAAATCTTCAGAAAATTGCTAAAGCTTTAAAGATCGAAATGTCTAAATTACTATAAAGACCTCATAGCTTCTTATTCTTACCAGACAGTAGCGTCGTTACTCTGCCTTTTATATTGTCATAGACTGTAGTTAATTTTCGCTTCGCTTCATCTGTCAAAAGAGCAGTGTGTGCAAGAGCATCCCTAATTGGTTTATATTTATTTGCATCTCTCAAAAGACAGGCCTCCTTAAGAGGGTCTTTCTTATCGACCAACGCAGCAAGATTATCCATAGACAAATAACTTAAACCTGTTTTTATTTTTCTGATTTCTATACTGATATTCCCTTTACCTTTACTCTCCGCCTCTTTTTTCTGCATTTTATTGATCTCCTCTTTTGCTTCTTTGGAAAGAGGAATCTTATTGTCTTGAATAAATCTTCGGATTAAATTCTCGGAGATAAAACATTCCGCATAAGACGAAAAATTATATCTGGCATCCTCACCCAAAGCATTGACCCACCCATCCACTTTTTTGTTATTAGCCGAGTCCTTTGGAAGAGAGTAATCTTTTGAGACTTCGTTAAATAGCTCTTCGGCCTTTCTCTCTTTTGGAGGAATGACTTGGTTTTCGGAATCCCCATCTTCTCTATGTTTTCTTCTCCATTTATCCCAATCCTCTAAAATAACTCCAATGATCTTACTTCTTAACTGATCTAGAAAATTCTTATATTTCGGATCATCGGCGACCACGCCTTCCCGACTACTGGTAAATCGATCTTCTTTATCATCCAATTCATCAAAATGAATTTGGCCGTATAAATAGCTTTCGACCACCCTGGCGGTGGGAATATGTTTTAAAATATCCCTTTCCCGCAATCTGCCATTCACAAAAAGGTCGACACCAACCCTTTCATCGGTGGTAATTATTTTAAGATCTCTTGGTTTTTCGACAGAAGCAATAAAGCCTTTAATATTTCCTTTTAGATTAAGCTGTCTTTTTTCTTTAAGGGTGAACTCATCTTGAAGCTTCTGAATATAAGGATCTTGGATTTTATTTATCTTCCATAAAAATTCGGTTTTTACCCCTAGATCGTCTAAACAATCATGGGTGATTTTTTCACCTTCGATAAAAATATTGAAAGATCGATCCAAAAGAGAAAACCGAAAATATAAAGCTACGATTTTCTTTAAAAGACTTAGACTATTTTTTATTCCATCCTTGATTCCCTCGAAGTAAATGATGGTACCTTTATTATGACTTTTTGTATGTCGACCAAAAACTTTTAGATTTGGTTGACCCAAAGCGTATTGTTTGGGCGTCAAATCATCGGTTATAGCTTTATCTAAGCCGGAATTATCGATAACACCTCCGACATATTCTCCACCGCTCGTCTTCGATATTACAGTAATTTTCTCTGCGCACGACAAGAGAGCCAGTTTACCTATCCCTTTCCTACCTATGTAGGGCCTGCCTTTGGGGGAATCTTTTTTACCTAGCTGCCTTTTTGAGTACCCAATTTTCAGAAACTTATTCTGAAAATCGTCGGCTGTCATGCCTATTCCATCATCTTTTATAAAAAAACTATTCTTTTTCTTATCGATATAAATATAAACATTCTTGGCATCAGCATCCCATGAATTAGAAATAGCTTCTCCGAGAACGGTTGCAAAACTCCGATATAAGTTTCTTCCTAAATGGTTTAAAACACTCAAGGAAATTTCAAAAGAAAACTTCTGATCGGATTGATTAGACATTATGACTTTCGATGTGCTTAATGATACTTTTTCCAATTATTTGACCCAAACGTACGGGCACTGCATTACCAATGTAGACTCCAAGCTTTTTAAACGACATCGGAGTCCGTTTATCCAAGAACTTATATTTTCGTGGAAATGTTTGAAGTACTGATCCTTCGCGAAGCGATATGGCTCTATTCTGGTCGGGATGGCCAAAGCGACCAGTCCCAAAACTAAAAAATTGTGTCGTGATTGTTGGCGCAGGATTGTCCCATGTCATGCGGGCATAAACAGAACTGTACGTTTCTCCAGATTCTTTTTGATGACAAGGAGCACGTAAATCCTTACTCCAATCTTTCCACGATCCACCCGGCTTTGATTTCTTTATCCTCTTAAGATTAATCGGCGCTAAAGTAGCTGCTCTATGCAGGTAGTCTCTGTTTGAAGATTTTCCAGCTTCGATACTTTCAAAATTGCCAATCGCATCGGCAACCGTTTTATAATTGGTGGGTTTATGCGTTGGATTCAAAAGATTGATTTTACCTAATTTAGATGCCAGCAGGACCAGCCTTGTTCTGTTTTGAGGAATACCGTAATCCGGACAAAAAACAGAACTCCAAGAAACGTGATAGCCTATTTCCTTAAGCCCTTCAACAAAATCATTAAAGACTTTATGTTTGACAATTTGTGGGACATTCTCCATCGAAACAATCGTAGGGTCCGATTCTCTAATTAATTTAGAAAAATGATATAGCAATCCCCATTCGCTATCTTCATTACGTTGCCTGTTCTTATGAGTATGCTTGGAGAATGGTTGGCAAGGCGCACACCCTACCAGAATTTTGATACCGCTTCCAGAATAGAGCATTTTTAATTCTTTACCGTCGAGTATTTTTATATCTTTTTGAAAGAAAACTGCGCGGTTATTACTTTCGTATGCATATTTACATGTGCCATCAATGTCGATGCCAGCTTTGACCGGAATTCCTGCTTTAATCAATCCATGGGTTAAACCCCCGACACCACAAAATAGATCCACAGCGACTATAGATTTTTTTGATTCCACTTAGGTCTCCACATCTAAGAAAATTTCTAAAATATATTCTTTATTCTATATTTTTTACATTATAACTCAAATTAAAACTTGCTTTATGCGGAAAGGGAAGAAATTAGGGACCGGCGGATTTCTTGGGATTTACGGAGAACTTCGGCGTGAGGCGTGAAAGGCAAAAAACTTTTTAGGGAATCCAGAAACATATGGTCGTAAGAAACGATGCAAATCTCTTGGGTCTTGCGGCATTTGATTTCATAACCGTCTTTACTTTTAATAAACAAAAGTTTGCCGCCACGGGAACGGACCTCAACAACCTGCCGGCCTTTTTTATAAATTATTCTTTCAATCATTGCTAAAAAATCGTCGCCTTAGTGATTAATCCTCGTTTTACTTCCACTGGTTTTATTTTTGCAATGTCGCCGGCTTTGTATTGATCAAGGACAATGTTCAACTCAAGGACATTCACGCGCGGCTGGCCCATAAATTTAAGATCCCTGCTTTGAGTGAATTGATCGACAAGCATGCTCAATTCATCCTTTGGTAAATTCCTCACACGTGCGATCCGTTCAACCTGATACTTTGCTGCGGCAATAGAAATTTGCGGGTCCAAGCCGCTACCAGATGCCATAACCAGATCTGCTGGAATAGGACCATGATTGTCGGGATCCAAGGCCTGTAACGCATCTGCCCTGGATTTAATAGTATCAACCAATGCTTTATTGGTCGGACCCTGATTGGAACCCGACGACCCAGACCCGTTACATGCTGGCGACGTTGCAGATGGCCGGCCAAAAAAATATTTCGGATCATCCCAGCATTGACCGATTAATTCAGACCCCTGAATTTTCCCGTTGTTGAGAATCAGACTTCCGTTAGCCTGATGATGAAATGCTGCCTGGGTGAACCCTGTAATGAGCAAAGGATAAATTATCCCTGTCAAAACAGTCATAATCGCCAGCATTTTTATAGATACAAATAGATGTTTTAACATAAAGACCTCTCAAACAATTTTTAATGCTACCAAAATCATATCGATCAATTTAATCCCGATAAACGGTGAAACAAGACCACCTACCCCATAAATCAATAAATTATCCCGGAAGATCTGTGCTGCCCCAACCGGCCTATAAGGCACTCCTCTTAAAGCAATCGGAATCAGCGCCAGGATAATCAATGCATTGAAAATCACCGCGGACAGAATGGCACTTTGCGGGGTTGCCAAATGCATAATATTAAGAATACCCAATTGAGGGTATGTGAGCGCAAAAGCCGCTGGAATAATCGCAAAATACTTGGCAATATCATTGGCAATGCTAAATGTCGTCAACGAACCGCGCGTCATTAATAATTGTTTGCCGGTTTCCACGACTTCAATTAATTTGGTGGGGTTGCTGTCCAGATCAATCATGTTAGCCGCTTCCCGGGCCGGCTGTGTACCGGTGTTCATGGCCACGGCCACATCTGCCTGGGCCAATGCCGGCGCATCATTAGTCCCATCCCCCGCCATAGCCACAAGCCCGCCGGCTGCTTGATACTCACGAATAAGCCGTAACTTATCTTCAGGTGTCGCCTGTGCCAAGAAATCATCCACACCTGCCTCTGCAGCGATGGCTGCAGCTGTCAAAGAATTGTCACCGGTAATCATCACCGTTTTAATGCCCATCTTCCGCAAATGCATAAAACGCTCTTTGATCCCGCCTTTGACAACGTCTTTCAAATGAATGACACCGGCAATTTCATCATTACGACAAATAACCAAAGGCGTCCCGCCCGTCTTTGAAATCCGTTCCACAATATCTTTCAAATCCGTAGGAATGACACCTCCCAAGGATTTAACATAACTGACAATCGCATCGTGAGCACCTTTGCGAATCTTGGCATCCCCGGTATCCACACCGCTCATGCGCGATTGCGCTGTAAATGGAATAAAGGTCATCTTGGCCTCTGCCGGTGATTCTTGAAAACGGCTGCGTAACCCATACTTTCCCTTTGCTAAAACAACGATGCTTCGTCCTTCGGGCGTTTCATCGGCCAATGAAGCCAATTGCGCTAATTCGGCCACCTTATCCGTATTGAAATTGCGTAATGTAATGAATTCAACGGCCTCACGATTGCCCAAAGTGATCGTGCCGGTTTTATCCAGCAATAAAACGTTCACGTCACCGGCGGCCTCCACCGCGCGGCCGGACATAGCAATGACATTGCGCCTTAATAAACGGTCCATCCCAGCAATACCAATGGCACTGGCCAACCCTCCAATAGTCGTCGGAATAAGGCAAACTAAAAGCGAAACCAAAGCTGTGATCGTTATCGCTGAACCTTTACCCATCACCTGCACGCTATATAAAGAAAAAGGTAAAAGTGTCGCGCAGACCAGTAAGAAAACAATTGTTAAACCGGAAAGCAAAATGTGCAGCGCAATTTCATTCGGTGTTTTCTGTCTTTTGGTACCTTCGACCAAACTGATCATACGATCTAAAAATCCTTCGCCCGGGCCGGCGGTTACCTTGATTACTACCCAATCCGAAATCACCCGGGTGCCGCCTGTTACAGCACTACGGTCGCCGCCTGATTCTCTAATAACCGGAGCACTTTCACCCGTGATCGCGCTTTCATCGATATAAGCAATCCCCTCCATGACCTCCCCGTCAGCCGGAACAATATCACCTTTTTCGACAAGCACCACATCTCCCGATCTTAAATCCGTCGAGAGAGTAAGATCATAAACAGAACCGTATTTGGGCTGATGCAATTTCTTAGCCTTGGTTTCCTGCCGGGTCCTCCGCAAAGCATCCGCCTGTGCCTTGCCACGTCCCTCCGCCAATGCTTCTGAAAAATTGGCAAAAAGAATGGTAAACCACAACCAGGCCGCCACCTGACCAATAAATACCGGTGATGCCTCTCCCTTGCCCAAGATAGCCTGAACAAACAGCCACGTTATCAGAATGCTGTAAATATAAACCACAAACATAACCGGATTCCGCACCTGACAGCGTGGATCCAGTTTCTTAAAAGCATCAATTAAAGCGCGTTTCCAAATTTTAGACATAGTCATACTCCCCTTTAAAACATCATTCCCTGATTCAACATCAGATGTTCAATCACCGGCCCTAGGACAAGTGCAGGCAAATAATTTAAAACGCCAACCAACACCACAATCGCAATCAACCAGCCGATAAATAATGGCGTATGCGTCGAAAGCGTGCCGGCGCTCTCTTGAATCTTTTGTTTACGCACCATAGAACCAGCAAAAGCCAACATCGGAATAATAATCCAATACCTCCCCAAAAACATCGCAAGCCCGAGTGCAGTATTGTAGAAAGGTGTGTTCGCACTTAAACCGGCAAAAGCACTGCCGTTATTATTGGCTGCGGATGCAAAGGCATAGAGAACCTCGGAAAAACCATGCGGTCCCGCATTGGCAATACCGGCACGGCCCCACGTTGTCATTAAACCCAAAGCCGTTAAACATAAAACTAGAAAAGGAACGATCAATAAAGCCAACATAGCCATCTTCATCTCGAAACTTTCGATTTTCTTTCCTAAATATTCCGGTGTCCTCCCCACCATTAAACCGGCTACGAATACGGCAACAATGACAAACGCCAGCATTCCATATAAGCCTGAACCAACACCGCCAAAAATAACCTCCCCAAACAAAATCATGATCAAAGCAACCATTCCACTTAAAGGCATCAATGAATCATGCATATTATTGACTGACCCGTTGGAAGCCGCTGTGGTGGCCGTTGCCCATAGAACCGATTCAGCAGTGCTAAACCTCGCTTCCTTGCCTTCCATATTGCCGCCTGTGATCGAGTGATTCACATTGTCACTGATCAAAGGATTTGGCTGCGACTCGTAAAAATATGCCATACCTAAAAAGACAACAAAGATGGCAACCATTGCAGCCAGCAATGCCCACCCCTGACGGCGGTCCTTGACCATGACACCAAAGGTATAACAAAGCGCGGCCGGAATTAAAAGGATAGCCAGCATTTCGAGAAAATTAGACAAAGGCGTTGGATTCTCAAACGGATGCGCCGAATTCGCATTAAAATAACCTCCGCCATTGGTTCCCAATTGCTTAATGGCAATTTGAGAAGCCACGGGTCCCAACGCAATAGTTTGATCGTTTACGAAATGTGCTGCAGCCGATGGCCTGAAAGTTTGCGGGACCCCTTGAGAAACCAAAACCACCGCCAGGATAATCGACAAAGGCAAAAGGATATAAAGCGTCGAACGAACCAAATCAACCCAAAAATTTCCCAAGGTTTGCCCTTGTTTCTGAACAAACCCTCTAATAATGGCAATCAAAACCGCCATCCCAGTGGCCGCTGAAACGAAATTCTGCACTGCAAGCCCAACCATCTGCGTCAAATAACTCATGGTGCTTTCTCCGCCATAGCCTTGCCAGTTTGTATTGGTCGCAAATGAAACGGCGGTATTAAACGAAGAATCACTGCTGACTGCCCCCATCCCTTGAGGATTTAAAGGCAGCCACACCTGTACTCGCTGTAAAACATACAGCAGCACAATGCCAACTATATTAAACACGAGCATGGCAAGGGCATATGTTACCCATGACATTTCTTGCTTTTCGTCCAAACCAGTAAACCTATAAATGCCCCTTTCAATACCCTTCAACCAGCGCAAGGGTCCGGGCACATTCCCTTCGTAGACATAAGCCATGTAAATCCCTAAGGGTTTCACCAAGGCGATCAAAACGACCAAATATAAAAAAAGCTGCATCCATCCCATCATCATAAAAGCTCCTCTCCTCTTAAGAGAACAACGAGCAAATAAATAAAGAGTCCAAAAGTAATTACCCCGCTAACCAGATAAATTGGATTCATTGTTTATCCTCCAGGCCCTGGCAGACTTTAATAAACCAAACGCTGGCCCCAAAACAAATTAAAATGATTCCTCCGTATAACCAATCCATGAACTCCCTCCTCTTTTTAGCTTCTACTCCAAGGGTACAGTATTTCCAGGGGAATTCAAATCAATTGGGCGTCAAAAAAGGAAGGATTTTTATCAAGAAAGTATAAAGATTAATCTAGGATATATCGCTATAACACTAAGGAGTGTAATTAGTTAGGAATCGAAACGGAGCCGATACCCTACACCGGACTCGGTGAGAATATAGGTTGGCCTGGCAGGATCTGGTTCTAATTTCGTGCGTAGATTACTGATCGTCACGCGCAGTAAATGCTCTGTGCCTTCATAATTTTTGACATCTTTGGCCCACACTTGTTTAATGACCTGTTGGTGGGTCATAACCCGTCCGGCATTAAGAACCAGCACTTTTAATACGTCATATTCGGTGGGCGTTAGATGAATTTCGGTGTCTGCTACTTTGACTAGCCGCCGCCCCAAATCAACTAACAGCTTATCTATTTTAAAAACGGGGTCATCTTTGACTCGAGCCAATCGACGCAATACAGCACGCAGCCGGGCAAAAAGTTCGGGCGCACTAAATGGCTTAGTCAAATAATCATCCGCTCCGGCATCCAAAGCGGCAATTTTGTCTTGCTCCTGATCTCGCACAGAAACAATCACAATGGGCGTTTGAGTTATTTCCCTTATCTTTTTTGTGACCTGAACACCATCCATGTCAGGCAAACCCAAATCCAAAAGGATAGCATCCGGCCGGAAAGACTTTAACACCTCCACAGCTTCCTTGCCGCTTTTAGCCTCCTCCACCTCATAATTTTGAGATGTAAGCGACATTTTAAGAAACCGTCGAATGGCTTTCTCATCATCGACCACAAGTATACGTATATTATTAGAGCCGTTTTCAACCATTTTTATCAATCTCTACCGGCAGAGCAATTGTTATGATCGATCCGCCGTCAGGGCGATTTTCAGCCCATATGCGCCCTTTATGCGCCTCAACGATCCTTTTACAAATCGAAAGCCCTAGCCCCGTCCCTTCAAAATTTTCTGGTCTTTTGACGCGATAAAACTTATCGAAAATGGCCTCTAAATCATCAACCGGAATACCTAAGCCTCGATCCAATACCCTGATTTCGACGAAACCATCGTTCTTTACGGCTTCGATGTCTATGGGGAGATTGCTAAAGGGGGCATATTTAATGGCATTATCGATCACATTGGCTAACACTTTTGACATCAACGAAAAATCTATGGGGATGTGCGGCAAATCGTCAGGAATATTAATGGTAACTTTTCGGCCGGTCAATAATCCTTCAAATTGTTTCAAAGTGCTGCCAACAACATCTCTAACCTCGGAAAGTTTTAACGATAATTTTAATCCGCCCGCTTCTAAACGGGCCATATCTAATAAATTGCTGATCAGTTGGTTCATACGGTTGGTTTCTTCGTAAGCATTTTCCACCAGACCTTTTTTTGTTCGCTCATCCAGATTGCCCGCCTCAAGCAAACTGCTTAAGGATCCCTTGATCGAAACCAGAGGTGTTTTTAAATCATGCGAGATCGAATCGAATAATGCCGACTGCATATTTTCTTTTTCGCGCATAAGCTGTATTTGGCGGGACTCTTCAACCAATGCAACACGTTCAATAGCCAAAGTACATTGTGTCACAAACGATTCCAATAAATTCCTGTCATCCATGGTCATTTTATTATTGGTGTCTTTTAAATTAATACCAATGACACCCCACATCCCTCCGCTGGTACTCAAAGGAAAGTAAATGGAAGAAGCGGCCGGTAACGTATCGGTGTTGCACCCTGCAACTTGATTATTCTGAAATACCCATTCTGTTACCGCCTTTTCCCGTTCATTGAAAGGGAAATGCTCCTCGATAAATTTTTCCATGATGCCATTTTTTTCTTTTAGAAAAACAGCCGTAAAACAATCGAATGTCTGCGAAGCATGTTTGACAAAAGCTTTGATAATTTCATCGAGATTAAGGGCTTTGGCTAATTCACGGCTCAAGCCGTACAAAGCGGCGGTTCGCCTTTCCCTTTGCCGCATATTTTCAGTCTGCTGGCGTGTCTGACCAGTTAAAAAGCTAATAACCATCCCGACAACAAACAGCACAAAAAATGTTAAAAGATATTCTATATCTGACACAACAAAAGTAAAATATGGAGGCACAAAAACAAAATCAAAAACACCCACTCCTAACACCGCTGCAACGATGGAAGGCCCTCGTCCCCACCAAAACGCTGATATAACCACCGCTAAAATATAAATCATAACAAGATTAGTAGCGGCAAAAAAAGGTTTCAATGCAAAACTGATTAAAGTAGCTATTACGACGATAATGACGCTGTTTAAATAGTAATACCATGGACTTTTCGGACGAATAAAAGCGGTGACGGATTTATCTCTTTTATCTAAGGTCCGGTTAATTACCTGGACATCGATGTCTCCGCTATGTTGAATGATTTCATCCACAAGATTATTCTTAAAGAATCCTTGCCATTGATGTTTGAGCGGTTTACCAATAATGATCTTGGTGATATTGTGACGCAATGCATAAGCAATGATTTCCGGGGCAATATCGTCTGCAGTCAAGGTAACCACCTGGGCGCCTAATTCTTGAGCCAACTCCAATGTCTTTGTTATTTGATTGCGATCCACATCGGACACCTTACTTTTAAAAGGCGACTCCACATAAACAGCAAACCATTGAGCATCAAGGCCGGTGGCCAGCAAACTCGCAGCCCGCACAAGTTCGGTACTCGACGGATAAGCACTCACGCAAACCAAGATTCTTTCCCGTGAAGGCCAAGGACCTTCAATAGCCTTTGTTTGAATATATCCTTGCATTTGAGCGTCGACGCTCTTGGCTGCGCGTCTTAATGTCAACTCCCGCAAAGATGTCAAATTACCTTCATTAAAGAAACTTTGCAAGGCGCGTTGGGCTTGTTCCGGTACATAAATTCTTCCTTCTTTTAACCTCTGCAAAAGTTCGCCGATTGGAATATCTACGACCTCGATCTCATCGGCCTCCTGCAAGACTCGGTCAGGAATGGTTTCACGCATTCTGACGCCTGAAATCTTGGCGATCACATCGTTGAGACTTTCCAAATGTTGAATGTTCAAAGTGGTATAAACATCGATACCCGCTGCAACGAGTTCTTGAATATCTTGATAGCGTTTTATATGGCGGGAATCTGGGGCATTGGTGTGGGCTAGTTCATCGACAGCAGCCAGTTGCGGTCGGCGTCTTAGTACAGCGTCCAAATCCATTTCCTCAAGGGTTGTCCCCCGATAAGAGGAAACGCCGCGCGGTATGATTTCTATACCTTCAAGCAGAGCTTCTGTTTCTTTGCGTTTGTGTGTTTCCACATAAGCAATAACTGCATCCATCCCGTCTTTTTGACGGCGGCGGATGGCCTCTAACATCGCAAAGGTTTTTCCAACACCTGCCGAATAGCCAAGAAATATTTTTAACTTCCCTTTTTTTCTTGATTCTTCAGCTTTTGCAATAGGTAAAAAGGCCTCCGGCTCTGGTCGATTATATTTATTAGCCATTAATATAAGGATACATTTAAAGGGGGGAAAAACAAGTCAATAAAATATCAAAAAAGAGAGTTCATCATCTAAAGCATCTTTTAAGAGCAACAAGTGTAATTAACAAAAAGCCAAGCATACACACAACACTTGCACCTGTCGGAAAATCTAGATAATAAGAAAAAGCCATTCCTAAAATACTTGCCAAAAGTCCAATAATCCAACCTATCATCAAACGATTCTTTAAACTATTTACTACAAAAATCGCACAAACCGATGGCACAACCAAATAGGAAAAAACCAGTAAAACCCCTGCGATCCTGACGGAGTTGGTCACAACTACCCCAAAGGTCAAATAGAATAGAAAGTCCCATCCATGAACATTAATACCCTGAGCAAAAGCAGCTTTGGGGTCGCGGGAGATCATAAAAAAATACCTCCGGTAAAGAAAATGAATGACCCCGAGAATGGCATAAATAATTGTAATACGTATTAATTCGGGTTTACCAACCAGGAGGATATTCCCTACCAGGGCCTCTTTAATATGTTCGTCCCCTTCTCCTGAACGGCTTAATACCAAAATCAATAAAGCCGCAGAAACAACATAGGTGATTCCAATAATCGCTTCGTGAGGAACACGATCATCTTTTAATCGCGTTAAGGAAAATAAAGCCGCTCCTCCCATCGTAAAGGCCAAAGAAACCCAATATGCCGTCGGGCTATTAAGGTCATGTCCTGCGATCATAGCCACACTGGCGCCCAGCACCGCTATTTGGGCAAGCGCCAGGTCAACAAAAATGACCTGACGCTCAATCACGTGAAAACCCAAATATGCATGACTGGCCACAAGGATGAGGCACGCTAAAAAAGGAAGCATCATCACATGTAAGAATTCATGCATTATTTAACTCCTTCGCTGATTTGTTTAAAGTCATAATCAAAAAAACTGAAAAAATCATCCGTTCCCGGTATTTCACCTACTCCTTGGCAAATGGTCACTACTTTTCCGCCTATCTTCTGCGCCAATGCTTTAGCTGCATCTTCTGGATAATACGTCGGACGGACAATCGCTGTGATGTTGTGCGCCTTAGCATAATCTTCTAAAAACTGCATGTGTTTAGGCGTTGGGGGAATTCCTGGTTTAGGTTCCAAGAACTGTTCTGCTTTCATTCCTAAAAAATCTGAAAAGTAAGCAATGTCCTCGTGATACGAGATAATCTCCTTGCCCTTACAAGGCGCGCACATGCTTTTCCATTCTGCGATCTTTGCATCGAGTTTACTAAAGAATGCTTTGGCATTCGCTTCATAGTAAGCCGCATTAGCTGGATCAACATCCTCTAATTTTTTTAAGATCGTCTGTACCATAATACGACCATTTTCTGGATTCATTTGAAAATGAGGATTACCAAAGGCATGAATGTCACCTTCAGCACGGGTGATCGGATGATCAGGCACATCCAATAACCTAATACCTTGGGAAAGGTCCACATTAGCAGAACCATTCCTGAATAATTGAGGCTTACCTACTGCCTCAAGCAATGGATCCGACCACGCTTCCAAATCCAAACCTAAATTGAAATAGATATCCGCTTTAGATACCTTACGAACGTCACTTGGTTTAGGTTGGATAAAATGAATGTTGTATTTCGGTGACGCTATAGCCGACACATTCACTTTATCTTGGCCTATTTGTTTAACCAAGTCTGCCAAAATTGTTTGAGTCGTTACGACATTTAATTTCTGAGCAGCGAAAGAATGGGGCACTGTCCCGAATAACATGAGTAAAATTGCTGTAATGCGTTTTAATAGGTTCTTCATATGACCACCTTTGGTTAGGATATTTTATTGTAATTTATGTTTATGATCGCCGATGACAAAGGTCCCTTGTAAATAAACGGTATTGTCATCTTTTCCTGTAGCAAGCACGGTATGCTCATACTGCACACGCCAGCGAGCAAATTCACTTTGAACGAAGGTTAAATAAGCCGTACCGCCATAATCCGCCTTGCGGGGATTATCGACTGGATTATCCACCAACTCGGCATAATCGTAACGAAGACCGGCTGACCATGCGGGAAGAAAATGAACATCCAATAATCCGTAGGCACCCCATAAATTACCATCGGCATCTACCGTCTTTTTGCGGTTTAAGTTAAAAGCTTCCGCTTGTAATTTGATGTCCTGGTTGGCATTGAGATGTTTCGTCAAGGTTGTATCGAAGGCCAGAATTTGAGAATTAAAATTAGGGTTCTCATCCTTGGAGCCTCCCATATAGGATGTCCCAAATTCCAAACCCATCGTATCTGAAAGGTCTCTGTAATTTTTGAGATGACCATAAAGGGTGGGCGCTCTGCTAGTCGTCCCAAAAGCAGTCCCATTATCGCCATTACCCCCTTGCATCACGCCTAGCATGACTTGTTGTGTAACTGGCAATGGCAGATCCAATGTTTTGGTTATTTCAGCGCCGGCTTTATGCATTCCTTCAGTGCCGAAGTAACGTTGAATAACCAGCGGTTCATCCACTGTTTCTATGCCGTCCCTATGCACACCCAAGACTTTTCCTATCCGAGGCTTTAATTCACCTATCTTAGCGGTCGTATCAAAGGGAAGTCCAAAACGAGTTATGTAGGCTTCTTCCAAGTCAGGATTTTCTGAATCAGAAAATGAAATGGTCGCATCCAACCGTGAAAATGGATCGATATTGCTGCCCAATATTAATTCTAATTCCCTTAAAGAAAGACGGTTGTTCCCCTCAACATCTGCTTTGGAACTGTCTAATTTCAATACGGTATCAGCCATGACTCCAATCTCGGGCGTCCATTTGGCAGGGATTAAACGATTACCCCCTATTGCTGCAGGCGCTGACGATTGAATGGGCTGTTTTGCCAGTTGATCTTCCAGATCGGCAATGCGTCTTTCATACCCTTGTTTAGAAGCTTCATACCCATTGATCTGTTCCTGTTGATGAGTAACCTTATCTTCTAGCGCATTCATTTTCGATTGCATAGTAGCGAATTGTTCTTTCATCACTCTCATGTCTTCTTCTACAGATGAGTCTGCCCACAATAAATTTTGATTTAAAAAACATAATTGATAAAAAAGGATAAACAAAATAACGAATTTACGCATAGTTCCCCCCTAAAATTGGTAAATAAAACGCTACTAACCAAAATTATGTTTAGAGAGAAACCGGCGGTGCTCGAAGACTTGGAAGGAGATATTTCTGACGGGAAATAAAAATTTCTTCGGATGGGACAGTACTACAAATACAAACTTTTTGTAAGCAAAATACTACAGCAATTACAAAAAGAAATGCCTGCGCCAGCAATTGGTATACTGGGCAGTCATCGTGAGAAGCTTTAGTTTGATGATGATGAATGTGCTGGTGTAGAAATTCTCCACCCAGCGAAACTGATAGAAAAATGGAGAAGGCAAGAAAAGTTAGGGCCAGAAAAAGTTTGTTACGAAAATGAATCATGTGTGTGAATGTAACAAAATAAAGGACTTTTGTCAAATCGGGTAGACTAAACAATTAAATTAATATACTCTTTCATTTCGTCGTATACTTCGCATTAATCTTAATCTGAAAAATCCTCCATAAGGCATCCGGCGTAAAAACGTAATTGCCGTCTTTATCTTTCCAAACACCCTTGTCCTGGGTCATATTAATTTCTACAACTGGCGCCGGCTTAACTGCCTGGCTGGCGCAGCTTATCAGCAAGGTTAATGATATTATCAACATCACCGGTATCAATAGCTTTTTTGGCCGCATCGAGCATTTCCCCCTTTGTTTTTCTTAATTCCTGGTCTTTTTCAAGGCGCGCCTGTATTACAAGCCCCGCTACATGAAGCGCCTCTTTTAGAATTCCACCTAATCCAAGAAGAATGGTTAACCAGATTGGCATTTTAGTTTCCTTTGACAGCCTGTACGGCCATTTCAATGGCAAGATTAATCATGGATTCCCCCACTTGAATACCTTGAACCTTGGCATAATCGGAAATCTGCCCAAAAGCCTGCGCCCTTTTTTGATCATTGGTCAGATCACCAATGCTATTGACGCTTTGAACCGCTTTAATCGCGATGTCCTTAAGCGTTGCCATGATGATGGGTTTCTCGGCAGTAAAAACTTGTTCCAAAAAATTCTCAAATTTGATCACCAAAGGATTTTTAAATAAATTACTGAAAAACTGTTTAATTTTTCCCCACATAAATAACCTCCTGTTTGTTGTTTATTGTTTGACCGCTATTAAAACTCTCTTAATGTCTTCTTTGACCTCTTTGATATCTGACTTGATATCCGATATGTCGTGCTGAAGAAGAGGCACAATCGTATCTAAAATCACGATTCTTTCTTTGTGCTTTTCATTATCTGATTCAAGAGCATTGATCCTTTTATCTAAATTGACCACGTTTTCTTTGAATCCACCAAAGGCAGTCAAATAACTACCAGATGTGATTAAAAGACTGATGACAATAGGAATCACCCAGGTCGAGACTTTTAATGCTTCGGGTTGTCGTCTGTCTACGCCATCCCAAGGAATTTCATTTTTATTTTTTGAATCTTCCATATTCTTTTTTCTCCTTGTTTATGGACAGCAATAATATAAAGAGCCGGCTGAACCATCGGGGTCGCGATGCTGTCCGCGCACATAACATCCCGATGGTACATACGCATCACAGTTATTGCAGGTACCAGTCGTACCACAGGTTGTCTGCCCTAGACTTCCATTCGTGACTGACCCGCTATTTAAATTGACTGAAGCTTTAATAGCAGATGAGAAAGTTTTTACTCCCCCTACTGTTTGGGTATTCGATAGATCCACAAAATTTTGCGTCGTTGCTCCGGTACCACCATTTGAAACCGGTAAAGTAGTAATAAACTGAACACCAGTTTCTCCAGAATTGACGGCAAGGATTTTGTTGGCCTGGCCGGAATAACTGGATGGGGTGTCAGTTTGACCGACAAAAGTGGTTTTAATCGGCTGACGGCTGACCTCATACCAGGCAGTTCCATCTGAAACTAACTGCAACGTCCCACCGGCAGAAGTTAAAAAATTACCATTAAGAGATAAATTACTCCCACTTTGAACCGTTAAAATGCCGGCAAACTTAAGCCACACCACCGCACCGGCCGGCTTTGCGGTTATTGAGGTAATGGTTGTTGTTCCGGTGATGATAAAGAAGATCCCATCATTACCCAGTGTGATGCTCGATGCCGATGCGATATTAGCCCCCTGGGCCCATGCACCTGCGCCAAGGTTTAAAAACGGCCTCACATCGGCCAAAATATATCCTTGGTTCGTGTCGGTTGCCTGATCCTCATAATCCAATATTTTTGTTTCAGTCGCTTTGTTGTAGACCAAACAAATCGGTATTTCATTTTGCGGCATGTTTGCCCATGGAATAGTCGGACTGCTGTTTTCTGTTCCAATTACCCATGACAAGGTCCCACTGGTATTGATCTTTAAAATATCAATGCGTGGATTTGATGTGGGTGCGGTGATTGTTGGTGCAGCTTGAGCATTTACTAGAAGTGGACTAACACCGATAAAAACTGAATTGTAATATGATCCAAGGTTTGTCCCTGTAACTACTACAGTCATTCCGACAATTGATTTAATCGTGTCGAAATAATATGTACTTGATGCCGTCAAATTGGAATATCCATACGATGTAATACTCGTAAGGTCGGCTGGCGTTCCGTTATTTCCCGATGGACTGCTTAAAGTAATCGTGTCTTGTTTCCATGTATTGGCGGTACCGCTGGTCGTAATCGTCCAATAACTTTGATGCGCCGCTCCATCCTGTAGATAAAACCGTATGCTTTGCGATGTACCGGAAGACCTCTCCCATAAAGTTATTTTTGTAAAAGCACTTAAATTGACCGAGAACGTGCGCGAAAAACTGCGGTTGGCTGTCGCATCGGTCACTGCCTTTAATGAATAACTGCCCTCCTGTATAATTGAAGCTTCATGCGTTAACGTGACACCGGTACCGCTATAAACAGCCTGGGCAGCTGCATCGGTACTGTAATCCATATCATCGATGTAACGCTTGGCGCGCGGCCGCAGCGGCATCTTATCCATTTCATGCAAGCCTCGCAGAGTTGCCCGAAAGTTTGCTAAAGAGAAACTACCCGTTGGAAAGTTTTCGTCGTACCGATACATCGTCTCATCGGCCTTAACCCATGTCTGCAACAACAGCATCGCGCTTAACATCAACGCGAATATTCTTTTGATCTTCATTTAACCCCTCCTCGATTTGAGCTAACGTTTTTATGTTTTTATCCTTAGCTGTGGTTGATATCACAACACCCTTGGCCGTTATTATTTGCTGACCGTTGTGATCATTGATTATTTTGCTCGGCGTATCTTTACCGGCATACACCGTCTTTGGGAAATAATACCCAGGCGGAACAATTAACATTTCTGTATCAGCGATTGCTTTTACAACCGAGCTTCCATCGATTGCACAAGCACCGCTCTGCACATACTGTTTATTGGCAAGCCTTATTGTTTGAATCCCCACCATATCGACCAATATTTTGCAGTTGGGACAATATCCTTTGAGTGCCATTAATTTCCCCTCACCTCTCCATCAACCTTTGAGGTGCCAATATATGAATTTGTTAAATCCTTAACCTTGACTGTGATCGTAGATAAATCAATCGATACTACCTCTGGCACACCCACGGCATTCTTTACAATTAATGCTGTAATACGAGGTGTCGTGTTAAAAGGCGTTCCAAAATTAATGGTCACCCCGCCAATTGGAACTGCGACATCCCTCCACCATGCCACCCTCACATTTGGCGCATTGACAAAAATCGTTCCAGCATAAAAATAAAGATTGTTTGTTCCATCGGATGTAAGCAAATATTTAAACTTCATATACCGGGCACGATAATTAATTGATCCATCCACATTGGCAAAGTTGCCCCAAGTGACATTGTCCTCACTGATGGCAATTTGAATCGTCAATGTGCCGCCGGCCACGTTGTTAAATAACATGTCCAAGATGATATGAAATTCAAACAAGAATCCCAGATCCCACGGGTCCACCTGTTCAATTGATCCGGATGTCTGAAAAGTCTTATTAAAATTCAAATCACCAGCAGCAACCGCTTCGTCCCAACCTTTTCCTGTTGCTTGCTCATCTGCCCAAGTTTGTGAAGTCATTAATGAAAAGACATCCCGCGCATAGACTGGATTAAAAATATTCATTTCTTCCCGGGCAATATTAGTTAACTTGTATTCACGATTGGCTGCCCATGGGTCAAAATTCACGACGAAATTTAAATCTGGTGGTGGTGCTACGGTGATGTCATAAATGCCAGGATTATTGCTTTCATTACCAGAGGTATCCACAGCCTTAATCATGAACGTTACCTGACCGATTTCCCCCACCTCACCTGTAAACTTTGTTACATCTATTTTTTCAGCCACGACCTGTCCGGTCTCCCAGGTGCTACCCTTTTTAATGATGTAGCGCGCTAGGTCCCTGTCTTGAATGGGATCCCATGAGAAATCAAGAAAACTGTTATTTTGATCTACTGCGAAATTCGTCACATCGCTGGGAGGTGAATTCTTGCCGATTGTGGTGATAGTGGCCTGCGGGCTTATTAAAATGCCATTTTCTTCGTTGTGATCAGTGACTGATACAACTGCTATTTTGTATTGATTACCTACGGCGATCCCGCTTTGAATTGAGAAACTGGTGCCGCTCGTCTCTCCGGCTAAAAGCCAACTAGCAGCATTATCGGCAGAGATATACACCCTGGCCTTTGCATATCTGCGCAATGAATTGGTAATAACCGGAGCCTGCCAATAAACATCAATAACATCTTGAATCGTGCCATCATTCAAATTAACCGCATTTTCACTCAACACTAAATTAGTGACTTCAGGAATTGTTGGATCCAAAGAAGACACGATATTGACTGGAAGGACCACCGCAGAATCATCGTAAACACCTTCGTTATATTCAATCCCATGCAGAGCTACCTCAAAATTGTTCATCCGCTGCAGCGTGACTGCTCGAAATGTTTTAACGACCTTATTGGTCTGGCCAAAGGCATAAACATCAAATGCCTGCGGTGCCTGGCTAAAAGCAGAAGACACATTTAAAACAGTGTATGTGCCTACAGCATTGGACACTGTTCTTTCTTGAATAGTGTCATCTGAAAACTTGACCCTCACCACATAACTTAAACTTGATTGAAGCGTGACCGATTGATCAAGCGTAACTGATGTCGTAGTACCCGAGATTATTCTTCCAGACAAACCCCATGCCGGCACATCATGAGAAAAATCAAACAAATCTCCAGCTTGTAGAGCAATCGCATCAATACCGGCATTAAAAGCAATGGAACGATTGATGTACTTGGCAACCAAAAGCGCATACCGGCCGGCCCGTACTGCATATGACGTTTTGGTCGTAAAAATCCGAATAGATTTCTTTCTGACAGGATCCCCCGCGGCTAAAGCCACTCCATCAATAAAGGAAATCGTATCTTGCGCGTAATCCATGTCCTGATTCAGATACTGAACTTCAATAACGTTATAAATGTCTTTGTAAGATTTGCATGACTGTTGGAAGGTATTCTCAACGATGTTGCCCATACCAAACAACTGCACTGGGCTATCCGGCTTATCGATTTTTAATTTAATCAAACCTTGGGAGTAAAATGGCAGCGCATTAAAGACTGCAGCCAACTGTGAAATAATGTCCAATGATGAACTGGCACTATCAATGACAACATCCATCCTGAATCGTTTCTCATAACCTCCGCTACCATTACTGACTTTCTCCTCACAATATTTAGACATTTCAACAAAATCAGATATTTTCATCTGTGATGTTGCGATAACCTCCCCAAGTCCGAAACGCGAATTGGTCAACAACTCATATAAGCACCAAGCTGGATTGGCAGAATACCGGCGAACATACGTGGTACCATCCCATGTGAGAGATGAATTATCAGAAAGCAGCTTATAAATTTGTGCATTCGGATCCCAATAATAGTTATCCCAAGCAATCTCGACGGCTCCCTGCATGACTTTGGGAACCAAAATTTTTAAACCTTTAACCAGGCAAGTAACATTAGGCGTGCTTCCAGATAATTGATTGGTGGCAAGTGCCTTAATCCCTATTTTTGCAGTATTGTTATAGGCAATATCTTCTGTTTTTATTTCATCAACACTTAGAAAGAATAAGTCACCGGTGTGATAAAAATCGCTATTAGCTGATGTACGCGTAACCCGAATATCATATTTACCGGCTGTCAGCCCATCTTTACGAAAGATACGTTGTACACTGGTTCGACTTTGATCATTAATGGCTTGAACACCTAGATCAATCCATGTGCCGCTACTTGTGAGTTTGTATTCGATACGGTAATCAACCTCCCACGGATTAATAGACCCATCACTGGAATTTTGATAATAAAGTCCGTTTGACAGCGATAAATGAATCTCAAAGGCCTGCACATCATTGTTAATTGTGGTGTAAACATATGAACTGCTTTGCTGCAGCTGCGCATTGACCGCATAAATATTGTGCAAATCATGAAAATTGCTAACAATGGTTTCATTGTTCGTACCATAACGAAGGTCTGTTGTAATATTCTGAAAATTCTCAATAGGGTTTCCGTTGATTTCAATATTAGAAATGCCTTCAATTTCTCCTTCACAAAGAGCCAATAGAATATTTAAATAATTGTCATTACCATCGGTATTAATAAACTGATTGATGATATTGCCGCCAGCTCTGTGAGTTCCAAATATGATCGGAATTGGTGTACCGACTGACTGTGTCGTTTGAATCCCGTCCCAAGAATACGTAGGCGATGCGCTGTCAATGCCCGAACCTCCGCTAAGATTAAATGCTGGCTTGCGGCTGGTGCTGGCGTAAGAATAAATACTGTAACCGATTGAAAGAAATGCGAAGGCAGCAATGAATGGATGGGCTACAATTGCGGCAACTAACAATTGAAATGCCGCTGCTATCAAAGGAATCAGAGGCCCTTTGACATCAGGCAAAATAAGAATTTGATCACCTTTATCTAACCGCGCGCTTAAATCAGAAATTTTCTTGCCCGATACAATAATCCGCATTCCTTCATGTTCAAATCCGGATTCCTGTAGATATTGAAGGACAGTTTTGTCGCGGTCATAAACAAACCCCACCTCGCGGCGATTCTCATTATTAAGAATATTTGGTATGTGCGTGACTTTGATCATCCGCGTGCCTTTAAGTGATAAAACCCATCAATTCGTTTATCCCATGGCTCTTGAGCCAGCCGGCCGACCGTCACATTGGTTTTGCTGCAATGTAGAAATCTGTCATCCCGAAGCACGATTCCGCCATGATTGGCAATACCTTTTGAATTCTTAAACAAAACCACATCTAGAAATCTCGGCCACTCTACCTTGATCCACTGATTGTGATAATTCTCAATAAAATGGTTCCGGCCTTCCCATGCCCAGTCCTCGTTGTACTCCTCTTCAATGTCCAAAAGCTCAAAACCCATGTCTTTGTAAATGGCTACGATCAATCCATAGCAATCAAGTCCGCTATCCACTGCTCGTCCGCGAAGTTTGTATTTAACGTCCAAATATTTACGGACAATTGTTTTTTCCTGTGTCAAAAGGTCCATTAGCTGAAGATTTTCTGGCTTGGTACAGCCGGTTGAGCGCCGTAGCGCAAAACATTGTTATATATGCGGCATTGCTGCAAACTGCCATCACAGGTGGTTTCAGGACCGATATAACCGCATTCAGTGCCTTTAAACCTGGGCGCCCAGGCACATGCAGTGCGCGAATAATTACGTCCTGGCAATTTCTTATCTAAAACATCGAACTTGCTGCTAACGGTAAAGGCAGCCGTGTCTTGATCAGCTACCCAGCTATCGATGTAATACGAATGCTCAACAAAAGCCTGATTATCTCCAAGCTGATTTGCCCATACCGTTTTGATTGAAACTTTTTTACCGCGCAGCTCGTAGAGTTCCAAGTAGGCTTGAATTAATCGTGAAGTGTTGGCAACACTGATTTTGACGTTATCAATCTGGCCGCTGGTATTCTCACTGATATTGTCGTGTGTGATAGGAAATGCGACGTAGGTGATGGGTGATCCATCATTGATTGACTGATAAACAACATCTTGATCATATTCGGCATAATATAAATTATTTCCTGCACCATCGTAGTTATAGAGCGTGTATAAAAAAATCGGCTGATTAGCCGCTTTATTTTTCTCTGCAATGAAGGTAGCATTTGTATTAACTGGCAAAAGCTACCTCCTGGAAATTAAATCCATACGTGTAAACTTTGGGAGCAACACGCTGCGAATAAAAAGAATCCTCTACAAACCTCCCCAAAATATCTACACCTTCAATATTGACCGTAAATGTATGCAGCGATCCCGCCTTTGTATCGAAAAACGTATTGACCGCCGTCATCTCCGTATCTTTACGATTAGCGAAAGTTAATTCATAGGAACGCAATTTCTTTGATGATTTAAGGCGTGTCTGTTCCACTTTGTTTTCAAAAGTAGAAATCAGCACGTTATAACGAGGTTTTACCTTGTAATTAAAATCGGGAGAATATGCGAAGTCGGCCATTTTATTTTATGAATACTGTCTGATTGTTTGACGAATTTGTGCATTGCTTCTTAGATCCTCTGCAATTGCTGCTGAAATCGCCTTGCGATTACGCATAATGTCACTGGTATCCCAGGCTTGAATAACCGGATTAATTTGAATGGTCACCGTTGTATTTTGACCACCGCCAATTCCCTGCCCACTATTTAAACGATTAACATTGTCTGCACCTAAAGTCGCGACCGCACGCCTGGATAATACGGCCTCACCGGTCTGCGCGATAATCGGAACCTCATCGTAAGCAAGCATCCCGCTATGCGCCCTTTGAATCATGCCGCCCGAATGCATAATTAAGGACGCTATCGTTTTGCCTCCGCCAATTCCAATCGTTCCGATTGTGTGAAGAATTAACAATTTTGCTAAAACGTTCGCGATGATCTTCAAGATTTGTTGTCCCCAGTTCGCAAAAACATTTTTCAAATCGCTTAAGTTACCGGTCATAACATCGAAAAATCCCTCGCCAAAACTGGTAGTCATTGACTGCGCTGTCTGCTGTACGATTTCCTGCAGAGCATTAAAATATTTAATCGGCGCATTCACGTTGGTGCTTTGACTGAAAGCATTATTAAGATTGGCAAAAAGATTTTTGATTTTGCTGATCATGGAATCGACGCCCGTTGATAATGCGCCTTTACCAGTGACCAGAATATTGGTGATGTTATTTTGCAAATCGAGAATTGTTTTTTGCTGTGCGGAATAAAAAACATGCAGCGCACCAGATGCTTTTTGCATGCCATTAGCAATACCTAAAAACATCTGCTGCTGGGGTCCCTGAACGCTGCCTAAGGCCATAAAGACATCGCTTAACGCGTTTGTAAGCCTGATGGCGCCGTCAACTGCGAATGCCAACATTTTCTGAAAACCGATCGCCACCATATCGATCGCGATCTGAATACCATTTAAAACTGGTATGGCCACTCCTTTAAGTTTGTCCCAGAATACGATCAATAACACAATGGCTGCTATCCAAGCGGCGGTCACTAACACAACCATTCCAGCCTTTTGAATAAACATCAGCTGCATCGCGGTCAACCTCTCCAACTCTCCTATAAATTTGACTACAGCTCCCGCAACTGTAACGATCGTACCGCCCAAAGTTAAGAAAGTGCCGGTTAGAAAGATTGTCTGAACAATAGAATTTTGCTGTGCCGGTGTTAACCTATTCCAAGCATTCACCAAAGACGCCAAAACATTATTGAACCTCTCGATAACTGGCAGCATGGCATTAGCCAAACTTAACTGAAAAGCCGCGGTTGTTCCTTTGAGCCTATCGATTTGATCAGCTACCCGTTGCGAATACTGTGCGGATGCATTAAATGCTAATGCCAAAGGACCGGTCAAAGCCGCACCGGTAAAAATCATTGACCGGCCAACCTGTTCCATTGTGCGACCCATCATGACCGCGTGGTGACCGCTGCTTTGCAATTGTTTGGCTAAACGACCAAAACCTTGCTCCATTTGGTCAATCTTGTCTGTGACCTTATCTTGCAAGGTGGCTATAATTTCTAAGACCCTTGAACCCGCCATTATTTATTCCCTTCCTTTGCTTCTTTTTCTTTGGCGATTAGGTTAATTTCCCTGTCAATTGTCTCCATTGCTTCAATGTATCGATTACCCTGATCTAAAAGTCCTCCGAAACGAGGCAAGATACCATTCTTAAAAAACCTGTACATCCGTATAAGATCCCCGCTTTGCTGGGTGATATTCTTAACCGGACAACCTTGAAAATCTTGTCCCTGAAAATTCCAAATGCTGTATTCGCATTCGTTAGGGTCACATTCAAGATCCTCCGCACCCGGATGCCGCTTTAAGCGAGGGCAGCTCGATTGCTCTTGGTTATCGAACAATCGAACTGCCAGAATCAGTTTTTTATTTCTTCTCCATTTAGACTTTGGAATTTAACGATTTCATCTGCCACTTCACTGATCAAATCGGGATGAAAGTAGGGAATGAAATCATCCGTCACGCATGGATACGAAACTCCGGCGATGTTGTGATTGCCGGTAGCAAGGAAAAGTGGTGTCACACCATCTGCAGCAAAGAAATTCTCAATACCTCTCAAACCATATTTAAACGTCAGCATCGAATACTGGGTGGTGTTGATCCTCACCAACCTTTTTGCTGACTTGTTTTTATCATCCATCTCAATGGCCGAACATTTACCATCGATAAAACTGCGCAATGCAGGGTCAATGGATCCAATGATAAAAACCGTAGGATTGTCCTTATTCGGATCATTCGGTGATACATAACGTTTAGTGGCTTTCACATCGACTGCTTTAAACATAGTGACCTCTCTTTTTTAGGTTTAATTAAAGGCACAATAAAACCCAGCCATCATCTCCTGGGGTAACACTTTCTGTGACTGCAAACGCGCATTTGATGCCAGCTAATCCACCTTGATCAGCGTCATCATTCTTGGTGTATTGAATCTTGGGCGCCTGAAAACGGAATTTGTCTCCGCTAACACTTCCCCAGGCGAAATCCAAAACCATAAGAGCGCCAGTAAACAATTTGGAATAAAAATCATGCGTGCTTGTCAATTCCATGCGGGCAGTAAATGACCCACTCACCATGCGCTGACCAATGATAAAAGATGCAATTCCTCGAGTATCATTGACATCATCTACCCCTGCGAGTGTGATACCCGCATCCAAGGTAAGATCCGAAATCTTGAGCGCAACTGCATCGTTGGTTAAACTAGCATTCAAAAATGCCGGTGGTTTCGTAGCTTCATAAGCCGGATTAGTGAAAAGTGATGTGTTGGCAACTCCCGCCTCCACACCGCTGAAATCAAAATCGATGACCGGTACCTCTCCACTCTTGAAATTCATCTTAAAAGTACCACGACAACCTTTTAATGTTTTGGCAAGGCCATCTTCATAACTAGCCATGGTTAAGCTTGGCGGGTTTGTGTCTGGTTCATAGGCAATGCCCACGGATGTAGCTGTTGAGCTTGTGGTTGCTGTTGCACCTGATTTATTACCGGTGATGACCTCCGCACTTTGAAATGTGCCGGTTAAAACAACCACGTAGATGATCGTCGTGCCATTAGCCGTATTTAAAATAACGCGGCCTGTTGCGGTCGATGTACCACCGGTAACCGTTTCGCCATGTTGAAAAGGACCATTGGTAACGGCACCAATGGTAATCGACTTAACGGTGCTCTCCTTGGCCCCGCAGCCTTTCATTAACTTCCCCCAATCGGGGGCGGTAATGGCCGTTCCGCTGCCGCGAATTTCAAGGCCAAATGTATACTTACCAGGCCGCTGGCCAGGAATAGGCCCCAGATCACCCAGCGTGGCACGGGCTGGATTACGCTGAAACATTTTCACATCATGCGTAATTTTTGGATTAACCCCCAGCGTCTTGGCATCTGCGATCGCCAAGGCTTCTGCTGTACCTTCAACTGCTTCTATTTTGCAGACCACTTGTCTTTTTCTTGTTAACATCTCGCCCTCCTGTTAAACCGATTGAGTAGAATCTGTTATCCGATGTTGGTATAAAACTTCAAGGATGATGACAATGCCGGCATACGGCTGTCCCGGCGCTCCCTGAAACTGGGTATTGCTTTTAAATAGAGCATCCTGTGCATATCCACCTAATGTTGGGTCGCTCATCAAGCACTTTTCGATATCTCCCAGAATGCTATTAACGATCTGATCTGTTGACTGACTTAAGTCCGCTTCGTCATGACATATCCATGTATCTAATGCGATCGGCAGGTGACACAAATAAAAAGGATTAGCTTCTGGGTTTTTTATTTCTTCGCCAGGCACAATGACAATGAGCGGCGTATTAACAAGCGAATTACCGCGCTGCTGCCATCTTTCGACAACTGCGATATCATTGACGTATCCATTAACCTGCTTTATAGCCCCAAGCATGGTTTGGATTTGAGCCACAATATTTTCACGAACCGTTGTCATTTTTAATTGACCTTGTCTAAAGCATCATCAAGGGCATCGTCCATAATTTGATCAAAGCGTCCTAAATGTGCATCCCACGTCGAATAAAATCCTAAATGCGGGTTGATCCTGACTGAATGAGATAATATGAAAAGCCGCTGCGGCTGCCCCAGAAATCCCCGCTTTCTTCCTAAAAAAATCTTGCCCTTCTCAACGATGAAATCCAAATTTTGAATAGCGTCTGGATTACTTTTCTTCATAGCCTTGGCTTCATCATTTAATGGTATCGGCATACCGTGGGATGATCTGATCACCCCACCGGTCTCAAGTATTCCGGCTGCCTTTGAAGTCGTATAAATATCAATTTTCATATTCATCGGATTTTTGGCTGATTTTGCAATCGTGCGTACTGTTTCTGTTTGTGATGCGCTTTGCCTTAAGAAAACAGGTTTACCTGCAACTGTAGTAACACGCCTAAATCGATGAAATATACCTCCCGGTGTCGCACGTACTCCTGGCGGCCCTTGTAACCTTGTTTTATAAAATGTACTAAAAAAACTGCGCGTCCCGTGATCAAGACCATCCGCTAATGCCAATTTGACGGCATACGGAAATTTCTTAATTACCGTACGAACATTTTCTGTATTAGCTTGAATTTTTAAGTCGCTCATCGTCTGATAACCAAGTGCCACATCGCCTGATCTGATTCCAAAACCTCCACAACTAAGCAGTCGCACATCTGTGGAGATCCTTCATAAATTGCGAGCGTAACTTTATCCTTGCCCCTGCGAATGTTATCAATGCCTAACAGCCAGTCCGTCGAAATATACATCTCGAAATCGTTAACTCCGATTCGCGCATTATCCTCGGTGGCTGGCTGCTGCGGCTTGCGATTGACAATCGCTTGGATTTGTTTGCCCACCTCGCCATCTTTGGTATAAGTCACGGTTTCCGCGAATTGACCGCTATTTAAGAAAACATTCACAGAATCGTTTTTCATTTCATCTTTAAAGCTCATAACTCAAACCCCGGAAGCCCTTTTAAAGGCCTCCGGGGTCTCCTCTAAAAAGGACGCTTAATTAGCGAACCTTCATTAAGAAACCGAAATACTTATCGATCATTAACTCTTGGGTGAATTGACGTACACGGATGACATCACCGCGGGAAGATTCTTCGCGGTAACTTTCGGCATGCACGTTATCAGGACAATCTTGCTCCCAAAGAATCGTGCGTCCGATAGCGGGATCCGTTAATGAGCCGCTTGTATCGCTGGAAACAACACCTAAGAAGACATAGTTGTCATCCCAGATATAGGAACCTGCGAATGTTTGGCCTTCTTTGGCACCGTTGTATACTGCTTTGGCGATCAACACTTTTTGAATGCCAAAGAAATCTGCCAAGGCATTGACGATTTCAGCATCGGTCAATCGCGCGGTGTATTTGATGGCATCGGTGATTTGAGAATTAACCTTTAATGCATCCAAATTGTTCTGTGTGATGATCAGAGCATTTGGCGACATGCCGCAGTTAGAGCGAACTTTCTCTCTGGCAAAAGTAACCTGACTGCGTACATCCGTTCCCACAGTCGTCCAAGGATTTGCAGAATTGTCCTTATAAAAGGGTGTGCCTGTGAAGACCGTGGTATTAATAACCGAAGTTTTAATTCTTACTTCTTGTTCGATCAAAAGACGGCGTCCTAAGATTTGGGTGTGAACCAATTCCGCGTCAAAGGAACTCTGATACAAATTCCTTTTTGCATCATCCACAACCCCTTCCAAGCCGTTTTCAACGCAGCTAAAGGGGATATCCACCGTTTCAAAACCATCCCGGTTATACTTACCGCCCGGGGCCCTTTTGGTCGTCGCCCGACGTAAAATACTTTCGCGGGTAATGGCTGGGAAATAAGCCGCCATCAATTGAGAACCAAAGATGGGGAAAACATTAAGCCCAATAAAATCGTTGTTATTTTGCATATACTGCATGAATGCAGCACCTAAATCCAGGCGCGGTGTGGCGCGTTGTCCGACTTGAAGAATCATTGAAATACCTCCTGTTTAAGAATCTTTGGTTTAATTCCGTTTTAAATTAGACCTTGATAACCATGACAAATACATCGAAAGCCCCAGCAACAGACGCAATGGCTTTTAATGGACTTGCAGCCAGAACATCTTTTTGAGCCGCGACAATCGTACCGCCTGGCACAATGGTGTCATTAACAGTACCTTTGGCGATATTTGCGGTTGCGTCAGTTCCGTTATTATTTAACTTCACGTTGGCAGCCGTTGTGTCGCGTGCAACAACCCACCAATTGATAATCCTGAATTTATAAGGTGCGGTCACAATGGTCACACCTGCACCAGACGCATCGGTGATCCCCTGCTTGGCAAAAATCACCGGAAACGCACCATTGCCGCCATCGGCAACGATACCGGTACTAGCCCCATCGAGGGTCCCAGCAGCACCATTATTTAAAAAACATTCGATGATATCGCCGTCTGCCGTTGCAGCTTCAAGAGCGATACCAATAGGATTACCGGAAACGGTTGTGCTAATTTTTCCGTTAATATCGCCGTAAATGGTGGCACCTGCAGCAATGACACCCGATGCAGTCATCTTAAAAGTCCTGGCAGATGTGCGAAGAGCACCACCTTGGGGCTGACCATTTAAGGTGTTATCGGTTGAAACAGCAACAAACTCTTCACCCGCATTGGCATAAACATAATTTTGCGAGCCGTCGAGTTTTAAACGGCGATACACTAATAAATCGGCACTTGTGAGAAGCGTTTTAACTCCATGATTTTCTTGAGACATTTTTTATCCCTCCTGTTAATTTTTTAAAAAGCTATACCTAAAAGAACCTTATTGCTTATTTGGTTTTGCGGTTGCCTTTAAAGCTGTGACGACATCGCAATTGTTTTCCTTGGCATATTTCTCTGCGCGTTCCAGATGCTTCTTGCCGGTTGGGTCGCTGCCAGCGGCAGCTTCTGCAGCATTTAAAGCTTCTTCCCCTCCACCATCACCGATTGATTTGATGGTGCCTGCATTGATGGCATCCAAAAATTTGGCTTTGGAAGCCTCCACACTTAATCCTTCCTTGATCGCGGTAGCAGCAATACTTCTGGCACCTGGAGGCATGGATTCAAGAATCGCCGAACAACGTACTTTCTCGGCAGCGACAGCTTCCGCAGCTGCAGCTTTTTTGGCCTCTTCAATACCGATCTTCTTACCTTCTTCGATCCCTATAACTTTTCCTTCTTCAATGCCGGCTGCTTTACCTTCCTGTAAAAGAGCATCCGCAACCGCTGCATGCTCTGCTTTGACTTTCTCGATTGTTAATTGCATTTTTTCTTCCTCCTGTTTGTGATTTTTATCTAAATTCCCTTGTGTCTCTATCTGAACGCCATCTGAACTAGCGATTACTTTGGTCTTTGTCCCTCTTCCACCTGCAGCTGATGATCCGCGCCCTAAGAGATCCTCAAATGTACGGATACCATCTGCCAGTCCCGCATCAACGGCCTTCTGGCCAATAAAAACACGGCCATCAGCGACCTTTAAAACGTTATCCATGGCCAAACCGCGATTACGCGCAATAGCCTCAACAAAAAGGTCGTAATAAGAATTAACTTCTTCCTGAATTAAATTTTTTTCCTCCTCTGTTAATGGTTTTGACGGATCGCCGGCTGCCTTGAATTTACCGGCTTTAATAACTTGTTTCTTTATCCCTTCGTTATGATAAAGAATTGAATAATCACTGATCACGGTATAAACACCGATGGAACCAACCTCTGAACTCTTTGTGGTAAATATTTTCTCCGCTGACGAACCTAACCAATAAGCTGCCGAATCCATCTGACCATTAGCAAAAGCCACAACCGGCTTCTGCCCACGTGCTTGATAAATTAAATCTGATAATTCCAGAATGCCGGCAACACTTCCCCCAGGGCTGTCAATATTAAGCAAAATGCTATTAACCTTTGGATCCTCCAAAGCTGCAAGAAAATCATTTTGAATCTGCTCAACTGATGTCCCGCGCGGCTGCGAAATACTTCCGACCATGCCAGCACGCTTTGCGATCACTCCAAAAATTGGAATATTGGCTACACCGTTAATCACTTCATAAGCCGGCGGTTCGTTCTTATCAGCTCCAATCTTTGCTGCAATTTCATCTTGAGAAAGTTTGACTCCATTAAGATGGCGTTCGACAATTTCAGTCATCGCTATCAACGTATCTTGCTTCATTGCCCATGGCCTTAAAAAAACCAGCTCATTGACTTTCTTGTGCATTGGGATCTCCTTGGTTAGACGGCTTGCCATTGCGACCAATGGTAATCGTTGTGTTAGGCGCATTGGCATCGGGGATTCCTAAATCTTTTTTCATATTCTCTTCGCGCTGACGTTGAATAAGAACATCTTCCCAATCCCTACCATGCGCGGCGCACTCATCTGCCAGCGTCGATAGATTATTGGCAACTGCCTCTGTTGCCGCGTTGATTTCTTTCTCGGGGTCAATATATCCCCATCCAGGACCGATCCATTTGGAACGACTATAATCCTGTTGAAATTGATAAAAATTAGGCGCTTTAATCTCCCCACGCAAAAATGCTTCTTCCACCAGCAAGTTAAATACCGGCTGACAGAATTTTTCAGATAGCCATAATTGTTTGGACTTAAACATTTTTCTGGCTTCTAAGATTGCGGCTCTAGTATTTGAATAATTAGATTTACCGAAATCTTTTAAGATAAGCTCTCGGGGCAATCCAATACTCGCACCTATAAAACACAAAATTTTGTCTACAAAGGGGTCGAATTGAGCACCAGGCCTGGTCGGATTAACTGTTTGTACCTCCTCACCAGGACCCAACCTCTCAATAAGGCCTGGATATAGTTCTTCAATCCTTTTGCTGTTCTCTGTTCTCGTGGTTGCTTTTAAAGCCGAGTCATACGGATTGTTTTGTCTGATAAAAAGCGCGAAACAGGCAGCAATTTTATTAGCAATCAATTCCGCTTCCATATAATCCGCCAAATCTTTAAATTTATTTAAAACAGGTGCCAAGAATGGCTCTCCACGCGTCTGCCCTGGGCGTTTCATCCAATAAAGATGCATAGCATTAAGCTGCCCGTAGGGGCTTCTGATGGGAAAACGGACGTAATGTTTAGAATCAGGGGCACGTTTAGAATAAGTAAAATCCCCCGGGTGCGTGTTGCATATCCAATAAGCTACCGGCTGCCCGCGATCTCCTAATTCAACACCTCTTCTGATGGATTTATCCGCTAATTTATCCGATGGCGTATCAAGACGGTCTGCCTCAACCATGTTAAAAGCCAGGTTATACGGCCTCCACGGCTCATCAGTTATTGACTCCCTTAAAAAGATAACTTCCCCGTTCATGATGATTTGCCGAATAATCACCTGCTGCATTTCCCAAAAACTCATGCGACCACCCGTGTCAGCAAACGGGGTCCAGCGCTCCCAGACTTTTTCTATGTCACTTTGAAATTTTGTTGCTGACGCATCATCCAGGCCTATCCTGTCTTTATCTATTTGGCTCTGCGGGCACATGCCGTGTCCAATAACGTTGTAAACCATGGTCGAACTTATTCCAGACGCGATCGCATCATTACGGTCTAAATCCCGACTACGCTGACGTAACATGGGAAGATCATCAAGAATGTCCTCATCCGCAGATCCGCCACGCGGTAACCAATCGGCCCTGGCCGGATCACGCCTGGCGCCCTCATAACTTCCCCGCATAGCAAACGTATTAGCCATTCGGCACATCCGGCGTTCAAGCTCCCTCTTAGGAGAAAAAATGCCAATGGCGCGATCTACACCGCTATTAAATTTCTCAAGTAATCCTTGTTTCTCTTTTTTAACACTCATATAAATCCTGCCAGTTTCTAACTCCGGTTTGATTTTT
This sequence comes from uncultured Planctomycetales bacterium, assembly GCA_964612665.1. Lineage (GTDB taxonomy): Bacteria > Omnitrophota > Gorgyraeia > Zapsychrales > JAHFFX01 > CAZTCI01. Next base: position 93,046 of record CAZTCI010000002.1, on the reverse strand, counting down.
TCTAAATCCGCCTACATTACGGGCAGGCCCTTTTGAAGCATTGACTTCCATGCGCAATTTCTCTCGAATGTTGTAAAGCTGATCAATGGACATATATTGAAGATTACGTCCGCCGATTGAATATGACTGCACGGCATCACCGGCAATTCTTTTCTTAATCGCCTTATTGACTTCGGTCAGTAAGTCTGCAGCTGTAGGTTCATCAGTGTTGTCATCATTAACCGGCTGCGATAATGATGTGAGCGTTACTGCCTTGAAACTATTGGAATGAATGACATCCAAAGTTTCATCTTTGACATCAATGCTGTAAACTTCATTCAAAGTCGTAGGAGTAAAGGTTACTTTCCAATTTACTCCTCCCACAAATACGGCATTGCCCTGAGCAAATATGGATCCGTCACTAGCTTTATAGACCTTAAAACTGACAGTATCGCTACTTGTGGACTCAGGGATGGCTACGACATCAACGAATTCGGTATTAACTGGAATGTAATCCATACTTACCTCTGCGCCCTGATTAGTTTTTCAATGCCGTTATAATCGCTGCCATCTTTGTTTCCATTCGTATCTTGATCAATACGGCGGATAGTTTCTCCAGCTTTACCGCTGTATCCGCTGGAAATATCAATAGCCCAGGGATCCCCAGCATTACCTGCGGTATTAAGTTTCTGACCAGTTGAGCCGGAAGCTAAATGACCAGAAATAGGTTCATCCCAAACCGATTGTGCAATAGTCGCCGCGGAAGGTGCCGTAATCGTTGAAATCTGCGCATCAAGATATTTACCGAAAGTCCCAGATGTGGTGTGGCCGCTTTGCAATTCATTCCAGATAGCAGCGACACCGGCAGAACTTAAAGAATACCCAGACTTATCTCCAACAGTTGAAACGGTGTATCCTGTCTTGTCATTATTGGTCACAATAACAACGTCCGGTTTTCCGGCTGTTGTCGTTGCTGTAACTGCTGTTCCCAACCATTTACCGATATCAGTACGACCTGACGCATCTATTGATAATGAACTGAAATTAGTTGGAAACGCCTGCGTCAAGCTATAACCGGTTTTATCGCTGACGGTTGATGCGGTATATCCTGTTTTGTCTCCAACCACTTGTGCATTGGCATCCACGCGGCCAGAGATAAGCGCGTTAGGTGCACTTCCAAGCCACTTGCTCAAATCGATGCGACCATTACTGTCAATTACCATGGAACTAAAATTGGTCGGAAATGCTTGGGTTAAACTGTAGCCGGTCTTGTCATTGTTCGTTCCCACCGTGACGGATCCATTGACTGCAGAAATATAAGCTGCTGGAACAATGGCAAAAACTGAACTTGAAGATGGGTTGGTTGTCCAGTTTGGCGTGACCGTTGCAACCTTAGTCGATCCTGTATAGCCGGTGATCAAACGGCATTGCCCGGCACCAGTGCTGCTCATAATGCAGACCCAGTTTCCGTTATAAAGGTTATCGGTCGTTGAAGCCTCCGCGTCTAAAGTAATCGAACCGACTGCACCGGCCTGGGCCGTGTTAACCCTCTCAAAGGTGGAATCTAAAGTGGTGAGTGTTCCAGATAATGAATAGCCAGTCTTATCCTGAACCGTTGCTGCGGTATATCCCGTTTTATCACCTACCACCTGAGCGTTAGAATCAACCCGTCCTGAAATCAACGCATTCGGGGCAGAACCAATCCACTTAGCTAAATCCACGCGGCCGGATCCATCAATTGATAATGCACTGAAGTTTGTAGGCACGCCGCTTGTGGCTAATCTCGATGAAACGGTAGCATTCAAATTGTTTCCTAAAATATTCCCCGCTGTTCCGGCTCCATATGCCCCTGGCAAAGCTGTTCCCCACGGATCACTCGCCGTTGTTGAAACCTGTAAGCTGCTATTGATTGATGGATTGGATTCAGACATAAGCGAGTATGTCGAAGTGTTATCTGGTGTGGCTGTCCAATTCCAAGATACTGTTGCGACCTTGGTCGAACCGATATATCCCGAAATCGTTCTGGATTGGCCTGCTCCTGTGCCTCCATAAATTTTTACGACCAAACCCTTATAAAGATCATCCGTAGCAGATGCTCCGGCAGCTAAAGTTATGCTTCCCGAAGCACCAGCTTGCGCCGTCCCACTAGCCAAGACGGATGACTCTATTGGTGTCAGTGTGGTTCTTCCGCTTGAATCAATTGAAAGGGATGAAAAATTGGTAGGAAACGATTGCGTCAAACTGTATCCAGTTTTATCTCCAACTACCTGGGCATTTGAATCGACACGGCCGGAAATAAGCGCATTCGGTGCATTTCCTATCCATTTGCCCAAATCAACTCTGCCGCTGCCATCGATACCTAAACTGGAAAAATTCGTGGGGAAAGATTGAGTAAGACTGTAGCCGGTCTTATCGTTATTGATCGAAACAGTCACTCCAGAGGTAACGCTATTAACTGATCCTGCCACATTCCCATTATTTCCAGCTTCATAAGCTGCTGGAACAATGGCAAAAACTGAACTTGAAGATGGATTGGTCGTCCAGTTTGGTGTGACCGTTGCAACCTTAGTCGATCCTGTGTAACCAGTGATCAAACGGCATTGCCCAGCACCGGTGCTGCTCATGATGCATACCCAATTACCGTTATAAAGACTATCGGTTGCTGAAGCGCCGGCGTCTAAAGTAATTGAACCAGCTGCTCCCGCTTGTGCTGTGTTAACTCTCTCAAAGGTGGAATCTAAAGTGGTTAAAGTGCCCGATAATGAATAGCCGGATTTATCATTATTGGTACCTACAGTGACGTTCCCACTGGATAGATTTAATTCACCCGTTCCACTACCAGCTTTAAGGGTGACCTTGGGATATCCGGCGGTATCGGGTGTGGCTACGGCAGAAGCGTTCCAATATGCAACATCTGCCTTAATACGTCCACTGGTAACATCCAACTGATTAGATCCAGTCCCTGTTGAGACTTCACCAGGATTAAAATCAACCAGTTGGATCATAATATTTACAGGAACCATGTTTGCAGCGCCCTTTAATTCAACAACGGCTGAATTTGCACCTGTCGCAAGAGCCGCATCAGGTATGTGCAACTCATACCAGCCTGGCATATTGGTACCATCAACCGCGATAAATCCTCCAGAAGTCCATGTCCCCTTTGTGGCATTAACTAGACTTATTGAAGTTGCGGCACCAGAAGCTCCTTCGCGATTGTAATAAGCTGTCAAACTACTCGAATTGTAAACTAAGCCGGTTAACATGCCGCCAGTCGTTGAAGAACTGTCATATATGGGAATCGTGATAATCTTTGATGTCGTCCCCTTCTTGATCGTCAACCACATCGCCCAAGATTGCGCTGGGAGCAAAAGAATCACCAAAGAAATAATTAATGACAGAAATTTTTTATTCATATCTTGGATGCCTCCACAAATCTGGAGTTGGGAAACCATTGGCACAATGAGAACCATCAATTCCGCAATTTTTTATATTGGTTACTTGTGTAGAATTTAAAGCCCCGCCATAAATTAATACTTCATCCACAAAAGCATTTAACCGGTCACTGTTTAAATCGCAAGCCTCTCCCATGCATATCGCTTGACCAGAATCATCATCAATGGTTGCATCTGTTGAGTTTGAATTTGTGCTTTGTAACGTTCCATTGACATAAATACTAGGTGCCGAGCCATTGGTCCTATTGTGGACAACGCAGACGTGCGTATACGTTCCGGTCACAATGCTCCCATTTGTGGTTGTCCAGGCTGCAGTTCCGCCAGAATAATGAACCGACCATCTAACCTGCAAAGTCGTGTTTAAAGATAAAGCCCAGCTTCTCCAGTTTTTACTAAGAAGGGTGCCGTCATCCGCCAGGTTTCCTGTTGCCCCACCAGCGCCGCTTCTTTTTATCCAAGCACAAACGGTAATCGGATTTATGTTGTTGAGTGATGTACTTGAAGGAATTAAAATCTTTTGCGGATTTGAATTTGTAAATGAAACTCCTACTCCCCATTTTCCCGTTGTATTCTGTGTGACGTTAGTGACAGAGGAGCTATTATTGGCGTTAGAGCTGCAGTCCGTAACGGTCCCACTAGTCTCATCAAGCTTATAGGCAGCTTTTGTGTTTGAATCTGTGCAATAGTTAGTCGCCCACCCTAACGAACAGAAAAAAGAAAACATCAATCCTAAAATAAATTTCTTCATGGCGAATTAATGTCCTCGACAATGACGGCATCCGATACCGAGTTTTCCTTATCGTCTTTAACATTGATTGACTTGCCCTGAAAAACAACTGTTCCTTGAGTCACGGTATATTGATCACCAACCAGAACCTGAAGTTTTGACACCAAAGGGTTTGTCAATTCTTTCTTACGGTCGAGTTTAGCCTGTTCAATGAATGCCTGATTTTCTGGAATTTGAAGAATCAAGACATTGCAATGATTTCTTATATCTGCATGAGCTTTTTCTGCTATGTCCGTTTCGTTACCACTTGTTTCGTCATAGTGAATTTCCGATGCATCTACGACTTTTCCGTTGAAGGCATATTCAGTCGTAAATACTATGTCTCCTTGATCCGGATCTTGTGTAATCGATTGAATAGTTCCGACACAATCAGCCATAGCGCGGCAAGTCATCGAAATAAAAATAAAAATCATTAAACCTATAATTTTGTTTTTCATTTCTCCTCCATTAAATAAAAAAGCGGCAATTCGAGTGATTTGGGCACCCAAATTGCCGCTTTTTTCGTCGATATCGGGGTGGCCACCCTTCTATCAACGTAAATCTTTAAACAATTTTTATTCTATGAACTTATTCTCTGCCGTCAATGGGGTCGTTACCACAAATTGGTAACGACTTGTTTTAATCCTCTGCCTCTCTGCTTTTAAACCTGTACCCACAATCATTGCAAATATGGTATCGAATCGGTGGTGTGCTTTTGTAACACCGGTTATTTTTGCTTCTACAACTACTTTTCGGACACCGCACAGGATAAAAAACAACACCATATTCTTGAGGCTGTGGCTGGGCTTCTATTTCCGGTGAAGATACCGGAGTTCCGATCCAACCCTTCTTTTTTGGGATCCAATTACCCATGCTTTATCCAGCCAGTCTTTTTAGGGATCCAGTTGCTTTTGCCGCTTTCCGGCTGATAAACATGACGGCTTTCATCCGGCTGCATAGAAAAAACGTGCAGCATTTCAGCTGCCGCCATGGCATATACTTCACAATCCCAATAATGAGTTGCTGTATGCCTCCCAACCGGCACCCAAGCCTCAGTTGGCCGGCCTTTTTTATCTCTGATGATGATTTTGTGTTCAGAGCAAAACTGATTGAGATAGTCTTCCGTAGGGTTTTTATGGAAATACCATCCACCAGGCGTTTCGGCTGCCGTATTCTCAACCAAACGCGTAATCTTATCTTTAAAAAATGTCGTATCCAGAAGATATAGCTTAAGACCCCCTGGCATTGGTCTGCCATCCGGATATTTATCAATATTGCTCACACTATACGGAATCCCGCTAATGACCCGTCGCCCTTTAATAGCGCGGGCTATATCACCATGTCTACGGCAAAAATCATAAACCTCACTTGCGCGGTGTCCCGTATCAATCGTAAAAAGTCTGACACTAAAATTCCCGATACTTTCAATCTCGCTTGGATATTCTGTGTCGATCATATAATGTTCAACATCTTCCCAACTTTCTACCCGCTTTGATAAAATCTGCCAGGATTTTTGACGAAAACCCCAGGCCCTGATCGTTAAATAAAAGTGATCCCGCTGAACGTCTACCGCTCCAAGTAAAATCTGCGCTTCAGAAGGAACAACACCGGCATCACAATGACTGGCCAATCTTTTAAGCTGATCCGGCTTCTTAGTCCCTAAACTCTCCTCCCAAATTTCGGCCAGCTTTGAATTGATAAAATTCATCAAATCATTAATTTGATCCTTTGACTCCAAAAACTCCGCTGCCAAATCAGAAAATGTCAACCATGGCGAATAAAGCGCATTGATCCAGAAGCCGCGGCGCGTTGTTACCGGTACCTCTCCAACAATCTTGCCATCTTTGACTTCGCAAGATTCTGGACACCACACGCCCCGCTGTAACATCCTGTTTTTATGAATGTCCTTAATTTTTCCTTTGCATTTAAGACACTCATATGTTGCCAGCCGCCTATCCTTTAACTCCTGGGTTGTAAATTCGTCTTTCGGCCACTTCACCTGATGAAAATTTAAAACCTGGTAGTGCCCGCAATGCGGACATGGAACGTAATACTGGCATCTGTCTGTCTTAAGATAATCATTGTAGATGTATCCTTCTTTGGTCGTTGGCGTTGAACATTTGATTATTTTGTGATTCCAAAATGTGCTTGTACGTTCTTCTCCCAGCTTTATAGGGTCTGCTTCCTTACCGGAGAATTTTGGATACTTATCAACCTCATCAAAGAATATATATTTAATCGGTCTTGATGAAAGTACCGCCGGCGAATTCGACCAGGCAATAAACAAAGGCATTCGGTCAAAACTGATTTCGAGTTTCGCTAGATCATCCTCTTTGCCAGTCAAATGTTGAACTAAGGTCCGTGACATTGTGACCAGAGGATGAATCCGGTGTTTACAAAAACTTTTTGCTAACTCCTCGGTTGTATTGACCCACAGCGCAGGACCGGGATCCTGATCAACAATGTAACCAAAAATATTAAGCATTGCTTCGGTCTTGCCGACCTGGGTGGACGCCATGATCGTAATTGACCTGACCTTTGCATCATTAAAACCATCCATGATGCCCTTAAGATACGGCGTACGCGCGGTCGACCACTGCCCGGGTTCGGATGACGAGCGCGGGTCCAAAACCCTATTCTGATCCGCCCATTGTGAAACGGTAAGATCAGCCGGCAAATCCCATAGGTTAAATAATTCACAAAAAAAGCTTTCTTCAACTTGCCTCACCGATATTTCCCTTTGGCAAATCCTGATATAATTTCTTTGAGTTTCTTTTCTAAAAGTTCTTCTATTTCGATGATTTCTAATCCGAACAACTGCGGAGCAATTTGACGCGGTAGAGAAAGAAATTGCTGCTTAATGATAAGAATTTCGCTGCCGATATCCTCTTTTACTTTTGCCAGTGAGATCACATCCCCGATACGTTCTTCATAATTTAATTTTAAAAGGTTATACCTTACCTCCGCAATCTTGGCTTCAAATTGACCCTCTGGTTCTTGCTCTTTTTTCTTATTGCGACTTTCACGCCATTTTTGAACCTCTACAATATTCCACCAGCCGTCTTTTTGCCACGGCATGCCTTCTTCATTCCATCGATATGCGGTACGTCGATCCACTTTAAAAATTTTGGCAAGATTCTCAATGCTATTCACACATCCCTCATGCGGCTCATGCACGGCCTCAAAATGTCTAATCTCGACAATCTCACGTTCACTAAGCGGTTTTCCTTGTTGGACTTTCTCCAAAAGAAATAAATGCCGCTTTTGTTCAGCAATTTTTACCACATCCGTATTGTTGAGTTTCTTTTTAACCACTTGATCTCTATGACTTTTTGATTAATTTTGCTTTTTTGCCGGTAAAATCTTCCCATCGCTGAACTGTCACATCACAAAAGACTGGTTCAATTTCCATCGCAAAGCAACGCCGATGTAAACGCTCCGCTGCAATAATCTGTGATCCTGAACCATTAAATGGTTCATAACAAATATCCCCTTCGTTTGTATGAACACGCATAGGTATCGCAAAAACCTCTGTGGGCTTTTGAGTGGGATGGATATGTTTTCCAAGCCGCTTCTTTCCTTCCCAATCCAACTCCCAGACATCGGTGTAATATTCCGGCTTGGTAGGATCCCCGGATTTCATTAAGCCAGGATTCCAAACGCTATTTGTTTTGTTTGCAGCTGCTGTGAATTTCGGTTTATTCCCCTTTTGCCAAACCAAAACACACGGCTCATGCCGCCATTGATAAAAACAAAATGAAGGGATTGGACTGGGTTTGACCCAGATAATCTGCTGATGACAAATCATTCCTAAAGATTCAACGCATGCTTTAAGAACATCAAACCTTTTAAAAGCATGCCAAATGTAAATTGCTGCATTTGGATTAACGAACTTGAGTCCTACCCTCAAATAGTCCGACCAAAATGTACCCGCATCTTTGATATCAATTTCGTGATAGGTATCTGACCAATCCTTCCCGCCTCCTTTTCCATCTTTACCTGTTGGCCGATTGGCTCCCGTGTAATCAACCAAATAAGGCGGGTCCGATGCAAATAGTCGCGCCTTTTTACCATCCATCAGCTGCTCAACGTCTTTTTCGTTTAAGCTGTCCCCGCACATTAATCGGTGATCGCTTAATATATAAATATCTCCGCGCTTAGTTTTAGGCACCTTAGGCGGTTTAGGCACATCATCAGCAAGCGTATTGCCAATTTTTTCCGGTTTATCCATGCCCAGCTTACTTTTAAGGGTATCAATCTTAAGGTCCAGAAACTCATCTGGCATATTGTCCCGGATTAAATCAATAAATGGCCGCAAAGCATCTGTGAACTCTCCCATGATCTCGGTATTGTTCATGGTGACCAAAAGCGCACGCCGTTCAATCTCATTTAAATCGACCATAATTACAGGAACCGATTCAATTCCTGTCGCCTGCAGCACCTTTAGGCGTTGGTGACCTGAGACAAGCGTCATGTCACATTTATTGACTACCAGCGGCACCACACACCCGAATCTCTCCATAGACTTTTGAAGACCTTTGTATGCCTCGCTTTTTATTTTTCGAGGATTTTCTTCGTCGGGGATGATATCTTTCAACAAAACCGTTTGAATTTCGGGGGCTATGTTAATTTGCTTATTTGTAGTCTTTTTCTTAACCATCAAAACCTCCAGTGCTGTGACATGCCAAAAAATAATTTTTTGTGGACGGACAGCTCGCGCGCCTGCCGACCCGCTATAGCCACCCCCGCCCGAAGGACCCGTTTACTTACTGGCCCGCTTGCACCATCTTGGCCAGTATGTTGCCTATAACTGCCGGCTCCTTCTTGATCTTCTCATGCTGTTTAACCTGTTGATCTGCGAAATACTCCCTGCTTTTAACCTCGGTCATCTTACGGAACCAACCCCATGGGTTATCAATGCGGTGTTTGTATCGGTCATAAATACGGCACGCTTTGATCAGTCCATCTACTGGCGGTGGATAACCGCGATCTGTGCGGTAGTCCAATATGAATCTGTAAAGGTTAACCTCGTTCAATAGCTGTTGGCATAAACCATCCAGCTCTTGAACCGCTTGGGCTGTCGGAGTGGGATAAGGAAGCTTTATGTCTTTCCAGAAATCAAAAAGACAGCTTGCTGATTTGTTAATTGATTCTTGATTATATGATTGTTGATAGGGTGTCTCTGCAGTCACCGGTGGCTGTGTCGTTTCTGTCACCGCTCCGGTATCGCTATTGACACCAGTGACAGAAACAGCACTGGTTTTTGCTGTTGATTGATGGGGTATATCCAGCAGCTTATAAAGGCTGGTTTTACCATTCTCCCGCACAATGAAAATGGCCCTGATCAATTCTAGTTCTTTTAAAACACGCATAATGGTGCGCCTGCTTAGATCGCAGCGGCTAGCCAAAGTGGCTGTGGAAGGATAACAGTCTTGGTCTTTGCCATCAGCGTAAAAGCAAAGCCAGCAGTAAACGGATATTCCAAGACTTCCCGTTTTCTGACTGATCAATTCAAGTGCTGCCTTGTCCAGCCAAAGAAATTTACAGTCGCGTAAATCTCTGATTTCAAAATTCTCTTTTTTTACATTCTTTATCTTTTCCACGCCAACCATCCCCATAGAGCCAAAAAGAAGTACACAACAAATAAAAACGCCTGGGCATAAAGCCCATGGCGGAAATCAACAACTCCCCAAGCCGCATTGGTAATCATCCAAAGCAAAAAACCGCGGCGATCATGACAAATATTTAAGATCACCCCAACAATAGATAAACCGGTCAATAGCCACGTCATCACTCTGCTTTCTTCTTTTTCAGAATCTTGACGGCGTATGATCCGCAATGCCGGCATTGAGCCACAATCTCGACATATGAAATACGATCACATCTTAAACAACGCACAGCAGTCTTTTTGCCTTTCTCTTTCGTCATAATCAGTCCTTATTTTTAACCCGGTTAACCGTGAATTTCTTCTCGCCCACAGCCCTTGTCATTAATCCAATGAATACCTGGGCAATCTGTTCTCCCACTTCATTTGAAACGTCGATAACCGCTTTCCCTTTTGAAACGAGATACGCTGCGCTTAATCGCACCCGCGCCTGACCAAAAGTGCATTCAGCCGTAATGATCGCCAACGAGATCTGACTCTCGATAAATTTCTTGCTTACCTTCTCTTCAAACTCAAATCGACAAACGTCGGTCATATGTCCCCCTTAAGGTTCTAAATAATCTTGCAGACCTTCTTTAGAAAAGATCTCTTTAATGCGTTTGATCTCCTCATATATGGTGGTCCGCGGGATTTGAAGCTGTTTACTTGCCTGGTAAATATTCATGCCCTCTTCGCCCAATGCTTTGCATAATTTCTTCTGCCTTAAGGAAAGATTCTCGGAGATACGATCAAGGGCCAACGAAAGTTCCTCTGCAAATATCTTTTTGAAATTCTGATCTTCGGCGGCAAAGACTTTTCCGAAATCCTCCTCATCCGTGGATTCCAACAATTGATCAAGGGATATCGATTGATCTAACATTCTTCTTTTTTGTGCCCCTTTTTTGGCTCCAATATCGCGCAGCTTATTTCTGATAACTTCCTTCATTAATGTTTTGTGGTTCTTTTCATCATATGCACCGTACTTGTCCTTAACAAAAAGCCAATGCGTCAGACATTCCTGCAATAAATCTTCAAACCCCTCTTTGGCTAGGTTAGAAAATTTACTTTGAAATTCCTTCACCAAACTGCGAGCGCATCGAAGCTCCCATTGAGTAAAGAGTCCTTTGTAGTTACAAATAATAGGGGCACCTCAATGGGTGCCCCAAAAAACAGCGAGGCCCACTCATAGTTACTTTTCCGATAGATGCTTAAGTCCTGCGATCTCATCGGGAGTGGGCTCTCTTCTTAAAATGCCGGCTAAAAGCGCCGAAAAGGCCTCGATAATTTTTCCGTTTTGTGTTCTTCGTTCAGCTCCTTTTAAAGGCTTATCCAAATAAACCAGCTGAATTCTGTCCCCAAAACGCTTCTTAAAATTATTTGTTGCTCGTTGACCCAAGGAATTTGCCCCTCCTTAAGTCCTATACGGAGTTTTTCCAAAAACTGTCGGAAGAATCTTTCATTTCGTAAAAATTCCCGACAGTAAATAAAAAAAGTCCGTATAGGACTTAAGGGGAAACAAAGAATCCCCTAATCCTTTCTCACAAATGTAAATTATTGAAGTATATTGACTTATATACTTTTTAATATAGGGTTGGAAATAACGCAATGACTTTATGTAGCCACCTACTAACCAAAGATGAAGCATGATTCCAGCGAAGAAAAAGCGATTTGTTATCTACACCCGCTGCTCTACGGATGACCAAGCCCAAGGCGATTTCACCACTCTTGATGCCCAGGCCCATCACTGCAAAAACATGCTAGATGCCTTTGGTCATGAAATGGCCACTATGGGTGATAGCGGCATAATTAAGGATGATGGATATTCTGGAAAAGACTTAAACAGGCCGGGAATTCAAAAAATACTAAATGACATAACCTCTCAAAAGTCATTTGACGGTGTGATCTTCTTTAGGCTGGACCGTCTGACGCGCAATCCACGCGACCTTTATGCCATGATTGATTTATTCCGTGCAAACGACGTGGATTTTGTTTCTGTACGGGAGAATTTGGACAGTTCGACCGCTATCGGCCGAGTGGTTATAGGAATTCTTGGTCTGCTTTCAGCCTTTGAACGCGAATTGACCGGTGAACGCGTAAAAGCCTCCGCAATTGCCCGTGTACGCCAAGGCAAATGGATCGGCGGTTTTCTGCCATACGGTTATAAATTAGTCAAGAACGGCGTCCCTCTTTCAAACGGAAGACAACCTCACAAAGTTGAGATTGATGAGAAAGTTGCACCAAGATTAAAACTCATTTGGAAAATGGCTGCCGATAACCGATCTTTATCAGAAATAGCTAAAGAATTGGGCAATCAAGGGCTCAAAACATGCGGCGGTAAGGAATGGAGAAAACAAACTCTCTGTGACATTATTAAGAATCCATTTTATAAAGGATACATTCATTACGCCAAGGAAACACATAAAGGCATTCATGCCCCTCTAATTGATGATGAACTTTGGCATGAAGCCAATAGAGTCATGAGTGCAAAGTTACCCGGTCATAGATTCATTCCACAACCAAAAGAATATAATTACCTTCTAAGCGGTTTATTAAAATGCGGTAAGTGCGGCAGTCATTACATTTCAATTTCCTCCAAAGGGCATACCGGCAAAAAATTCTTTTACTATATCTGCGGCCGATCCAAACAAAAAATGGGCTGCGATATGCCGGGTTTCTCTGCCACTATATTTGATCAGGCACTAATTGACTTTCTAAAGAAAGCATCAAATGATCAACGAATCCTAGTGGAAGCAATTGGCGAGGCAATTCTTGAGGGCCAAGTTAAAGCAGAGAAAATTGAAAAACTAATTAAAGAAGCGGAACTGCGATTACAGACAATTAAAGCCGATGCTAATAAATTACTTAATTTAGCAATGGGCGATAATGCTTTATCTCAAGGAAACACATTTAAATCAAAGATAGCCGAACTAGATGGAAAAATCATAATTTTGGAAAGTCAAATAAGCAAGCTATATGAACAGAAACATGTAGCCCAAACCTCCGCCAACTCCCCAGAATACCTCCACTCCAATATTCGTTTTGTCTTAAAGAATCTGGATAAAGCATCACCAGACGCCCTTAGAACTTTCATGAAAGCCCTCATAAAGGAAGTATTTGTCTTTGATGACCATATTGACTTAAGAATGCTGGTAATGCGCCCTGAAGAGCCCCAAATGCCCGAAATTTGCCATCCTACAAACGGAAAACGCCCCATCTCGACGATAAATCAAGATGAGGCGTTAACCGCGGACGCTCGAGGTTTGTCTGAGCGTCCGAAGTGGCTCCCCCGCGAGGGCTCGAACCTCGGACCCATTGGTTAACAGCCAATTGCTCTACCGACTGAGCTACAGGGGAATAAAACTAGAATTTTTTAAAAAATTTTTATGTGTTTCCGGCGGAATTTATCGAAAAATATAAAACGCCCAAGAAAAGATAGGCAAATTATAATGTAATATCAACAAAAGTCAACTCAAGATTTAGGGAGAATTAAATCTTTAACACAATTTTTCCACGCGTGTGCGCGGTTTCAATGGCTTCATGCGCTTGAGCGGCTTCGGCGAGCGGAAACACTTTTGAGATGGTCAGTTTTAGCTGACCTTTGTCCAACCATTGACTAATCTGTTCAAGCTGCCGCACGTTTGGTTCGACAAACACATAATGCAGCTGAATCCCTTTTGATTTGGCGAGCGATTCATCGCCGCGTTCAACGATTGTAACCAGCCTTCCGCCTTTTTTGACGCAGTCATAACTTTTAAGCAGACTTTCACCGCCCGCGCAGGCAAAAACAAAATCAGCACCTTTCGGGAAGAATTTTTGAATACTTGTCCGGAAATCACCGACCGCATAATCAACCGTTATATCCGCGCCTAATTTTCTTAGATAATCGTGATTCTTAGAACTGGTCAGCGCCAAAACCTTCGCTCCCTTAATTTTTCCATATTGAACGGCAAACGATCCAACACCGCCCGAAGCTCCGATAATAACGAACGATTGACCTTTCTTAAGCGCTCCTGCTTCCAAAACCGATTGATACGCAATCAGCGATGTGAGCGGCGCGCCTGCGGCTTGTTCAAAGGAAAGTTTTTTGGGTTTGGCCGTGATATAACTTTCCGGGAGCGCAATATATTCCGCATACGTTCCTAGATGAATCGTTGGCCGACGGCAATAACCAAAGACCGCATCATTGATTTCAAACCGCCGGGCGCTGTGGCCGTGCTCTTCAATAACGCCCGCCATGTCCCAACCGAGAATAAGCGGAAATTGATGCGGAAATCCCCGCTCTTTTAAAATTCCCTGACGGATCTTCCAATCGACGGGATTAACACCGGCCGCTTTAATGCGGACTAAAACCTCGCCTTCGCCGGGTTGAGGTTTAGGCAATTCGCCGTAAATTAATTTATCACGCCCGCCAAACGCATTAATATAAACGGCTTTCATAAAACCTTAGACGTTTTAATATCCCAATCCATAATTATTAAAAATCCAATTCAGAATTAACGGACCGTAAAATAAACTGATAATCGCCCCCAGGGCGAGAAATGGGCCATAGGCGATTGTGCTGTCTTTGGTCCGGATTTTTTCGTAAATGCCGACGACCGCCCCGAAAAATGGCGCGATAAAAAATGTTAATACTGCAAGCTGCCATCCTAAAAACGCGCCGATAGCGGCCAACAATTTTACATCTCCTCCGCCCATGGATTCTTTTTTAAAAAGCCAATCACCGAGCATTCCCATCGCGTAAATCGACCCACCGCCGATCAAAACACCCAAAAATGATTTCCATAATGAAAGCCAATGAGAATAGGTCGCGTGCATCTGCGGCAGGGCGAAACTAAAAATCAAACCAACCACAATGCCGCCTAAACTGATTTCATCCGGGATAATCCGGTGTTCCAAATCAATAAACGTGGCCACAATAAGCCCGGAAACTAAGATTAAATACGGCAATAAAATCCACTGACCACCAAAATGCTGATAAAAAATAAGAAATGTAATGGCAGTTATAAATTCCACTACAAAATAGCGGATTGAAATCTTTTCTGCGCAGAACCGACACTTCCCGCCGAGAAAAAAATAACTTATAAATGGGATATTGTCGTACCAGGAAATCGGTTTTTGGCATTTCAGACAATACGAACCAGGCCACACCACAGATTTTTCCTGCGGCATGCGTACAATGCAAACATTAAGGAAACTTCCGATAAGCGCTCCGAAAATAAAAACACACATCGACATAAAAATTTCTTCAGTGGTCATGTTTAATCCCGCTTTCAAGGCTTTTGCGCATTTTCATTTTAATTTTTTCATCCAATTGTATATTCGTCCAGCGTTGAAACGCCAGGACGCCCTGATAAAAAAGCATCCCCAGACCGTTCGCGGTTTGGGCGCCTTTATTTTTGGCTATCTTCAGTAATTGTGTTTCAGCAGGATTATAAATGACATCGTACACAAAAAGATGACTGTGCAGATGCGATTCATCGATTAATATGGGGTCATCATTTTTAAGCCCAACGGAAGTTGTATTGATAAGAATATTGGCAAGCTCAATGTTAAGATCTTCGATTGTTTTAACCGGTTCAATAATGCTCGCATCCATCCTTAATCCCAAATCGCGGATCAACGCCTCGGCTTTTTCATAATGCCGGTTATAAATGAAAATCGATTCGGGTTTTTCCGGAAGCAAACACAAGACCGTTAAAATCGAACGCGCCGTGCCGCCGGCGCCGAGAATCGCGATACGTTTCCCGGCCGTGTTTACTTTTAATTCGGTTAGATGCGTGAGAAATCCCGGTCCGTCGGTGTTGAAACCTTCTAAAGAACGGTTTGGTTTGATAACAATCGTATTAACCGCCATCACTTTTTTGGCAAACGGACTTAGTAAGTCCATAAATTCAACGGTCTTCTCTTTATAAGGGACCGTAACGTTAAGTCCAGCGATGGGGCTGTTTTCTTTCTTTAAGACTGTGAAAAAATTTTTAAGCTCTTCCTCTTTAAGCGGAAACAATTTATATTCGGCATTTATGCGCAGCGCTTGAAAAGCAGCGTTATGCATCAAAGGTGAGAGACTGTGGCTTAACGGATCACCGATAATTCCATAAAGAGCGTCAGGCTCGGGCATGGGGATGGAATCCTATTTTTTCTTTGGGTTTTTCAGGCGGGGGTTCAAGCAATTGTTTAATGGCTTGAAAAATAATTTTGAAATGCTCATCGTATAATTTAAACTGTGATTGAAAATTCCGTTCCATTTCTTCTATTTTCTCTCGAAGCTCTTTATGAGCCAGCATCATTGCACGAAGCTTAGTAAATGTCCGCATAATTGTGATATTGACTTGTATGGCCCTTTTGCTATTTAATACACTAGACAACATAGCTATTCCTTGTTCAGTAAAGGCATAAGGCCTTTTTCTTAATCCCATTTTTTCTCGATTGGAACTCACAATTTGTGACATCCAATTTTTCATCTCAACCTTGGTTAATTGAAACATAAAGTCCTCAGGAAAACGCTCTATATTGCGTTTTACCGACTGATTAAGAACTCGTGTTTGTACTTCATAAAGCTCTGCTAAATCACGATCAAGTATAACCTTCTTTTCTCTCAAAAAGATGATTTTACTTACGATGATTTCTTGGTCGATCGTATCTTGGCTTTGAGTGATAGATGATTTTCCCATAATTCCTCCTTGTTGTCACACGCGTTGTTGATTTTTTTGGGGAATTGGGAGAATTAAAAAATTGGATAAAGCAGGATTTAAGACAGGACTTTATTGACGGCGTTGATATAGGCTTTGGCCGATGCTTCCAAAATGTCCGTGCTCGCGCCGTGGGCAATCACAATTTTATCGTTGATTTTCACTTTGACAGTGACTTGACCTAACGCGTCTTTACCTTGGGTGACCGATTGGATCGCATAATCTAATAACTCGCCTTTCGTTTTTGTCACGGCATCAATCGCTTTATAACAAGCATCGACTGGACCGTCGCCGGAGGAATCGCTTTTAAAAACTTTACCGCTTGATTCCAGGAGAACTTCCACTTGAGGTTTCATATTGGTTGCGGTTTTTGTAATAAGGTTAACGAGTTTCCATTTCTCTTCAATTAATTTAACTTCGTCCTCAACCAACGCCAGTAAATCTTCATCGAAGACATGTTTCTTTTTATCCGCGACACTTTTAAAACGGACAAAGGCCTTGTCCAATTCTTCCTCGGACAGTTCAACGCCCAGACCTTTTAACCGGTCTTTAAGCGCGTGGCGGCCGGAGTGTTTGCCTAACACAATGCCGGTCTCAACAAAGCCGACATCTTCGGGACACATAATCTCATAGGTCGAACGTTCTTTCAAAATACCGTCTTGGTGAATACCGGATTCATGACGAAAAGCGTTCCCGCCGACGATCGCTTTATTGGGCGGGACGACAAATCCAGTTGCTTTACTAACCAGCCGGGACAATCGGCAGATCTCCTGAGTTTTTATGCTTGTTGTGCATTTATAAATATCCGCGCGGGTTTTGAGCGCCATGACAATTTCTTCCATCGAAGCATTGCCGGCGCGTTCACCAACGCCGTTTATGGTGCATTCAACCTGCCGAGCGCCACTGCGTATTCCAGCCAACGAATTAGCGACCGCCAATCCTAAATCATCATGACAGTGTGTTGAAATCACCACTTTATTGATATTCGGAACATTGTTTTTGATATCAGCAATCAACTGTCCGTATTCAACAGGAACGCTGTACCCGACGGTATCTGGAATGTTAACTGTCTTGGCGCCGGCTTTAATAACCGCTTCCAAGACACGATATAAGAAATCTCTTTCCGAACGGGTAGCATCTTCCGTTGAAAATTCCACGTCACTCAATTTCTTTTTGGCATATTTAACGGCGTCAACCGCCATAGCGAGAATTTCGTCGGTTGATTTTTTAAATTTGTACTGCAAATGAATTTTGGAGGTGGCCAAAAAGACATGGATACGCGCGCGTTTGGCGACTTTGACGGCATCATACGCCGCGTCGATATCTTTTTTTATTGAACGTGCCAGCCCGCAAACGGTTGAATTTTTGATATGCTGGGCGACATTCTTAACTGAATTAAAATCACCTTCAGAAATAACCGGAAACCCCGCTTCAATAATATCAACGCCCAGACGTTCCAAAGCATAGGCAATCTCCAGTTTCTCGTTTTCCGTCATGCTGGCGCCCGGCGCCTGTTCTCCGTCGCGCAATGTTGTGTCAAAGATTAAGACTTTGTCTTGTTTGCTCATTTTTAAAAGCGAATAACGGTTATCGGCCAGCAGTTAGTCTAAACGCTGTTGTGCGCCAACACTATCCGCCGTTTTTAGTATTATTCTGAAGAGTTTTTATTTTCTCACGCACTTGGCCTAACGACAAGTAGGCTTCTCCAATACCTGTCGCATTCGCGTGAGAATAAATTTGGATTTTATCTAATTGTTCTTGCGGTACGTGGCGTTTCTTTTCACCGACGAGCCTTAAATTTAACCCTTTTTTCTCAAGATAGATTGTCTCAATACCAAATTGATTGACAAAATTTTTAAGGGATTTTTCTGAATATCCCCATTTATGATTGCCGAAATGCCCGATATAAATTGACGATCGTAACATTGTTTCGCCAAAAATAAAATCAACGAAATTGTTAAACCCAAGCTTAAAAAAATTAAAAATAATTTTCTCAAAATTCGGTACTTGGAGCGTGATGCGTCCACCCATTTTTAAAATCCGCGCCCATTCGCCAAAAACAATGTAACGCATATATTTGTCGAAATGTTCCAAAAGATCTTCGGCGAGAATTTCATCGACTGAAGAATCTTTGCACGGCAAAGGCTGAGTAAGATCATATAAAACATCAGGCCGGCATTCCTTAACGGAATCAATATTGATCCAGCCGTCGAGCTTCTTAGTCCCGCAGCCTAAATGCAATTTTAGGGGATGTTTGGAAACGCTGGCTAATTCTTCAAAAGGAGTCGCGGTTATTTTTTCATCCACGGCATCATTTCCCGAAGCTGTTTACCCACTTTTTCAATGGGATGATTTTCAGCGTCTTTGCGCCACTGGTTGAAATTTGGGCGGCCGCGGCGGTTTTCGCGCATCCATTCGCGGGCGAATTTTCCAGATTGAACTTCCTTTAAAATTTTTTTCATTTCTTTTCGCGTGCGGGCGTTGATGATCCGTTTGCCCCGTGAAAAATCTCCGTATTCCGCAGTATCCGAAACGCGTTTACGCATCCCTTGAATGCCGCCTTCATAAATCAAATCCACAATCAATTTAAGTTCGTGCAGACATTCAAAGTAAGCGATCTCCGGCTGATAACCCGCTTCGACCAACGTTTCAAAACCAGCCTTAATTAATTCGCTCGTGCCGCCGCATAAAACCGTTTGTTCTCCGAAGAGATCCGTCTCGGTTTCTTCTTTAAAAGTTGTTTCGATAACACCGCCGCGCGTGCCGCCAATTCCTTTAGCGTAGGCGAGCGCGGTTTTAAGCGCTTGGCCCGACGGGTTTTGATGGATGGCAACCAGACACGGCACACCTTTTCCTTCTTCATATTGACGACGCACAAGCGCACCCGGCCCTTTGGGCGCGATCATAAACACATCGACATCCGGTGGCGGAACAATTTGTTTAAAATGAATATTAAACCCGTGAGAAAAAACTAGCGACTTTCCCTTTTTCAAATGTTTACGGATCGACTTACGGTAAAGTTCAGCTTGAATGTGATCTTGTGTTAGGATTTGAATAATATCCGCCTTCTTCGCGGCGTCCTTGGCCTCGACGGGTTTAAAGCCATCTTTAAGCGCCTGTTCGTGGTTAGGACCGCCTTCGCGCTGACTCACAATAACATTCAACCCGCTGTCACGTAAATTAAGCGCCTGGCCGCGGCCTTGAATGCCGTACCCAAGAATCGCAATCACTTTGTCTTTTATAAAATTTAAATCCGCATCTTTGTCATAATAAATTTTGGCCATTGTTTAATCCTTTTTGTCTTGATCCTTAAACGTGGGATGTTGGACGTCAGCACGTAGGACGTCGACGTCCCACGTCCTTACTTCTTACGTTATGGTACTTTAATCGTCGCCTTCCCCATCCAAAACCGCCTTCGCCGTCAGTTTCAAATCAACCTCGACGGGTTTTATCACCTGATTCACAAGCGTTTTGGTGTTACCAACCTTTAACTGCTGAAAGAGAAATTCAAAATTCTTTTCAATCTCAGCAGCAATGCCTTCTTTAACTTTGTCCGGCATATTCATAATGTCTTTCTTAAAAGCGCCTAACGCTTTTTTACGGGCTTTATAAATGAATTGCTCATCGGTCTGGCCTTCTTTGCGTTCTTCAGGGCAATTCTTGCGGGTCCAGTCGTACATTTTTTCTTTTAAATCTTTAGGAAACAGTTTACTGTCCAGAGTCATGTTCTGGAAATTAGTCGCGAGATGAATTTCAATCGTTCCAACTTCTGAAAATTTATGAAAAGCTTCCGTCGGTAAAGTTGAAGCACCGTGCTGCACCGCGCCGCCTAATTTATACTGTTCCCGCGCATACTTTGATAAATTTTTTAACGTGTCAAAATCTACATTGACGGTTGCAATCGAACCGTCGGGCAAAACCACACCGCCATGTGAAGTTCCGGTTTGAACACTGATTTTACTGATATCCGTTGTTCCCTTCGGCAATGACGCTAAATAACCGTCCATAAACGCTTTCAATTCTTCAACGGTACTGTTTTTGCCGCCGACTTCTCCGATTTCCCCGCCGATCGAAACGTTAATTCCTTTCGGCTGGATTTGGCGGATAAATTGAGTCAGCTCTGCGCAGGTTTTGTAATTATCGCGCTGTTGTTCATCAAGCGTTTTTTTCTTTAAGTCAACGATGGTGGATGTGTCAACATCAATATTAAAGAATCCCGCACCGACGGCATCTTCAATTAAATGTTTCAACGCTTCAACTTCCTTTTTCGGATTCTCAAAAAAGGACTTGGCTTTGATCTGACAGTGATCGCCCTGGATAAAAACCGGTCCGCTGTAACCTTCTTTAATCGCCGCGCCTAAAATGACGCCGGTGTATTCAATCGGCGGCTGGTCAGTGTAACCCATTTCGGATTTAGCGATTTCAAAAATAAACGCGCCGGCATTGTTGCGTTTGGCGACGCGGAAAACCGCGCGCGCTAAATAGTACGTTAACGAACGCAAATTCATCGCCGGGACCGTAAAAGACGAACCTTGTGGATTCTTTCCTTGTGCGATGTAAAGATCATGGATTGAGGCCAAAAAAATCTTTTGTGATTCGGCAATATCAATAATCTGAGCGGCGACTTGTTTTTTCTTTTCAATGTCGCCCGTCAAAACCAAATCAAAAACAAGTTTATCAATGTCTTTCGCTGAGGCCATGGTTCATTTCCTTTCTTTTCTCGTAATCACTTTTTAAACAATAAACCGAACCTGCTTGCCTTGAAATCTACCTTAACGTCTCAATTAAGTGTTCGTACTCTTCTAAACGTATATTTTCCCGTCGAGCGGCTTGCACCAAATCAATGACGTTGATTTTATCCTGCAAAATACCAACCGCTTTTCCAGTAACGCCTTGTTTTAAAAGTTCAACCGCCTGCGCGCCCAAACGTGTCGCTAAAATCCGGTCGCTGGCCGTGGGATTGCCGCCTCTTTGAATATGGCCTAAAACAACATACCGGGTTTCTAAATTAGTTTGTTTTTTAATTCTATCGGCGATCGCATCAGCCTTGCCGGCGCCTTCAGCCACAACAACAATCCAACTCCCTTTTCCCTTCTTTTTTCCTTCGAGGATGTCTCGGGCGATCTTTTCAAAATTAAAAGGTCTTTCCGGAATAATCACCGTTTCAGCGCCAGAACCAATCGCCACTTCGATCGCGATATACCCCGAACGATTGCCCATAACTTCGATGAAAAAAATCCGTTCCATGCTATGGGCCGTATCACGGATTTTATCAATAGCATCTAACGCCGTGTTTACCGCTGTATGGCAGCCAATCGTCTGGTCAGTGCCGTGTAAATCGTTGTCGATTGTGCCGGGAAGTCCAATCGTTGGGATATTCCATTTATTCATCAAATCGACCGCGCCTAAATAAGTACCGTCGCCGCCGATTGTAATCAATACATCAATATTATTTTTCTTGATAGTTTCAACCGCTTGAGCTTGTCCTTCTTCGGTTAAAAAACGTTTTGAGCGTGAAGTTTTTAAAATTGTTCCGCCGCGGTTAATAACACTAGCAACCGAACGATGATTAAGCGGTTTTACTTCTCCATCGATTAAACCGTCATACCCGCGAAAAATGCCAAAGATCTCAAACCCACAATAAATCCCGCAACGCACAATCGCTCGGATTGCCGCATTCATGCCTGGCCCGTCACCGCCTGAAGTTAAGACCCCAATTTTCTTGAAAGCCATAGCCCATCACAATCCTTCCACCTGCATGTCGCGCGGATACTCAATTGTCGTTGTATAAAAAATTTCTTGTTTAGCTTTCGGCTCGAGTGAAAATGTCCATTGCCAAATGCCAGCACGGTTTTTCCAATCTTTTTCGCTCGGCTGAAGACTCACGTCATGGATTTTGGCCTTGATCCGTTCATTTTGAGAAACGGGTGTCGCTTCAAATAAAATGACGTCAATCTTTTGAGTTTTATAATTTTCGACACTTAATTTATATTTTATAGTTGTCTTAATATTAGGCGATGAAATTCCCACAATCAAAACATCATCCACTTTGTGCTCGAGTTCCTGGCGTTTGACTTTCACATTCTCATCAACGCCTAAATAAAGGTCAAACTCTTCCGCTGGGCCGACGTTATCAATGCCGGATGTTCCCACAAAATCTCCGTCGAGAAAGACGTTCACTTTACCAGCCAGAAGCTGAAGATCCTTATCGTTCGAAACGCGACTCCCTAAATAAACATACGGACTTAAACGCGGATAGGTTGAATATTTAAAATCGGATTTGAGCGTTTGATTGAACATCGGAACCTTTTGTTCCGACCCGTCGGATTTGACGTTGGCTTTTTTGGGTAATTTATAAATAACCGCAACACCCTTGGACTGCGCCTGAGTATAAGCAATCGTGGCCGGCGGCGCTGGTGCTTCGGCTGCAATATTTTCACCTTTGAGTTCAGGACTCATGGCTTCGGTGTTTGAAAGCGCCTGCATTTGATCAACCATCCCGGCGACGAATGCTTCTTTTCTCGCTTTTGCCATTCCTCCATAGGCAACCATAGGAGGTTGTTGCCGCAAAAACCAGGGACTAACGTAAGGCAACCGACCGCCCATCGACGGTTTTGCGGTTGAAATCGTCATCGCAACATCATTCCAGTCCTCACCCGAATTTTGAGAAATAACACCAAATCCCGTTAAATCCACCGTCTTTTTATCCATCGACACGCGGGCATCATACATGGGATACCATCTGACGCCATAAACGAGATACGTCACGTTCACGGTTAACTTTCCGGATTTACCAGCGTCTACATCAACCAAAATCGAATGCGACTGTTTCTGTTCTGCACCGCCGCGGACTTCTTCTAACTCACGTTCCAATTTTTCTTTTTCTTTTTGAAGGTCGCGCGTTTTAAGACGGATGTCTTCTTTTTTCGTTTCAAGGCCGTTTAATTGGGAACCTAAAAAATTTAACGTCCCTTCGAGTTCTGCCGGCGATGGCATTTTGGTCACTAAATCTTTGGGAATCTGTTGTCCGGCATAAAGTTTAACGGAATCTAAAAATTCTTTTTGTTTATCTAAAATAGCGGACTGGGTCGATTGCTGGGTGATTTGATCTTGTAAATTTTCAATCTTGGCGGTTAAATCTTGAACGCGTTGATCGGCGGATTCCTGTAAAAATTCTTTGCTGACTTCGGCGCCAAAAATTTTAGCATCGCTTGTGCCTTCACCGGAAACGGAAAGCGAATTTTCATCGATGGCTGGAACAATCCCATCCAAACTTAATGTCGACGGACCAGCTTTCAAATCCACAACAGCACTTCGGGTCACGAGTGCTGAGTCCGGATAAACAGTGACCGCTGTAATTTTTGATGAAGCCTTGATCGTTTCAGCATGGCTAACGGCGGAAAGGTTCAGCGTGAAGGTAGCAGTGATACAAAATTTTATTAAATTCTTTATCGTATACATTTATAATCTTTTAGTAGCGAGTAACAAGGAGAGAGTAGAGGGTCAGCAAAATTGGCGCACTCTCTACTTTCTACTCGCTCCTCTCTACTTCTAAGTCCCCATATCCCAACTCGAAAGATATTTCTTCTGCTCGTCGGTCAATGTATCAATCTTAACGCCAAGCGCTTTTAATTTTATGCTGGCGATCATCTGGTCGATTGCTTCAGGAACGCAATACACTTTTTTATCCAGCTTCTGATAATTTTTGGCCACATATTCTGCGGAGAGCGCCTGATTGGCGAAACTCATGTCCATGACGGACGCCGGATGACCTTCAGCGGACGCCAGATTAATCAATCGGCCTTCACCTAATAGATAAATATGCCGGCTATTAGATAATTTGAATTCTTCAACAAAATCCCGGATCATCCGACGGGCTTTGGTGATTTTTTCAAGTCCTTTTAAATCAAGTTCAGCGTCGAAGTGACCGGAATTCGCGAGAATCGCGCCGTCTTTCATTAAGAGCATATGTTCGGCACGAATGACATTAATGTCGCCGGTCACGGTTACAAAGAAATCACCAATCCGCGCCGCATCTTTAATCGGCATGACGGAATACCCATCCATGATGGCTTCAAGCGCGCGTAACGGATCGATCTCTGTCACAATCACCCGCGCGCCCATACCCGCGGCACGCATGGCAAGACCGCGGCCGCACCAGCCATAACCGCTCACGACAAAATTTGAACCCGCCATCAGCCGGTTCGTTGCCCGCGTAATTCCGTCGATCGTTGATTGACCGGTACCATAACGGTTGTCAAAGAAATGTTTGGTCATCGCGTCATTGACGGCGATGATTGGATACATCAAAAGATTTTGTGCTTCTAAACTTTTTAAACGGATAACGCCAGTTGTTGTCTCTTCAGTGCCAGCCAACAAATGTTGGGCTAAATTTTTTCTTTTTTGATGAACAACCGAAACCAAATCCGCGCCATCATCCATTGTTAAATTCGGTTCAACATCCAAAGCCGCATTGATGTGATTGTAATATGTTTTGGTATCTTCTCCTTTAATGGCGAAAACCGGAACGCCGTAATCTTTAACTAAAGATGCGGCAACGTCGTCTTGAGTTGATAAAGGGTTTGATGCGCAAACAACAACCTGAGCACCGCCGGCTTTAAGAACGCGCACGAGATTTCCCGTCTCAGTTGTGACGTGCAGACAGCAGCTGATTTTGATATTCTTCAACGGTTTTTGTTTCGCGAAGCGTTCTTCTATTAAGGAAAGAACCGGCATATCTTTTTTCGCCCATTCAATACGTAATTTTCCTTTAGGTGCCAATGACACATCTTTCACATCATATTTCATGGAATCTCCCTTGTTTTTTCCGTCGTAATTCTTTTAAAGTCTTGTAAGTAGCGAGTTCTTCTTCGCTCTTATACTTTTGTGTAAGAGCTTCGAAGGAATTCCTGCGAAGCCCAAACATAAGAATATTTGGGCGAAGCAGAACTCTCTCCTTTCTACAAATAGCAAATCAATTAGACTTTAGCCATTGCCGAGTCGGCAGTTTTTGATTTTTTAGCTGAACCGTTTTTACTCCCAGAAAATAGTTTCGCTTTGTCTATTTTTTCCCAGGCAAATTCATCACGGCCGAAATGACCATAGGCCGCGGTTTTCTGATAAACGGGAGTGAGGAGTTTAAGTTCTTGGATAATCCCGCGCGGTGTCATGTCAAAATGTTTGCGGGCGAGTTCGACAAGTTCTTGTTCCGGAACTTTTCCGGTGCCAAAGGTATCAACGGTGATACTGACAGGTTCAGCCTTGCCGATGCAATAGCCTAATTGAATCCAGCATTTTTTGGTGAGGCCGGCCGCGACAATGTTCTTCGCGATGTAGCGGGCCATGTAAGTTGCGGAGCGGTCGACTTTAGTCGGATCTTTTCCGGAAAAAGCACCGCCGCCATGGGAGACAACGCCGCCGTAGGTGTCGACAATAATTTTACGGCCGGTGACACCGGTATCGGACTGCGGACCACCGACGACGAACTTTCCAGTATGATTGACAAAAAATTTGGTATCGCGATCGATCATGGAGCCTACAATCGGATCAGCGACAATTTTAATGATTTCTTGACGGGCTTTATCGGTTATGCGCTTGCCGGTTTTATCTAAAATTTCTTCGGTGTGCTGACAAGCAAGAACAACCGTGTCGATGCGGATTGGTTTACCGCTGTCATACTCGACGGTAACTTGACTTTTACAATCCGGACCAAGATAAGGTAATTTACCGTTGGTTCGAACCTCTTCAACACGGCGGACCAAACGGTGCGCCAGCATGATCGGTAACGGCATTAATTCCGGCGTTTCATCGCAGGCATAACCAATCATAATGCCCTGATCGCCGGCGCCGCCGGTGTCAACGCCTTGCGCGATGTCCGGCGATTGCGTGTTGATTGCGGATAAAACCGCGCAGGTTGTGTTATCAAAACCATATTTAGGATGGGTATATCCAATTTCAGCCAGAACCCGGCGGACTAATTTCTGGACATCAACATAACCAGTTGTAGTGATTTCGCCACCGACGATGACTAAACCGGCGGAAATAAATGTTTCGCAGGCGACCCGGCCTTTGGAATCCTGACGTAAAATTTCATCTAAAACAGCATCGGAAATCTGATCGCACACTTTATCAGGATGCCCGTTGCCGACTGATTCTGAAGTAATAAAATATTTTCCTTGCACTGCGTTCTTCCCGTCCTTTCTTGATGTGTTAATGAAATAATGACCGACGAGAGAGACGCCCCAGCGGGGCGTCTCTACGTAGGGATATTGAATTCTTTTTGCGCTTCATCATAGGCTTCCAGACTGCCGATATCATACCAGCGTCCATGAAAGGTAAAAGCATAAACCTCTTCTCTTTGATAAAGCCATTTAATATAATCACCCGAAGTGTCTGACTTTTTTGATTCATTCAAATATTGTTCAACCCGGCCCAAGGATTCGTGAGTCAAATAATAAAGACACATGCCAATCAGACTGGATTTCGGCTGCGCGGGTTTTTCCTCAAACGATTTGATCCGCTTTTGATTGTCTAATTCCAAAACACCGTAAATTTTTGCTTCCTCTTTATTTTTAATATCGAAAACACCGACGGTCACGCGCGGTTTTTTCGTCTGGGCCATTTTCAAAAACCCGCCGAGGTTTTCATCAAACAAATTATCTCCGCCTAAAACCAACAGATCATCCTTGCGCCCGATTTTATTTAAAACAAATTTGATATCACCCATTGATCCCAGACGGTTTTCATTGGTTGTTGTGCCGTCGTTAACGATATTGACCGGCGCTTTGAAATTTTTATGCGACATGGCCCAGCGCTCGAAGTGACCAGCGAATTTGTCGTTCGTGACAAGATAAATACTCTTAAGTTCAGAAGACGACGCAAGCTTGTCCAGTAAATAATCAACCAACGGCCGGCCTTGAATCGGCAAAAGCGGTTTGGGCGTGTCTTTGGTTAATGGATATAGACGGGTCCCGTAACCAGCGGCTAAGATTAAGGCAATCATGATTTTTCTCCTGCCGTAAAAACCTGCGGGGCCAATTCCCGAAGACGGGCGTGCGCCATATCTTCGACGTCCTGGCCGGTCGATAAACTCAAAACTTTGTGCGCGAGAATTTCAGCGTCTTTAAAATTGACGCTGCGGATCATTTTCTTGATCTGCGGAATACTCGACGGAGACATACTGAATTCATCCAAATTTAGTCCCAAAAGAATAAGAGCCAAAACTGGTTCACTCGACATCTCCCCGCACAACCCCACATGGATTTTTTCTTTATGTCCGGCATCAATAACAGACTTTATAAGCCGTATAATCGCCGGATGTCCGGGTTCATACAAATGCGCTGTTTGTTCGTTAACGCGATCGACGGCCAGCGTATATTGAATCAAATCGTTCGTTCCGATACTAAAAAAATCAGCTTCCTTGGCCAGTAAATCAGCGGTTAAAGCGGCCGACGGGACTTCAACCATAATCCCAACGGGCATTTCTTCATCAAACGGAATTTTTTCGTTGCGTAAACTTTCTTTGACTTCTTCTAAAATTGCATTGGCCTGCGCAAATTCGCCGGGGCCGGAGATCATCGGATACATTAATTTTAAATTGCCGTGAACCGAAGCACGCAAAATGGCCCGCAGCTGGGTTTTAAAAATATCCGGCCGCGCCAAACAAAACCGGATCGCGCGCCACCCCAGGAATGGATACATATCACGGGGAATCTGCAGACTTGAAATAAATTTATCACCGCCTAAATCAAGCGTTCGGACGGTCACCGGCGCAGGATTCATGGCTTTCGCGACATGCTTGTAGGCTTCGAATTGTTCTTCTTCCGACGGCAAATCGACCCGGTTCATGTAAAAATATTCAGTGCGATAAAGCCCGATTCCCTTGGCCCCGTATTTGGGAATCATGGGAATTTCTTCGGGAAGTTCAAGATTGGCTAGGATGGAAACTTTGCGGCCGTCGAGTGTCTGCGCCGGAAGTTCTTTAACATCATCGAAGCGGTCTTTCAACGCTTCAATGCGGCTTTGTTCGCTGCGGTAAATGGCGCGCGTCGCCTCAGTAGGATTTAGAATAACCAGTCCCATACGGCCATCAACGATTAAGTAATCCTGGTTGCTGATACGAAGCGTCCCATCTTTTAGACCAACAACCGCCGGAACGCCCAGTGATTTTGCCATGATCGCCGTGTGCGACGTTCGTCCACCGATGTCGGTCGCAAAAGCGATGATATTTTTATTAAACATGGCGACTGTATCCGACGGAGAAAGATCATGAGCGACAATAATCATCTCTTCGGTTAAATTTTCAAATTCGTGAAGTTTGGATTCTTCCATTAAATTTTTCAGAATCCTCCGGCCGATATCATTGACGTCAGCCGCGCGCTCACGCAAATATTCATCTTCGATATTATCAAAGACCTTCACATATTTTTTGAGAACTTTGGATAAAGAATACTCGGCGGAAATTCTTTCTTTGGTGATGCGCTTGATAACTTCTTGGACTAATGTTTGGTCTTGGAGAACCATGAGGTGGGCATCAAAAATCCGCGCGTGCTGAGGGCTGATCTCATCACTGATTTTGCGCTGAATTCCCAAAATTTCCTGACGGGTTTTGTGCAGCGCTTCTTCAAACCGCGCCACTTCGCTGGGGATTTCATCCGCCATCACGACTCGCGGGGGAACAATAAAATCCTGTTTATCCAGGATAAACGCTGATCCGCAGGCAATGCCCGGTGCCGCCGGAATTCCTTTGAGTACGATTTCATTCATCTCTACTTAAAAAACCTTCCAGTTCGTTCATCGCATCCTGGGCGTCTTCACCTTCGATTTCTAAAATAATTTTACATTTGTGATGGGCGCCGAGCATGAGAATTCCCATAATAGATTTGCCGTTAACACTTTCTTTGTCGCGCTTGACGGTAATGTTCGAATTGTATTTGGCCGCGATCTGAACAAACATAGCCGCTGGCCGGGCGTGCAATCCTTGCGGGTTCATCACGGTAATTTCTTTTTCAATCCGCGGCATAGTATCCATTACCTTTTAATCACCCGGTGTGTTTCAATTATACGAATTAACGCCTTGGTTAGTTTTTCTGAATCGTGACGCACAAAATCACTAATGCTTAAAAGATCCGTCGCCATAACGGTGTAGCCCATCGATTTAATTTTATCTTCGTCAGCCAAAACAGGAAAAGAATTTTCGCTTTGATAACGTCCTAAGGCTGTTCCGATGACATCCGCGTTATTAATGATGCAGGCGTTAAGAACGCCAGGATTTGTGTGATCAACAATCGCTTTGACATGCTCACTGGCCTTGTATCCTTCGGTCTCGCCTTGCTGGGTCATGACGTTACACACATAAATTTTAAAAGCCGAAGACTGCGCCATAGCATCACCCACGCCTCTAATAATTAAATTCGGCAAGATGCTTGTGTATAAACTTCCCGGACCTAAGACGATGATATCGCTTTCAGCAATGGCGTCGAGCGCTTGCTGCGTGGGAAGGCAGTCGTCAGGTGTTAAATACAAATGTTTAATGCGGGCGCCTTTTTTAGGGATCTTGGCCTCGCCCCGTGTTCTTGAACCGTCGATATATTCGGCTTCCAAATGAACATTACTCACCGTCGAAGGAATAACTTTACCACGAATGGCTAAAACCCGGCTGGACTCTTCAACCGCTTTTTCAAAATCACCATTGGTCAGCTGAACCATGGCGGTCAAAAATAAATTCCCGAAATTATGTCCCTTCAGCTGAGAATCCGGTGAAAAACGGAATTGAAAAAGATCACCCATTAAGGCGGGAGCGTCAGCCAACGCAACGAGACAATTGCGAATATCTCCTGGCGCGACAATATTAAATTCTTCCCTTAAGCGCCCCGACGATCCACCGCTATCCGCCACGGTCACGATTGCGGTAATATTTGAAGTGTATTCTTTTAACCCTAAAAGTAAATTAGATAAACCATGACCGCCGCCGATGGCGACAATTTTGGGCCCGCGTTCCAAATAACGTCTTTGGTAAAGGATATTCACCAAATCCTGCTCACGCTTCGGTAAAAATAGCGTGATCAAAGAAACCGTCATCTTGATCAAGCCCAACAAAAACAAAGTGATGCCGCAGATAATGATAATAACGCCAAAAAGCTTGACCAACGGGTCGGGCTTCATGGTAAAAATCGCGCCCAACGCCACGATAATAACCCCGAGCAAAGACATAAAAAACCATCTTTTGACTTTCATCCGGGGATACAGCCATTTAATGAGATTACTCGGATTGCTTGGCATTGTATTAAGAAATATTAAACGGTTTTAGAGGGCTCTTCCGTCTTCCTGAGCAATCAACTTTAGAATGATTTTTTCGTCTTTGGCTGTCTTTAAATTATCTCTGAAATATTTATCTTTTAAAAGACGAGAGATTCGGGCAAGAGCTTTTAGATGAGGACCGGCTGAATCGACAGGTGCGATAAGGAGAAAGAATATATAGGCTGGTTCGCCGTCCAAGGAATCAAAATCGATGCCTTTTTTACTGATACCTAAACCGGCAATTAATTTACTTACGTGTTCACTTTTACCGTGCGGAATGGCGATGCCTTGGCCGATGGCCGTTGAACCTAAAGCTTCGCGCGCCATTAAAATTTCAACAATTTTAGCTTTATGTTTTTTTTCAATCGCACCGGCGTTCATTAATAAACTAACCATCTCTTCAATAACTTCTGCTTTGGTGGTGCTTTTAAGATCGGCGCTTACAGCTTTGGCACACAGAAACTCACCAATTTTCATACCATCCTCCTCACGAAGATTTATTGGTCTTTCTTATTGAAAAGTTTGGTGGAACCAATATCCAGGTATTGCCTACTAACAATCTTATAAAAATCAAGAGCGGCGGATGGGATTTGAACCCACGACATCCTCCTTGGCAAGGAGGCATTCTAGCCAACTGAATTACCGCCGCAGATCTACCTCAATTGAAAATTAGAAAAGATCAAGGCGGCACTTGTTATTACAATAATTTTCTAGAATAACAAGTGCCGCCGCACATTCGTCGTTAGCCGTTCGTTATTCGTTGAATTCGTATTTAAAGAACCGATTTAGCAAATTTCTATTTCTAATAAATTCAAATCAAACCTGTTCCTACAAAGTAGTATGGGCGGAAGAGGACTTGAACCTCCACCCCTTTCGGGACATGCTCCTAAGGCATGCGCGTATACCAATTCCGCCATCCGCCCTTCGTTTGTTTATCTTTAAACGAAGGACGTTGGACGTCCGCGCACTTATCAAATCTGTTAGGTGCGCTAGGACGTGGGACGTGGACGATCCAATCTCAACAATTTTTCTACGTCCTACGTCCTACGTCCTACATCCCTCGTAATACTCGCTTTTAATAACATAATCCGGCTTCGCCAAATACTTATTGTGTTTGGCTTCGCCGGACAACAGTCTCCGTTTTCTAGAACGAAGCTCGGCGTAATTTCAACACGAAAGTATTGAAACGAAGACTGGTGACCCACCCGCGACTCGAACGCGGCACACCTGCCTTAAAAGGGCAGTGCTCTGCCAGATGAGCTAGTGGGTCAAAATCGATTATTTGAAAGAACACTTGGGCACAAGGCATCAGACACAGCACACAATCAAATTTATTTAAACTCTACCAACTCTTTATTTTTGTCTTCTAAAATTTTATCAACATCTTTGATATATTTGTCGGTCATTTTCTGAATAGCGTCCTGACCTTTGAAGCTGTCGTCTTCAGAAACATGGCCGTCGGCCTGCAATTTTTTGATCTTATCGTTGGCGTCCCGACGGATTGTACGCAAAGAAACCTTGCCGTTTTCCGCCATATCTTTAACAACTTTGGCTAACTCAGCTCTTCTTTCTTTTGATAGTGGTGGGATAGAAATACGGATAATTTTTCCATCATCAGTCGGTGTCACGCCCAGTTTTGAATTGCTGATCGCTTTGACAATCTCAGCAATAGCACTGACATCCCATGGCTGAATGACAATTGAACGAGGGTCAGGCACAGAGATCGCAGCCATTTGTTTTAACAGCGTTGGAGTTCCATAATAATCAATGTGCATTCCTTCAATCAATCCAGGATGGGCCCGGCCAGTACGGACTTCACCAAATTCCCGGGTAACTGCTTCTAAAGCTTTTTTCATTTTTGTTTCAGTCTGTTGAATAAGATCTTTAATCATAATTATTCCTTCCACCACATTCGGTTATTCGTGAAGAATGCTTTTTCAAGCTCTATTTCACAACAGTTCCGATGGCCTCACCTAAGATAGCTTTTTTAATATTACCAGGTTTGGTCAAATCAAAAACCACGATAGGCAGGTTGTTGTCCATACACATGCTGATGGCGGTGGCGTCCATCACCTTTAAATTTTTTCTTAAGACATCCATAAACTTTAAGGTGGTGAACTTTTTAGCAGATTTGTCTTTTATGGGATCAGCCGAATAAACCCCGTCGACTTTGGTGGCTTTCATAACGACATCGGCGCCGATTTCAGCTGCTCTTAAAGCCGCTGTCGTATCAGTTGTAAAGTATGGATTACCTGTGCCGGCCACAAAAATAACCACCCGTTTTTTGTCCAGGTGGCGCAAGGCCCGACGCCTAATGTACGGTTCAGCAACGGCATGCATTTCAATTGCCGTCATGACCCGTGTAGGCACATCAATCTTTTCTAAAGCGTTTTGTAATGCTAACCCATTAAGGACCGTCGCCAGCATCCCCATATAATCCGCAACTGTGCGGTCTAATCCAAAACGTTTTGATTCGACCTGCCCACGAAAAATATTGCCGCCACCAATGACTAAAGCCATTTCCACGTTTAATTCCAAAACGTCTTTAATTTGAGCAGCCAAAGAAGCTATCATTTCAGCGTCGATACCATGCGATTGATTTCCCTGCAGCGCTTCACCGCTTAACTTCAAAAGAACGCGTTTGTATAAAGGCTTTTTAGTCAACTTGTCCCACCTTAAAACGATCGAACCGGCTAATAAAAATATTTTCCCCAATTTTGGCAATGAGCGAATTTAAATAATCCTGAATGGTCATTTTAGGATCTTTGATAAAAGGCTGTTCCAAAAGACAACTTTCTTTAATAAATATGGATTGATCTGGTTGACTGTTAAGAATCTCGGCGGGAATTTGGTCTTTTTTGATATACTTCGGCGTGGTCGCAGCAATTTGCATGGCCACATCTTTGGCAAACTTGCAAAAATCTTCATTACGCGCGACGAAATCGGTTTCGCAATTCACTTCAACCATCGCACCGATTTTAGCACCCATATGGATGTAAGCTTCTACACGCCCTTCTTTAGCGGCGCGGTCGCTTTTTTTAGCGGCGAGCTCGAGGCCGCGCTTTTGCAGGATTTCTTTGGCTTTATTAAAATCACCTTTGGCTTCTTCCAAAGCTTTTTTACAATCGATAATGCCACAGCTTGTCATATCACGTAATCTTTTTATATCGTCGGGGGAAATGCCCATTTTAAAATCCTTCCTAAACAATAATTTTTATCGTAATGAGTTACAAATTTTTGTAAAAATCTTAATCGTTAATCGGGTTCGCGCATTTTAACTTTGACTGGTTTTTTGCGCTCTTCTCTTGGTTTATCTTCTTCTTCGAGAGATTCCAAGACTTCAAGTGAAGCGGCCAATTCATTTGTTGCTGGTTCAGCTTCGGTGGCAGGTTCGGTCGCTTGAATTTTGGCTTGAGCCATTTCACTGGTCATAAATTGTTTTCGACCTTCAAGAATACTATCAGTGATAAGCGAGGTGATAAATCGAATTGATTTAACGGCATCATCATTACCAGGGATTGGATAATCAATCACATCAGGATTACAGTTAGTATCAATCAAAGCAACAATCGGAATGTTTAGTCGAATAGCTTCTTGAACCGCGATATCTTCTTTTTTCGAATCCACAATAAAAATAACCTGCGGCAGAGTGGTCAATCCGCGGATACCGCTTAAGTCTTTTAAAAGTTTATCTTTTTCTTTGGTGAGTCGGGCGATTTCTTTTTTGGTGAGTCTCTCAAAGATGCCGTTTTCGCTCATCTTTTCGATGGATTTGAGACGTTCGACCGATTTTTTTACGGTCTGAAAATTGGTGAGCAGACCACCCAGCCAGCGATTGCGGACAAAATACATATTTGTTTTTTGAGCCGCTTCTTCTACAACATCCTGGGCTTGTTTTTTGGTTCCGACGAAAAGGACATTACCGCCTTTGGCGGCTATATTATGGATAAAATCTCGGGCTTGGTTTAAATATTCGACTGTTTTTTCTAGGTCGATTATATAAATGCCGCTGCGTTCCCCAAAGATAAATCGTTTCATTTTGGGGTTCCAGCGTTTAGTTTGATGTCCGAAGTGAACTCCAGATTCCAACAGTTTCCTAATTAATTCATCAGCCATTTGCCCTCCATGTCCCTTCCTTTCTTTTTATTTGAAAAAAGAAATTTAAATAAGTTTAATATTCCAACCGACCCTGCGTCAGCTGTCATAATATATATTAATTAAATGAGGCCCTAGTATACCCAATAATCTTTTTCTTTGCAACTTTTTATTCTGTTTTGCAAAAAATCGGCCATTTTTTTAAAAAATAATTTAAAAACGCGCTGATTTAATTATTGCGAAAGACCTTCAACCTTCAATTTGAAATTGAGTCTGGTACAGCCTTTGGTAAAGCGGGCAGTCTTTCAATAATGCTTCATGTTGTCCCAAACCAACGATCCGGCCGTGATCTAAAACGACAATCTTATCTGCTTTTAAAATAGTGGACAACCGGTGGGCAATGCAAATAACTGTCCTTCCTTTCATAAGTTCATCGAGCGCTTCTTGAACAAATTTTTCGGATTCGGAATCCAATTGTGAGGTGGCTTCATCTAGAATTAAAATCGGCGGATTTTTAAGAATCGCCCGCGCGATGGCCATCCGTTGTTTTTCTCCGCCGGATAAACGGAATCCGCGGTCTCCGATCACGGTGTCATAACCCTGCGGCATCTTACTAATAAATCGATGAGCAAAGGCCTGGGCCGCGGCTTGTTCAATATCTTTTTGAGGCGCGCTTAAATTCCCATAAGAAATATTGGCCTTGACCGTATCGTTAAACAGAATTGTTTCCTGAGTCACGATGCCAATTTGAGCACGTAATGATTGAAAAGACACTTCTTTCACATTAATACCATCGATCGAGACGGTTCCGGAGGTCGCATCATAAAAACGCGGAATCAAATTGACCAAAGTTGATTTGCCCGTTCCGGTGGGGCCGACAATCGCGACCAGCTGCCCTACTTTAATTTCTAAATTGATATCACTTAAGACTAAACCGGATTCTTGATCGTACTGAAACGCCACTTGCTGAAATTGAATATGGCGGCGGATCGTCGGTAAAATATGCGGCGCGGTTTTTTCGAGCACGGTCGGTTTTTGTTCGAGGACATCATAAATTCTTTCGTTGGCGGCCAAGGCTTGCTGGGTAATCGCGTGAACATTGGCCAATTTCTTAACCGGACTAATAATCGACATAAACGCATAAAAGAAGTAGATTAAAATTCCGAAAGACACCTGATCTTGCATCACCTGATGTCCCAAAATGGAAATGATCACAACCCCGCAAAAAGTTCCAATCAATTCGGTAATGGGACTGATTATCAAAAGCCGTTTTTGGGCTTTTATTTTTAATTTGTAAAAATCTGAGTTTTGGCGCATGAAACGATCCGTCTCATATTTTTCCATGCCAAAGGCCTTAACCACCCGCACGCCGGAAATTGTTTCTAATAACAAAGAATTAATGTCCGCCATTTTTTCCTGAGTGCTTTTGGAGAGTTTGCGTAATTTTTTTCCAATCAGTGCCATGGGGAAGCCGATTAATGGAAAAACGATAAAGATAATGAGCGAGGCTTTAAAATGAATAGAGAAAACAATAAAAATGGATGTGCTGATGGCAAAACTCTGGCGAAAAAGATCCGTGACCGCATAAGATACTGCATTCTCGATGACTTGAACGTCATGCGTAATACGGGAGATCAGTTCGCCGCTGCGTTTTTTACTAAAATAATCTAATGAAAGATTTTGAATCGTCGCGTATAAACGGTAACGAATATCCCGCATGATCTGCTGGGAGATATCATTCATTAAGAAATCGTAAACAAATGTCGTAAACAAACGCAGCGAAACAACCGCGATAACAATGAAAGGGAAATAATTAAAGAGGGTGTAACGATCAATGGAATTAAGGTGAACAATCAGATGATTTAAAAACGGCGGGACTTTACTGAAGGTCACAATTTGTTTGTTATTAAAAATGCGGTCCACCATGACCGCCAGTAAAGCACCTTGCAGGCCTTCTAACACCGAAGCCATCAACATAAAAACAACGGCCACTTGAAAAAATTTGATGTGGCCGCGCAAAAAACTTAAAAGTTTTAAATAATTTTTCATAATGGAGGTCGATGTTAGCATACGGGTTGACTTTTGTCGAGGTATTTGTTATTGTTATAACCAATTAATTTACTAAGTTTTATAAATTATAAGATTTAGCTTTACAGGGATATCCTTCAAAGAAATAATACTCTTAAAATTAGTGCTGGGCGGCCCCGGCGATTAAACGGACCGAGGCCGCCCACCGATTTCTTTACGTAAAACATGCGGAAACTCAAAGTCGGCATCATCGGCATAGGTCATTTAGGTTCAAAACATCTCAAAGTCTACGCCGAACAGCTCCATGACAGCGTTGAAATCACTGGTCTATGTGATATCAACCCTCACATCGTCGAACAACATGCCTCTCCTTACAATCTCCCTTACTTCGATAATTACACCAAACTTTTAAATAAAGTCGATGCCGTTAATATTTGCACGCCCACTGTCTCTCATTTCGAAATCGCCCAATTCTTTCTTAAAAATAAAATCCATACTTTCGTGGAAAAGCCCATCACCTCAGACCTTAAACAAGCCAGCCGGCTGGTTAAGCTAGCGCAAAAAAACAAAGTCAAACTCCAGGTAGGCCACGTCGAACGCTTCAACGCGGCTTTTAGCGCCATCGAACTCCTGGCCCAAAATCCATTATTCGTCGAATGTCACCGGCTCAATCATTTTCCAAAACGTTCTCTCGATATTGGCGTTGTGTTAGATTTAATGATTCATGACATCGATATTATTCTAGGTTTAGTCAAATCTCCCATAAAAGATGTTCGAGCCGTCGGTGTCAACGTTTTAACAACTCAGGATGATATTGCCAACGCCCGGATTACTTTTAAAAACGGCTGCGTCTGCAATTTAACGGCCAGCCGGGTTTCTGATGAAGTCATGCGAAAAATACGAATTTTTCTTGCAGACACTTACATTTCATTAGATTATGTAAAACAAGAAGCGTTTCTTTATAAAAAAAATGGACAGGCGATTACCAAAACTAACCTGCCTATTGAAAAAGAAGAGCCGCTAAAAAAGGAACTTGCCTCTTTTATTGAATGCATTCGCGAGAATAAAAAACCTGTTGTCTCCGGCGTTGAAGGTCGAGAAGCGCTCGCCCTGGCAATTAAAATTGGTAAAAAAATATGGCACAAAAACACATTATCATCGTAGCCGGAGAAACATCCGGCGACATTCACGGCGCCAATCTGGTCCGGGCGATCAAACAACTGGCGCCCGACGTTAGCATTTCTGGGCTCGGCGGGCCTTTGATGCGTGTTGCAGGTGTCGATCTTTATGAAGACATTACCAATCTTGCTGTCGTTGGTTTTGTTGAAGTCTTACAACATTTGGAAGAATTCAAACGGCTTTTTAATCTAATCTTAAAAAAAATTAAAACGCTTCAACCCGAAGCGGTTATTCTGATTGATTACCCTGGGTTCAATTTAAGATTGGCGCGTGAAATTAAAGCGCTCGGTATTTACACCAAAGTCATCTATTACATCAGCCCCCAAGTGTGGGCCTGGAAGGAAGATCGCGTTCAACAGCTCAAAGAAAATGTTAATAAACTTCTGGTCATTTTGCCTTTTGAAAAAGATTTTTATCAAAAACACGGTATAGATGCAGAATTTGTCGGCCATCCGCTTTTAGACAGAGTCAAAATCAACCGCAACCCAGAAGAATTCTTAAACATTATTGGTCTTTCCCCTAACAGCTATACAATTACCTTGATGCCCGGCTCGCGAAGCCAAGAAGTTGATAACCTCTTGCCTGTTATGCTGCAAGCCGCCCAAATGCTTTACAATGAAAACAACCGTTTTCAATTTATTTTGGTCAAAGCACCCAGCGTTGATCGACGAGTTATTAATGATTATATGCAGGTCGTTCGCATCCCGCTTAAAGTTGTTACCGAAGATGTTTATGATGCTATCAATGCATCACAATTTTGCTGGGTGGCGTCAGGGACCGCGACTTTAGAGATCGCGCTTTTTCAAAAACCAATGATCATTTTATACAAGACATCGTTTTCAACCTGGTTTATGGCAAAATTTTTGGTCAAACTGCCGATGATTGGGTTGGCCAATATTGTGGCGGGAAAAAAAGTGGTGCCGGAATTAATTCAATCTGACGCAACAGGTCCTAAGCTTTTATCAACGATGAAAGCTATATACACTGATGAAATCAAAATAGCCGAAATTAAACTGCAGTTAAAACGCGTTCGAGAACTCCTTGGTCAGCCGGGCGCTAGCTACCGGGCCGCTGAAGCTATTGTTCGCTCGCTTTAATCTTTAAATTTTCTCCGCTGTCTCGGCCTTGATCCAACCTAATTTTCCGTCGGGTCTTTTAATCTTAAACCACGGCTGTTCTTCTTTAATGATTTTAATACGCCCGCCTTGCGGTAAATCAAAATAGGTCGTAGCATTGTCCACCGGCTCAAATTTGGCCGCTGTATCTCTCAAAACAATCGCGGCATTCTTCTGATGAGAGAGTTTGTAATAAAAAATACCTCCATGAAAAAACAAAAGCACACAACTTAAAACAATCGATGCAACATATCTCGTTGCAGGCCACTTAAGCAAAAGCCCCAGGTAATAAAGAATTCCCGTTAAAAAGAAAAACAAAAAAAGCAGCCAGGTTAATTCATCAACGGTCAAAGAATCGGCGTAATCAGTTAGCATCTTCCTTAAAAAAGAACGCTTTACACCCTCC
This sequence comes from uncultured Planctomycetales bacterium, assembly GCA_964612665.1. GTDB lineage: Bacteria > Omnitrophota > Gorgyraeia > Zapsychrales > JAHFFX01 > CAZTCI01. Next base: position 53,395 of record CAZTCI010000002.1, on the reverse strand, counting down.
TCGTTTTTAACGTTGGATAACGCAAATTTTAAATTGGCCAGCAAGTCAGGGTCGCGCGGCATCAATTGTTTGGCGCGTTCATAATTAACAATGGCTTTCCCGAGTTCACCGGTTTTAAAGTAACTGTTTCCCAAATTAAAATAAAGCGGCCCGCTGACTTGCCCCGACTTAAAAATGGATTCGTAAAGGTCAATGGCTTTTTTATAATCCCCCGACTTATAACTGATGGCAGCTTCGTGAAACAAAGTTGTTGGATTGCTTGAAGGTTCGGCGGCGTAAGCTTTCTGAATAATTGAACAACTAATCAATAACAAAAAAACCAGTAACCATTTTTTAAATTTCATCGCCAATGCCTTTCCAAATAATCGATAATTTGTTCAACTTGAGCGAACGATTCGTTAAGGTTATTGGTTTCGATATTCAAAGAAGCATATCGGACCTGTTCGCACAGTGTAAAAAATCTTTTGGTTGACGCCAAAATCTCTTCGCTCTTCGGATGCTTTCTAAATTCTCGGTCAAGGGCTTCAATGGTCACGGCACCTACTGGCAAATGAATTTTGTCGGCTAAATATTCTTGCAGCGTTTTATACGCGGCATTATAAAATTCGCGGCGATTATTTTCTTGGATAAACCGCCGGCATACTTCCAGTCCTTGACGTGCCTTTTTAGGTGCCTGGATCCGTCGGGCGTAATAGGTATCTGTTGTCATCTTCCTTTCATGATACAAATACCATCCTAATGCTAACCAACTTAAAATGACGGACAGTATTAATATTTTAAAAAGCCAATACTCATAAAGCGCACCTTCTTTCTTTCGCCACTCGCCGGGAGATTCTTTAATATAAACAATGTCTTGCCCGAACTCTTCCTTTTGTTCAGTTGGCACTGGAGCTGTTACAGTCTGAGGACGATCATAACCAACCACTTTAAAATCCTGCGCAGATTTCTGGACTTTAATCGGAAAAGGTCCTCGCGCAATCGTCTGGTAATTTTTTGTTTCTGGATCAAAATAACTAAACGAGAGCTGCGGCACCGCGGTTACCTTATCTGATTTTGGAATAAAAACCTGTTCAGCGGTTTTTGTGCCGTTTTCTTCTTTGACTTGGGGATCATAAAGTTTGTAATCAGTGTTTTCTTTTATGACAGGCATTTTAACGCTGGCCAAGTTACCATCTCCTGTTATCTTCATCTTGACTGTAACCGGGTCGCCAGTGTTTACTTCAGAAGGCGAAGCGGTGGCTTCAAAAGAAAATTTTCCAACGGCGCCGCTAAAATCTTGCGGTTTTCCAGTTTCCGGAAGCGGCAGAACTTTTAAAGGAAAATCCGCCGAGGAAACCGTGACCTCACGTTTTTGAACCGAATTAAAAAAGCCGTCAAAAACGTCTTCCCCAAACTGATCTGAGAAAGGACTAGAATTTCGGTTTTGAAAAATGAGATTAAAAACAATTTGCGCAGGCCCCAAACTCACTTCTCCGGTCTGTGTTGGATAGACAAAGGTATTAAATTCAAAGACCGTGTAATTGATGCCGCCGACATTCTGCTGATACTTGCGTGGCTGCCCGGCAAAATTATCCACAATAAAGCCATTGTGCTCAATCGTTGGATATTGAAAAAGCTCCAGACCCAATCCATTAACAAACAATTTAACATTAACCGGTACCTTCTCATTGAAGTAAACTTCTTTCTTGGCGGGTTCAACGATTAGAAAAATTTTATCTTTGATGCTGGTCGCGATTTGGGAAGCGTCATTATTTTGATTGATGTTTGGATTACTTGTTCCAGGAACGGCTTGGGCGGGTTGGTCGACTACTTCTATATCAATTGGATTAGAAGACAACGTCTTGCCGGCAACATTTACAGTGATGGCCGGAATTTTAAATTTACCAGTTTTACCCGGCAATAAGGCATACATATGTGCAACCGTGCTCGAGTACTGACCGTTAATAATGGTAACACTGGTCGAAGGCCCGAGATAACGGACTTCAACACCGTCGATTGACGGAATCTCCGGAGGATTATCCGGATGTCCGCCTCTAAAGGTCAACGTCAATTGGATGCTTGACCCTAACGTCGCGGTCTTTGTATTTACGGAAGCGTCAAAACCAATCTCTTCGGCGGAAACCGGTTTAACGGTTAACCCGAGCAGAAATGAAAACGATACTATTAAAATTATAAAAGGAATCGATTTACGAAACATAGTTACCAGTCCTTTAAGACCTTTGTATTATCTTCTTTTTGAACACGAGAGTTAAACAAACCTTTGGGTTCTTCATTTTGCGAATAGTTGTCTAAAAGCATTTGGGCTTCTTCTTTTGAAAGGGTGCCTTTTTTGTCGACATCTTGAGCGTTTGATTGATTTTGATTTTTATTCTTTTGATTGTCCTCGGCGCTCTGATTGTTTGTGTTACCTTGAGAGTCGGATCGATTTTTCTGGTCTTCTTTGTCTGTTTTATTTGACTGCGATGGCTGTTTTTCTTTATCTTCTTGTTTAGCGTCAGCACTTTTTTGACTTTGATTATCTGACGATGACGGTGTTAACTGACTTTGTTGATTTTGAGAAGTATTGGAATTGTTCTGCTGTTCATCTTTATTTTGATTTTGCTGCTGGTTCGCTTGGTTTTGCGGATTCTGTTGTTGGTTCTGCTGGTTTTGTTTCTTTTGCTGATTTTGTTGATTCTGTTGATCTTGGTTTTTCTGCTGTTGTTCTTTTTTTTGCTTTAATCTTTCTAATTCTCTTTTAGCCACTTCGCGGTTAAACTTGGCGTCTTCATCTTTAGAATTGGCGGTCAAAACTTTTTGATAAGAATCTAATGACTGCTCAAGCGATTTAATAGCGCCGTTCAAATCACTGTTTTCTTTGCTTAGACCATATTTATAAAAAGTATTCCCTAAATTATACTGCGTTTTTTGCTGGAGCGCCGGATCGTCGGTCAAAAGAGACTTTTGAAAATGATCCACTGCTTTTTGATAGTCCCTGTTTTTATATAAAGCGTTTCCGGCGTCGAAATTAATAATTGCCGAATCAGGATCTTTAAGAAGCGCGGCGTTGTAATGCTCTAATGCCATCGGATATTTCGCCTGTCCGTACAAAGCATTGCCGGCGTTCACCTGAGAGGCCGGAGATGCCGCTTGAACCGCAGCAGGAAATAGCATAATACTTAAAGTTAAAACAATGATAATCTTTTTCATGTTTTCCGTCTTGTGCTTAAAAATGTTTCCAGCATTAACGCCAAAAAGGCGACCATGAGCGGGTACTGAAACTTTTCGTGATAACGCTTTTCATTTTTACTTTGGATATCTCTTCTTTCCATGTGCGCTAAATGATCTTCATAAATCAAATCCAACCCAAACTGCGCGCCGCTCGCCCGCACATAAACACCATCGGCCGTCTTGGCAATTGTCTGTAAAAGACCTTCGTTAAGCCGAGACTTGACATAATTGCCTTGGTCGTCTTTTAAGAATTCATACTGACCTTCGGTTTGACTAGAAATCCGGATAAGCTCACCTTCTTGAGTACCAACGCCTACAGTGAAAATTCTAATACCTTTATTACGAGCTTCCTTCGCGGCGATTAAAGGATCACCTTCAAGACTTTCCCCGTCGGTTATAACAACAATGGCTTTATATTGACTAAGTGTGCGGTCAAAACTTTTAATCGCCGTCTTAATGGCATTTTCCAAATCGGTGCCGCCGCGCGGGATTGTGTGCGTATTCACATCATCCAACGCTAAAAGAAATCCATTATAATCAACAGTCAACGGACACACCATAAAAGCTCCGCCGGCAAAAGCAACCAGACCAATCCGATCGCCTTTGAGTTTCTTCACTAAATCTTTAACCGCAAGTTTAGTTCTTTCTAATCGGCTGGGTTTAACATCTTCAGTCAACATACTGCGGGACGTATCCAAGACGACAATAATATCCAGTCCTTCCCGTTTTACTTCCTGCCATTCAAACCCCCATTGCGGCCGAGCCAAAGCCAGCACGCTAAAAACCAGCGCGGTGATTAACAAAATATTCTTAATAACAACTTTTTTCATATCAAAACTGGCCGCTAGTTCCGGTGCCAGCTGAGCCTGAACAAATTGGTAAAGTTTTTTCCGGCGATTCTGAAAGGCCCACCACAAAAATCCAACGATCAAAATAACCACCCATAAAAGATTAAGTATTCCAGCTTCAGCAAAGTGCATTGTTGATCTTTCTTTTTAAAAATATTGCACAACGAAACACCAAGAATTTCAGTAAGGAATCCGTAAAAAAACAGTGCTACTTAAAAGTGTTTCAATCACAAGAAGCGCCAGCGCCAAGAACAAAAAAACGACAAACAATTCTTTATATTCCCGATAACCGGTTTCTTCAATCGTCGTTTTTTCTAGAGAATCAATTTCCTTATAAACATGACGGAGTGAATCAGTATCAGTCGCCCGGAAATATTTGCCACTCGTAATCTGGGCGATTTGCTGTAAAGTATTTTCATCGATTTCAATTGGAATGTTTTCATAAACAACACGGCCGAAAATGTCGCGGGCCGGAAAAGGCGCCAGGCCTTTGGTCCCGGCGCCAATTGTATAAATTTTAACATTCATATTGCCCGCCATTTTAGCCGCCGTCAGTGGATCAATTTTTCCAGCGTTATTAATGCCATCGGTTAAAAGAATGATGACTTTACTTTTTGCCTGGCTGTTTTTAAGACGGATTAAAGATGAACTGATTGCCGAACCAATCGCCGTCCCATCTTCTAAGAGACCCAACTGAACCCGATCCAAATTAGTCATTAACCATTCGTAATCCGTTGTCAGCGGACAAACCGTGTAAGCCAATCCAGCAAACGCGATAATGCCAATTTTATCCGATTGGCGTTCTCTAATAAAATCAGAAACAACATTCTTAACGACTGCCAGCCGGTTAATCCGTTTACCGTTAATGCGAAAATCTTCCGCCGCCATACTTCCAGAAACATCAATCGCCAAAACGATATCAATCCCTTCGGTTTTATGGACTGTTTGATCTAAAACCTTGCGCGGCCCGGCAAGCGCCACGACAAGAAAGATAAGCGACAGCAGCCGCAATAGCGGCACCAAAAAATTGAGCCGCACGCGCCAACTTGATCCAATGCCTTGAAATAAATTTACTGAAGAAAAACGCAAGGCCGGCAACTTTTGCCAACGGTTCAATAACGCGATCAAGGCAAACACAACAGGAATAAAAAATAAAATTAAAGGCGTTTTAAAAATCATTCTTTGTTTTTAAACCTTCAAAATCATCTTCGCTATGTTTGGTTTCATCGACGAACTTTTTAACAATCATAAACCCTTTTTCAGCTTCATTGGAACCGGGATCATGCTTAGCAAATTTAACTATGTCGCAGGCCGCCAAGAATTCTTTGAGCAACTGTTTTTGGCTGTCGTTAAGTTCATGGGATTTTTGCAGTGATATTAAAAATTCGGGTGTAGTCAGGGCCTTGACCTTGGCATTATTTTTCGTCGGTAACCGGGTGATTGTGGAAATTTCTTTTTGAGATCCATTGATGCTGAAGCTGGCTGGTGTGGCGGCAAGAGCCTGGGGATAAATCATGGCCGGGCGCTCGGCGAAAAAGCGTTCTTCGATGTAAAAACGAATGATGTCAGACAAAACAGTGTAATATTCTTTATATTGTTTTTGTGTGAGAAAATTCTGGCGTTGAAGATCGTAAAGGCGTTCGTAGGCAAGTGCCCAAGGCGTTTTCTTGACTGGCGGTTGTTCTTTAAACTTTCGGTATTTCTTTAAAAAAAATTTAACCAGAAAGAAAATACCAACGCCCAAAATGACCGCCAACAAAAGAAACCAAATTAAATAATCTGCCGGCAAGCTCACCGGAGGTTTTATATCGCGGATCTCTTCAGTTTGAGGTGTCTGCGCGAAACTTACGGATTGTAAAAAATTGCTGATAAATATTATCGCAAGGAACAAGCGTTTCATTGTGGTTGTTCCTCCTTCTAAAGTAGCGAGGAGCGAGGAAAAAGTAGAGAGTAATCTAATTTAGCGCACTCTCTACACTCTTCTCTCTCCTCACTGCTAAAAACAACTATGAAACAAAAAAACTACTTACGCCGTCGGCGATTTAGAAAAAACTTAATTAACGCTTTATGGAACGGCTGGTCGGTTGTCATGTCGATGTGATCCATGCCTACTGACCGGAACAAAATTTCCCGGTCTTTAAGACGGGCGATGGCATCGGTCTTAAACTTATGACGTACGCCGGCGCTTCCGGCATCCACCAAAATTTTGTGACCTGTTTCGGCGTCTTCCAATTCTACCAACCCGCAATCAGGAAGTTCTATTTCCCGTGGATCATTTAAAGTAATCGCAATCAAATCATGGCGTTTATTGGCAATCGCCAGCGCCTGCTTTAAAGTATAACGGTTATGTGTGCCGCGGTTTCCACTTAATCCAGGATCAAAAAAATCAGAAATCATAAAACTGACTGTCTTTCGGGTTGTAACTTTGCTTAAGAATTCCAAAGGCACAACCAAATTGGTCAAGCGGCCCTGCGGTTTAAAATAAAGAATTTCCCGGATAACCCGAAGCACATGGCTTAAACCCTTACGCGGCGGGATAAATTTCTCAACGGTATCGGTAAAAATAATAAGGCCGACTTTATCGTTATTGCGGATCGCGGAAAATGCCAGGACAGCGGCGATTTCGGCAGCAAGCTTGCTTTTTAACGCGTGCACGGTGCCAAACTGACAGGAACTCGAGGCATCGACCATAATCATGACGGTAAGCTCGCGCTCCTCTACAAATTTTTTGATGTGCGCGATACCCGTTCGGGCGGTGACATTCCAGTCAATTGTGCGAATATCATCACCCCATTGGTATTCACGGACCTCATCAAATTCAATCCCGCGGCCTTTAAAAACACTGTGATACTGCCCGGCAAAAACATCCGTCACAAGACGTGACGTCGTGATTTCAATCCGGCGGACTTTTTCGAAAAGATCTTTTGGAATCATTTTAGGTGTTGGGTGTTGGGTATTAGGTGTTCGGTGGCATTGACTAACCAACCTAACACCTGAAACCTAACACCTATTAAGGCACAGCCACTTCATCAAAAATTTTCTTAATAATATCCTCGGAAGTTTTCTCTTCCGCTTCCGCTTCATAACTGACAATCACCCGGTGACGCAGGACATCCATGCCGATTGATTTCACGTCTTGTGGCGTAACATAACCGCGTCCCTGTAAAAAGGCGTAGGCGCGTGAGGCTAACGCTAAATAAATCGTCGCACGCGGCGAAGCGCCGTAATGAATCAGCCCTTTCAAATCGTTTAACTTAAAATCCTGCGGATTGCGGGTCGCTTCGACAATGTTCACAATATACTGTTCAATCTTTTCATCTGTATAAATTTCATCAACGACCTTTCGAGCGCGCAGGATATCCTCAGGGCTGACAATTTTATTAAGTGCAACTTTTTGTTCGGTAAAAGACATCCGCTTTAGAATTTTCAATTCTTCTTCTTTAGTGGGGTAAGTGATTTTGACTTTAAGCATAAAGCGGTCGACCTGAGCTTCAGGCAAAGGATAAGTTCCTTCTTGTTCGATGGGGTTTTGAGTAGCTAACACTAAAAACAGGCTGTCCAAAAGAAGAGTTTGCTCGCCGATTGTGACCTGCCGTTCCTGCATCGCTTCAAGCAATGCACTTTGAACTTTGGCCGGCGCGCGGTTGATTTCATCGGCGAGAATGAGATTTGCGAACAACGGGCCTTTTTTAATATTAAAATTCCCGGTGCGCTGATCATAGATAAGCGTTCCGGTTAAATCAGCGGGCAGCATGTCGGGCGTAAACTGAATCCGTTGGAATTTTGTTTGAATGATTGATGAAAGCGTCTTGACCGCCGTTGTCTTGGCGAGTCCTGGCACGCCCTCAATTAAAATGTGTCCGTTAGCCAGAAGACACACCATCAACCGTTCTAAAAGATAACGTTGCCCAACGATAACTTTTTCCGTCTCCATCAAAAGCGCTTCGACAAACGCGCTTTCCTTTTTGACTTTTTCATTAATGACTGCAATTGTGCCGCTCGACATAATTTCAAACCTCCTTGATTCTATTGCCGAAAGGAATCAAACTTTTCAATTAATAAATTTATTATTTTAATTTCTGTAGAGGCTGGCCCAGCTGCTGTACTTTGGCGATCAAAACACAGTTGTTAAGATTCTGATCGTAATAATAAAGAGTTCCGGATTTTTGATCGAAAAAGCCTTGCAGGCCGCCGGGAGTTGAGAAAGGAATGACGCCATCAAAACTAACGATTTGCGCCGAGGATTTTTGGTGAGTAAAAAAAATGACAGCCGTGATCATTAAACTGCTTATGCAAAGAAAAATTATTTTTTTCATACAGGCTCCTTTTTGCAAAACTGTCTTGAAATTGTAATGTCTCTTAAAACGGAGGATTTTAGTACGAACGATTAAACAACACTTAGGTGGGAATAAATAAACTGCAATATTTTAGGTCTAATTTTTTTAAGCGTCAAGTCACAGCCGCTGCCATTAGACATTGTGAAGCTATCTTAAGTAAACATCGACACGAGCTACGCGATTCTCACGAAGATCCTGGGCTATCGGAGAAGGCATGATATTTGTGTTAATCGTAACTGGATTTTTTTTATCGTGGTAAGTCACATTAATTTTTTCAATTACTGTTTTATTTTTACCAAATGTATCAAGACGGCGGGGATTATGATAAACAATTAAAGTCGACCCCATGAAATTAAACGCATAAGAATCTTTTGGTAAGGTTATTTCACTCCATCCGTAATTTTTTTGGTAATGACGGACCGCTGCTTGTTTTTTCGTAAACAGCCATCCGGGCAGTACTGGCTCGAAACCCGCGGTCAATTCACTCTTTTCATTCAATCTAAAAACTTGACGTCCTAGATTCATTAACAACCACATATGAATGAATTCGGCCGTACTACCACTGAGCCGGGCCACAAAACCTCGGCCATGAAGTCTTTTGTCTTCGTGAACACTGCTGACTAAGAATGAAGAATTTTCTAATATACTTCGCCCGTAGGTTTCAGGTTTCAAGAATGGAATCAGCGTATGAGGAATTTCCTGGTAAAATTCTTCGTACAATCCCCGGCGTAAAAGCTCTAAAAGGAATTTATATTCCATATGCAACCAAATCGATCCGTTCTCAAGCCAGCCCACCGGAAAAATCCTCGTACGACCAATCGATTCGGATTCTTTCGATAAATCAGCATTCACCCGATACATTTTTAAAATGGGATCATATAAACTGCCTTTCTTAACCGCTTGATAAATTTTAAGCGCGCTCTCGCGGTCAGGCGCAACACGCAAGGCGTGCACAAATCCTTCGAGAAAAAGCGGCAAATCATGTCGTTTAAAGGTGAGCGGGCGCACATAAATGTTTTTATCGACGCCGTCGGTAGCATGCGTTCCTGTTTCATGTCCACTAGCGCCGCTGTGAAGTTGCGTTTGTTTTGATTTATCAATCAATTCATGCTCGACAACTTCATGTGTGAAATAAGTTGTATAAATATTTTTTTCATTACACGATCTTTTGATGGCAGAATCTGTGCGCTCGATTGTTAATTGTAAAAAGCGCTTGAGTTCGGAAAACGTCATGTCACTTTCTTCGCCTGAAACGCCCGTCCGCACGCAGTGACGGTAATGTTCTTTAAGGTCATTCGCTTTGTTCCAGTAATGCAAACTATCTGGTTCTGTCGCCAATATATGGCTTAACCCCGAGACAAAACTGGCCAGTTCTTCAAAAATTTTAATCCGATCCTGATCATTGACTTTAAGTTGATTTAATGCGTCTAAAGTAAAGGCCGCGAATCTTTTGACCTCAATTGTTTCTGAAACCGACGAGCCTAAAAGACCAGGCAAACCGTTTAAAGCGTCGTACCAGTTTGGTTTGTCGGCTTCCATCTCAACACCGACGCCGCTGGGATCAAGTGTCGCAATTTTGTTTGCTAGCAAACAAATTAATTTGGTTAAAAGTGTAGTCGAATACACCGCACCTTCGCCGTGTTTGACGCGCAGCTTATGACCTTTAGCCTGGGCTTTGATATCTTTGGCGTGAAAGACCGAATGAAACTGACGAACACCCTCGGGCGTCAGAATATAACGATGATCGCGCGGCAAAATATAATACGAATCAAAATAAAAACTAAAAACCTTCTTCTCTAAGAATAAAGAGCGGAGCGCTTCAGGATAAACACCCAAAAAACTTTCGATCAAATCCAAATTATAGGTCCAATGATCTGTCCAAAATCCCTCGCCGTGATCAGCCTTTTCGTTTTTATGACAAACACCAAGCAGGCGTGTCAAAAATTTATCCACCGGAACTTTAAGCCGGATTTCCTTTTGAATAACTTTATTAAGAAGTTCGCCCGGCTGAAAACCTGTCAAACATAAGTGGCGCACGGTTTCGTAAGTCTCTTCTTTCACACATTCCACCAGGACCGGTTCAATCTTTTTGGTATCTTCAACCGAAAATGTCACGCCCTTGACGACCAGCGGATTATATCCATCCGCTTGAATCAAATTCATCAAACTAATAATGGTTTGATCCTTGACATCATGGTTAAACCATCCGTCGTTGCGGCGGTTTTGATTAACGTCGCGGTAATTGCCGTTCCCCTGTGAGAAATAGGTCGGTGCCAGCATAAAGAAATTATAATCTCGCTCTGGATCACCGTGTTTGCGATTAAACACATTAAACGCCATTGTCCCTTCGCTTGTCTGAAATGAAACCGGCAGTCCGCCGCGCAGGACATTATCTAGAAAATTCTGGGTGCAATATTGATTAAGCGTCACTGAATCGCTGTGGGTAAAGGCGAAATTTTTGATGCCTTCAATGATTTCATGATTGCGCTTGGATTTTTGATCAAGCAAATTCGGGCTGGTAACTTGTTTGATGATTGAGTTAAGTGAGGATTCTTCCGTCGCGTAACCGGTCAGTGATACAAATTCCTTTTGTGATTTACCGGCTAACGAAAAACGCGCTAAATGCATCGCGCACGGTGTGCGGTTGGCGGTTTCCTGTTTGGCTGGAACAGTAAATGCCCGGTTTTCAAAAAATTTCGAAGGAATTAAAAAATCGTTGTTGGGACCGAAAACACAAGCCGCCTCAACAATAGGCTCAAGCAACAAGGTTTTCTCTCGGCGGTTGGATTCAAAGGCAAAATAGAAGTTGCCTTCCTTAATATGCACAACTTGCGGACGATCGTTTACAACCACTTTTAAATTATAATAGGGAGCACGATTTTTGATGTTACTGACTTTAACCCAGGCCTCTACCGTGCGGGTCATGTTCTTGACCAGCCAATCATTCATGCCGTAAGGAATAATCGCTGGTAATCCGTCGATCATTTCAATTGAATAGGCCTTCGCGGAAAGATTTTGAACGGTCACGCGGCGGATGAGCCCGGCATACGGTTCCTCAGGCAAAGTAAAATAATTAACACGCACTTTAAGACCTAAAGATGGATTAAAATCTTCAATCGTCAAATCATGCGATGTGATCGTCATGGTTTGTTCAGCGCCAGTCAAAGACGTTCCGAAAGGTTCGTAGTTAATTTTCTTTGAACCGGATTTAATTTTTAGAAAGGTTCGAAATCCTTGAAGGCTGGTCAAGCGCCAGGCTTTATTGGCAGGTTGGAATTCCAAAATGCTTTTATCTTTACTCTCAATACCAAAACTCGAAATGCCTTGCCCACGATTGACATAAAAAACCCACATTGGGATGCCCCACTCGCCAGCGACACCAGGGAAAAAATTACTAAAAGCATGGGCTTGGTTATATTGATTGATAACGAACCGGCCGTCGGTTTCCAATTGATATTGAACTTTCAATTTTGTTTTTGGTTTCATATAAGTTTTCGGATGGTTAGGCAATTATTTGTAGAAGCTAAGAAGAGCTAGGTTGGTTTTTTGGGTTTGCGGAAAAGATTATAATAACCAGATAGTTTAGCCCATAGAACTAAACTATAGGTCTCATCGTTATTAAACCGGATACGTTTAAGCGCGTACACATCTTTGTTGAATCGATCGTAGCCGCGATTTGTGGTGCAGGCACCGACATAACCTGCCTTGCGGGTCATTTTTTTGATTGCACTATTATAACCTCCCGTCGGATAGGCTAAATAATCTATGCGGTGGCCCAATTTGGCTTCAATGGTTTTTTTGCTTAATTCAAGTTCTTCACGCTGTTCGATACGGTCTATTGCGGGTAGATATGGATGGTTAACGGTATGACTTCCGATACTCATGCCGCCTTTTTCCATTTCTTTAATTTCATTCCAGGTCATAAAACCTTCTTTCCCTGGCATGTTTGAAATTATAAAGAATGTGGCCGTGAATCCATTGAATTTTAAAATGGGATAAGCGTTTTTATAATTATCTTCATAACCATCATCGAAGGTAATGACAACGCTGTTTTTGGGAAGAGCGGTATTTTTTATTGTCGCCTGAACAAGTTCATCAAGGCTCAACACATGATAACCGTGGTCTTTTAAGTATTTCATTTGAATGGCAAAGCTTTTGGGACTAACAGTGTTATCTAACGGTTCGTCATCATTGATATTGTGGTACATCATGATTGGAACGACATATTTATTAGATGCCCAGACTGTGAATCCAATAACCGCCAGAATCACAATGACAACTAAAAGACCAACAATTTTGCCCAATCGTTTTAACATGGAATATATTTAAAATGCGTGTCCAATGAATAACCTCGCAGCAAGCTGACGAGGTAGCCACAGCTAACTGCAAAAAGGAAGCGCAGCGTTCTACTACGTTCAAATGCTTTCGCGTTTGAACTTCGCAGGAACGGTCCTTCGAAGCTGCAACGTAAAAACATTGCAGCGAAGAAGACGAGCTGTGGAGAATTCACCCTTAACCCCGCCAAAAGACGCGCGAATTAAAGTTGAGAAAGTTTTTCTTTAACTAACTGGCTGACCTGTGTGCTGTCGGCGCGTCCGGCGGCTTTGGCTAAGACCGTTTTCATGACATTCCCCATGTCTTTCATGCCTTTGGCGCCGGATTCTTGAATAACAGTTCCAATGATTGACTTTAATTCTTCAGCGGCCATTTCCTGCGGTAGATAACTTTTCAAAATCGCCAACTCCTCGCTTTCTTTCGCCACTAAATCCGCCCGGCCGCCTTTTTCAAACTGTGCAATAGAATCTTCGCGTTGTTTAACCTGTTTTTTAATGACGGCAATGGCATCGGCGTCGGGTAACTTGTCGACTTTTTTTTCAATTAGAGAGTACTTTAACTCCGAACGTAAAAAACTTAAAGTCGCGACCTTGACTGAATTTTTATCTTTCATGGCTTGCTTATAGTCGTTTAGAATTTGGTCTTCTAGCATGATGGTCTCCTTATCGTGCTCCGTGCTTTCGTTGGTTCGAGGAATTCGTACTTTTAGGTTAAAGAAATAAAAGAGCGAATTCCTTGAACGACGAACCACGTAAAGTGGCGTGGCCACAACGTGGCTTTACGCCAACGAATAACGATTAAATGCCCAATATATTAATTGTTTTAATTCGCGATTTCAATCCTTTTATGATCTCAATTTTGCTTTTAGCCACGTTAAAATGCTCGGACAGTAATTCAATTAACGCCGCATTAGCTTTACCTTCTACCGGCGGCGCGGTCAGGTGAACCTTAATGCTGCCGCCTTCTTCTTGCAAATAATTCTTTTTTGACCCAGGAATGACTTTAACGTTAATCTGCATTTGATTATTTTTCTTCAAATTGTTTAAACTAAAATCATCTCCCGCTGATGCGTCTTTAACCAATGTTTAGATTCTTTATACTCCGGAAAAAATTCCCGAACCTTAGACCAAAAACGATCAGAATGATTAGGAAAAAAAAGATGCGCCAACTCATGAACAATGACATAATCGATAATTTTAACCGGCGCCATCACAATTTGCCAATTCATGTTAATGATCTTTTTTCGATAATTACAACTCCCCCAAAGCCGCTTTTGATGTTTAATGACAATTTTCTGAGGTTCCGTTCCCATTTGCCGGCTGTAATGGAAAAGCCGGGACCCTAAAATTTCTTTGGCTTGATACTGATACCAAATCATAAACCGTTCTTTGATTTGAGCGCGGCATTCTTTTTCAGACAGAGATTGGGGCACATGAACAATCCATTGATCGCCTTTAAAGTGTAAACTCACCGCTGGTGTTGAAGACTTTTCCACGTACAAAGGCCATCTGTTCCCCAAAAAAAGCAGCCTCTCGCCGTGGGTAAATGAAGGCGGCGGGACTATCTGAGTAGATAAAATGTTTAATTCCTGAATCTTTTTAACAATCCAAGATTGTTTAAGAAGTATAAAACGTTGGATATCTGGGAGTTTAGCTGACCAAGGCGCGACAACGTCAACTTGACTGGCTTCATTGATGCGGATCATGATGGTTTTTCGCCGATGGGAGCGCTTGAGCGTATAGGGAATGCTTTGGGTAGGTATTACCATTTCAATCGGAGGACTGGTTAAAAAACAATGGGGAATTATTTTTAATAATTCCCCATTTAAAATGTTTTTAAAACTTAAGTTAAACTACAAATTATTCAACAAACGTAACGTCGATGTTGACGTCTTTTTTCTTAGCAGCTTCATTCTCCGGCTTAGCCCATTGACCGTCTTTGGCTAAAAATCCTTGGTTCCCCTGCATTAATAAGAGTCGGTCGCGTTCTTTTTGGGCACTGATCCTGGCAAAATGGGCTTCACGTCTTAGATAAGTCATTTTGGTTCTTACCAAGTCTAACTTATTCTTAAAAAGCGCAATCACATTCTTACCTTCATCAATACTTTTGACATCGCCTTCAAAAACGCGCATTTGATCTTTAAGCGCGGTCAGTTCAGAGGCGAATTGATTATTTTTTTCGTTAAGCGCGGAAATCTGCTGTTCCATATTGGTTCGTGTTTGATTTAATTGCGCCTGGCTTTGAGCTAAGGTAGCGGCATCTTGGGATTGCAGGGCCGCCATTTTGTTTTTTAAGTCTTCGTTTTCTTGTTTGCTTTGAGCTAAAAGGTCTTCAGTTTGTTTAAGGAGAGCTTTGGTTGAATCGAGCTCGGTTGTAACTTGGGTGAGGGTATTTTGGGTTTCGTGATAAAGATTGATGTAGGTCCGGGTGACAGCGGCTTGTTTGTCAGCGGCCGTGACCATCATATTCGCGGTATCTTGAAGGCTGCGGTAAACATCATTTTGCTGTTGTAATATGTAACCAACCATCGCTAACATCGCTACGAAAAGGACAACACCAGCAACGCTTTTGATTTTCCTTTTATTGGTGGTTTCCATAATCTTGGCTTGAATCCGTTCCCGTAACTTGGCGAGAACATCCTCCAGGGGTTCCACAAATTTAAGACCGCAGACAATCCGTTCATTATTCTTAACCTCTGACCAAACGACTCTTCCCTGCTGAGGAACAAAATTTTCCGCAGGTTCAACTAAAGAATCCAATTTAAAAACACTATCTTCTGGGATGGGAAATAAATTATTAATTTCTAGGAGGGCGCCTGTTGTGCTGATGTTGAGGATCTTGCCTAAACCGCTGCGGTCACTGTTGAGAAGCTGCCAATTAACCGGCATATTTTCTTTAATCCTTAAACTTCCTCTTGCGTCATTGACCATAGGACGGATCCTTTCATAAAATGGGATTATACCCATCAAGATATTTAATTTTTTGTCACCCTGCACCAAAATTAGACTTTTTGTGAAAGGCTGGAAAAATCTGCGTATAGTATACTCATGAATGTAGCTAAAGACAAGAAATTTTCTAGAATATTAAGCCCATTAGGACTTTTAAAAAAGCTCTGGCTGCATGGTTGAAGAATGGACAAGGTTATTGGGAGGTTTAAGCTTTGACGCTTTCAGAGGGATCTCTAAAATTCCGGCTGCTTTCCGGTAAAGACAATACTCACAGTTATCAGAAAAATCTGGTAAAGACTCCTGCCGCAAGCAATGATAAGCTGACGCAACAACGCCTTCTACCCAATGGTCATTCCCATGGTAGGCCATAATTTCAATTTTAAAGTCAAGTCTAGCGTCAAAAATTTCTTTTGTACGGTCTCCGTTACAGTACACAAAATAACCGATCTCTGAAACAAGCAAATTTTGTTTGCGCAGCAGCCACTGGTAAATTTCCATCTGCCGTTTATAAACCTGGCGGTATTCACTGTCTAGGCTGATCGGCCCGTCGGTTGAAGTCGCTTTATAATCCACCACGATCAACTCTCCTTTTTCGTTGATCCAAAGATCATCAATGGCGCCAAAAAGAATCAAATTGTTATTTCGATCATGATAGCGCACACCTTTAAAGTTATCACGCCAATCATCCAGCATTGGATGGGCAAACGGTACGGCTTCAATGCCGTGAGCTTTCATTAAGGGATGCGGCTGTCTTTTCTTCCGGAATTTATCAAATTCTTTTTTTAAAAGAAAATCCACCGCCGAATTTAAAGTAAAAGACGGAATGCCGGGCGGCTCCAGGCCCAAACGCCGGTCCAAATAAAAGCACCGGGCACAGGCCAAAAAATTTTCAAGTTTAGTACGGCTTAAACGGTATGGCAAAGAACTTTTGGGATCAAATAAGTTCCTTTGACGCAGATAGGCTTTAGCTGTCGATTCTATGAACGAAGAAGGTTGGCTATTTTTGGGCATACTTAAATATTCACTTAAGAATTATTTGGCTGCAACCGCAAAGACACTAACGCCCCAAGGGAAGTTAAGGAATTGTAAGGCCTGGTTTTCACATTTTAACAATGTAAACAACAAATTATTCATAACTGCGTTAGCCTTAAAAAGCTGTCCACTTTTTGCTTTTTCATTTCGGAAAGACTTCCCTTCCATTAAACGGACTACACTAATGGGAAAAAATAAAACAAAATTCCAATACGAACTGCGTTTAATCCGAAAATTCATGGCGCCTAAAATATTTAAAAGATCTGACCGGGAATATCTTTTAAAGTGATGATTGATCTCATCATGCTTACTCCACAAGAATTGAAACGCCGGGACAAAAACAATTAACTGCCCGCCGGATTTTAAGATTCGGTACCATTCCAAGAGCGCCTGCTTTGGATCTTCAATATGTTCCAAAACATCAGAGGCAATGACAATGTCAAACTCTTTGTCTTTAAAATGCGTTTTTTCCGCTTTAAGCGCATAAACATTTTTGAAACCTTTTTTCAAGCAGACGTCAACCGCCTTCTGGCTCATATCGATTCCATAAATATTTTTAAATTCCTTTTCTTGTAAAACTTGAAGCAACGCACCGCCGGAGCATCCGACATCCAGAATATACGCGTCTTTATTAACGGTTTTTAAAAGCTGTGCAATCATATTGCGCCGGCCCTCAAACCACCAGTGCTGCGCTTCAAGTTGCTGATATGTGCTTTCAAATGTCTGGTCCATAAAATTATTTTTTGAGTCCCAAATCGAGAACAAATGCTACATGACGATAAATACCAGGGAACGTCATGTATGTTTCTTCGGTGACAATTGTCCCGCTATGATTCCTTTTGATAAGCCGCTTCATTTCATCTAATGACCGAAACATAGCGCCGCGGTCCATCGCATACATAAATTTACTAAATGAACCCTGCGCTGGCCAGTGAATAGCATCATCTACAATGATATAGCGCCTGCTGACTCTAATCATTTCTTGAAGCACTTTATACATTCCATCATCAGTAAAATGGTGCGATGCGCAGGCAAACAAAACCGCTTCAAAGGATTTATCCTTAAATGGCAGTGCATTGGCATCACCGACGGCAAAACGGCTGTCTTTGTGTTGTTGGCTGGCGTAAATAAGATGATCGAGACAGTTGTCAAGCCCAGCGTAACGCCATTGACGCATTTTGCTATATTCGCCGAGCCCGCAACCCACTTCAAGGATATTGTGGATCTGCAACGGCGCTATAATTTTTCTTAAAAGCGGCACGCGGCGGCCGTCAAAACAACCACGTTGAAATTTGGAAATCGCCGGATTCTCCAATAATCCGCCCCAGCGCTGTTTGCGGTCGGTCTGAGTTCCGTAATCTTTTTGCGAATGGATGATTTTTGAAGGAATAGTTTTAGACGTTGTTAGCATGAGTCTAAAGAATTGATGTTGTAAATTGACCTTACCGCTGAAGTGGTTTGTATAATAGCATAGAGAAAACCTGAAATTCAAAATTATTATAAAATTCATATCCAATCTGATCATTTTATAATAATATTTTGCCAAATGTCGAACTCCGCGCACAATCCATCCGTCATAAACTTCCCTCAAACCAGAGTGGTCAATAAGAGCAATATTCTTTATTTTTTCTTTTTCACCGTCGTGCTTACCTTATTTTTCGCCATCAAGTGCCAAGGGCCGGTCATTACCCAAAACTTATATCAAAACCAAAACTTCACACTGCTGAATAAAATTATTTTGATCAACGGCCAATGTCAACTGCAATCCTATTTCGAAAGAAGTCTAAACTCCGTCCGCCGTTATCACTATCCATTATCTTACCGCCGTGATGAAAATCCCTGGAACCCTTGGGAAACCAACAGGATTTTAAATCAGAAAAAATCTTTGGATTATTACCAAGGCGAAATTGAAAATACGCTGTGGGGACCGCTTAAGTCGCTTTTATCCGGCATTTTGCTTTTGACGTTTTGCCTGAGATATTTAACCAGAACGTCCGTCTGGCAGTTTGCGGGCGCCATCTTTATTTATTTAATAATCACACGTCCGGAAGTTTTATTGAATCCTCCTTTCGGAGAAGGCATAACCGGACCTTTTTCCGATGCTATTTGGCTGTACCAGCATTCGTTAGATTATCCAGGATTATTGCGGCAAGAAACATTGATGACCGGCGGTCCGCAAATTTATCCAACCGCTTTATACCCGCTTTTTCTGGCGACTTTAATGAAGGTCATCCCTTCCACCAAAGTTTTTTTAATTGTCATGCATGTGTTGACCTTTTTCATGACAGCCACGGTTGTTGCGCTTTTAAAATTCTTTACCGAAAAAATAATGAATGAACGTTTAGCGGTCTTAACAGCGGTTTTATTAGTGGCCTTCCCGATTTTTCAAAGCATGCTGGAACTGATTAATCTGGAAATGCCGTCTTTATTCTTTGCCATGCTTTCCATTTACTATTTGTACAGGAATAACTTCTTCGCTGCCAGCGCTTGGGCATTGGCGTCGATTTTTACCAAAGATCCTGGCGTTGTTACTTGTCTCGCTGTTTTGGGCGTGGCCTTTATCCACTTATGGAACCGGGATCTAAAATTTAAAGACCGTTTCAGAATTCTTATCTGGCCGACGGTGATGATAGCAATTGCTGCTGTTAAGACACTCATCCGCACTAAGCTCTTGGGCGAACAAAAAGATTTTTGTAGAAACGGGTTCTTACTGGGCTGGCACAATTTGAATTATTTGGTTTGGTTTTATATTTTTGTAGTCTGTTTAATAATCATTTTTATAAAGTACATTCTATATTGCCGTGCACAAAAAAAGAATTTTCTGCGAAACATATTTCCAGCGATCAACAAACATTTCGCCGGATTTCTAATGTTTCTGATAGCGGGCATGTGGTATGTGGTTTTTAACAATTTCCTGACGCTCGCGTACCGCTATGAACTTCTTTTACTGCCCTTTCAAGTTTTCTGCATGAGCTACACGCTTTATATTCTTTTGAACAAACGTGAACGTGTTACGGAATTATTTTTAATTGGTTTTATAATGTTTGGCTTTGCGGCTTCTTACGGTTTGGTTTTCTGGGATAAAACGGAATCTTTTCCGACGAATTTGGAGCGGAGTTTGGAATATCGCAACTATCTGAAATTAGAAACCAGGTTGGCCAAAGAGATCGAACAGAATTTTTCGGGGCTTTCGATTGTGGCGCCGTTTCAAACCGCTCAGGCGCTCGCCATTCCGCGATTAGGCTATGTTGATAAACAATTAGATGTAACTGTCTATGGCATGGGCGCGACGCTGGGCATCAAACAGTTTAACGGTATTGATCATTTAAGTCTGCTAAAAACCGTTTGGGTGGGATTTCCGCATCATTATTCAGCTCAAATTCCGATGCCTTATCCGATAGATCCTCAAGATAAAATTTTAAAAAAACTTGAAACAGGGCATATTGAAGTGGATATTTTTATGGGCGGGTTCGCAGTTGAACGAATGTGGCGGATTGTTCTGCTGCAGCACCAGCGTTATCAAAATGCGGTTAAAAAATCATCAAACGCTCACTAATTTTCTTCTTTAATGTGAGAATATTCTTTTCTAACCATAAAAACCGGCCGGTGTTTGACTTCAATATAAAGCCGGCCAATATACTCTCCTATTAATCCCAAAACCAAAAGTTGAAAACCATTCAGCGCAAAGATCGGCAGCAACGTCGACGCCCAGCCGGGAATTACATTTGTAAAAATTTTAATATATATAACCC
The DNA here is from genome assembly GCA_964612665.1 of uncultured Planctomycetales bacterium. Taxonomy (GTDB): domain Bacteria; phylum Omnitrophota; class Gorgyraeia; order Zapsychrales; family JAHFFX01; genus CAZTCI01. The sequence goes on along the minus strand of CAZTCI010000002.1, from coordinate 32,933 downwards.
ATCCAATCCCCAAGACCGTTAACAAACACAATATAAAACCCAAAACCGCAGCCAAACGCAGTGGCACATAACTAAACGATGTGATTCCATCCAGCGACAACGAAAACAACGACGCCACATTAAATTTCGAATGTCCCATTTGACGCGGCGCGCGGTCGTAGTTAACAACCGCGTAGTGCGAATCCAACTGTAAAATCATCGCCCGGATAAAGCGATTACGTTCCGGCAAATCATTAAACGCTTCAACAAGTTCTCGGGCCATCAAACGGAAATCGCCATGGTTATAAACAATATCAACACCCATCTTTTTAAGTAAACGATAATACGTCTCTGTAAAAAATCTCTTGAAAAACGGATCAACCGAACGATCTTGGCGAACGCCCAAAACCAAATCAAATTCTTGTTCATAATGTTGGATCATCTCTTCGATTTTTTCCGGCGGGTCTTGAAGATCGGCGTCAATCGTTATAACGGCGTCACCTTGTGCGCAATTTAATCCGGCGGAGATTGACCCTTGATATCCAAAATTCCGCCGCAGCGAAAGCACTCTTACCTGCTTGTCGTTTTTGAAAATGTCTTTGAGAACCGTTTCCGTTTTATCGGTCGAACCGTTATTGACATAAATTAATTCATACCGTTCAATTTTTTGTTTTGTTTTTAAAGCATCGCAAATATTCTTCAAACGCGCGTGGCTCGACGGCAAAACTTCTTGTTCGTTATGACACGGAACAACGATCGATAATAAACCAACTTTTCTCAAATTGCTTTCCTTTCAATCACGTGCTTTTGCGCCAACCGGCTTTTCAAGCCAAAGATTTTGGTTAAAGAAACTTTTAAAAACATCAAGGACATAATTAATCATAACGTCCGTGATGCCCGGATAAACCCCAATCCAAAAGGTTTGATTCATGACAAGGTCGGTATTATTTAAATTTCCGACGATCCGACAGTCGATATTTTTATAAGCGGGTTGTTTCAAAAGATTCCCGGCAAAAAGCAGACGCGTCGCGATTTTATGCTGTTCCAAATGAGCAATAATCGCATTGCGATCAAACGGTGCTTGCGGACGAACGGTAATCGCAAAGCCAAACCAGCTCGGATCGCTTTGCGGCGTTGGTTGCGGCAAGGTAATGAATTCTTGGAATGGTTTTAAGCCTTCATAAAGCAATTGCCAATTTTGTCGTCGAATCTTGATGAAACCCTCAAGCTTGGCAAGTTGTGCCACACCGACGGCGGCCTGCATGTCTGTCATCTTTAAATTGTAACCAATGTGCGAATAAATATATTTATGATCGTAACCGTATGGCAACTCACCCAGCTGCCATTCAAAACGTTTGCCACAGGTGTTATCTTTTCCCGGCTCACACCAGCAATCGCGCCCCCAATCACGGAAAGATTTCAAAATTTTCTTTAAGCGTTCATTGTTCGTCAAAACGCAGCCGCCTTCTCCCATCGTAATGTGATGCGCCGGATAAAAACTGAGCGTCGCCATATCGGCGAAAGTTCCTGTTAATTGTCCGCGATAGGCCGATCCTAAGGCATCACAATTATCTTCAATGACCCATAAGTTATGCTGACGGGCGATTTTTAAAACTTCATCGAGCGCAAAAGGATTTCCTAAAACATGCGCCGCGATAACCGCGCGCGTCCGCGGACCAACAGCTTGTTTCAAAAAATCAATATCGATATTGTGCGTAACAGAATCGATATCAACAAAAACCGGCTTCAAATTATTTTGGATAATGGGATTAACGGTCGTCGGAAAACCCGCCGCGGTTGTGATGACTTCATCGCCAGGCTTAAGCGCTCGTTCACCTAGTTCAGGCGAAGTCAACGCAGATACCGCGAGCAAATTGGCTGAAGAACCCGAATTACAAAGCACAACCCCACGGCAATTCATAAATTGCCCCAAGGATTTTTCAAAGGCCGAAGCGAAACGGCCGGTCGTTAACCAAAAATCCAGCGCCGCTTCCGTCAAATTTTTAAGCTCCCCGGCGTCAAAAACTTTTCCGGAAACCGAAACCATCGTTTGGCCGGGAATAAAAGGCTTTTGGGCGAATTCAAGGGAATAGAATTCTTCAACATTTTTTAAAATCGTTTGTCTTAACTGGTCTTTGTTCATTTGAAATTTTTATACAGCTTCCGATTAGCTTCAAACCACGAAATTGTTTTCTGTAATCCTTCTTCAAGAGAAGTATTTGCCGTCCAACCTAACTTCTCTTTAGCGAGTCTTACATCACCGGAGAGAATCGGACTTTCCGTTGCGCGATAAAGCCGGCTGCCGAAAACCGGTTTGGCTTTACTATTCATTAATTTTAAAACTTTTAAAACAATTTCTTTAACGGCGAAGGCTTTTCCCGACGCGACATTAAACGTTTCTCCTGCTATACCGTGCGTTTCGGCGGCTCGGACAAAAGCTTCAACAGCATCTTCAACGAAAACAAAATCTCTTTGCTGTTCGCCGGCGGTTAGTTCAATATCTTTGCCTTCAAGCGCTTTTAAAATTGTAAACGGAATTAACCGCTGTCCATCTTCCCATGGTCCATACAATGTAAACGGGCGCAGGGAAACAACAGGCAATTGATACTGACTAAAAAAAAGACTAACCAAAAACCACGCCGATAATTTTGAAATCCCATATTCACCCAAAGGATTAGGCCAGGCCTTTTCCGAAATTAATTTCCCCATTCCATATTCAAAACACGAACCGCAAAAAACGAATCGTTTAACTTTAATTTCCCTGGCCCATTTAAGCAATGTGCTTGTGCCGGTTACATTGGTTTGAATGATGCTTGCCGTATTATTGTCTGAAGGCTTAACGCCGGTCGCCGCCAAATGAAAAACAATGTCAACGTTTGGCAGACGATCATAAAGTTTTTGAACGGCCTCTTCTTTAATGACACTTAAATCTCCGTCGACAATATTAATTCGGCTACCAATATCCTTAAGCCGCCAGGTATTTGAATCTTTTCTAGCCAGAATCGTTACTTTGTAATTTTGGAAAACAAGTTGGCGAACTAAATGCGAACCCAAGAAACCGGTGGCGCCGGTGACCAAAACACTTTTTTTAAAAGATAATGATTTATTTTTCGCGAGCGAGGAATTCATGATACCAGCGGATCGTTTCGGATAGACCGCTTTTAAAATCAAACTTGGGTTTCCAGCCAATCGTTTTCCGTAATTTGCTGCATGAAAGATATTGTGATCGAATTTCAGCTTTGGCGGAATTAAGAATTTTTGGTTTAAGATGCTCACCTTGAGTTAATTTTTGAATCATGTCCACAATTTCAAGAACAGTAAGCGGCTCATCGGCGCTGATGTTAAATGCTTCACCATGCAAGCGTGTATTCTTTTCTAAACTTTCAGCCAATGCCAGGTAAGCGGCCACAACATCTTTGACGTATAAATAATCGCGCAAGTACGAACCATCACTTCGGATAATGGGCCGTTCTCGACGGTATAATGAGCGGACCGTTCCAGGCACAATCCGGCTCCAGTTTAAATCGCCGCCGCCGTAAATGTTACCGCAGCGCGTAATGACAATCGGTAATTGATAGGTGTGAAAATAAGATTGCGCAATTAAATCGGCACAACTTTTGGAAACATCATACGGAAACCGGCCTTTCAAAAACATATCTTCCTGATAAGGCAGTTTGGGCTGGTCGCCGTAAACTTTATCGGTTGATGCAATCACGATCCTTTTGACTAAATCTTTACGCATGCGGCAGGCTTCCAGGAGATGATAGGTGCCACGGACGTTCGATTCAAAAGTCGCCAGTGGCAAACGGTGCGCTGCACCGACGAGGGTTTGCGCACCCAAATGAAAGACGGTATCAATCTCATATTCCGTAAGCGCGCGTTCGATCGTTAGCAGACTTTCCAATTCTCCGTTCACAACGGTCACACGTTCAATATCGCGGCTGCGGTATAATTCTGACTGCGGATTAACATCACGTACTAGAACGACAATCTGGCTTTGGCGCTCCAAGAGATCTTTGATAAGCCACGAACCAACTAAACCAGTTGCACCGGTCACCAAAACATTACGTTCTTTCCAAAAATTAGGGTTTAGTCTTTCCATATTTTCCACTTGGCGTCGTTATTTTTCCAGAGGGATTCTAAAAGCTGGACATCTCTAAGCGTGTCCATGCATTGCCAAAAATCGTCGTGGCGGTAGCCGATTAATTGGCCGTCTTGGGCCAAACGTTCCAACGGCTCGCGTTCAAACATCATTTCATCTCCATCGATATAATCAAAAATTTCCGGTTCTAAAATAAAAAAACCGCCGTTGATCCAGCCGCCGGCGATTTGCGGTTTTTCGTTGAATTGATTAATGATATTTCTTTTGCTTTGAAATTCTAATCCGCCAAAACGCGACGGCGGGCGGACAGCTGTGACAGTTGCTAATTTTTTATGCTGGCGGTGAAACGCGGTTAATTTCTTCAGATCAACATTGCAAAGTCCGTCGCCATAGGTCATGAAAAAAGGTTCTTTATCTTTCTTAATCCACGAGGCCAAACGTTTAAGCCGACCGCCGGTTCCGGTTTCGAGACCGGTGTCAATCAAATGGATTTTCCAATTGTCGCGGGAAGGATTGTGCGGGCGGATTTCGCCGTTACTAAGTGAAATACTAAAATCGTCTTGGAGGTAATGATAATTGAGGAAATAATTTTTGATGACTTCGCCTTTGTAACCCAGGGCGAGGAAAAATTCGTGGTGTCCGGCGCTGGCAAAAAATTTCATAATGTGCCAGAGAATCGGGCGTTCGCCGATTTCAATCATCGGTTTGGGTTTGGTTTCAGTTTCTTCACTGAGTCTGGTCCCGCGTCCACCGGCTAATATGATGACTTTCATTATTTATTTCCTTTTAAGTTTGCAAGTTTCCCAGTTACCACTTAACCAGTTTTCTAATTAAAAATTAGCGACTGGAGGACTGGTAAACTTTTAAAAAATCTGAATCAATGTACCAAACTTTATCTTATTAAGCAAGGAGCTGAGGTGGGTTTTCTGACTCTGTTCTTAATCGTCTTTAACATTGGTTTCAACCAAACATTGTAGAACTTCCAATTCATCACGGTCAAACCAGATCATCCCACATAAAAAGCATTTGTCCACCTCCACTTGATAAGCCATGGTGTAAAACATCCGGTTCATTGGAGGATGATCAGGACAAATCGGGCAAGGCAATTGGTTTTGTAAACGAAGCTCCAAGGCTTTTCGCCGTCGGGCAGCTTGCGGCGTATCTTCATCCTCGTTGGTGTAATCTAATGATGTATTGCCTTGTTTGAAATTCCATTTTTCCTGAGCGCCTTGAATGCAGCGCGCTATACGTTCGATGCGAGAAGAGAATCCCATTTCTTCACGGACCAGAATCCGCTGGACACTGTGTTGATTAACCAACACCCCCGAGCAATAGAAACACTTTAAAATTGGAACGCCTTCATAAAAGATTTCATTCAAAGGAACATGACAGCGCGGACAATTTTTATCGTCGCTTGAACCGGTTTTCTGTCTAAAAATTTGATTAAGTTTAAGATCTTCGTAAGCCGGGGTGATATCCCCTTCGCTTTTTTTAACCCACGTCTCGGGTTTAAGCCAGGTAAAATTCTGTAATTCAGAAATTGAAAAAGGTCCGGACCATTGTCCGTCTTTGTAAACCAGCCAAGCGGCGGGTTTGGGATCTTGAGACGAAGAAACATTCTGTGGAATTGAATCTGGCATGAGTTGACGCGTATGATTGTAAGATTGTTGCAAACTTTTTTCCAAACTTTGAACATCGCTGTGCGCCATACCCATGAGAATGTCGAGGCGTTTTTTGACCGGTGGATGCGTTGAAAAAAGATCAGCCTTGAGGCCTTCAGATTCATCGAGGGAAGAAAATTGCGGGTTGGCGATAAAAATGGCTTCCATATCTTCGCCGCCTAAACCAGCGCCGCGCCAACGATGGTCTATGATATAAAGCGCTTCCGCTAAACTTAAAGGATCACGGGTCAGCCGGACAGCAATTGCATCCGCCCGGAATTCTCTTTCTCGCGAAATAAACATCCTTAAAAGCAAACTCACCCAACGGCTGATTAGCAAAAGCAGATAAACTAATAAAATAAATCCGCCGAGCCGATTGCCACCGCGAAAAGAGCGGTTATCAAAGACTTTGGTCATGCCATTGAGCATTCCGCTATAAACTGCAAATAATGAAGTCGTAACCGATGTCGTCAAACAATCGCCGGAAACGATATGTGCGGCTTCATGACCGATAACCGCTTCAAGCTGTGCGCGCGTAAGCCGCGCTAAAAGACCTTCGGTCACGCCAATGACCGCCCTTCCATTAAAATCGACTAGAGAAAAAGCATTCATTGCGGCCGTCGGTAAAACGGTCCCTTCCATCTTTGTTCCGCCGGTCGCAACGGAAACTTCATCTAAAATATTTTGAAACATCTGGTGGTAGGAATCTTTGGGATCCAACGGTTGGGCGTCTAAGACTTGAAAGGTACGAGGAATTAAACTGGATGAACTCCACATCCAATGCATTAAACCAACAAATACGGCCAGACACAAAACGGAAAGCGTATCCAAAATATTGAGCGCTGAAAAAGGATAACGCGTTTCGTAATCTCTAAAAAGGGATTCTACGAAAAAGAAATTCTTTAATAAAAGGTAAAGAACCCAAAACACTAAAAAATAAAATAGGATTAGAAAGACAAGAACAAAACTAATTGTTGTGGATTTATCTTTTTCGATTTGGGTGAAGGAATAAGGCATTGGGAGAAAGGATTGTGCGTGGGGTGGAAAAGCGCTGGGCGGTCCCGAGGAAATTCATCGATCCGGGACCGCCCACGTCGTCTTTTATCAAAACTTCACCTGAGGCGCCTGCTTCTCCGCCGGGTCCACAATTTGAAAAAATTCCGCCTTAGTAAATCCGCCCATTTGAGCCACAATACTGTTGGGCATGGATTGAACCGAGGTATTCAGACGGTTCACTTCATCATTATAATATTGACGGGCAAAAGCGATTTTGTTTTCAGTTGAGGTAAGTTCTTCTTGAAGTTGAAGCATTTGGCGGTCGGCTTTGAGGTTGGGATAATTTTCAGCAACCGCGAATAAACTGCGTAACGTTCCAGATAAAAAATTTTCAGCTTCTTGTTTATCTTTAAAGCCGCTCGCGTTAACCGCTTGCTGGCGGGCTTTCATGACGCGTTCGAGTGTGTCTTTCTCATGCGCCATGTATCCTTTGGCGGTCTCAACTAAATTAGGAATGAGATCATGCCGGCGCTTAAGCTGAATGTCAATTTGTGACCAGCCATTCTTAACATTTTCTCTTAGCTGAACAAGGCTGTTGTACATCCCGACAAACCATAAAACGAGTAAAACAACAATACCAAGCAATATCCATAGAACTATCATTGAGTCCTCCTTGGGGTTCTTATTGACAGCAAGAAGCAAATAGAGAGTTACATAAAATGAGCCGACTCTCTCCTCTCTAACTTTTAATACGGTCTCATCCGACTAATCTTTTTGGCCAGATCTCGGTGGTAACCATGGTCAAAAACTTCTATAAAATCATAACCATTACTAAAGCTTTCTATGTCATCGTCTTCAGATTTGCTAAGAACCTTGTTTTCAACCAGATTAAAAACAATATGACCGAAATCCTCTGTCCGCTCGATACCCCAGTGTTTAAGAACAGTTAAGGCCATAGGACCGTACCGCTGCAAAAGGAGCTCTTTGACTCCTATCAAAAGCTCCGAACCGCTCACATGCCGCTGGCGGCGGAACTTTTTTTGGGTAAAAGACAACGCATCCATCACAAAAGCATAAGAATCCTCTTTATAGCGAGGATCGTGGACGCAAATACGCTCAATGATATTATCAAATTCTGTATTCATATGATTTTTATAATATCATAATGGAAAAACAAAATTAAAAAAAATTTCTAAAAAGATGCGGCGCTGCATGTCATAATAAATACTGCCTTTCAAAAATTTAAGCGCCCGAAGATATAAAAAGATATAACATTTAAAAACCCACATGGCCGTTTCTAAACCTGGTTTCTTCTGGAAAATTTATTTTTTTATATACAGCTTATATACTTTAAGCTTAGTCATCCAGCTGATGTGGTCGGATTCATTCCCATACCTGTACTATCATACCCTCCTGGCTTTTGATAAAGGTTATCTTGCCTTTTATATACCGGTCTTGGGGATGGTGGTAGTCAATGTTATTAGCTTGATCCCTCTTTTTTTGTATGTCTTTGAAATTCCCTTTCTAAAACCTGAAATTTGGCAAATATTGCTGGCGCTGCGGATTATATTTGATGTCACCGGGCATACGCTGGAGCTAAAATTTTTTGAAGCGATTATCTCAAACGCGGATTTACGCACCATTCTCTCCATGATAACCTTGGTTGGCTGTTTGATCGGCCCTTCTTATATGGCTTGCTTTCAATATGCTTTCGGGTGGGAAAAAATATTTCAGAAGAAAACTTAAAGCAGGTCTTCGGGAATGTGTCTGCGCCCGGCATAACCATCTTCAAAGCCATGGTACCAGCGGACCAAGGGTTCGTCGCTACGCCAGCATAACAGGACTTCTTTGCCATTAATGACGGCAGGAAAATCCACTAATCCGATTTCAAAATTCCAATCCTTAAAATAACAGCCCAGCGCCTCCAGCTCTCCCATCAATGTTTCAATCTCAATTGAAAGTGTTTTAATCTCTTCTTGAACCAAAGGTGTTGGTGACATCAATTCTAACGCCCGGATTTTTTGCCCTCGGCTTAAAATATCAGTTACAATTTTTTTAACGAGCGGCAGGCGGCGGTTGGCTTCTTGAGGAGTGAAGAGTTTTGTAGGCATTTCAGTGTGTAAAGCGCTATTGTCGTTCGTTTGTTCGTTGTTTGAGGAATTCGTTTTTTAAGTTATGAAATTTCCCTAAAAATAATTAAAAGAACCATTTCAACGAACGTGAACAACGAACGCACGATTAAAACGTAAGAGTGACCCAATTCTCCGGGCCGTTATAAATTAAAACCCCATGCTGCAAAACATCTCGCCCGATTAAACAATCAATGGCATGATCCCGAAAATTTGCTTCCAAAACTCTTAAGACAGGCCACCGGATATCACGCCGAAATGACAGCGACACATCAAATTCATTGCGGATTTCTGAAGATCGATGTGAGGTATAAACTTTGGCGCTTCCACGCGGAACTAGCTTTAGTTGTTGAGCGATGTTCTGACTAATGGCGGTTGTATTGGCACCTGTATCAATCAAGGCCAAAACTTTAACGGAAGGAATTTTTTTCTTCTCTGCTTTTAATTTTAAGGCTGTTGGCTCTGAAGGTTTTAAAATAATACGGCAAATGGGGCCATGTTTGCGTAGGTTAGACTGCCGAAAAGTAACTGAAAAAACCATGAGGGTTAAGGGAGGAAATTTATAGCCTCGTTAAGAAGCAAACCTCTTCTTCTTTTTTAACGGCTTTAATAAAAAACGGGACGTTTCCAAACTGCTCGAGTCCCGCTTTTAAGGCTTCTTCATACGACTTGTAAAAACCGGCGATCTTGCGATCTTTAATTAAGACAAATTCATCGCGGTGTTGAGGCATCAAGTGCCCGACGTGAGAAATAAAATATTTATATTCTTTTTCTAATAAAGGATGCATAGGCCTCTGTTAATTCTCGAAAGACAGTTAAGTATATCATTGTTTCTTTTCGTCGCTATAAATTTTTTATAAAAAAGATTTTAAAAACCAATTGCTACATTTATAAATCTTTGGCACAATAAGCCAATTATTTTTTAACTTACTTAAAAATCTATGACTCCCAAAAAAATTCTAATCGTTGAGGATGACAAACTGACTGTCACGATGCTGCAATCGTGGCTGAAAAACGAAGGGTTTAATACTTTTACCGCATCTGACGGGCAGGAAGGGCTAAATCTCGCCCGGCAATTAAAACCCGATTTGATAATTTCTGATGTCATAATGCCCGTTATGGATGGGTATGCTTTCTATAAAGAATTAAAAAAGAATTCTGATACCGCCTCCATTCCATTAGTTGTTATCAGCGCCCGCAAGAAAATGGAAGATTCTTTTATTGCCATGGGCGCTAAAAAATTTATTTCAAAACCTTTTCAAGGCAACCAACTCATTGAAGCAGTTAACGAATTTATTCAACTTCCCTCCTTACAAAAAAGCAAACAGGACCTCATGCTAACAGAAACAACAAACCGTCCGTTATCCGTTGCGTCAACGCCAACATCATTAGCCTCCAAAAAAGTCCTTATAATTGGAACCGATCCAATTATCGTTGATCAACTGTCAAACAGTTTAATGGATGAAAACTGCATAACGGAAGTTGTTCGTACCAATGATGAAATTTATTCAACTGCGGGGCAATTTAGGCCGGATATCATCATCATTGAAGTCTACATGGAGGGCGTTTCGGCTTATGAGTTTATTTTGGAACTGCAAAAGAAAGCCGAGTTCAAAAAAGTACCTTTCTTCGTATACACCTATTATCCCGAGGATAAATTTGGATTGCTTTTTGTTCTTGACCGTCCGCTTTCAACCGAGATGATGATTACGACTCAAGGAAGCCAGGATCCCGTTAAATATCTGGGAATGTTTCATAAGAAAAATTTTGGTAAATTGATGGCGCAGTATTTAGGATAAAAACTTACATCCCTTCCCGCTTCAAAATCGCAACCGCGTGGTTAATATTCCATCCTGCTTCTTTATTCCAATCTCCTACAGTCATTTCAAGTCGATAATGTTTTTGAATATAATCCATAAGGCGCCGGCAATATTTTTGTCCCAAAGGCGGCATACCTTCGTCGGGATGGCGATAGCCATTAGATAATAAAACATAACGGATATTTTGTTTTTCTAAAGCTGTTATCACCTCTTGTTCCTGGGCGCTTGTTATTTGAATTCCAAAATCACTTTGCCGCGTTGGGCTGTTACGGTCAGTTAGAAAGTAATAAATCTGTTCGCTGGGTAAAGCGAAGAATGTTTCTTTAGCGCCTAAATTCTTTTTTAGAAAATTAGTCACTTGATCGACGGTCTTCACCCAATCATCATTGCGTCCCATAAAAATCTTAGCCCTTTCCCAAGCCAGGTACTGCCTGTTATTTTGAATAACAAACGTTTGTTGTATATAAAAATGGGCGGCTAAACCGATAATCATCGCACAACAGGTAAAACGCATAAATTGGGGCAAGTACGGAAAATTAAATCCAATTATCAAAAAAATAATTAAAAAGCGGATCGGTTCAAACCAATAAAGCCGATAGATAGCACCGGAGAAAAGAAATTCCGGTGTCAAACAAAGGCCGAAAAGAACCAAAATAGATAATACGATTTTAATTTCTTGGCTTGTAGGGTTTGGGGTTTCTTTTCTCTGCAAACGACAAAATAAAAAATAAATGCCCAAGACCGCGGCCAATCCAATCAAAAAATTCTCCTCCCACTTTAATGAAAGATAATATTGGATCAAGACCGGTATTGAATTCCTCAAAGGCCAAACCGACGGTTCGTTATCAATTGAAAGAAAACATTGTCGTATAATGTCCCAAGAAAGTCCCCAGGTTAAAAAACGGTAAATTAAAAACAGGCTAAAAGGCATTAAACCAAACGTCAGCAGCAAGAAAATTCTTTTATCATTAATCTGATTGGGATCTCTTTTAAAATGATCGATAAAAAAAACTGAAATCATAAAACCAAGCAAAATTGCCAGACCAAAATTAATTTTGATTAATGAAAGAAAAAAAATGCAGACAACCGCGGAATAAAGAAAAACACTTCGTTTATTCTTGGAATACATTAAAAGAAAATAAACAGTCCCAAGAATCATTAGAATTCCACCGGCGTGATTATACGTGTGCGGAAATTCGGGTGCAAAAATATAAAAAAACAACGCACTCGTAAAAGCAAAATAATCCTTAGAAAAAATCCGGATAATTTTATAAAAAACCAGCATAGAAAACACATTAAGCAACCGGTAACCGATGATAACACTCCCCATGTTCAATCCCAACAACGAATAAAACGCGCTGTAATAATACGGCATAAGCGGCCCATAAACCCACCAGTAATCCTGGTAAGGCAACGCGCCTTCCCATGTCCGCCGGAAACAATAGAAATTATTCCCATGATCGCCCTGCACGATAAAAAGACTAAAGTTACGGTAAAAATAAAAAAGGATAAGCCCGGTTAGAATGGTCAATATAGAAAATAAGGTTTCACGGCGCAGGCAGAAAGACTTTATAGCTTTAAGAATATTCATTGTGAATTATTCTAATAGAAACAAGCTATTTACCAATTTAAAAGTTCATAACTTTTAAACAATATCACAACTAAATTACTTAAAATTTTTATAAAAAAAGGGTTGAGAAACTTTTGTTTCTCAACCCTTTTTTCTTACTATTTTTAAACTTAGCTAATTCTTCTTCGCAAACCGATGAAACCAAATAAACCTGAACCTAAAAGAAGCATACTGGCTGGTTCGGGGACTGACGTACCGCCGCCAATTTCACGGGCCAATTTGGTTTTAATGGCATTGTCAAAATCATTGAAAGTACTGGCCTGAACCGCAAAACCATCGGCGGTGACGGCATTGGCCTTATACCAGTTTAATAAAGTAGTGTCACCGATAGCCAAGGCATTAATTGTGATTCCCTGGGCGGCGGCGTTATCGCGGGCCGTCGAAGTGCTGGCTCCGTCATTTTGTTGACCGTCGCTGGAAATATCAATGACTAAACGGTTCCCTGCAAAATTATTGCTGGCAAAAAGCGGCGCGGCGAAATTGATGGCACTGCCCGGGGCGGTATTATTATTGAAGGGGCGGGCCGCGGCGTTGATGGCATTCGCAAAATTACTGGCGCTGCTGGCGTCATTAATGAGCGTCCAGCCGACGGCTTGCTGTTGTTGATTATTTGATGACCAATAGATAAGATTTGCTGAAATGGATCCGATTGATCCGTTTTGGATGGCGTTCACGATCGCTGGATCGTTGAAAGCGTTTACATAACCTGTCTTTTGCAAATCGAATTCCGAATTGTCAATACTTCCCGAAACATCCACCAGCAAAGACAGTTCCAAATCAACCGGAACGATGGCGTGGGCTTTGGTAACATTGATTCCCGCCAAACAAACGAGCCCGAGTAACACCTGCATAACTCTGTTCACCTTAAACATCGTTAGCCCCTTTCACTTGTTGTCCCTTCACCTTCTGTTGTTATTGTTTAGAAGCATCCGCCCAAAATCTGTAAGTGTATACAATTGCTGACAGGAGGCGCTAATTATAAAATATATTCATAAAACCGCAAGGATTTTTTGGGGACAGGCTTGAATTTATAATTCTTCCTAAAACCTCCTCGTGTAATTACTTACATTTAATTTAACCGACGAGAATGAGACAGGTCTTCTTTACCGGACAACTGGAAAAAAAACCACTCTACGACGAAAAATGAAGGATTTTATTGGGAATTTTTATCAGCGGAAGGTGGCTGAGACTTAATATAAAACAAAATCCCGGTAAACATTTCTTGATTACTGCGAGGGCCGTAGACAACATTCTGAGCAGGATCAGGGTTCTCTGGATTCTCTGAGGAATTATCATAAAACCCTTCGGCTACAATGCGTGTTCCTGCCAGGAGGTGAAGCGGCTTTTGAAAAGCATATCGTCTTTGCCAGCGAAATTTATAGTTTGGAACGGAAAGCAAGATTTCTTTTTTACCATCAGGATATTCAGCAATAAATCGCATGCTTTTCCCCCGATAATGCATGTGCGGCTGGATCGCAATTAGAGTGACTTCTTCGTTAAAAGTATAAAATCCCGTCACATAATAATCTTTTTGTCCAGGAGGAATCTTGATTGAACGGTTATTGATGGTCTCAACAGAACAGACATGCGTTGGGCGCTGGGCGTAAAGGTATAATCCAGCCTGCGTCCGGTCTTTTTCCTGTTTACCCGTCGGAATATAATGCATGCGGAATATAAGTTTGGAATTCTTAGGAATAAAAATTCCGGTGTCCTGCGGAAATATCAAAAGGCCATTGCCTGGCGAATACCCTGCCACAACTTCACCTTTCTCTAAACTCATCCCTGAAAGCTGATACCACTTCTCTTTTTCAGCTGCTGTCATGGACGCCGCTGCCGATTCATCGGGAACAGAATGCGTTGGATTCCCCACAATTAGATTCGCATGATGAACAACCCGCGGATTACTTGGTTTAATTTCAATCGCGCGAATCCAGGAATCATTTTCAATCATTTTATCGGCGTCGATATCAATAAACCAATCTAACCCGACGGTTACAATGTTTTGTTCTTCTTTAAGTTCAACAATAATATCCGGTTCTCCAAGCGCCCATTGGCTTTGGCGTTTCGGCATGACATTAACCAATGGATCTTCGCCTTCACCTCGGACAAACCCTTTCTCAACCCAACGCACGAGCGTATTTTGTTCTTCAGCCGTCAAAGAAATATCATCCTGCCAATGACCATATTCCCTATCCGCGTGCCACGGCGGCATCCGTCGCGTGCGGATAACTTCACGGATCATCGGCCCCCAGCCTTTAATTTTTTCATAACCATTCATGCTCCAAGGCGCAACGCCGTCGGGTGAATGACAAACAACACAATGTTGTTGCAAAATCGGAGCAACGTCTTTTGTGTAGGTAATTTCTTTAGATGCTTGATTGCTCGTCATTAAACAGCCTTGGGCCGGGGCATAGGCTAAACGGATTTTTCTCCCCGTCAGCAAATCTTCTATCGCATCGCGTAAATAATGGTGACTCGGCTGTGACTTCTGAGTTTCATAACCAAACTGGTCATTGATGGCACCACGATAAACAATTCGCCAGTCCGAGGGATTAATAAGGACAACTTCAGCGCTGCGGTGCAACAGCAAAGTCTGCGCAATAATCGCGGCGTCGTCTTTTAGAATTGGAAAATTCAAATTATAATCACGGGCTTCTTGGACAATAGCGGCGCGGTCGTCCTGAGGATTGACATTGATCATTAAAAAAGTAACGCCTAAAGTTTCGTATTTTTCTTGAAGCTGTTTTATATAACCAGCACTTTGCCTGAGAATAGGACAACCATTGCCTTGGACAATAATGACAACGGCCTTGCGATCCGAATAATAATACAATTCTTGGAATTTACCGTTTTGATCCAAAAGAGCAAAATCTTCAACGGTCGGTCCTTCGGTTTTTGAATTACCTAAAGATGATTGGTTTGTCTGGCGGTAGATGATAACATCCATCAAAATGACAAGCGCGGCCAAAATAAAAAGAATAATGATGCGGAAATTTTTCATGCGGAATACTTAGGCCCGTTGAAATAGCCTAAATTTTTAGTCACAAATTTGGCTTTCCGATTTTTAAAAAACGTTCTGGTGCCTGCCCGTCCAAGTATCTAGGATTTGAGGGGTATATTCTTGGGTTTGGGTGGTGTCTTTACTGTCTTTTTGTAAAATGCAGCGGTATCTTCCTTTAAATGAATGCAGAAAAATAGAAAAGGCAATCAAGTAAAGCGCAAAAAATAAGACAACTTTTTCGCCACGAGTCATCATAATAGTCCTCTCCTTTTATCTGGTTGATTTATAATATAGCGAGCTCGTTGGTTTATAAGGAATTTACTTCTTAAAAAGTCTCATCACACTGAATCCGCCAGCACCCATGAAGACTAACGCTCCGGCGATCGTCCAATAAGCCAAAGCCAGCTCTTTTTTCATAAAAGGGTCTGTCCGGTGCTGCATAAAAACAGCGACGGCCATCGTTATAAAAAGAAAATATGCCGCACCGCGCGCAAAAGTCCCAGTGCAATCAAAATGCCGCCCAAAAACTCCGACAACGCTGCGGCCCAGGCAAAAATTTCGGGCCGCGGAAATCCCAAATGCGCTACACTTTGCGCAAAGTGTTCCATATTCCCGCCAAAGACAATTCCATAACCATGATACGCAATCCCTGCGCCCATAAGAACCCTCAACCACAATAAACCAATATCAAAAAATACTTCCTTTGATCTTTCCGGCATCCGACTTCCTCCTTGTCATTTTTGTTTCTATTGTGAAATAAGACATAAGGAGAATTGACTTCGAAGAATCTTAATTGGAACTTTTAACGTTCATATCCATACTTCACGTAATCAATCCCGACATCCTTCATGTCTGTCTTCATTGGGCCGTGAAAGCCGAAAGGTGTTTCTCTGAAAAAGGCATCGACCATATCTTTTTCGGTAATCGCGGGATGGTTTTCTTGACGAGCAATGGCTTCCGCACGTTTGGAAACTCTATCTTGAGCAATCGGCCGCAAAAAAATCGGGATCTTTTCCATCATCTGCTTGAATTTTTCTTCAACTTCCTTTTCCCAAATCATTGTTGGCTCCATTACGAATGATTACTTGAAAGCCTACCGGCGCAGGCTTCATGCAGCATAAAGCCTGCGGCCGGCAGACATCTTATTTCTTACGTGTGTAATTAATCTCCATGCTTTTAAATTCCTTGCCGTTAGGATCGGTCATATACATCGTGTACATATAATTATTTCCATCAACTACTTTGATGATGCCCCGGAAATTTCTAGGTCCATTAACAATTGGACACGAAAAACTACCGTTTTGAGTGAGCGTCTTGGTTGCGGCATCATAACTGCCAGTTGATGTCATCATCCCCGTCGACATATTATCGAGCCAGACAGATTGGTATTCTTTTTTTAAATTGTCATAGCCGGTAATGCCGCGGCCTTCGAAAGGCTGGTTCATCGCCTGGCCAGAAACTTTTTCTTCAATAAACCGTCCGCCCAAAATCCAAGCGGTCTCACTGCTGCCGGTCGATTGTTCAGGTGTGGCATCCGCTGACATCCACCACTTCATAGTAAGGTTCCATTGACCAACGAGCTGGTCTAAGACTTTATGATTTTCATTCGGCGTTGAGAATTCTTTCATCTTATTCATCATCGCCTCATCCATCATCATGCCGCCATGAGTTTTGTCCATGTTCATACTTTGATTCATCATGGTGTTATTGGTCGCGGCATCTTTCGTCTGAGCGGCGGCGCTCATTGCAAAGATAAATGTGCTGCAAATTCCTGCAGCAATTAAATTATTTTTTAAGTTTTTATAAATCATGATATTCCTCCTTGTTTTATTGTGTTTATGAATTTACTGCCCGATAAATTTAAAAAACTTCGATATCATCTCTTGATTAAATTAAGAGAAACCGGTCGAACAATTATTGGAGGCATTGCTTGGTGTATCCGCGCATAATTCAATGAAGACATCCGCGGTGGACATGTATCCGTGACAAGTTCAAACGTTAAAGTCTTGCCCTGAATTTTATACCGGTAAAAACCGGGATCAAAGCAATCCGATTTAACGCGAGGGGCATCGTCGGTAAATTCAACCATATCCAAATAGAATTTGTAATGGCCTGTAATATCATCTTTTCCATCACCTTCAAAATCAACGGCAAACGTGTAATTACGGCGAAAAGTGAGTACCAGCGGAGATCCGTTAGTAGAATTAGTTTTCCAAGTTCCCAATAAATGCCAGTCCATTTTTTCATCGGTTAATTGCAAAAAAGAACAACCAGCGATTAAAACACATAATCCAATCCAACAAATTTGTTTCAACGCAGCCTCCTTTTTAAATATGATTCACCTAAAATACTTTTCCATGTCACCAATTGTCCAAGTGTGTCCTATTGACGAAAGAAAAGATTCAGATTAAAGTACTTCGCGTTTCAAATCCCAATTTCTCAAAAGAGGTTAAAATCATGAAAAATAAAATGCTAATCTTCATTACCGGAATTCCAACTCTTTTACTTTTCTCCAATGTCCCAACTTACGCCAATCTTTTTGATGATATGCAGCAGGTGATTCTTAAAACAACCGACGACGCCAACGCCAAAAGCCCTGATGATACCGTAGGCTCCAATAATCTCCCACCTGTGCTTCCTTCGCTTGACATCCTTTCACTCAACGATTATACGAAAGGCATCGGCGATTTTGTCCCAGGATCTCCTTTCCTCTTTAATGATCTGACGGATTGGATCGGTCCTAACCCGAAGGACGAGCCACCCGGCGTCGATGTTGCTGGAATTCTAAATAATATTCCGACAGTTAAAGTTGATGAAGTTACCGGCTTTGACAACAATGCCAAAGAACCTAAAAATACAATTAACACCAATCAACTCAACGCTCAAACAATAAACATCAATATTACTCAGCCAACTGACATTCCTGCCATCGCGAATCAAATGACAATACCGACTTCGAACTTAGTCAACACAGTTAATATCAGCGCTTTCCAAGGATTCGCTGGCAATGTCGGCGGTTCTGCTGGAGGCATTGTTGATACGTCTGTTGGAAGCGCCGTCAATTCTGTTCCTGGTTTGAATAACTAAACCAAAATTTCCGCAATTACTTTTCAATTTTCTGAAAAATCTTTTTATTCCGTTTAAGTAATTCAGGCAAATGGTCTTTTAATTTCTTTTGGATTAAAAGATTAAGACCGCTTTGATCTCTGGCATGAATGTCAAGCCCGCCCAACTGAAGATAAGCCATATTTAGTTTAATCATATCGTAGAGCCAAGCCTTCTTCCTATTTTCGATTACATTCTGTTCCTTTACTATCTCCATGTAAGTTTCTGTGATAGCTTCTAAAATCTGTAAATTCTCCTCGGGATTTGGCGATTGACTTAATTCCTTGGCCATTTGTCTCCACGTTTTCAAATCGGCGTCTTTTAAAACTTTCTGGCAAACCTTAACCCGTTCAATTTGCTTAGGCGAAAGATCAATCGTTTGCGCCAATGCGGATTGGGAGTTTGCCGCCGTGAATAAAATCAAAATTAGGATGGTTTTATAAACAATGTACATAAAGCAAGTACTGCCCTCCCTTTCATATTAATGCTCTATTTTTTCTTTATCAAGATATCAAATCAAAATAAGAAAAGTACAAAATATTTTAGGATTTTTTTAATTTTGAGTGAGATGCGTGGGCTTTAAAGAATCGGTCTTATGTAGGAATTTAAGAATGGTTTGAGTGACGTTTCCAGCAATAAGAGTGTTGCCTTGAAATGTGGAATGCCCAAAATCACCGGCAAAATGGTCTTTGAACAAGCTATCGTAAGAATGGTTACGCAAAGCATCTTGAAAATTTTTCTTATTTTCCAAAAAAACAAATGTGTCGCGGTGATCAATCATAACTGGCGCAAGGTAAAGTTTAAGAATGTCAATATCGCGCAACGGATACTGCATAATGATAGCGGGCAAATGATGATTGGTTAGAATCCTGGCGAGTTCGTGAAAATTCTTTTCGGTAAACATATTCAGATGACTTCGCCTGGCCCTGCGGGCCAGCGACGAATAATAATCCGCCTTCTTTTCATTAGGCACAAGACGGTAACAGGCGGCTAAAACATCGTAGACGGCGGTTTGCTCGGGTTCGTGTTTCAATCGGCGGATAACAACATCTTCAAGGATTTTGACTTTACTTTCTTCTGTGCAAATCTTCTTGACCCATTCATCGGACCAGGAATCGACGGGAATAAACTCCATCGTAGGCACGAATTCTTTATATTTTTTCTCAGCCAAAAGACAGACGCCCAAATGCTTATATAAATTAATGTCAACCATTCGGTTAAAATGCATGTCAATTAGACGGCGGAATAATGGTTCGGCCCGTGCGAAATCTTCTTTCGCCAATGCAAACATAGCGATAGCATAAATTTCCTTATAAAAATTCGGCGCTTGGACAATGAGTGATTTAACAACATCACTTGGATCCTGCGGGGCGGATTGATTTACTGCGGGTTGTGATGAAACGGGATTGGGCTGATTTTCAGTTTTAAACGAAGTCCGTGTCTGCGCCAGGCTGCCCTGCTTATGGCTTGCTTCAACTCTTGCCTTAAGTCCGGTATTAATCCAGCGGAATAATTTGACGACTCTCAAATTTGTAAAAAACTGCCGCACAACATCAAAACGGCTGTCCGGCCGAGAAACCAATTCCACCGGATCATTAATCCCCATCATCACAATGACAAGATCAGGCTGGTATTGGTTCACCCAGTTTTCCGCCTGGGAAACAATGTAACCAGTATCCCGGCCCGGAATGCCTTTGTTGATGACAGCGTAATTTGTTTTGGGATCAACTTGATTAAGACGGCGTTCTAATTGGCTGGGGTAAGAGTTCTCGCCGTCGATGGCGGTTGTGGATTCGCCTAAACAGAGAATACGGAAGTTTTGCTTGGTCGCCAGAGCGGCCCGATTGCGCTGGGTTTGGTTAAAAATATAAATAAAACCCGCCAATCGTAAAGCAACTTCAATGCAAACGATTGTCAAAAGGACAGCGGTAAAACTTAAAAAGAATTTTTGGCGAAGTGTCACAGGCAGATTTCTGTAACATCAGAATATCAATTCATACAGCTTAATCAGTTTCAGGTTCCAAGCTACAGACTTATAAGCCTTGAGTATGAGATTTGAAACTTGTAGCTATCTATAAAATCACTTACTGTGTCTGAATCTTTTTACCTGACTCTTTAGCTGGCGTCTTTGGATCTTTGCGGTTCTCTTTTAAAGCAACTTTTTCAGCGCTGCGTTTTAAATTTCCTTTAAGCCGCTCAAGATACTTGGCTGAAAACATATGTCCCAATTTTTGTCCCTTAACCACATTATCCATCGCCTGCTGATATTGTCCTAAATAGTTATGTGCGTCGGCACACAAGGCATATAATCCTCCGTCCAGAGGATTGATTGTGGTTGATTTGTGACATTCTTCCAGCGCGAGATCATACTTCTTTAATTTTAAATAAATGATACCTTTATTATTATGCGCTTTATACGATTGCGGATTAATTGCAAGCGCCTTGTCGTAGGTCTTCAAAGCCTTATCGTATTGTTTTCTATCCTGATAAATCAAACCGGTATCATAAAGAACACCGTAATGCTCGGGTAATAGTTTTAAAGCTTTATCATAGTACATTAACGCCGTGTCAAAATCTCCTATATCCTGAAAAAGAAGCCCGCGATTATGATACGCGGTTGAACAAGGAGAATGCTTAAGCACTTTATCCCAAAGAGCAACACTATTTTTCCAAATGCTACATTGGTCATACGTCTTGGCTCCAAGCGCAATAAAAAGCAGCACAATTAAACTGGTCAAAAAAGTTTTCTTCCAAGGAATGGCCTTATATTGGGCTAGCCGGTCAATCAACAGTTTCCCAATCCACAAACAAATGCCGACACTAGGCAAGTACATAAACCGGTCACCGACGGTACTTACATGGCTCTCTTCTTTCATACGAACAAGAAAGATAACCGAGCACACATAAAAAAGGAATCCAAAGATAAGCCACGGGTCTTTGCGAAAACGAACAAGCACATAAATCAAAATAACCAAAATAAAAAAAGCGATGTCATAATCCGGATGTCTGAAATTGGTTGGAAACGGAACGTTGTAGATCGGACAAAACCAATACGGCCAGAAAAATTTCTTAAGGTTGAACGTAAACGACCAAATCCATATCATGCTTCCTTCCAAAAGACTATTGACCGGAACCCGGGCGTGCTCAGCAACCGTCACGCTAGCCAGCGGAATCAAATACAACAAATACGCCGCCTTCTCTAACCACACGCGTTTGTCAATTTTCCGTCCATAAAACCAATCGCAGACAAGCAAAACGAGCGGCAAACTAAAGGCCATCCCTTTTGACAAAACGCTTAAAAAACCTGCCGCAACGCTTAACCAAAACCATTTTAGTTTTCGACTCGTCAGATATCGCCAATAACTGCAGACCGCCAGCATATAAAAAACAGAATACAAAACATCTTTACGTTCGGTAATCCAAGCAACAGATTCCACATGCATTGGATGAATCCCAAAAAGAAGCGCACCCAAAAAAGCTGCCCCAACATTTAATCCCATCTGCAATGCCAGCATAAAAATCAAAAAAACAATCGCAATATGCAGAAAAATATTATCCAAAACATACCAAAACGGGTTCAGTTCAAAAAAATGATACTCGACCGCAAAACTGGAAATTGTCAGAGGACAATACATTTTGGTCACAATGGAAGTAAAAATTTTCGTAACATGCGGCCAATCAAATTGGCGGATGGAAAAATTCTCGGTCACATAAACCGGATCGTCCCAATTGGTGAATTGATGGTTAAGGCAGGTGGAAAAGACAGTAAAGACAATGGAAACAAGCAGAATAATTGAAAGGATGACTTCTCTTTTTTTATTTAAAAGCGCGGGTGCCGGCCGTTGTTGTTGTTGCGGTGCTTGTTTAAGCTCTGGCTTCTGCGTCAGCTTTGGAGAAGTCTTTTTAGAATGGGCTTTCATGATCTTTAAATGTAAATGCCTCAGCCTTCAGGTCACAAGCTGCATAGCCTTTGAAGCTTGAAGCCCGAACCTTGCAGCATACAAGCACTATAATCTTCCAAATCGATACTGAATAATTCCCCAATACATTTCGACGGCGGTGCGCCAGTTAATCTTTTTGCCTTCTTGACGGGAACGGGCGGTATATTCGATGGGAACTTCAAGGATTTTATAACCGCAGCGCACGAGTTTCGCGGTTAATTCCGTCTCAAAAACAAAGCGTTTGGACGTGATAATAATTTTATTGAAAACCTCGCGGGGAAAAATTTTATAACAGGTGTTGATATCGGTTAAATAATGTCCGTAAAAAAGATTAAAGGAAACATTTGAGAACCGATTGGCGAATTCGTTGATCCATTCCATTCTTTCTTTGCGGCCGAGAAAGCGTGAGCCGTAAACGACTTTGACTTTCCCATCTAAAATGGGTTTCAAAAGAATGGAATAATTATCGGGTGAATATTCTAGATCGGCGTCTTGGATCAGAATGTAATCGCCGCCGGCAGCTTTAATGCCAGTTAGAATACCAGCTGTTTTACCTTGGTTCTTTTCATGATTAAAAATCTTGAGACGGGAGTCTTTGGGGAGATTTTTTAAAACTTCAAGAGTACGATCACGGGAGCCATCATCTACGACAACGACTTCTTTAGAAACGCCCTGAGGCAAAGGTACCTCTAAGACTTTATCAACGATCGCTTTAATGGTTTTTTCTTCGTTATACGCGGGAATGATGATGGATAGCTTCATGTTGTTTCTCCTATTTGATTGAACATAATAATCTAAGCTGGAAGCCACAAACGACAAGCAACGATTTAAGCCTGAAGCATGCAGCTTGAAAAACTCTATAAGTCTAAACTAAACGAGCTTACGTTGGCAAATTTCTTTTTATCGGAAGCGGCTTTCCAAAAAAAATCCCCTTTTTATTCTCACGAAACAGATAAGGGGAACTGATAAAAATTCAAAGTGTCTTATTATATCGGAAGTACTGGTATTTTCAATTGATTTTTATGACGCCCGGCGGGCTTTGGGTTTAGCAGGAACAATCTGAAAGTTAATTCAATTCACTTAATAAACCTTCAATATCTAACGGATGAGTATACATACTTAGCTTCCCTTGAGAATCTTTTGGCCATTGAGAACGCGCACGGTCTGCGTAGATTTCAATGCCGTTACCATCCGGATCACGAAGATAAATGGCATCACTCACCCCATGATCCGCCGCTCCTTCAATCGGCCAGTTGGCGTCGTTTAAGCGTTTGAGCATTCTGGCTAATTCTTGACGGTTCGGCATAAGAATCGCGAAATGATACAAGCCGGTTGTGCCCGGAGCCGGAGGTTCTCCTCCCTCGCTTTCCCAAACATTTAAACCAATGTGGTGATGATATCCGCCGACGGAAAGAAAAACGGCGCTCTTGCCCATTTGTGTTGTGATCTCAAATCCTAAAATATCGCGATAAAATTCAACCGAACGGTCGAGGTTAGAAACTTTTAGATGGACGTGACCGATGGTTGTTTGAGGATGAATGGGGTTCATTTATAGAACTTTAAAGTAGAAAGTAGCGAGTCAAGGATTTTACGCCGAAATTTTTTTCTGAAAACAAATTAACGAACTCTCTGCTTTCTACTCTCTACTTTACTTTGCAATAACCTTCACCACATCAACCTCCGCATCTTTAATGGAACTGCTCATGGTCCCACGAAAACGCAGACGCAGGCTATTAATATTGGTGAAGTCAAAACTTTCGTTATGCCATTGGTCTTTGACATCAATATCGCCGCGCAGGCGTTTCTGTTCTACCCAACTTGCTCCGTTATTCGTTGAGATATCGAAGGCGATATACTCTCCTCTACGCAGATAATGACTGATATACCAGGAAAAGCTAACCGTGGCGTTGGTTTTGCCTTGAAGGTTAATTGGAATTGAAATCAACTGTCCGTCGATCGTTGAACCGTGGATCTCCGCGCAATGTGTCCCATCCACGGCCCGGCGTGTCGAGCGGCGCCAGTCTTTTTGGATATCTTCCGTCCAAAGTCCGTTCCATTGCCCGACTTCAAAACTGTCCGCAAAAACTTGGAGTTCAACCGGCTGGTCAGTGATTGAAACCGTTGTTGTACTTGAATTCGTCAAGCCGCCGTTATCAGTAACGGTTAACTTTACGTTGTATTGATTGCTAAAAGCATACGTGTGCGTTGGCGCAAGGCCAGTACCACTTTGACCATCGCCAAAATCCCACGAATAATTTGTAATCGATCCGTCGGTATCATAAGATCCTGAACCGTCAAACTGGACGCTTTCATTCTTAATTCCGGTATATGGGCCGCCCACACGGGCTACGGGCGCGTCATTAACTTCAGTAATCTGGGCCGTGGTTGTGGCTGGCTGTGAGCTCACTTTCCCGTCATTAACAATCAAACTCACATTATAAGTTCCTCCGCCGGTATAAGCATGCGTGGGATTAACGCCGCTTCCGTTTGTGCCATCGCCGAAATTCCAGCTGTACGTTAAAGGATCACCATTATCATCAAATGAATGAGAGCCATCAAATTGAACGGGGGTATCTTCTGTTCCAGAATAAGGTCCGCCGGCATCAGATTTAGGAGGCGCGTTGGGAATCGAATTGTAATTTAACGCAGCCACAGCATCGAGCAAACCCCAACCGAAATTGGAATCAAATCCTAACGGTCCTAAATCTTTCGCCGACGATTGTAATGCTTCACGCACTTGAGCTGGCGTCCAATCTTTATGTAAAGCAAGCAACAACGCCGCAACGCCGCTCACGTGCGGGGTCGCCATTGAGGTCCCTTGATAAAAATAGTACGCAAAACTATTTGTAGTTGAACCGAATGTTTGCTGTAAAATTCCGTCGCCATAACCATCTTTGTTTTGATCTACGTTTAAATCTCCACCGGGCGCGACAATATCCAAACTCGGCCCGTAATTAGAATACGGCGCGCGGGTTTCATCAAAACGTGTGGCGCCGACGGCAATACAATAATCATCATAAGCCGCAGGATAACCAAGAGTTGCTTTGCTGTCATTGCCTGCCGCGCAGACGAGAGTAACACCTTTGTTATAAGCGTAAGCGCAGGCATCTTGTAATACATTTGAGGAGGAACTTCCGCCCAAACTTAAATTAATTATTTTCGCGCCATGATCAGCCGCATATCGGATTCCATCTGCCACCGTCGTGTAAGCACCAGATCCGCTTGAATCCAATACCTTAACCGGCATAATTGAAGTATTGGGCGCGATTCCAGCAACGCCCAGTGAATTGTTACTCGCTTGTGCGATTGTTCCTGTGACATGCGTTCCATGCCCCTCATCATCATTAGGATGCGCGTCGTTGTTCGAAAAATCCCAGCCTGGGATGAAGTTAGTTTGCGCCAAATCAGGCGCTTGATAATATTTTTGCGTTCCTTGCGTATAATTCTCATAAGCCACACCCGTATCAACTACAGCGACGATAATGCTAGGATCACCTTTGGTAATATTCCACGCCGATGGCATATGAATACCGCCATTGACGGAATTGTCAAAGTTCCATTGATATGAATAAAGCGGATCATTCGGTACATAAAAAGCACGTGCAATATAATTGGGTTCAATATAATCGATCAAGGTACAGCTTTTTAATATTTCAATCATTTGAATAACATCTCTGCCAAAGGGAATTCCTATCCGTTTATAGCTACCGAATGGACTAGTATAACGCGGCGTTAAATCAAGGATTTGAAGAAAAGCATCAATAATAACGGGATTGAATTTATCTTTAAATTTAATAACCACTTCATCGGGCACAAATTCATCGGGATTTAACAAAACGCCTCGCAGCGTCGGATCAACAAAAATATGTGTTTGCGCTTCACTATTCGATATCAAAAAAAAGATCAAAAGAAAAACGCTGCCTAAAATTGAAAAATTCTTTTTCATTAAGCACACTCCTTTTATCGCTTTGTAAAAAAATAAACTTAAGCTGCTAATGTGCTTATCCTATACCTGTAATCGAAAAATTTAACGAAAAAGTGAAAAATTTTTAAAGTGATTTTTTTGAAAAAACGTTCTTAAACTAATTCACAAAGAATTTTCCATTCTTTGATTTTCCAGGCTAATGGCTTTGCCAAAGCTGGACTTGAGGAAGGAAGATAACGAATATCTTTTTTTAAAGTCTGGAATTGTAAAGTAAAAGCACGGAGAGATTCTTTCCCATTACAATAAATATATTCAATGTGCGGATAGCTTTTAAAAAAAGCTTCAAAATTATTTGGCTTCGGCGCCTTGATAGTTGAATCAGCAGCGCCTTCTCTTTCTCCGCTTTCATAAATATCCCACAAAGCGATTTTATGTTTCAAAAGCCAGCAGCTCCTTTCGTGGTAATTCCAATTCATTTTACCGTTTAACAAATACATCATGATTCGCCAAAAATGATTATTGACGTTTCCATAATATTCTTGTTTGTGTAAAGCGATTGTGCCGGGTAGGGTTCCTAAAATTAATAGTGAACAGAATTCATTGACGATCGGCGGAAAGCCAGTGATGCGGTTTTGAGGATGATTCAATTGTAAAGATTTTGAAATCGTAATGCCTTTCATATCACAACGGATTTACACCAACTTGTTGTAATAATTCAGCGGTATCCATAATGATTCGGCTTCTAAAAAAGCTGTCCATTGCAAAAAACAGTAATGATAATTCCCAATTAAACTTCTTTCTTATCCATCCATTTGGGCCCATTCATAACACGAGCGACCAGTATTCCGCATACATTATCACCGACGACATTAACCATCGTCGCTGGCGGATCAACTAGGGTTCCTAACATTGTAATGATCGGCATAGATTCGATAGGAAATCCAAACACCGTAATAATCAAAAGCTCGCCGAGCATCCCGCCGGAAGGAATGCCACTTATGACAGTACCACAAAGAAGGGCAACGCTGACAACGGCAAGTAATGTTTGCGGTTCAAAAAATGGTTTCCCAAATATTCCAAATAAAAGTGCCATTTTCATGACAGCCGCTAGTGACGAACCATCGCTATGGACGGAGGCCCCTATATTCACGACGACTTCTCGAATATCTTCCGGAAGCCCAATCTTTTTGGCTGCTTCTAAATTCACCGGCAATGTGGCTAGTCCACTTCCTGTTCCCCATGCTGTTAATGCTGGCGGAAGGATATTCAACCAGAAAATTTTAAGACCTTTAACGCCGCCGGAAAGCCAAACATAAAATGAAAAACCGACAACAAAATAGGCTAACGCCAAAGGATAATAAAGAGTCATCGCCCGCAGATACGAACCAAAAAGTTGCGGGCCAAAGGTTCCGACAAGATAAGCAAAATAAGCGCCCAATCCGACGGGCGCATAAAACATAACATAACCAATCGCACGGGTCATGGCCTCATTTCCCGCGACAAGAAAATCTGTAAAATGCTTGGCCGTCTCGCCTGCTGCTGAGGCCGATAACCCAATTAAAAAAGAAAAAACAATGAGTGCGAACATATTTTTCTTGGAAAATAATTCCATAAAATCAGGCACGGTCAATGTGTGAACAATTTGCTGACTGACTGTTACCTTTTCCATATTTACCGGCTGATGTAAACCGATTTGTATGCCCTCGGTAGGCGGATAGAATTTTACGCCAATAACCATAATGATTGCGGCAATTAAGCCTGTCACAATAAAAACAACGAACATCCAGCCGACAATTCTTCCCAAACGTTTCATATCAGTCATTTTGGCGACGGTCGATGAAATCGAAAAAAAGACGAGCGGCACAACAATCGTAAATAACAAATTAAGAAAAATATCGCCTAAGGGCTTAAAAATCTCCGCATGTGCTTTCAAAACTAACCCGAAAACTGAGCCAATAACAATTGAAATAATGAGAATGATTGAAAAACTGTAGGATTTGAGGAAAGAAGATTTTGTCATTTATTTAATTATAATTAACGTGAACTCAATATAAACGAAAAGAGCGTTTCATAGTGGAAGAGAAATGAACTGATGGAGTCAGTGAATCCAATTTTCCTCGATATTAAGAAAATTGGATTCACACCGAACAGAATCAGTTCATTTTTTCATACCCATGTTCAATTTTCTTATATTGAACTCACGTTATAATTACAAAAATATGCCAATGTAAAAAACTGTCAATATGCACAGACAAGTAAAAGTTTATGGCGGTTTTAATTTTTTGCAACTATTTCAAAAAAAAATTTTTAAACCCAATTTTAAAAAATTTTCTCAGAATTTATCTGACAATACAGAACGCATCCAAATTGATTTTAATATTAATTTGAAATTTTTTCCAGGAAAGATTCAACTAAAAAAATAAGCCCTGTATCAAATGATACAGGGCTTTAAAATAACCCGGTAACGTTCTACTCTCCCATAGCCTTACGACTATAGTACCATCGACCTTGAAGGGCTTAACTTCCGTATTCGGAATGGGAACGGGTGTAACACCTTCAGTAATGTTACCGAGAAGTCTTTGCTTTAAAAAAACTTGGCTTCTACGGCCAAATATTTGACAATTATGTTGCACAGGTAAACAATAACGCGATCAATAATTTGAAAATTTAATTATAGTGGTCAAACGTTTGGCTAATTAGTACTGCTTAGCTGAATCCCTTGACGGGACTTACACTTGCAGCCTATCAACCTCGTAGTCTACGAGGAGCCTTCACATCCTTGCGGATGATTGATACCTCATCTTGAGGGGGGCTTCGCACTTATATGCATTCAGCGCTTATCCCTTCCGAACTTGGCTACCCAGCCATTGCCCTTGGCAGGACAACTGGAACACCAGAGGTTCGTATCTCCCGGTCCTCTCGTACTAAGGAGATCTCCTCTTCAAGTATCATGCGCCCACACCAGATAGAGACCGAACTGTCTCACGACGTTCTAAACCCAGCTCACGTACCCTTTTAACCGGCGAACAGCCGGACCCTTGGGACCTTGTCCAGCCCCAGGATAGGATGAGCCGACATCGAGGTGCCAATCCGCGCTGTCGATATGAACTCTCGAGCGCGATCAGCCTGTTATCCCCGGAGTACCTATTGTTCGTTGAGCGATGGCAATCCCATGATCAACCACCGGATCACTATGCCCTACTTTCGTATCTGTTCGTCCTGTCGGACTCACAGTTAAGCTCCCTTATGCCATTGCACTCTACAGCCGATTGCCGACCGGCCTGAGGGAACCTTGGGACCCCGTTGTTACAATTTAAACGGGAACCGCCCCAGTCAAACTGCCCGTCTGGCACTGTCTTTTGCCTGGTTTCACAGGCCAAAGTTAGAATCGAAGTACTAACAGGGTGGTATTTCACCGTTGGCTCTGTCGCAGCTAGCGCTGCAACTTCACAGCCTCCCACCTATCCTACACAGTCAGGACTAAAATTCAATACCAGAGTACAGTAAAGGTTCCGGGGTCTTTTCGTCTAGGTGCGGGAAGACGGCATCTTCACCGCCGCTACAATTTCGCCGAGCCTCTCTCCGAGACAGCACCCAAGTTGTTACACCATTCGTGCGCGTGGGAACTTACCCCACAAGGAATTTCGCTACCTTAGGACCGTTATAGTTACGGCCGCCGTTTACTGGGGCTTCAATTTAGAGCTTCGTCTTACGACTAACCCCTCCTCTTAACCTTCCAGCACCGGGCAGGTGTCACACCCTATACGTTGTCTTTCGACTTTGCAGAGTGATGTGTTTTTACTAAACAGTCACCCGGGTCTCTTTACTGTGACCCATAAAGGCTCCCCCTGTGCAGGTTCACCTCATGAGCACCCCTTATCCCGAAGTTACGGGGTCATTTTGCCTAGTTCCTTAGAGAGAGTTCTCTCGAGCGTCTTACCATTTTCTGGTTATCTACCTGTGTCGGATTACGGTACGAGCAGCTATGAGACTCTTCTAGAAGATTTTCTCGGCAGCTTGGCGTTAATGCCTTCGCCTTTGACGTATCGCAGGCTCCTCACACTCCTTATCCCGCTTTTACACGGGACTACAAGTATGAACGAAGACGTCCAACACTTCGCACATCTAGCCTTCTGCGTCATTCTAGAATAATAACGTTCATAGCCGGTGCTGGAATATTAACCAGCTATCCATCGCCTACGCCTTTCGGCCTCGACTTAGGATCGACTAACCCTGGGCGGATTAACCTTCCCCAGGAAACCTTGGATTTTCGACGCTATGGTTTCTCACCATAGTTTTCGCTACTCATACTGACATTATCACTAGTGTCTACTCCAGTGCTCCTTCCGGTACACCTTCGCTGCATGACACTACGCTCCCCTACCCCTTCATCGATCCGTAGACCAATGAAAGCCATGGTTTCGGTTATAGCCTTAGCCCCGTTCATTTTCGGCGCGAAATCACTCGACCAGTGAGCTGTTACGCACTCTTTAAATGATGGCTGCCTCTGGGCCAACATCCTGGCTGTCTAAGTGATCTCACTTCCTTTACCACTTAGGCTATATTAGGGACCTTAACCGATGGTCTGGGTTGATTCCCTCTTGAACGCTGAAGCTTAGCCCTCAACGACTGACTCCCGAGGTAAGAATAACAGTATTCGGAGTTTGGTTAGGGTTGGTCGCCTGGTGGGGCGCCTAGCCTATTCAGTAACTCTACCCCTGTTATTTATCGCTCGAGGCTAGTCCTAGAACTATTTCGGGGAGAACCAGCAATTGCTAGGTTTGATTAGCCTTTCACTCCGACCCACAGCTCATCTCTAATTTTTTCAACAATTATGAGTTCGGTCCTCCACTATGCTTTCGCATAGCTTCAACCTGGCCATGGGTAGATCACCTAGTTTCGGGTCTGCTATACGTTACTGAATCGCCCTATTCAGACTCGCTTTCGCTACGCTTCCGATCCAAAAGATCTTAAGCTTGCAACGCACAGCAACTCGTCAGTCCATTATGCAAAAGGTACGCCGTTAGCCATTGCCTCTTGCGAGGCCATAGGCCTTCGACCGCTTGTAGGTCTATAATTTCAGGTTCTATTTCACTCCCCTCACCGGGGTTCTTTTCAACTTTCCCTCACGGTACTAGTTCCCTTTCGGTCAGACTCAAGTATTTAGCCTTAGCCCATGGTCGGGCCAGATTCCCGCAGAATTTCCCGTGCCCCGCGGTACTTGGGATACCTCTAGAGTGCCTCAAGATTTCGTATACAGGACTTTCACCTTCTATGGTGTGCTTTCCCAAACACTTTTACTATCTATCAGCAATCTCAGATTAAGGTCCCACAACCCCTTGATGTAAACATCAAGGTTTAGGCTGTTCCCTTTTCGCTCGCCGCTACTGGGGGAATCCCTTTCGGTTTATTTTCCTGGAGTTACTTAGATGTTTCAATTCACTCCGTATCGCCTCTTATGCCTATGTATTCAGCATAAGATACCTCGAGATGAATCGAGGCGGGTTGCCCCATTCGGACATCTCCGGATCAAAGCCTGTTTGCGACTCCCCGGAGCATATCGCTGCTTACCACGTCCTTCTTCGCCTGAGTCTGCCAAGTCATTCTTCATAGACCCTTAGTAGCTTGACCACATAAAACTATGGAATTATTGCTCGGTTTCTCTTATTACTCTGTACAACATAATTGTCAAAGAACAATTCAAACCAGATGGAGCTGGTTTGAAAAATTTTATTGAAAAATCTTATTATCCCCCTAGGAAATGTTTTCACGAAACGAATGGAGCTGAGGAGGATCGAACTCCTGACTTCCTGCTTGCAAAGCAGGCGCTCTCCCAAACTGAGCTACAGCCCCTCAAATTTTTTGTTTTTCAAAAAAATTTGATCCCGAACATTCTCACTGTTTCTTCTAAGCGAGGGATTACCCAATTTTATTTTGGTAACCCCGCGCTACACTGTAAAAATGTATTTGTTAACTCGGGGTGATTTTTTCTCCGGCGATTAAAAAACGTCCCAACTGAATAAGGGACGCGCTCTAACAAGAAAAAATCATGGGCCCAAGGGGAGTCGAACCACTGACCTCGTCCTTATCAGGGACGCGCTCTAACCAACTGAGCTATGGGCCCAATTGATTATTTTGGCCCTAAATCATTCTTATAAGAAAAAAAAATTAAAAGCCAAGTCGTTTCCCGTCTTACGACGGCTCTAAATAGAAAATTATTTATATTTAGAGGAAGATGTTCGAAACGCCCTTATCATTTTACTCATTTAAAATGCACATGGAAATGTGCACCGTTCTTTGTACACATGAAGAACTTTTTTTTGTTTTCTTACCTAAAAATGATAATGGCCGTAGACCAATCATTATAAGGTAATCCTTCATAGCTTATGCTTCTCAGGATTTTTTTTATTTTTGCAATTTTTGCTCGCTGAACAAAGCTCAGATGCAAAAATTTGAAAATAAAAAAAAGAAAGGAGGTGATCCAGCCGCACGTTCCCGTACGGCTACCTTGTTACGACTTAGCGCCAGTCACCAGTTTTACCTTCGGCCTATCTACATAGGACTTCGGGTACCCCTAGCTCCCATCGCTTGACGGGCGGTGTGTACAAGGCCCGGGAACGTATTCACGGCAGCGTGCTGATCTG
>CAZTCI010000001.1:169312-779281 GCA_964612665.1 uncultured Planctomycetales bacterium | reverse complement strand
ACTTCAGCCTAGCTTTTGTAATTCACACCAGCTTAGCTGGTGGTTTAGCCTGGGATTAAAAATTTGCTTTATATCGGTAAGGTTAAATATGGTGGGCAAATCTTCGACGGAAGCAGGAGGCCATTATAGATGAAGAGACATTCAAAAAAGCTCAAGAGCAACTAACGGTTAAACGAGTTGAGAGAACTGCGACTAAAAATACAGATTGTACTAGCCTACTAAGTCAGCTTTTGTATTGTCCCCATTGTAATGCCAGAATGTTTCATACTTATACCCTCAAACAAAATAAGCATAAATATCGTTACTATGTTTGCACTTTTGCTAATAAGCACGGCTACAATGAATGCCCCAATAAATCACTTAGTGCAGAAGCTATCGAAAATGCGGTGATTGGCCAGCTCAAACTTATTTGCTCTGATCAATCATTGGGGAAGGAATTTAAAAACTCGGCTGAACGCGAGGCAATAATATCACCGATTTGGAATGACCTTTTTCCTGAGGGAAAAAGAAAGCTTATTAAGAAACTCGTCAATCGGGTTGAATACGCTCACGGCGCTAAGAAACTTTCCATTATCCTAAAAGGCATCGAGAAGCGATTTGAACTCGATGCTGATCTTAAATCTTCTCAACCCAAAAACCGCTGGCACAAAAAAATCGAAATTGAAAACGAGCCAACCATTGTCAAAAATCTAATCCTTGCTCGGCAGATAGATCGTTTATTTGACGAAGGTCGGATTCGTGATTTCAAACAAGCCGCGGTGTGACTTAACATGAGGCCTGCCCGAATCAGCCAGCTTATGACTCTTAACTTTCTCTCTTAACTTTCTCTCAACTAAAATTCAAGAAGATATCTTAACCCTTCATACCGAAAAAATCGCTAAGATCTCTGATAACACTCTCCGCAAATTGCCACTGAAGTTGATTGGCAAAAACAATTCACTCTGTGGCACAAGCTATCACTTAAATATCCTTGCCCTGCTTGGTCTCAAACCGTTTAATCGATTTCCAATAATCTTTTTATCCCCAAAATATCGCCCAAATATCGATTAAACAGTAGCGATTAAAAATCTGGCTATTTGGAGATAAAGAGATGCGTAAGACAGAAAAATGCCGCTATATTAAGCGAGCATTTAACGAACTTCGAATAAGATAATGAAGTGTCTAAAATGCACGGAATTGTGTGCCCTAAGCGTTTGACACACTAGCACATAAAAAACCCTGAGCGATTGAGTCGATCAGGGTTAGATATATCTCTCGACGGCAATTTCGAGAGAATTGTTTGGCTGCCCCGCTAGGATTCGAACCTAGACTAAGTGATCCAGAGTCACTTGTGCTACCATTACACAACAGGGCAATATATTTTAGGAACTTTCTTTTAGTGTTAACCGAAGCGTTTTCTTTCTTTAGTTGCAAAAATTTTCCCTGTACTTAACCATCTTGTAAAGTACAGGGCATTGGATTTAAAAGAATAATTTTAAGCCGGGCCAGCTCATAACTACCAACCCCAAGCTCTACCATAAATTTTGCTGGACCCAATCGTCAGCAGTTTTAAGAGCGCCCCAAAATTTATTAATAAACACTGGGCCGCCTAGATCATGATCGCTGTTATCGCTGTAGTAATTCCTGCTGTAACCCTGGGTCGTCCCACAACCAGCCAGCAAAAAGGTTATGGCTACAAAAAGCAAGGTCTGCACATTCTTTTTAAACATACTTTGATCCTCACTCATGTGCTTCAATTTTTAAAAACATTTTGTAATCGTTCGATCGTTTTTTCTTTGCCTAAAATAACCATCGTGTCAAAAAGCCCCGGACCAACTTCATTACCAGTTAGGGCAACACGAACGGCATGGACAACATCAGACATCGTTAATCCAAGTTTCTCCACCGCAGCACGGAATCTTTCTTCAACCAGTTTTACAGTGAATGGTTCAATCTTTTGTAATTCCTGTGCCAATACCTCAAATTCCCGACGATGATCAACGGTTAAAAATTTTTCGCGCAATTCAGCGGGGACAACAATGTTGTCTTTAAAAAGATACGTTGTCCAATCAGAAAGATCATTAATTGTCACCATCCGGCTTTTGTATAAATTTACAATATTTTCTAAATCTTGCCCATCAATTTTATCCTGAGAAACGCCGTGTTCTTCCAAAACGGGACGGACAAGTTTTGCCAAGGCGGCGCTATCCATTTTCTTAAGGTATTGCGCGTTAATCCAGCGCAGCTTATCCATTGAAAAAGCCGCACCGGTTTTATTAACTTTCTTGATTGAAAATTTTTTAATGGCCGTTTCAGGCGTAACAATTTCTTCATTGCCGCCCGGTGACCAGCCTAAAAGCATCAAATAATTTACAATCGCTTCAGGCAAAAAACCCATCTTCCGGTAATCACTGGCCGCAACCGCCCCTGCACGTTTGGATAATCTGGCCCTCTCATCGTCGAGAATTAAAGGCAAATGCGCAAATTTGGGAGGTTTAAAACCCAACGCTTCATAAATCAAAATTTGTTTTGGCGTATTAGAAATGTGATCTTCACCGCGGATAACACAACTGATTGCCATCAGCGCATCATCAATGACGCAGGCAAAGCTGTAGGTGGGCGATCCGTCAGATTTCATTAACACCTGATCTTTAATCTCTTGAGTATCAATAACAATCTCATCGCGGATCAAATCATAAATTTTGATCTGTTTCTGCGGGACTTTAAGAATGACGGCCTCGCCTTCTTTATATGCCTTGCCTTCTTCTAAAAGTTTGGCCGCGTACTGACGGTATAGATCAAACCGCTGACTCTGATAATAAAGCTCGTCCCAATTTAATCCAAGCCAGCGCATGCTTTGCAAAATCTCGTCTTCAAACTCTTTTTTCGAACGCTGCTGGTCGGTATCTTCGATCCTTAAAATAAAAGTGCCGCCTTGAGCGCGCGCGTACATCCAATTAAAAAGAGCCGTACGCGCCCCGCCGATGTGTAAATATCCCGTGGGGCTTGGTGCAAAACGAACTCTGACCATGTGGTTTCCTTAAGATGAATAAATTTAGATGGGGGAGGGGATGGTTGTTTGGTTAGTTTTTAATAAACGGCGCAAAACAGTTTCCAAATGATTTTTGTCTTTTTCATTCATGCCGGCAAATTCAATTCCCATATCATAAAAGAGCGGCTTCTTTTTTTCATCAACTTTCCGGCGGATGGACCAGACAATTTTTCCCTGGCACATGACATGTTCAGCTCCGTCTAAAAGATCAATTTGCAGATCGACTGGAGTGAAAAGCTTCAAACTTTTATTAAGAATAACACAAACACCGCCGATGCCTACATTTTCGGTATGGGTTAACAGGGATTCTTTTTCACCCAGTTCGTGACGGATGGTTATTAAACACGGATACGATGCCCGTGGAAATTTTCTTCGATTTAATCCATCCCAACTTGTCATGGAATCCTCCTTTGTACTCTTATAATCTCTTTAGTTTTTCCAGTCGTTTCATCAATTGTTAAGACGACTCCATGCAGTTGTATATTTTCGGCGGCCACTTCGAATTTGACGGGCAATGACGTTAAAAAACGTTCAATAATTTTTTCTTTATTCTGGCCGATAACTGAATCATAAGGTCCGGTCATACCTAAATCAGTAATGTATCCGGTGCCGTTAGGAAGAATTCTTTCATCTGCGGTTTGAATGTGTGTGTGTGTTCCGACGACCGCGGAGACTTTACCATCCGCATAAAATCCAATCGCCACTTTCTCGCTGGTTGTCTCGGCATGCATGTCCACGACGATCACAGGCGTCTGTTGACGAATTTTTTCCGCAAGCGACGTCAATCCCCGGAAAGGACAAGTCACATTATAACGCATAAAGGTACGGCCCAAAAGATTAATTACGCCAATTTTCTTTCCTTTTTGTGTTGTACAGATATAAAAGCCGGCGCCGGGAGCGCCTTCAGGAAAATTCGCAGGCCGGACGATATTTGGCGTTTGTTCCAAGAGTTCTCGGACATCGCTCTTGTCCCAAACGTGATCTCCAGTCGTTAAGATATCACAGCCTAAATTAAAAAGTTCATAGGCGGTGCGCGCTGTCACGCCGGAGCCGCCTGCTGAATTTTCGGCGTTGGCAATCACGACATCTAAAGCAAATTCTTTGCGCAAAGATGGTAAAAGCTTTTCAACCGCTTCGCGGCCAGGACGGCCGACGATATCACCGATGCAAAGGATTTTCATTCGAACCTTTTTCGTCGTTCGTGCTTTCGTTCGTTCGTGGAATTCGTTTTTTTAAAGAACGAATTCCACGAACGACGAAAAACGAACGCCATTTATCCCTTTAAGACCTACTTAGCGTATTCCACGGCCCGCGTTTCACGGATTACAATGACTTTAATGTGGCCCGGATATTCCATTTCCTCTTCAACTTTCTTCCGAATATCGCGCGCCATCACAATCGCTTCATCGTCGTTGACCTTGGCTGGATCAACAATAATACGGACTTCACGGCCGGCTTGTAAGGCAAATGCCTTTTCAACACCTTTAAAAGCATTGGCTATCGCTTCTAGATTTTCTAAACGCTTAACATAAGTTTCAAGCGTCTCAGCCCGCGCCCCAGGACGGGCGGCACTAATCGCGTCCGCCGCGCAAACCAAAACACCATAAAGCGTACTCATTTCAACTTCTTCATGATGCGATTCAACCGCTTTCGCGACTTCCTCAGATTCGCCATACTTACGGGCTAAATTTGCCCCGACGATTGCATGTGTTCCTTCTTCTACATCCTGCCCGACCACTTTACCAATGTCATGAAGAATTCCGGCGCGCATGGCGACTTTCGGATCCAGACCTAACTGCGAGGCCATGACGCCGATTAAAAACGCTACTTCTTTCGTATGCTGCAGAGCATTTTGTCCAAAGCTTGTTCGGTATTTTAATTTTCCGACGAGCTTTAAAAGTTCTGGATGCATTCCATGAATCCCTAAATCAAACGCCGCTCGTTCGCCTTCTTCCTTAATTTTTTCTTCCATTTCCTTTTTAGCTTTTTCTACAACTTCTTCAATCCGCCCGGGATGAATGCGTCCGTCGGCGACCAGATTTTCAAGCGCGATGCGGGCAACTTCACGGCGAATCATATCAAACCCTGAAATCGTGACCGCTTCCGGCGTGTCATCAATAATAATGTCAACGCCCGTCGCAGTTTCAAGCGCCCGAATATTCCGCCCTTCGCGGCCAATGATACGGCCTTTCATTTCATCACTGGGAAGTGCGACAACACTAACAGTTGTTTCGGCGGTATGATCAGAGGCACATCGCTGGATGGCGGTGCTGATAATTTGGCGGGCTTTTTTTTCGGAACCTTCTTTAACGTCTTCTTCAAGTTTTCGCAAACGCATGGCTTTTTCTTGAACAATTTCTTCATCTAATCTTGATAAGAGAAGTTTTTTCGCTTCCTCCTCGGTCAAATTGGCAATCGTCTGCAAACGCTTCTTTTCTTCCTGCAAAAGTTGCTCCAATGCATCCTTTTTCTGCTTCATGCCGATTTCATCGTTATGCAAAGCGTTGATGCGTCCATTAATGTCTTTTTCTTTCTTTTCTAAAAGCTCCACGCGCTTCTCTATGTTTTCTTCTTTTTGCTGAATGCGTTTTTCGGCGGTTAAAACTTCTTCACGTCTATCTTTTGTTTCTTTTTCAAAATCTTGGCGCAGTTTAATCATTAAATCCTTGGCCATGATTTCTGCTTCTTTTTTACGGTTTTCCGCCTCTCTCTCAGCAGACTCGGTCAAGGCCTTGGCTTTTTCTTCAGCTGAACGGATCCGCTTGCCGGCGAAAAACCATCGCAGGCCGTAACCTGTAAGAAATGATCCCACAACCACAACAAAGTAAAGAATGCTTTTCATCAAAATGCTGAGTTCTTGGTTCATCAGTAATCACCTCTTTTTTATAAATAAAGTGGCTTGGATTTTCTTAAGTGAGCAATAAAGTCCCTATTTGTCCGCCACCGTTGATTTGATGCGTTAACGCATCACGTCGGAGATAAATCAATTGAGATTCCAAAAAATTTTATGGAAAACTCGGTTAATTAACAATAACTCGGGAAACTTGAATGTCGTGAGAATCGAAAGGGAGACGATCGACAACTTGAAAATCAAAAGCCAAGCCAAAGGTTGGAATGCGGGAAGGAATACTGCTTAAAAAACGGTCATAATAACCGTGTCCACGGCCCAAACGATAATTGGCGGAATCAAAAGCAATCCCAGGCACAACCACCACATCGATTTTCTCGACGGTAATTGCACTGTTAGTCTCTTTGGGCTGTTTAATTCCGTATGGCCCGTCATGAAGGTCTTCATTTAAATTGTGAACAACGGTTGGAATGATACGTTTTTGGTCTTTTATAATGATTGGTAATACTACTGTTTTCCCTGCAGCTTTGGCTTGTTTGATCATTTCAAATGTCTCAACTTCCCCATCAAATGAAGCATAAAAAAGGATTGTTTGGGCTTCATTGACTTCCCGAGCTGAAAAAAACTTATCTCCAATGATCTTACTCTTTTTAAACCTATCTTCCTCTTTTTGACTGCGCAACAGGTTTAAAAACTGATTTCTTAACACTTTTTTCGAATCATTTAACACTTTTTTGTATATAAAATACAGATTTTCCTAATTTTGTGAGCGATATAATACCATCTTTCATTTCAAGATACAATCCTATTCTTCTATATTGGCTGTCTCTTCACTATTCAGCTTTTCGCCATTTCTTAACCCGTTCTTTAATTTCCTTTTCAAAGCCTAAGTCCGTAGGATTATAGTAAATTTTAGCGTGTGACATATATTCTTGATTTACAAAATGGTCTTTGTAATCGTGGGCGTACTTATATTCTTGTCCGTGGTCCAATTTTTTCGCGCCTGGATATGAAGCGTCTTTAAGGTTTTTAGGGACTTCTTGGGTTTTTTGATTTTTAACATCACTTAAAGCCTGATCAATGGCTAAATAACTGGCGTTGGATTTTGGCGCGCAGGCGATATAAATGGCGGCTTGCGCTAAAGGAATGCGCGCCTCCGGCAAACCAACAAATTCCGCAATCTGTAACGCGGCATTGGCAATGACCAAAGCCTGCGGATCCGCATTGCCAACATCTTCCGCCGCGCAAATGCACATCCGCCGCGCAATGAAGCGAGGATCTTCGCCGGCATAAAGCATTTTAGCCATCCAATAAATGGCCGCGTCGGGATTTGAACCGCGCATCGATTTAATAAAAGCGGACGCAGTATCATAATGCTGATCACCGTCGCGGTCGTAATTAACATGTTTACGCTGAATCGATTCCTGCGCGACTTCCAATGTAAAATTTTTAACACCATCTTCTTCTGGCGGCGTCGTTAGCGTTCCGAGTTCCAGGGCATTTAACGCTTTACGCGCGTCGCCGTCGCAGATATTCGCCAAAAACTTAAGCGCCTCAGGCGCCATTTTGATTTTCAAATGTCCTAAGCCTTTTTCTTTATCACCAAGAGCTCTTTGTAAAATTAAGAAAATCTCGTCTTCCGAAAGCGGATGAAGTTCAAAAATCAGCGACCGTGATAAAAGCGGCCCGATCAATGAAAAGAAAGGATTAAAAACAGTAGCACCAATTAAAACAAGTGCGCCTTCTTCAAGATCCGGCATCAACACATCTTGTTGAGCTTTATTAAAACGGTGAATCTCGTCGATAAAAAGGATCGTCTTCTTTTGAGAGCTGAGCTGGCGGTTTTTGCTTGCGGCGATGATTTTGCGCAGTTCTTCGACATTCGATGTGACCGCATTGATCGATTCAAAATAAGCCTGCGTGTAATTTCCGATGCATCTGGCCAGCGTCGTCTTGCCCGAGCCGGGTGGACCGTAAAGAATCAGCGAACTTAAACGGTCTGCTTTAATGGCACGCGATAATAATTTTCCTTCGCCGAGAATATGGTTCTGCCCGACGTATTCTTCTAAAGTTTGCGGACGCATACGCGCGCTTAAAGGCGCATTTTTCAAAATTTCTGTCTGATTTTCCGCTAAAGAAAAAAGATTGGATTGTTCTTTATTAATGGTGGGCTTAGCTTTCATGGCAGAATCCTAAAAAATTCTGAAAACTTTTGGAAGGCGACAAACGAAAAAATTATCCCCGCTTTTGCCGTCGGGATGTGTTGTGAGGTGAACCAGCTTTTCACCAAGTGGGAACGGCTCTTGTTTACCCTCGGGTAAGAAGAAGCAATCTTGTCCCCATTAATCGTGTAATGGTTCAACACATTTGGTCCCTAACGCACAGAGCAGGGATATCGTTTTTAAATCCAGATGGAATTCTAACACACATCTGAAGTCGTATCAATTGTTGATTTGATAAAATTCCCGACGCTGTCGAATTGTTTAAAACGAAGGCGCTCGAAATTCTAAGTTAAGATTCCAAGTCGAGTTTAGAAATCTGAATTTACTAACGGCGAATGGCGCCTAACTCAACCAGTGCTTTGCAGATCCGGTCGTGAATGCCATTGATCTCATCTTCGCGCAGCGTACGCTCAGATGATTGGAAAGTTAAAGAAAATACAATGCCGCGGTAACCAGCTTGAATCTTTTCACCAGTATATTCTTCTAAAAATTTGACGTCAGTTAAGAATTCACCGGATTGACGCATAACAAGCGCGCGGACTTTTGAGAAATCAAGATCTTGTTTAATCGCAATGCTGATGTCGCGGGTGATGGCAGGATATTCAGGGGTCGGATAAAATCGTTTCACATTTTCATAATGCTCAGCCAATTCTTCAAAATCAATCCAGGCCAAATAAATATTTTTATACTTGATATCCCAACGATTTAGAACATCGTCGGATACTTGACCTAAAATTGCAATGCTCCTTCCATTAACAACGGCCTTTGCCGATTCGTTTTTCTTTAACACCTGATTTTCTGTCTGATTAAAATCAGCGCGAGCGAATAAGGTAAAATTCAAAATGCTTTCGACCGCACCTTTCATATCGTAAAAATTAAATTCGCGCTTTCCTTGCTGCCAATCATGGACGTAATGGCCGCTTAAGGCTAACGCGACAACGGTCCGTTCGCCACTTTCAAAATATTCTTTTCCAATTTCAAAAAGTTTAAAATCTCTTTGCCCGTGATTGATATTGGTGCTGATTATTTTCAAAATGGACGGCCAAATATGCGGACGCATGATTTCCTGATCTTGCGATAATGGATTCTTAACTTTTAAGTTATCGTGTACGTCAAGATTTGTTTTGGCCAACGACTTTTGATCCGTCATCGTATAAGAAATGACTTCATTAAATCCCTGAGCTAAAAGTAGATTTCTTAATTTCTTTTTTAAATTTAATTTTTTGTCCGCTTGAGCGTGCACCGCTTTAACCGACATCAAACTCGACGGCATCGCGTCGTATCCCGTGATGCGGGCCAGCTCTTCGATGAAATCAACGGGTGTCTTTAGATCGTTACGAAAACTCGGCGGCGTGACTTTTAAGATATCTTTGGAAACTGTTTTAACCGTACAGCCTAGCCGGCTTAAAATTGCGTGACTTTTTTTAGATGTAAATGATGCACCTAAACGGTTATTCACTTCACTTAAAGAAACGGTAATGGGCTTTTTATCCGAAACTTTTTTAAGCGTTCCTAAATTTGTATAAGCTTGCAGCGTTCCTCCGGCGAGATCCAAAATAAAATTTAAAGCACGCTGGGCGCCTAAACTAACGCTAGGTTTATCAACCCCACGTTCAAAACGGTATGAAGAATCTGTCGATAACGCAAGTTTACGTGAAGCCCAACGGATAATGGTAGGATCGAAATAAGCGCTCTCAAGCAGAATATTTTTTGTTTGCGCTGAAACTTCCGTGCCTTGCCCGCCCATAATTCCGGCGATAGCAACCGGCCGCTTCTCATCGGCAATCACCAATATAGAAGAATCTAATCTCCGCTCAACACCATCTAGGGTAACAATCGTTTCACCCGGCTTCGCCCAACGCACAATAATTTTTCCGCCTTCAAGTTTATTGTAATCAAACGCATGCAGCGGTTGACCTGATTCCATTAAGCAAAAATTAGTTATATCGACGACATTATTAATGCTTCGCATGCCGGCGGACGTTAAATGACGTTTAAGCCAATCCGGTGATTCTTTGACAGAAATATTTTGCACAATAGTTCCTGCATAATGAGGACATGCGCTTTTATCCTCAATCGTGATCGCGCACTTCGTCGTCGGCATTTTTAAATTCTTAATTTTGAGGGCCTTAAGCGGTTTATCAAAGATCGCGGAGAATTCCCGCCCAATGCCTAAATAATTTAAGCAGTCCGGACGGTTCGGTGTGACTTCCAATTCAAAAACCGTATCACCGTTTTGTGAATGGATTTTTTCAACTTCCTGTCCGGCCATCGTCAACCGCTCGGCCAACTTTTCCGGCGATCCGGAAAGCGCGATGTATTCTTTTAACCAATTTAAACTGATTTTCATTTTAAAATTGTTTTAGAAATCGAATGTCGTTTTCAAAAAATATCCGAATATCATTAATGCCGTACTTCAACATCGCAATACGTTCAACGCCCATACCAAACGCCAAACCAGTGTAACGATTTTTGGGATAACCGGCGGCTTGAAAGACATTGGGATGCACCATGCCGCAGCCCATGATTTCAAGCCAGCCTTTACGGCCGCAGACAGAACATCCTTTGCCGCCGCAAAGATAACAAGAAATGTCCACTTCCGCCGACGGTTCTGTGAAAGGAAAGAAATGCGGACGAAAACGCATTTTAATATCTTTTAAAAAAAATCTTTGGCAAAAGGCGGTTAAAAGACCTTTGAGATCTGAAAATTTCACATCATCGTCGACTAAAAGTCCTTCGATCTGATGAAACATAAATGAATGGCTCGCGTCAACGGCATCCGGGCGGTAAACTTTTCCAGGAATAACGACGGCCAAGGGCGGTTTA
Organism: uncultured Planctomycetales bacterium; assembly: GCA_964612665.1. Classification (GTDB taxonomy): domain Bacteria; phylum Omnitrophota; class Gorgyraeia; order Zapsychrales; family JAHFFX01; genus CAZTCI01. Next base: position 768,354 of record CAZTCI010000001.1, on the reverse strand, counting down.
AATTGTTGCATGATTCGAATTTGGCCCGGCGAGGTGTGACTGCGCAACAATAGATTGCGGCCTTTGTTTTGCGGATCGGGCGCTTCCAGATAAAATGTATCAAACGCATCGCGTGAAGGATGGTCGACGGGAATATTAAGTGCGGTGAAGTTATTAAATTCGGTTTCAATCTCAGGTCCATCTTGAACCATGAATCCCAAGCGTTCAAAGATTGTACAGATATCATCGATTGTTTGGTTCAAGATATGTTGATGGCCGATTTCGGGAACGATTCCAGGAAGCGTTATGTCGAGTGCGGGTTTGGCCTGAGTGCTGCCAACGGATTGAACCGTCTTTTGTTTTTCTTCAATCAATTGGGTCGCTAACATTCTTAAATCATTAGCGCCTTTACCAATGGCTGGTTTTAAAGAAGGTTCGACGTCGGATAAGCTGGCAAAAATTTGCGCGACGAGGCCTTTCTTTCCTAAATACTTTAGACGAAATTCTTCCAACGCGTTTTTGTCAGAGACTGTTTCAATATCCTGACGGGCGGTTTTTTGAATGGTTTCAAAATCCCACATAGATTAAAATCCTAAAAAATTATAAAAATGAAATGATGATTGGAAAAACTTTTTAGTGGAAAGAAAATAAATTTTTTGAAGTGAAGAGGTGTTCATGAGAGAGGAATGGACGCGTGGGCCTTGCCGGTGCGCTTTCCGGTCCGGCAAGGCCCACGGCGTTTTTATTTCTTGCCGTTACCGACGGCACCAACTTTTTCTTTCGCTAAACTAACCAGCCGGTCAAACACCTCTGGTGAATTGACCGCCAAATCCGCCAGTTGTTTACGATTTACAGTGACGTTAGCCAAAATTAAACCTTTAATAAACCGGCTGTAAGCGAGCCCTGATTCCCGGCAAGCGGCGTTAATCCGGACAATCCAAAGGTTTTTGATTTCACGTTTCTTGACGCGTCGGTCACGGTACGAATAAGACATCGATTTCATCAACGACCGACGGGCTTGTTGATACCGACGGCTTCTCTGGCCGAATTGGCCTTTCGCGTCTTTTAAAACACGCTTTTTTCGTTTATGCGTTTTAACCGCATGCTTAATTCTAACCATAGGGTAACAACCTCCTTATGCGCTGCTCATCCGCGTTGGAAACAAATCCGGCACGTCTCAGCTGGCGTTTTCTTTTGCGTGATTTTTTTCCAAGGATATGGCCTCGACCAGCGTTACGCTTTTTAAGTTTTCCCTTTTTGGTTATCTTAAAGCGCTTAGCCGCCGACTTGTTCGTTTTCAATTTCGGCATTGTCTTTTTCCTTCCTTTCGGTACTGTTGGAGACTTGTGTTTTATCCGTCTTAGGAGCAAACACAACTGACATAACCCGTCCTTCCATAATGGGTGGTTTTTCAACCATAGCGTGCGGCGCCATGTCAGCGATAAATCTTTCAATCACTTGCCGGCTTAGATCTTTAAACGCCATTTCCCGGCCGCGAAAAAAAAGATTTATTTTCACTTTGTCTTTTTTCGCCAAAAAGGCGATTGCTTGGCGCAGTTTCACTTGATAATCATGATTATCAATATGCGGTTTCACACGGATTTGTTTTAAGTGTGAAATTTTTTGGTTCCGCTTAACGCGCCGCTCTTTCTTTTCTTGATCATATTTATATTTACTAAAGTCCATTATCCGGCAAACCGGCGGTTTTGCCGTCGGAGCCACTTCAACCAAATCCAAATTATGTTCGGCGGCCAACTCAAGCGCCCGACGCAACAACACAACCCCCAGCTGTTCAGCATTAGGTCCGATGACCCGAACTTCGTTTGATCTTATTTTGGAATTGATACGGATATTCTTTTGAATAGGAACCACCCACCTTTCTTCAATTTCTATTGCCGTTGTGCGGCATTATTTTTTTGAACTAATTTCTTCTTGAATTTGTTTGGAAAAAGCTTCCAGGCTCAAACTTCCCAAATCACCCGCCGTTCTTTTACGAACAGCGACGGTCTTTTCATTCATTTCTTTATCACCGAGAATAAGGAGGTAGGGAATTTTTTTAAGCATTCCTTCGCGGATACGCCTATTTAAGCTCTCATTTCTGTCATCAAGTATAACGCGCAAACCCTGCTTTTGTAAATTTTCTTTTACTTGATTGCCGAACAATTGGTGTTCTGGCTTAATTGGAATCACTAAAATTTGAATTGGCGACAGCCATAAAGGAAATGCTCCTGCGTAATGCTCAATCAACATCCCAATAAAACGCTCCAAACTTCCTAATATTGCCCGGTGCAGCATGATTGGACGCTCGGACTGACCAGCATCATTCGTATACGATAGGTCAAACCGCTCGGGCAAAAAGAAATCACATTGAATCGTCCCGCATTGCCATTGCCGGCCTAATGCGTCGTGAAGCTTGATATCAATCTTCGGACCATAAAATGCTCCGTCGCCGGCGTTCACTTGATAATTTAAATCCTTTTCTTTCAAAGATTCTTCCAAGGCTTTCGTCGCCGTGTCCCAAGATTCTTGAGAACCGATGTGTTTTTCGGGCTGAGTGCTTAATTCCAAATGCAGATTGTTAAAACCGAAGTCGTTCATCATTTCAAAAACGAAATCAATCACGTTTTTGACTTCGATTTTAATTTGATCTCGACGGCAAAATATATGCGCATCATCTTGCGTAAATCCTCGAACACGCAAAAGACCATGTAAAACGCCGGCCTTCTCCTGACGGTACACGGTTCCCAACTCAAAAAATCTAATCGGTAATTCACGATAGGAATGAAGTTTGGCTTTATAAATCAAAATATGACACGGGCAATTCATCGGCTTAACAACGAAATCTTCTTCATCAACCTTAAAGTAATACATGTTGTCACGATAGTTCTCGGCGTGGCCGGAGATTTCCCACAATTTTCCTTTTAACATATGCGGCGTCATAACAAAATCATATCCGCGTTTTAAATGCTGGGCGCGGACATAATCTTCAATGACTTTACGCAACATAGCGCCATTAGGATGGTAAAAAATAAGGCCGGCGCCGGCGGTATCGTTGTAAATGTTAAATAAATCGAGTTGGGTTCCAAGCTTGCGGTGATCGCGATTTTTCGCTTCTTCTAATAATTTGAGGTAATCATCCAATTCTTTTTGGCTAAAAAAAGCTGTCCCATAAATCCGCTGTAACATCGGATTCTTTTCATCGCCCCGCCAGTAGGCGCCAGCGACAGAAAGCAATTTAAAAGCCTTGATCTGACCGGCATCATTAACATGCGGCCCCTTACAAAGATCAAACCACTCTTCGCCGGTTTTAAAAATGGAAACTTTTTCGTCGGGAATTCCTTGGATGAGTTCGACTTTATAATTCTCTTTCATGCTTGAAAACAAATCGATCGCTTCCTGGCGGGGCATGAAGGATTGAGCGAACTTAGGTTTACGTTCAATAATGCGGCGCATGGCCTTTTCGATTTTGGCTAAATCCTCGTCGGTAAAAGGCTCTTTCTTATCAAAATCATAATAAAAACCGTTATCGATTGCTGGTCCAATTGTAACTTTCGTCTCGGGCCACAACTCTTTAACGGCTTCTGCCATGACGTGCGAACAGCTGTGTCGTAACTTATCTAATTCTGTTTTGTATTCCATAAAAAATAAATGGACCCGACAAGACTCTCCCGCTTTTTTCTTTAAAAAATTAATGTAAGCGGGCTCCCGCCGACCTAAAAAATTTGGAGACGGGAAAACTTGTTCATAATGTCAAGTCCCTATGTTTCTGTAAAATTAAAATGGACTCAGGAGGACTCGAACCTCCGACCTTTTCCATGTCAAGGAAACGCTCTAACCAACTGAGCTATGAGTCCATATTCTAAAAATGCTCTGAGAAAAACTTATTAAGGTATTGGGATCCCGACTTCCTTTAAACCTTTTAGAAAACGTCGAAAGAAACGCTGCTAACCAACTGAGCTACGGGTCCAGATTAAACTTATCAACGAAATGGGAACGTAAAAGCCCTTCGGGCTCACGTTCCTCACGTAAAAACTTTGACTTACAAATTTGATAAATAAAAACCACGTAAACTTGACGAAGTCAAGTTTTTACGTGGGCGGGGAGGGACTTGAACCCTCACGACCTTACGGCCACAGGATTTTAAGTCCTGCGTGTATACCAATTCCACCACCCGCCCGTCGATAATTTTGCTATAAATTCAACCTCGCCGGACGTGCGCCTTTTAAAGCTCCACGAATTTTTAAAGGCGGCAATCGGAATCGAACCGATGAATAGCAGTTTTGCAGACTGCTGCCTTACCACTTGGCTATGCCGCCAAATTCAAACAGCCTTTTCGACTACTTTAACAATTTGATCAACATCAGCCAAATGCCCCTCACCGAAAGTTCCGCAAGCCAAGGAACCCTCGATGGGATTAATAAAATTTGCGCCGATCGATTTTAATTTCTTGATATTTTCTTGAACAATCTTATGCTGCCACATTTGATCATTCATCGCCGGCGCCACAAATAATTTGGCGCGCGTGGCCAAAAAAGTCGTCGTTAAAAGATCATCCGCAATACCATGCGCCAATTTAGCGATGACATTGGCCGTCGCCGGAGCAATTAAAAAAAGATCCGCTTCTTTTGCCAAAGTGATATGCGCCATCCAAGCATTGTCCTCGGCAAACATATCACGGTAAACTTTTTCACAGCACAAACTACTTAATGTTAAAGATGAAATAAATTTCTCAGCTTCCGACGTCATAATAACAGAAACCATAAAACCTGACTCCTGGAGACGTCGAATAATATCGGCAGATTTATAAGCAGAGATACTGCCAGTGACGCCTAAAAGAATTTTCTTTGAATTAGGCGTTTTGTTCCGGCTCGACTGTTTCATTGTTTTCTAAATTTTCAGATTGGGCAGATTTCTTCTTTGAGGGAGGATTTTTATCAACGACTTCTTTTAAAATCACTTTCCTGGCGGCAATTTCATCTAATGCAATCGTTGCTGTTTTGGTTGTGGTAGGAACCTCAACTAATTTCGGTTTGCCGTCGGCCAAAGCCATTGCGCGCTTGGACGCCATTTTAACTAACTTATAGACACTAAAATTCGCCTGAGGCAAAAGCCTTTCTAGCGGTTGATATCCCATTTTTTTCTCCCTTAATTAAAATTCCGACGTCAATATTTTGATATATTTAAGAAATGAGGTTAAGTATATAACATATGTTATATTTATTGTCAATTTCATTAAATTAGAGATTAACAATTTGTTCAGACCTACTCTAGCTCTTTAACAAGAATCGCTTCTAAATCTTCGTCGGCCTTGTCGAGCTGGTCATTTACAAGGACATAATTATATTTTTTGGCTTCCTTTAATTCTTCACGCGCAGTCTCAAGGCGAAGTTTCAAGGAAGCATTGCTTTCGGAGCCACGCGCCATTAAACGCGCCTTTAAAACGGACAAAGATGGTGTCTTGATAAAAATTCGAAGCGATTGAGGAAATTGCTGGCTGACAACAGCTGCCCCCTTTACATCGATACATAATAAAACATTTTTCCCCGCTTTAAGCAGTTTTTCAACATTAGCTCTAGGCGTTCCATAATAATTTTCAAAGACCTTTTGCCATTCTAGAAGTTCGCCGCGTTCGATTTTATTAATAAAATCTTCAGTTGAGACAAATAAATAATCACGGCCTTCTTTTTCACCGACTCGCTTTGGCCGCGTTGTGGCTGAAATGGATTTAACGAGTTTTGACTTTAATAACGGACTTAATAACAGCTTTTTATGCAGGGTGGTTTTTCCTGAGCCCGACGGGCCAGAGATAATAATGATTTTTCCGTTCTTCATCACGCTGCTTTATTCAATATTCTGCGATTGCTCTCGGATTTTTTCGATTTTACTTTTTAAACTAATAACCGCATTGCTGACTGTTTTATCCTGCAGCTTTGAACCAATCGTGTTTGTTTCGCGAAGCATTTCCTGGGCGATAAAATCAAGTTTTTTACCTAAAGCGACGTCATTCTTAACGAGTGCGCCAAATTCTTCAATGTAATGCCTTAGCCGCGCCAATTCTTCATTCACATCATTCCCTTTTTGAAAAGAGCCGAACTCTTCATCATTTAATAATTTTCTTTTCTCTTTAAGGATGGCTGCGCCGCGCTGATGGATGTTTTTCAGTAAAAGCTTCATCTCTTTTAACTTGGCTGAAATATCTTTAACTAAACTTTGCCCCTCTCTTTTTCTCATCACATTAAGATCTGCGAGCGCCTTTTTTAAAGCAACTTCAATCCCACCCCACATTTCTTCACCACTTACAAGGCTTTCTTTAACATCGACAACGCCCGGCAACTTAATTAGATCAGACAAGCCTAATTCACCATGAAAACCAAACTCTTTTTTAAGAATCTGGGCATAATGCAAATATTTTTTTACCGCCTCTCGATTAAAATCAACAATTTCTGCTGGCTTGTTTGTAATCTTTATTGAAATTGAAACCCGCCCTCGTTCCATTGTTTTTTGAAGAATCTCACGAATACGGTTTTCAATTGATGCAAACCCAATTGGCAGATAAAAATTAATGTCCAGATACCGGTGATTCAAACTTTTAATTTCCAATACCCCTTTAATTTTTCCGCTAGAAAAAGCAGCGCATCCAAACCCCGTCATACCTTTAATCATGCCCAAATCCTTTTTGTACAATTATTAAATATTTTTTTTTGGGTTGGAAAAACATCTACCATAAGGTCATCTGGTTCAAACCACAACTGAATTTCTCGTCGAGCTTCTTTGCCATCGGAAGAAACATGAAGAACATTCTCAAAGACACCTTTAGTCGTTATGCGGCCGCATGATCCGCGAATACTGATTGGATCAGCGTCTTCAGGATTAGTCGCTCCGGCTATCGTGCGGCATTTTTTAATTGCATCTTCTCCATATAAAACAAACGCCATTACATAATTATATGAATGAAACGCACCTAAACTATATTGAATAACTTCTTCAAAAAAGGGCTTGTTTTTTAAATGTTTGTAATGTTCTTCAGCCATTGCTCGAGAAAGGCGCACCATGCGGCATGCAATCATATCAAGTTTAGCTACAGCTAAACGGGTTAAAATATAGCCACTTAGAGACTTAGTAAGCCCATCAGGCTTTATAAAAATTAAAACGGCTTGTTTCATTTTGTAATAATTCTTTTAATCCGATCAAGATCTTCGGCTGAATAATATTCGATCGCAATTTTGCCGCGTTTCTTTTGAGCCAAGATTCTAACTTTTGTTCCTAAGGCCCGCTGAAATTCTTCCTCAATAACAATTAAATAACTGTCTTTAGTCAACGAGGTTTTCTTTTTTGCCCCACTCGCTGTTTTACCAGAAAACCTTATAAGGTTTTCTGCTTCACGAACGGAAAGCTGTTTAGAAATTATTTGTTGAAATATTTTTTTTTGTAAAAGCGCATCCTCCGTTCCTAAAAGCGCTCTAGCATGTCCCATTGATAATTTTCCGTCAAAGACACTTTTTTGAATATCTTCAGGAAGTTTTAATAAGCGGACAAGATTACTTATCGTTGAGCGGTCTTTGCCAACTGATTGAGCTACACTGTCTTGAGTAAAACTAAATTCATTAATTAAACGACTAAAGGCCTGAGCTTCTTCAATTGGATTAAGCTCTTCTCTCTGAATATTTTCAACAAGAGCCAAAACCAATGCTTCTTGGTCATTTACATTCTTAATAATAACAGGAACTTTTTCGAGCTTTAAGGCACGAGCGGCCCTAAGTCGCCGTTCTCCAGCGATAATTTCGTAACCTTGATCTTTTTGTCTAACAAGAATCGGCTGTAGAACACCTTTTTCTTTGATGGATTGTATCAATTCCGCTATTTTTTCCTCATCATAATTAATACGTGGCTGAAGAGAGTTATTTCGAATCTCTGATACCTTAATATGCAAAACATCTTCCTCTTTTGCGCTTTTTTCGGGGATTAGCGCGGACAAACCCTTTCCTAGTGCTCGTCCTTCCATAAAATTTCCTCCACAAATTTATCTAATTTATATCTAAGACTTTTTTCTGCAATGCTTTATATTCATTGGACATTTCACCCAAAAATTCATTGGCAAATTCTTCATATTTTTTGGAACCTATTGAAGTTTTGTCATATAGCATAATGGGTTTTCCAAAGCTTGGAGCTTCGCTTAATTTTATATTGCGTGGGATAATTGTGCTGTAAACTTTATTCTTAAAATAATTTTTGATCTCAGAAATCACTTCATTGGTAAGATTTGTTCTAAAATCTGCCATGGTTAACAAAACCCCTTCAATTTCTAATTCTGAGTTTAGTCCCTCTCTTATTAAATTTATTGTATTTAAAAGCTGAGAAACGCCTTCTAAAGCATAAAATTCACATTGAATCGGAATTAAAATTGTATTGCTAGCAACAAAAGAATTTAACGTCAATAGTCCTAATGATGGAGGTGAATCAATAAAGATAAAATCATACTCATCCTTTATTAACAATAATGCCTTTTTAAGTCTGGTTTCCCTCGATAACGCTCCAACAAGCTCTATTTCTGCCCCCGTCAAATTAATATTACAAGGCACATTACTTAATCCATCGATATGTGTTGAAACAATACAATCTTGGATAAGTACTTTTCCCAATAAAACATCATATATAGAGTTTTCTAAAACATTTTTGTTTATCCCCACGCCGCTTGTTGCATTTCCTTGTGGATCCATATCAACAAGAAGAATTCTTTTACCTGCAAGCGCTAAAGCAGCAGATAAATTTACAGCCGTGGTTGTTTTTCCGGTACCGCCTTTTTGATTAGATATAGAAATAATTTTTCCCATATGCATCGTTTCACGTGGAACTATTTTTTAGAAAAACTTTTATTTTGGCTAATTTCGCGCCCTCCATTCCAAATAACCCTTTTTGCTCTTCACAGACTATTTTTACTTTAATTGCTTCACGTGGAACACTTAAAACTTTTAAAGCCTTTTTGATGGCTTCTTCTACGCTGGTTCCCTCAAATTCAAAACTCTGATCATCTTTAGCAATTTTAGCCATTTTTTTATCCTAGAGCTGCTGTACCAGGGGGCTCAGAAAAATGCATTTTTCTAAATTGTGTAATGGTTGATAATAAATAAAAGGTGGTAAAATATAAAGCTAGCCCGCTGGCCACTCTATAACAGAAAACGGCGATCATAATAGGCATTAAATTGGCCATTATTTTTTGTTGCTGATATTGTGCTGGGTCTGCATTTGGTGCGTTTCTTAAAGTGATTTGCTGTTGAAAAAACATTAAAATCGCAACAAGAATCGGCAATAAATTTAATTCATTTCCTACAAAAGGAATTTGAAAAGGAAATAATAAAAGGCGGTCGGGTTCGGATAAATCTTTAATCCAAAGAAAGTGACCTCCTTTAAAAGAGAAAGATCGCCAAAGAACCTGATATAAGGAGACAAACGCGGGCATTTGCAATAAAACAGGAAAGCATCCAGAAAATGGATTTATATTATTCTTTTTATAAAATTCCATGATCTCTCTGTTTAGTTTCTGAGGATTGTTTTTATTTTGTTCTTTGAGTTTATTAATTTCAGGCTGGAGCGTTTGCAGTTTTCTCATTGAATTCATGCTCCGCAAAGTTAATGGATATGTAACTGAATATACAAAAAGCCCCAAAAGGATAATGCAAACACCCCAATTAGGTATTATTCTATGTGCAAGGTTAAGCCATTTCAAGATTAATTTCGCAAAAAAGTCTGTCAACCCAAAAGACATAAAATCTCCAATTCCCCCTGCTTTAAAAATCATAATATCCTCAAACCCCTTTTTATATTCTTTAAGTAAATTCAAATCTTGCGGGCCAAAAAAAATTAAAAAGGATAGTGCAGTTACTCCTTTTTCGTTATTTAAATCTTCCTTCGGTGTTGAAACAATCTCAAAGTCATGTTCCCCAAGTGGGGTTAATAAAGTTTTTTTAATCTCAAAAGAGGGTTTAATTATCGTACAAAAATAACGATCACGAAATCCTATCCAATCCACATTTTCATTAAGCTCTTTTCTTTCATTCTGAGTAAACACATATGCGCTTGTCTTTCTATAAACTCCCTGGGATCCGGCCAAGGAATATTCTAATAAAGAATCGCTGGGCTTTATTTCCTTCTTTAAAAATCTTTCTTTGTCCAATTTCGAAAAATCGATTTTATAATCCCCAATTTCTAAATTCTCTTTGGACATTTTGTCATTAGAAACATAGAGTATCTCAGAATTAATTAGATATTTATCTAATTTATAACGCTTGGTAACTTCGGTCCCATTTTCAGTTATTAAGGAATAAACAATTTGATCATCATCTATCTTTTCTAAAGTAAATATTTTATCCTCATAAGCTTTTAAACTTATAATATTTGTGAGAGGGAAGGAGTAATTATATTGTTTAAAGATTATCTTTTTTAAATTTCCCCCAAGATTAGAAAATTCTACTAAAAAAATGGGGGTTTCCAGCGTTTGGATAACTTCTTTTTGAGATTTTGATTCTTTCTGAAAAACAGGAGGGGTCATGGTAATTTTCGATGTCTCAATTTCTGTTACTTTATTATTCTGAGATATTTGGGAATTGTTTTGTTGCGTAGCTTGAAATTTTTTGGGAGAGAAAAAATAAGTATAACTAATTAAGAATATTAGAGATAAAAGAATGGCTACAAAAGTTCTTTGTTCCATAATTTTTCACCTTACTGGATCGTAGCCACCTTTTGAGAGCGGAGAGCATTTCAACATGCGCAGAATTGTTATTTGGGCGCCTTTATACAAACCATATTTTTGGATTGCCGTCATGGCATAATGCGAACAAGAGGGATAAAATCGACAGGTTTGAGGGAAAAGCCGGCTTAATTTTTGATAAAATTTTATTAAAACTAATACAACTCTCACCATAGCGGCAAGAAAGGTCTATTTATGTACTAAGCTTTCTCCGCCCCTTAGCGCGGCGATTTCTTAAGACAGCACGTCCATTAGAAGTGCGCATTCTTCGCCTAAACCCATGATTTCTTTTACCTTTAAGATTCGACGGAGTTTTTAAATGTTTTTTCATGGGGACGATTATAACATAGGTTTTTTCGTAGTCAAGATATTTCCATTTTAGTTAAGATAAAAAAAGTTGTTTTTCAATTACTTGTGGAATATCTAAATATCAATTTTAATTTTTTTAAATAAATTGAAATCAAAAATTTCTTTGTTATAATAGTGCTCACTTTTTATCCAAATTTTTCCATAACTCAATTTATATTACACAGGTTGTGGATAACTTGTTAACTAATAAAGTGGTTTTTTACAATATATTGAAATTGAATAACTTATATAATATTGATATATTAACAAATGGGTGCTCATGAGCCTTATTGTCATTTGGGAGAAAGTTCAGTCTACTATTAAAAGCAATGTAGGAGAACCAACCTATGATACTTGGTTTTCCTCATTAAATATTAAAGAAAAAAATGTGTCGACATTAATTATTGAAACACCGGATGAATTTTTTAAAAATTGGATTGTCGAACATTATTTAAATTTAATCAATGAATCCCTACAAACAGTTTGTTCTTATCCGATTCAGTTAGAATTTGAAGTTAATCCCTACCTTTTAAAACAAAAAACGCAAAAAAAATTATCAGAATTTGAAAAAAATTTTCAAGAAGTCGATAAACAACGAATAGGCCTAAACCCTCGATTTACTTTTGACAATTTTGTTATGGGGTCTTCTAATCGCTTTGCTTACGCAGCTTGTTCAGCAGTTGCGGAGTCGCCTGCTAAAGCATATAACCCTTTATTTATTTATGGCGGCGTCGGATTGGGCAAAACTCATTTGATGCAAGCAATAACAAATAAAGTTCATACTAATTTTCCTACTACAAAATATTGTTATATTTCATCCGAACGCTTCACAAACGAATTAATTGACGCAATAAGAAATAAATCAACATCACAATTCCGTCAAAAATATAGAAATATAGACGTATTGCTAATCGACGACATTCATTTCATAGCTGGAAAAGAGTCCACTCAAGAAGAGTTTTTTCACACCTTTAATGCGCTTCACGACGGACGCAAACAAATCATTATTGCATCAGACCGTCCTCCTAAAGAAATTTCAAATTTAGAAGAAAGATTAATTTCTCGATTTGCTTGGGGCCTAATCACAGATATCCAACCTCCGGATTTTGAAACCCGCGTTGCCATCTTAAGAAAAAAAATTGAAAACGAACCTGTTCAAGTTCCAGATGATATTATTATGTTTATTGCTCAGCAGATAACATCCAATATAAGAGAATTAGAGGGAGCTCTAATAAGAGTTGTAGCTTATTCTTTATTAGAAGAGAAGGCAATTTCACTTAATATGGCTAAAAATATTTTGAAAGATGTTACTCAGCCTTCTTATCAAACAATAGGAGTTAATCTCATTCAAAGCCGAGTAGCGGAATTTTTTAGAGTTCCTATTGCTGATTTAAAAATGAAGCGTCGCAACAAAAATATAGTTTTACCAAGACAGATTGCGATGTATCTTTCTAGACAACTAACCAATTTATCTTTACCGGAAATTGGAAATTCTTTTGGTGGTAAAGATCATACAACAGTATTACATGCCTGTAAAAAAATAGAGCGGGAGATATTAAATAATAGTGAACTTAAAAATACAATCGAAAAATTAACCACAAAAATTAATACTAATCCCTAAGAAATTCAAGAATTGTCCACACTAAAAAATGTTGTAAAATACTATCAATAAAAAAGATTTAAACATATACACATTATCAACACCCCTTATTACGACTAAGACTATTTTTTAAAATATTTAAATAATAATAAAAGTAAATAACAGGAAGGATGTTGGTAAATGAAATTTAAAATTTCTAAGGAAAATCTTTTAACTGGCATTCAAACCGTTCAAAATATTGTCTCATCTAAGGCAACATTACCTATATTATCTAATATGTTACTTGAGACAAAATCAAACATGGTTAAAATTAACACTACTGATTTAGATATTGGCATATCTTGTGAAATTCCTGTGAATATTCTTGAAGAAGGTGGAATAACTATTCCAGCAAAGCGTTTTAGTGATATTGTTCGTGAATTGCCAGCTGGAGATGTTACTATTACAACCAAGAAAAATAATCAGGTTGATATTGAAGGAGATAATTGCCGTTTTAAATTAACTGGGTTGCCCAGAGAAGAATTTCCAAAATTTCCAGAATTCAAAGACAAAGAAATTATTCAAATTGATCAAGCTGTTTTGAAGGAAATGTTAAGATTGACATCGTTTGCCGTTTCCCATGAAGAAACTCGGTATGTTTTAAATGGAATATTATTTGAAATTTCAAACGATAATATTAAACTCGTTGCCACAGATGGAAAACGATTAGCTAAAATTGATAAAAAAATTTTAAATTCCATAAAAAAAGACATCTCATTTATTATTCCTCATAAAGCGATTTTGGAAGTTAGCCGTAATTTAAAAGATAATGGTCAGGTATCGTTTTTAACTGGAACAAATCAGGTTTTATTTGATATTGATGGAGTTTTAATTGCAACACGGATTATTGAAGGGGAGTTTCCAAATTATAACCAAGTTATTCCTAAAGAATCGAATCCTAAAATAAAAGTTAAGACTCAAGAATTATTGGCCGCAATCCGACGGGCGAATCTTTTGGCAACTCCAGATTTTCAAGCCATTAAATTTGAAGTTTTTACTGATAAATTAATTGTATCCAAAACAACGCCAGATGTTGGCGAATCGCGCGAAGAAATTCTAGTTCAATATGGTGGTTCCGAGCTTATTGTTGGATTTAATCCGCATTTCTTAATGGATGTTTTGAAAAATATTAACGAAGATGTTATTAATTTAGAATTGGTCGCATCCGACAAACCATGCGTTATAAGATTAGGCGGATATCTTTATTTAGCTTTACCAATGAGAATTTAATGGAATCTATCAAAAATATTGTCTCCCAGGTGGTTGGCGACCTAACATTAAGAAAACCAGAAAAGCAAATTAAAATTCAACGACTTTGGGAGAGGATTATTGGTGATAAGGATAATAAACATACAATGATTATTGAGTTAAAAGAAGGAACGTTGTTAGTTAATGTGGATGCTCCGGCCAGGCAGTATCAATTCAATTTAAGAAAGAAAAAAATTTTAGACCAGCTCAGCGAAGAAATTCCAGATATTAAAAAAATTGTTTTTACAATAGGAAAGGTGCAATGAAAAAAGAAACTGCTGAACTTTCAGAAGAATCACGCGACGCGAAACCGAGCGCTCAAACTAAAAAAGATGACACATATGATGCTGGAAAGATCCAGGTTTTAGAAGGTCTCGAGGCCGTACGTATGCGTCCGGCGATGTACATTGGCGACACAGCTGTCCGCGGATTACATCATTTAGTTTACGAGGTTGTTGATAATTCTATCGACGAGGCTTTAGCAGGATATTGTGATTCAATTGAAATTGTTATTCATGAAAATAACACTATTTCGGTTACAGATAACGGCCGTGGCATCCCGGTAGATATGCATAAAACCGAAAAGAAACCAGCGGTTGAAGTTGTTTTAACAACCCTGCATGCGGGCGGAAAATTTGACCGGAATTCTTATAAAGTTTCTGGCGGGTTGCACGGCGTCGGGGTGAGCTGCGTCAATGCTCTTTCAGATTGGTTGGAAGTTGAGGTCAAGCGCGACGGAAAAATTTATCACCAGCGTTACGAAAAGGGAAAAACCGTGACTAAACTTACTGTCATCGGCAAAACCAAAACAACCGGAACCAAAGTCACCTTCAAACCGGATAAAACAATTTTTAAAGAAACAACGGTTTATTCCTATGACATTTTGGCGAAGCGTTTGCGTGAACTGGCTTTTTTAAATAAAGGACTTTTGGTTAAATTAATCGATAAGCGCGGCGAAAAAGAAAAGGAATCAGTTTTTCAATTTAAGGGCGGGGTTGTTTCTTTTGTCGAATATTTGTCGACGAATAAAGAGCCCCTACATAATAAAGTCATTTATTTCCAGCGCGAGAAAGAGGGGATCGATTTAGAAGTGGCACTTCAATACAACGATTCTTACGCCGAAAGCGTTTACAGTTTCGCAAATAATATTAATACAACCGAGGGTGGAACACATTTAAGCGGTTTTCGCTCAGCATTAACCCGGGCAATTAATCAGCATGCCAAGAATAAAAATCTTTTAAAAAATGAAATCACTATAAGCGGAGATGATACCCGCGAAGGATTGACGGTTGTCATTAGTGTCAAAATTCCTAATCCGCAATTTGAAGGTCAGACAAAGACAAAGTTGGGTAATTCAGAAGTGGAAGGGTTGATGTCATCCGCGACGTTTGAAGCGTTGACTAGTTTTTTTGAAGAAAATCCGTCGGTCGCCAACAAAATTGTAGATAAAGTCATCGTTGCTTCGCGTGCCCGGGAAGCGGCGCGCAAGGCCCGCGAACTTACCCGTCGTAAAGGAGCCTTAGAAAGCGGCGGCTTGCCGGGTAAGCTGGCGGATTGTTCTCAACGCGATCCGGCACTTTGCGAATTATATTTAGTTGAAGGTGATTCCGCCGGTGGATCCGCGAAGCAAGGACGAGACCGCACGTTTCAAGCCATCTTGCCTTTAAAAGGAAAGATTTTGAATGTCGAAAAATCCCGCCTGGATAAGATTTTAAGTAATGAAGAAATTCGAACTATTATTACCGCCCTTGGTACCGGCGTCGGCGAAGATTTTAATACCGAAAAACTTCGCTATCATAAAATCATCATCATGTGCGATGCTGATGTCGATGGTTCGCATATCCGGACGCTGTTATTAACTCTTTTATATCGACAAATGAAACCGCTCATTGAAGGTGGGTTTGTCTACATTGCCCAACCGCCTCTTTATAAAATTAAGCGAGGCAAACGCGAAGAATATATTGAAACTGAAAACGAGCTCGATGAATTGGTATTAGATTTGGGGATGGAGGGCCTGAAGTTGTTAAAAATCAAGGGCAAGAAAGAATATTCCAATGCTCAATTTCGAGAAATCCTGGCAATTTTAGTAGAATTAGAACGACTCAATGACGTTATGCACAAAAGGGGAGTGGATTTTGAAAGATTTGTTGATAATATAAATTCAAAGACCAACAAAATGCCTAAATACATGGTTAAGGTGGAGGGAGACACTCGTTTTGTATATGATGACAAGGAGCTCGCTGAAGTCACAAAAGATGATGAAGAGGCCAAATATCTTGAAATTTTCGAGGCGGATGACCTTGAACTGTTACAAAAGAATCTGAACAAGTTTGAGTTAGATCTTAAAGAGTTTTTAAAAAAGGAACAGCCCGGTGAAGAAACCGTTGTAAAAGGTGATAAAAAAGCAAAAACTTCGGAGAAGAAAGAAAAACAAGAAGTCTTAAAGCCTCTTTTTGCCATTGACAGCGAAAAAGATAAAAATGAATTTTTTTCTTTAAAAGAAATATTAGTATTTATCAAAGAGCAAGCCAATCGTGGCATGCAGATTCAGCGGTATAAAGGTTTAGGGGAAATGAATCCTCAGCAGCTTTGGGAAACGACCATGGATCCGGCTAAGCGAACAATTCTTAAGGTCAGTTTGGAAGACGCGGTCGAAGTCGATAAAACTTTTAATATTTTAATGGGTGATGAGGTCGGGCCGCGTCGCGAGTTTATTGAAACATTTGCCCATGAAGTTAAGAATCTTGACGTCTAATTAGACATCCTTCAGTAGAAAGGTAAATCTAGATGAAAGATTTAACAGTAAAAGAAAAAATTGTTCCAGTTTATCTCGAAGAAGAGATGAAAAATTCTTATCTTTCTTATTCGATGAGCGTCATTGTAGGGCGTGCTTTGCCCGATGTGCGTGACGGGCTAAAGCCGGTTCATCGCCGCATTCTCTATGCTATGAAAGAATTGAATCTTGAACATAATAAAGCTTATAAAAAAAGCGCACGTATCGTTGGGGAAGTGTTGGGTAAGTATCATCCTCACGGGGACATGGCGGTATATGACACGATGGTGCGTATGGTTCAGGATTTTTCATTGCGATATCCTTTAATCGATGGGCAAGGAAATTTCGGTTCTGTCGACGGAGATGCGGCCGCGGCGATGCGTTATACCGAAGCACGCATGGCACCCATTGCTGAAGAAATATTGGCTGACATTGAAAAGGAAACGGTCGATTTTGCGCCGAACTTTGACGCGTCCTTAGTTGAGCCGCGCATTTTGCCCGCAGCCATTCCGAATCTGTTAGTTAATGGTTCGAGTGGTATTGCGGTCGGCATGGCAACCAACATGGCGCCGCACAATTTGGGAGAAATTTCTGAAGGCATTATCCAAGTTATTGATAATCCTGAGGTGACCATTAAAGAGCTAAATAAAATCGTCAAAGGTCCTGATTTTCCAACAGGAGGAATCATTTGCGGTCGCGAAGGTATTGTTGAAGCTTATACAAAAGGCCGAGGAAAAATTATTTTACGCGCAAAAGCTTCTATTGAACGACAAAAGGGCAACAAAGATTCCATTGTTATCACTGAACTGCCTTATCAAGTTAATAAAGCCAATCTTATTGAGACTATCGCCGGGTTAGTTCAAGCCAAATCAATCGACGGCATTACTGATATCCGTGATGAATCAGATAAGGATGGCATTCGTGTTGTCATTGAACTGCGCCGCGATGTCGAACCGCAGATTATTTTAAATTCTCTCTATAAACACACGCAGATGGAAACGACTTTTGGCATTATTAATTTGGCGCTTGTTAATAATAGGCCACAGGAGTTGAATCTAAAACAGTTAATGGTTTATTATGTCGAACACCGCCGCGTTGTCATTCGTCGACGGACACAGTTTGATTTGGACAAAGCGCTTAAACGTGCGCATATTTTGGAAGGTTTGCGCATTGCCATTGATGCCATCGATGCAATCATCAAAACAATCCGCAGTTCTAAATCCACACCGGAAGCCAAGGTTAATTTAATGAAAAAATTTGAATTAACCGAAATCCAAGCGCAAGCGATTCTCGAAATGCAACTACAGCGTTTAACCGCGTTGGAACGCGACAAGATTGAAGCCGAATACAAAGAGCTTTTAAAGAATATTGAGATGTTCAGGGCGATTTTAGCGTCGGAAAAAAAGATTGACCAAATTATTAAAGATGAACTCGCCGAACTTAAAACAAAATATAGTGACGAGCGCCGCACAGAAATCGCCGGTAAAGCCGAAGAGATTGAAGTTGAGGATTTGATCGCTGAGGAAGAAATGGCGATCACAATCAGCAACGACGGTTATATAAAGCGCCTCTCCGTTGATACTTACCGTAAACAGCGTCGAGGAGGTAAGGGTGTCACGGCGATGGAAACAAAGGAAGAGGATTTTGTGAAACACCTCTTTATCGCTAACACCAAAGATTATTTGCTGATTTTTTCGAATAAAGGCATGGTGCGCTGGCTTAAGGTTTATGAAATTCCAATAGCCTCGCGCAGCGCCAAGGGAAAAGCGATCGTCAATCTTTTATCGTTTGCGAACGATGAGCAGATTAGTTCGATTGTCGCTGTTAAAGAATTTCCAGAAGATCAATTTGTCGTTATGGCGACGGCGCAAGGAACGATTAAGAAGACAAAACTGTCAGCATTCAGCAATCCGCGCAAGGGCGGCATCGTCGGCATTACGCTGGATAAAGGCGACCAATTGATTGGCACAGCGATCAGCGCTGGCAAACATGAAATTTTATTGGCGACAAAAGAAGGTCAATCGCTTCGATTTTCTGAGAAGGATGTTCGCGATATGGGTCGCGCTGCGGGTGGCGTCCGAGGAATTAATCTGGAAAAAGGCGATGTTGTTGTAAGTTTGCAGGTTTTTCCTTCGGACATTCAAAAAACTGGCAGCACATTGTTAACAGTGACTTCCGCTGGTTTTGCCAAGCGTTCGAGCTTTGATGAATATCGCATTCAATCGAGAGGCGGAAAGGGGATCATTAACGTTAAAGTAACCGAAAAGAATGGGCATGTCGTCGGTGTTTTGGCGGTAACGGATGGCGATGAGATTATGGCGGTTACGAAACAAGGAATGATGGTGCGTTGCGCAGTTAAAGACATTCGCGAAACCGCGCGGAGTACGCAGGGTGTGCGGTTGATTTCAATTAATCAGAATGATCAGGTAAGTTCGGTCGCGCACGTTATGGCAAAGGATGAAGAATAATTAAATCTCGACGGAAATTAGCTTTTTGGAAAATAGTTGTAGACGGGTTTCAAAAAGGCCGGTGTGAGTAAAATTAAAACGAAGGCGGGAATTTTTACTTGACCGCCGAAGAGCTTTGCCTATAATAGGCAACCTATTCGCAAAAAATTCCGCAGATTCTTCGGCTTTAGAAGCAAGCCTCAGAATCAAAATTTATGAAATAAATTTTGACCCCATCGTCTAGCCTGGTCAGGACACGAGCTTTTCAAGCTCGCAGCGCGGGTTCAAATCCCGCTGGGGTCGTTCTGCTTCGCCCCCATACTTTCGTGGGGGGGCTTTGCAGGAACAGGTTCTGCTCTAGGCGAAGCAGAATTCCTACGAAGCTCAAACACGAAAGTATTTGAGCGTAAGAAATTGCCGAGTTAAAAAACCACAGAACACGATCTAAAGAAATTTCATAACGTAAATTATCAGGAGGCAACATGCTTAAAATCTACGGAAGCGATCTATCTTCGCCGGCGAACAAAGTTCGGTTTGTGGCGAATTCGTTGGGGTTGAAATATGAATACGTAAAAGTCAACTTGCGGGAAGGTGAACACATGAAGCCGGAATATAAAAAAGTTCATCCGGCGAATAAAATTCCGGCGATTGATGATGATGGTTTTAATTTATTTGAAAGTAACGCGATCATTCGTTATTTAGCTGACAAAAATAAATCGCCTTTATATCCCAAAGACAGCAAAGCGCGTGCGATCGTCGAGCAATGGCTTGATTTTGGCAGCATGCACGTCGGGCTGGCGTTGAGCAAAGTTGTTTATAATCGTTTGTTTGCCCCGATGCGCGGTGTTCCAGTCGATGAGAATTCTCTTAAGGAAGGGATCTCTTTTCTGGAAAGATTTTTACCCGTTGTTGATGAACAGCTTTCTAAACAAAAATATTTAGCCGGGGATGAAATGACCTTGGCGGACATTAATCTTTTAGCGCTCTTAGACCCGGCGGAAGCGGCCAATATTGATTTAAGCAAATATAAAAATGTCGCGAAGTGGCGTAGCGCTTTGCGTAAACAGGATTTTTATACGAAATGTCATAAAGAATATGGTGAAGCGCTTAAGAAAAAGTAAACAACAATTCACATAATTAAAAGAGTCAACCGTCGTCGAATGCGGCGGTTGGCTCTTTTGTTTTTTAGGAAATCTATTTCATGAAAGTCGCATTAATTCAGATGAACGCTACAGCGGATAAGAAGCGTAATCTTCAAAAGGCCGAAGGCTTTGCGCGTCAAGCCGCTTCCCGAAAAGCCGAATTTATTTTATTACCCGAGATCTTCCATTACCGTGGATCGGCGCCCAAAACGACAATCGCCGAAACCATCCCGGGCGAATCGCTCCTACCTTTAATGAAATTAGCTAAAGAAAAAAAAGTTTTTATTCTCGCCGGTTCAATTTATGAAAAAAATCCTGGCGCTTCAAAAGTTTTTAACACCACCACACTGATTAATCCCGTCGGAGAAATAATTGCGCGATACCGTAAAATAAATTTATTTCAAGCCGTAATCGGCCGGCAGACCATTAACGAATCGCAGACACTTTTAGCTGGCAAAAAATTAGCCTTAGCCACTGTGGGCGAATTTAAAACAGCATTATCTATTTGTTATGATCTGCGATTTCCGGAATTATATCGCGCTTATTTCAAAAGGCATGCAGATATTATCGCTATCCCGTCGTGTTTTACCAGGACAACAGGCCAAGCGCATTGGGAAGTTTTGGTGAGAGCCAGAGCGATTGAAAACCGGTGTTATGTTTTAGCGCCGAATCAGTGTGGAAGCGATGAGCGGGGCGTTCAAGCCTTTGGGCATAGTTTGATCGTCGGGCCGTGGGGAGAAATTTTGGCGAAAGCTTCGGGAAACAAAGAAGAGATTATTTATGGTCACCTAAATCAATCTCGAATAAAAAGAACGCAAGCGATTTTACCGTCTATTCGTTATTTCGGGAAAATGCGTTGACAGGGCTAATATAATTACATTATAGTTACATCACGAGGTGATAAACACATGAAAATTAATCTGGTTCCAATCGGCAATTCAAAAGGTATAAGAATTCCCAAGGCGATTTTAAACCAATGCCGTATTAGAAAAACTTTAGATTTACGCGTTGAAGGTGAACAAATTATTTTGAAACCCGTTCAAAAAAATACGAGAGAAGGCTGGGATAAAGCTTTTAAAGATATGCATGCTCGGGGTGAAGATACATTACTTATTAACGATAAAATAGATTTGCCGATGAAGGAATGGGAATGGTAGTAAAGCAGTATGATGTTTTTTGGGTTACGCTGGACCCTGCGCTTGGCAGCGAAATTAAAAAAACACGCCCTTGTGTTGTTATTTCTCCCGACGAAATAAATCAAAATGTAAGCACCGTTATTATTGCTCCCCTCACATCACGTTCTCATCATTATCCCACGAGAGTTTCAGTTAAATTTCAGGAAAGAGATGGTTGGATTGTTTTAGATCAAATTCGCACCATTGATAAAAGGCGCTTAGTAAAAAAGATGGGAAAGTTAGATAAAGAAACAATACGTAGCATGAAAGAAATTCTTAAAGCCATGTTGGTTGATTAAAAGGAGCTATTCTTATGGGACGAATTAGGGTTGCAGTGACGGGTGCGGCCGGTCAGATCGGTTATGCTTTGCTTTTTAGAATTGCCGCCGGAGAAATGTTCGGCCGGGACACGGAAATCGAATTAAATCTTTTAGAACTCGAAGCAGCCTTGCCAGCGCTTAATGGTGTTGTTATGGAACTTCAGGACTGCGCATTTCCATTGCTCAAATCTATCACAACAAGTTCAAAACAAGACGTTGCTTTTAAAGATATTGATTGGGCTCTTTTAGTCGGCAGTGTGCCGCGCAAGGCAGGGATGGAGCGAGGAGATCTGCTTAAGATTAACGGAAACATTTTTATTGAACAGGGAAAAAATTTGGATGCTCATGCCAAAAAGGATTGTCGCATTCTTGTCGTCGGAAATCCTTGCAATACTAATGCCTATATTGCCAAGATGGCGGTTAAAAATATTTCGCCGAAGAATTTTTTTGCCATGACCATGCTTGATCAAAACCGCGCCGTAGCCCAGCTTGCAATGAAAGCAGGCGTTGGCGTGACCGATATTAAAAATGTAGCAATTTGGGGAAATCATTCAGCCACACAGTATCCGGATTTTTATAACGCGACAATCAATGGAAAATTAGTCACACAAGTAATTCCCGATGAGACTTGGCTTAAAACAACTTTTATTGAAGCGGTTCAAAAACGGGGAGCTGAGATTATTAAGGCCCGCGGCGCCTCTTCCGCTGCATCGGCGGCAAATGCCGTTATTGATACGGTTAAAAACTTGCGGAGCGCAACCAAGCCCGGCGAATTTTTCTCCGTCGCAGTAGCTTCTGATGGAAGTTACGGCATTCCAGAGGGTTTAATGTTTAGCTTTCCTGTCCGTTCAAACGGAAAAGGCTGGGAAATTGTTCAAGGAATTTCTGTGAATGAGTTTACTAAAGAAAAAATTAACATAACTTTAAAAGAATTAGAGGAAGAAAGGGATACAGTTAAAAAAATTTTTAATTGAAAATTTTTTTAGAAAAAAATTAAAAAAACCTGATAAGCACATTGCATCCCGGTTTTCTTTATAATATACTTTAAATGTATTCTCCAAAAAATTGTCTACTGACGAGAAAAACCCGCTAATAGTCCTTAAGGTCTTCGATAAATATTAATTTGTCGAAATGGACTAAATTTTATGCGCCTATCCAAAGAAGCCCAATCAACGCTTGAATATCTTACGGTTATGGTTTTGGTCATGGTTGGGATTGTTGTCATGGGGCCGTATGTTATTCGCTCGGTCAATGCCCATCTTAAAATGTGGGAAGATGTTGCCGACGATTCTTACACCGACCCAATGATAAAAGGAGGCTTTGATTTTCCGGCGCCCACATGTAAATGCCCGAAAGAACCGATTGGCTGCGGATTGGGATCGTGTAAACCGACGGAAAAGCTGTATCAAAAAAATTGCACGCCTCTTGATTGTGAACCTCAGGAAACCAGTTGTATTGTTGATGATACCTGCTGTACGAAATTGTGCGGAGCGAGCGGCGGCTGTCCGACGGGACAAAGCACACTAATTCAATGCGGCAATAATCTTCAGCCCAAAAATTGTGTTCCTGATCCTATCTGTCCGGCTGGATGCACCGGTTCAATTCCTGACCATGCAACGATTTGCACTGGCTCAGACCAGAATGTTCCCTCGCCAACGCCGTGGATCCCCGTCGCTAATTGTACAGGTGCCAAATGCGAAGCGGTGTGCGACGGAGCTTACCCCTTTGATCCTCAATTGCAAAGATGCCAGCCGCCGGAATGTAATATACCACTTACAAATGTTAACGGGGATTGCCAAGGCACCGATGTAAATCCAGCCCTTCGATGTCCTCCAGAATGCCCATTTATTGCGGGTTGTGATGTTAATATGTCGGGCGGAAGCAATTGGGGTTGCGTTGCCAACAATACAGCTACGGGGGAAATATATTTTCAGGAAGGGACTTCTTGTTTTCCAAGTTCGAGTGACACGGTAATAGGTACTGTAAAGTGTTCCAACGTTCCTCCTGCTGGAGGTCTAGGACCGGCAAATTGTATTATTAGGGGAAAAAGCTGTCCTGTCTGGTCAACGGATTGGAATAATCCAGCTACTAATTTTAATTGCGATCAACGATTTAATCAGGGTTTTAGAAATAAAAATTTTGACTGCCATGGATGTCCTAAGGGAGCAGGAGGCGGCGGGCCACCCTGTTAATTTAAGCCTCAAGAATTTTTTAAAACATCTTTGTTTTTCCCAAAAAGCTAGGTTATACTTACTCTAAATTTATTTATTAAGGTTTCTTTGAATGAAAAAAGATAGAATTTTTATTGTCGCGGCCGCCTTATTTTGTTTAACTATTGCTGGCTGTGATCAAATTTCTTCAACGATCGAATCAATTTTTAACAAAAACAAAAAAACAACAGCCAGCACAAGCGAAGACAAAGCAGTTCAACCACCGCCGGTTAAAACCTCGACGGAAAAAATTAAAGACCAAGCCAGCGCAGCTGCGGCTTTAAACACGCAAGCCGATGTCCTGGCAAGTGTCGGCAGCTGGTCAATCACAGTCGATGAATTTAAAGACCGGCTTAAGAATTTAAAAGACGTCGTGCCTGATTTTGACATAAAGAAACCCGAATCCAAGAAGCTCGTATTAGATGAATTGGTCAGGCAGCAGTTGATGGTCATGGATGCTGAAGAAAAAGGTTTGGGAAATAAAAAAGAAATCCAAGATGCGGTTAGCGAATTCCGTCGGACGCTTCTTGTCCGAGAAAATGTTAATAATTTGATCACAAGTGTCACCGTCACGGACAACGAAGTCCAAGATTATTTTAACCAAAACAAAAATATGTTTGTTGAGCCGGCCGAATATCATTTGCGCGCGATCGTTGTTCCTACTCAACCCGAGGCGAAAGATATTCTGGTTGATGTTTTAAAAGGCGCAGACTTTGCGCAAACTGCCCAAGCACGTTCCAAAGGAAAAACAGCGGCTAAAGGCGGAGATTTAGGTTTAATTAAGGGAGCTGATTTAGATCAAGCCACGGCCGCGGCGGTTTTGAATTTGGAAGTCGGTGATGTCAGCGCGGTTTTTAAAGGATCGGAAGGGTACTCGATTGTAAAACTTGAGGAGAAAAAGGGCGGGAAACAATTAGGTTTCCTCGACGTGAAAAACGATATTAAAAACGGATTGCTCCAAATTAAACAGCAGCAAACCGTTGAAAGTTATCTTAAAGAACTGGAACAAAAGAAACCAGTCACACGTAATGAATCCCTTTTAGAAGGAGTCAAGTTATGACCAATGAACAGCGAAGAACGATTGTTATCATTGTGATCGCGTTGACCATAGGATTAATCGCCGCCATCGGAGCCGGAAATTATATTCAAAGTGAAATCACTAAAAAAGAAGAAGTTGCCTCTCAAGAAATTCAAAAAAATGTTGAACCCCTCAAAGAAGAAATCACCGCATTAAAAACAGAATTAGGCACTGTGCGCCAACAGGCAATTGCTGCCGCGCAAAAAGCCGCCGCCGAAAAAGGGCCGGCTGCCATTATTCCCCAATCATCATTAGCTGTCAAAACACCTGCGGGCAAGAGAGCCGTCACTGTTCGAATTGATTCTCTCGCCGCCGTCGGTGGTTTAATCAATCCCGGCGATTTCGTCGACATTCTCGCGCAGATGACACCTCCCGGTTCTCAGCAAGTCGGATATCAACCAGCCCAAACAATTACAGCCATGATTTTTCAAAACGTTCAAGTCTTAGCTGTCGGGACGAATGTGAATTCTCCTGGTGTTTATGAAGCCCAGCAGCAGACCAAGGATTTGACTGTGACTTTTGCGCTGGATCCAGAAGAAGCAGGGCTGCTGAGTTTTGTTCAGCAAAATGGTAAGCTCCAGTTGGCGTTACGTTCTCCTTCCGAAACAGAATCATTTATGGTACCTCCTTATAATTGGCAAACGCTCGCGGACTATGTTTTGGAAAGACAAGGTACTGAACTTGGCGGGACAAAGGCGAAAACCAGTTCATTCGAACCAGCCGCTGAAGAAGCTAAGCCGGTTATTCAAATATTTCGCGGGGGCCGGGAATTATAATCTCATTTTTAGGAGCCTAACGTAGATGAAAAATAAAAAACAGCTTATAGATTTTTATTCCGTCGAGGAAAAGAGATCTAGCCTAAATCACCGAGCTTTTGATAAAAAAATCAATAAGAGCTGTGCGTGGGTTGTTTTGATGGGTTTCATTTTAATGGAAACTCTATGGATTGCTCCGAAAGAAATTTTTGGCGAGGACAAGACCGCCAGCCAAGATACGAAACAAGATGCTAAGCAAGACTCCAAAGACCTTCCTCCTGACATCCTACATCAAGACGAAGTTCACATGCTTAAAGGAGAACTCACTCCGATTAAAGCCTATTCATTAGTGCGTGTTTCTGTAAGTGATCCTGACATTGCGGACATCGCGAATGTCACCAATGATGAAATCCTCTTGCTGGCCAAGAAACCAGGACAATCAGCTTTATTTGTGTGGGACCAATATGGCAAGCGGACAATAATGATCCGTGTTTACGCCGAGGATTTAAATATTTTAAAAACCCGGCTGGAAGAACTTTTCAAAGTCGCCAAGATCGACGGAGTTAATCTTGAAGTGAACCTTTACGAAGGTAAGGTCGTGGCTTCGGGTAATTTAAGTGAACAAAAGAAAGCCGAGGCCGACGCTATTATTCATCCTTACATGACCAATGTGATTAATCTTTTGCGTGAAGATATCAGCAACGACTTGGTTCAGGTTGATGTTCAGCTCGCCGAGTTAAATGCCACCGCATCCAAAAGCATCGGCTTAGACTGGGTTGATCAAATTAATATTACCGAGGGGTTGCCTGGAAAAGGGCTTGTCGACAGCACAGCACAAAGTTCTATTCCTTTTGCAGACAGCATTTTTAAAGTAGCCAAACTTAGACGAACAACATCTGTTTCTGCCGTTATTAATGCAGTCGTCGAAGAAGGAAAAGGCCGGGTCCTTTCAAAACCTAAATTGGTCGTCAAAAGCGGTAAGGAGGCCAGTTTTCTCGTCGGAGGACAGGTTCCAATCAGTACGACATCTACGACCGTTGGTGGTAATGTGCAGACTAATGTTGAGTTTAAAGATTTTGGTATCAGTCTAACGATCACCCCCACAATCCAACAGGATAAAGTCAATGTCGTCATGAATACCGAGGTCAGCGAAGTTGATCCAACGCATTCCGTCGGGCAAGTTCCTGCCTTTGCTACCCGCACGGCACAAACGCAGCTGCTTTTAGACGACCAGCAGACGATTATTCTGGCTGGCTTGATTAAGCATGTTGAGGGAGAAACAGTCCGCAAGGTTCCTTTCCTGGGCGATATTCCTATTGTGGGTGCGGTTTTCCGATCCCGTAAAACGCCTTCGTCTAACAATCAAGACACTGAGTTAATTATTTCCGTAACGCCTACGATTCTTCGGCAAAAAACGAAAGAGGTTCCTCCGCCTGCTGCTAAGACAACGGAATCTTCCACATCCGACGCCGCTTCAGTGTCGTCATCAGATTCATCAATGACATCTGAAACATCAGTCCCTCCGTCGAGAATGCCAACACAAAGCTCAATGTCTGAAAATGCTGATGCCATACCGCTTCAAGATGCCACCGCCGAAGCGACAGATCAATCTTCAGGAGAACAAGCAGGGGCATCCGGAAATAATGCTGAACAAAAGGACCTGATCGACGCTTATTCAAAAACAATCCAAGAAAAAATTTCTAAGGCTATCACCTACCCGCCGGAAGCTAAAGAAAAAGGCTGGGAGGGAACGGTTACATTGAGCTTACATCTTTTAAAAAATGGTTCATTAGCTGATTCACAAATTAAAGAATCCTCAGGATACAATATTTTTGATAAAGATGCGCTTCATACGGCACAAGTTCTTTCACCTTATGACGCGTTTCCTTTGAAATTAAATTTAGATGATTTGGTGTTGAACGTTCCTATTGTTTATAGTCAGAAAGTTTCAAAACCGGCGGCTGCTAAGAGTTCATCAAGTCAAAATTACGCTGCCGCCGTCCAACAAAAAATCGCTAGTGCCATCAATTATCCCGACGAGGCAAGGCAATACAATTGGGAAGGCACCGTAAAATTGATGCTGCATATTTTAAGCGATGGGACTTTAGCTTATGCTGCTGTAAAAGAGTCCTCTGGCCACGACATCTTCGATGAAGCTGCTCTTACAACCGCCAAAAGCCTGGCCCCTTACACCGCGTTTCCTGCGGATACTAACCTCCAAGAATTGGATTTAACAATACCAATCGTTTTTAGTTTGCAAAAATAAAAAAATGCCTGCAAAAAGCGTAGCAGTTTTTAGTAATAAAGGTGGGGTTGGCAAAACTTTTGTGTGTGTCAATCTCTCGACGGCATTGGCGTTGAGCGGCCACAAGGTTTTGCTTTTGGACATGGACTTCCAGGCCGCTCAGGATATGGCCCGGATGCTCAATTTGTCCCCCCGTCTAGCTATCGTTGATCTTTTGGCTGAAATAGAAAAAGACAACGACCCCACGATTATTAAAAGATATGTTGTGGCGCATTCTGCTGGATTTGATTTTCTCCCCGCCGTCACGCACGTCCGCCAAGTTGGTCACATTACACCTGACAATATTAAACCCTTTCTTAAAAAAGTTGGCCAGCTTTACGATTACATTATTATCGACGGCGGTAAGGCCTTTAGCGAGACGCTGATCACCATTTTAGATTATTCCAATCTAATTTTTCTTATTGCGACACCAGATATTCTGGCTGTTTATCAAATCCGAACGGCCTTAGAAGTTTTACAGAGCCTGCATTTCCCTCTCAAAATGGTCAGGTTAATTTTAAACCGTGCTGAAAGTTATGGCGGGGTTGCCTGGCAGGAAGTTAAGGCGGCCTTGGCTTGCGAAATTTTTGCCCAAATTCCTTCCGACGGAAAAGCGGTTGGAATGGCTTTAAACCGCGGCGTTCCCTGTGTCGTTGATAGTCCGCGCAGCAAAGTCGCGGCGGCTTTTAATAAGATGGTCAACGATTTAAATGCGCCTGGACTTTTTGTGCAGGCGACCGACATAGCTAAATTAAGAACAACAGAAGATTTAGGTAAGCCGGGTGAGTTTTGGGAAAAATTTGGCATTGCTCAAGGCGTACAGGAAAAAGGGAAAGATAAAATTTACAATGTTAACGAAGAAGACGAAGTCGTTCGGCTTAAAAAGAAGACCCATGAAAAGTTGTTAGGCAAGATGGATTTAAAAGACCTGACTCCGGAAGCCTTGGCGAACCCGCAGCAGTTTCAGAAAATCCGTGAGACAACTGAAAAAATTGTCAGCAATATTCTCGCCGAGGAAGCGGGCGCTATCATTTCTTCCCATGAAGAGCGAACCCGGCTGGTTAAAGAAATTGTAAACGAAACGCTAGGGCTTGGTCCTATCGAAGAGTTTTTGGCAGATTCAGACGTCACCGATATCATGGTTAATAAGAAGGATGAGATCTACATTGAAAAACATGGGAAATTAATTTTAACCAATCGGCGGTTTATTTCCGAACAACAGGTTCGTTCGGTTATTGACCGTATTGTTGCGCCCTTGGGCCGGCGTATTGATGAGTCGACACCGATGGTTGATGCGCGTTTGCCCGACGGGTCTCGTATTAATGCTATTATTCGTCCGTTATCTTTAAATGGACCAATGGTCACGATCCGTAAATTCAGCCAAGAACGTTATACGATTGACGATTTGATCCATCGCTTTAAGAGTTTGTCTCAGCCGATGGCTGATTTTCTTCATGCCGCAGTTTTGGGAAGAAGTAACATTATTGTTTCCGGCGGTACAGGCGCCGGTAAAACAACATTGCTTAACATTATTTCCCTTTTTGTTCCCGACGGAGAACGCATTATCACCATAGAAGACGCCGCCGAATTGCGGCTTAAACCGTACAGTCATTGGGGCCGGTTGGAAGCACGCCCGGCGAACATTGAAGGAAAAGGCGCTGTTTCTATTCGTGATTTGTTTGTGAATACGCTTCGTATGCGTCCTGATAGGATTGTCATTGGTGAGTGCCGCGGCGCAGAAGTATTAGATATGTTGCAGGCTATGAACACAGGTCACGATGGTTCCTTGACGACAATCCACGCCAATACCACACGCGATGTTTTGGTTCGTTTAACGGCCATGATGCTTTTAACGGGCGTTGAACTTCCCTTAAGCGCCATGTATGAAATGATCGGCTCAGCCATCGACATCATCGTTCAAGTCAACCGTTTTTCAGATGGTTCAAGAAAAATAACCGGCATAACCGAAGTGGCCGGCGTTGATCAGAAGACACACCAGTTGGATTTACGCGACATTTTTATTTTTGAACGTCTAGGAACAGACAGCGACGGGAAAATTCTAGGTGACTATAAAACCACAGGTTATGTTCCCAAATGTTACGAAGATTTTTCTTCTAAAGGCATCGCTTTGGATAAAAACATTTTTACACCATAAATACTCTCTTGCTTACCGTATTTAATTCCACCCGCAAAATAATTATTGCTGACCGCGCAGTCCTCGCGGATACTTTCAGAACCCGTATGGTTGGTTTATTAAACCGACAATCTATCGTCGACGGAGAAGGGCTGATCATTACTCATTGTCAGTCAATTCACATGTTGTTTATGCGATTTGCTATTGATGTTATTTTTATCGATAACTCTGGAAAAGTGGTGGGATTACTCGAGGAGATACAACCATTTCGGCTCAGCCCTATTTTTTTAAAAGCCAACCGCGCGATTGAACTTCCTGTTAAAACTATTTCAAAATCCAAAACTGAATTAGGCGATTCTATTCAAATTCTAGCTGCTTAACCCGCTACTTTTTATTCCAAATTTTCTGCATCATCCGCCGCCGCATCCAATTCATCAAGCCATTTCTGACAGAAACGACAAAAACGTGCTTCTGTTAAAATCAACATTCCGCAGTAAAGGCACTTCTTTTTATCCACGCCGGGATAATCAACGTTAACCAGTGGATCAATAATAAATTGTGAACAATGTGGACATTGCGGCGCTTCTGGGGAATTTTTTTTTGAAAATTTTTCCAGAAAATTGCCTGGGAGTTCTTCAAAACAATAAGGACATTTGGACATTTAATTTAACCTTTTATTAGGCTGAATTTTATTTATGGCTTCAGTATCAATTTAAAAATACATTACGATTACCATTTAACAATGAATGCTTTATGATTGCAAGATTTTATGCGCATTTTTTCTTCGGGCAGAAAATTGTTTTTAAGAAGAAAGAACAAATTCTTGACTGAAAAAGTCCCCATGCTTATACTGAAAATCCCTATAAAAATTTGAAATTGCTAAATGGTTTCCATGGGCGTTGTTTATAAATTAAGAAAAGAAGTCATTGATTTTATTATTGATCAGAAAAAATCTGACGCTCAATTAAGCTGCCGGCGTTTAGTTGCTATTGTTGAAGAAAAATTTCAAATCAATGTTTCAAAATCCGCCATAAACCAAATCATCAAAGACGCTCAGTTGAGCAATCCAGTTGGGCGCACAGCCGTCCTTACAGATAAAAAAGTCAAAAAATTTCAAATTCCCGTCGAGAAAAAGCAACAGCTTTTCACCATACCTAACCTGCTCCTTGCGCCTAAAAAAGAATCCCCTCTCGTTTGGACATCTTCTAAAAAAGATTTAAAAGCAGAAAAAATCGAATCCATGCATGATAGATTAGGGCTGTTTTTTTTAAAGGCTGCCGAATGGGATTTGGGTGAACGATTTTTAATGGGAAGATTTCTAGAAAAATTTTTGGAAGGAAACATTTTTAATCCCGACGAGGTGAACCAACTTGGTGAAGTTTTGTTATGGGCACCGTCTTTTGGTATTAACAAACCTGAGGATTTCAATTCGTATAAAGGAACAGGGTTGGCTTTACTTAGTGGGATAGAGAAGATTCGTTTTGATAGGCTCTTAAAATTGCTAGACAGCATTTCTGATTTGAGAACATTGTCTCTTGTTGTTGGCAATGAGATTCCACAAATTTTTGCTGAAGCAAATTCGCTTAAGATAACTTTAAAAGACAAAACAGAGGTTTTCTTAGACGCTAGAGAACAGGTGGTTTTTCAATCTGGCGAAAGAGGCGCAGGCCTTTCTTTAGGAAGATTTATTAAACAAGTAACACGACGTTTTATTACAAATTTGGATTACATTACCATATATGACAAAGGATTGGCTGAAAATATACCTAATGAGCTTAAATTAGTGGAATCTTTAGAAGGAATTTCTAATGAAATGTCCAAACTAGAAATTTTGGATCAAAATGACAACGAATTGGCCCAATTTAATGTAATCCCCAAAAAGAAACGACAATTTTTATTTGTGACAAGACCTGAAAGAATAAGTAGCGTTTCTAATATTCTGCAAGACATAAAGTTAAAAAAATTTTATTGCAAGGATTTAGACAAAACTTTTTATGTCGGTGAGCATGAAGTTCAAGGTGAAACTTTGGGTGTGACAAAGGAAATTCCTCTAAAATTGATTATTTTAAGCGAAGAAAATAAGGTTAACGCGGTCAGTAGCTTGATTTTTACTAATAATCTTAACTTTGATTATAAAGAAGATGTGAATTTTTCATTACTTTTAAATAAAAATGACAGTTTGGACAATAAAGAAATAAAAAATTCAATAATTCCATTCGATTTTTACGAAAAAATGGTAGCATCCGACCCCATGCAAGTGCCCACTCTCTTGGAAAATGCGTTTGTTATAAGCTTAGCTTTAAATGAGTATGCCAAATGTCACTTTTTTAGCCAAAATTGCAAAGAACTTGATTTTAATCAAATGTGTGAACGTTTTTACAAATTGGCGGGCCGTTTCCAAAAAATAGGTCAAAAGATTATTGTGAAATTACAAGTTCCCACTGATTATCAATATCGTAAAGAGCTTGAATTTGCGATCAAAATGCTTAAAAATATGAATATTCAAGACCCGTCTGGGTCTTTTTTTGCTATGGATGTCCTAATTTAGTGTGAAAGGGTGTTTTAATTTGTTAATATGTCGAATTTTTTAAACTCTTTCCCTTGACAGCGTTCAAGGGCACATGGTATATTTGTACCGTCTTACATTATATGTTTTTCATCGTCTGATCAAAGACACAAAAACATGCGCCCAAATATCAAAAAAATATGTATCAAATACTGTAGATATTTTATATCTACTTTATCTATGTTCTCTACCCTTGAACACAATTGTGTTCAAGGGTTTTTTTATACAGCCTGGTCGTGGAGCTCCTGCTTGTGGTTGCACAAGAGGATGGCAACGATCACCTTTTAACACGTGGGAAAAACACAATGCGGCATTTAAGAACACTACGAAGCAAAAAAGGACAAAGCCTAATTGAATATGCCGTCGTTGTCGCTTTAGTCTCAGCTGCAATGGTCGCAATGAGCACCTACGTGTTCCGTTCCGTGCAGGCAACCGAAAAGGTGGTTGAAGAGGAGTTCGCCAATAATTAACGTCATTATTTGTTCAAGGAGGAATATAAATGTTGAAAAACAAAAGAGGTCAATCAACGCTGGAGTACATTCTCTTGGTGACGGCCGTTGTAGTCGTTTTACTTGGCTTTTTGGCCAGTAAAACTGGGATTTTCCAGACTAGCCTTAACGCTACCTTGACTCAAGGTACAAATGGCATGAACAACATGTCAATAAGACTTTCTGGTTCTCGGCCATTATCACCATAACTTAAATCATGGGAAATCAGGTTTGTTTTATTCACATCGAGGAGGAAAAATAAATGTTTAAAAGAATAAATAGAAATAAGAAAGGTCAGAACACTGCAGAATATGCACTTTTGATCGCTTTGGTTGTCGCGGCTATCATTGCCATGCAGACATATGCGCAACGAAGTCTTCAAGGTAGAATCCGCGATGCTGGTAAATTTTTAACCAGCCAAACATCCAGCTTGGGCGCTACGGATCAATACGAACCGTATTATCTACAAAGTAATTACGCTATTTCCAGAGACATGAATCAGACCCAACAGTTAGACAAGGGTGTAGTCAGTCAGTTGGAAAATAGTACACGCAATAGAGACCTAGGTGGTTTCCAACAGTCTAATTACGGGAATTTTGGCGAAGTTCTTGGCCATTAATACCCGCTTCATTTGTTAAGCAAGCAACTTTATGTCTAATTTTAAGGAGGACTAATCAATGTTTAAATTGCTAAGAAAAATGAAAGGACAAAGCACCTTGGAGTATGCTGTTTTGATTATCATTATTATTGGTGCTCTTTTGTCCATTCAAGTTTACATTAAGCGCGGTGTTCAAGGCCGGTTAAAGAGTGCTACCGATGATATCGGTGATCAATTTGACCCAGGGAACACCAAGGCGAACAAGTCGACAATGACAAAGGGTAGAACCTTTGAAACTTTTGACAAAGGTATCAGCCGCTCAGAAATGGCCACCAATGAAACAACCTTAATTAACCAAGATTCAACTATTATCAACGTAGACCAGACATTCTGGGGTAAATAACTCGTCGGTAATAGAGTTGGGTTGTTCTATAGATCAAAAAACATGGCTTACTCAATCGTCACCCGACGAGGGGTAAGCCATGTTTTTTGGGACAGCACTTTTTAACGTTCAGCAAAACCAGAATCATAGCCGTTTTTATTACAAATATAATTACAAAAATGATAGCAACAAGACATGTTTCACTCTAAAATTGTTTTGCATAAATTGGGACAGGCAACCTCAGAATATGTGATCACTTTTTTCTTAGTGATTGCAGTTATTTCGGCGATGTCGGTTTATGTAAAAAGATCTTTGCAGGGACGGATTTGGGATGCCCGGAATTATATGATTCACAGCATTGCCACAAGCAATACGGCCACACTTGGTAATGTAATTTTACAGGAGTATGAACCTTACTACGTGCAGACACAAAGCAATGTCGATAGTTTAATGAATTCCGTTCAAACGCTCCAAGGTGGCGGCACAACAGGTATCTTCGGCGACAAATTTACGGACCAAGTTAGAGTCACCACTGATAGTAATCAATTGCCGCCGAGAGACTTCAATTTGACGGGCGGTAATTAATGAAATTTGTCGATAAAAAAAAATTCTTATTGACGGAAACGGCGGCTTCTTCCGAGTCCACCCGTCTATATTTCTTAAAAAATAAAACCGCTCAGAGCATGATGGAGTACATGCTTTTAATTGGAATTGTGACCATGGTTTTGTTTGCGATGTTTAACGCTTGTAAGCGCGGTATTCAAAGTGTTATTAAGGTCACGGCTGATCAGGTTGGCATACAAAATGAATCTGACCAGCGGATCGTGCCTTACGGCGGCTATTTGATGCAGGCCTATTCAGCGACGAGGTCTAATACAAATAAAAGCCGGAAAGAAAATTCCGGCGCCATTGATTTTATTTACAATGATTCCGGCGATGTTATATCCAATTCAGTTTCAAATTTAGGTTTTTCAAACACCATTAATGCGGATAATTAAATTTGTTTTTATTCTTTTCAAATAAAAGAGGATTCAATGTTTAAACGCAAAGGACAATCGACGATTGAATACACGGTTTTGATAATGGTCATCATTGGTGCTTTTATTGCGATGAGCAATTATATGAAACGAGGCATCTCCGGACGGTGGCGAAGTACAGTTGATGATTTAGGAGACCAATACGATCCGCGCGTTTCAAATACCATTATTAACTATAGCCGTGTTGCCAATGAAGAAATGCAAATTGTTGCGGTTAATGACACGACGCTGAACGGAGTCTGGACCAACCGCGTCGACAGATCTGATGCCCTCGAAACGAAGACGGGAGATACAATTATTGGGGGATATTAAGTTGTTCAAGAGCATTTACTCAAAAGCTCAAACGTCAACTGAACTCGCCGTTTTTGGAGCTGTTTTGATTTTTATGTTAGGCATGATGATTCGTTATGCATTAAGTGCTGGAACTTCGCAAAGTGAATCATTGAAAGCGATGCGTATGGCTATGGCCACGTCTCTGCGGGCCGCCGAAACCGGAAAAAACCGCATGTCTAAAAAACCCGGCAACGCCTCGCGCAATATTGCCAGTGTCCTCATCGTTGAAGACCGTTTAAGCGCTGAAGAGAGTAAATTCGGTGTCCAATCGCGTTCGCCGTTTATCGTCGGAGCTTCAGCCACATTTTCTAAAAATCTTTTCATGCCCATTGACTATGGTGAATACGATAGTCTTCCCCGCACCGATTTTTTTATTAACGGCTTACATTTTCAATTTACAACAGCAGCTTTTAAAGAATACAACATACAAAATGACACAGACCCCAATTGGATTCCCGATTGCAATGGGAAAGGGAATGGCTGTATGGCCCTGTATTCTATTAGTCCGAATTTAAAGGTGAATACCGCCTGGGATCCCAATGCCTGCGATCGTTGTAAGTGGAACACGTGTCTGACTTGCTTTGACCTTTACCGCGACGGCACGACGATTGTTTCACCCGCCGACCGTCCTCTTTTTACGTGGCAATGGCAGATGGTGAAAGCCACGACGAGCTCAATTAATTTGCAGACAGGCCAGAATGCCTCGCTTGACGTTGACAACGATTTAAAGGAAGAACAAATTTTGGAAATGGTTGATATAAAGGGCAAAAGATATACGCCCAACAGCAAAAACAAATCAGGTTCAGGCAATGTTCCTATTAAATTATTGCGTGTTTTGGATTTTCAAGAAGGCGATTTGGATATGACCCATAACCGTAAAAGTCCCGGCGCCGCGCCTGGTTTTTCAAGTGAAGGCACTCAAGGATGGACTTACACTAGAGATGGAACGTACCTTCAAATTGAAGAAGGAAAAATTATTAGTGCCACTCAAAATGTTAAAAGTACGCAAAGAAGAAATATTACAGACATCGTTCAACGGGTTGTTCAGTTAAGTAGAAATACCGGATTTGTTTGCGGCACTGGGAGTGGCGCGGTTTGGGACGCGCCGGTTCATCAGCCTAATACTCAGTGGAATCCCGACGTGGAGGTGTGTGTGCCCCCGGGACTGGGGAGTGATCCCACGGCCAATTGTTTTTCAGCGGCCAATGTTTATAAAACTTGTTTTGACGAAGGCTCTTTAACCTTGTATGTTCGAAGCCGGGTTTGGGAAGGCCGCGGGCGTAAATGGGTCCAAGATCTCGGCCCGCGGGGATATTGATTTGTGAATTTTTAGGTTAAGGTTAGGAAGCCGGTTTCGGTTTTTGGTTAAGGCAACGTGAGAGACAACTTATGGAAGAAAAGAAGCGAATTACCAGCTTTAGAGATTTAACAGTTTATCAAGATAGTTATAAATCAATGACCACTGTTATGCAAAAGATTCTTCCCTGTCTGCCAAAATGCGAAGAAGATGATTTATTGAGTTTTGTAAATCCAAAGGATGCAACAAAACTCAATATTAGGCCTTTTCTCTTCGATGACGAAAAGAACAACCTTTCTTTGGAAAGGAAAAGGCCAATAATAGATCAGCTCCGCCGAGCTTCCAAAGCAATTCCGCGGTTAATAGCTGAAGGATATGCAAAGCGGCATCAAAAAGCTGGCTTTCAAAAATATCTCGATGATGCAATGGCTGAATCTAATGAAATGATTGTAAGTTTGAGTCAAAGTAGAGATATTTATCCACAGAATGTAGATATAAAACTTTGCGATGAATTGATAGATGCTTACGATAAATCTGGTCGCCAGATTTATAAATTGGCTGAGGCATGGAGTAATTTTGAAAAAACCGATAACCGTTACCGTTAACCGAAACGGGCCTCTTCACCTTAACCGAAGAATGGACAACAAGATGTTCAAAGAAAAAGCGCAGGTGACTCTCGAATTTACATTTTGCATCATCATTGCTTTATTGCTCGGCTATGCCTGCCTTAAGGCTTTTCGATGGTCAGCGCTGGACCTTGTTTACCGTCGGGATGCGCATGAGAAGTCTTTGATTAAGCCTGTTTCGGAGAGCTGGCAAGGCTTAGATACAAACAGCCCGATCAATCAGTTAGACGGCGATTTTTATCGGGGCACAAAGATGAATTTGGTGTTTAATAATTGGTAATTAACGCGATGTGCAAGTTTTTTTCTACATAGGGAATTAGCTTCATTTTCTCGCGACTTGGCTAATTTAGGCTGAAATCCCCAAACGGATAAAGAGAAACTTGCACACAGCGTTAATTAATGACAAAAACCAAATGTCAAGGTTTGGAAATTAAAACATTTGAAATTCATTTGGATTTTGACATTTGAGATTTGTCATTAACCTCTCGAGGATCTAGAGTGCTTAGGTTCCTTAAAAAATTAATTCATTCTCGAAAATCCACGCGTTCGACTTCGCAGAACAACGGCCAAGTCGCCCTCATTTTGATTCTTCTCTCCGCCATCAGCATTATCTTTTTTGCGATATCTCTCAATTTTGGAAAATCCGCTGAATTAAAAACTCTGACAGCCGTCGCTTCTAACGCCAGCGCCGCATTGATGGCATCCAGTTATGCCAGTTACACGGAACAACTTTATCAAACTCAGCTCGGCGGAGAAAAAGGCGCGGGAAGTGATTTGACGATCTGTGGGTTTACCGGAGTCTTGCAAATATTAATTATTGTAGTTGCAATAGCTGTTATTGTGGTTCTTCAGCAATATGAATTAATTGCTATAATGTCTCAAACGCTCGCCGTTCTTGCTCTTGCCGTCGCCACAGCCGCATTGGCTTTGCAAATAACAGTTGTCCAGCCAGGCTTAACTTCAATTTGGAATAAAATGTTCGCAAACATGCCCAAAACCGATGGATTTTTGGAGCGGGGAATCTTAGCCGCTTTACAAAATGTTGTCACAGATCCCGGACAAATTGACGATCTTCACGACATGGATTTAGATGGTGCTTATGTTACTGCTTCTGGAACCAAAGTTAACGGCGGCGACCAGGTCAGCCGGTTTGGATTTTATTATACTAAGCGGCTTGAATCGATGCAGCAGTCATTACCCGACGAGGCCGCGATCCAAGCATTTATTGATGCACTTAAAGGTTATCTTAATTTTCTTTGGGACCCGGTTGATTGTAGTTTAAATCCGGCGCATGTTTGTTGCAGTAATGATCCGCCGGCGGAATGTAATCCCTGTTGTGTTGATAAAAACCAAATCGATCCGCGCCGCCCGGCGTGTTGTGATGATCCTGACCCGACGACGGGCTGCGCCAGTTCGAGCTCCTGCCTTGCGTTTTCTACAGTGCCAGAATGCTGCGACGATCCAGACCCTACCGTCCGCTGCGGCTATTCAGGCGCCGCCCATTGTGCGGCGACGTCCCCCTATGGCTCTTCTTATCCTTACGTTTATAATTCTGTTTTTGAAGACAGTTCTAACAACAGATTTTCATATCTTGAACTTTTTGGCAAGGACGACGAGAATCAATATTTCCGAATGCAGCCTGCGCGTAATATGTATGTGCCTTCTAAGATGTATTCGGCGGCGCAAAGCAGTGATCCGGAGCAACCGCTGTTTCGTTTTGATGATACGCGTGATCTCGCTGCCCCCGGCGAGGTGAAGTATGTTTATCCGATTTTTTATAAACTATTGGATTGGGGAATGGACTTAGGTGGTCTCTTGCTCGATTCGACGGATAAAAATCGGCGGTATGAATGTAATATCTGCGACCCGTCCCATCCTCGATGCGGAAACATTAATCCGATATTAACTTTACCAGGTTCATTGGCGGTTGAAATTGCGCCTCAGTTTACGCTTCCTACAGCGCCGGGATTATATAATGGAGGCCCCTGTATCTTTGATAACACCAACCCCGTTGACACTTCCAAGAAAATTCTGCGGCCAGACATGGTCAAATCTCTTTATAATTTACCTGACCCGACAAAAGATCTTCTCGTTGCGCCCATGCAATATGCAACAACCTGCGGCCAGGATTATGTGGCGCCGTTTACTAACGGAAAATGGAAACGAGGCGCTGACCGCTATTGTTCGACCGTGTGGCCTTACGCCGCGACCTGCGCCAAATACGGAACAACTTGCACGTTTCCCGACGGAACACGAGGGCCCTGTATGTGCGGCCAGCTGGGAGCGGGTCCGCCGTCTATGTGGCCGGACGATCCGTTTGATGATTTTGTTTACGGGGTAGAAGATTTTATAAAATTTGCCACGCAGTTAATCAATATGGACATGATGACGCTGCGTACCACATTTAGAGAATGGTATCCGACCGCGGCGCAGTTTCTCGTTGCCCAAGGCAACGTTGATCAATTCTATAACGATCAAAATGGCCAGATGCTTGTTTGGCGCGATCAGCATCAAGCCTGGATCGACAAATTGAATTATTGGTTGACCCTTACTTTTAAAGGAACGGATTGTAATCAAGCGTTGTGCATTCCTAATAATACAGTCGGCATTCAAACAACCTGGCCGACCCGAAACGTTGGAACTCCGCCGGGAATGTGTGCGGGTATGAAAGCACCGGAATCAGCAGTCATGGGCACGGGAACTTTAGATAATATTCTTGCCTGTTTAGATTACAACATAACCAACCTTCCTAAATTTGGCATATGCGGTACGGCATCTGCCGACGTCGGACAAATTGGTACGGCTACAGATAAATGCAGGGAGAGCAACTGTGCGGATCTGCCACGCTCGCTTTTAATCAATGATCCGGTTTCACCTTTTGATACAAATTATTTCGTTGTGCCCCGGGATCCGGATGTTGGTGCATTTGATGCTTGCTTAAGAGATTGTACAAAGTGTTCGAGTTTACCGACCTGTCCGACGCCATGGCAGGGACCAAGTGGACCACTTGTTGGATGTTATCCGACGCAGGGCGTTATTAATCCGGGTGGTTCTGGCGTTGTGTGTTCGCCCGCGACACAAGCATTTGCTTTTAACGGTCCAGTGACCGTGACTGTATCCGCGGCTGGAGGTCTTGGTCCGGCCTTTAATAAATGGTATGCAGCCGGAGGTGCTTCTCCGGTAAGCGGGACCGGGACGGCTACTTTTACGACGACGTATTCCACTCCTGGAATTAAAACGATTATCGTGTCAAATGGATTGGGCGGTTCAAGTTGTCAGGTCAATATTGTGCAGACGTTTTGAGGGTTAGCGTTTCGAGAAAATTGAAGACGTGAAGCTTATCAAAATTTATAAAGGACATATGTTTCATTTCAAAAGAAATAAACAATTTGGGCTGATGCGGTCTTTCTCGGCGAAGATTTTATTTAGTGTTGGAAGTATTTTCTCCCTTTGTTTAATGCTTTCTGTCTCGAAAGCTTTTGCTGACTCTTCCTCGTCGTGTCCAGTGAACCAAGCCATAACCTCCTTTAGTAGCGATAATAGAGCAGACAACATAGTTGCCCCGTGCACACCTATTGTTACCGCTTTTAATGGTATCGTCGGAATAGGCGCCAGCTCAGGTACGTGTGGTGGCGGTAGCCAGTTTGTGGCTGTTCCTAATGGTAATCAACCGAATTGTAATCGCTGTATGAGCCCCACCGGTTCTAGTTATATCAACCTTACGTGTCCTGCCGGGCAGATAGCGACGGGGGTACAATCAAAAACTGATACCGGCTGTTTAACAAGCGGATGGATAATTGAGTGCGCTCCCCTAATTAACGGATGGTCCATGGGAGGGACTGGAGGCATAACGGTATTAATCGGATTAACGCTCACTAATAATGGTCCTAATTACAATAATGTGTATACCGGAATTTACGCCAATATTAATCCTCCCTGCGATTGTAGTAATTTTGCTAATAGTGGCTGCGGCAATGGTTGTCCTGCTGATCAAATGAGCCAGACGCGGACTTGTATTCCTGCCAACTGCCAGACGCAATTGCAGTGTTTGGGTGATTCCTGCACCGCTTTCGCTAATGCCGGCTGCGGTGCTGGGGGCTGTCTTGGGAACTATATGTACCAGACGAGAAGCTGCACCTATAATTGTTCGGCAACAACACAATGCCTTCTCGATAATCCAGATTGTTGTATTTGCTCGTCGTGGGTGAGCGATCCTGTTTGTAGCACAGGCGGCTGTCCGCTGGGAACACGGTTGCAAACAAGAAGCTGTCCAAACGCTTGTGACGTAATGACACAATGCGTGGCTGATCCGGCAGGATGTCCTTACTGCGGCAACGGTACATGCGACGCCAATGAAGACTGTTCAACCTGTGCCCAAGATTGCGGAGCGTGCCCTGTTTGCGGTAACGGTGTCTGCGAAAAGACAGGATGGTCGCAATTTACGGAAACATGTAAAAACTGTCCGGGGGATTGCGGTCCGTGTCCGTCGTGTACGGCAACGTTTGTTCCAGGCCAAGGACCAGCGAATTCGCCAACTTCCTTTTCATGGAACAGTACTGGAGATGCGGACAACTCTTTGGATTATAAATGTTATAACTCTTCTGGAACGGTCATCGGTCAGGGAACCTTGCCGCCCGTCGGAGGACCAACAACTTTTACGCCAACCGAATCGATTGTCTGCGATCTTAATGTTCTTAATCTTTCAGGACTAACAGCCACATGTTCCGCGGCCTATACCA
Source organism: uncultured Planctomycetales bacterium (assembly GCA_964612665.1). Lineage (GTDB taxonomy): Bacteria > Omnitrophota > Gorgyraeia > Zapsychrales > JAHFFX01 > CAZTCI01. Next base: position 726,012 of record CAZTCI010000001.1, on the reverse strand, counting down.
TCAATGCCGGCGTGTGCGGCACATGGGGACCAGGGAATCCTCTTTATAATGCGGCGGTGGCATCCTGGAAGTTAGCTAAGGGAAGCTGCTTAAATACTTTTACCGATCCTGTCGTCGGAGGAACATCAAGCGTCGCGGCGGGAGACGGCAATAATTACGCCGCATTCTGGCAGCCTAAACTTGTACAAAGCGGTAATGAAAGTGTCAATCAGCAGGCAAAACTTCAACGCCGACGGAATTTTCTCGCGGCCCGCGAGAATGAAGTTAAATATCTAAGAGATTTCTTCACGAGCGCGATGTCGCATTTTACGGACATCATTAACGCGGGCGAGGCGTTGCGTAAAGAACGTCTGCGCATTGAAGATTTGGCCTTGGTTCCTTTACCTAATGAAGCCATTTATGCCTGGAAAACGCCGGCGACCAATCCTTCTAAATCTTCGGCCAAATGGCATATCGTGCGGGTTGACGGACGTATTCCTGGACGGTGTAACGGCCGTTGTTACCAAGCGGATAACGCGAGCTTAACAATAAAAGAACCAAAACTCGCCAAGATAAAAACGTATACGACGATGTGGGGTTTGATGCGCTGTTATTCTCTCGGCGATGCCTTTCATCTTTATGGGGGTTGTGATTCTTCCGACGATTATTCGAACGCCCGGAAGTGTTTCCTTGGCGCAACTGTTAAATCCCAAGTCATCCGCTGGGACGAAGATAAAGACACAACCATTAAATTACCGACGGGGCTGGATGTGTGGCGGTATAAATTTAGACATCCGTCCGTTACATCATCTATTCCTAGCCCAAATACTCTGGATGTTGTATGTAAAGATGTCATCAGTAAAGAAGCACCTGAGGCTTTTATGATTAACCGCCGCACTGATTCCCCGGCGTGTTGGGATTATGTTAATGCCATCCTTGAGCACGGGGTTATGAGCCGTACGTGCGCGGAATATTTCTTTCACAATGGTTCAGGTGGTTCAGGTCCTGACCGGACTCAGCGCGGGTTTAGTTTAAAATTTGTGAGCTGTGATTATGCGCCGTTTTAATTAATGACAAAAACCAAATGTCAAATGACAAATAAATCATTAAATTTCCAATGTCAAGCAATAGAAAATTCAACATCTATGATAGGGCCTTTAATTTTGCCGAAAGGAAGAATTACATAAGAATGAGTTGGTTTGGTTAATCATTGAAAGTACAGAGTTGTTGTTGATTTTAAGTAGTATTATCCGAAATACAAAGAAGTCAGAGCAGTTTGGGATTAAAAAATTTGGAATTGATTTGGATTTTGACATTTGAGATTTGCAATTAAATTTTAGTTAGTTTTAGAACGCACTTTATATGAAAAAATATTCCAACAACAAAGCCGTTTCTACCATGGAGTACATAGTAATGCTTCTTTTTGTCATTGGCGCTTTGATTTTTTTTCAGAAATATATTTTCCGGGGAATCGCCGGACACTGGCGGTCTGTGGGTGATGCTTTTGGTTCGGGCCGGCAATATGATCCTAAACAAACAATCGAATGTAAATTCGATCCGCAATTTTTTAACGTCTGGTACGATTCAAAGTGCGCAGACAACTTTAATTGTATTTCATTATCGAATGTAGGTTGTATCAAAAGCAGCATTAGCGGTTGTCGTCGGAGTGAGTGCGATAATTGAGCGTGTTTAGTGAGCAATTAACGAAGTAAGACGAGAGAAAAATTTATGGCCATTCCAATACTCCTCTTTTTTATATTCCTTTCAGTATTTATTTTGGGCTATACGGCCATGCCCCTTTTTGCGAATCGTGCTGTTGTGATTGGTGAAAGGCGCGCAGCCCCTACATTTGCGACTAAGATGGAACGGATGTTAATGAAACCCGATTCCAAAAAAATGACGGGCGCTTCATTGTTGGCGCCTGTCATTGGGGCCATTATCGGTTTTATAGTTTTTCCACCGGCTATCCGGCTCATAGGTGTCATTGCTCTTTTTATGATTGGTTTTATATTGCCCGGTTTTTATGCCAAAATGCTGATCAGCAAACGAAAAGAAAAATTTGCCAATCAACTGGTCGACGCACTCATGATTATGTCGAGTTCGTTTCGAGGTGGATTGAGTTTGGTTCAAGCGATGGAAGCGGTCGTCGAGGAAATGCCGGAGCCGATTGATCAGGAATTCGGCATGGTTTTAAGTGAAAATAAAATGGGAGTGGCTCTCGACGAGGCATTCAATCATTTATATAAAAGAATGCCTTCGCCGGCACTTCAGCAAACCATTACGGCGATTCTTTTGGCGCGCGAAACGGGAGGCAATCTGCCGGCAATTTTTACGCGCATCGTAAACACCATTCGCGAAAATAAAAAAATCCAGCAAAATATCGATACATTGACATTGCAGGGAAAAATTCAAGGCATTGTCATGTCCTGTTTGCCGATAGGATTTCTTATTATTGTTCAGTCGACAAAACCGGATTTTTTAATCCATATGATGAAGTCGTCTTTGGGCCGGGCGATGTTGATTTATTCCTTTTTTTCAGAAATCATCGGTGCTTTTTTTATTTGGAAGATCAGCACCTTTAAGAATTTTTAAAGTGAGGAAAATATGATTACAGTTTTTTCTATGATGGTATTTATCTCGGTGTTTAGTTTTATACTGGGCGTCTCGCCGATAGAGTGGGAAAGCCGGCCGCGGTTGCAGGGGTTTACGGGCTTTGAGGTCGGGGCTTTAAAAAGAAAAAGATCGATTCTTTCTTTTATTAGAAAGCTCGCCCTTATTAATAAGCCTTTTACAATGGGGCCGGTTCGGGTCAGAATGCTGAAAGATTTGGAAATCGCTCATGTCAACATGACGCCTGAAGAATATTTTTTGGTCAAGGAATTGGTTTTTGTTTTTTTTATTATTCTGACCTTTAATATGGTAAGTCCGCAGATGTTTATTATTTGGCTGGCCTGCTGTTTCGGAATCGCATATATGGCTCCGGAGTTTTGGCTCAAAGGTAAAATTAAAAAGATTAAAAGCGCCATTATAAAAGAATTGCCTGATGCGATTGATTTGCTCCGCCTTTGTGTTAATGCCGGGCTGGACTTTATGTTGGCAATGAAATGGGTTGTTGAAAAATCGCCGCCATCTGTTATTATTCGCGAGTTTAATACTGTCATGCAAGAAATTAATCTCGGTAAAGCGCGGCGTGATGCCATTAAAGATTTGGCGGTAAAGTATGACCTCCCGGATCTTTCAACGCTGGCCAGAACGTTAATCCAGGCGGACAAGATGGGAACCTCGGTCGCTGAAGCTTTAAATATTTTATCGGAAGACATGCGGCTAGCCCGTTTTCGCCGTGGGGAACAGTTGGCCATGAAAGCGCCTCTTAAAATGCTTGTCCCACTTTTGTTTTTTATCTTCCCAGTTGTAGGTATCTTGGTGGCGGGCCCAATATTCCTCGATTTCGTTGAAAATAATCCTCTCGCCCAGCTGACTAAACAATAGGGTATATTGTCCACTCTAGGCAAATTGTCCATTCTGTTCTAATCTTAAGTTAAGTGGCCTCCTAAAATGCCGGCCACTTAGGAAACGCTTGCTTTTTTGTCAATTTTTTTATCATTCGTTACCCATTCTGCTCCCACAAAAGTTAATTATCCGTCTAACGCATTTTCATAATATTTTTGTAATTCTCGTCGAGAATGACAATTAACATTTTGAAAAAATCAATGACCTTTCCCAAATACTCAAGAGAATGTGAGCGATCTGAGTGAACCCTAAAATTATCAAAAAGATTTTTAAAAGAAATTTATTAGAAGCATAAGTTGCTAGAAATAAATAAGATAAATTCGTAAAAAAACTTGACTAATAAGAAGTGGAGGCCTACTATATGTTATACTTTAATGCAAAGTTAAAGTACAACCGAATAAACGGTCAAACGTGCGCCCAAATAACCAAAAAATTACATTCATCCTAGCAATTTTGAAGAAATCCTTTGGGATTCTTCGACGTGAAGATCGTTTGATGATTCGGCTGGAAAGAGCCTCTAGCTTTGAACATTTATCCCCCTTTTTCAAGGGGTTTTTTATTACCTAAAAAAAATTCTTTAACCTTTGGCTCAGTTCCAGAATTCCCCAAAATCTGCTTTTTTGCGCCCGTAATTTTGTAATTTGGCTAGTGCAATTTTGGGTTCATGAATAACAGAATGGACATTCAAAAACCTTCTGAAGTTCAGGAAAACAGTGAAACTTTGATTACTAATATAAATAATAATATTATTAATCAAGATAGTCCTTTTTTTTCTTCCGACACCCAATTAGATCCTGCCAATTCTGCGTTTTCCCGAAAACCGTTTATAAGCCGAATCAAACTCTGGGTTCGCGTTGTTGCCGCCATTGTTTTGATTACGTTTATTCCGCAAGAAGCCGCAATGTCTTTTAGCTATCGGCCTGATGTTTTATATCCAAATAGCGCCCGCAATATTCAAACCACGGTTGACCCGGAAGATGGCGGGCTTTCAGCTCAAGCAGTTGCAACAGCCAAAGTTGCCATTGAGCTCACACATCTTTTAAAACAGCTTCCCAAGCAAGAAAATACGCAAGTCGCGTTAAGAATTCCTGATTCAATTACAGGCGCATCCGAAAATAGTAAGTACACTCTCAATCTGACGTTAGCCAAATCTTTTAATTCCGATTCTATACAACGGATTGACAATTGGTTGCGTGATCCTAATATTCACCCATTAAACTGCGGTGTCTATGCGTTACGCGATTGGCTTTATGTGCATCAAATTAATTTACCGTTGGAACAGATTTCTGTTTTAACACTCAGTGCTGACTTTGCGAACAACGTTATCGAAGCCGGTCAACCCAAACTTAAAACCTCTCTTTTTGCAATCAACAAAGTTGCGCAAGCCTACGGCCTAAAAGCTCAGGCCGCGAAACTAAATCCTCAAGACATCCTAACGCTTAAGCCTCCGTTTATTGCTAACTTCAGCAATGAGCATTTTGTCATGATCACCAAGATTGATGACAAGAACGTCTATTTTTCAGACACCGGCGATGCGATGATGCTGAGCCGTGATGATTTTGTTAAGCAATCAACCGGTTTTGTTTTGGCGGAAGATTTGGACAAACAAAATATTGCTTACGAGCCGGTTGATGAGACCATGCAGACTTTTGTTTGGGGATCTATTTGGCACAGCCATTATAAAGATTTGCCGGGCTTAATGAGTTTGGGCGACATTGCGATTAATGTGGCGATGCAGACGGCGATGCTGGCTGTGGGTGGAAACGTGGCTGGCATGATGGGTTTTGGGTCAAATTTAACTTTTCAAGCGGCATGGGTGATTGCGATGAGCGCCTCCGCGCTTGCGGAAACTTTGACCACGATTTGCCAGATGAAAGGCGCTTGTAACGGGACGACTGGGTTTTTGTTGAATGTTGGGTTGAGTGCGGCGTTGTCGGCAGGAATGAATTGGGCCGCTAGTCTTGATTCTGTTAACTTGAGCTCTGCAGCCGCCTCGAGTCAAGGATTTTTAGCAGGTTTGGAAAGCCTGTCACGCCGTATACTCGGGGACTGGTTAACTGATATGCTCAAAACCAGCATCACTTCGCTAGGAAACATTGGCGTTGGTAATGTCACTCTTAGCGGCATGTTGCAGTCAATTGGAAAGAGTTTGGCAACAGCCTGGACGATGGTTAAAAATTTATTGACGGCGTATGTTTATGCGCCTTTAGTAAGAGTTTTGAATTGGGCCATGGATAAATTAGTTAAATTGTGGGGCGGTTCCTGGACTCCGGTGGATGTTCCTACGACGGCAGCAGCGAACACGATCAAACCTGGCGGTGGGCCTTTGAATCCTGGAGAGCAAAGTAACCAATCGGAACAAGCATTAAGTAAGGATTTAGCTAAAGACGCAACGCAAGATCAACAGTTCCAAGTAGCATCTGAAACGAGTGAAGCTACTGCAAAAAAGCTAACTGCCGAAGGAGGAGCATTTGTTCGGAAAACAGCCCCCCCTAATATCCCGAATGGTTATGGCGTTTTAACTTATGCCGTGCCTAAATCTTTTCCTGCTTTGACCCTTGGTCAAGTCTTAACAGGTTTTGGAAAAGAATTTGCTAAAGGTTTTGTTCTTGGTGAGGTTAAAGGTTTGGTCGAGTTTGGAGTGTTTAATCTCGTCGATGAAATATTTGGCGATAAAAACAGCGAAGTCGCAAAATCTCTCAAACAGTTTTTGGTTCCTGGCTTAAGTAGTTTTGCAAGCAACGTTGCCCTTACTTGGGGAGTTGCATTTTTAGATAATTATGCTGGCACTAAATTCGGGGCGGAGTTTGGCATGGAGAATCATGAGCTCGCCAATAAAGCCAACCAAGATGCTCAAGATGCTCTTCAAGCCCAAAGCAATGGAAAAGTTCTTAGTCCGCAAGAACAACAAGCGATCAAAGCAGCCGCTTATCATCAATCTGTTGTGGAAAACTATAATAGCAATCCAAATTTTGCTCCGGAATCTGTTTCAGATGCTTTATATCTTGTTATTCAAACTCAGTTGCCACTTTTAGCCAGTCAGAGTATCGGAGCTATTGTTACCGCCGCGGCCGTCGGTGCTTTCGGTTTGAAAGCAGACAGTGCTGCGGCGCAGATTTTACAGCAAGCCGGCTCCACCACCGGCGCCTTTGCTTACGGTGTGTGGAGCGGAGGTATTCCCTCGGCTCAACTGGGTGATAAAGTTTGGGAAGCGCTCAAGGCCGGCGCAGTTAATGCAACCATTTATGGTTTTATGAGTCTTCTTGAAAAGCAACTCGTTGACAAGAAAGACACGCACATGAGTCCGTATCATTCTAAACTTTCTCCGACTGAATTCCGCGCACTGGCTTTTCTGGTTTCAGGTTTGTTTGTAGGCGGTGCCGCGGTTGGCGCATCAACGGCAACGGGAGACGAAGCTAATATGCCCGGCAATACTGAGGCAGTCGATGTGAGTAAGATTGAATGGAAGACAGTCGATGAAAGTAACTCTAATTATTTTCGAGCGCCCATCAATAATAATGTGATCTTTACTAACGGAGGCGATTTCACTGCCTCTAATTTAGAAACGATTCTCTATGCGCCCGTCAATCAATTTCAGATTTTAGGCGGCAATTTTGTCGGGATGAATTTTACCCAGAATTCCCTCGGCGGCTGGTTTACCGGATCTAAATTTATCCCCGATGAAAAAGGCGAGTACACATCCGAATATAATTTGACTGGCTACACTCCTGGACTGGTTAATTATCTTGGCTATGTCGATCAGCTCGTTCACATGAGCCAATTTGATCTGCAGTTTGTCGATAATGCAAATCAAATTTGGAAGAGCGTTAAAGAATCCAATCGTCGGCCCAACATGCCGTATGTCCGTATTAAATCCGCCTATGATCTTCCTAACTTTCAACCAGACACCCCTGTCACCAAAAAGAAACTGCAAGAAGAATATCTTCAACAACTTTTTACAGTCATCAATCCCGGTACTGGTCCGATGAAATATCTGACAGATGTCAGTTTGCCCGCAGGCAATGTCACCAATGTTAGGACCGCTTTGGAATATGGTTTGACCCCGCTCATAGACGTAACTCGATGGGGAATGACCGCGCGCCGGCTCGGTTGGATTCCTAGTTACGACGGAAAAAAGTGGCGCGTGGCATGGGCGACCAACGTCGGTCCTGATGGAAGTAAAATGACGGCGGTTAATTTAGTTGGTTTGAGATATTTGCTGGGGACTAAAAATGTTTTAGGGAACGTCGCCGAGGATAAAAATGGGAACGAGGTTTGGAATTTAAGTTTATTTAATGGGAAAGCAGGCAATGCTGGTGATTTTGCCAAGTTGGGGATGGATTTAGCTAAGGTCGGTGTGCAAGTTTATTTGAGCCCGGCACAGGCAAAAGAATTGGCGGGTCTGTTAATTCAATTGCGACCAGGATCAGGATCAGATAAACAGGCTGTCTTAAATCGATTGCAACAAAAATATAACGCCACTCCTGAAGATCTCGAGAAAATATCTTCTAAAGAATTAGATAAATTGATTAATAAGTTGCAGAGCATTTCTGCCTCTGGTCCTGCCCTTGTTAACTTGCCAACGGTGCTTGTTAGTCCGGATGGACAACCTTTTAAAGATAACGGAGGAATCATACCAACCGTCCAGTCGATTATGGGAAGCTCACCTGTTTTGACAGGAACAGTCAGCCCCGATTTGATCCGTTCAATTATTAATAACGGCGGAGAATTTAATTTTTGGTTTAAAGCCGCGAACACTCAAGCCCTGCCCGTTTTAGGCAGCCCATTTTTAGGTGCGCTTCTAGGTCAATCTCAAACAACGAACGCTTTAACTGTTGCTTACAAAGGTTCGTCCACTCGATCTTTATTGTCCCAACAAGTTTTTGACATTAACGGCCAGCAAAATGGAGGCGTGCAAAATTTAACGCGCATGATCGGCGAGGCGAGACAGACGACCCCGCAATATGTAACAATGGTTCTAAATCAAAGTACGAATGAGCCTTTAGAAGAAACGAAAGTTAAATTTTTAATGGATAAAGCGGGCCTTGCACGCGCCGACGCTGAGAAGGAAGCAGCTAATGTTCAAGTGAAGGATGATTGGATGCTTTCGGGAACAGAAATGGTACCTTTTGAAAAATTGGTTTACAAAACAGAGGAACTGGCACACGACATTCATTTCAACAGAACCATAGGATTTAATAACGATAACTTAGGCCCGCAGTTTGATTTTTCAGTGGACCGCTATTCTCTTCCCGGCGGGCAGACAATCGGTTTAATAGCGACGGGTAATTATTTTGCTCAGGCCGGAGCGTTGGCGCAGGTTAAGGCATTGCGTAATATTTTTGGTCAAATTAATCCCGGCGAAGAAAATCCTCAAGAAGCCAAAGTTGTCAATGCCGCGATGTCTCCAGCAGCCGCTGGACTGGCGTTGACTTCGAGTGGCGTGGCGAAACTTTTTGCGCAAGGGGATGGCATTAATACCACCGTATCTTTTCTAGCTCAAGAAGGCGACTCTAATGGAAAAATTTATTTTCAGGAAAATACATCGAATCGCGGTCTTGCTGTCACAAAGGAAGATGGTAAAAAAGAAAACATTCTCGACAGCACATTTTTCTATTATATGCCCCAACCAAATGGAAATACCAATGTAGTCTGGAACAAAGAAACATGGCTACCGCTTCAGTCGAAAAATGCGACGAAAGTTGCGCTCGAACAGTCGGATAAAAATTCTGATGAAGCTGAAAATGTTTTTAATACTCTCAATCTAACTAATAATTTTCCAGGTGAAGGGCTTGCGACCCAATGGTTGGGGACTACAGTGGGTCCAGAACAAATTAATAAACAGAGCAATATTACCGGCAAGATGTTTTCAGCTTTATTTATTAATGATCAAAAAGTGCTAGGAGGTTATGCCAAAGCGGGTGAAGCTGAAACTTCTGGAGGAAAAAAGAGTTCGACTTTAGAACTGAAGGTCGATGATAGAGGCAAGTTGGAGGGCTATACATTTAATCCTGTTTTAGTTTATGACTCTGAAGATAAGAACCCTGAAGCTAATTCTCTTTTCTTTGCTCGTTCAATGGGTGGTTCACAAGGAGGAAAAATTCCAGATGTGGCCATGGAGGTAATGTTTGGATATTTTGCTCCCGGGATTGGAAGTCTCGCCCCTGAATTGTTTAGTATCAATTTGGCTAAGCCTGAGGATTTTATGGAGCTTCCCGGCGGCGAAGTTATTTTTGGGAATGGTAGTAAGCTATATATCGACGACCAACATTGGGGTTATAACCCATTAAAAGAACCACTCTATGGTCGAAAAGAGGAATTGAAAAGTGAAAAGGGAATTAAATATATAACCTTAAGAAAAGATAAATCGGAAGAAGGAAAAGATATTCTTAAAACCGATATAGATCCCGGAATTTATTTTTCTAATGTGAATGTTATATACACCAGCGGTAATAAGGAAACGTTAGTTAAAAAGGACGGCCAAGTCATCGAAGATAAGACTAAAGCTGCCTTGACCAAAGTGGCCATGGCTATGAATTATTCGCAGGACAAAACGGTTTTACGCTGGACAGGCCATACATATGTTGCAGGACATTACAACGGCAAAGGTGAATTTGTTGCTTCAGAAAAAGGCGACGATATTTTTCACAATGCTCAAGGGACAATCGAATCATCAACGCCCGAAGAGTTAGCTAACTCAGTGTTGACACATATAGGACTTGAACAAGGAGATTCAGTCCCTGTACAAAAAGTCAAAGCCGAAATTTTTGGCGGAACAAGCGGTGAAAAAGGTATTCCTATTTTATTTGGCCATGGTTCTGAAATCGTTGATCGTAACATTGATCGGATTACAGCGCAGCCTTATTTAGAAAAATTAGCTGAAGGTGAAAAACCAACTGAATTGAGTCTGGCGAATAACAGTACCAGCAGTCTTGAAGGTGTGACCCGTCGAGGTGAAGCTGCTGGTTATTCTTCGGATGCCGATGTCACAACCAGGCACTTAACCCTGGAAGAAAATTTAAAACAAGAGACCGTCAACAAAAAAGAAGGCGGCCTCTACGGTGAGGGAGAAAAACAATCACAGACACAGGAAGTTGGAATTGATGCCACAGGGTCAAATGTTGAATTACAACCGATTAAATCCCAGAAAGGGAATATTTGGGATGTTGGATTTATCGCTCAGGGAGATTTTAGATACGCCTTTCTCGCCGGTGCATTGCTTAATCTTTTCGGAAATATTGAAGATGGAGCAAAGATCACCATTGGTGAAGGATTCGCAGGTCATGATGTGCAACTTTTACGGCATTCCTTGTCGGTATTAAGTCCAGGAGAGACCTTTGGAGGAACAAATGTTTTTACGTTTAAGGCAGGGACCGTTCTATCTAAAGAAAATCCAATCCCATGGACATCATTTTCACAAATTGGAACGTATCGGTATGGAGCACATCTTAATAAAAATGGTAAATTCGCAACCGATATTTCAAGAATCATTGGGTATAAGATCACCGGGCCGGGCATTTGGGATGGGAATAAAATTTTAGCAGGTGCCGGCGCTGCCAGTTCTGATGCAAAACGCGTTGTCTTAAACAATGGTGTGATTAGTTTAAACAATCCATTAGCCGTCGGACCCGAAGAATTTTCAGGATTAGATATAAACGGGTGGTTTGGGTTTGCCCGAGGGTTTAATCAAAAAGAACAAGGAAAATTTACTGGCGTCAAAATTGGCAAAGAAGGAGAATTGACCTTATTGGGCCAAGGGTCCTTGTATATGCCGAGTGGTATTACTCTGAAAGGTCAGCATAAAATCGATGAGACACAAGAAGGCAGCGAATCGTCCGGTGGTGGGGCGGTCCCAGTAGAAGGCGGTACACATGCGATCTTACTTAAAGGAAAAGGAAACATCGATTTATTGATGGCAAATCCGTCGGATGGTGCGGCTGCAACAAAATTAATCAATCAATTCGGGGCGCCACTTTCGCCTAATCTTAATATTTTGTTCCACCCCTCATTGCAAGGCACACTCCCATTGCCGCTGAGCACCCCAGGAACGGTTTTATTTGTTAAGTCCGGCGACCTTAATGAAGGTAAAACTCTGCCTATTAGTACTTCTAACGCCATTCTTAGCGCGGACGGAAAAACGACTTTATCCCTTGTTGCAAAAGATCGTAACGTCTTTGTTGATCAAAATGGTGGCATTGTTTTCGTCACCGCCGGCGGGGGATTGGGATTGTATGGGAATTGGGGGTCGTATTTTACGGGGAAGAGGGAAGGCACAGCCTCAGTTAATTGGCAAGGCAAAGAGGTGAAGGGAAACATTTCGGTTACAGAAGGAGGAAAAGAATTTTCTGTTCGAAATACAGACGGAACCAGCACGCTTATTCCCGACGCTGCACAATCGACAGCCAAAGGGATTTTAAAGACCTTTGATGCTAGCAATCACCCAGCCATTCTACAGATTGCGGGAATTGATAATGTGTATAGTAGCGCAGCCAGGACTAAAGCAGATTTATTACCGCAATACGCATACTATGGTACGAAAGGATCAGTCTATAATCCAGATTTTATGTCGAGTAATAAAGAGGAAAATAAAAACGAAGCTGGCGGGAAAGTTCCCATTCCAGGAAAGCCAAATAATTTTACGTTTGTTGAAAATGTAGATTCAGCGAACAATTCCTTAATTTCGGTAAATGGCGGAGCGCAGCGCATTGCTTTTGCAGTGACGGATGCTAATAATATTTTAAACTCGACCGCGGTAAGCCCTGGTGCCCATTTTGAACAAGCTGGTGGAAGAGTTCCGATTTTAAGAACTTTAGAATTTATTGGTGCGCCTAAACCAGTCAACATCGAGACGGCGAGTACGTCAGAAGACTTAACCGGTATGAACCCATCACCTCAACCTGAAGCTGTCCAGACGGTTCAGATCACTAAGATTTATGATGTTGGTAATGATGGAAAAGTTGTAGGATCCAGTATGGCCATCGCCGACGATGGACGCCAACTTGAAGGAGTTGTTGTTAAAAGTTATCAAAGAGATGGCAGCAATCGTTCCATTGATGTTTTTGCTCAAAATGGAGATTCATTTTATTTAAAGGGACTGCAGCTCAAGCCTGGAACAACCATCATGATGGGCGACACTGTTATTAGTCCTGAAGATATGATTGTTCATGCCACCATTGGTAAAGATGAAAATGGACAGTTGGCTCCGCTTCTCGATAGAAATCATGCATCTGCCATGTTGCCAGATCGCCCCGTCAGTGAAAATGGTGTTTTATTGGCGGATGTTGATAATCCTAAAGTCCTTCATTTCTACCCTGATCAAACACACATTGACAAAGCTGAAAAAGTTTTAATCGGCGAAAATGGCCAGCCTATCCACCCCTCTGAATTGGCTGCTGATATGGGGCCGCAACAAAAAGTCGCGGCGATCATGTATATTCCCGGTACAGTTATCAACGGAGAACTTAAACAGGATGCGGAATTAAAAGAAGGCTCCATTGTTCTTTTAAATAAAGAGAACGGCGCGCCACAGACCATTGAATCGTTTGCAAAGAATTTAGGTTTACAAAATCCACAAGTAACAATGACCGCAGAAGCTGATAAAGGTCAAGTGGCTGTTGTTAAATCATCCGATGGACAAACGCTTGTCATTAATCTTGGCGATCAGACCTATCATCAGGCATCAACAAGCTTCCCACTATATGTCAACAGAACCGATCTCGCGCCCTCGGGTGAAAAGATTGTTAATACATTTGAGATTAATGGAAAAGACGACTCTCTGAAATACCTTACTATACGTGATGCCAAGGACAATGTTATTAAAAGCGGTACAATTTCTGATCTTGCGAATATTAAAACCGCCTCCGGAGAGTCAAATGCCTACGCGAATATTATAAGCGGAAAAGCCGTTGGCTTATTCGGGGCTATAATAACTGAAATTGCTCGAGGTGAATTGGCACAAACAGGAGGTGATTTATCGATTCTGGATAAGGCGCCAGGGATAAAAGAATATTTAGATTATAAAAAACAAGGAATAAACGAGGCAGATCGAGCATTAGTTATTAAGAAAAAAACAGGTGAGTTGGTTACACAAAATATCGAAGGCGAAGATGTTAATGGAAATAAAATTCTTATTACCCCACAGGGGATTATACATAAGCCTGGATCATTAATGGCATGGGGCTTATCTGGATTTAGGGGAGAAGGGTTAGATACCGCGCTTAAAATGGATCTTATGGATTCAGGATTTTCACAGAGAATGGCCAATGCTCTCGATATTACTAATTTTACACCATTTGGTATCGCAACAACTGCTATTGGTGGATTTGGTATCTTAGGAAAAGGTGCTTTATTGGCTAAATCAGCCATGGTCGGTGGTCTGCTTAATGCGGGCGTTGGCGAAATGGCGGGAGTTTATAATTACTATGCATTAGGAACTGATTTTAATCTTGAGGATGCTTTTTTGGTGGCCAAAGAAGGATTCTTGACGGGTGTCCCGCTGACATGGGCGACTGGTTATGCTGGCACATGGGCCAAAAGTATTAACTGGGCTGGTTCTGCTGCAGTTCAAAAAATGGCAGGGATTCCATACCTTAATACTTCTTATGCGAAGTATGCTTTAACGATGGGCGGATTTAATTATGCACGTGGTGCCGTTATTGACCTCTTTGCCGGAAAAGATTTCACGTCGAGCGTTTTTTCCACGGATAGAGCGGTTGATTTTGCTGTGGGTGCTGTTGCCGGCGGTGTAACGGCGGGCGTCAAACAGATCCCTGCCATTGGCACGTGGGCGGGTGCGGAGACAGCAAATGTCACAGCATTTAATGTGGGCAGTTTTGCAGTGGTTGGATTAGTGGGTTATACCGCAAATAAAATTTATACTGACGGGAATTTGAATAATTTTACTTTGGCCGGAGCTATTGGTAATACGTTATTTGGTGCTTCATCAGGATTAATCGTTTCAGGGGTTGCCAATGGATATATTAGTCGATTTTTAGTCGGAGAATCCAAAGATATCGCTGTAACAGGAAAAATGCCGACGACAACGGCGCAGCCGATGACCTGGGCACAAGCACTTGGTCGATCGGCGGTGATGGGTGTCATTGGTGGCGGTGTTGGCTTGGGGATGGCTGCGGTGGATGCTTCAATCAATGGCAAAACCTTTGATCCATTTTCGGAGAGGACAAAAGAATTTGTTGTGTTAGGTGCACTTTCAGGTTTTGGAATGGGATTATGGCGCGCCAAAGGAATGACCGTGATGAGAAGCGCATTAGGATTACCTGAGGAGCAGATCAGTTTGGCTTCACTCGGTGAGAATCCGATGCTTATTCCTAAATTATCGGCGGTCGGCGCAATTGACTTCGCCATGATTATGCCGGCATGGGGTGCGTTGGATGTTCCAGTTTATTATGCGGCTAATGCGTTATTTAACCAAGAATTCAATTTAAAAAAAGCATATCATCATTCTTTCATGCCGCAGGAAGTTGTTCGCGGTCCCGACGGAAAACCACAGTTTAATGAGGACAAGGACGGAACTTTGGAGAAAGTTGATGTCAGTCCGTTAGCGGCCTGGGGACAGCATGTGTTTTCAGGCATGCAAATGGGTTTATATATGGGACCGGCCTTGGCGATGGCGCAGATGCCATTGTCGGCGGTTATCAGTAAGATGGATGAAGGAAAGGCCGCATCCTTTTTCCGCTTTGTAGGAGATTACGGTCATTCAATGCCGGTGACAGTTGGGCAGTTAGCGCTCGTCGAAGTCGGCGCAGAAAATTTATTGGCAAGAACAGGTTTGGCTAAATATTATCAAAGTGAAGGTTATAAAGAAGGAGAAAAGACGGCCAAAAATTTGGGGATAAATGATCCTGAAAAAGTCGCGCGGTTTGCGACAGGGTTTAGTAATGACTATAGAGACCAAAATATTAAATGGTTTGCCGATAAAGTCGCCTTTTACAGTTTATTCGCAAAACCAAGCCCGACGGTGCTTCCGCAAGCAGGTGATGAAAAAATCACCGCCGAACAAGCCTACAATAAAGGAATGGAGTTAGCTAGGAGCGAAGAAACCCTACCTCAAGCGGCGCTGGCGCTGGCGGAAGCTGTGCGCTTGGCGCCGCAGAATCCAGAATACCACGAAGCTTTCGGTAACGCCCTTGTCAGCGCTCGATCGAGCGCAAGTTCTCGGGAAGAATCTCAAAAAATCGGCCAACTGGCTCTTCAAGTATTTGATGCCGCTGCGAAATTATACAAAACGCAGGGTGATACTGCAGGTTTAGACCGAACAGAAGGTCCGCTCGCTGAATTGGAAAGAGAATTCCCGAAGACCTCCCCAACCTCCGGGGTTGGGGAGGTTAATTGGGCCAATGGCGCTGGCCGGCCCGAGATTTCGCCCGTCGGAAAGACAGCTGTTAACGGCGTTCAAAATGGTACAGCTGGTTCAACGTTGCGGATCGCCGATAGCGCCCAAGCCTATAAGGTCGCTAGTAATTTAAAACCAGGGGACATTATTATCAACGGTCAACGTTTATTTGTTGTGAGTGCGGACCGTGGTAAATCGATCACGATCCGCGAAATTGATACCAAAGGTAATGTCATCGATCAAGGGGCGATGACGCATTATAAAAATGAACAGGAGCCGTCAGAAAATGTGCGAACGCTTCCTGTCGAAGAGATTCTGGTGGGAGCCCAAATCATTGAGAAACCTTCCGCTATTCAAACAACGATGAACAATGGCAGAGAAAGTTTGCCGTCGACTGAATTTAAAAAGCTCGTAAAAGATATAACATTGTCCTCAGCATCTAGTGTTGAGAAGATTCAAGAAAATAAATTTATCGACAAAGCAACACTGCCGTCGACCGAAACTCCTGAACCACTGCAGACTGGTGTCGTGCGGCCCGAAGTGCCGGCGCTCAATGAGATGCCTATCCCCGAAGGCACACCAATCCGCGGCCCGCCGGTTGGATTGTTCGAGTCTGTCAAAAATTCTACGAAGAATTTTGTTAAAACCGCTTACGATAAAATCTCATCTGCGACAACAACTTTCCGTGATCCGGTTGAGAGATTTAAAAATAAAATTGCTGCCCGCCAGACTGTTGATGAAGCCTACCGACAAATAGAAACTATTACTCAAGCTATTAACGATGGAAAAACGCTTACCTCTAATGATGCGCAAGCTATTCAGAGAATTTCTGAATCTTTAAAGAAGAGAATTGGGGAAAATTATAAAGAAGATAAAGGACAGCTGGCAGCGGCGTTGATTGGGTTGCAGCTGATGGATAGATATATTCAAGGAGATAAAAATATACGCGACATTATTAATTATCCAGCTGCCGGCGGTAAATCGACCGTTGCTGTTGAATTAATTAAGGAAATATTGGAATCAAAGAAGGATATGAAATTAAAATTAGTCTTCGGTACCTCTGAAAATGTTATTGAAGAAGTCAGGGCTGATTTTGAAAAAGCTGGAATTAAAATTAATGAAACTTACGATGACTCTGGAGCAATAAAGACTCCGCAAGAAGGTGTGACACTTGTTGATACGCGAGGTTTACAAGAATTAACCAATAAAGGGTTATTAAAGGGAACATTTCTTTTTGCAGATGAACCTCAGGCTGGTCTTCAATCGCCTTCATTAATTATGGGAAGATTTAGTGGTATCGGTAAACAAATTTTAGAATCTAAATCAAATTTTGAAAGATTTACCAGAGAATTTGAATCGGATAGAGCTTTATTTGATATTGCCTTACAGTATAAAAATGATATTCAAACTAAAATTATAGATATTGCGAAAGAGGTTCGTCACTCATTTCAATTCTCAGAAAGTATCACGAAAAAAATTATCGAAGATTTTCGGAGCACAAAAGAGTCAAAACATACAAATTGGACAGATAAACAACTTGAGCTGTTGTTAGAAGGCGTTGCTAATGCCATTAAAGGTGATAGTTTTGAGGTGGCGTATGATAGCGAAGGAAGAATGACAGGATATCAGACTGTTGATCCCAGAACAGGGGCGGTCGTTAAAAATACTTTGTTTGGAGATGAAGGTGAAGGACTTTTTGCTCGGGCGAGAATGGTTGCGGTTAAAGAAAATGCGCCATTGGATGTGTATGTTGAATCTTTTGTGGGACGAGAAAACGATAAAGGAGTTACATATGCCGAGGCTTTGAAACAAGCTGATGGGTTTATTGGTTTGACGGCGACTGCTAAAGGATTTGAGTCAACATTTGAAAGTATTAATGCAAGGACGTTGGAAATTAAACCAGAAATTGACTACGGTGATGCTCGCCTTGCCAAAGATGCAATTCATTTGAGTTTAGACGCAAAAGCAGAAACGACGGCAAAGTCATTATTTAATAAAATTGAAGAATCCATCTTTTCTCAAAGAGGCGAAGGGAAAACGCTGTTTATAGTTTCTCATAACGACACAAAAGATAGAAAAATCGATGAAGCTCGTTTGAAATCTGATCCTAGATTTAAGGATTTTGAAGTTATTCATGCAGAAGATTCACGACAACAAAAAATAGTAGCTGATCAGATCAAAGAAAATCCAACCCAAAAGCGTATTGTTTTACTTCAAACATACGACGCTAGTAACCTTGCTGCAAGATCAGAAAAAGGAAATATTCGAGTCGGATTGATTTTAGGCAACATTGCATCAACGGCCGATAGTTTCCAAGCAGCTCAACGGGTTGGGATTACAGCAGAATTAGCGGAACGTCGATATGAGGGTACGGCCGATTTACATGTTTCTACAAAAGATAAAAATTTCACTACGCTTGAAAAGAATCTGTTAGATCAAAAGGCAGAAGAGCTATCACAAGCAGAACAAAGTTTAGAGTCGGTCCGTTTAAGTGGTGATCCACAAAAGATTGCCGACGCTCAGAAAATTGTAAAGACGTTGCAAGCATCGGTGGAACGAGAGATTATTCGTATTCAAGATAAAATGCAAACGGAAGCTAATGAACAAAATATTGTGATTGTTTCTAGTTTGGCTAAGCGAGGGGAATCATTTTCTCCAGAAGAGTTAGATAAGATTGTCAGAGAATATGATCGTGGTATAAACGAAAAAAGAGATCGTGATTATTTTACAAAATCTGAAGAAAATAGTATTCAACGTCCTTTGGCGAACGGTCGAGGTTTTGAAACAATAACGGCTACTAGAGATCAACAAGGGAACGTTGTTTCTACTCAACCAATCTTCATCACCGCCACCACCGCCCCTATTCCGCTCGTTAACGGAACGACAATCAACCCTGGCGAGACGCTTAATTTGAACAATAATGTTTTTTATAACACACAGACCAACGCGCCCGTCGCTGTTTTGTTTGCGCCGAATTTAGTCAGCAATCAAACTTCTAGCGATATTAAATGGGACCGTTATAAGGTTGAAGAAAAAAATGGTCAATACGTGGCTGAAGTGAAGAGCCCTTATGTGTTTAACGCTGCTGAGAGTTCAGTTGCTGGACATCAAGCTGTGGAGGTGGCGGCCACGCATACATATCAAGTCAATCCGAATATTGGTATCTACGGCCGTGGTGAAGTTGTTTTTGATGAAGCGGCCACAGTCAACGGCGTGCCAATTGCCAAGGGTGATAAGTTGGTTTCCGTTAATCCGAATTTTGCCGTGTTGCGTTCGGTGGATTTGAACACAAGCAAAGGCGTTGTCTGGCAAAGTGTTTTATCGCCAATCGTCAACGGAAAGGCCACAATTAATAGGCCGTTTACTTTAGCTAATGCTAATGGAAGCGGTGCAGCGGGCGGCGCTTTAACGTTTATTTATGAGTTGAAAAAAGACGCTCAAGGGAAAGACACTTTTGATTTCACCCATGGCGAAATCAGCTCCGTTCCCAAAAATATGAAAGATATTCTTCAAGGCGATAAAGTGGATGAACACGGTATTATCCGACGAGATATAGACAATGCCCAAAAAGCCGTTGGCGCACTCATCGAAGACAAAATTTATTTGGCCCAGAATGGAAGAGTGACCATCGATAGATCGCCGCTGCGTTTGGCGGCTCAAGAAGAAGGCAAGTCCATCGAAGTTCCAATAAAGGAAATCTCAAAACTTACGGACCAAGGTTTGGAAATGGAACATTTGATTGTCGCCGAGGATACCGTCGTCAATGCTAAACCGGCGGTAACAACAGGTGCCGTAACCGAACGCCCAGCAGTGGTGCCGATGACTTTACAGAAAAACGACCAGATTGATTCTCATCTGGTTATTCATCGTGGGAACGATGTCATCGGTGTGTTTTATAATAATGAAATTTATGAAGCGAAAAACGGTAAAGTTACCGTTAATCAGGTTTTTAATATCGCGAATTCTAATGGAAGCGGCCTAGCGGGCGGTGTTGTCACTTCAGCTGTTCATGAATTTAATAAAGAAACGGGCGGGTTTGAATTCGCCGGCGCGCGTATCGATAAAGTCCCGGACAATCTTTCAGGCCGCCTTCGCCAAGGCGATTGGATCGGCGCTAATGACATTGTTCGTCGAGGATCCGAAACCGGCGAAATCATCGGCGGGCGCGTGGACGATAAAATTTATTTGGCGGAAAATGGAATAATTACCGTGGATAAATCGACCCACGCTTCGTTTACGCCAAGTGGCGAAACCAATCAAATACATATTCCTTTATTAAATGTCTTGAAAGTAACGCCGACAGGTTTGGAACAAGACCATTACATGGTGGCCCAGGACCAGGAGATCGATATTGGTGGCAGTGAGAAGGTCTCTTTAAAGAAAGGTGATAGAGTTGATCCACAAGTCGTTATCCGACGGGACGGCAATGTCATCGGTGCGATTTTTGATGACAAGTTCTTTAGCACTACAAATTCAAAGCAATTGATGGCTGTACAATTGCTGGCTAATCAGAAATTGTTGAAGGACATTCCCAATCAAACAATTTCCGATGAAGATAAAGCTAACATCAGGACAAGTTTGAAATTAGCTCAGCGGCTCGTTATATCGTCGGGTGCAGTTGCCAAGATTGATTATGACCGAAATCTTCTGGTGATCGTTCCGCCGACCTTGTCCGCGTCTGAAGACAAAGACTTCAATAATAAAACACAAACCCGTTTAGAAAAAACCGCTGGCATTGTGGACAGAAAATTGGAAGTAGAGATCATCTACGATCCTCTGCTGGAAAGCAAAGCCATTAATAGTGCTGGTCAATATTCTTATTCTGACCGCCAGCTTAAGTTAGGGACGAATGCTCTGCTTGCCATTGCCTCGGATTATGTGACTGTGGCCGGCAGCGGGATTACCTGGCATGAAATCCGTCATGCGACTGACGCGGCGAAAGCAAGTCAAGGAGGCGTGACGCGCGTCACGCTTCATCAAGATTTGTCGTCGGTGTTTAAAAATTTGAATACTTACGCAGCATTGAATAAGTCAGTTGCGCCCCTTAGCGAAGTCACCGCGCACCGTATTGAAGCGAATGCCAGAATTAAGGAAATGCAAAAGGCGTTGGCGGATGGTGATGCCGGCCGGGCGGCCGATTTCCGTCGGGAAGCCAAAAATAGTTTGGCCCGCGGACAGGACTTAGGGTTCGCGACTTATTACACGCACGCGTTGGCTTATGCGGCCCTTCAATCCGGAAAAGCGCAGATTGAAACCGATATCGACATAACGACCCGCCGTGGTACAGGCGCCAACGTGACGGTGAAAGATGAAAACGGCCAGGCGCTATTTTCAATTCAGCAGTCGCTTCCAACTGACAAACAGTTTGACGAGGCTTCTTTAAAAACATGGCTCTTAACTAAAATCGGTGAGACCCGCGATCGTGCGAAGCAAGAAGGTGTCGAGCTTGATTTGTTGACGAACCTGGTTGGCAAACACGCTGATGACTCGATGATGAACTTCCGGAACTGGGGGATTTTGGGGAGACAAGATAAAGGGATGACATCAAGTCCGCTGGCCCGGGTTGCAGGTACTGAAGGATTTGAAGAGTTTAGAGGAGTTGCCGCAGAAAATCAAACTGAACAAGAAGCTCAAACGAATGAACTAAATTCCCGCCGGTTGCTGGCGGAGATTTCCGCGGGCGAAAGAATTGTCGACACATCAAATAAAGAAGAAAAATATTTGAATCGTGAAACTGGGCGGGGATTAATCATCAAACCGCGCGAAGGCCAGGCGCCGGAAATTCAATTGTTTTTCGACCGAAGCGTTGTTTCGTCGGAAAACAAACCCTCAAACCAAATCAAAGACGCCCTGGCCCAAGTTGACCAGGCGATCCAATCGAGCACTGAACGTTTTCAATTAGCGTCAACAAACACTCAAGCGGGACTTCGATCGGTCCCTGTCCAATACACGACGGTCCCAATTTTTAGAGAGGCAACAGACCGAGGAGAAATAACTGATCTCGCTTCGTTGGCGGCGATAAAGAATCCAATTCAAGAAAGCGGCGCTCAAAGCAATCACATTGATCAATTGCCATCGGGAGAAAAGATTGCCTTAGCCGACACCGGAATGAATGAGCTGGTCGCTGTTCAGCACAAAGTAGATGAACATATTAGGGAAGGAAGAGAAACTGAGACAAAACAAATGCATCAGGTTTTTGAAAATCAAGAGACAGAAAAGGCTCTGGTTCCTCGCAAAGGCGTCAGCACCACCGAAAGTGGTATTACGTTCAGCACGAAGTTAAATAATATCGGCGTTGAAACACCGACAGCCCACACCGCGCCTGCAGATATTGATCACACTGTTGTTGGATTTACAACGCCAACAGCGCCGACATCGACGGAAAATCTAAAACTTCCAGAAGTTCCCTCCTCAACCCCGGAGGTTGGGGTGGGACAGGTCCCTGTTTTACCGACGGGATTTGGTATGGGGCAAGAGCCCATGAACCTCCGCCCGGTCGCGCCCATGTTCAGTCCGCTTTCGCAAAACACCTCCCCAACCCCGGGGGTTGGGATGGTCCCGGCGGATACGGCGATGCTTGTTGGAACTCCAGCAGCATCTTCACTAGCTTTTCAATTTAACGAACAAGGCATTTCAAAAGTTACAAATCTTGGACCCGCCATTACTGTTAACGGAATAAATTTTCCAGCGCAAACTTCACTTCCAGTGGCACGCACTATTACCGCAGCGACGCCGCAAAGTTCGATTTGGCAGACAATCCCGATGGACAATGAGGGACGGGTTTTAATGGACATGCAGATAGGTACCATTGCTTTGAATCGCGGCGATCGGATTACGCATGATGCTTCCCTTAATAAAGATGTTCTTGAGACGTCAACCGGACGCTATGTTTTGGATAATCAAAAATTTTCTCCTGACGTACCGGAAACTCAGACCGTTGCATATGAAAGACAATTTGGGCAGACAGGTGTTCATCTTAGAGACCTCGTCGTCAATCCCAATCAGGAGCCGGTTAAATATTTGTTTGAAGAAACGTCGCAACTTAGAACGATTCTTAATAACGCTCACATACCGAATTCAAAAGAAGATGGGAAAATCCGAATCGCCCGGGCGGACTTGGTCATGAATGAACCAAGATTCCATACGGCCTTAAGCGGTCTTCAAGACCATATTGTTAATAAAGCGCCGGCGGCCACGGTTCGCGATATTGATCAGATAAAAGATGTGGAAACACAAAACGACGCGCAACTTGGCGAATTCCGTGAAGCGGTGCGGCAGCTGCGCGCGAGCGAACCGAACGTTTGGAAAGACGATCAGTTTAAACTGCTCGATGTGAACCAAGCGGATATCGATAAGAACAAAGATGAATATTTCAGAGGAAATGATGCTGATCGTTTGGCATTTGAAGCGACCTTGTTTGATAAAGGCGAACAAACGTTAGGATCGCATGCCCGGTTTACCGAGCTTACCGACGGACGCAGACCGACCACAATTTATTTGACCCGCGCCACGTTGAACAATGAATCATATTTAAATCAGACCGGCCAAGCCGCACGGGTATCGCCTCAATTAACGAGAGAACAAAGAATTGAACGCATCAAAGACAATATCCGTCATGAAAAATCGACCGTGAATAACGCCGGATTGAATTATGAAACACTGGTCGGTAAAGCCCGTGAAGCTAACGAAGGAAACCCTGGATATGTCGCGCCAGAAGAAACCGCGCTTCTTAATCCGGCGCAAGCAAGCGCCCTCTTCACAAATCAAGCGCATCAAGCGACAGAGCGTGCGCGGTTGGTGCCATATGATGAGTATATTAAGGAAAGGCCGGTTGGGGGAGAAGTAGAGAAGCAACAAGTAAGGGGTAGAGATTTGGAAGTCGAAGGACAGAGGACAGATGTTGGAAGTCAGACTCCGGCGGTAATTGATAGACAGGATCAGCAAAACGCCGGGCGGATTGTGACCGGCGCACCGACGCAGCAGTCACAATCCGCCCAATCTGCGTCGGAAATATCAATTCCCCTCGCTTCACAAATAACCGACCATGCGATATTGGCTCCGGAAATCCAAAATGATGAACAAAAACGCACTAAATTAGCGGTGGCTTGGGTAGATAAGAATAGAAGTTCCTTTGAAAATGGTGTGGCGTTAAATCATGTCGGTAGCAATGATCCATACAACAGAAAGATCCTTAATTATCAAGAGGCCCGAAGAGCGGCTGAAGTCGGATTGCTCACTTTTGACGAAAAAGACCAGGAGGGAAGACTTGTTGAAGGAGTGTCTCAAAAAGATATTCCTGCTCCTCGAGAAGTTGGTTTTAATTTATTTAGGTCGTCTATAGGACCTTCTAGGAGTTTCACTGTGAATGGCCGGTCTTTAAGCGAAAAAGATATTCAGGCGGGTTTGAATGCGGATGTTATCGTAGTTTATCCAAACGAAAGAAAATTTGCTTTTGCTCCTGGAAAAAATGAAAGCGATATTCCGGCATTTAGTTTTACTGATGGATTGGGACGCACTGTTCAAATTAATAAAGGGCAGCAGAAAAAGTTTTATGAGTATAAATCTTATGAAGCCTTAGCGCGGCCCAAAGCTCTTCAAATTGGCAATGAAATAATTCAGGAATCTTCGCCTACACAGGTTGGAGATTTGTTTGCAGACAGGGACGGAACGGCTTATGAAGTTGTGAAAGTCAGTATTAACAAAAATCCCAAAGATGCATCTCAATTTAGTTTTTGGTACGATTTAAGAGAGTTGCATGATCCCGCTCTTGGACAAGAATTTCCAGAAGATCACATATTACGTCAATCAAGCATTATTGGTAATTTTACGCCAACCACGCCGGAACAAGTTAAAGAAAAAAATATTAATAAATTCATTAACGAAGCCCAACGAAATTTGGCAACAAACAATATTATAGGCGCCAAGATTTCCTTGGACAATGTGAGAAAAATTGATGCGACTCATCCAGAAATTGAAATCGTCCAGCAATTAATTGACCAAAAAGAAGCAAGAGTCAGAGAAAGTAATGATCTTCGATCTCTCCGCACCGATCTTCACGATAGAGCGGTTCAGGCGGTGAAGTCTTATATAACACCCTACCAACAAGCACGCATTCCAGATCATGAAATTCCGGAAATTATAAATAATTTGAATAATTTAATTGTTTCTCTCGGCCAAATTGAAAGACCGGCGACAATTTCTCCGGAGAAATTTTCAGAAGAAATTAATTCTACGCATCAGGAATTGGTCAGTGTTAAAGAGAGCTTAGAGCTCAGGCAAGAGGGTGTTCATCGTATTAATCAACTTGAAGATCTGAAATCATTAATAATCCAGGACGGTGTGGCCAAAGCTTTACCTGTCATTAATGCTCAAGCGCAAACTAATCCGGATGTTCAGGCGATATTACCTAATATTCAAGAGAACATGCAAAGAAATTCAACCGTTCAACAAATTTTAAGTTCTTTTGATCGTCAAATTAGCGTGATTAAGGAGAACACGGGCGGAGCGGCTTTAATAACAAACACTCTTGGTTTTGAGACGACGGAACAAACCGCTCAAGGTGTCCGGGCCGCGCAAAGCGATTTAAGAAACGAACTACAGTTCCATCCGTCCCTTCCTCATCTTAGTGAAATGGAAAACAGTTTTTACGTCAGACAAGATGAATATGAACGAGTAATGGCTATGATGAAAGTTGTTGTTGGGGATAAAGAATCACAGGCCGCAATCAATTTAAGACAAACATTGGTTAATCAATATAATTTTAATGAAAATGAGGCACGAGAGGCGGTTGAAAATATTGTTTTACAAGGAGCCTTTGATCAGCCAATGTTTTCTAATTACTATACCAATCAGCAAAGAATGAAAATTTACCAGGCTGTTTTTGTTGACGCACCGATTTGGAGAACGCCCAATAACGGACCGCTGGCCAATTTTGCCGACGCTGTCTTTGCGGCGGGCGGGCCTGGAGAGAGATATTTTGGGAAACCGATACAAAGCAGTCAGGTGAATACAGTCATGGCGAGAGATGCTCAGGAATTTGTGGATGAGATAATTAGAACCGAAGAATTTATTATGAAACAACCATATAGTGCCCATGATCGCCAAATGAGAGAAATTACGTTATTCAGAGAATATAAAAATGCTGGAGGAACTACAAAGCCTTTACCTTTAATGGCAGGTGGTGCGGCGGCTAAAGTTATCGTTAAGATGGATATGACTTTTCGAAGAATTTTGTGGACGACTTTACATGAGTATGCTCACGCGATGAGTTTCCAGGGCATTTTCCGTAGTAATGATTTTTCTGCTGAAGGGAAAAAGTTTGTGCAAGAAGGAATACCGGAGGATTTCTCTGTTTTTGCGCTTAATTATTTGGGACGGTTATATAACGATCCTGTTTTTAATCAAACCGCAAAATCCGTACAAAAACGCTCGGTGCGAACGCCGTACGATCAAGGATATCTTCCCGAATATGGTGAAGGTCAAGCCTTTGTTAGATGGGCGAGAGAATCAGTTGGTTTAGGTGAGTTTAAGAGAGTAGTTCTTCCAGAAATGTTAAAGACTGCCGCAGGTAGAAGTGATTCAGTTGCTGTCTCAACTTTAATTGATCGGATTGTAGAAAAGAGAGAGGCCGGAGAAAGATTAAATCATCCGGATTTAAGACCGGAGCCTGCGATTCAGCGTCATTTTCTTGAACTGAGAAGTCAAAGAGATAGCACGCTTACAGCGAGGACATTAAAAGTTATTTTAGCGGTGGCTGAGAATAATCCGCAAATTTTGATCAATGATGGGTTATCGTCAGCTGATTCACAACGGGCTTTAAATGAAACCAAAAGCAGTCTGCGTTCAACCGTTTTACATCAATTTTTAGCCAATGCTTCACACATGAGCGTAATCATTGATCAAGCCCCGGCTTTAAAGAGAAGCGCGTATAGAGACATTGCGAATTCTTTAAATGATATCATCAAAACACAAACTCTCGACGATAAAGCCACCGTAACATCTCAGTGGAATGATCAACTAGAAAACAAAACGACCGGCGGCGGTGGGCCGACGGCATTCCCGAAGGGAATAAATCCAGTCGTCGAAGATTTTCTAAGAAGCCGAAATGCGTCTTCAATATCGGAAGTTGAAAAGGTTAACGGCGTGCAACCAAGCATGGCAGCTAGAAGTCTTAGCCCGATTGCCTCCGACAACGCCATGCTCCGCGACCAAGAATCCGCCCCGTCGAGAATCGAGTCGAGAACTTACCGTGCGATTGAATCAAGGGAAACAGATATTGAAACTCGTTTAAAAGCTCGGTTGAGTTCCGAAACACCAATTCCGATTTATTATCATGGGACAACGATTAACGGTCTCGATCAAATTTTAAAAACCGGAAAAATTAAAAGTGGTGATCGGCTACTGCAAGATGGAGAGCCTATCTTTAGCGGTGAGTTCGTTTCAGCCGATCCAACAGATTCAAAGACAATTTATGTTACGGAAGAATTTTCTAAGGCCAAAGGATATGCCGCGCGGGCACATGATTTTGATATTGATAGCCTGAAACAAAAGATTGCAAAAGTACAAGTCGAGAAAGATCAATTAAAACCAGAAGATATTTTTGACAGAGAGGTCAAAGACAGAAAATTAGACCGTCTTAAAAAGTCATTAGCAACGCTTGAAACTTTAAATGAACAACAGAGAACAGAATTAAAATCAAATGATGTACCTATTGTGTTTGGTTTTTCACGAAGAGTTCTTCCATCGGAACACAAAAGCAGATTTGAACAAGGATTTGGTCAAGAACTTAATTTTAGATATGTAACCGATGTTTATGTTCATGATATCGGCGATGTTTCAAAGATTAGAGAAAGATTAGACGACGCCGGATATAAAAAGATTAATGTACGGTTATTTGAGGAAGGAATGGATGAGGCACAAGCGGAAAAACAAGCTTTCGCACAACAAGAGCGTCAACCAGCGCCATTGGTCGAACCAAAAAAGACGGAGACCAAACCCCCCTTTATTGATAATACGTCGAACTTATCGTCTCAATATCGAGGTTTTTCATCCGTTCCAAACGATTTGAAAACTAGATATCAGTCGCAAACCGCGAAATATGAACGTGCTCCCGTAGAATTGACTGGCTTACGTCAGGAATCAAGAGATGAAAATTTGGGCATAACGGTTGGAGTTTATGAAGGCCGGATAGGTAATGAAGCGGTTCATGTTGAGGTTTTAGGCAATCCTGTTTCAGAAGATGGTTGGAAGACGAGTCTTGCCGGGTTCAATAATAAAGTCCAAGGTGCCGCAGTTTATGACCGTCTTGGAGTGGGGCCAAAGTTTTATGGTGTGGTTGATACTGGAGGAAACCCCGCCTATGCATCTCAAAAACTAAATGTTGTTCCTGTTGAACAGTTGAAGCCATCTGAAGTTCGCGAATTTGTAACTAAAGACAATATCGAAAATGCCGTCGAGGCGGTCCGCTCCGTCGGAGATGCTGGTTATTCCGACATACTTCAAGTGATGGTTGTTATGCAGGAAGGAAACGGATATCATCGCGGAGATATTGTTCTTAAGCCCAGCTTCAGATTTATGAAAGATCGCCGCTCTTATGTGACTAGAAACGCTGATTTGCTGGAGAAAGAGCTAAGAGAGCAGCTTAACCAAGTTATCGAGAAGGCGAACCAAAACAATCCCAGCGCAAATTCGCCAAGAATAAATGTCGCTGATAATTCTCCATCAACTCCCGATGTTGCGAAGGAACTCAGGTCGTCTGCCTCCGACAACGCCATGCTTCGCGACGAAGAATCCGCCCCAGCAACAACAGCCTCCACCTTAACGCCACGTCTCAATCTAAACCGCGCCGAACTCGTTGGACCGTCTGAAACTTTAAATCATCCAGCACAAACTTTCTTAACAACCCCGCGCTTTACCGACAGCGCAATCTTAGCCGACGATGACCGCCGCTCCGATCGAAACAATAACCCGATAAGAAATTCTGAGCACGAGGCTCTTCAGGAAAATACAAAGCAATATCTTTTTGAAGTTTACAAACAGATTTTTGGTGCCATGGTGGGTGGTGATCTTGCTGACATTAAAACTCTGAGTGATTTTCATGATAAAGCAATCCAAAAGTATTCGGGCCAAGAGGGTGCCATAGCTATCGGCACTAGGTCTATTCCTCCAGCTGTCCAACAAAAACATCTCGAAGATTTGTATTGGGGAGAAATTAAGAGAACGGGAGCGGTTGATATTTTATTGAATGAGGCACGCAGTGACAAGATACCCGGCCGCCAGACAATGTTGAGAGCAGCTGAAAAGATGACTGATGAATTATTGCCAAAATTTGCTGACCAGGGAATTTCCGTCGAGCAAGGTGGTTCTTCACAAGCTGTAGCAATAGCGGCCCCTTCACAGGTGCTGGTGGATGTTAAACAAAAAATTGAAGCAGAAGCCCAAAAAGGTTCTCCGTATCAAGGACTGGCCATGGTTTTTGCCACGTGGCTCGCTGAACAGGGCGTCCATAATGGCAAAGGCGATTTTTATAATGTCGCTTTTCCTCGCGATGGCGGGCTGGCCTATACTGTGCAGCAAACTTTGACTGATTTAAACCATGCGCCAGAAGCGGCAGGCACTGGATTGCACTATATCAGCCGAGATAGTTTGGGAGGTCAAAATTATTCTTGGGTCAGTGAAAAGATTAATCAATTGTCTATCCAGTACAATGATTCTCAAGAATTTTTGAAAGCTTTAGGCCAGGCGATTTTTGATAAAAATGATCAGACCAAACCTCGGGGTTTTGATAAAGCCATTGATCAAATTGTAACGGAAGTGAAAGAACTAGGTTATGATCAAAGACCCCGCGTGCGTTTTGTTGATACCGGCTATAAGACGTTTCCATTAATGATGCAGGCCATTTTCAAAAATCAATTCCCTCAAATACAGACAGAAGGCCTGGTAATATCCAGTTCTAATCCGGAATTTTTACCTCAGATTTCTCCTGAGACGTGGAGAAACCAAGTTCGTTCTCATATTGATGGCGATGCTTCCAAGAAACCCTTAACTAATGGAGACACTTTGCTTGGCATTATGGAAGGAGAAGGAAATTCTCCTGTTGTTTTATCTCATCCTATTAAGTATTCTGCCGCAAACAATCAAATAGAATTGACCAATCCGGAAGACCAGATGATGGCCCATTGGCATCAGCTCAATTTTGTGAATGGCGCAATCGAATATGATCACGTGGTTAATCAAGTTGCCAATGAACTCATCTTTCAGGGTATGGATATGGACCGCGCCTTTGAGATTAGCCATTCTGTTTTACAAAAAGTCGTAGGACTTGAAGAGCATAAAGATACGGTGACTGGTTTGGTCATGACTAATTTTTCTGACCAGATTAAACAAGACTTGAAAGGTCCAAAGTATTTCGAGAAAATTTTGGGGAACATTGATTTAGACATTAAAAAGACTATGCCGAGTTTTCGAGGGTTCTCGTCGGACCTGAATTCTTTATTAAAAGATATAAATTTGAATATTGAGGAGGTTAAAACTAATTTTGAAATTAAACCATCGATTAAAGAATTAGTTAAGTCAAATGATTTTAAGTCTGTGCCGATTGATCTAAGTATAAAGGAGTTTAAATTTGGGACCAAGGATTTTAACCTTCCGCCTCCGACTAAGATTTTAATTAAAGAATTACAAGCAAAGCTTCTTCAACCCAAACCAAATGCTTTAAAGAAGTGGGTCGCCGCGTTAGGTTTAGGAATGGCCCTTTTAGCCGGCGATCAAAAAGTGAAACAGCCAGAGGTCATTGCTCCGCCCAAGATTGAACAAGTCATCAAAGAACAGCCTGCGCCTCAACCTATTCCAATTCACGTTGACCAAGCAATCCCTGTGCTTCGTTATGGTGATAAAGGGGATGAGGTCAAAGATGTGGTCCCGCGGATTATTGCTCAGATGAATGCGCCGCAGGCGGTAGCTAATCTTGCCGGTAAAGTGAACGCTCTTACAGGTAAACCCTATGAAATAAAAGCAGAAGATGCTTTCGCTATCGTCGAGAAAGCCAAGAATAGCGCACAAAAAGGGATTTTTGATCGTAATGTCGAGACTGTCGTAGTGGCATTTCAAGAAATCCAGAGCCAAAAACAAAAAGCAAAATTGCAAGCGGATGGTCAGATTGGACCAGAAGTTCGCGAGACATTACAAAACTTGGAAAACCAAACAGTTCATTTAGAACCTGTAGAGCATGAAAATTTTTCAGAAAAACCAGCTGTTCCTAATCATTCCGATCGAAGCGAGATTCCGTTTGATTCAACTGTTCCATTAGTGGCCGGCGTGGCTGCTTCTGAAGTTTTAAGACGAAAAGAACAAAAAGAAAACCTGCGCGATCAAGCAGTGTTAACAAAGACTGAAGAGAGATCAGCTTTTTCCCAGATGTTGGCAAGTGATGCTCAGAACGAATCATTTAAAACAGTAAAAGACTATGTTTCGATTGTGCCCAATTACAATTCTTTAACGCCCATTGGTCAAGAAGGCATTGTGGCCGGCAGCATGGACGGCACCGCGCACAATAAATATCAAGACGCGAATGGAACAGTTTGGATGTTTAAAGAATATCCTGCAAACCGGGTTCATCGGGCTTTAGTCGATGAATTTGTTTCTTCTTTGTCTAGCCGGATGGGACTATCAACAACAATGGATGCTACCGTCGGACGCGTGAATGATCAATTGGGTTCCTTTGTTCGCTGGCAGGACAACAATGGGTCCTTGTGGGATATGGTTGATCGTTATGGCGAATCATTCCCCAGCCATTTATCTCAAAAGGAACTGAGGACGATTGTCCGCGAGCAGGTTTTGGATTGGCTGGTGTCAAATCACGATGATCATCCCGGTCATTTTCTAAAAACAGACAATGGATTAATGGCCATTGATAAAGCCCAAGCGTTTAAGTACATGGGTAATCCAAATGAAAGCCTTTCTTTAAAATACAATCCTAATGCCAGTATCAATGGTGCAGGCAATATTCATTACACGCCCATCTACAATATGGTGTTGCGCAGTATTAAAGAAGGTAAGACCCAGCTTTCCCTTGAAGATGCTTGGCATGAAGCCGCGCAAACAATCGCCCAGGTCGATAAAATTGGTAATGATGAATATAGAGGAATGCTCGTTCCTTATGCTGCATTGAGGTTTGATGTCATCAAGAATCCTGAGGACAAAATCCTCCTCTCACAAAACAACCCACGCGAAGGATTCTTAAAATTGGCTGTCGCAAGGAAGGACAACCTCCGTAGTGATTTTGAAAAATTTTATAGAGATCTTGGAGTAGATACGTCAAAAGAAAAAATAGCAATCGTCGACCGCGCGGAATTGGTGAATAGTCATGTCGATAACTTATCGATAAAATTCTCTACAACTGCGTCAACATCGAAAGACGAAAAATCGATCATTGAACAACGGTTAGGAATAGGTGAGACGAAGCCGCTGATCGTAGATCGCAAGACATTCGAAAAGGCCCAGGAAGCAATCCGTACATTAAACGGAGATGAACTTATCCGACGGGTCAATGCATTAAAAGACGATCCAGAGGCGCTGCGCGTGGCCGCAAAAATCATTGCGGAACATGTTCGAGTGGGCGGGCCGCATGACGTGCCCAGCAAAAATCAAAGTGAACAAAAATCAATCTTCCCTGATAATGCTAGTTTAGTAAACGTGGCGCCGATTTTGGTCAAAGATTATGGTTTGAACAGAAGCACAAATAAAGTATTGGTCCCGAGAGAAATTTCTGGCGCGAAAACAGATTTTACCCAAAAAGATTATGCGTTATTTGTTCTTACCCAGGTCATGAACCCGCAGATTTATGACGATACGCTTCGTGATATTAATCTTCAAAAACATGAACAAATTCAAAGCGGATTAAAGAAAGTAACAGAAAAAGAAATTCCCACAATTGATTATCATTCTCCAGAATATCACGCGGCCACTTGGGGAGCGCTCAGGGATGGCATTATTAAAGAAAATACCCGGACAGGTTATGTGAATGTTCTCTTTGACGTGTTGTCAGCTAATTGGAAAGACAAAGGCCTGCCATCGCCGACATTGATGGCCCAGCCAACAAGTACCAGCCAGAAAATGTATGAGCAAGACAATTTCCATAAAATGATGAATTCATCCGCCATGAGAGTTGACGGCGAGAATGAAGACCAATACCTTTCAGAAAATAGAAAGTTCCTCGTCAAAGAATTGGACCAACAGATAGCGATTGGGCTACGGGATCAGGATTTAGACAAGGCCTATCAATTCGCAACCAAACTCACCCCTGCACAAATGACCCTGGCTAAAGAAGGCGGGGATGAGGCACGTAAGGCGTTCGAAGAATTTAACAGTCGTCTTGGAGAAAGCAATCTGAAATCTACCTCGACATCAGAAGTTGAGGTGGCCACACCGACCCCTGGCAGTTTGGCCGAAAAGTGGAGACCAGAAAACTTTAATCAGCCCGAAAAAAAATATAATGACAGCTTTGAAAATGGAAATACCATGGGCGGGCGAGAAACTTACCGCGCTCCTCAACAACAAGAATTCATTGTTAAGCAGGAGAGTGGTGAAGAACGCATTGTCCCAGCCGGAAGTGCTGTTCTGTATGAAGGAAGGCCAGGAACTCTTGTCGGGCTAGACGACAGACTTTCAAACGAAGGGGACCGGTTTTATAGGATTCGAATCCTTCCGGAGAAGGGTAATAATGAAATCACCATGAGTGTTCCAGAAAAAAGTTTAACTTTACCAGCAGGATATATCGCTCGTCAATCCGGAAAACAATTTACAGCGGATAAATATTTACTAAATTTGAGACAACAGTTAGGACAACAATTAGGTTTAGATGAAACAATTCAAAGGAAACTTATTAAAGGTTTAGCAGCGATGAGTCCAGCTGGGTTAGAAGAAAGAAAAGTTTTGGTTAATGAAAAGATAGCGGCCTCTTTGAATAACGGAACGATCGACGATAAAGCCATTCAAACAATGGGCAAAGCTTTATTGGCCGAACACCAAGCTTATAAAAATTTAACGAACACCAAGGGAGAAAGGATCTTTACAGCTGACAAAGACGTCGATGATTTGGTGTTTGGCGCGTTATTGCCCGTCGATACAGCTAAGGCGTTTTTAGAACAAAATTTTTCCCCGACGGACATAAAGAATTTGGCCAGAAACTGGGATGCGCCTGCGGCCGCCTGGGCGGAAGTTAAACCCAGGGTTGAGGCGTTTGGTTTTACTGACGAGCGGTCCGCAGGAAAGCTAAAAAGCCGTTTAACTAAAGGTTCCAACCCCGGCGCCTATATGGACCGGCTTTTCTCGGCCAGAGATAATCTGGCTCAAGCGGCCGGGATCTCTAAGCAACAGGCCACCGCCGACGTTCAGATTTATTTCATTGAAGGCGCCCAGAAGCTTAAAGAAAAATTAAAGACCGATTACCATATAGATGAAGGCAAAGCCACTCAAGTTTTGGCTAGATTTTTGGACCGCAAAGCGGATTCTTCTTTATCATCCGACCGCGCGGAGCTGGTGAAAGATGAAGATGAAAAATCGTCGATCAGTTCCAATGAGTTCAAAGAAAAACTTACGCACGCTGATGCTCTAAGAGGAAATGGAAATTTAGCGGAGGCCTTGGCGATATTGAAAGAGGCGCACACCGTTGCTCAAAATGACAAAGTTTTGGCCGAGTCTATCCCTACCATTATAAATGAGATCAAAGAAATACAAGACATGATGCGTCCTATTGCGCAGGCGGATATTGATAAACCGCAGTCATATTCGCCCTTTTTATATAAACATGTTACTTCTCCAGAGATTATTAAACATGTTGTGGATACGGATACTAATTTACATGTTGTCTTTGTTTCAGAAAAAGGTGATCCTGCTAAGCCAACTATGCTTGTGATGCGTCCTTTAGATAACGGAGAATTTAAAGTTGTTGCCGAAGCAGAGGCCCTGGGTGAAAACCAAAAGATTTTTGAACCTGTTACGGCAACCTTTGAAAAAGATCAGGGATATATGAGAAAGGCTGTGGCCTTTTTGGTTTCAAGCGGTGAAGTTAAAGAATGGAAATCATCGGCTGATCGTTCGCAAGAGGCAACCCGGATGTATGAAGCTTTAAAACAGGACCCGCGGTTAGATGTTGACTATAACCAACAAGAGGGAACATACATTGTAAAAGCAAATGCCACCTCAACTCCCGATGTTGAGGAGGGAGTAATCGACCGCGCGGAGCTGGTGAAAGATGGAAATGAAAAATCGTCGATCAGTTCGGATTACACTACCGCGCGCGCCATTTCTCCTTTAGAACTAAAAGCCGTGAGCTACGTTCAACTGCCGGCCAAAATTGACGAGAGCAGCTTAACGGAATTAAAGAATAAAACCGCTGAACAATTATCAGAACAATTAAGAAATCAATTGAATAATAATCGAGCGATCCATGAGACAGGAGTCATTTCTTTTCCGGAGAAAAGCTCATCTGGATTGCCAGCAAATGATTTAATGAAAGTAAAGGTAGCCGCTAGAGAACAACCGGTTGAAGTCAGCTTGGATGAGCTTTATGGTAATGCGATTGACACAATCGCCGGCGCTGCCGCAAAGACCAACGGCCATGAGTTTAAAGGAAAGCTTGATACCTCGGTGTATCAACAAGGCAATGCTTTAGTGATTGAAGTTACTGATAATGGAAAAGGTATTTCTAATCGCGTATGGAATAATCTTGTAGAAAACGAAACAACCAGTAAGAGTGAACAATATGGTGCACGTATCGGTGGTATGGACCGTGGACTTTTTGAATATGGTCAGCGCTTTGCGGGTCTGAAAGGCCATCTGGAAATTAATACGAAAAGTGCCGAAGAACCCGCGGGTCGTTCACTCAATTTCAATTTTGAGAATGGAAGAATTTCTCGTCAAGAGAATCAAAATG
The DNA here is from genome assembly GCA_964612665.1 of uncultured Planctomycetales bacterium. GTDB lineage: Bacteria > Omnitrophota > Gorgyraeia > Zapsychrales > JAHFFX01 > CAZTCI01. The sequence continues at coordinate 690,238 of CAZTCI010000001.1, read as the reverse complement.
GTCAAACACAGCAACCAGCCACAGGCACAAGCGTGCGTTTTGTTTTTGAAGATGTATTTCATCCGGTAAAAAATAATTTAGTGCAAACGCCCACCCGCGAGACAAGGAATTTCAAACTCGACAAAGAAGCTGACCAGTCGTCAAGACTTGACTTTGCCGAACTTGTGAAAACGGGAACTGATCGATCACCGATCAATTCTTCCCAAGCAGCCTCCAGCACAATTGATAATTACAAAAAATATATCCCAACTTTTCGATCTCAATCGATAAATGCTATGTCTTCAAATCCCGCAAGCATTGCCTCCAACGGCATAAACGCTATGGCTCAACCCAGATCAGATATTTCTCGAAATATCGGTGAATATATTGTTAGCGCACCGGTTACTACTTTTATAGAAAAGAGCCTAAAACCCTTCGAAGCGCCGCAATTAGAAAAAGATGTTCAAGAATTAGAAAGATTTCCGGGACAGGTTAAGAACTATGGCGCCTACTTGTATTCAATCATTCGCGATATTAATTATCATGGACCGCATACGTTCAAAGATACGATGAATGATGATCATTTTGTAGATACACGGTTGGCTATTGAAGCCACGGTCAAGTTGTTGTCATATTATCGAGACGCCTCGCCGCAGGAAAGAGAACAGCCGGTTTTGCAAAACAAAAATGGTGATGTCGTGACGTTGCGTGATTTTACAAGCTGGGTCATCGAGGCGGCTTCTTCACCGTTTATTTATCCGGACACAGCTTTTCAAGCTGGGGCAGCGGCGCAATCTATTCCTTATGTAGTGAAGAATAGCGAGGAAATTCCTTTCAAAGAATTTGGCACTAAAGAAAAAGAACAATATAAAGAAGCTTTATTCTCGACGATGCTTTCCCGCATAGACCAAGCAGGACTGCGGCCGGTTTACACTGATCTACTGGAACACAGTCTGCAGATGGATTGGAAGTCAAGCGAGCTTCCTATGCCGGAACATATTAAAGGCGGATTTTTTGATAAAAAAGAATATCATGTGCCAACCTTCTTTGATGAAGTAAACGCCGAAGCCATCAAGGGCCCGCGTGCTGAGGCGCGAACTGACACGCATTTGGCGTTTATGTCGGAACTCGTGCCGTTATTGCATTCAAATGATTTGAGTGCCCGCCTGAATGGAATTCAAGAAAAGCCAGAAGTCCCGACGGCGACCAGCTCAAGGGGTGAACGTTACGCGCGGTTACCGCAAGTTAAGCAGGAAAGATTTTTGACCCAGTTAGACGAGCTTATTCTTAAGGGAGTAGACGACAAAGAATTGACATCTGCAAACAAGAGTACGTTCTTGGGCGCTGTCGTCTTGGGTTATCCTTTGGCGGAGGCTGAATGGCTAAGGAAGACCTCCATTCGAAGCGCGATAGATGAAAACTCTTTAATATACCCATGGCACCAATTGAGTAGTTGGCATGATGCAAGCGGAACCCCAGAGGTGTTGGCTAGACCAGTGGCCAAAGGGGTTGTTTCCAAAACTCAAGCATTGGTGAATACCTGGGGCGCGGCTTTTGATGAAGCCAAGGTCATTATCAAATCCGTTGAAGGAAGCAAAGAACTGCCAACCTTTAAAGTCATCGCGCCCGTTCGAGCTGATGCCTTCTCAGGATTAATCAAAGAATTGAAGAAAAATAATGACGACGAAGCGGTCAAATACTTAAAGGAGAAAGATCCGACGTTTGTCGCATTCTTATTGGACGTTAAAAAGCCCGGTTATTATTTGTATGCTGGTAATCACAAGATCATTGACCGCATTATGAATACAGAAGCTGTGAAGACAATGGGAATTCGTAAAATAGAGCATATTCAGAATAAAGAATTCAATATTGGTCAAACCTATTATTATCGTCCTGAACGGGTGATGGAATCATTGGAACAAATAGCCAACGACTTACAAGACGTTGAAAAATTCGATAAAGAAACCGCAGAGGTCAAGGAACCGCTTTTGAAATATGCCGGCGCTGTAAAGGAGTTGATGGACCAAGCAACGCGAGAACCAAAACCGACATCCGAATCAGCGACCACACCTGTTAGCATGAACAAGCCGAGCCTTTCATTGGGAACTGACCGTGGGGTCCTTATTCCGTCGGAAAAGCAGGGCCTATCAGCTATAAGAGAAATGACTGGCGTGAATGAGAACAATGTGGGGATTTCTTTGCGAACTACCCGGGAGGTTTTTTCCCAGCGTCCTATTGTTTCCTGGTCACAGCGGCCAGCGGCTCTAGGTATTAGCCGCGGGTTGACCGGACATGTGGTTTCAGATAAGGATTTTGTGACACGAATCCAACAAATAGTTGAAGATAATAATGCGCAGGCCGCAGAAGATCGCAAGCAGATTGTTTTAGTTGTTCCGCCGGCCGTTGCTAAAGGTATTGAACAGCAATTTAGTTTGGTGAACAATGCTGCTGTTAATGAAATTAAAAGCACTTCCGCCGCGAATTTAGCCCAAAATCAGGATAACGAAAATAAATTTTTCCTTTTGAATTCATCAGGACTTAAACCGATTGAACCACAAGAAGTTCCAGAAAAGAATGTTGAACTTATTATGCATGCCAATACCTTGGCCGACCATGAAGCAACGCGCGATGTAGTCCACAACTTTACAATCGTTGAAAGACCGCGTGTGATTCAACAAGCCACAGGCCGTTCAGAAAGTATAACGGTTGAAGAACCGCTCGTTCCAATTTCAACAGTAGCTGAATCTTTGACCGGAACCAAGATGAAGGTTCCAGTTTGGACACAGGAACTGACTCAGGGCGATCAAAATGCATTATTAGGGAAGGGGCAAGCGCCTTTGATGATGACAGCGGATGTAAATGGCCGCGCGGTTACATTTGATCAACGCGTTCCGGTTGAAACAGTCCGTCAATTAAACGATCGCGGCATTACAGTTGACCATGTTAGAGTTCTTCCTGTGCGCGGCCCGCCGGATAGAGCCATCGCGCCGACCATTGTTCAAGAAGGCAGCGCACACACATTGGTTTTAAATGAAGAACAACTTTCCTCGCTTAAAGATTTATCTAACTACCCGAGTACTCCGCTGCGCCAAGTTGATATTGAAAATTATGATCGGCAGCAAGAGCTTCAAGAACGTCCGTCCTCTGTTCAAGAAACCCGCCTGACAAATTATTTTGGTGAACCATTTAAGTTTAATCCACAAGATTTGACCCGTAATGATGCCGAAGCGGTGTTGGCCGCTGTAGCGCCGCACGTGGGCGGCGTTAACCAAGTCGTTGTCAATCATGACATGTCAGAGCCGATGAAAATTGTGACGTTGAATAAAGAGCCGGGCAGCCCGCAAGTGCTCATGATTAATAATACGGTCAGGAATTTTGTCACAGATCTGAACCGTGCTAGCGAAGTTTCAACGGTCAAACAGCCGGCCAATTTAGCGCCGGAGATCACTGTTGGTTTAACTAAAGCTGTTCAAGCACATAAAGATTTTGACCGCGCGTTAGCAGCGGCGAATACCGTCCCAACCCCCGGGGTTGGGGAGGTATTTTCCATACCTGTGAACGTTCGTTCTCCTGAATTAGAATCCATCGACCGCGCCGAGCTTATCAAGTTTCCGTCGATCAACGCGATTAAGGAAATCACCAGTTTTTCAAACGGTCTGCCCAACCGCGAACAATATGCTGATGAATTGGTGTCAAAGCTCAGTAATCCCAAGGAAAACAATATTGTTGTCGGCGCCGTTAAGATACAAGATTTTAAGAACCAATTTAACACCCGCGGCCAAGATATGGGCTTGGGACATCAATTCGGTGATGAAGCGATTAAAGTTGTCGCCGAAAAATTACCGCAGGCCCTTAACGAACAATTGAAAGGCACAGATATCAAGTATCAAGTTTATAACGCCGGCCCGTCGTTCCAGATGATATTCAGCAATGTTGAGGATGAAAAACAATTGACCGCGGCGCTTAAAAATATCGCCGCGGACAATTCAGATTTCCGCAAGAGTGTGGTCAATGAGCTCAAAGTACGTTCGGCTGTTCCGGAAAAGCTGGCTGATTTCAATTCGCAAAATTTCAATGTTTATATTGGACTCTCCAAAAAAGCGGACGCCACACCAGCAGATGAAGAATCAGCGGTTCGATTGGCCAATGATCTTGATAAACAAGCGTTTCAAGGGGCAAAGTATACGCAGTTAGCTTTTGAACCAAGGCTGCAATCTGCGTTGACGGCTGCCACTATCATAGCTAAAGAAAATATCCCCGTAGAAATACCGCGCACTCAAGGTAAAGGAAGTGTTTCAGCCATTGGAGAAGCCAAAACGACGGCTCAAAGTGGTGTTACAAAATTCAGCGACATGAAGGGACCCGCGATTGACTTTCTCTCGAACGAACCTTCCATTAAGAGTGAATTTATACCCATTTCGGAATTAAGATCTCAGATGGTCCCTGGTCAATCGCTTACAGAGTTGCATAAAGACTATGCCAAAGCGAAACGGCAGCAAGATGTGGTGGGGATGCAGAATGCTTTAGGAAAAATCATTGAACGCACGACCCGTTATCAAACTCCAAATTTATCTGCTCAGGAAAATGTCTTTGTCGGACGCGAACATTTTGATCGTTTAATGAATCATGTTGTCCATACTCAGCCAGCCAAAAGTTTTGATGTGGTCTTTCGTATGGGCAAAGAATCCGACGAGTATGGCGCGCTTCTCTGGAATGCGGATACGAAGAAACTTGTTGTCCTGCGTGTTGACGGCAACAATATCGGTGCAACGTCCAATCAGCTTGGCAATGAGTCTGGAACACGGATTGTGGACACCCAGCTTTTGGCTATCAACGACGCTTTAAAGCAAACCGCGCATGTCGCCAATACCGACGAGAGAATCAGCGCTATCCGCGATCTGCTTCCCAAGACTTTCAAAACCCAGATGGAAACCAGTTTTAAAGACGCTCCAACGCCGCCAACAACCAAGGTCAATTACGCAATCACAACACCTGAGAAAACTGTTCAATTTAAAGATACTGCTAATCCGCAGGAAACTCACATTGTGCAATTGCTCCAGTCAGAAGGAAATAAAGACAAAGTGTTGACGCTTAAAATGAATTCCGACGGAAATTATACACTCACGGATGAAATGAACCGTCCTATAGAAAAATCCAGTGTTCCAGTCGAAGTCAAGCCATCTGATGAAAGAAACAATGCATTTAAAGTTTCTGGTTTGCCGATTCTTAAAATCGATGCCGATAAATACCGTGAGCTAAACGCCCAAGGCCAGATCACACGCGACACGCAAAATGGCGGTCTGGTTTGGAAAGGAACATCCTCGCCGATGTTCTCCGTGGGCGCTTTTGAAATGGATATGAATAAGTTAAACAACAAAGATGTTAAGAATATGGATTTCAGTGTTCTCGGTGGACGCGCGGACCAAAAAGCCGAAGATGTTAAAGATGAAATTAAGATGCATCAAGTTATGAACAACGGCCAAATTCCGTATGAAAAAATGTTGCAAGAAGCCGAGCCTTTCGATACCAAAGCGCTGCCGAGCTTGCCCGTTTTATCCAAGAAAGAAAAATCCGCCGAGAAAATCATCGGCGGGCAGATTTTGGGAATGGTGGTGGGTGAGAAACCGCGTCAAGATGTTGACTTTGCCGAGTTAATAAATTCTGAGGATCAAACTTCAGCGATTTCAGAAACGAGCCCACGTCAGATTAACCGCGCTACATCAAACGGTGTTGATCAGTTGAGACTTTCACGCACCATTCCAGCGGAAGAGGTATTGGGAGCTGACGCGTTAAATGTTGGACCGGAAGATACTTATTTAGATGTCGGCGGAGGTCCTGGTTCGTATACAGCTGTTTCTGCCGTCAAAGGTGCGAAAACAATCTATTTGGATAAATCGAGTTTAAATCTACCGCTTGTGCGGGAGATTCTAAAAACAGTCGCTCAAGCGCCGGCAGACCAAAAAGAAAAAATCATCGCCCAATTGTCTCAAAAAACAAACTTTGATGTAAGCAAACTCCTCAACCGGCCGGTCTCTGAAATCGTCAATCAACAAAATCCATCGTCTGGTTCCAACGAAGAAAACGCAAATAGTTTTAAGAATGTTGAATTACTAAATGCTGACGCCGCCAAGATTCCTTTGGCTGACAACTCCGTCAATAAGCTTTCAGTGATTGATTTGTTTAAGTGGATCAGTGACCAAGGCGGGACTGCCAAAGTCATCGATAGTTTCAATGAGTTTGTCCGCGTCGTGCGACCCGGCGGATTGATGTATGTCCGCTATGATACGATTTCGAAGAATGGGACCAAAGCCGAAGAGTTTGCTCAAAAGGTCGTTGACTTGGCTCAACAAGCCGGCGCAACCTTAACGGTCCAAAATATCGACCACAATGGGGGAATTGTCTTTAACGTTGTAGACAAGAACCCTGCGTTAAGAAAAGAAAAACCGGCTGAACGTACGGCCGCAGCTATTGATCAAAAAGATTCAGCTTTTCTTATCGAAGATACAAGCCGTTCTCCGATTATGACCACTGATCAAAAACCTGTTTTACGTTCCGCGATCGATATCTCGAAATCTAATCAAGCTGAGTTGCCATTGGTTCCTATTTTTGCGGTTTCTCCAGTAGAGGTGGAACAGGCCGATCATTTAAGAGAGAACATTTCACGCTTAAACATTTCAACTGGAATCGACGCGGTCGTTGTGGACAAGGGTTTACCCGACGGAAAAGTCATTTTAGGCCAAGGTCAAAGACCTAGCGGACCGCAGAGTATCCTTTATGTCGCGCCGGATTATCTTGAAGCCAGGCCGCAATCACAGCCGATCCTGGCTGAAATCACCGACAACCGAAATTTTGATCAAGCGCTTTTCAGCCCGTTTGCCAATAATTCTAATAATGCCAACACATCGGCGATTGAAGAAAACAAAGACCGTCCGCAATATAAATTCGATTTGTATCGGTTAAATAACGAAACTCTCTACCATAAAGTTTTTGTTCCAATTCAAATGAACGATGATTTATACGGGGAGTTGGTGAGCCGGATGGGTGATGGGAAACATTTTGATGCTGTGGTGTTTAGCGGCGAGATCGCCCAAGATAAAGACGCCCGTATTGTGTTGGTGAGCGGTGATTCAAAGAGAATCCTTGTTCTTAATCCTAGATTATTGCGGGCAGCGGCGACGGGAGAATCAACAGTGAAAGATTCATTGGGTATAATCGGTGTCGCCAAGGAAGAGCTTAAGAATAAAGACCAATCTTGGACAGATTTACTAAAGACTGCAGGTGCGGTTGGAATGGCTAAAGCTTTTCAATTCTTAGGTGAAAAACATGAAGAGATTCCTCAAGATCAATCGTCACTTTCGTTTGACGAATATCTGATAGCGCATGGATTTATGACTTCATCAACTTCCGATGTTGAGGTGGCCCAAGCGTCGGACATTAAAGAGGTTCCTGTAACCACTTCGTCGTCGGAATTAAAGATGGTTCAATATAATTCTAAAGAATTTTCATCTGAAGAAGCCACAACTCTGATGAGCGCTTTGCAGGATCGTCCAGAAATTCAATCGGTAAGTCATTCGATCAATGCGATTGTGGTGAATCCACAGCAAACTGGACCGATTCAAGTGCATCAATTCGAGGCTGAAGGTAAAACATTTGTTTCCGTCCGTCCTGAAGTTGTCAAGATGTCTGCCCGGGAATTATCGTCGCTGGCGTTACAGCCCAATGTAGTGGCCAAACATCAGAAAGAGTCAACAAGTAAAGACGCTTCCTTATTTGGCTTCTTCCTGAGTCTGCTTGGCGTAGGAAAGAATAAGACGACCAAAGAAGAAACCGAAGAGCCATCAAAAACATCTGCCGTTGGTGTTCCAAGTTCTCCCGTGATCCCCGGTGCTGCTTTCGAGGTCAGCAGCAGACCCGTCGAAGAAATAGATATTGCGGAAATATTAGAAAAAGGTTCGCGTCAACAGGCATTTCAATTTGCCATGACTTTTGTAACACCGGCGATGGTTCAAGATGCAAAGAATCGCCAGACGTTGATCAAATTGGCTGGTTCTTTAGAAAGCAGCCAGGCTAAAGAGCTTAAAGATAAATTCAGTTTGGAAAAGTTTGTTGAGAATCGGACTCAATCGCAATCACCGCAAAATGAAGAAACAAACAATGTACGCGAAACGGCCGTGCCGATTTCAACACCGGTAAGAACGTTACAAGAAGCTCGCGCCCCACCGTCGAGGCTGTCGAGCGAACGTAAACTTGTTCCTGCAAGACCTGCCTCTAAACAACTGCCTCCGCGCACTGACGATGCTGACGCCGCTGTACTGGTTAACCCGGCTGAGACGCTTTTCGATGCATTGAATGCGATCAATATAGGGAAAAGCCTGCAGCCCCCTGTCCGTCAGCCATTCGAGTTTGATAAAACTATTTCCAAAATAATCTTTGAGCTTAATCGCAAAAGCATTGACCAAGATCTATTTGAGAAGCAAATTGAAATCACTCAAGCCTTAACCAATCTGAATATCGCTGTCGCCCCTAACGCCGCTGGAAAAACTTTAGCCGAAGCCATGGCCGCCTTCGCCTTTATGAAACGAGACCAGCATGCAACCATAATCACCCGCAGTCCTGAGGATTCTAAAAAATATACCAGCCCCGACGCGCCGCCTGGACTTGATGTAAGTTATCCAACAATGGCAGCAGCCATTAACAAAGAATTTGAGATTGTCGATTTAGATGAGTTGATTGGCAAGCACGATAAGATACTACGCGATTTTAATACCAATCCAGCCTTAATGGAGAAACAGCGTCAAGAAATTGAAGAAAAAATCGCCGACGCTTTGAACAATCCCAAAACGCTCGTTGTTATTTCTCTTAACAACCGCGGTCACATGCCCAACCGCTTCTTCTATAATCCACGGATTTTAGAAGGCCTTGAGAAAATTAAAAATGATGGTGTCACGATTCTCGATGAAGCCGACGATCTTCTCTTATTGGAAACAACATTTATTCAGTCAGAAGGCACAGCGCTTAAGAACAATCCGGTGGTCAAACAGATTCGTAAGTCAGCTGAAAAACTTTACAAGAAAATAAGAATCATTGGCAAAAAAGAAGAAGCTTCCGACGATGAAACCCTGCCAATTGCATTTACTCAAGACCGGGAAGAATATGAAAAACGTAAATCAACGGAGCGCATTGTTTGGTTAGCGCCGATGGCGGCGAATTCTTTACCCGGCCAGCATCAAGATTTGCTTGTATCAGATTTGGTGAATAAGGACTTTGAAGATTATCCAAGGGCCTTGGTCCACAATGTGATCCGCGGGATTGTTGAACCGTTAGGCTTGCGGTTGGATGTTGATAAGAAAAAAGGAGAACTGGTTTTAACGGATCGCGCCGGCCGTTTGCAATCCGATCTTTTGTTCAGTAACGTCGCGCTCAAAGTCGCGGCGACGAAGATGTATAACCAGGGTAAAGCGGAGGAAGATCAGTTAAAACTTGATAACATGACCGTCTCCGGCGACACTGTTCGGGAAAATCCGCTGCAAGAAATGTTCGGCGGACGCGGAGCGGTTATCGGGGCCACGGCCAATAAGGCCGGCGCCAGGGCCATCATGTTGGCCAAGACTGGGGCCATTGATGTTAAAGACGTGGGCGAGGAAAGTAATGTATTTAAGCAAGCTAGGTTGATGGGAGACGAAAAAACATATGAAGATTTGTATAGGCAGTTGCGGGAAGAAGGAAAACAGGACTTAACTAAAGATCAATTGAAATCCGTAAGCAAATTCGTACAGCATGTTGAACAGAGACCCGATCTTACTGAACAGCTGACAACATTAATCGAGCAGGCGCGGGCTTTACCATTTAAGAATACTGACGGTGTTAAAGACGGAGGCATCGGCAGTTTGATTTTTGTGGCCGAAACCAATTTGCGCAAAAAGACCTATGAAGAGTTAGCCGCCAAGTTTAAAGACAGCGGTGTCCGAGTGGTTTTGGTCGACGGATCGACTCCTGACAAAAGTATTATTAAGAACGTTGGCACCGAAAAACTAGTTGTCATTGCCTCATCCGAATTTGCCAAGGAACTCAGTCCAGAAGGAAATTTTGATGTCATCGTCGTTAACGCCCAGAACTGGCCGACGGCTGATTTAACACATGCGGTCAACCGCAACTGGCGCATCGAAAATAGATCGACCGCCGGTGCCAAATTTATCTTGTCTGACAAACCGTCCCTCGATCAACTGCTCAAACATATTAATAACGACAGCCGTATGCTTTTGAGTTACAGCCAGGACGAAGAAATTGTAGGTCTAGCAGAAAGAGCAATCGAATTAGAGCGCCAATCGAAAGAAGGACAAGCCGTCAATCCGCTCGACCAGCTTGAACTGGTCACGGATTACCTGCAACTCGTGCAGCGTTCCAGTTCCAACCAGCACACCATCCGTCAGATTTTATTAAATTCTCGTCAAGGATCAGATATCCAGGAACTGTTTGATACAACAACGGACCAAGACAAAGAAATGGTCCGTCAAGTGATGGTCGAACAGCGTAACGGTTTTTATGGCGATACACAGGAATCTGAGAAAACCGCGTCGACCGGTCTTGAGTGGGTCAAAAAAGCTTCTCAGCAAAATTGGCAAGGAACAATCGCGATGTGGCGCACACTGCGTGACCGCGGCAAGGCCAACAACATGAGTCCCGAGACTTTGGCCCGTGTTCAAGCGCTTCTCGATTTTGCTCAAAAGCAGATGATTGAAGAACAAACTCAATTTGAAACCATTGAACCGACGCTGGAAAACTTGAATCACTTCCTTGAAGTTGCCAGAAGTCCTTACTTCGCGGAGAGAGAATTCGCGCACCGTCAAATTTTGGCGGTGGCCAAGGCCTTGGGTGAGGAAATTCTTCCGTCGACAATTACGTCTTATTACGCGCAGTCACCGTTTATGCAATGGGCCGCCACACCGGCTAGCGATATTGTGAGCGCGACCGACAGAGAACTTGATAAATATTTCCCGCAGGAATTTAATCCTGGATTAACGCACGAACAAAAAGAAATCCTGCGTAATTATTACACGGTTGAAGGCAAAACTTTAGATGAAAACGGCCGCGCGATTTTGAACATTACTTTAGGGATCCAGCATTCTCCCAACGAAGTTGCTGATGAACTTTCCGCTTTGACGGGAAGGTCAATTGTTAGAAACTCCGACGAAAAGATAACCACGAGCAGTGCCTTTGACATGGCTAGAGAATTGGTTGATCGGGGGCTGATTGATTTATCTGAGGCGCGTCGGCTCGCTGCGATGGTTAATTTCTGGGAACAGAGAGTCCCAACAGTGCCCGGCCAACCACCGCGAACAATTTCCATTCCTGAATTACGCGTCATTCTCAAACAAAACGAAGAGACACCATATCTGGCCACACTTAAGATTGCCGAGGCCTTGGGTGTTCCGTCGAGTGATAGCGTTTATACGCAATGGCAAAAATATATTACCGAAAAAGGTTTGGATTCGAAGTTAAACAATATTCAGGAAAAACGCGGTAAACAGCAAGACTTTGAACAAAGAATGCAAGGTGTGTCTAAACTGGGCGCCGCTGTTAATGTTCCTGAATATATCTTGCGCGAAAAGCAGCAAAAATTTAGCGCTAAAGCTTATTTCAAGGCCCTAAACCCGGCGCCAAATGAATTGGAAACAATGAAACGAGCCGCTGGGGTTTCATCATTGCCGACGATAAAATTCGCGCAAGTACTCGGTTTTAATGACGAGGTCGCGCGTATTGCGGATATTAACCGTGCTGATGACATCTATAACAATGTATTGCTGAAGCAAGATTCAAAGTGGGCCGAAAAACCAATTGAAGACATTGCCCGTGTGGCCAACAATCCGCTTCAATATGTTCGATCTCTATTAACGTTACAGCCAGGGAATAACATCGCCGAAGCGGCCCGTAATTATCTTTATCAGAATTCTTATGTCACGACGGAAGATTTACAGCAGTTAGCTCAATATGTCAACCAGCGGCAGGATAAAAAAGGCGGGGTGATTCCTTTAGGGAAGAACAATAAATGGGAAAACCTGACAAACTTGCTTAAAGGTTCCGGCCGTCAGACACGATACCGTTATAACTTGATCCGCGATCAACTGGGTGATGATTTAACCAGCCGTTTGGACTGGAAACTCCCGTCGGCAAAAGATGCTGTTGAACAGGCCCAGAGAGAATTTCCAGTTGATAACGCAAGCCAGAAGAGATTTATCGAGATGGCCGCGGGTGAGCCGGCTCATTTCAATGCGCTGGCTGTGAGGGCAGCAGCTTCAAATCTCCCGTCGGGATGGGAGATTTCGCTGCAGTATGTCAATGAGAATTTAGCGGTTATTAAAGAATTAAATGGCCTCTATAAACAACATATGGTGACCTTTAAGAACGCCAATGATTTGAATACCTACGCAAAATATAAAGCCGGCGAAAGGGTCTTTGCTAACTATGGGGAGTTAATTAGTAAAGGAGAGATTACTGTCACAGAAGCTATTGAAGAAATTCCGACAGAAATCAATACAGCCGCTGATCAGTATGTTCAGCAATGGCGTAAGACCCCGTTTGTTATTGTTCAAAGCCGAGAACACATGGAACAGTTAGCCGCTAGTGGGGCGACTGAAGATTATATTGCGAAACATAGTCAGCTGATTATACCGGTTAGTGGCGCGGATGAAGAACAATTGGTTGCTCTCCAAAAAGTTGTTGAGGCAAAGCCCGTCGGAATAAGGCTCAGAAGCATTCAAGTTGTTACTTCCTCTGATAATCAAGCTTTATCTAGTTTTAATGAGACAACAGGAACGCTTTTTGTCCACCAATCAGCATTAACTGATTCGGGTCTTTGGAATATAGCTTTGTCTGCCGTTCCGACGGGAACTGAAAACCGCACGACCGAACACGCCGCCCGCTTGGCCCAAGCGGTTAAGGAAAGTTTCGTTAATGAAAATGGAACCACAGCTACAGGTAATTCTCAAATCGATACCTTGGCTAACGCGCTGGCGAATCAGCCCAACCGCGAAGAACTTTCTCCCGAAGCTATCGAAGCATCATTGGCTGCCGTCGGTGTAACACCGGAGTCTACGCATTTGAGTTCGGTTTATCGAAATGCTATGGAAGAAACGGCAGCGGCATTTAAGAATTTGACCACACCGCGACAACAATCTCAAAGCCAAAGAACCAGCATCGAACAAGCTTATCAACCGCGTTCAATTGGTAAAACATTGGCGGATATCGGCCGTTATACCCTCCGTCAGCCAAAATCAGCCGAGCTTGAAATGGAGAAGCCAAGTTTGTTAGTCATGGAATCGCCATGGCGGCTGCCGCAGCTTCGGTTTCCGTATATCGGCGGGCCTTTTGTACTTAAATCAATAACACTCGGCGCGGGTGTGATGTGGTTCCACTCTTATGGTTTGAAGGGGTTGGCGATCATTGCTGGCAGCGCCTTGCTTCATGAACTTGGCCATCAGTTCATGGTTGTGCGTTATGGGTTAACGCCGACGGAAACATCAACGGGGATTATGAATTTTGAAGTTAGTTATCGACATCCCTCAGTCGATGTTAAGAATTTAACCAGCCAAGAAAGAAGAGAATTCATATCTAAACAGTCACGCGCCAGCAGTAATATTGCCCGGGCCGGCCCGGTTACAAACTTATTATTATTTGGCGGGGCCTGGGCGACCAGTCATTGGACCGGAATCTCCATCTCCGACGGGCCGAGCACAACGCTTTTCTGGTTAATTCCATATCATTTTAATTTTATTACCGCGAACTTTGGTTTGGCGGCCTTAAACCGTTTGCCGTTAGGCGTGACTGATTACTCAAAAGCAAAAGGATTTCTCAAAGACGAAAAAGAAGGAATCTTGCGGGAATACGGTTCTCGGGCGCAACGGACCAACGCGTTTTTTGCTCCGATTCCGATTGGTGAAAAATTAACAACTGTTTTGGATAAAGCCCGTCGAAAAACTCAAGACGCTCAATTCACAAGAGAATTGCAAAATGAAAAAGCTTTTGAGGTTAAGGCTGCTCAACAACAAGCGTCTGACAGTAAAAAACGTCCATCGAGATTAAAACAAGTTGTGGCTGGGGCATTAACAGCCGCTACCTTGAGCGGAGCTCCAGATGTGACATCAGAGACCGAAGCTGTGAATCCGCCCGCTCAGCTCCAGTATGAACAACAGCCAGCAAACGCGGTTCCTCAGCCTGTAGTGCCTGCGACCATGCCGGCTTCGCCATCGATGAACGTTTCTCCGACGCTGGCGCCGAATGTTCCCGCGAATGAAAATCTTCGGCTCCCCAACGCGATGCCAGAAGGCATTGTACCAACAGCGCCCAAATTATTGCCAAATCTCGTAAGTTTCATCCTTGGTTTGCTTCCTCACGGACATCATGAAGATATACAAGTCGCTATGTCAGGTTCTCAAAAAGCACAAGGATCTCCTTTTAATTCAAATGAAAATCTTCCAGCCACCACACCGCCTTTAGCATATAACTTCCCAGGAGCTCAATTGATTGGTGAGCTTCCTGATGAAGGAAATGGCGGATCTGGCGGCGGAGGCAACAACGACGGAAGAACACCGCCAGCGCCTGGTCCTTCAAGCGGTGCGCCGACGGAACAAGTCACACCTGTTGAAAAATTAGGCATCACACCCAATCCTGTCGCGAAAGTAATTGTTAGTACAAATTACAACGCCCAATTGGCGGTTGCAGCCAACACAACTATATCTATTAATCGTACACAAGCAGATTTCACAAAAATTAAGGGGGAAAATGAGGCGAGCCAGCGTGGCATGAAAGCTAAGCGCGCCGAAAGTCCCGGCATTACTCTCGCTGCCCTTCGCTCCACAGCGAAGCAGGCAGTGGGAGAAGTAAAAGGAAGCACAGCGTGGACAAAGTTAGGTCAAGTTGTACGTCTCTTCGGCACAGGTGCTGCCAATGTCGTAGCGACGGTTGTTCAAGCGGCGGCACGCGGTCTCAGCAGGGCAGTGGATGTCGGGACGGCTGAAGCTGCGGTCGTAACACCAGAACCGATGTCTAGTCGCAATAACTTCGGCCCTGTCAGTGAAGTTAAAGCGGCGGCAACACAAGCTGTGCTGACAGAAAGTCTCAATGGTAGAGAGTCTGTCGAAGCTACCAAAGAGGCGGCTGTAAAATCAGTTCGCTCGACAGAAAAGAAACAAACGAACGCAAGTTCGTCTATCGTAAAGAGCAGTACAGCAGTAAATCGTTCTTCGAATCGCTTCAATGCAGGTACAGAAACTGTCAACGCTGTCATGTTGCCGTTCATCGGTTCATGGTTGATGGGATTAGTGCAGGTACTAAAGACGGTTTTGGATCGATTCGTTAAAGCAGTAAAGCAGTTCACAGGAAATGTTGAAAGCTTGGTCAAGGTATCTGGTGACAGAGCCAAAGCTGAGCCGACGGCAAATCTAGTGGTACTTGGAGTCCAAGCGAGCGGAAGCTCAAATGGAGCCTGGAACAAGTTCTTGAGATCTCTGCAAGCAAGCGTTTCGATCAAGCAATTGATTGAAGGCGTGGCTGCGAAGACATCAAGGATCGTCGCGAAAGCGACAAACAAGTCGTTATTAAGCGTTCTGAGTCGTATAGCAGTAAATGCAGTAAGAAGTACCGTTGCAGCAGTCAATATAGCTTTGGCTTCTCTGGAACAAGGTGTTTCAGGTGGAGTTAAAGGTGTAAGAAGTGTGGCAACAAAGGCTCGAGGAGACTATAAAGAGGAAACTCAATATACCTCTAAGAGTAATAATGAGAAAGTAGACGTCGGTTCTGCAGCGTATCTGGTTCCAGCATCCGGTAACGGAAATGAGGCTGGAGAAAATGCAGTATCGAAGGTTCTAGAAGTACGTGCGAGTGCAAGCTCAAGCGGAAACTGGAACAAACTCTTGATCGCATTGGCGGTCAAGTTGGTCAATGTTCTAAGCAGTCGTGCAACGAATGTAATTCTCAGCCTTGTCGGCATAGTCGCTATAACCTCGGTCGCCCAGAGTGTCGTAAGAACTGGAACTGAGGGTGTAGAAACTGTATCGACAAATATACAAGTAGTTAACACCCTAAGACCTGAAGAATCACAATCACCAACAGTAAGGTCTAATGGTGGTAATGTTCCGTTAGAAGGTGTGTTCGCTCCAGGATCAAGCTTCACTGAAAATGTGAAACGAGATAAGGGAGATGAAGCATTAAAGGGTCAAGGAGTGTATCCTCAAGGCAACAGTACTGAGGAAAAACAATCCAAGACTCTAGCTGGTTTACCTGAATCGAAAGAAGAAGGTACGCCTGCAATCGTTCTTAGCAACAACTCTATTGTGACGAATAACACTCTCAACGCTGAAACGGTGAGGGTGAATGCAGTTCTCAGCGTATATCTGGTCTTGGCGCAGGCTCTGGCGATTATCAGAATGCTCTGGGAAAAAGTTGTTAGAGCTCTGACCTTAAGTGGTCAAGAATCTAACAAAATTGTTCTTAGCAGTACCCTTTCAGTAAGACAACCAAATACTGTAGATGGAAAACAACAACGGGCGAATGTCAACGAGGCTCGTTTAGGTTTATATCTTCTGACCAATGTCGAAGCAGCAGCTGAGAAGGCTGCGATTGAGTTAACAAGCAAAACGACAGCGGCCGGAAATCGTATTTCATCTGAAAGCGAAGTTCCTGAGTTCCGCCAAAATGGATTTATCCAAGCGCCCGGCGACGAACGAGGGAATAAAACTGTTGTTCCTCAAACCACTAACTCCTCAACCAGCAGTTCCTTGAGCGGAAAGCAAGCCCAAGGAAAAGCCTTCGGGAGAATAACTGTTATCGCCCCAAGCTCAATCGAGCTCCTCGGGAAGATTCAGCGATTCTCTGTTTCTGCTTTTATCAAATCCTTCGTTAATTCAATCATTAATCTCTTAAACCAACTTGTGTCTGACAACTTGAAAGGAGTCCAACCATGGACAAAGCCATTACAATCACTTTTGATCATTTTGTGGAATTTACCAAAGACGATTGCTTATTCGTATCTGCCCACCAGGACAGCGGCCGTAAACGTTGCTTCCTTATTTATAACAAGACCGGCCGCGTTTATACGCGCAATGCTCTTAGAAGTTCTTGGGACCCTATGGAGACGATTGAAGCAGCTTCTTTCTACGATCAAGCCCAACGCGCCAAACATGCTGGGCATGTTCCATACTTTACTACCCATCAGCACATTAATTAATACAGTCAATTATCAGATGAACCAGGACAGCCTGTCATCGAACCATTTACACCTCAATTGGGGCATTGTGGTGTCAGTGTTTGGTGTTTGGGCGGTCCTGGCCGTGGCGGGTGTGAATCATGAAGAAGCGACGTTAAAATTAGACGGCGCTAATGAAAAGGAACAGGCAGAAGAATTCTTTAAAGAATTACTCGCCAGCAACCCTAATAGCATTGTAAAGGCTGCCATTCCCGATGCCGGCCGGATCAAAATAGAAGAATCCAAAGCAGGGAAACCTTTAACGAAAACAAACCTTGGTCAAATAAGCAACATTGACATAGATAAACTTTGGGAAGTTTTGGTTGCAAACGGTTACATTGATAATAATGGAAATCTGTTGACCAAGTTTGGTCGTGTGGCGTTTGGTTCAGAGATGAAAGATTTGGGACAATTTAATGGCCGCGGCTCAGACATCCATTACCAAGCTTTAAAAGTTAGCGCAAGCCGGTTTAAGGCTAGAATTCGTTTGAGCCAGTTGCCGTCGCGTGATTTTGTTGGACCGCATTTACCGATGGCTTATAACAACATTACCATTTTGGCCTTCAGCAAAGTAGTTAGAATGTTGCTCAATACGATCAACACCGCCCGGGGCGTTTATTCCTATCCTTTCTTGGTCGTCATTTTACATTGGCTGGCCCAGCGCGGATTTGAAGAAGTGCATTTTGCTATAGAAACGCCAACAGCCAAAGAATTCTTTGAAAAGTCATTCATTCAAATGCAGCAAGAAGGTCAAGGGTTCGGGTATGAATTTACTCAAAATGGTTACTATGCCGTCGTTGATCTAAAAACAAAGATTTCACATCCGACAGTTGAAAAAACATCTGGATCCAAACTCAATGGTGTAAGTGAGGCTGTCGGGTTAATTCTTTTAGCCATTGGCGCAGTCGCAACTTTGTTCACTAGATACCTCAAGTCAGCTGGGCTCAATCGCGCTGGACCGACGGTGAAAGCTATCGCCGCCGCAGTTACTATGGTAGGGTTATCATTAGTCTTCCCAGCCATCAGCGAGTTAATTCCAGTTGGTTATATATGGACAGCCTTGGCGGCTTGGACGGTCTTTGGTTTGGCGATCCGTGCTTTGATGGTCAGCATGGTCCATAACTTTAAGGGCGGTATTCGGACGGTTGATTTGACAGCGGAAACAATCCGCGGCCGGTTAGAAGCCATCGCTGCCGGAGTTCCGGATGAAACACTCAAACAAAGAATTCAATCGATTGCCCAAAGCGCTAATGAAAAATCTTTAAAGAAACTCTACAGCAATTATCTCTTCCATAAATTCGCCTTAGCTTCACCTCTACAAAATAATGAACAACAATCGAGGGCTGCGCAAACGACGAAATACGTCGGCCGCTTCCAATTCAGCGTGTTGTGGCTCAGGGCAAAAGTCCTTATGATTGGCGTCGCCGAAGAATTCGTCCAGGCCATTGAGGATGCCTTCACCGCTGCGCAATTCTTCACTAATTACTTTAATGTGGGTAACAAATTGATTAATGCCGTCGTGAAGACGGTGGCCTTGCCTTTTGGCTTTGGCTGGTTCTTATTGCGCGCTTTATACCTGTTCTTCGGATCAGCGGACAATCAGATCATCAAATTCTTGCATAGCGTTGAAGAAGGTTCAGCGATCGGTCGTGTGGAGGTCCTGGCCATGCAGGCAGCGTTGCAAGATGAGAAGGCCGCACCGCTCCTCGACAAACCCGCGAAGATGCTCTTTAGATTGGGCTTGCGTCATCCGATCGTTTACGGAACTATCAAACTTCTTAAATCTAGAATTGCGATGGCGATCTACAGCGCCATCTTAACGCCGATTGTAATGGCTGAGATCGCCGCCCTTCAAGGAACTATGTTGGGCTGGGTGGTTGCGCCGTTGTATGTTCTTTTCCGAATCATTGAGAAAGGCTTTATTATCGTCGGGAATTTAATGGGTTGGGGTGTTGTTCATCTGTTGCCAGTTTTCGTATTAAATGCGTTGAGCCCTTATCTGACACCTATTTTTGTATGGTTCTATACTTCGAAGATAACCGGTATTGCTTACATCTTTGTATTGAACTTCCTCATGCAAACGGCCCGTCAGGTTAAAACAATTATCCACAGTTTGATCGATTATCGCTTCGCTTCAACTGAACGGTTGAGTTTAAAAACATTGTCTTTGGAAAAGAATATCCTCGGCGGAAAAGAAATCAACGTTAACTGGATGAAAGATGAGAACATCAAGCAAGCTTACCAAACTGGTTATCTCTATACTGAAAACCGCTCGCTGGAAAATATCCTTAAAGAACAAATGGGCGGCCGGTTCTTTAAGAAATGGGCTGTGCGTTTGGCGTGGGCGATTCCGGCGGTTCTGTTGTTCTATGCCAATATCTTCGTGCCGATTCACTTGCTTTCGAAGTTAGCCGGTATCCAAGGCCGAGCGCATAGACGGCAAGAGAAATTCTTTGAAACCTTAGGACGTTTGAAGATCACCTTCTGGTCGGGCGCGATTGGATTGTCAACGATTGGTCTCGAAATTGCGGGCGCCGTTCACATGGGAGAGAGTATTGGTTTTGGTCCAGCCGTTCAATCTCTGGAAGGCGATAACGGGTTGATTAACATCGGGCGTCATTTATTGAATAGTGTTGATAACTCCGTCGGTGATTATTATAAAGCCCATACGGGTAAAGAATTATTAGCACATGAATCAAAGATCACTCAGATCGCTTATGAAAAACTGACCGGCCGCAACGCGGTTGAACTTCACGTTGCAACCAAAACTTCAGATTACTATGATTACGCGACGGACAAAGGCGTTTCGGAGCCAGTCAGCTTTAGCGAGTTTAGCCAGATTTACAAAACAACCGCCCAGATGAAAATTCACCGGGCGATTGATTTATTAAACCAAGTCGAAGGGTTTACACCGGTTGTCAGCAAGGTCAATACTGAAAACATGGTAGAAATGGAAGAATTCTTGGTTGAATTATCAAAGACCTCACCGGAATATTTTGAATCCATGAAAAAAGCCCTCGGCATTCCAGGCCAGGTTGCAACGATGAATAATGTAATTAAAGAAGCCGCGTTGCTTCAAGCCAAAGGTGAAGCGGTGTTGCCGTGGATTATCAACTTCAGCGGCCGGTCGGCGGTCATCTTTAGTCCTGAGAAAAATAAATACTATCAATTAACAACTAAAGATAAGGCGTTGGAAACAATTCAAAATACCGCTGAAATCCTCGCCAAAGAAGCCGTCAAGGCCGACGAGGAACAGGCCAAAGCGCAAAAGGCGTATGACGAAGCGTTAGAGGCCTTTAAGGCCGCCGCTGGCGAATCATTGCCGTCACCGAAAGAAAAAGCTGTGCATGATGCTGAAGTTGTTTTGAATAAAGCTAAAGAAACCGCCGCTGCCCAGCATACCCGCGTCGAGGAAAGCAAGAAGTTTGTTGAAAACAGCCGTCAGGACATTATTGAAGTGACCGCGGCATTGCCTGAAAGTTTGAAAGAGATTCTCAATCAGGCTAAACCGATGGAAGCCGCGATCATGCTGGTCGCGCCGGAAGATATTACGAGCGGTGAGTTCAAACAAATCTTTAAGACGCTCCACGATAAATTTGTTGCATCGACCGGCATTAATCCGATGACAAAATTACTTCTGCCGTCGCAGATCGATATTAGCGGCTTGGTCAATCATCTTGAACGCAAGACAGAGTTCGATAAGTTCATGAAAGATTATGAAGAAGATTACAAGAAGAAAGAATCTGCTGCCCGTGTTGAAGCGGCCCGCACGCCGGAAGCATTGGCCGAATCGAAAGAAGTTATGGATACATATCAACAAGCGTTGCATCCGGAGATCAAAACCGAAAATGCCTTCGCCTTTGCTGACCTGGCCAAACGCGTGCCAGCCGATGTCCTGCCATTAATGCAGGAAGTATTCGAACACGACGCCATCGTTCAGAAATATCTCAAGAATGCGGAAGATTTCAAACGATTGATGTTAGCGTTAATCAAGTATGAGAGTGATTTTGTTGTCAATGCCGTAAGTCCGACGGGCGCGCGCGGCTTAATGCAGATTACCAAAGGCACTTGGAAAGATTTCGCTCCGGCCGGTTGGTCATTTGATGAGGCCTTTAATCCGCTTCGAAACGTTTTTGTGGGCTCAAATATATTCGCAGATCGTTTAAGACTGGCTGAAAAGAGTTTACTCTCCTTGCGTGGTGAAGCTTCACCTATTGAGGTGATTAAACTGGCGGTTTCCACTTATATGACCGGTCCAGCATACAATTATATTCCGGAGACATTAGTCACTGAGTTTAGAGGAAAGACCATTATCCAGAAACCACGAGTTTATGTTCAAAACATCATTGCGGCTTCCTTGAATATTAACGTGCCGCTTAAATTTGCTTCAATACCCGTCGGACGTTATGCTGAACCGGTTGACACCCGCACAACCGAGGAGAAAGTGGCTGATCTTAAAGCGCAGGGCAAAGATGTCGTCGTGGTCCAAGCTGTCAAGCAAATGGCCTGGGAAGGTCTTGAAGAAAGCTTCTTTGTATTGCCGTCGGGTAACGGATTCGTCAGAGTCAGCCCAGAAGGTATCAGTATGGCGGTCCCTGAAGAAGTCGACACAACAGCTCTCAAGGGCACCCATGATGCAGTCATCCTGGTTGTGGCTTACAGTGATACGCATAACGGCGAAGATTTAACTGACCAGGTGAGCTTCAATCTCATTAAGAACCTTGCCAAAGTCATGGGTAAAGATGCTTATAAGATGGCGCTTGTCATGCCTACGATTGCGCACCGTACAAACCGCGTTGATGAATATTTCAAAGTCGCCTCCGGTGAAGAGATTGAAGAGAAAGCTCCAGAAACAGCGGCTTCGGCTGCCACTACCGTCGAGAAAGTGACGCTTCTGGATGCCCGCAAGAAGATGGCCGAATTATTGAAGGACAAAGACGTTGCTGAAGATGTTTTCGCTGGCGAACCGCAAGCCTTGCAAGATTACCGCGATATCCGCATGGCGAAACTGATGGGACAACAAGACAAGTTGATCAACTTCTGGCAGCAACAAGATATCACCCGAGAGATCGAACAAAAATTAAATGAAGTTAAAGACAAAGACCAGAAGACTGTTCTCGTAGATATCGTTGATGCCGAAAACGTGTTGGCCAAACTCTTGCATGATGAATTTGACCGCTATACCAATCCGGAATGGTTGGCTGGTCATTATCCGACGGCCGCACATGAGAAGACAGTTGAAAAAGAACAAACTGCGCTCAATCAGCGTCTTGACCAATTACAAGATAAATTCAATAGCGTTGAATTAGAAAACAGAAAAGAAGCCATTATCAAAGCGCAGAAAGCCTTAGAAAAGACCCGCCACGACGCTGAAGAAGATAAGAAACGCATCGAAGCGCTGATGCAAGGCCCATCGCCCGAAGACCTCGCTAAGAAACAAGCTGAAGCATTCGAAGGGATCATTCAAGCCAGCTTGCGCGCCTTCGCCGTTCCGCCGGCGATTGCTTACATGTCAACGCCGGAAGTCGCCAAGAAACTCGTCGAACAACTTAATGAACAAGTGAAATCAAAATCTTCCGGTGAAGGTCTTGTGACTGCGGGCGTCGGTTTCGGTCCATTCTCAACGATGGTCCATAATTTAATGTCGATTCAATTGGCCAACTTCGGCGGCTTCCCGATTGCGGTGAACTTTAATATTAACCATAAAGCGGCTGGTATTCTGCAGAGTTTGAATCTGGGCGTCGGCGCTGAGAAGATTATTAATAATCTTTTGAACAGTTCACCGGGCACAGCGGCCAGCGGTGCATTAGGTCTAGTCGAATTAATTAATCAATTGATCGAACTTTCCAATGTCTTATTGAATCCTGATATAGACTCTGAACGTCAAGGTGGTGTTTGGGAAACCAACAGCTTGCCATTCCCAATTTCACTTGTCTTGGGTCAAGATAAATTCCACGCCAATGCGCCAATGGATAAAAATGGCAAACCATTGACTAAGGATGAATTTAAAGAACGCTATAACGTCGGCAATTATCGTCAATTCATGCCGGCCAAGGCGTTGAATGATGTGTCCACAACGATTATTGATTCAACACTCGGCAAGGTTCCGTTCCTCAAAGACTTGATCAAACACGAAGACGTTGTCAAATTCTGGCAACATAAATATCCTGGCGTTCCGGTGCCTGGCTTATATGAATTACTGTTTGCCCGTGAAGCGGCTTTAAATAAAGATAAAAATATCCTCTATCTCGTGATGAGAGGCAATGGCGATCAAATGATTGATATCATCAATGAGAAAGGCGAGCATGAAAGCGTCTCCGACGACGAATTTGCCCGCGGTTATATATTTGACATTAATAAATTGAAAGAAACCAATGGCAAAGAAGGCGCTTATCTGGCCTTTACTTCCCGCCGGTTTATCGAAGATCAAAACGGCCGCGAATTGATTTGGGAAGCCACACACGATGAAAAGAATCCAAAACTGAAAGCCTTCTGGATGGAAAAAGGCCAAGTGTACATTCAACCAACTGCCGCAATCTTAGAAGACTTGCAACAACAATTGGAAAATGTCCTCGGCGTTGATCACGAAGGCCGCCGGATCCAAGCCCAGGTCACAGATCCGCTGACGAATATGATCGTTCAGGGTGGAACAATTTATGAAGGTCAACGCATGCCAGCAGCGACCAAACAAGAAATGCCCGAATATAAAAATGGCAGTTTGATGACAGCAAGCAAGGCTGAGGCGGATGTTGCGTTAGGCTGGACACTCCGGTATTACGATGCTGAACAAACTAAACCGGTCTTAGGCATCATCACTTATAGCTTGCCAAAAGCGATAGAAGGACTCTTCTTACACGTCGCGAATCCAGAGGAAATCGAAGGCTTGATGATGGTCTTTGAAAAGAACTCAACCAAACCTGGCCGCATTGTTCCTGTGACCAACGCGTCAGCCTTCAAAGATGCCGCCGCGCTCAAGAACATTTATACGCCTCTCGAAAAAGACCAAGATGTTTCTATTGAAGATACTGAAAAAGTCCGCACCTACACCTTGCCCGGCGGTTATCCAGTTGTGACCAACCGCCGCTTCGTCGGAGAAAATGAATTCGGTATCTTCGCGCCCAAACCGGACCGCTTGCCTTACGCCCATGAAATTCAACCTGAAATCGGTTCAATGTATTATTACAGTGAAGAAGAAGTCTACAAGGCCGCAACACGTGACCTGCCGAATGGTATGGAAATCCCGCGGGCTTGGAAATTACCGAACGGCCAGGTATTCCAGTTAAAACCAATCAAGAACGCCGAAGGTAAACTTCCGACGATGTTGTTAATGAAAGGCCGCGGCCTTAAAGCTGGTCAAGAAGTCGGTATTATTGAACTCGCCGCCCGCAGCCGCAACCTCTTTAAAGAAACAGCTGAATACGAAGCCACCCATCCAGGCGAAACCGTTTATGGTTTCACAACGGACCAAGTGACTGGCGAACCACGGTTCTTGGTCAATGAAATGCCGGTTTCAACAAAAGTTAAAGTGACAATCAGTCCTGAAGCTGAAACAGCGGCGAGCAAACTGGTTGACCAAATCGCGGGCGCCCGCACGCTTGAAGAACTCAAAGCCATCGCCGAGACGTTAGGCGGTTCACAGAATGCCGAACTTCAAGCCACAATCAAGCAGACGATCAGCGAATTAGATAAATTAAATGTGATGTATATGACAGCGAAGGCCCGCCAGAATAATTATGAAGAACAAAATGCATTGGTCGAAACGCTTAAGAATTCGCCGGAAAAAGAAGACGCCTTCGGAACATATTCCTCTGGCATGATGCAGCTCATGTCCTCGACGATCGAAGAATTCGCTGGTATGGATGCCCGCACGTTAATTGAAGGAAGATTAAGATTGAATGCTAAAGCACAAGGCATTCCATATGATCAATATGAAAAAACCATCCGCGACCGGATCGCCAAAGAAGGGTTTGAGAAAGTCTTGCGGCAAGAATTAATCGCCGCCCAGGCCGCGATTCCATTCTTCGGCGTTAACGCTGAACAAGGATTGACTCAACGGATCCAGGACATCACAAACGGCAAAACGCTTTTAAGCGGCGAGGGTCAGGTTAGGATCGCTGACATTTATGGATTTAAGTCATCTGACATTGAAGCCAACAACAAATTATCGGAAGCTAACAGCCAAGCCATTAAAGATCTGCAGGCAAAATTGGATGCTAAGAATTTCTCGGATCTTTATGAATCGAAAGAAAAGATCACCACCGGACTTAAGTATTTCGATACATATATTCCGCAATTACACGACGCTGAAAACTATTGGCAGACGCAGAGCACCTTGTCCGGCGGTCAAGACGCCTGGCATCAAGTTGCCCAGGGTATGCTCGCGGCGGTCAGAACTGAAATCAATTTAAGCGAACGTCTTAAACAACGGTTGTTGGATGACCAGATGGGTTATCAAAGAGTTCCAGAAGGCCCAGTTGTATATGAGACAACGGCAAATGTCCTTCAACAAAAGATTAACAATTTAAAAGATATGAATGCGCTTATTGAAACGAAGAGCAGTGTTCTCAATCTCGCTTTGAATCAAACCGCGCCGAACTTCGCGCAATTGCCTCTGGTTCCGTCGAAGAACGCCGATAGTGCTCGTAACTTCTTCAACGCCCGCTTGGCCCAGATCGACCGCGATGTTGCTTTTGTCCAGAACCTCATTAATTCGCCGAGAACAACGCAGGCCGCCAAAGATCTCTTAGGCCAATATGTCAAGAACTTGAATGTGACGGAACGCAACTATATCACTCAATTTGCTCAACCAGAAGTTGAAGCAGATGTTGCCTTCCAAAATGGCAACCCAGCCCACGTCTCAGTCACCGACATTGTGAACCGTAAGGCCGCGGCGCGTGATGCCGAATTAAACGTTTATGGTGAACGCCGCAAAATCGTTCAGCAATTAAGTGCCTTGAACAAAAACGACGCCTTTGTTGCACCGACAGAATTGTCAATCACGAGCGCCAATCTTGAACAGCAGACATTAGAACAAGCCATTAAGAACCTCGCTAACCGAGTCGGGCTTGCCCGCACGCCATTGCGCGGTGCTTTGGCTGGCTTGGGTGGAATGAATGCCGGCATCCTCAAGAAAATCGATATCAATACCCAAATCCGCGAAGCCAAAAACAAAGCGGATGAAGCGGAAAAAGACGTTAACACAATTGTCTTGCAAGTGCCGCAGCAGACAAAGACAGTCAACCGCGAAGTGGCTGCGTTACGCGAGCAGATGTTTAAACTGGTTCAAAGCAACACCGGTCTTGGACCAATGAAAGAAGAGATCTTGCATGGCTTGGATGTTTACTTTGCGCAAATGACCCGCGCGCCTCCAGCATACATGCCTGTTGGTCCAGTTTGGAAGCCCGTCGGTATTCGCGGCGCCGGCGTTCAAGATCTCTTGATCAATGTCAGCGATTATAAGACAATCGATATCGCGCAAGGCGGATTTGCCTTCGTGAATGAAAAAGCCGGGCTTGATGTCAAATCTTCCTTCCAGTTTGCCAAAGAATTTAACGATTGGATCTCCGCTCATTGGGGCACGGTTGTCGCCTCGATCCCCGGCGGATTGTCTGAACATTTCGGTCTCGTCGCGATCCGCGCTACGCCGGAATCCATGGACAAACTCCTCGGTCAAGTCGCCTTCGGTGGCAGCCAAGTCAGTTACTTCGCCCAGAATTCTAATAGTGAAAACGGCGGTAAATCCGTCGAACGTTATTATTTTCTCGTTATTCCGTCGATCGGTTATCACGATGGCCGCTTGCGCGCCGCTGTTTCTGGAATCTTGCAGCAGCAAGTCGTGGGCCAGGGCGACAGCCGTCAATATGGTGTTGATGGTTTTGTAAGCTTTGGTTTGGATGCTCAAAGCCGCAGCCGCGTGTTTGTTGAAGGCGGGTTCGCCGGCGCTGAAGAAAAAGGCACCGAGGTCAAAGTCTTTGATATCTTAAACAATCAAATGACGTCGACGGGCATCAAGGTCTTAAGCAAAGATGCCTTCAGCTTCCAGAAGTTCGGCTTCGAATTTGACGCGATCAACAATCCGCTCGAAAACAAGAGACTCACTCTCAAACTTTCATTCAACAATGAACTTGCCGGTGTCAAAGATTTCGCCGGAACTCAATCCAGCCAGTTTGCTTCATTAGGCGCCGATTTGAACCTTGGACCTGTTTTTGTCTCAACCGAGGTTGGTACCGATGGGCGCATCGGTATCGCCGGCAATTACAAGGTCCAAGACAAATCAATCGGCGCCTTCTACAAGATTGTCAATGGTACACAGACTTACGGTGTGAGCGTGAGCCCGATGGAAAATGTGCAGATCGGATTTGAACGCACGCCGCAGGGTGTCATTCAAGCGTTAGTGGCTTTAGGTAAAAAGGACATCTTTGGCACAGGCATTGATCTTAAAGCCGCAATGACCAGCGCCGGTGCGAGACCAAGCATTGGATTAAGTAAGAGCTTTGGCAAGATTGAGGATCTCAAAGAAGCAATCAAGATCCCCGTCGATTTCACCAAGAAATTCGGCGAACTCTTAGGCATTTACGGCGAGCCCGGCAAAAACGAATATCTCCGCTCGGCGCTGCCGCAAGAATTTTTAACTTACACCCAGGATGTAACACAACTGACCACCAATCCGCAGACGGTTGTCTGGAGTTTGAGTGCGATTAAAGAATCCATGGCCGCGTTGTTTGATGAGGATTCGTTAGGGCTTGGCATCTACTTTGATAAAACACCGTCGAAGAAGATGACCTTTGCGGCCGCTCAACAATACGTCAAGGTCCTTCGTCATATCGAACCTCAAGACCTCAAGAAAGCCGGCATCATCTTTATGCCAGAAACGAATAACGGCACCGGCGGTTACTTCATCCGATTGATGACCGAAAACGGCAAGAGCTTCTTAAAGAAATTGAGTGATGTCAAAGGCAACACGATGGTCATCTTGCCTGAAGATACCGCCAAGGTCGGGCTTAATAGTACTTATCCGATTGTGGTTGAAGGAAGCAAGGCCGCCAACGAACGCGAACTTAAATTTGTGACCGGCCCTGGCGTTATCCGCTTTGCCCAGCCGATCACTTTGCCCTCAGAAATACTTCATCTTCTCGATGAAGGAAAAGCCGGCCGCTTCGGCACCGTTCAAGCCAAAGGCAGACTCAACATGGTCGTTAAAGATTTCAATTACAACGGCAAAATACTTAACAACGTGCCGTTGGAATTGGGTCTCGAAGGTTTAAAGATCATGAAAGAAATTGAAAAGGCAGCTCAGAAAGAATCGTTCTTGATTGCGAACAATCCTAAAGAAGGCCGATTCAAGATCAAAGATGAAAAGACATTGGCAGACCTGGCCTTTCGCCGTAACGGTCATTTGGCCGGTACGATGATTGGCGCTGACCTGGGCGATAAATCGTTGTACCGTAATTTTGCAGTCAATTTGAAATTAGACGGCAAACTGCTCGAGAAATCGGACATCGTTTACGGTGATAAAGGCAAAGCGTTTATGAAGAACTTGAAAGACAACGCCGCTGGCTTCGCCTACAGCGATACCGAAGGTATGTTTGTCATCGAGCCGAAGATGTTAAGCTCAGGCATTTTGGACATGGCCCATCAGCGCAAGAATTTACTCGGCGATGATCTTCACAAGCAAAATGAAAAAGGCAAAGAACTCTTCAAGATGCGCGTGGCCTTGGATATTCCTTACAGCGATACCGAAAAGATCCCAGCTGGTTCTGTCTTTGAGGCGACGAAGAAAGGTGATGAAGTCCTTACTGTCATCGATGCCGCTGTTATGGATTCTAAAGACCGCGACCTCGAGAAAGAAAAAGCCATTGGCTTGAATATACCAGAAGAATTGATTGGCAGCGGTTATATCCACGATACCAAAGGCGGCCAAGGATCATTCTTCTTAACAACGCAGCGCTTGTTAGACCATATTGTGGATTTAAAGAACGGCCGTATCAAATTGCGCACTGTCAAAGTCCCTGGCCAAGACCCGACGAAGCCGATGCTTCTGACATTAGAAGATATTAAGATCGACGATCAGATGACCATCCCAGCCGGCGGCATTGTTGAAATGGGCAAACGCACCGCCGATATCGCTTCCTCAATCAAATCAAAGATGCTGAATGTCTCCGACGACATTCTAAAAGATCTCGAACTGCCCAGCCGCGAAGAAGCTGAAAAGATTTTAAGCGGTATCACCCTGCCGCCGGAGTTTGACCAATTCATCGGCGGGGCGCTGTTGAGCAGCTCGATCGGTGATATCTTTTTGCCTAAACAAGCCTTCATAGAAAAATTAACTGATTTAAGTCATGCTCCGGTGATCTTCGTTACTGGTGAAGAAAGCGGCAAATATGACGCGCAAGGTAAACCAATCTATACGCTTTATACAACCCGCGCGATCAAAGTTGGCGACATTGAAATTCCTGAACACGCTGTCCTCATGCCAGGACATGAGGTGAGCGAAGTCTTAGAAATTCTTAATGCACTCGCGATCAACCAAACTCAACCGGCCTCATTCGCCCAAGGCGAAGTCGTTCGTAACCTGTTTGCTCAAATCTTTAGTCTGAGCGAAGCCAACGCGACTCTGTCACCGGACCAAGCCGCTGAGAAAGCCAAGGCGTTAGGTATCCATATCGACGAGAGATTTATTGGCGGCGGGATCTTCCATACGGCGAAAGGTGCGTTCTTTGCACCAATTGACGCAGTGAGAACGAAGCTCATCAATTTGAACCAGGGCATCTATCTGAGAGGCGAGGCGCTTAAGAACCCGGACGGTTCAGAGATGAAAGAAAATGGCAAAACTATTTATAAACTTTATACGACACAGGCGATCACCTTCGATGGTGCAGAGGTGCCTGAGGGTTCGACATATGAAGTTGGTAGCAAGTCGGCTGAGATTTTGGATGCGTTGAAGGCGCTGTACATGGACGACAAAGAGGCCCAAGCTAAATTTGATTATAAGAAAATTGGCATGAGCTTGCCGAAAGAATTCATCGGCGGAGGCGTTGTTCACAGCGACAAAGGAAGCTTCTTTATACCACGCAGCTTTGTGTTAGCCCAAATTGTAGATTTGGATCTCGGAGTCATTTATCTCAAGGGTGAAATCTTGCCGCTTAAGACGAAGGAAGGAAAGGATATCTTCAAACTTCTCACAGTCCGTAAGTTAAAAATCGGCGGTGTTGAATTATCACCTGAGATGGTGAAATCAGTAGAAGTAGGCGCTTATTCAAAACAAGTTTTGGATTCTGTCACTGACTTTGTTTTCGGCGAAGAAGCCGCACGTCAGCAATTAGCGGCGCTTAATATTAGAATGGATGAGAAATATTTCGGCGGCGCCATTTTCCGCAGCAACGAAGGGTCATTTTTCTTATCAAAAGATCAGTTAAGCAGCATTATTAATCTTAAGGAAGGATTGATCTACCTCAAAGGTAAACCATTAGCCAAGAAAGATCCAAATAATCCCGAAGAAAAAATCATATTCATGCTGTTGACAACCCAAGACATTAATCTCAGCGACAAGCTGACTGTTAAGAAAGGGGCCGTGCTCGAAATAGGCGAACACGCGCAATCCACAAAAGTGCTCGCAGTCATCCGCGCATTAAATCTTGGCGAAGCTGAAGCCGAGAAGAAAGCCGCTGAAGCGGGCGTAAGCATTCCAAAAGAATTTATCGGCAATGGTCTGATTTATCCGGACCATGGGACTGTCTTTATTTCTAACGATATCTTCCGCAATCAACTTTTGCATTTGGCTAATGGCCATATCAACATGACGGGCGTTGCTCGAGTCGATAACCCGCTTAATGAAGAAGAT
The DNA here is from genome assembly GCA_964612665.1 of uncultured Planctomycetales bacterium. Classification (GTDB taxonomy): domain Bacteria; phylum Omnitrophota; class Gorgyraeia; order Zapsychrales; family JAHFFX01; genus CAZTCI01. The sequence goes on along the minus strand of CAZTCI010000001.1, from coordinate 659,180 downwards.
TATAAATTACAAACAGCGATGGGCTTCTCATTGCCCACCGGTGAAATCAATGCAAACACAGACCTCGAGCTGGGATCAAAAGCAACAGTCATCATGAAGGCCTTAAAAGCACTCTATATGGGTGACGCCGAAAAGCAATCCCTTTATCTCCCTGTTTATGAAATGATGAACCAAGAAGGCCTTGTGTTAGATTCCAAATTCATCGGCTACGGCGCGATTCATACTAAGTATGGAACGTATATTTTGACGGAGGAGATGTTGAGGAGTTTGGTGGATCGTAGCCGTGGCTATATTGTTGGTATTCTCAAGCCAGGAATCATTACGCCTACTAGTGCACAAGATTACTATTTGATTGTGAAAGAATTTACAATGCCTAATGGCGAAAAAATTACTGATGCGGTTCTCGAAATCGGTACTAAGGGTGAGAAATTAGTGAAAACAATTGAAGCCGAATATAAACTTGGAGTCTTTCGTACCAAGGAAAAAGGTGGCTTACCAGTTACCAATAAGATGATCGAAGATATGCTCTTTGAACGAGAAGGTACTAATTTAAGTGTCGTCCCTGTGAAAGACGCACAGGGAATCATGCGTTTAGCGTGGCAATCCACTAAGTACAGATTGCCAGATGGCACTTATGTGAGCGGTGCTTTAGATTTCACTAAAGAAGCATTTAACTATATGTTGAGTCTATTGAAGCCTGAGCAATTAGCCGGTGATTTGGGCACCATCCATTTCGACAATAGTAATGTTCCTCTGACCCAAGAAGTTCTTTTAGAAAAGGTTAATCTTACCAATGGTTTTGTCCATATTGTTGAAGAGATGGGCAAATATCAATGGAAATTATTTGACTATGAAACTTCAAAGGGCTTTAACGGTCTGCCGGACAATGTATCAATGCTCTATGACGAAGTTCCTGTCGACATTCATTTGGCAGGCTTTGTCGTTATGATGCAAAATGATAAACAGTTTGAATCGACCGAATTAAAATATAATGGCAAGCCTGTCGTGGCGAGACCTTTGACCTTGGCAAAGAAATCGCATGCTTTACGTAACCAGCCGGCTACCAAAGAAATTCTTACCCAAATGGTAAGTATGGGTGGTTATAAAGGAGAATATATCCACTATAGCCATATTGAAAAGCCGGGTGAAGGTTATCCATTCTTTAAAGACATTAATAATAATCGAAGATTTGATGATGGTGAGGAAATCATCTTTACCTATGAGCCACCGATTGGATACTTACCATTATTGACCTCGGATGTCGAATTGAGCAAGGCTAATCCACTCCTTCCTGGTGCCAGCGGTGAGGAAATTATGGAGACGATCCGATCCGAACGCTTTTTAGTTGTACTTCAGAATGGTCAAGGCTTTTATGTGACCTTGGATGAATTGAAGACATTGCCACGGGATATGTATCGTAAGATAAAAGAGGTGACTAAATATGAAGTCAAAGGTTTTGATAAAGTAACTGAAGCGCGCATTTATCTGCGAGGTGATTTCTCCAAAGCTGAGGCCGAACTTTTAGTAAGTCCAAGCGAATCTCGTATTTATAAACTAGAAGACTTTTTGAGAAAACAAAAAGAACCTTCATTAACTATTTATCCAATTGCTATTTCAAGAGTCGTTGGTACTCAGGAAGTTTTAGGTAAGAAGTTTAATATTGTCGAACGTCATAGTTTAGCTGAAGTGTCAAGTAACGAAAAAATGACAGGAGAAACTATTCTGGTTGCAGATAAGACATTACGTTTAGGTAATTTGGAACGAGTTTTTGGTATTAATCCATTGACGGGAGAAGAAGGCTTAAGATTCTATCCAGTCTTGGGTCGTGAAAAACTGCAGATCTCAGGTCATGAAGAAACTGTAGATGGTCGCGTAGTTGTTATTGATAAAACTAAGAAAGCAGCTGGTAGCTTATCACCAGAAATTAATAAGATTCGAGGTTATTCTGGAGAGGAATTAGTCAGTTCGATTTATTATTTCCGTAATATTAATGGCTATTACACAATTTTAACTGATTTAGGTGTTTACGGATATTCCGTTAATACTAATGCCAAAGTCAACAATGAAGCGTGGACGGTTATTGATGAAATTCTGCCTAACGGAACTTTAAAGAAATCTCGTGCCTATGAAGGCCAAGAATTAATGGCTAGTATCGATAAAGATAATTTATCTGACAATTATTTCATTGAAGTTTTGTCTCAAGAGGCCAAAGTTGGGGACGGCAAAGCAGATCGTTTGACTTTCCAAGCAAGAAAAGAAAAAGATACTTACATTTTTGATGAATCTAAAGACATCTTTAAAGAAGCTTATGATGAGAAAGAATTTTCAATTCATTTTGGTGATAATGGTCCAGAAGTAAAAGAAATCATCGAAGACCTCAATTTCATTCAGGGTGATGTGCTTCGGGCAAAAGCGACTGAAAAATTAGTTGAAGGCATACGCGAAATTGCTATTTCTGCTAACTTGCCAAGAGATATTAAAGTCATTAAAGCCCGAACTGAAACCAAGGACGACGGAACGGTCTTCTTCTTCCGTATTACTGAAGATCCTTTGGCCCGCGTTTTAATTTTCGTTTCAAGCAATGTTGAACAAAATGCAGTTATTAACGTTAAATGGGAAGGACAGAATGCTCAAATGGGTTATGAGTTCTCCTATTTAGGCATCATGTTTAAACAGGAAACTGTAGATTCTAATGTTGAGCCAAACTCTTTAATTAAACAATACGATAAGAATCTCCAAAAGACGTTGATTAATAAAAATATAGCGCTTCTACATGAAACAAAGTTAGCGAAGATCAACAGCTATTTACTCGTTAACCAGGATGAGACTAAACAAGTCTTAATGCAAACTCGTTATTTGGGTGCTAATGATCCATTATCACGTTACTATGTTAAAGAAACAAGAGGTCTTACTCGGTTTATACAATACGAACAAAAGAATCAGCCAGTTGGTATTGCTTCAGGTGAAGTCGCAGTGTCCAATAAACTTGGCCGTATTTTAAGAGAGACGGAGTTTGTACAACACAATAAAGCTGAGAATGAATATATTTATAGGGTCTTATATGAATATCGTGATGGGGTCGAATTTACAGGTGGAAGAGATATCTTTTTAGGATTCAATTATAGAACTGGCATTGTTTTCGAACATTATGTTAAAGAAGAATTTAAACTTTATACACGTGAGGATTTCCCTCTAGGGCTAACCCGGATTCCTCTAGGCTGGCGCGGTGTCCAAAGTAATTTGCAATATCCTTTTGTCGGAGAAAATAAACCCAAAGAATATCTTTACAGTCTGTTCTCAACTAATGTTTACCGTGAAAACGGTGACTTATATTTGATCAATTCGGAAGATATCTACTCGCCAACACCAATTACTAAACCAGTACATCGAGTTATTCGTAATAATGAATTATTTGCGATTCTGGAGGGAGATTTTGTCCGTTTGAATGTATATGACTACACCAATCCGGACAAACTCAGAAATGGAATCCCAGGATATATTTATGGATTATTTATCGGAGGTCAATTTGTTAAAGATAGAATTAGCCTCGACCGAGTTGCAGACATGGTTGCTCAGACGGCCAAGAACACAACGGAGACCAATAGATTCAATGTGAATTTAAGAAATGGCCTCCCATTGACTAAAGATATTTATGTCGATTACATAAGATTGTTCTTCCGTAATCCTTTTGAGATTGAATACGATGGTTACTTCTTCTTTAATTTCTGGCTTATTTCGACTTTATCAATCCTTAGCCTCTCGTTCCTGAGCTCTATTATTACTTTAGTTAATATATTTGCTACCTTTGTATTAAGAAGGCCAACCTTAGCCTCCGTAATTATTCATACAAGAAACGTCAATTCAGTAAAAATGCGGTTTGAACGTTTAAGCAATATTCTAAGTACACAAGTTAATCGTTCTAGTGCAGAAGTTTTAGCAAATAAAATACTAATGCATAAAGAACTTTCTAGCAATTTTGTCTTACCAAAGCATTTAAATTCACAACAACAGAGAAATGCGCTTACTAATTACTTTATCGAACTAACTCCCGAAGAGATTGAAGTGATTGTTCGATTGACGATTCAAAATAGAGTAGTCTTTGAAGAGGAGAATTATGAACCACGTTATCAGATACCGGCACCAGATATTCAAATTTCACAGCCAATATTACCGCAAATTGAGGCCGCATCTAGACAGCATTACTCAAAAGCGATGGTAGTACAGTATTTGATTGAACACGGTTTTGTGTCAGCTGATGACATTTTGAGAAATATTATTCCGCAAATAGAAGAACCAGAGGGCGCTAATTTCTGGAACCAGCTTAAAGATTTAGTTTTGGCTGCAGCCGACCGAGAACTTCTTACCAGAATTGTAACTCAAGAAGGCGGGTTAGAAGCCGTGCGGAATTTCTTGCCCACACCTGGAGTAAAAATTCTATCCTTTATTCTTCAGACAAACCTTCTGAACACAAATAACCCTGAAGAGTTTCTGGCAGATCTAGCTCAAGAATATATTGAAAAAACAGGGGACAGCGCAGCTTTCCGAGAGTTTGTAGGAGAAGTATTAATTAATCAGATAATTCGTCCACAGTTTGAAGAATTTTTGAGAATTGTTCATACGGGGATCGGCGCTCAAATTAATCAAGAAATTTTAGATCGGCTCTTTGAAAGTATTGTAAGTGAAGTGTATCGCTTCTTGTATATCCAACCAGCGCAAATTTCGAACAATGATAATGTAGAAGTTAATCCTTATCCAATTGCAAGAAGTGTTGAACCAACCACCATGCTCGAAATTGTTCTTCATAGATTTACTCAGCTTGCGCCTTCTGAAACAAAAGGCTATTCGATGGGAGGAATTGCGACCATGTTCCCTGTAGCGGTTTTTGCTGCACGCGAGGCTGCCTACTACATTAATGAAGGTAGACAACAGGGAATTGCTTTTGATGAGATTTCGAGAAAAGTCATGCAACGAATTAAGATGCATGCTGAAATTTGGACGCATCTTTTCTGGCTCAATGATTGGTATGAAGAGAAATATAAGAACCCTAATGACGGTGTTGTAAAGTTTGGCAGAATGCCAGGCTTATTGTGGTGGATTACTCAACCTCAAAATCAAGGTGAATTCCAGCCTCTTCAAAGGTTAATAGAAATATTTTCAGATCTCGATTTTAATGATTTGATAAGTATGTTGTCGGAAATGGACCACGAACAAGGCCTTAATGAATGGGAAAATCTTTTAACAGTTGTTTATGAGAATTATACGCATGAGACATTAGAGGAAAATGATGAATTTTTAGGTGAACAGAATATGAAATTTGCCAAGGTATCAGAGGCCGTAAAATGGCATTTTGATTATTTCAATGATCTTAGCAAAGCATTTTATAACAATGATCGTACTTCCGAAGACTTGGAAAGACTATACAGAGCTATTGGTGGAAGAGCTTATGCAAACGCAGAAAATGAAGTTGATATTATACGATTCTTGAATCCCTTTAAAACATTGACCCTAAGATTAGCAGCACAACATTCTCCATGGGCGGCGTGGTTTGATAGAAGAACTGAAGGTTGGAGAGGTCTTGTGCATGTGTATTCTAGAATTTTCTTTATGTTCATAAAGCGGGCCTTCTGGGGAATTGAAAGCGGAATTAGGCTGGTCAACGTTATATCCTTGATGGTTCTTGGCATCGGAATAGGCTTATACATTGGTATTGTGAAGCCATACTTAGCAGTAGGAATGGCAATCTTTTCGTTATCAATTATCTTACCGGTTTTACTATACGGCCAGGTTAGATATTTCTCAGAAAGAGTACTTTGGATATCAGTCTTTACGATAACGTCATTGTACGTTTTTGGTGTTTTACCACATTATCTTTTCTGGAAGTTCGATGTTATTCAATTTGGTTCATTAGGTTTCTGGATTACGTTTGCTATTTGGTCATTAAGCGCTTTACCAACATTGATGTCGATTTATCATTTTGCAGTGGTAATTAAGAGCTACATTCTTTCTGTTGTAAACACTTGGAGCAGAACAGGCCGGAGCTTGATCAGCTGGCGTTCTTTAATAAGGTTAGGCTTAATAAGAAATAAGACAATAGCACGGATTCTTTTCTGGCAAAAAGGTAGATGGGAATCCTTCTATACACGTTGGTATAAAGAATTCTTAAAGGTTGAAAAAGAATATGGTCTACCATTACCTAGTGGAGAAACGGTTAAACAGAAATTCCGTCGGATATTTCTTGAAAGATATAAATCGGGTGTTATAAGCAGTGCAGAAATTAATGAAATCCTCCTGGCCATCGAAAATCCTCAGGCACATAAGTTTGTGATTCCCGAATCTGCCCTCGGTCGAGAATTCTTGTATACGACCTTCTATACCTTTAGCCAGAAGAAACCAATGATGGATGTGTTTGAGCATTTGCAAGGAACTTCAACGCATGTCCAGACGACCGATGAAACCTTTGTATACTCTTATGAGATTATTGCTCAACCCGGTTCGTTTGATCCTCTGCAGATAAAAGATAAGAGAACTATTGATCCAATTTCTAAGAAAGTTTCTCTGTTAGGATATATGGCGATAACGCATAAACCACAATATGACAATACGCTTGCCTTGTTAAGACAAAAAGGAGAAAGATTTAATGCGGTGGTTGAAGAATTGCGCGGGGCTCATGAAACTACCGATTTTAATAAAATTATTTTTGAAAATCATTGGTATCTAACCCCTGAAGATAAAATGGAGATTGTTTCTGCAATGGAAGGATTTCTTAATGAGTCTCGTCCATCGAATTATAAAGTGGTTGAGAACATGGCCCATGATCAGATTGTTTATCATTTAATGATTGCATCTCAATTTAGCGATTATAGCTATCATAAGGCTGTTCGATATTTATCAGAGTTATATACATCTTTGGAAGAAGCTTATCGGGATCAAGCTCAAAAGTTAACAGACAGCTTTTTGAAACCAGATTTCTTAGATAAATACTTGGTCTACAAGCAGCGGGTCTTATTGAAATTGCGATCAATTTATCAAGACGCAACTATTTGGGGACAATTTGTCGACCGTACCCCTGAGCGGCATTACCGCTTTAAGATTTTGAATGGAATCATTAATGCTGATATGAGGAAACTTAACGCCGAAGAAGCATATCTTATTCAACAATTCCGTGCAGCGTTCCAATCCAAAGGATTATTAAAAACGGATGATAAAGGGAACAATTATGTTGAATCAGAAAATTTGATCGATACAGCCCGCGTCGTTCTGGAATTTCGTTCACAAAATTATGCTTCGATTTTAAAAGTGCGCGGAAAACTTCCCAATTGGGATAATTTGGTTAAGATTTCAACCGTTATTCATAAGACAGACATTACTAATGTCTATTTACCATTCTATATGCGGAAACCAGATACGACGGATTGGTGGAAAGAAAATGATAATCCAATTCCTTTAAATAAAAACGGTGGTATTGGGACTAACTTGTGGTTGACCTATGGCCGTTCAGCCAATTACGATGCTCATGTTCGCACTTATCCAGGTCAAAATATTTGGCGTCCAATTTGGGCCAGTTTTGTGGGAAGAAATCCTGAAATTATGGTTATCAATCCAATGATGCGCATTTGGGATTCAGCCACAGATGCATTCCCAGTTACTGCCCTTTATAAAGTTTCTCAGGAAACCTTCACTTCTGATGTACAGCGTGGCCGCCGAGGTCTTTTGACATTTTACGGTAAAGCATTAATAACACCAGCAGCTGGCGATACGATGCTTTCTCCACCCGGCGAAGATTCGGCAGCATTTTTATCTTTGCAGAGCCGTCATCCCTTTGTAACATCAACTCAGATTGACTGGATGGCTTTTGAGTGGGGTCGTCCATCGTTACTCGCGGAATCAATTTATGCAACAGAGCAACGTTATGCCTTTAACGTAACTCGTTTTATGATGGATCGTGGGCAGTATCAATTATTCTATAATGATAAAATAGGATACGATGTAAAGTTATCTCATATCTTCTTATTCCTCCATTATTTCTCTTCTATATTTGCTTTAGCTTTAGGTATTCTGCTTCCGGCCGGCGCACCTTATAGTTCATTTGCTTATTTACAATCTGTATTGGTCTTCACTGTCTTAAGTACATTCTTGATGCAGGCCATTAACGCTAATGATTTCTTGCGTCATTTAAGAGAAGAAGGAAGTATCTATAAAGCCATAGCCTTAACTTTAAATGATATACGTAAAGGATTTAATTTCTATGTAACGTTAATTGTTAGCTTCCCGAGAGCGATTTTACTGGCAGCTAACGAAAAGTTTAAATTTATTCCGACAGTAAAAGATTCTTTATTAACTAAGAGAAATACAAGGGAGAGATATCAAGAAACCATGTACTTGGAATTTAAAGTATCAAGGTCACCATTAGCGGCTCAGATTGCCCGTTGGGCTGGCTGGACAATTTTCATTGGTGCGTTCTTAGGATTTGGCATGTGGCCGTTCAAATTTGCACCTATATTTATAATTGATTTTGGAGTTGCTCTTATTATCTTTAGCCGGATTTGGAATTGGAATAATTCTCGTACGCGGATGATTAACTGGCTTGGTTGGATGAGCTTAATTGGGGGATTATTATTAAGCTTTATTATATGGCCATTTAATCCGAGCCTGTTGATTGTAATAGTTTTTGGTCTCGGTCTGATTATTTTTAGCCGTATTTTGAATAATCCCACTGCTATTCGAATCGCTCGGTGGTTTGGTTGGATTATCTTTGTTGGTGGATTATTGGTAAGATTTATTATATGGCCAGTTTATCTTGGCCCTCTGGTTACCATGGGTATTGGCTTTAGCCTTATCATCTTGAACCAAATTTTGAACAATCCTTTTAGCACCCCATTTCCGTTTAATGGTACAGTAGCATTTTTGATGATCATTTCATGGATCGTCTCCTTCTTCGCTACGACTTCTTGGGGACCAGTTATTACATTACCATATCTTTTAGCGGCGCTTTCTTTCTTGACGGGTACTATGCCATACGGCGCATTTACTAAACAATATAGATTACGCAATTTGCAAGATATATGGGCAACTAGCCTCAATAGATCTGATTTAATACATCCGAGCCGATTGAGAGAAACTTTATGGAATAAAGTTTTTGTACAGAAACCTTTGCTAAATGGCATGAAGTTAAGTGAAGCGTATGGAAGACGCAGAGAAATCCGCCTTTTACCAATTATTGTCATTATTCTCTTAATTTTGAAAGCCTTAAATTTACCAGCCGATATCGTTTGGACGGTTTTAGCTACCGTTGCTTTAATATGGCACTATGCAGTCAAGATGGATCGTAAACTTTTATTATTATTAAGAGTGGCAAGAAATGGTTATAGAAACGTAGATGCATTTATACAGATAATTTTAAGAAGTAATAAATTCACAATACTTATTTTCATGATTCCGGTGATGGCATTGTTAAAATTCTTTGGAGTACCTTTCTACAATATTTTCAGTGGTATTGTCACGGCTATCGTGACTGGCTATTTGTTTAGGCACGGCTTAAGTAATGTCGGTTTCGTATTGAGGTTAACGTTTGAAGATCTTTATCGATTTATCTATTGGAGAGAAGATCCAAAAGAACTTAATCTTTGGAGAGATATGTGGAACTTATTTAATACTTTTGTTCAGCGTTTTAACCGATTGGGGATTGGTCTTTGGAACATAATTAGATCACGATCAGGAAAAATATCTCGTGAGGGACACATTATGCTGATTATTCTCTCGTGGTCAATCTTTGGATTATTTTTGTTACCCTGGGATTTAGCTGGCATTTTGGAACGTTTTGTTGCATTTGTTTCGCCTGGTGCATGGCCGTTTATTATACTTTTTGTCTGGGCGGTAGGTGCGACGCTTTGGTTTGGCTTTTTTAAGCCATTGATATATGAAAGAATAACACCACTTGATTTACAGCGAATGCGATTGAAAAGGGAATATGAAGCCATGAGAAAGATAACGGAAAGAATTCCATATATAGGAGGCTCTTATATGGATGAGACACATTATGAGTATAGAGAAAAAGAAATTAATCCAGAAGATCATCCAGATTATAAAGCATGGAAATTCCGTTGGGATCGTTTACAGGCGAACATAGCAAAAGATAAAGCTAAAAAGGAAAAGAAGAAGGACGGGAATAAAGATCCTGGCCAAAAGTTAAACCTCCTTTCGCCACTGGATATTATGGGAATTATATTTGCAGTGTTATCTGTTTTAATGATGATCTTGCCTGTCGATTGGCTGGCTATCTTTGAAAGAATAGTTCAAGCAATAAGTCCAGGCCTCTATCCATTTATAATAGGAGCTCTTGTCATCATAGGGATAATGATTCATGGATTGATTAAAGCAATCTTATATGACATACGAACCCCATTTGAAAAACGGATTAAAGAATTAGAAAAGAGATATGAAAGGTTAAAAACATACAGTGAAAGAGAATATTTCCAGACTGGATCAAATCAGGATGAATCTGATTTTAGATATGTTGAAAGACAAATTATTCCAGAAGAAAATCCTTCATATCCACGTTGGAAAGAGGACTGGGATCTATTACAGGATAGAATAAAGAATTATCATGTCAGGCAGGAACGAAAAGAAGCGGAAAGAATCAAACGCCAAGCGCGATGGAATAGAATTAAAGAAATACTTAGAATAAAAACAAAGAATGACAAGAATGATGACAACTCTAACAATCTTTTTGCCTTTGAAATTTCTGTATTAATTTATTTGTTAAGTTATCCAATAATCACCCTCTTTATTGTGGGCGCTTTGATTGTAATTTTGGGCATTTATAAATTATTATCTGACTCCAGAGCTCCTCCAGCACATATCCGTTCATTTGATACAAAGAATTATGAAATTTCTATTATTGAAGTCGAATCTTATTTGATACTTGGTTTAGTGATGGCTGTCATTGCTGTGGCGGCAGGATTTGTTTGGGATGTATTTTTCCAAAAGGATGGAGGAAGAAGGTTAAGTTTTGGATTGATTATTCTTTATGGAGGGATGGTTGCATCACTATTAGCGGGTAGCACTATTCCAAACTACATTTCATTCCCTCCACCAATAAATCCATATGAGAGAACGGCGTGGTATATACGCTTTATGTTCACTGCATACGCCCTGTCCTATTTTGTTGGGATGTTTGGAGCCGCAATTAGCTTTTTAGGGGTTTTCATTATTGATGCTTTAACGCGAGGTGTATTAAGAATACTCATCCCCGAAATTTACCGCGAAGTAAAATTAACCCGCAAAATAGCTAAAATTAACAGAGACATCCGTGAGTATCAAAGCCGGCTACGATTTGAATACAGTGAAGATCCCAAATTCATCAAATTACGAAACAAATTAACAGCTGCAAAGGAACTGTTACCTCGCCTTGAGAATGAACTTTCGATATTGACTCAGAAAAAAGAAGCCGCTGAATCAGATTCATCAGATTCCAAAACCTCCATAGTTGTATCTGATCTTACTGGGTTTAGTATTCTTATCTCTACCATAATTTTTGCTGTTACTTTAAGCCTTATCCCCCTCCGCAAATATCTCGCTTTAAAAGAACATTCGCCAACAGCAAAAATTGCCAAAATCATTAACCGCACATTTGCTCTTCCTTCAAGTGTATCAATATTTTCTCGTGATCCACTCAGAATACTAAACAGCAAAGCTGGACAGCATTTAATGGTTGATTGGATTGTTGCTTATCCAAACAAAGGCCGACAAGATGATCGGGCTGAAATTGAAAAAATGATTGTTTTCTTGCATGAGGCCGATCAGCAATCTGATGAAGTGATTGAGGAAGCCAACCGTAGATTCGGTATCTTGAAGATCATGCGAGAAGAATATATCCGTCCGTTAACCGCTCCAACCATTGAACTGCCGGCTTGTGTTCAAAAAGAGGCGTTTTTGCGTCCAGATATTTTTGGCCCCACGTTAGTGAATATCGGTGCGGGGCTTAGTATATTCGGCGAGCGTAGCCTCCGTTTCAACCCGAAGGTCAAACGAGCCATCGAGGTTGATATAAAAGAGTATCGTAAAAATGCTTACCCTGAAGGTGTGAGCTTTAAATTGATGGTGAAGCCCGACACCATTCCGCTCGATAACGAAGTGGCAGATACGGCCCTGATGGCGTTTACCCTGCATCATGTTGATGTGCCATTGGAAGAATATCTCCGTGAGGTACGTCGTGTGATTCGGCGCGGTGGTCGCCTGGTAGTTTTGGAGGATACATTTAGTAATCGTTTGGCGGTAGAATCCGTTAAGGCACAAGAGGAGACCATTACTGAACTTCGGCAAAGCATCGAAGCGAACTTCCTTAAACTATCCAGTGACGAGGAGCGCATCGCCTTTCTGCATGGGGTCGACTGGTTCGTTCATTATTTCCTCGGCAATGGTATTCGAGAACCGTTGGTTCCTGGCAATTACAAGTCGATGGAAGATTGGGCCGAGTTGTTTATCAAAGCAGGTTTTCATATTCTTAAACAATCTTATTTGGGATTCTCATCGTTAGGATCGCAGAATCCAGTGAGCCGCGGCCTTTTTGTTCTCGAACGTTCCTATGGAAGTAGTCGGGTCAATTTTATTAAGGGAATTTTGATTAGCCTCCGCAAATACCTCGCCTTAAAAGAACATTCGCCAACAAAATCCACCAGCCATATCACCGAATCCGCCCTTGCTGTTACTGCTTCTCCCAAGCCAGCAAATACAGACAATTCTTCCACCACATTGCATGCCGTTTTTGTTGAGTCCATCATTTTTGTTCTCGCCAAGATTTTAAAAACCCAGATAAACAACCGAAAAGTTTCGCTCGCTCTGCTCGGCGATGAAGGTAATTTAAAGCATGCCGACACATTTGAATCCACATCTGCTGAGGAATTTGCCGCTCAGGCAAACATCTTCTTCGCACAGACGCAAGCGGATCATTTCTCATATCTCACAACAGGCAAGCAGGTTGATTTAGAAGCGTTTTATTCCGGAAGAACCGAAAATGGTCTTGCGTTATTCTCCGTGCCCTTCAGCCAATATGAATCATCGAATGAGCAAACGCATAATGTCTTAAATGTTCCTGCGCGAAGAACGCTATTTAATCAGAGATTTGAATTGAATGATATCCTCGGCACCAAGGATATTTATACCTGCGCGGGAGTGGCGGGCATTTATATCCAAGACCATCAAGCCGTGGGAATGGTCAGTCATGTGCTGAGAGCCGGAGATTACAACAACCACTTTGAAGTTCTGCCGGATATCATCCGTCGGATGATGTCTGTTCCCGGATCTTCCCAACACAACGTCGTCTTATGGTATCGAAGCGATTCCGAAGACCTGCTTCAACCTTTGTTAGAGAAGGTCCACCAAGAGTATCCGCACTTAAATCTCCTGGCCGAACGCTTCCCGCAAGCAACAAATCGCGTCGGCGCCCTGATTCTTACACGGCAAGGGCTGGGATTATTTGTGGCCGATTATCCCGCACCCTATCAGCTGGTCAAATATCTGCCGATGAATTTAACATCAAGAAAAGGGGAAGGGCGTTTGGAGAAATCGACGAAGAAAATGAAGGGCGAGGAACGATTGCAGGGAGAAGCGAATAAAGTGCAATCCATCACACCGAAGCAGATCGAGCGATCGCAATCAATCGTCCTGCCGCATCGTTCGAAGGGCCGGATGGAACAAGAAGAGCATCGTCAGGAAACGCAGGTTCATGGATTTGGATTCTCGATATTGATCGCGATATCGGCGACGGTTATTGGATGGATATTCATCAGGAATTTATTTAAACAAAAAATTCGGGAAAGTGCAAATTCCTCCGACGATATGGGCACCCGCACGGACAAACAAACAGAGATCATCAACGCGTTATATCGAACTAAAGATTATCTCCGTCGACATTCTATCGCGTTCCACGGAACAACATTATCGAATGCGCAAAAACTTCAGGCGAGTCAGGAAGGATTTACCGGCGGATTCTACTATATTGATCGATCTGTCATCGACTTGCCTTTCTCAGAATTGATGGAGAGGATCCGCTGGTCAGTCACCTTGTCTTTGGCCAATGGGTTAAAACACAACGAGGAGAACGGTGCAGAGAAAAATTCTGGAGATTTAACTATTCTCGTCCTGCATTTAAACAAAGAGCATTCGAGAGGATTGTCCAGTATGGGATTGCCGGCGACCCGGACATTGTGGTTGAGCCGCAATGATTTCATGGCCAGATGGATCGGCCAGATTCAGATTTCCCGTCGGGAGATCGACCATTTCTATGCCTCGGGCAAAGACGTTATGCTCGGAATTATCGAAAAATTAACGCAGCTCATCGAGGCCGAAGCCAAAAAATCCACGGAGCCGACTAAGTTCAGCGAAAAGGACAATGCCGGCATCCCTGATCAACCCAAAATCATCGTCAAGAAATCGAAAAGTAAAGTCATTCGTTTGGATACGAGTTCCTACAAGTCTGACCGACGGGAAGGCGCCAAAGATCAGCAGCTGCGGAATTCTAGTGAGGAAGAAAATCGTCGTGGTACGCAGCACAACGCCTTCGACGTCACCATTTTAAACAACCTGATTAACCTGCTAAATATAAATGGCGGAGCAATTGTGGCGTTAGCTGGTCTTGCCGTTCTCTTGTCAGTTATACCAGTCATTATATCCATCCTTAATTTGTACAATGCCTATCATCGAAAAGATGTGGCCAAAGAAACTAACGAACAGCCCGTCGAACCTCATTTGAAAGACGAAAACGTTGATGACAGCGCTCAGCAGACTACCTTAGAAGATAATTTAGAAAAAGATCTTTCTCTAACGACAAGAATTCTGATGGCATCTCGACGCGTTTTTATGATTGTGTCTTTGCTCGTAGCGTTTGATCAATTCACTCAATGGTTGGTAGGAACAGAGAATATTTTGCCGCATATATTTCACGAACTGTATGACCAGTTGGAGATTACGGAAGGCACTGCTTTGGTCGTGGCCTTCCTAACGGGATTAATGCAAGTCACAATGGCGGCATTTCTCTTAGTAATTTCTCGGACCAAGGGGAAGACTTCGGTCTGGTCGAACTGGATGGTTCAATTGGCTCCTTGGGTTTCTATGGGCTTCATATTGATGTTGTCTGGCCACCTCAGCAATGGCTTAAGCCTCTTATATAGAGGAAGAGTGGCGGACTTTATTTACTACGGACGTTTCGCTTATAATGTTGCTGACGTTTTCATAAACATTGGAGGATACATTTCGATTATCGGTTCAATAGGAATGATCGTCTTGGACTTAATCCGCCGCTTTTCTGGGAAAAGACAGCAGAACCAAGATAAGAATAAAGAAATCCAGAAAAATAATGCGTTGAATGTGGATTTTATTTCATCTATTCCGTCGCAGCTTCTCTTGGCCGGCGCAATCATCGCCGTGGTCATCTTGATCGGCCTCTATCAAATGAATCTCCGGTCGCGCGCGCCGCCGATGATCAAAAAATTCTTTGCCCGACGGCAGGGGAAGAAGGACGTTGTTCATTCCTGGCTTCCTTTAAGCATTTTCGTCGCGATCATCTTCATTTCAGTCGGATGGATGATGATAAAGCAAGGCAGAGAATCAACCTTCCGAGCCATGAGAGAATTAAGGAGAAATTATCCTCGAACCATTCTTTTTATCTCCGTTGTGTTGTTTGCCATTATTTCCGATCAAGTTGCGAAAAATATTATACTGTCTTTTGCCTCATCGGAATTTGTTCAAATAGCGTTGGCTAAAACAGGATTTATCAAAGCCCTATTCTTTGATCCTTCCGATGAATCCGGAATCACTGGCACACTACTTAGGCTTGTGTCTCGGAATTGGGGAATTACGCCCACCCTGCACATTACTCCTAATCTCGAAACTTCCTTATTACTGGTTATTGTTTCCCCATGGATTTGGCTTTTGAGAAAAGAGCTGTTTTTTGGATTTTCGAGCAAATCGGCCATTGCCGTTGGTTTCATGATAGGCGCTGGTTTGAGTAACAACATAGAGGTCATTATGCAGGGCGGAGCCTGGGATTGGTTGAGCTGGAACGTTTTCGTTTCGACCGGCGAAGTCATTCCTATGTTTGTCTTAAATCTGGCGGATATCTATGCAACGTTAGGTTTGATTTTATTCATCGTTCCTGGAAAAAAATCTTGGATACGGGATCAATCTCATCCTGAGGCACAAAGGGCGGTTGACAGAATTAAATCAGCCCTTTCGGAGGGACAGCATTTGATTTATTTCTTAACGCTAGCCATCTATCTTCATAGTGCCTTGATTACGACGGGTTTTGCCGAGACACGCCAGCGCATAAGAAATATTTTAAACGGCTTGAATGATGTGGTTTCATCTTCTGTATATTCTTATTGGCCTAATAAGCAGACGTTCTTAGTCGATCCGTTTAAGCTTTTTGCAAATACGTCCCATGAGGACAACGGAAGCTTTATGTTAGCTGTCCGGCAACCGGAGGAATTATTTACCTATCCTTTGGATGGCGTCTGGTTTCAACTGGGAGGGTACAATAATATTAAAGTCCGAGAATCGAAGAGATTCTCATATGACACTTCATTTATTAAGTGGGACGACATGCCTTTGCAATTGCAATGGAATGGTGATTTTTGGAAAAGAATTTTAGAATATTACGACATGTCAGAAAGAAGGGACGAAGATTTATACGTTTCCAGCATAGAGGAAACATGGAGCCACTGGAGAAATCTATTCGATTCAACCGAGATGGCTATTGCGGCGAGAGTGTTCTATGAAGTTGCCTTATTTGCGGCGGAGCATCCAATGCGTAAAGAATTAATCAATGAGCCGTATGAAATTTGGGTCAATAGAATTTGGCAATCGCTTACAGTCCTGGATGTTCCAACGGATCGCAAAATATTCTTTGCGCAATTGGCCGTTGCCCGAGAAGCGGTGAGACAATTGCAAATTCGATTGGTTCAAGTCGTCCCGGTTGAGGTGTTGCCCAGCGAGGAGGAAGGGGATGTTGCCAGTCAACAGCCATTAAAGACTACTCAAACGAATGAACTTATCGCTGAAATCCCTGCCGAATTTATTTCTCATCCCGAAGTCATTGAAGAAGCACGGCAAAAAGTTCAACAGTTTATTAATATCGTCGATGCTAAATTAGAGATGGTAAGTCCGATGAATAAGCATGCGGAGAATAAGACTAATGCCATTGATTTTTCTGCCTTAACAAATCTCCTGACCGCCCATCCGCTGCTGGTTGGATTGATCGCCTTCGCCATTCTTGCGCTCTTAATCCGCTACATTGCCTTGAGAGGCAACCGCCTCAAAACATCGACCGGCGACGGTCAAACAACGTTGACGCCGAATGATTCGGCAAGCATATTCCCATTCCTAATCGCCTTCATCGCCTTCATTCAAATTTTGATGATCAGCAAAGGGCTTGGAATGGGGACTGTGATATCGATGGCGATAGGTGCGGCTGTATTTGGAACTGGAGCGGGGTCGTCGGAGACGCTGGAAAAGAAAGCGAAGGCCATGGTCGCGACCTTCTTGGCTCGCGGCCGCAAAGATGTGAATTTTATTCTCGACCGCATTTTCTCCGGATTAAAAGAACAACAGATTAAACGGTTGATGGTCCATCAATTGAAACCCGTGCGGTTGTATCCTGGCCGGCTCAATCATACGATCTTCGCTTATCAAGTCACTCTGGTTTCGCCCGAATTCTTCGCCCACGAACGCCGCTGGTCTTTCCGTTATCTCCATAGCTTAAAATTCCAACGAGAAGTTAAGCTGCCGTTGTTTTTGCTTTATCAAAACAATCAACTGGATCGGGTTTATCTGTGGCACCGTTGGAGCCGCGAAACGATCGACGCCTCCGCCCTGACGGACATGAGAGAAGCGGATGTCCGGGTGGCCACTTTAATCAACCGCGTCCGTTTCCTCGCCGCCACACCGGACCAACTTGTCCATAATTTCGATGTTCAACCGATCCTCAGCGCCGAGCAATCCACAGCCGGCAAAGCCCTTTCGATCATTCAGTTTATTAAGAACCTCAGCCCGCAAGAGATTTATCACGAATTGATCCGTAATCCGTTCTTTATGCACATTATGGATATCAACGCCCATTTCCGCGCGCATTTCGCCAAATTGACATTCCGAATCCTGGGCGGCGAAAAGACGACTCTTCAATTCGGGACGGGATCAAATCACCGAGGTGTGGCACAAATGTATTTACCGGTCAAAGAGTCTTCGGTGGGCGGTGTCGCGTATGATGGAGAATTTTATTGGGGCAATCGGCCGGAACAGGACAGAGAAGGCCGGGTTCATGAACCGACCCATCTCCACTTGGAAAAAATCTTTAAGATAGCCTACGCGGCTTCCCAAAAATCCCAACTCTCGGCGGAAGAAAAAGAAATCATCGACTTGTTGAATGAAATGCGACGGGAGGTCAAAAATCCTAACCGCTGGACAGAACTGAAAGCAGGAATGGCCGCCACGCGCATCTATAACAACATCTCTATTGATTCCTTGGTGAATGAAATTCTGGCGTATATGAACGGAACCTTAGGCGATTTTCGTACCGAAGTTGTTGTGGTAAATTCTCAAAATGCCTATTCATTAACCATTGAAGACTTGAAATTACTGAGACGGTTCAATCTATTGCCCGACTATTTTGATCCAGCTCTCATCATTGGGCCCGAGATGAAAGATTCTCAGACGCTGGCCTCCATCAGTTATTTGCGCCAAGTCGCCGTCTATTTGGCAGAAAAAGAAAAGAATCAGGACGAAAGTATCCGCTTTCTGCGCGGATTGTTCCATAACTTAACCAGCGCTGAACGGATCGATGCGATGACATTTTTCGTCTCTCAGGGACACATCATCACGGCCTTGTTGGCCTTGGAGAAGGTGGAGATGAATCCGGTGGAATTGATTGATGCTATCGTTATCTTACAAAATCACCGCGTTCAGTTGCCCGATTGGTTGATTCATCAATTAAGAAAAATGCTCGAGGAACAGCCCATCTGGATCCTCGGTTTGAAAGACCGATGGACACTTTTGATGAATATCATCGGAGATACTACAGTATCCATGCTTCTGACAAGAATTTCTCAAAAAGAAGAAGCGATCTTCAACGCGCAGCTTAATGAGGAGGATTTAAATGAGTTGATGTTAACGGTCAGGAATTTGCGTCGGATCGCGATCCTGGCCGGGACTTCACAGCAGGTCGTTTTGGACCGATTGGCCGCGAAGCTCGGCAGCGACGAGTGGTTCCAGGGATTGAAGAGCATCATGGATGTGGAATTGGGTAATCCGGTGATTTTAAGAAAAGACATCGAAACCAGAATCCGACAAATAAACGCAGGCGTGGTCCCTTCATCGAATCTCATCGCGCACACGGCATCAGTTAAGCCAGGCGTTTTTGAATTAATCGACAGCAGCAGCTGGCCGCCACAATTCGTCAAATATCCGCAGCCGCAATACACCGAGGAAGAGAGAGCGTCGATTGATCTGCACCTGTTGTCATCGTCCATGGTGCTGGAAGTTTGGACCACAGACCACAACCATTACACCATCTATGCAGCGGTGCCGGGCGAAGTATCACTTTGGATCAACAACCTCCGCGGTTCCGTCCGCGCTGCAACGTCGACGATATCCGATTCCGGACAGCTCAATAAAGGCAAAGAAATCAACGTTCCCATCGCAGATATTACAGAGGGCGGGCGAATCTCCTATCTCAGCGAAAATTCCGCATCAAAAACCATCGCGCGGATGACAATGAAGGTGCGCAAGGGGGCAGAAGCAGTGGGTTCAAAGACGGCCCAAGCCTTCGATTTCACCCCGCTCTCGAATTTCATGAATTCCCATCCGTTGATCGTCGTCGGAATCACCATCCTCGCCATCTGGGTGATTGGACTGTTGATCAGTTCCATCGTCTTTAACGCGGTTCGCGGGACCCGTGCGGAAAAAACCGCTATTATTTCCCTGAAAAATCTTTCCCGGAAGGAATTGAATCGAATGCAGGTGGATTTCAAAGTCATCCATTTTACTGGCCTTTTCTCTTCCAAAGATAAGGTTGTTCTATCATTCTCAGGGAGAAAAGGCCTAGTACTAGACTTTTGCAATGCAAAAGTCAGTAAACCCTTCTTCAAATCTTTGTTTAAACCCGTTGTTGTCCTGCTCATTTTGGTTAATTTCCTCCTTGTCGTTACAGCCCAGACGGTAAACGCATTTACCTTTAAGGTGGATCATGGGAAAGTGAGTGTTCAGTTTGACCGATCAGCCAAGAGTTCCCGCCCCAGAGGGAACCAAACTTTAAGCGGTTTGGGGACTATTATTGCTTTGGCAAGAAAAGAGGGACATATCGGAACATTTGTTTATGGCAAAGGTGGTTTTGTTGAAAGAATGATTCAGGAAAGCGGTGCCAGAGCCCGACGTATTCCTATTGGTACAGAGTTTGATATTACACAATGGGTCCAAGATGTCACGCCGGAATTACAGCATGTGATTAAATACTTGGCCGAACACGGATGGGAACCGATCGGGATCAAAATTATTAATGAAACGCCTGTAATGAATCAAACCATTGGGACTCTTCCCGAAAAATCAACTCCATCCAATGAAGAATTGATTCACCGCCAGGAAATTGAAGAATTCAAGAAAGCTGTGACGGACCTTCGAGTTGAGTTTAACGATCACGAAACATTCATCAGGAAGAACCAATGGCGCGGCCATATGCCGGAAGAACGGAATATGGCGCAATCTTATACTCCAAGAGAACATAGAATTTCCGAAACGGTTAGCGAGATGGCCCGTTGGGTATTTCTAACTGCGATTTTAAGTTTAACGGCCGTACAAATCGTCTTGATGAATCCGATGGTTTGGATTGCTTTGGGCGGCTTGCTGGGCTTGGCTGTGCTTTATCGAATCCGCTCGGCGATCAGAAATCTGATGAGTGCTATTCAGGCCAGGATTTCATTCGCCAAGAGTAAGGCCCTTGATTGGATGCAAAAGACAATTATTCCGACGGTAAGACGAATTGAAGCTTCATTCTTGAGAATGATTCACCTGATTTTAGAAAGAATAAGGAATATTTCAATTTGGGCCGGGCGATTGATCAAAAAATCTGTGATCCAAATCAAAAAAACCGTGATGGATATTCTCCAGTTAGTTCGAATCCTATTCCTTCGAACCCCGAGCTTCGTGGATCGTAAGGTTCATCAGGTGATTAGCTTTGTTAAGGATCGTTTAAACCGCATCAGAATTTCTCTTCGGGATGCAGCTATCAAAACCGGGAAAACGATTCGGGATCAAATTTTAAAACGGGCCCTTAGAGCCATTCAAACCGGATTACTTTTAGGAATAATCATCACTGACCTGATGATTAATGCGTTGGTTAGCTTTGTCAGTTTGGTCATCTATAGTTTAAATCGTTTTAGAATTTCGATTTGGAATGCAGCCATCAAAACTATTAAAGCTATGGTCGTGGCTGTCGTCCATAGTTGGGAAAGAACACGGGTATTTTTCAGAATATGGGGCTGGTTTATTCGGAAATATGTGAGATTGCAAATTCTTGATGCGATTGAATCCGCCCAAGAATCGTTGCAATGGTGGAGTGATGCTTTGGTTTGGCTCGGGAAGACTCTTTGGAATGAATTGCGTTTAGCTCGAGAAGTAATGCAGAATCAGATTCTTACACCAGCAACAGAGATGATATTGAACGATTGGAGACAGATCAAAACATTTTTAAGGGTTTGGAGCCAGTTTATTTGGGGACATGTGGTGTTGCAAATTCTTGATGCGATTCAATGGACCCAAGAATATCTGCGATGGTGGGCAAATGTCATTGTTATGGCCGCGAAAATTTTCTCTGGCGCCATTTTGATCGCCGTGAAAGTAATTATAGGTTTTGTGGTTGATCGTTGGGACCATGTCCAAATTTTCTTCAAACGGGTATTTATTTTCATTGTTGAAGTTTCCATCATGATGGGCACTAAACTCTTAAGAATCGTCAGAGCTTTTGGCGATAGAATTTATAACGGCATAGCCAGAAAAACATCTGAGGTCAAAACGATTAACAATAACAAAGAAATAACTGCCGAGTCGCCATCATGGCAACAGGCCGAAGCAGAGCAGCAGCAAAAGCAAGAAGAAAAAGAACAATGGTTGGCGGCTCAATATGCTGCTATCGATGAAGGTAGACAGCAAGAAAACACATCATCGAGAATATTGAATTGGTTTGGGGATCAGGAAATTGAGGCGTATGAAAATGAACGAGAACAGGCTTTAGAACAACAGAAAAAAATCTTTGTTGAAATCGCACCGGCGATTTTAGACTTAGCTCGTCGGCAAGAAGAACAACACCGCCTGGAAACAGAACGTTTAAGAAACGCGTTAACAGTAGAGAGAAAAGATTTAGTCGAGACTTTAAGCGCCAGAGGAGAACAAAACAGAGGCGCTGTGGTTTGGGTTCTCGAGAACAGAATCGTCGTTCTCAAACACCAGGAAAGAATATTAATTGGAATCGCTCAGACCTTGAAAGAAGTCAACCGTGAAAAAGATTTAGAAGAATTCATTCAAGCCTTAGAACAAGCTTGGCCGGTTGAAGTAAGCGCCTATGAGCCCGCCGGAGCATTTGAAATTTTGCCTGTCGGTTACGAAGCCGCTGTTACAGCGATTGAAGTCCACCAACAAGAAGTGATTCGTCAACAACTTCAAAAGCGGGAAGAAGAACGCCTCGCCCGCGCAGAGAGAATTGAAACTTTACTCAATAGAATTAACTCACCCATTGCGGTTCGGGCTGATCTTGAAGCGGCTTTGGCGGAAATGCCCGACGAGCTGCGCGTGATGGAAGCTGTTCGGTTAAGAAATGAAGCGGCTTCTCGAGAAGAAGCGCGAGTCAGAACGCTCATTGAAGCCGGTGATTTGGATGCGATTGTCTTCGGTCAAGCGCTTTTGGCTGAACAGCGTGAAGAGTTGGTTCAAGCGATTGCGGAAAGACGCCAACAATTATTAAGAGAAACCGAAGAAGCTCGTCGCAAAGTTGAACAAGAAGCAAGAAGACTTGAAGAAGAAAGATATCTGGCCGAAAAGAAAGCTTATGAAGAAGCTATTGACATGCTCACGAATGGCGCCGCCACGATGGAAGATGTTGAAAGAATTCGTCGGACTTATCCTGATGATTCAGTGATTCGGGTTAAAGCTCAATTCCGCGAAAACGAGTTACGATTTCAGGCGAATGGTGGAGCAACTGAAGAGCTAAGTTCTAAAGAGACAGAAAAACCTGCAACATCCGAACCGCGAGCACCAGTTCTGCCTGCGTCGGTTACAGAAGCGTCAAAGCAAACTGAAGAACCGCAATCATCGACGGAACCGGAAGATGTTATTAAAGCTTTATTAAAAGTTGTTGACGAGGCCCGCCGGGCCAACGGTACTACAGAAAAAGCCGGGCCTTCATCCATCGTTGAACCCGTTGTTCCCGTTGAAAAACCCGTCGAAGACCTTCCCCAAGCGCCGGAACAGAAAGAAGAAGCGCCAGTCGTTGAGAGCGAAGTACCAGTTACTGAAAAATCAGATGCAAAAGAAACTATGGAACCTGCATCACCGACCGTTACGGAAGAGTCAAAAGAAGTTTCAGCAGTTACCGCTAGTTCAGAAGAATCCGTCGAGAAAGAGGCGGCGCCGATTGTTCAGGAAAAACCAGCGCCAACACCACGGCGAGTTCGTGACTTCTTAATAGCAAGAGGTCTCTTCCGATTCGATGATCCAGATAATGAATATAAACCAACCTATATCCCCCCCGTAAAATCATCAAGCAGCAGTGGGTCGGAACAACAAGAAAAGACACCGAAAGTTGAACCTAAATCACCGGCTCAAGAATCAGCTAAAGAAGCAAAGTCAAAACCCGCCCCAGTGATGTATAAAAGCCGGGTAGAAGAACTCCGTCGACGTTTAAGAGCAAGAGGCTTAATGGACGAAGATGGTAACGTAATTTCTCCATCAGGCCAAAAGGCTAACGGTCAAGATAAAAAAGATTCCAAGAAATCTCAGTTTGTCGCAGAAGCCGTTACAGTTTTAATATTAATTATTCTAACGGTAATCGTAGTTAATTATCGCCGTCAACAAAAAGCCGCTGCGCGGGCATTCATTTTCTTAACGGCGTTAGGAATGACTGAAGAAATGATTTCGATGTTACGTCCAGAAGCGCGGGTCGTGTTGGCACAAATGTCGACGGGAATGGGCCCAGCGCAGGCGTATGAGCTGATGAGTTTGTCTGGAGAGATTAAAGAAGAAGGACAAGATGAAGTCATTCCATTGACGCCGGAAGAACGAGCGAAATTTATAGCGGTGTTAAAGAATAACCGCAGTTCGAATGAGGAAGTGAATGAAGCGGTGTACCGGTTAGGCATGGCGAAAGATCCGGGTGCGTTTAGCTGGGCGATGGATGCGGCGGATCATGATGAAGATCCAAATACAAAGACCAGTCTGCCCGAGTATGTGGGTAAAGGCCCAACGCTGTCGAATGACTCAGGATCATGGAAGTGGTCTCAGATATTTGAATTCCAGGCGAGTACGATGATAAAAGGTATCTTGAATTTATTCGGTCAAATCCGGGTGTTGTTTAATGAAGAGTCACCGGGCCGCCGGGTGTGGGCGCTGTGGTATTTAAAACGGATTATCACTTCAGCCAAAGGAACGTGGGTGCCGGGCGTCAGTGAGTTAGGATATGGAACATCAGTGGAAGCGGTTGTGGCGGTCTTAAATAAAGCGTTGACGGATCGCAGTAACGCCGTGCAATTCGCCGCGGCGGAAACGTTAAGAGTGTACTTTGAGATTTCAGGGATTACATATTTTGGTCGTTTGCGCGGTGTGGCTAATCTCGAAAAAATAGCGTTGGATATGGAAGGAAACGAATATATTAGGGCCAAAGCGATTGAGGCGCTGGCAGCCGGACGAGACAAAGTGGGGACCGATCGACGGGCCGAAGGTATTTTTGAAGCGGTGTTAGAAAACAAAAAAGAAGAGTCATTATTAGTGATCTCAACTGCGGCGCGAGTTGCTGCTAACGTCGGTGATTTGACCGGAGTTGGTCCGATGTTACAACGGTTGGCGCAGTTAACAGAAACGCCAAATAGCGCAGAAAATAAACGGGTTAATTATGCAGAAATCTACCGTCGAGAAGTGGTGAAGATCGTTTTGATCCACGCGCTGGCGAAATTGGCGGAAAATGAGCGAGGACGCGAATACGTTGTGTCCATGATGAAGTCAGCCGTGACGACACGGGCGTCGGTTGAAGTGATGAATGAATATTTGGCGGTGTTATTCGAATTGACGGCGCAAGGAAAATTAGGTGTTGAAGATTATGGGAAGTTCTTAAATCAAATTCGCGGCCAATTTGGTTTAGAAGAAGGAACAGTCACATTTGAACAAAAAGATTTTAATAGTTTACGTGGTCAAGAAGAAGATGTCGCCAGAAATATTATCCGGTTGTTTGTAGCGAGTGACCGAAAGAACCGCGTGCAAGCCGCGAAAGCGTTAGGCTTAATTGGAAGTCCGGTGACAAGAGCGGCGTTACAAACCGCATTTGAGAATGAGAAAAATACTTTTGTGATTCAAGCAATTTTAGAAGCACTAGGTCAACATAAACCAGCCCAATGGCAAGTCTTCTTGGGTGTAAAAGACGCGCTTATCGTTACTGTAAGAAATATATTGGAAAGTACAAAAGATCCTTTGATGATCGAGGGTCTTATCAACTTCCTCATTAGTTTAGGCGAAGATATCGCACGTCAGATGATCGAAGAAATGGATCTCTTAAATAGACCAGGCTTAAGTCAGACGACGAAAGAAAATATTTTGAAGATGTTACAGAGTGGAAAAGTAGAAGGCCGCGGCGGAGAAATCGTTAGTGTCCTGAGTCAGATCGCGGTTTTGGCGAAGTTTGTCGAACCAGGCGTCGGTCAAGACACCCTTCAAGCCTACGACACTCAACGACGACAAATCGTTGAATTATTTAGAAACATGAGCGGAGCAGATCAAAAGGAACTTAAAGAACGGTTAAGCAGACAAAGAAAAGACGTGAGCATCAGCGGCCGGTTCGAAGAACGAGCGGTGTTAGAAGACATTCTCAATGATTTACAAGGCGCAGCGACAGAAAACTGGACCAAAGATGTGATTGAAACGTTAGTGTATGAATCTGATTTCGCCAAACGCGAGGCCGCTGCCCGACGGTTGGGAACAGCGAAGCGGATTCCGTTTGGTTATATCCAATTAATTTTAGGCGTGTTAAAAGACCAGCCGTTGTTAGTTGAAGCTTTGCAAGGAGCGCTGGCGAATGTCGGCAATAATTTAAAGACTTTAGGATTGGCGGAATCAGGAAATCCGTTGTTAACAACATTATTGGCAACTTACAACGATGTCATGAGCACATCACAGCAAAAGATCGTGAGCTTGTCCATTATTCTGACGTCCTTTAAAGGATATGCGTTACGAATGTTAATGGAAGGCGTTAATAATCCCGACGACGAAGTGAGTCTGTATGCGATAAAGAAGCTGGGCGATTATGGAAGAGGAAGCGAGAAGACAGTTGAATTCATCCTAAAGCGGTTAATCAGCGTGTGGGTTGATAGCCGTAAATTTTCAGACCAGAGTTACGCGTTTAAAGTTAGAGATAATTTCTATAACGAGGTTGACAGAACTTTAAGCAAGATTAAGCAAGTTGATAAGAACGCGGTGACAAGAGAATTGGATCAGGAGATCGCCAAAACTTATGATGAACGCGTAGCGGCAATGTTGAATGATTTACGTAAGCAATTAGGATTAGCGGCGGCGCAAGGAACGGCGAAGATGATGTTGGTGGAAGGACTTGTGTTTATCATCCTTCTCGCGGCGATCTATTTGGTGTGGATGCGTGGTAAGACAAAAGCGTTAATGGCGGCGATGAGTATGGCGTTCATTATTGGAGGACCACACAACGCGCAAGCCGATGAAGTGAGTGATGCTATCGGCATGATAGCGTATGGCGCGCCGGAAAATCCGCAAGTCTTGGCCGTTAAGATAAAACAAGCCGCGCAACACGGCCGCGTCGGCACCCGCTATATCGACGACATTAATGCCGCTTTAGAAAAATACAAGAATAATCCGCAAGTACAAGAACCGTTGCTCGAAGCGCTTAAAGCGTTGGGTGTTGTTCGCAGTTCAACAACGCCGATGGGCGCTGTATTGAGCGATATGGAAGTAGAGCATTTGGTTGAGCAGTTAAATAATGAAACCAACCCAGTGAAGATAAAAGAGGTCTTAAATAATTTGACGGAAGCCAGACATCCGCGCACCCCGTCGATGCTGGTTCAAACAATCGAAACGCTTCCAACCCGTTATCCCAAATGGCGTGAAGATAAAAATGAATATACAAGTTATGTGACGGTCATCAAGGCAGCCGTTGCCGATCTTAAACAACTCGGCCAACCAGCGATTCAAGTGGTCAAACAACAATTCGAACCAGTCAATGTCAATAACATCTCTTGGATGCTTTTAACAGTGTTAAGAGAATTAGATGTAACGGCCTATCAAGAAATTATTAATCAATTGGGATTAAGCTGGGCAGGACCTGCACCGATCGAAAAGTGGACGCCAGATTCTGGGTTGATGTGTGTTAATTACAAAAACAACGAAGTGATAGCATTCTTTACGCAATGGGAACGGTCACGCCAAGAACTCCAACAAAGCATGACGGCCACAACGTCGTCACAGTCACCGTCTGATTCCGTGTTAGCCATCTATGATTCAAGTGACATTGAAAAACGGAAAAACGCGGTAATCAGTTTAGGTAAAACACATGATCCGGGAATAGTAGGACACCTTTTAATAACTCTGGAAGATCCGCAAAGCCCGACGCTGCGTTATATTGCGGCCTATCTACTGGAGAGCTATCGTAATGAAGGCGGCGTTGATCCGCGATTAACATCTTTCATGAAAGCGTTAATTAACGAAAGAGATCGATTTAATTTG
Organism: uncultured Planctomycetales bacterium; assembly: GCA_964612665.1. Classification (GTDB taxonomy): domain Bacteria; phylum Omnitrophota; class Gorgyraeia; order Zapsychrales; family JAHFFX01; genus CAZTCI01. The sequence continues at coordinate 631,193 of CAZTCI010000001.1, read as the reverse complement.
GATACCTTGGCAGAGATTATCAGCGGGTTAGGCTCACACGACCTGCGCATCGGCGATGAACTGGCCAAGCTGTTATGGGAACTTTATAAAAACGATCAAACGTCATTGTTCGTGGCCATGGCCCGCGCAGCGGTTAGATCTGAGCATCCGGGTGTTTTACCTCAGTTGATTGAGGTGGTTGATCAAATCCCTCCGGGTGCGGGTTGTGAATATGAAGATCCCATCGGATACGCGGCGCATCAAGCGATTGTGGAGATGGCAAAAAAACCTGCGCTTAAAGATGATGTTGTCCGTCAGCTGATTGGTAAAATCCGGGAAACATTAGAAAAAGAATATTTCGGATTAAGCAGCGCGAAGTTCCTGAAGATTTTGGAAGATATTGATACCAATGTTTACAAAGATATACGGGACATTTTAAGAAAAGATCATCACGTGAGATTTTTCTTCTGGGAGACATTGGTGCGTTGGTTCCTGAAATTCAAATATTTAGCGGCGGCCGTCTTATTGGTCTTCTTTGTGGCTGCATTAGGAGTGGCCGGCGTGGCCTTTAGACGCCGGAGCCGAGCGTCGCGTGGTTCTGGGTATTTCCCTGAAGACGACGACAACTCCCGTCAACAAATGATAACCATTGAATGGCTGACACTTCTAAGTATTATCGTCGTGGTTATCGGAACTATGCGCACAAGTGGCGATGAAGAAAGCCAAAAAGCCTTCCTTCAAGCATTCGAGGAAAATAAACGAGAAGTCGAAAGAATCATAGGCGATAGTGAAGGTTTACCTTTGAGTGGAAAAGAAGCAATTCTTCAGGAATTGCGTGAATTTTTAAGCGTGATCGAGGCAGACATAGCTTCTATGGTGATGCAATCTGAAGAGAGTATTCAAAATGTGCAAAGACAATACGCCGCAATACAAGAAAAGTTTGAAAATTTTGCCGTTATCGTCGCAACCGAAAAACGCTGGCAAGAAGATTATGAGAAGGCTGAAGGCATTTTATTAGAGGCCCAAAGAATTTCTAAGGCAATGGATGGATACACCAGCCCAATACAGGATTTATTGGAACAGGAGATTAATAAGGAAACCGTACAATCACTTGTGAAAGAAGTCAAGGGTGTGGTCGCCTTACTAGAAACATTATTGGCGCAACTGGAACAACAAAAAGGAACATTATTAAATCTTACAACGATTTTAACTCAAACAGGAGCCAGCGCCTCATTATTAGCTCACGTGGATGACATTCGAGAACAACACACCAGAATTGTCGAGATAAACCAGGAGCTGTTTGAAGAATTAAAGCAAAGAATAGAATCAAGTCGACTCGGTGCAGCAATCACGGCTATAGATACCTTGCCACAGCAACCATCACCTCAACAGACCGTCCCAAGAACCACGGTGTATTCTGAAGAAAATGACAGTAACAATGAAGATAGAGAAGACGATTCTGTGAAATCTTCCAGTAACGGCTTTAATGGAAGAAATGGAAGAAACGGTAATAACGGTAACGGCAATCATTCCAATGGAGTAACTTCTATACTTCAACATATCCAGGACGATTTAAATGGGCTTAAATTGCTGAGAGATCGCCGGTCGGCTTTAAGCGTGGGAGAGTTAAGATATGTCTTTAATGTCGTCGAAGATATCATTAATTTATCCACACCATTCAATCTGTCGTTTGGTATGAGAGAGTTCATAGACAAAAGACAAGATCTCAAAAATGTATTTATTGAGCTATTAGAATCCTTATCTGATCTCATTGAAATTTTAGAAAGACAGGTCATTTCTATAGAAAGTGGTGTAGGCACCGTAGATGATGAAAGAGAGATAAGGTTATTAAAGAGTTATCTCATTAAAAATATTTTCGGATATATCGGTCCATATATCGAAATCTTGGAACATATTAATAAGATAGTAACCATTGATAGTTATCGTTCCGCAGTTGCCATTAATTCGCCCCAATTCAAGAATATGAGTAATGTTAAGAAATTAGTAAACATTTGGAACATGATGAAAGATCATGCCGTAAGAACTTCTTTTATCTTTCCTTACAATAAAGAGATCAGGGAAGAGAAAAAAGCCTTCTTTAAGGTGTTAGCGGAACTCTGGGATTTCTGGTCTAAACGTATAAGTCAGCTAAGGGCGAATACTTCAGGGGCCGTCGAAGATTCTGAATATAAAAAACTTAGTAATGCATGGGAAAAAATATTTTATCAGATGCGAGAGAAAAACGTCGTCTTTAAATTTGACGAAAAATGGATTAACCGCCGCATTAATTCCAGATTCTTAACACTATTTTTTAGCTTCGCTGCTTATCTGGTCCGAACGATTCTCGTTGGTCCTGGTCCATTGGAAACTGCCGCTTTACTCACGGTGATCATTATTAATCGTATTGCATTTTTAGGTAGTGTCAGGTCTGAAATAGAAGAACATACTCATTCGCTTAAAGACATTGAGGCGCGAAATGATGAATGGGCGCAGACGCAACCCACCTTGAATTTACGTAAGATTGTATGGGACCGCTTGGTCATGTCTGTTGATCGAGACCTCAATCGAGAAGAACACAACGTCGATTTAATCCTCATCATGATCGACAAAGAATCTAACAGAGCAGAGGAAGTGAAAAATCTTCTTTCAAAAACGAAAGGAAAGCTTTGGCACGTACCGGTTGTTGTGATTTGTCATGATTTATCCGGCAGCCAGGGAGCTTATTTAACGGCGCAGTATTATCTAAATCCTTATGATGAAACGGGCACAAAACTCACAGTCGAAAACTTAAGGGATAGGTTAAAGAATCCTTCTATGGGCAATGACATTGATATATTGGGTGAAGAATATTTTGAGCGACTGAAAGGCCGAGAAGTTCGGGATTTGAATGTCGTTACTATGTTAGCCGGCGGACGGACATATGGAGTTCTTCGTCGTGATGTGAATTCTATCTTGCATGATTATGGAATCAACTTGCCTGACCAATGGCAAAGCATCTTTGCCGACGCGAATCCTACGCGTTTAGAATTTCAGTTCCCTTATGCTTATTATGTTGCTTCCCGGATCCAAGCTCAAGGAAGAAAGGCGCGGATTTTTATAAATGCCGACGGAATTCGTATTGATGATATCGAAGTTCAGGGAGGAGACATTACTTTAGGCACCAGCAAAAAACGCTGGCAGCAGATGATCGATGAGGAAATAGGATTTGTTCTGTATCAGATGGTTGATACTGCTGCTTCACAAAACGGTCATTCTCCTATTAGTCCATTGGCTACCATTAGAGGTTTAATTGAGACACGTAGTGATATGTTTACACGCTTTCCGTTACAAGATATTGTTAATGTTTTTTCTCATTTGGGCGGCATTTATTATCCAGAGTTAGCTGAGCGCATTATGTGGTTTACCGCCTTTAATGGTGTGATTGTAGAAAGCTTCCAGGAACCAAATAAGGAAAGAAGATATTATCAAGCGGTCACCACTGTTATTAATCATTTGGAAAGAAATCCATTTAAAGAAAAAATTGTTCCTTATATTGAGCAATTTGGTGGCCAAAACGAACTTGAAGTGGAGCGATTAAGACACTATTTACTTTTGGCAGGAAAAGCGGCGAATCAAGCGGACGCAGAAAAAATAGTAAACGAATTAAAAGCTGAAGGCAACCCCTTGAGCCAAGCTAATATCGAAAAATGGCGCGATTATTTACAAGATCCTCAATTACGCCTTATAACCGACTTTTTCCTCCAAATTCTGATTTTAATAAATAACTTCATTGACCCGAAAAACAATGATTCGGAAAAAGGTGCGCAAGAAATAAGAAAATTAAGAATAGATCGTGGAATTGAGGAGTATCCGCAGCTTTACTACCAATATTATAAGGATATATCCGATGCCTTGGTTAGAGCTTTTCGTCCGGAACAAAAAGATAATGAAAATAATGAAGATAATGGGGAAACTATATCGAGGTTGAAGCGTATTAAATCCACTTTTATCATATCGTCTTCATTCCCGCCTTCCTCTAGAGGAACTATCTTTAGAAAGAATTCAGATGCCTCATTCCAAATGCCAGAGCTTTCATTTGTCACTGCTTTAGTTATTGCTCTGACGATTCTTATCTCTTTAATGATTGTTATCGGAACTTACTCCTATTTTTCAGAAAAACGACGGTATCAAAAGAAAAATATACCAGAATTAATAGAATTCTTGGGAGATGAAAATCCCGATATCCGTCAAATAGCCGCTGAAGCCTTAGAGAAGGCCGCTGAAGAAGGCCTCCTTGAAAATATTTACGTACCTAATCTAATTAAGGTTTTAGAAAATTCTAAAGAGCAAAAAATTCAGCTTGTAATGATTAGTATTCTAAGCAAATTTAAAGATCCGCAATCTGTGCCAGTGTTAACGAACTTATCCAAGCATCATAGTCAATCAGTTCGCATAGCGGCGAAACGAGTATTGAGAGCGTTGAAAGGTATTGAAAAGTCACACACCATTCCAACTCCCAAATCTGAGAAAAAATCTACTTCACTTGTAATCTACTGGGAAATATTTATAGCAATCGGTGTTTTCTTAATTGCGTATAAATTATGGAGTCAGCGGCAATCCGTTTCCGAAACAAAATTAAGCTGGACAGAAAGACGTAATAAATTGCGAGAAGAAGATGCGTCGGGCGAGTTTAGAATGGTTGTTGAAGATAAATGGATTACGTTATTTAGAGAATTACTCGCAGCCGCTGAGTTTTCTCTAGCCCACGAGATCTTAAGAGAAGATCTCAAAACAAGAAAATGGTTATCTCTTGTCGAGAAAGAACAGGTTCAATTTGAATTCATCCAAGCTTTAGAAGCCGCTCAAGAAAGAGATTGGTTATTAAATGTCTTAAAAGAGATATACGAGGAGGATAGTTTCAGGTCCCGTGACCGGGTCAATGAGTTAAGAAATCTCTTGATTGAGCAAATCAATTCTTTAATTAAGGCCAAGAAATTGAATCAAGCCCTAGATCTTTTGGAATTTTTCGAATCAAAGAAAACTCAAATCGCTGCTTCATGGGATCAGCAGTGGCTTACATTGCTGAGAACTCTGGGAATGCCGGATAATAAAGAGGAATGGTACGCTGCCAGAAATAAAGTTAAGGAAGAAATTATCCATAAAGTAGAACAACGTCATTATGAAAATCAGAATGAAGATGATGTTACTCCGGCGTTTTATTTGACCGGTTGGATTGTTGTTTCTTTACTTTCCGTTAGTCTTCTTAGCTATCTCGCTCGTTTGACGCTTTCTCCACCGGAGACTGATGCGCAAATCAGTTTAGCTTATTCTTCCCAATCCTCTGATCCTATAGATATTGACGACGATAGGAATTTTGCTCCTCTGCCACATGCTCTTCGCCTACCTGCCACCCGTACGACAGTTTATTCTGAAATCAGACTAGAGAATCACGGATCTAAAATTGAATGGATTAAACAAACTCTCCGCGATGATCAACATCGTCCAGAACCGTTGGATGTTCTCGGTTTAACTCCACAGGAAATAGAAGAAGCAGCGATGGCATTAATTGATCCACATCAATTGAGCCTAATCCAAAAATCGAAGTTGTGGGTAGAATTGAACAATATTCTTCCTTATGTCGCCCGCATCGTTGATCACATATTAAAAGAGTTTCCGAATCATCATTACTTAATTCTGGTGCGTGATGCCGAAATATTTTACGACGCCTTAAAAATTGTATTGGCCGGAACTCCGCAGGAAGATAAAGTTATTTTATTCCCTGGCAGTACAGTCTTTTGGAACGCGTTTAAATATGACTTTGGTCCGGACGAGCGGATAGCATTCTTGAATGAGTATCGGATCACACCGCAAGCATTCGGCCAGCGTCAGCGTTTCCTGATGATTGATGCTGGATTTTACGGAACAATCCCTGAAATTATTCATGCCCAATTGATCGGGCTTTATCCGCGTGAACATTCGCAATTCCTCATTGAGTCCATGCCAGCCCGTTTTGTCGCTACATTGTCAGCTCCGTACAAACATGTCAAAGAATTCCAAATCGCTTGGAACATCGACGATCAAGATGTCCCTGGTATCTTCCCTAGGACAAAAACGTTGCGAGACTTATTCGAAAGATTTAGTTTTCCAATGGTTTTAGCGACAGCTCTTCAGGTTTTGCCGCGCCATACCGAATCAGTTATGGCGATTCGAGACGGCGGAAGAATAAAACCAGTTTTTGGCAGAAGAAGAACTTCATGGCGCGATAACCTGGATTACATTGCTGCTAGAAATGATGATGGTGTCATCAATCCAGTGGCGGCTATGTTAGTACAACTTAAGGTTGTAAGATTTTTTGAAGAATGGAAGAATTCTCGAACAAAGCAAAATAGTGACAATTCTCAATTATCGGCCGGCTTGACAATGGAAATAGTCATTATTGCAATTTCCTTGCTATTGGCGGCAATCGCGCAGACCTTCATCAAAACGGGTGCAGGAAAAGCCTTCAAAATTCTAGACAAAACTTTCACCCGTACCATCGTTTCGCTGGCCCTCTTCCTTATTATTGGAAACGCACATACCGGCATTTTGAACATTCTTTTATCAGTCGTACCGTTTGTTCTGATGGCCGTGGCAGCAGCTTCGCAAAAGCGAGTACTATTGCCACATTCCCGAATAATATTGTCTGAATCGGATCTCCGCATAAGAGTACCGAAATCCATTCGCGTAGAAGTCCATTTTCAAAACGGCGTAATGACATTGGAAACGAAGGAAGGAAAGATGTCTGCAGAACAACAACAGTTGCTAGAGCTCAGCTTAAGGTCAATTGCAGGCTTGCAGCCTAGTTTAATTTTGACAATTAATGTGAAGGTTATAAATAAACGCGCCGATTTAACCATTAACAATATTCAGTATTTCAGCACTTCAAATATCAACCAAAAAACAGTCAATCTGCATCCGTCATTCTTTAATCTTGATGCGGATTTACGTGAAGAAATTCTTTATCACGAAATAATTAGTCACATTCTCCGTCGTAACACCCGGGAAAGCAGAGCATTAATGGATACCGATAATTTCTTGGCAAGACGATGGGTGCGATCGATGGTCTATGAGCTCATCGGCGATGAGGCCTCTATTTTTGTTGAGGGCGGAGTTTCGGTATTCCTTAAAGCCAAATATCTTCCTACTGCTCTCATGGAGAAACGTTTTTCGGGACTTGAAATATCTTCTCAAGGCACGGTTGTAGGAATTAATAATACTCTTGAAGAATCAAAAATTTATCGAGGTTCTCAAGCGCAGGCTATTCTGAGTGAAATCTTTTTTAGAAACTCATCTTTACGGACACAAATTCTCCGGCAAATTAGAGAGACGAGTATGGTTCGGGCCCTTGAGGTTGAGGCGATGGAACAATTTATTTTGCGACCGTTGGACCGCGAAATAATCATGGAATTATCAAAAACATTTGGATTTGAGGTGATCATTGAGCCAGAAGGCCTGCATAGATTAGTTGAAACAGCGGAGAATAAGGAATTAGGATTAAAGGATTTAAAAGATAAGATAGCTTCTTACGGCGAACACAACAAACTTAAGGAAAGCGAGCCTATTACAGAGAAAGTCGCGGCCCAAATTTTAGGGACGTTCTATCCGACAATTCATCTCTTGACGAAGGAAGATCGCTTGCGGTTTAGTACGGCCTTTATCGCGGATGAGCTGGCTCACCGAAGAGCTCGTGAAGAAGCCAATCGGAGTTACAAGATCGGTGATATAGGAATCGGTTATCTTCCTGAGGAAGATGGTCCAGTTACTGTGGCGCAGTTAGCTAGTGAACTTCCAAACGACCAAGTGGTAGGTCTAGATCTTTTTATCCCTAACTACCGCGTCGTTAGTCCGGAAGGCGATGTTCTCTTAATGTCTTCCGACGGGCAATATCAAATTATTCGGGCTAATCAACGGGCAAATATGGTGCAGGTTCGCCAACGTCTCTTTGCTCATAGAGATAAGTTAGTGGAGAAGATCAGAAACAGACGCACGGATATTGAATTAGAAGGGTACCATATCCGTTATGATCCTTACCAGCTTTACGCCATTCAAAAACAATTAACTAATTTAAGTTTTGTAAAGGTGGAAAAAGAGTTTGAATTGGAAGGCGAGTTTGATGTGTTGCGCGTATCCAATGTCAGTTGGTGGTACCTAGAACCCGTGGCTGACTATGATCGATATATCGAAGGATTATTAACGATGGGTGATAACCTTAAGCAAGGAGGATTGCTTATTGACGAGTATAACGATGTGTCGGGATATCCAATTGTCCTTAGTGTTTTCCGCCGGCAGGGTGAAATGTTGGTACCGGAACGTTTAATCTTCTCGGTTGAGATTAATCATGAAGGCAGCATGTTGTATTGGGTACGGCGTGAGCACCTGAGATTGATTGGCAAGCAATTGTGGGAACAAATATATCCTTTCTTAGATGCATCTCAAGAAGAGATAGATAATGCTCTTGCTCAAGAAGCGACAACCGCCAAAGATATCGATCAAATAATTGAAGTGATCCGTCGGCCGTTGGCCATTGAAGATTTTATCGCAGTGACTCGACAGGAAGACAACATTGTATTCAATGTGGATCTTAGGATCGCTAAGCGACTGGCGGACGAGAATTCTCAAGGAAAAAATAGACTCGAAGCGAGTATGTGGGCGGATATGATCGTGATTTTACTCTTGATGGGCGTTCTCTTTAAATTATTATCACAAAGAATTTCAACCAAAGCGGTCGGTGTCTCTGGGGCGCAGGACGCCGGCCGCTGGACATCTGCCTTCGTCTCCCGGATGGGGGCAGGTGTCCGCTATTTGACAGGGAATAATAAATTTGAATCCTCCAACGAGAAACATAACGGTATTCTATTGACCAATATTCTCGAAATCCTAGCCTTATTGGCGCTGCATCGGCTTTATACAATGATCCGCATAAGGTTGACCGTCGATAGAAAGGATGCTCTTGCTTCTCAAGAGATGTGGAATCAAATAACAGAAGATATTGGCGGAAAATTCGCTTGGTTTTATCCATGTATGGGCATCGACGTCGGTCCAGGATTAACTGGACAACCAGTCTTTGGATTTAATCTGCTCATCCGCACGGTGCTGGAATTTGGAATTGCGCCGATGTTGGTGAGATTTTTATATCCTCACAATAAAGAGATGGTGAAGCGATACAAGGTCAATACCGTCGTGCGTTATCGCAATGCCAAGAATCTTAAGAATTATCGCGATGTACAAAAATATCGGCCGGGAAAAATTGTATTGATCATCAAAGGATTGAAAGGATTCGTTTTTGACGGTGATGAGGAACAGTTCAAGTTGTACTTAAACAGATTGATAACCGAGGTTTTAACAGATTCCCAAGACAGCATCTTGAGCTTTGATCATATTGATGAAAGATTTTTGGCGAACGCAGGTTTTGTCAAACAGAAGGAATATACTTGGACACCAAAACAGAGAGACTCCAATGTCGGAGGCACAATCTTGCTTTGGAGGTCCCGTGCGGTGTTGTATAAACGTTTGACAGGGAATAATAAATTTTCATCAGAATCTTCCGACGATAAAAAATACGCCATCATCGGGCTAACCGCTTTAACGATCGCCGCGATCATATTGTTCTTTATCTTTTACCTCAAATCCGCCGGCCTCAACCGGGCCGGGCCGGTTGCGGAGATTAAACAGAATTCTAAAGCCTCTCGTCGTCCTAAAGTAGCTATTGTCGGTGGTGGAATTTACGGCGTTACAATCGCTTGGGTAGTCGCCGAAAGCGGGGGATTCGACGTTGATTTGTATGAGAAGAAGGAGCTATTTGGTGAAGCAACTTCAAGCAGTAATGGACGAATCCACGCTGGATATCATTATCCAAAGAGCCATAATACAGCCTTCGAAGCACAAAGATCTCGTCGGAGATTTCTTAAAGAATATGGTGATGAAGTTAAGGCACAAGGAACAAAGCATTATTATGGAATTGTTAAAGAAGATACTTTGACAACCGCTGAGCAATATATCGAGTTCTTAAACATGATCAAGCTTCCATATCGGCATGTCGATTTATCTTCAATTCTTAATACTGATCTGCTGACATTGACGATTGAAGCGGAGGAATCATATTTTGATATGGACCTCTTAAAGAAAAAAGCTATGGAGAAAATGACACGCGCCGGGGTTAACATTCTGATACAAGAAGCGACTGAACAGATGCTCAAAAAATATGATTATGTAGTTTATGCGACGTACGCGCATTTAAATGAACTTTTGGAAAGTCGTCCGAACTTACAACGCAATTATCAATTTGAAGTGGTTGAATTCCCCGTAGCGAGATTGCCAGATCAGTATAGAAATACAAATGTTATTCTTTTGGATGGTCCATTGGTCCATATTGATCCTATTGGCAATTCTGGTTTTCATAAAGTATTCCACCGTGAATTCCTCGTTCTGCAGCGGACTATCGGAAAGACTTATGTTGCTCCAGATGAGTTGCGACCGTTTATTAATCAAGGATTGGTGATTAATCCACCAATGAGTGTCTGGAACAAAACATTGGAGGATGCCAAACGGTTTTATAAAGGTTTCGATGAAGTTGAATATAAAGGCTCAGTATTCACTGTTAAGACTCTATTACCTCGGGGAAAAGAATTCAATGATGAACGCCCGACCTTTGTACAAGAGATTTCTGACAATGAAATTTTAGTTTTTGCTGGAAAAATGCCTAACAGTATTGAAGCTGCCTATCAGGTTCTTGAAATACTGAATAACAAAATGGGGCATGGCCAAGTTATTAAGAAAATAAACGGAAAAAATGGTGAGCAAGAATTTATTATTTTAGGAGAATTGACTGGCGTTGTTTTGAACACATTCGTCATCGGTATTCTGATTCTGGCGCTCTTTGTCCGATATCTCAAATCCGTCGGCCTGATTGCCTTTGATCGTTTAAGCCGGATGACGGAAACGGAATTGATTCGGGATGCAGAAAATAATGAATCCAATCCAGTCATTCTTATTTTCCAACCTGTAGGTCTTGTAATTCTCGGTCAGTTTGTTGTGATTGCTGTTCTATTGAGCGCTATAATGGCGGCAGCTGCAGTAGCTGCCGACGGTAGAACACAGAACTTAAACGCATTATTCCAGAATAAAGTTATCCGGCCCGAACCGTTTCCGATCGCTGATGCGAATAAACAAGATATTAATGCCGCGCTTATCGAAAGTTTTGGTTTAACACCATCGGATCTAGATGAAATAGAAAACTCAGTGACATTTAAGGAATTGAATAATTTACTTCCGTACCTTTTGGATCTCGCTGAATTTATTTTGAAAGAATTCCCTGAACATCAAATTTATCTTTTGGCCAGAGATACTGAACTTCTTTATGACGTTTTGAAAATATTGACCTTGGGAACTCCGCGCCATCAAAGCATAATGCTTTTACCGGCAAGTTCAGATGTTTGGAATGATTTTTATCAATTCTCCGAGGATGAACGTATGGAATTCTTGCTTCGCTGGGGAATCTCAGCGGAGAGAATGTCTGCTGGTCAAGAATACGTATTGATTGATACCGGATTTCAAGGAAGCATTATTGATCGCATTCGCCGGGAATTGAAAAAGTTAAAAGCATTTGAATCCATTTCTATTGCCCAGGCTGTTCAGGGTCGGTTAATCGCGACAAGAAGAGATCTCGATCTCTACCCCGATGTTGAAGTCTTGAGCTTCTGGTCAACACCCCTTGGATTTAATGCCAAAACGATGTTCCCCAAAGCTGAGGCCTCCTTAGTCGTGCCAGAAGATTTTGCCACTTATATTGCAACCGCTTTACAAATTATGCCGCATTTTACAGCGTCCTTGTTTTCCACAATTTGGAGAAATCGAATAGAGGCTATGCCGGCGCAATATTTCAATTTTAAAGAAGAGCGGTTGCCTCGGATTGACGGAGAATTCTACCATAATGCATCGATCACCCATCCTCCGGCGGCGATTTTGGCTCAAAAACGCGTAGTTGACGCGGCTCAAGAGAGAGTGAGATCCAAGTTTCTTGCGCATCTTCGACCTGCAGCTAATCGAATCACCTTACTCGAATTAAGCACATTCGGCGTAATCGTTTTAATCGTCGCTTATCTCGTTTATCAATTCACCTTCCCAACACCCGGTGTTGGAACGCTAATTTCATGGCTCGCCAAAACCGGCAAGACGGGCCGCGCTTCGCCACTTAAGAAAATATTGGTCTTAATTTTATTAGTCTTTGGTTTAAATTCTCCTCTCAAAGCGGAAACATTAGACCAAACGCCGCTTTCTCAATCTGTCGTGTTTAATGCCGCGACCATCCAACCCGTCGAAGTCGCATTAAATTCTCATAAAAATATTTCCCAATTTTCTTCTGAGTCCAACACCGCCGAGCAAGCTATCGCCAATGCGGTCAGCAAAGAGTTTTCTCCTAATCAACGTGAAATGATCTCTCAAGCCATTATTGAATTAGGACGTGAAGTAAATGGTTGGGCTGCTGATAATCCACAATTGGTTGATGTGGCCAAGAGGATTGGGGTTAATTCTTGGACCAATGTTATCCGATTGTTGTGGACTGTTGGTCTGATCAATCCGTGGACGGTTGTTCCAGTTATTATCCTTTCCTTAATATTGATCGTCTTGTCCGTGATTGTGAATAGGACGTTCCGAGAAGGAAGTCGAACTCAGCAGATATTTAAGATCTTATTGGTCTCCGCGATATTGGTCAACTTAGGTTCGTTATATCCTACCGTCAAGGTAATAGAAAAATACCACAGCCGGCGAGGATTAACGTGGCTTGGAAAGGCCGAACAAATTTCCCGCGCAGAATTAAAATCTATTCTCATTTCTAAAGGACTATTTGAGGAAGAGTTCATTAGAGTTATCGCGCATGAAATTTTCCACGAATTGGTCCGTCGAAATCCGTCATTAGACGCTCAAGCCAAGGCGTTTGCGCAAACCTGGGGTCCGGAAGCGTATTCTTCATTCTATGTTGCTTTGCATAGGAAGGTATTCGATTCCGGCTTAATGCCGAGCCATTTTAATTTCGGAATGGAACTGATGCTTAAACCGATGGATGCTACTGACCGGATGAACGAATTCCAAAAGCAAATCCCTGGTCCTGATACATTGCCATCGAAACCAATCCACGGCGTATTGAAGCCATATCGCGACATCCTGTCATCAGAATATCCCAAAATTACATATGCTTATAGCCGGGCAGTCGCTGGACTCGCTTTTGGATTGACCTGGGAATTGAATGACGATAAAGCGGGGAAATATTTCTTAAAATTAGTGTTCCTCAAAGGGGTGCCATTGAATGAAGCAGAGTGGATAGTGCGTGAACAACAAGCTCAAGCTGCAGTCCGGACCTTCCCAACCCCGGGGGTTGGGGAGGTTTTATTCGGCGTTGAATTCCCGACGGGTTCGTATACTACTTCCATAGAATTTATTATTCTGGCCGTTTCTTTAGCCTTAATGGTGCTGGCCGTTCGTGCGCAGAAAGATCCGCTCGCTAAACTAAGAAAAAGCCCGCCGGTCAAAGTTATTCTCGCCGATCTCGATGACACGCTCGCCTGGAAAGAAACCACGGCGGGCGGCGTTGATTTGTCTATCGATGATGAAATCTTAAAACAGATCCGCCAGCTTTTGATATCTGGCGTGGAATATGGCGTCCTTTCGACACGCTCAAAAGAAGATATCAAGCGGCGTGTGCGGATCAATGAGCTTTTGGCCGGCTTACCTGATGAGGCCCAAGCAAGATTTAAGATTTATGAACGATTCGGGCTTAACGCATTAAGCGCACACCAACCTTCAACAACAAAGGTGTCCCAAAAGGTGTCCAAAGATTTTCTGTATAACGCTCTTCGAACAGCTGTAAGTAAATTAAAACTGGATATACGTTTATCCGACGAAGCAAAAAAAGGAGAAGAGGATCAACGTAATCCGGATATGGCTTTCTTCCATTCAGGAGAAGCCGGCATCTATGAAATGAAGGATGCGACCTATGATGAGAAAATCTTTGGAATTCTTACATTTCGTGATGTCAAGAACCGTCTGGGTGAAGACATTGCAAGAGATCTGCGCATTAGCATCCAAAAATATTTAATGAAAAAATACAACCTGAATGTAACGCTCGGCGGACGCGGGTCACTTAATATTTCTTCTGTTGATAAAGCCGATTTGATTAAAACTGTTTATTTACAACGCGCTGATCTTAAGCCGGGTGAGATTCTTTTCATCGATGACGAAGGTCTCGAAGGTGAAACCGGCTTCCGCGCTTTGTCGCTTACTAAAACAGCCAAAGTTTTGAGCATTTGTGTCGGCGACGCGGATGAAAAGCTTCCAAAATCTGTTATGCAAACCTTAGAACGCGGTCCCAACGCAGTTAAATTAATTCACCAGATCGAAATCGAAAAAAGACGGGCGCTGGAATGGAACAATAAGATTCGGAATGAAAAGTTAGACGCTGAATGGATGTCCGTCGGAATCATGATGGTTATCGTTGTGCTGGCGATCGTAGTTGTGTTAAACGGGAAAGCTGATTTGCGCGATTGGTTCGTCAAAGCGAATGGCGTATGGCATATAGCTTTTGCTTCCTCATCAACATCGGGAGTTGAGGTGGTTTCTAATTCCACAATCAAACCATACGCAGCGAAAGCTGCGCAAGCGGGTGTTGTTCTTGGGGCGCAGGAACTCATCCGCTGGACACCTGCCTTCGTCTCCCCGATGGAGGCAGGTGTCCATTATTTAGCGAAGAGCGTATGGCGTATGGCGTATAGCGTATGGTTGAAGGTAATTGATAAGCTATATGCCATAAGCCATAAGCTGCTCAGCTTTATTTCTAATAAGAATTTCGAAACCATGAGCAATCCACAGCAAACGATTTTATTCACTTCAAACATGGTTTCGAATGATGCCGACGTCTTTGGGGCGCAGAGACCCGGCATCAGCACACCTGTCTCTCTCTCCCCGAGGGAGGCAGGTGTCAAATTTGGGTATGGCCTCCAGTCGCAACATCTAAATTTAATTCCAGGATGGATATTCATTGTTCTGCTTGTCGTTGGAATCATCCGGCAGTGGAGGACCCATCGAACACAAGTTGTCCTCGTTGTTGATGATGAAAGATCTCAGCGCGAGCAGGCGGAGATTATTTTGACCAATATGGGCTATCGTGCCGTCGTCGCCGCGAGCGCGGAAAAAGCCATTTCCCTTTTGAACAAACGTTCTATTCGCAAGGATTTGGTTTTGGTCATGACGGACTGGGACATGGAGGGGCAGAGCGGAGAAGCCGTGATTATAAAAGTGCGACAACTCGAACCGAAGTTAGGATTTATTCCAATCATTTTAAAAACCGCCTCGTTTGTGAATGAAAATTACATTGAACACGTAGTTGCTCAACACAATGTTGATCTTATATGGAAACCGGGTCAAGGAGCCAACGTTCCAGCCAGAGAAATTAGAAGAGCTGTGGAAGGTGCTTTATCGGTTCCTGTCCATATTGCTTCTGGAAGTTTGAGGGAGTTCACCGACGGAAAACCCGATGTCGTTGTTAGCGGTCCGACAGTTGGCGCGGCCTTGGAGGATTTGCTCAGTAAATATCCGCAAATGCGCAAACTGTTTGATAAACAAGGCCGGCCTTATAGAAGCACGGGAATTTTTGTCAGTCCTAAAAAAGAGAATGCCCCGACAGCACAATGGATTTATGTCGCCGACTATGCTCAACGCAATTTACCGGTTCAAGGTTTAAAAATCACTATTCTGCTTAATGTCCTTGGAGGCGTTGAAGAAGAAAATCATCAGGACAGCTTAGGCCGCGATGCCCCCATTGTTTTAGTGGCGGATGACAGGACCATTCATCTTGATCAAGCACGCGATGTTCTTAATAAAATGGGCTTTAATGTTATTACCGTTTCCGAGGGAGAATCGGCCATTGCGCACTTAATGAATGAAAAAATTTGGGAAAAGATAATATTGATTATCACGGATTGGAATATGGGCACCGTCGGGGGACGGGCTGTTATTATTAAGGCCCAAGAATTGAGTGAGCAGCGAGGGCGAGTCATTCCTATTATCTTAAGGACCGGCGCTAAAGGGCAAGAAGATATTGTTGCAAATTTTGCCTCCCGCCGCGGCGTAGAAATTCTTTGGAAACCCAAAGAAGGCGGACTTGTTAAGACGGCAGAGCTTCAATCTCGAGTCGAAGCAATTATAAAAGCAAACTATAAGAATAGTCCAACTGCGCTGCGTTCTTCCGAACAAGAAAGAACCCTACAAAAATATTTAACCGCTGTGGCCCAGCGGATCCAAAATGGTTTAAACGAACAAGAAGAATGCATGGATGCGGCCATCAAGGTGGTTAATGTTCTTAAAGCAGAGAACCATCCGGCGGCAGTTTATGTTGACGCCATCAGAGGTCATTTTTATGCCGGCATTGTAGATGAACACAAAAATCTCTGGGTCATCAATGCGTATCCGCAAGGGCTTGGCGCGAAGGCCAGTGAGATTTTTAAACGTCTGGGAATGAAGGACAATGGAAACAATGTCGTTGTTGCGCCATTGAATACGATTTTTGATTTTTATCGAGGGAATCCTCTAAGTGAAAAGGCGTTGCACGAAAGAGAACAGGCGTTAAAAACGATGACGTCGAGAAATGCCACAAGAATGGGCATGGTGGACGGACCGTTTCACTATCTGATCATTGGCTGGATTGTCTTAATGATTATTTCGGCCGGCATTTTCAGTTATGCCTATTGGGAAGATAGAATTCAACTGCGTGAATTTAATGCCGTCCTAAAAGCCGCGCGGGAAAAAGAACCAACACCCGAACCTGTCGCTCAATATGAAGCGATGATTGCGCGCTATTTTGCTGACCATCCACAACGGCCTGAAATTATATGGCGGGCTAAGAAAGCCGCCAAGCCTTTGCCCGGCGTTGCTTCCTTGGCATTGACGAGCGATGAAGATGTCTATGCCCTGGCCTTAAGGGCGCCCGGTGTTTATAAGGTTCTTATCAAGGAAAACAGCGACGATAAAATCGAAATCCTACTTTTAAGCAGAAGCGGTCATTTGCTGGCCGGCATTGCGTTTAATCTTGAGTATAGAGGAAATGTCACCGCTCTTATGGACCACGGCAAACCTAACACAACAGCCATGGCTTTGGCATTAGGGCCAACCACCGACGAGAAAAGAGCCATCGCTCAAAAAGCAATCCAGTGGTTAATCAAGGATTGGTTTATTCATGTTCTTGAAACAGAGTTTGTAAAACGTTCCATAGATGTTATTGCCATTTCCCAGTTACTCAATAAATCGGTCGGATTGTTTTATGAGCTTGGATACAACATTAGTATGGGCGAGGCGTATAAGGTGTTACGAGTGCAGAAAATAAAACCTGCTTTACAGGGACAAACGTTTCAAGGCTTGGTGTTATCGTCGGTAACGGCAGGTTTTGTCAGTCTTGCCGCCGTGTTGATCATCCGCTTCGAAAAATCCTCGACAGTACCGGGCGATACACTTGAGAGGTTAATAAAATCTTTATCCAATATGTCAATGGAAGAATTACAACTCCGCGCACGAAGTATTATTCCGTATCAGAAGGAAATTTCCGGGATGAATCAGTCTCTGGCCAAGGCGGAGCGCGCATTGGATCTGTTCGTTCGACGGAATGCGGAGTTAAACTACTTATTGAAATTACTTGGAATGGGATGGCAGCATCGTTATCGAGAACATCTCATCGGTCCGTTCAATCAATTCAGAAGAAGCAGAGGGAAACAACAGATCAGAACCATCGAGGAAATGGCCAGACATTGGATCGACGTTTATCGTCTGGAACGAGATATTTGGAGTTTCCTTAATATGGATCTGTTCAAGGAATATCGTGCGAAAGCCAAACAGCTGGAATTGTTACACTCGTTAGTCGAAGCGCTCGGGCTCATCCGTGTTAAGTTTACCGATTTAATGTTTGTGATCCCACAGAACGCAATCGATCAAATGAAATCGAAGAGAGAAGAAATACAGGTCCATCACGAATTGGCCAGATGGATCCTCATTTACGTAAGTGCGATCATATTTGATGAATTCTTTAAAATGAAGGGCGTAGAAACACAGGGAATAAATGATGCCATATCCTTGACGGATGATCGGATTATCGAGGATTTTGAAGAGTTAGATCAGCTTACTCCGTCCCATCACCAAGCCGCTTGGAAGAAGCTATCCGAAATCCTTCAAGCATGGCGGGCGTTGACTCGTCGTTTAGGGTTCTCCGTTCAATTGAGTGAAAAAAATATCCAAATGTTATTCGTGGATTTTTACAAAAAGAAGGCAGAGCGGGATCACAGAATAAACCGTGTCACCGACGTTCTATTCCCGATGGGACGGATTATTGTAAAGTTTGCGGAATTGGACAACTTGATCCTTAGCATGGATTATTCGACGCTTGATCAAACCGCGTTGAAGCTGTCCCAAATTCTTAAAGCCTGGCAGAAGTTAAACCGTGTTGGACTTTACGCTCTGTTGAGTGAAGACAGGTTGAAAACGCTGGATATTTATTCCGAGAATTTTAATAAAGAAATGCGCGATATGGATCTGTTGGCCAAAGATCTTTCCGTACTTCTTTCAAATTGGAAGATTCTTGGCGAAAAGAAGCCTCAATCACTGAGTGTATTTTGGTTGGGTGTGGATGCCGTATCGTTGGCCGTCGTCGTGTTGATGTTTGTTATCATCCAGCATGTCCTTGCCGTCCTTGGGACGTTCAGCGTGTTTAAACAAAACGCCATTTCAGTGGAAAGAAAAATGACTGCAGCGAGTCTAGCTCTTCTGGCTGCTGGGATCTTCTTTAATCCTGCTGCGGCAATGGCCGGTCGGCCGGATGACTTGACATTAAGAGAGCTGTTTATCGAACATAGTCGCCAGCAGATCATTCCGGTTGCAGAAGTCGTGAACGATTATGTTCTGTACAGCGTAGATAAAGCGAAAGGTCAACCCATCAAGGCTTTAATCTCGGGATGGATGGTGGCGATTGTCATCGGGATGGTGTTGATTGAAATTTTATGCTCAAAATTGACGTTCATAGATTCTAGAAATTCTAATTATAAGATGGTTTCTTTTGAAAAAGAAAGTCAATCTACGGCGGTAATTTTCAATGCTTTCATAAACGCCCTCGGCTTCGTCGCTGTGGGTACTTTAATTGTGGCTATGGCCGCACGAAAGAACCAGCCGGCGGAGTTGACAAAACTGATCAAAGATTTAGCCGGAATTCAACAGGAGACAGATTATGCGGCCGCTTTAGAGCAATTGAAATACTGGAGAAGGCGGCATGAAAACTTTGCTGCCGAGCATCCGGAATTTGAAGCGGAACTCGCTCAGTTAAGTGAAGCTGCGCACATCGCGGGTCGAGAGATTGTAGAAAAGAAATTAAGTGAGATCGCCCAAGAATTTGGCCACGACACGGCGGCAATGCTTGCCAATATAGTCATTGCTGTGGCCTCACCCACGGCAATGGACATAACCGCAGAAGAACTATTGATCTTCTCCGCTTACAAAGAATTGATCAAACAGGGTGTCAACATCACGCTCGAGCGTCTTCGACGAGGAAAGGTGGTCAACGTGACGCAGATCAATTCAATTTTAGAACGGTGGAATACACGGTTAGCCGGATTCTTGAGACTGACTTGGGAGGATCATGAAGCGGTCGTCGCACGCGAACAAAGAATTTTAACCGAAGAGTTCACAAAGGAGAAGATCACTGCGTTGATTAAGGAAAAATCGATCGATCAAGTGGATCAATTGCTGAGCGAAATGATCAGCATGACTGGTGCTCCAAAAAATGATGTACTCGAACATGTTTATAGACAAACCGGGTTGGCATCGAAAAAAGCTCTGCGGTTGTCGATCAGGAATGTCCGACAGAATCTTAGTGACAAAATCGGATTGCCCAGCCTGACACCGCTGTTGGTTCTTGGACAATATCTGATTTATGCAGGGAACGATAATCATGTGCGGCCGACAACTCTGCAGGCCTTCTCCGAGGAAGTGGTGCAAGAATTGGAGAAATTTATACCCGAACAGAATAATGAGAGCTACAACCAGCGTTTCACAAGAATTAAGCGGATCAATTTGTCTCGAAATCATTCAATGTATGTGCGGGTTTATGAAGAAAAGAAGGTGGTTAAAATCATTGCCATTGAAAATCGGCAGGATACGCATGACTCGACCAGCACACTGACGGAGTCATTTAAAGAATTCTTAGACCGAGAGAATAACATCAAGAAGCAACTCGGAGGGGCCGGCGTTTCTTTGGTCGGAATGCATGTGGATAAGAGGCTGCTGCGCTTAGACTATCAAACACCAGAAGCCGTCCGTCGACAAATCAATCCAAAGACGGAATCAAAACTCAAAGAAGAGCAACGGCCTCAAAGACGGCTGATCCGCCTTAGCAAAGAGAAATCGAGAAAATTACCTACAGTGCGAGAACCCGTCGAGGCTCAATCGTCAACGGAAACGATACTTCAACAGGAGCAGAGAACTCCTTTAATAGAGAAGCAGCCTGAAGTGCCAACACCGACTGTTTCAGATTCCGAAACAGAAACAACCGTTCGACAGCCGACATGGACTGTTGATTCTTCTATTCGCGCGAGCGAGACAACCGAACAGGTAACAACAACATTATCGACGACAGACGATCATTTCGTTCTAAGTCCTGCAAGACGTGTTATGACAGGAGCCGCATGGAGCCTGGGAAGAATTCAATCGACCCTCATTCACAACTGGAGAAGATGGCTGGTCATCTTCAGCATGATGTTTTTCAGCGCCGATATATGGTTGTTGATTGCTTATACGACGAAAGGGGCGACATATGGATCGGGCGTTCCAATCTTGGGGCACTTTGTGATCGGGACGGCCGTCTTTTTGATTTTGGATGTGATGTGGCAGATGGGGCGTGAACTCATTTCTTCTTCAACAATTTTGGAAGGCAAACTCAATCAGGCGGCCAATAAGAAATCCAAACATGCCCAATCGAGAGCTCCGACAAGCAGAAAGCCTGCTCTATCCAAAGAATTTATCGTCAATCTTGGAGCCGCCCTCGTTTCCCTTGTTGTTTCCGTGACTACATTTTCTTCTATTCACGGCCGTATCCAACCATACTTCAAAGTTCCAACGGTATATCTTATCTCTAGCCGTGTTAATAAGACGACGATTGAAAAGAAGATTAGAGAGATTAAAGAGACCAGCGCCGCCCGCGGCAAGGAGTTGGTGGTATTCAAATTGCTATGGAGCCTACCATTTGAATATGACGCGTCAGAGACGATAAACGACAAAATCCATAAAGACTTAGACAAGATGGGTATCACCCTTAAAACGGAAGATATTTTAACGTCCATTCCCATCGGAGAAAAGTATAACGATTATATCAAGGCTCGATTAGCGGCGATTAAAGGCTTTTTGGCCGGTGGAATAGATGTCAGTTTACCTGGCTTTGAAGAAGTGATTCGTAAGAAAGAAATTTATTGGCAGGTCCGCCTAGAAAATCTTGAACAACAAATCCCTAATCTGGAAACATCTGAAATGGTTATCTTGGTATCGCCCAATTGGGAACTACTCTTTCCGCCGGCTTTAAGAAATAAGAATATTGCAGTAGAAACACTATCAGATGCTACAGCGGCAGAGGAATCATTATTGCCATGGGACCGGGTGGCATGGGCGGATTGGACGCACAAGGTGTTGACAAAAGAAAGGAGAAATGCCTGGCTCTATCTGAATCCTATTGGCGCTGAATTGGTTTTACATCCTCCGACGGATTATTGGACTCAAATTAAGAATGACAAACTTCATTTGGCGTTGACCGTCCTGAAATTGTTATGGCGGCTCAGTGAACGGCCGAACTTGCCTCAAGAGTTGAATGAGCTCGTTAGAATTTTGAACAGTAAAAACGGACAATTACAGTCGAAAAATGTCACGGATTGGGTCCGCAGTCTTCAACAGGAAGGTGAACCTTTATTACCAGAAAACTGGAGATATACCAACAGCTCATCGGGTAAAAGTCTGCATGCTTTATCCATTTCTAATATCGGATTCGCCTTGATCGTGGTTGTGCTTATTGGTGCCGTTAGTTATAGCACCTCCCCAACCCCGGAGGTTGGGGAGGTGCGTCCGTCCCATAATACTGTTGTTTTGGGTAAATTGATTCAGCACTATTTCCCTGACGTCAAAATTAGTTTCGAAGGACTCAACGGAAAAGCAGATCTATACGTCGCTGATCTTTTAATATTGCAGGTTTTTGTTATTGGCCTTTTCTCTCCCAAAGATAAGGTTGTTCTATTATTCTCGTGGAGAAAAGGCCTAATACTAGACTTTTGCAATGCAAAAGTCAGTAATGAGCCGTTGACCATCATTCTGGAATCGAGCACCGACGTTGATCTCAAAAGATTATTCGAATTATTCAAACAATTGATGCATAACCGTATCTTTTTCCTCACCGCTTCAAAGATCAAATGGGAGACGCTGCTATCAGATCTGAAGAATTATCGGGATGGGAACAAAGATAAAATTGGAGAACACTTCGATCCGAATTATCAAATCTGGCTGGATGTCGTTGTGAAATTTGTTAAAGAACTTGATTCCATGTCCGGACATCCCCTGGGGATTGGGGAGAATAGGAATGAGGGTACCTCTGAGCAGAATAATTTTAATCTGACGCCGGTAATTATTGTCACTCTTCTCGTCGCACTTTCAATCGGTCTTTTATTCCGGCAGCTGATTGAAACTCTTTTTAAGTTATTTGGATATCTTAAACTTTATTTGCGGCTGGTTTCTAAGGCGGTGATTCTGCGGTCGTGGCTGGCCACGCTTTTCTTAATGGCTGAACTGTCGCGGCTTAAATCCATAATAGCAGCTTTCATAAACTCGACGGTAACTTCCAATCTATCCATGCGATTAGTAAGCTTATGGACTTCTTTTGTTAAGACAACTTGGCCTTCTTCTAGTCGCGCTTGGCTTTTTTCTAGCCGCACTTGGCCTTCTGTTAACCGTACTTGGCCCTCTGCAAGCAAATCAAATTTACTGCCGATGTCTTTCAATAATGTGCCGACTTCAGTTATCGTGAAGAATTTCTTGTTTGTACTCATGATGAGTGCTCCTTTGGTTGCGTGGTTGTTATTGACTTTTGCGAATCCAAAGGATGAAACAAAAGTCAATATTAGGCCTTTTCTTTTAGGTGATAAAAAGAATAACCTATCTTGGGAAAGGAAAAGGCCAATAATGCGGGGAATAATCAGGGAAGTGGAAGCCATGATAAAAGACTGGGTTGAGAAAGTCAAGGTCAATTTCATCACTACTTTAATTCAGCAAGGTTCTTTCTCTATGAGCGAGGAAGAAAAGTCTGTTGATCGCGAAACCATGATTGCAGAGATTATTATGGAAGTCAATTCACCTGATCTGCATCAATTGTCTGGGACGAAGAAACAAAGAAGCGGGGATTCTCATGACAATAATTTTTATGTCTTCACCGCTGGAATGATGATCATCCTTGCTATCGCGGTCTTAACCTTCCCAACCCCGGGGGTTGGGAAGGTTGTTGACGATTCCTCCCGCCAAAACCTCCTCACGCTCCCAATCGATTTCTCGATGAGAATGACGATGCCGCATGCCCTGACGATCGTGGTGATTTTGGGAGCATTTGTGGTGGCTGCGGCGATGATGAGAGGATCGGACGATGAGATTAATGTTATTGAAGAGTTTGATTATCGTAATCGTGAGGGCGAATTAATACGATTAGTTCTTCGCAAAGAAAAAAGTTCAAGAAATATTTCGTACGCCCAACTCGAATATATGCCGGATACAGATGTCGACTCAAACTTTATCTTGGATGCTTTTGACGACGATGCTGCGGTGAATGTGATCGGTCTTACAGTCAAAGATCAAGAGACCGGCCTTTTAGTGGGTTATATGATCGGACGTTCCCACACGTCTAAGACAGAGATGTATTTGTTATCGACGGCGGTGCGCAAAGAGTTTCAAGGCAGCCAAGCAGGGATACGGATGTTTAAATATTTTATTGAAGAATCTTATAGAAACGGTTTCGAGGAAGTCACCTTTAGACGGCAAGTTCAATATGGGATCAAATTCTGGATGGGGAGAGTGATGAGTTTTTATGGTGCTCGAGTTAAAAGTTTACACGTTTCGCATTCTCATCTGCTGGATAGTGAGCCGATCATTATTAATAACATGCCGAGAGAAAAAGGAAAGTTCGGCTCTAACAATCTTTTCACCGACGGGGAAATCACACTGTTGAATACTTCAAGCAACCCGGGCGAATTACTGAACGAATGGCTTAGTCAGTATCCAAAAGCATTGTATATGACATTCATGCTGGATTTAACCAACAAAGAAATCTTTAAGAGATTGAATCTTACGGGATTGAGGAGAAGTAAAAAGAAAGAGGCAGAGATCGAGCGGTTGTTTGAGGAATTGAGAAAACTGGCCGATCAGTTGTTGGAGATGGTTAAGCCGCTGGTGAGTTTGCGCGATCAGAAGTTGTCTGTGGAGCAATTGAAGGAACATGAGAAGGAGATTAAAGCGGCTAGTAAAATGCTTATAGACAAAATTAAGAATGAACTTTATCCCGAACAAGAAATCCTACTCAAATTGTTAGGAGCAAACATTCCAAGAGACACGACTTTTGATATAGATCATTTGTTGGGTGGGTACATCTGGGAAGCAGTGAATATTTTGTCTAGGTTCATTAGAAGATTTGAAGGGACAGTTAAAGATTTTGATGAAAATTCTGAATCTGTCGAAGAAGCTTTCCTGAATTTTAAGGAACAGCGTCTGCCATCAACATATCAAAGCTGGAAAGAAGGGAAGTTCGATGGGGCCGAAGATACCTCCAACCATCACAACCTCCTCATGCTCCCGATCAATTTCTCGACGGGCGGGATGATGTTGGTGATGTTGGGAATGCTGGTTGTTACGAGATTGGGTATGGCCCAAGCGAAGAAAATCTCAGCCGGAGATAGAAATGAAGTGTTATTTGGAATAAGAACACACAGGGATTTCTACAAATCTTTTAAAGCGGTTCTTTTGAATGCGGGCTTCCATGCGTTTGGCCACCGTCGCGGTGAAGTAGCGCTCGTCGCATTGCTGGCAAACTCCGGCAGGAACGTTTTCGAACATGTACAACTTTCCTTTGGACCAGAGCTCTACTTTGATCTTTTGAGATCTAACAAGACCATCACAGAACGAACAATCTTCATAATGATGTTTGCCCATCTGTTATCTCCTTTGTCTGGGGGACAACTATTTTGGTTTTTGAGGAACCATAACATAAAGAATGATCAAGGGTCAAACGTTTTTACATTATCATGGTCGAATTTTGCAAATGTGAATAAGGAACGGAAAGCAATTGCCCGCTACAACCTCCTCCTGCTCCCGATGGATTTCCCGACGAGCACGATGATTGCCGCCAGCGCGGTTTGGATGGTGATTGGGCTTGGGATTCTCGTCGGAACTATTTGTCTGACCGTCAAAGATCTAGAAGAACGTGTCAACGCGATGGCGGAAAAAGGACAGAGTTATGGTTGGGAGGCGTGGATTGAAGATTCTACGGATTGGGATGAATATGGCGACTTGTCGATGAGTCTCCGGCATTTGATGTTTACGATGCTCCGTTTTTATCAAGAGAATGTCAACGACTCTGCTTACAGTTTCTATGTTCAAGATATTTTGCGAGAAGTGGACAGCATCATCTTACCTGAAATGCGTCGCCTCAATATCAAAGCTGCTTTTGTTTTTCCAAAGGCTTCCCATTGGTTAGTCTGGTCGCTTTCCACGACACTGACGCAAAGTTACTTTGTCAGTATGGCTCAGGTCTTGGCGAAGATTTCGGGAGAAGGGTCTGCCTTGTTCTTGGCTTTATTGGGTATTCATCAGTCGGAAGAATTCAGATTTGACGATCCTGATGTTTGGATTATGCCATCTGTCATCAATCGTGCCGTCGAGGAGATTCAAGTTGCGTTGACAATCCATGACGAAGCCAGGGCTATTGCCTTTACGCGGGCGATGATGAGAGGATTTTTGATTCCTGTCGATGAAGAAGAGTGGCATCGCAGATTGTGGAGTCGAGTTGAGAAGAAAGAAGAAGTCATTGGGATATTTAAACGTTTTGTCGATCACGTTGCGTTGAGTGAAAAGTTCTTCCGATATGGGCGCGTAAGCACGCGAGATGACATGGCCATGCTTCATAGAATGGATCGGCCGATTTCTCTGTGGGAGTTTGTGACGGGAACACCGGAAGCTCAAGCATTGATTTCCTCGACGGAGAATGCCGCACGAATCATCCAACCGGCATCCGGATATCCGTTCGATCGATTGGTCAAAATCCATGAATTTCTCATTGGAAAATCGTTATCGAACAAAGGAAAAGATCAATCGAATCCATCTTCCCAACAAAATATTTTCGTCATCCCCATGCATCTCCCGTTGTCCACCGTTTGGCTGCTCGCCGCATTGTTCTTCGGCGCCATTCTCGTCGGAATTATCCGTCTCAAAAATACCCCCTGGCATCTTGAAACCCGTCGATCCATCCTGCGCCGTCTGCTTGAAGAAACCGTGGTGGAGTTTAACGATCCCAATTTGGTGATCAGCCCCTCGGCCGAAGTCCTCTTCTTAGCGGGATTCAATCGATATGCTGATAATGAAATTGAAATGAAAGATCGCATCCGCAGAATGATTGAATCCGAAAGATTGTATATGGCTAACCAAGAGCCCATCAGTGACGATCTCGATCAAATCATCTCGTCTGCCCGAGAAGCAGTGAAAGAGTATCTCAATTCTTCCGAAGTTCGTCCTGTTCTCGAAACCCTCGGCAATCTGGAAGAGTTATCTCGACGGGTGGAGGACATTATCTTTATCGGAGCGCGCTGGGAAACGGACAGAACCCCGTCGGCAATCGCAGCCGCTTTCTATCCTTTAACGGTCTTTCTCAATCTCAATGAACCGGAATGGAAGTTACGCGAAATGACTATGGTCCATGAAATCTCCCATCATTTGGGATGGTTGCCCGACTGGATTTGGAATGAAGCGATGACACAAGAAAATACATTAAGAGTTCTCCGAAAGGGGATTTTCTTGGGCAGCGCATATACTCTCGAAGTCGAGGCGTTGCGTATGATTCTCCCGCGTAGCGGACGAGAATCTTTTCTCTTGGCATACTTTGGCAATCGAGGAGACGAATTAGCGATTCACGCCGCGTTGCCGTCGGGCGTATGGAGTATGTTGAAAGATTTCGCCAGAGATGAATTCCATCTCTTAAGGCTCAAGAGAATGTTGTTTTACGTCTTGCCGCCACCCAATCAATCGTTTACCTACAAACCGCGCAAGCGATTGACCGAGGCTATGGTGTTATCAATGCCCGCCGATTTGGGCGAACACGAGGCCTCGATTGTCCGTCGTCTCCGACGGGCGATGAAGCCAAGGGCAATCATGCGTTATTGGAATCTTTATAACCTTTTAGAACATGCGGCCAGCCCTGTGATCAAAGATGTTATTGCGGATCATATCGTTCTTCGCTCGGCTCAGAAGGAAGAGGTTCAAGATGTGATCGATTATCCCGAGGGATTACTGTATTCCACTTATGAATTGACACGCGCTTATACCGTGGATCCGGATCGCATCGTAAGGCAGATGGCGAAACGGATGGTTCCGACGAGGAGAAAGAAAGAGATATGGTTGAGTATATCGCGTGCGATGATTGAGGCCGATCCCACGACACTGACATGGGCGCAAGATTTTGAAGCGCTGATTGCAGAAGCCTGGAATGCGAGAAAAGTCCTGAAGGCTGAGAGACAGCATGAGGTTCGTAAGCAACCCTCCAACGCAAATTTCAAATCCTACCTCACCGCCGTGCAGGGATTTGATGAGGCGGTTCTGTGGGTGGTGATTGGGGTGGAGATTGTCGTTGGGGCTGCGCTCATGGAAGGAAGAGAATCCAACGTAAAACAATTGATCACCCGCCTGTTTGACGCATTCGGTGAAGAGTTGGGTCAAAGAAGAGCAAGCTTGCGATTAGTGCTCTCTTCTCTAATAAAGAACTCGACTGAATTCTTAATCGAAGAAGATTCTCTGGCGTCTTTGATCACTTCTTTAACCAATATAAAAGCATCTCATCCCGTCTTAAACGCTTTCGAACATGAAGACTTTTTACGGGCTTCCGTCCGGAAGGTTCTTAAGGGAGAAGAGGTGTCCTTAAAACAATGGGAAAACGCTCTTCAAAATTATCTGGATGAATCCAAAAACATTTTGGCGGCCGCGGCCGAGATGAAGCACGTTTTGATACAGATGGAAAATCAAGATCTCAAACCGGAAGTTAAGAAGGGCACGGAAAAATATTTAATAGATGCTCAGGGTCAATTGGAAAGAACCGTCATTTATCGAAAAGCCATTATTCATTTAATCGAAGCATTGACGGATCAAAGAGCCCTTCCTCTGCAGAAGATCGACGCGATTGAATGGATGGAAACGACAGCCTGGTCATCCGGATACGAATTTGCGGTTCGGGTGATGGCTGAAGGAAAGAGCCATCCGATGTCCGTAGAACCTTATGTATTCCAAGTGATGATCGAAACGTTGCTTGGCGATGTGCTTGATTTTTCCGGCCGAGAAAATAAAAAGATCGTCGATGCCTCTTACGTCGAAGACAAACATCCTCGCCTGACATTGTTGATCCCGGGCTTCCGTTGGGAATCGACAGAATTGAATGATTCCTTGTGGAATCTTTATACGACCGCTTTGGCGTTGATGAATATCAAATTGCATAAGACAGAAGATGAACAAGGGACGAGATTTATTTTGGAATGGACCGGCTTGTCGGTGCAGGCGATTCAAGAAGAAAGATCTGATGAAAACCTCAAATCCTACCTCACCGCCGTGCGGGGGTTTGATGAGGCGGTGGTGTGGATTTTAGTTTTAAGTTTGGCTGTATTCATAATGATAAGTTATTCTCTTGGCCACCGCATGGCTGTTCTTAAACAAATTCTTTCCTCAAGATCGGGAGTTGAGGCTGGCCTTGTCGGTGTTTCTTCCATAATAGCCGCACTCATGTTAGTGATCAAATTTTTAAGTGGTAATGGAATGTTTTGGCCGGCGAGCTCGGCGATTTTTGTCTTGGGCGTGACTTTAGTCAACAAGATGTCGTTAGAAGACTGGGTCGCACTGGCGCTGGCTCCGCGAAACAATATCGAACAAACCCCAGCGAATTTCAGTTTATCCACATCTGACCGGATATTTTACCAAGGACAAGAATATACCTTTACAGGTTGGACGAACATCCAAGTGGGCCGTCGGCGGCTTCCGGGTGTTATTTTAAAATCACCGCATGGAACATTTAAAGTTTTATTGTCAGCAGTAACAGTAGAAGAACCCAAAGATTTTGACAGTGATGTTAAGCTACAAAAATCTATTAACCTGCGGGAGAAAAATCCTCAAAAGAGCAACAGGGCCGACATTAATGCGTGGATCAGAATGCAAACCGCCGAAGACGGTCAGGCCCAGAAGATGTTAGATTATGTTCGTCATCATCTGAATGCGTCACCAGCAACAATCGCAAAGGCAGTTGGGGTTACTCTAGAGGAAGTCAAGGCCTTGACTGTTTATCTGCTCGATCAACGTCTGGCGCATGGTGAAAAAATGGATTCCATCTTTTCTAGTAAACCTGGATTTTTACGAAGCTCCGTTAAGTTTTTTAACTTGCAATCAGAATATCCTTTTGATTATAAACGGTTTAATTTGGGAATTTATGGTTTATTTGGAATGCCGGTGCCCAAAAATAACGAAGAAGAACGAGACATCCCCTGGCCATCGCTGGAAACACTGCAAAAAAGATACTATAAATTGGTACAGCAATATCATCCTGATCATCATGCCGAAGAAAATACATTTATTTTAAATGAGAAGTTCCGGTTATTCACCCAAGCTTACCGCCTTCTTTTAAAACGCCGGACTTGGTTAAAGCCGTCGGAATTTACCGGAACGACAACCACTTCTTCTTGGCCTTGGAAGAAAATACTTCTTCCTGATAACTCCGCGCATACCGAGACCTACGCTGGCGAGGCGGTCATTCAAGAACTCCTGAAATCAATTGAAGGACATATTCAAGAAATAAAAGCTTTCATCGTGGCGGCCACAAACACGACGGAGAATGCTCAGGCCTTTATTGATTTCGAGAAAATTAGAGCAGAACTGACCGCACAAGTTGATTCAGCAGTCAAACAGCTTAATCAACCAGCGTTCATCGGCCTGGCGCGAAACCTGACCCATCATTTTGGGAACAGCTTCACGCTTTTCTTTGCTGCCGAAACAATGCCGGAGATCCTGAATGATAACGCCTCCGAGATCATGAATTCAATTGAGGCGTTTGAACAATTACTTAAGACAGGTCGAATCCACCACGCGGCGTTGACGATGAGTAATGACGAGGCCGCGGAATTGGTTGGCAGAACTTCCAGCCGTATTTATCTATTTTCGATTTTATTTGTTGTGATTGCAGTTGTTCTTGTTGCTCAACGAATAAGAAAATATTTGGTCATCCAAGCACCCAAAGAAAATCTATTTGATCGTTTGGCCCTTGAACTTAAACTTCCGGACTTTGACAAAGCTTATTTTGCTGCGCTTTACCGCAAGCACATGGCTGCCGAGGAAGCCAAACGCGAAGGCCGTGAGCCTGAACAGTTGGCGATTTACAAAAACTTCTTCCCGTCGGCATTATTGTCTGCTGACGAGCGCCAGAAACTTTTGGGAGCGGTGGATTATGCGACGGAATTAATGGATGTTGCCATTTATAAACAGACCGCTAAAAAGGTCTTTTTGTGGGCAAACCCGATGGATGGGGGCAAAGGGACAAGCTTGATCCGCGAATCTTACCTTAAGAATCTTACAGGCCGTTCGGAGTTGGGCGCAAAGGGCACCGATCTTTTCTTTAAAGTCAAGGTCAAAGGTCACAATGAAAGCGGCGAGGAGATTGACATCGAAGAGTTGGTTAGTGTCTCTGAACTCAAATACATTAATGCCCTGCATCTTTCTGAGATTTATGACCATACGCTTATTCAGGAATTGGTGAATGATGAAAGCGTTGTGCCAATGAATGAGTTCCTCGATCAAACAATCTATTTTTTTGACCGCATCGACCGTCGTCCGCAAACGCCCAAGCGCAGTTATCGTCGGATGATTGAAGAAACGCAGGGCATTGAATTGGCGCGAGAGATGATCCTTCAGGCCGCGCTTCCGGTCATCGATAAAACGACTGGTGAATTAACGATAGATTTCACGGCGCCGGGCGGACATGGCCAGCTGGGCGCCATGGCCTTGCAAGAAATCTTAACGACCACGCTCCCAAGTGGACATGTGCTCATTCGTACCTTATACAATGGCGACGGTGTCAACAATTCCGCTGACGAATATATTATTGGCTGGATGGCGACTAAAGGCATTCCAATCGTGATGATTTCTACCAGCAAGACCCAGCTGGACAAAAAAGGCGGAGAAATCGGTATTGAACGAATGCCCGATGGAAAAGCGAAAGCACAGATGATGGAATTGGCCCAGGCCAAGGCTGCTGGGCAGGAGCAGTTATTCGCCGATATTGGTCTGACCGTCGGAGAAGAGGGCGCACAGTTCTTCAACACTAATGTGGCTTTGATCAATTACACGGCCCTGCAACCGTTCTTGCTGGAATTGAGGACGATCATTGGCGATGAGAAGTTCCACGAAATTGTGACACCCGATCTTATTGATAATGAAAAAGACAAAAAAGGCCGTAAGATCATTCAACTGGAAGGCGCAATGGGCTCGGCATTGTTGAACCTAAACGGGTTCGTGACTACGACCAATAATGAAGAAGTTCAGGCATTGATGAAGCAATATGGATTCGAGCGTTTACTTTACGTCGTTAATGTCGATGCGATGCACCGGACGCGTTTCTTTACGCCGACCAAATACGCCTGGGACCACTGGCTGTATGCCCATAGCGATCATTTTGCCGTCGACATTCAGAAAGGCATGCTCATCAATCTGGCCGCTCCGCATCTGCCAGGCTTCCCTGAAATGGGCAAGTATTACGAAGACATGCAGCATATGATTGACGCCTTTGGCGATGCCCGTTTGCATGAGCTGACTGAAATCCATGTCCTTAAGAAGTTTGACCGCAATGATAAGGGCGAAAAGATTGAACGGGACTCTAAAGTGCATTTTGCGGGCGCGGTGTTAAGAGGCGAAGTTATTATCGACAGTGAATCCCATGATCTCATCGATTTAAATCAAACTCCGGGTCCACTTAAGAAAAATGATGAGGGACGACTCATTATAGATAATGTTCGGATCAATATCTCATCAGACGGTGATGTGCACATTCAATCGACACATGTTTTATCACAGCAACTTGGTGGATTAGTTTTGATTTCGTTGATTACAGCGATCGCTCTGCTCGCCTGGTTGCTTGAAACCTTGGCAAGATTTAATCATTCGCCGGTCAATGGGGAGGTGCTGTTTAAAGCCCTCATTAGTGTTGGAGCTGTCACCGGAATACTGCTTTCCGTCCCAACAAGGTCGACGGCCGCTGTTTCATTGATTTCCTTCCTCGTCACTGCCATTTTACCGTTACTCGGTACGATGAAATTCTCAGAATCACCTGATCATTCATCTATTTTTGTATTAGACCGCCACCAGCAGCGCATGAAGCAGTTGCAGTTATTGAATGTCAATCTTCTTTCCAAAGAACTTCGCCTCTGGTTGGCTGAGGTCCTTTCCATTTGGTCCCACGAATCGATGTGCTCCGTTGAGATGCCAGGATTATTGAATCTTATCGTCGGATTGGTGAAAGAACCAAAGGATGATTATGAAGTATTTGTCGCTGTGGCCGACGGGTGGGCGAGAGTAGAAGGTTATGCTTTAATTAATTGGAAAAAGGGTGAATTTCATGCGTATGAGATACATCCGATCAATCGTTTTTCTGAAAAAGATGGTTATAAAGGGGTCGGCAGTGCGCTTTATGCGGCGGTGTTTAATATTTTATTAACACAGCCACAGGTCCAATCTATCCGCGGGATTCGCCTAAATCAATTCAGCCAACAAAAACTTGAGCGGCAAAAATTAGGACAACTCCTTCCAAACAAAGATGCTGTTTATTCTTTAGAGGAAGCCAGGACGATTGTTCGTGAACAAAACAGTTTTCTAAAGACATTAATGGCCCGTTATGGAACAGTTGGCGAATCAGTCTTGGGAGAAGATTCCTCATCGTCAGTTTATATCTTTTCTATTTTGACCGCCGCTGTAGCTTTGATTGCGTTACTTTCTAAGTTTACTATTACGCATGTGGAATTTGTCCGCCGGACAGATGGCCATACCGATTCCAACAGGCCCATCTTCGTCCCTGGCACAATTGAAACAGGAGCTCTAGTGATAACTGTTTTAAGCGTGCTGCTTATGGCGGCGAAGAAAAAAGGATTTGTAGGGCAACTTAAAATAGTGAAGTCAAAGACAAACTTTAACGCAAACCGCCGTCGGTTTTTAATATCGATGGCAAAATGGACTTCCCTTGCAATCGGCACGCAAATCAACAGCGCCTGCAGTTTATTATTTGAAACACCAGAGACTAAAATAAAACGCAATCTGCTTGCCGATGAAAGAAACGTCCAAGAGTTTATTAAATTATTTGAGGCATCTGTAAATGATTTCACGCCTGTTAATCTACCCGAAATCCTTTCCCAGTATCCAGAATTGCTCACATTTATGAAAGAGCATACAGCTATTTCGTATATCAATGTAGAACGTGAAGTAAACGTGGTAGAAGTCTCCAGTAAAACGATGAACCTTTTTATGCCATTAGGCAGCCGCGGCACAGGTTTTTCGAGGAGTCATATAGAGAATCTTCAAATGCTGGATAAAGAAGCGTTGGATATGATTGGTCAATTGCATCCACATTCCGATTATAGACAGCAAGTAGAAGAAATCATCAGCCGATTGTTTAAACGATTGCTGGGCGATAAACAATATGTTGTTATCCTTGTTCGCGATTTTTATAAGACGGAAATTGGACGCTCTTTTATTCTTCATGAATTGCAACATTACTGGCAGTTTGTACACGACCATAAAACTGTTGATAAATCCTCGCTCAGCGGTGGTGCGGAAAATTATCTACGGCATCCTTTGGAAGATGAGGCTTATGCGATACAGCTTAGGTATTTAGCCTATCGAGGATATAACCGCGAGGAAGTTTTGATGTTGTTTGCAAAAGGCAGTTATTCAGAGAATTTAAAGTTTGATCCATTTCTAAGTGAAGAAGCTTTCATAAAAGATTTTAACGAACGTCCTTTTGCGAAGGGCATTAGAAGAATTTGGGCGGCCCACAAAATTGACCAATCGATGTTGCATTCTTTTGCAGGCATTGAAGCCCTTATCGCCGTTTTGATTTTCGCTGGTGTTGTCTTTTCAACATCGATAGTTGAGGAAGCACCTCGGCAGGCTGTTGATTTCAACATAAAAGAAGCTGAGCTTTGGGCTGATCTATTTATTCAGAGTTTGAACCAGGATGTCGGCCAGTTATTGGCCTGGGAAATTTTAACACCTTGGGATGGAATTTCTCTCCTGGTTGAAGAAGTCCTTTCTCACGACGAGAATGATTCTCCACACACCAACACGGCTTTACAAAATTTTTTAAAAGAACGCCAACTAGAACTGCCCGCTCAAATCCAAACCTATCCGGATGCTGTACAGCTCCGGCACATTGGCGATGCCTTATTGTCATTCTGGAAACAAAAAAGCTGGGACAAACAATACGGCCTGATACACGAACTGCTCTTAAAGCATATTCAAGTAAACGCCAATGAGCCCAAAGTCCAAAAGATGTTTGAACGCATGAGATTTTTGGCAGCGGGATCAATTGAAGAACAGATTGTTTTCCCGTGGGCAGCAGGCGTATTTATTTCTATGCATATTCGGCAGTGGGAACAACACCACGGCGACTTCGATCAAAAACTTTTGTTTCAGGCGCTGCGATGGTATGTTCCACTTGTTTTTGCGTGGATGAGCGAAAAATCACTGGTCATGGAAACAGAAGTTTATCAAAAACAACTCGATATTTTAATATGGGGGCTCACCGTGATGCTGGACAGCCGTGTATTGGCCGGCCGCGAGGTCTTCGACGAGATATTTAAAGGTTTATATCATCTGGATCACGATGGTTGGCCCACGATGTCCCCGATTACCGAACAAGAAATCCAATCGCTTATTAAATTGTTGCATTATGACCAAGATTATTGGAAGCGCCGGCAATTTAGATTTCCGCTGTCAAATGTTATGGTCGCCTATGCGGATTGGATTAAGCGTTCGATTGAAGATATCTTTGTGTTTGGCCCTTCAAGTATACAGATGGTTTACCGGCTGGTACTGCCCGTCGAAGAATGGCCTCAGGGAGTGACCATCGAAAAGCCCTATAAAGCGTATGAACCGCGATTTATTTCAGTGAAAGACGACCTATTATCGACGGAAATTGAAAGTGTCAACGCAAAAGCAGTATGGCAACCCACGGCACTCCTCACGGCAGTGGCCGCAGGTTTTGTTATATTTTATTTCATCGCCAAATTTAATTTGCCGCAGACCTCTTTTTGTTGGATCGTCGCTGGTTTATATCTCTTGGGCATTTTGCCAGGCGATTCCTCCCTGACGCCAATGATGTTTATGGTCATGGCCATCGGCAGTAATGGACGCGGTCATGCTAAATCTGTTAATGGACGACAACAGAATTCGATGAACAATGGAAAATCAAACGGCAACGGTACAGCATCTAACGGTCATATAAAACAATTGACGATTGAGCACCCTGCTGTGACGTCGTTGGCCTTGCTCGCCCGAAAGACCGGTGAGCTAGTTATTAGTTTCGCGGAGCATCGTTCGTCCAGATATGAAGTTATCCAAGAAGTTGATCTAACGGATCGCGGCCGTGTGGCCCATCGGGTCCTTTACCATACCGACCAGCGCGGCCGCCGGCAGCCTATTAATCATTTTAAGGATGTGGCACCGCTGATTGTTGTCTCCGACGGCGAAACACTGGTGATTGTGGCGACCGATGATTGCGGGAGGATTGCGTTTTTTGTTAAACATAAGAAAGATTTTAGACGTGTTGATGTGGCCGATCAATTCCGTCATCCTAAAGCGGCGCGCGTTGGACCTGGAAAAATTGGTCTCATCGTCGAAGATGGGCTGACCCTGCGTAAGCGTGGCATTGTCATTGACCTTGAAAGCCTGGAACTGGAAATCGGGCAGAATGTTTTTGATCAAAGGGTTACCGGCAATAGGGCCCTAGCGAATGAGCAGATGAGTTTGATTGATGGTGCCTTTGTATCAGGAAGTATTTCTTTGGTTTTCTTCGGCGTGTTGATGGTGGTCGTCAATCGGACAAATAAGACGAGAAAAGAAGTGGCATTCTCCTCAAGAAAGTTCAAGTACTGGAAATCTATCATGGAAGAAATGAATGTTCATATTCGAATGGCACGTTACGCCATCGAGAAAATGGGTCTGATATTGGTGTTAATTTGGACCGCATTTCGTGGAGACCATGATGAGAAAATCGTACCCGTAATGGACGGGATGGGATGGATCATGCAACATTTCAAAGCCTTCAATGACCTGCTGGAGACCCGTGAGCCTCAAACCAAAAATCAAGCCGCGTTGGAATTAGCTGAGATATTGAAAATTTGGAGAAAGATGGAACACCGCGCCGCATTTAATGCGCTGTTAAATAAAAGGGTCATTGACACCTTCGAAATGCATTATAACAATTTCGGGCGAGATATCCGTGCGATTCGGTCATTGCTGCGCAAATTGCAAAAGCTCATGCCACCTGCTAAACATCTCTCTGCGAAGGCGGATCGATCACTCGCTACATTCTGGTCGGATGAAGTCATTCATCTTGGATTTATAACTGTAATGTTCATCATTCTTGGCGGAGTTTTGATGTTTATCGTAG
This sequence comes from uncultured Planctomycetales bacterium, assembly GCA_964612665.1. GTDB lineage: Bacteria > Omnitrophota > Gorgyraeia > Zapsychrales > JAHFFX01 > CAZTCI01. The sequence goes on along the minus strand of CAZTCI010000001.1, from coordinate 594,205 downwards.
TCCACCACCGCGCCGGGCCGCGGGGTGCTGTTGTTCAATATCATTACGTTTTTGCGTTGGATCTCATCCTCGTCGGGAGTGCGGTGGTTGGCATTGGAATGCAAGTCGGCATGTCTATATTTGTTTGGTCGCTTGCCCTTGCGGGTCTCGGCGTTATGACGGTGATTGGAAAAGGCGAAGACAAAATGACTCCAGCGATGAAAGATAAGATCCGTCGGATCGAGGCATTACAGGCGCGGCTGGCGACGGCCTATGAACAATTGCCGGGACCTAAGGAGCCGTTGTCTACGTTTATCTATGGGTTAAAAAAGAACTCAATTTCTCCAATTATGTTTTTACTTAATCTGCCGAAGCAAAGAGAAAGAATATCTTTAGAGAATTTGTTGAAGAAAACCATCTATTCTTTGGGCTTCTTATATAGCTCATTGGATAACGCCAAAGAAGATAAATGGTATAAAAATTTCCAAAGTATAAAAGATGATCATGCTTCTCTGTACGAAGAAGTCCAAGCGGACCTTAAGGCCATCGTTCAAAAGTATGAGGATGAGGCTAATTTAGTTAAAGGAGCAGGAGATATTTTAACTCAAAATCCATTTGGTCTCGTCGAGAGAGTGAGCCAATCTCAAAGGGGCTCTTTATCTATTGATGTCGGGGCGCTGAAAAAGGCGGGCTATGTTAATGCGCAAACACTTGAAGTGGGTGTTCCTGAACAACAATCTGCATCGGCCGATGCGGGCAAACGTTTAAGCGAGGAGGAAAAGAATGCCATCCGAGCGCTGATGAGATTCTTGATTGAAAATCTTTATGAAACTATCTATGGATTTGTTCATAAGACAGGAATTCATCGAGGCACAGTTAGACTGATTTATTTTAAAGATCAAAGTTTTACCAGAGCCGCTGGAGAAAAAATAAAGCGAGTCGCTAAAGAGAGATTAGAGGAATTAACCCCTGAGAAAAGAACGCTGCATAACGAAACTGGTCTGCAACCGGAACATCTTCGAGGCAAAATTAAAGTTGGCCGTCCGAGGAAATCTGAGACCACCCGTGCCTTTGTCCCAACGAGCGAGCTGACGATGCCACAAGGCATCGGCCTGCTTGCTTTCTTGTCGGTGCTGGCCATTATTAGCAATCAAAAAGATAAATCACCGTCCGTTATTATGGATGTCGGCGCCAGAGACGGATATGTGGCTGAAGCGCTGAAAGAACAGTTCCCCGATGCTGTGGTCATCGCTGTTGAACCAGAACCGTCGGAGGAGATCGCCGAGATATTGGCAGACGAAGGTATCATTCTCGTGGCGAACCGTTTGGAAGAATGGTCTGATTCCAGTTACGATGGCCGGGTAGACCAGCTGTATTTCTTGTTCCCCTTTGCCGCCTCTGATACCGACGCCGAAGCATTTTCCGGGAGCATTCCCGCGATTGCCCGACGGATGGCCGAATTGTTGAGCCCTGAACTGGGAGAAGCGGTTGTTGTGACGGAGCATATGGATTTCGCCGCGACATTTAAGACGACATTTGAACAGAACAATTTGTCCGTTGAGGAAGAGGTCATAGCGTTAGACAAGTTGATTGAGCGATTGCCATTGGTTGAGCATGCTCAGCAGTACACAAATTTCATCAGCTTGTTTAGAAATAAAGCCGCACTTCAACAATCCTTAGGCGCCATGGGAGGTTCGTTGATACGGATTCCAGAAGAAGTCCGGCTGATCAAGGCCTCAAAGTTATCGGCGTTGATGATGCCGGGATTTAATGCGTGGATAATTTCCATGGCTGTAATGTCGATCGTGTTATTCTCCGTCGGACTGGGTATGGCGGCGGCCAGCAAATCGTCTGGGCGGTCGAGAACAAAGACTGAAACTTCTCAAAGATCTCTCAAGAAACAACTACAGCAATGGTTCAGGCAGTCTCGCAGGAAGATGGTTCAAACACTTCAAACGTTGGCGCGCAAGGATTCCAGATTCAAATCACAGATGGGACCGTTTGATTATCACTCAAAAATTTATGCCGCCCGGCTGAACAATATTCAACTAGCGAAGCTCATGTGGGACATTTCTTTGACAAACGAAGATGAAATACAATTGTTTGTCGTCAGGAAATGGATGGATTATTTGCAATCTCATGCGCAAACAATGGAATCAAAATTCAGATTAAGAGAACAACTAGAGCCCTATCATCTAGTTGTTTCTGAAATTCAGCAGTCGTTAGAGGAGATCGAAGCCGCTTATCGAGAAGCTTCTTCCAAGAAATCTTACTCAACTCGATTCGCCATGATCTTCCCACTATTTATCGCCGCCACCGCCATCGTGAAGATTATTCATGGATTGTCGACGGGAAGTCTGATCGCGTTAACGCTGCTGGCGCTGCCGGGCGTGTTGATGGCGGCCGGCGCGCCGTTGGATACCAATGAACTGCTTGAAATCGGCATGAAAGAAGCGAGAAAAGTTGCGGCACGGTTTGCTCGAGCCAGTAAGCAGATTTCCTATCAACAATTCCTCGGTTGGGCTATTTCAGGATTGGGCACGGCCATCTCTGACTTCAAGCCGGAAAAAAGCCAAACTCCTTCACGTTACTTTGCGATCAAGATTCAGGCGCACATCATTGATGAGTTAAATGAGATTGGCCGTACAGGTTTGTTTGGTCGATCATTCCATCGATTGAAGCGTCTAGTTAAACAGTTTGAAGACAAATATCAAGACAAAGCGAAAGAAGAACTGCACGTTCAGCGTGGATTGAGGCCGGCCACAGCGGAAGCTTTGTTGCAAGTTGAGGTCGTCAATGATGAACTGATTCTTGAACGAATGGCTTCCGGATTTTCTCAGGAAGAAATCACTAATTTGAATGAAATCATTCAAGCCGTTTATCAGCGGTTAGATCAAGCGGTGAAAGAGGGCACGATCACTTACCAAGAGGTGTGGTATCTCAGGAAATGTCTCGACGGATTGTCTAGGCAACGAATTGCCGCACGGATCTCCAGAAGTGGAAAAACGGTAGGTCTTCGGCTGCTGAATCTGCAGCGGTTCTTGACAAGTTTAACGCTGTTACGGGAAGTGGATTCAGACAGCGCCCGGAAATACGTTTTGATTTCGGTGCTTGATCGCCTCGTGACGGATTACTGGCAATTGATAAAAGATCGTCTGATCGCGGCTTTAACGCTTCAACAGCTGGTTGCTGTGGTTCTTGATTTAACGGGGACATCGTTAACGGACTTAAAGAATCAAATCCCTGAGTTAAAGAAGATGATCGGTGATCGGGTCGCCAGCCGTGATAAGAAACGGGTGCAGGTCAATTTGAATAAAATTACAGAATGGGAATCGAAGGGGCTGATGCTACATTTGTCGGAAAAAGATATTTTAGCCGTCTTTATTAAGCAATATGGGCACGAACAATTAATCCGTCAAAAATTGAATCAACAGCCGGTTGAATTGGAAAAATACCATGCCCTGACGGAAAAGCGCGTCGCAGAATATTTCGCTTGGCATCAGACAGTGGGTGATTATCAGGCGGCCAAAGACTTACAGTTGACGCCGGAAACAATTGGAATTTATCGGACTAGACTTGGCATTCCAACCAAGAGCGATCGGATTCGGAAGATGATCCGTGAGGATTTCCAAAAGAATCCAAACGCGTCGGACAAGAACAGAGCACGCCGGCTCGGTGTTTCGCCATTCTCGATCGCGACTCATCTTAAGGATTTAAGAAATAAAGAAGATAACGTCAATGGGGCTTTCTATCTTCCGAGCGTTCTTCGTTTCGATACCGCGATGATTATCGGCATAGGGATGACCCTTCTTTGGATTGCGGTTTTAATCCGAACAGTTACATTTTTCGCTCCGGCGATCAAACAAACTTTACGCTACCGCGGATTATGGCCGCAAGCGCCGCCGCGGGCGCTTCCGTTGGGGTATGAACCTTCTTCACGACATTCCGATATCGCGCAACTTCGTTCTCTTCTGACTGAAGCCTTGATCAAGCTGATGGGCATTGGATTGGCGCCATTCTATTGGCTCTGGCTGATCCTGCGCAGCGCCCTCAGCCGCCTGGTCTCCCCATTATTATTCTCCTTCGCAACAATAATGAGAATGACAGTGTTTGCTTCGGAGCAATTATTCTGCAAGGAGAATATTGCTGCGAAGCAATACCGAAGACTTCAATTGCTTTTGCGAAGCAGAATAGGGAAGGCCGCCCGCCGGTCGTCCGCGTTGAATGCCGATTCTTCATCCAAAAACAACTCATCCGCAGAACTCCCTGCTTTCTATATTTCTTTAGATGTCGCCGTATTCCTGCTGCTGGTTTTTACGGCCGCTCTCTATTACTTGAAGAATGAATTAAAAATAAAATCTTATTGGGAATTGAAAGAACTGTTGATGAAGTTTAGACAGGCGGGATGGAGATTTGCAGCAGCATTGACTGGATCGGCATTCATTATGATCTTTTCAGCGTATCGACTTTATTACCTCTTGCTGGCCACCATCGACTATTTGCCAGCATTTCATGGCCGTCGTTTACCATTTGGTTGGACGGAGCTGATTAAATACAACACATGGTTTTTCCGGATCAATTACTGGTGGCTGAATGATTTTCTCTTCACTTTTTCTATGGTTTTCCTCTTTTATAGCAGACAAAGTTTGGAGTATTTGAAGAATACTTCGTCGATGGAAATCAAGATGACGTTAGTGAATTCCAAGTCAAGAACCGCATTGCAGAAATTCCATTGGGAATTCTTTTTCAAAAAATTGGTCCTATTTTTGACTGTGCTTGAAGTTGGCGATTGGACAGTAGCGTTACAGAAAACGCCAGCTAACACGTTATGGGAAGTGCTGACAAGATTCGATTGGGCGGATGTGGTGGTTTATCTCGTAGGTTTCTTAGCTGGCCTTTTGGCAACCTATGTCATGCCTTTCCCTAAAGATGTTGATGTTGCGAACGAAGACATATCATCTCAACGAGCTCAAGAAAACTCCTCCCACAACCTCTCCGCCATCTACGCCGATCTTCTGTCGATCTTGTTGTTGCTGGGCGCGATGGTGGTCGCCGGCGCATTTTCGAAATTCTCGTCGAACACGCAGACATCAACTCCCAAGAATGAACAAGTCCTCATCAAGCAATGGACCAAAATCATTATGTCCTGGCTCGACGTCCAGACGACACAAATGGAACAGGAAATTTTTGCTCTGGAATCGGATTGGAAGCGCATGCGCGAAGAACGGGTGCCGGCTGTTGTGCGACTTTCTACATTCTCTAACACCATTGCATATATTGTTCTTGAACAGATCGGAGATGAACTTTATCCCATCGACACGTTCCGTCGTGTTCTTCGACGATTAACGCAAGCGCAAACCTCGACGGATATTCTCATCGATCTGAGTATCGGGATTACTCGCCATCTGCATGCCCATGCGCCGCACATCAGCAATGTTTATGAGCCGCAGGATGAATTTCTCGATAGTCAATTGTTGTCCTTATTGAATGAAGAGTTATGGGCGCGGTATTTGAACATCATCGATTCTGCAAAAACCGTCTCCGACGATAGTCTTCTCAAAATGGCATGGGCGTTGAAGGCGGGCTTTGAAAACGAAATGTATCCAGATACAAGTATCAGATTTAAGGCGTTTCCGGAATTCAATCGGTTTGATGCCGTTCGTCATGCAGCGTCGAGCAAATCCGCTTACTTGACCGCGCTCGATCAACGTTTTGGTGCCGAAATGATCCATCGTCATCAAAACATTTTGAATGCGATTGGGAAAAATTCTTCCCACAACCTAGCTGCCCTTTATGGAAATCTTCTCTCGGTCTTGCCGGTGTTGAGCGTGATTGTGGTGGCTGCGGCAGTTCTCCTGAAATCTTGGAACGGCAGAATTCTTTTGGCGAAGATTACTGGCCTTTTCTCTTCCAAAGATAAGGTTGTTCTGTCATTCTCGGGGAGAAAAGGCCTAGTACTAGACTTTTGCAATGCAAAAGTCAGTAAAGAATATTCAGAATTAAGATGGGAGTTGAATTCGCTAACCGCCGCCTTGGACAATGATCTTGCGCAGTATGATCAAATGAAATATCAATTTGGAATGGGACTGGCCTGCGGGATTGAGGAAGTGCGGAAAGTTAAACTTTTATTTGCTCTCGCCGCAAACGCGGAACAACTTCCGATTCGGATTAAGGCCAATCTCGATCAGATCTCGACGCTGTTTAATCTCATTGAAGAATTGTTGAGCTTCAAAACTTTAAAGGCTGAGGCAAGAACAAAACTCGCGGGGGCCAGGTTAGAGCTTTTGAAACTTCAGGAGAAAGAGAAAGATATTGTTCCTGTCCTTCAAAGAGAATGGGCGGCCTTTCATCTCATGTTGAATGACACGTATGACACATATGGCAGTCGTAGTGTTCATGGTTTCACCGGCGGAATGCTGTCGATTGTTCTGCTGGCGTGGCTTTTGACAACACTGGCAAGATTCAATCATTCGCCGGTTGGAGGGGAGAGGGTATTTAGAGTTGCGGTCAGCATCCCCACCGAGAATCGCATGCATAGTTTTATCCCCGCCGCGGTGACGATTCTATGGATTGCGGCTATGCTAAAAGTCGCCTCCCGTAAATTTGCCTTCATTGATCTTGATTCTCTGCTTATCTTGAACCTTATCGCCGTAGTCGCGGTGCAGTATAGTCTTAATGGTCTTACCATCGAGACATTGACTATCCTGGAAGTACTCCTCGTTATGATGATTTCGAGAGTCAGCATATTTATTGGTCTATTCCGGCCTTTGAACAGAATGGCCTGGAGCATTGTTCGTCGAATCAAAATTAATGAGGAATCGAAAGAAAGCCTTCGCTGGGTTGTGTTGCTTAAGGCCAATCGTTTGGCTAAGGAAGGTTACTCGAAACTCGAGATTAAACAAACTTTGGAAGAACGGATTAAACCATTTGTTGATGCCGAAATAAAAGCCGCTCGGTTAAATCATCCTTCTCTCAGCGGAAAATTATACTTTCCTGAAGCAAAAAACTATCGATCGGCCAAAGGGCAACTGGGAATGTTTCCGCTACATTGGAGATCTAGTAATTTCCTTGGCGGCATTTTGCCGATTCTCTACGACGGAGATGTAATCCCGCAGCGGACGGATCTTTATAGCGGCTATATCGTTTTCACAGAGGGAGAGAGGGTGCGGGTTTTTGATGAGGACCAAATTTATTTTCTCCAGATCTTAGCTTCGGCGAGAAGGCGCGCGCAAACAGATCCAAGCAGCTTAATCGGAAAGCGATGGGGACAGTTCGTGAGTGAATTTAATGCAGTTCTTCGAGAATGGGCAACGGCTCAGAATGAAGCGGAATTGTTACATCTGTTAGGACCATGGATTCTGCAAAAACCTAATCAAGATGGCCGATTTGAGAATCTCAAAGCATGGCCGGCCATTATGCGAGGGTTGATGGCGTTAGAGCGTTTGAAAATGCTGACCGATGCTCGTCGGGATTGGGATGAATCTTCAAGAAGATTCGTTCACACCATCTACCGTCCATTCCAGGAAGCTGTTGAAGACGTGGTGGTGAGAATGGTCAATGACATTGAAGACATGGAGTGGAGCGAATATTTAGTGAGGACCTCGTTAGAAGGAATCTCCGATCGGCAACTCAACGCTGCCCTCGCTCCCATCGAGCTTGGGATGTTTTTGCATGCAATCGCTGTATGGTTGGGCGTGATCATTGTGGCGCAAGTGCTTTCCAATAATCCATCCGAAACCAATCCGCCCACCGAGCCAAATGAACAAGCTCCGGCTGAACAAGAAACAAAGCCTTCTTTCACCGCCTTGTTTAAAGACGATCATCCATTTTATAAAAATGAAATCCAAACCGCGATGTCTGTTCAAACGGAACTTTACCGTTATCCGGATATGTTTGAGGAGTTCCGCCGGGATGTTCTGCCAAGAGTGGTTGAGGCCAATTTAGCGACGCATACAATAAAGATTGTAAGCATCGGTGTTTCTACAGGCGAAGAACTCGCGACGATCCTCGGAATTATGTTGGAGGAATTTGAAGAACATCAAAATACTTGGGGAGAATGGGACAGTTGGAAGCTCGTGGGCATTGACCGCGAACCAAAGATCATAGAAGAAGCGTTCCTTCGATTCAAAGGCCAGTCACCGTTTGTTTCGTTCCGTTGGAGTAAAGTGCCTTCAGTTGAAGGTCAGAAGGTCAAAATAATTTTGGATCAATTAATGAAAAACTTTGAACGCATTCAAAAGGGCCTTGAAGATCAAAGAATTCGTTTAATCGTCGGAGATATTTTAAGAAGCAAAACCTTAAAAGAACTGAAAGGCGCGGATATTATTTTCTTAAACCGGTCGCTTTCTATTTTGGATGATAAATCAGATATTCTTTCCGACACTTTAATGAAAACCGCTGCTAATGCCTTTTTGATAGGAACCATCCGCAGTTCGGAAAAATCCAGTTCACCGTTGAGTTTGGTCACGACGCATGATTTGAAAGGGTACAATCAAAACGATTTACATAATAACGGATTCTACATTATGTCGCCGAGAAAATTGACCTCCCCAACCCCGGAGGTTGGGAAGGTCCGGATGATCGGTTTACGCGAACGCGAAAAAGACGACGACTCAACCCACGCTTTGGATTTCAGTCCCCTTACGAATTTCTTACAAGCCCATCCACAGACCTACATTCTTATTGGAGCTATCCTTACATTGATATTCATGTTCTTAGAGCAATTGGTAAATCGCAGACGCATTGCCAATACCCCACATGTTCAACCGGCAACGCAAACAAGCTTTATTCAAGGGGTTAAAACGCTTAGGGCCGCACAGGAACCTAGCACAGTATTTTGGCGTCAAATTACCGCGGATTATATTCAATATGAAAATTCTCGCCGAGAAATCCTGTTCGCCCGCAATCAACCGTTAATTGACGCAATTCGATCCCGGATGTCTCTTGTCGAAAGAGCCACTACGTTATGGGACCGGTTACAAAAGCAACATTTACGCGAACTGTTGTTGCGGCGCCAAGCGAGCCTCCTTTTAGAAGAAGCGCCGACGCCTGAAGATAGAACAATAATTCAATCATATCTAGAAAACAATCTCGATAAGCTCACTTCAAATAAAATTATATTAAAAGATCTCAATGAAAAGATTGATCAGCTTCTTAAGCAATTGAATGATTTAGATAAAGGCAGCAGGACGATCCATTCGTTAATAGCGGAAGGATGGGGAAGCTTGGCAGTTGTTATTATCATTTTGATTTACGCGGCCTTGTCCTTGCTTATTTTATGGAGGGTGAGAAATAATACCCTGGCGGCCCAAAAAGAATTTGTTAACCCGAACAGGCATTGGCAGATGATTAGTTTTGTTATCTTCTTTTTATCGTTTGGATTCCTTGGAAATATTTCTGACTTTACTTACAGATATTTAACCATTAGTTATTGGGGAAGTGAGTGGAGGCATATTCTTTATGCTTCTTGTGCCGATCAAATAACTGAAGAAACCATTATTAGATATTTGTTGTTTAAGAATGTATTAAGACGTTCCTTGAACCTTTGGCCTTCTGTCATGATTAGCGCGATGATCTTTTTGATAAGACATTATGTGTTCTTTAATCTTTTCCCATTTGAAATGTTTGTATCAAGAAAACAAATGGCCTTAGGTCTGGAACTGGCATTGGTCCGATTATTAGACGGAATACTGACGGCGATTATGTATGAGTGGGGAGGGGCACTTATACTTCCTATCCTCTGGCACGGGGCCAGAAACTTTTCATTTGGACTTTTCCAATATTTCATTCCTGAGAATAAAATAATTATAATTCGAATGCTGTTTGTCTCAGAAATCTTATTCTTGATTGTCTTAATTGTTGCACATCGCTACTGGAGCAAACGCGTTAAACGTGGCGAACCTACGGGTGAGGAACAGCAGAGCGTTGTGGTGTTTGATCTTGGTCAATGGGTTACTACAGGCGGCCTATTTACCGTTCTAGTCCTTATGGCGGCAATATTTCTTGCATTGTTACGTTGGAAAGCCCTGCTTGAACACGCGCCGGGGAATGTGTCGGCTGGTCGTTTATCCAACCTTTCTGAAATTTTCTCAATCCATAATTTCGTAACACTCTCTACTTTCTACTTTCTACTTTCTACTCTTAATAAATTAAACCAAACACCCGTCGCACTCCTTGGGGCGCAGGGAGCTGCGGTGGGATCTCGTGTCTTGGATTCAGTCGGTCTATTTATTATCTTTCTGCAACTTGTTTTGATCGCTGTAAATCTGTGGCACGGGATAAAGGCACCTGCTTTCGTCTCCCCGGCGGGAGTAGGTGTCTTTTATTTAGCGGATAGCGTAAAGCGGACAGTGTTTAGTTTTAATTTATCGCTAACCGCTAACCGCTACTCACTGTATATGTTTATTTTCTTTAACTTTATCGAAGCCATGAGCAATGCACAGCAAACGGATCAATGGTCAAACATGGTTTCGAATGGTGACAGTGTCTTTGGGGCGCAGAGACCTGGCACCATGACATCTGCCATGGCCTCCCCGGCCGTGGCAGATGTCTCTAAACGTTTAAGGCAAACAAACGCTTCACGTTTTGTTGACATCAATGTTTCGGTTATTGAAGTCATTATCATCGCGTTCTTCGCTGCTGTAATTTTATTCACCGAGCATCACAAAGATATTTCTATACTGGCGGCTCTTTATCTAGTTCTCGCTGGAAAATCGATGACGGTCCTGTGGTGGGCCGTGGCTGTCGGTGCTTTAGCCATGACGGTTAACTCCGGCCGAATCGACAGAAACATGATTGAAAGTATAAAAACAATCATCGAAGGCTCCCTGAAAGAAGAAGTGCTTAGGAAACAGATTCTGGTAGAAATTATAAATGAATTATTGAAAACTTCGGAAACCGAAATCCACGAAGAAATGGACGAATTCTTAAGTTCCCTATTGACCAGTCAAGATCCCAATATCCGGCAGCGTACCCTTGAAATTTATTCTGATCTTAAAAATCAAGCCATGAATCTCAATGGATTGTCGCAAGCCTTGACTAATCAAGATCAAAATATCCGGCTTAAGGCCGTTGAACTTTGGAGCAAGAAAAGAATGACGCCAGAATTATTAAAGATTTTTGACGAAAAAGGCGTACATAATCAAGACGCTAAAGTTAGAGAAGCCGTTGTTAAAAATTTGGGTGTTTCAAAAAATCCACAATTAATGCCTATCATTCTTCCGGCGCTGCGAGATGATGACTTATTCGTGCGTTCTACGACGGTTAAAGCTATTAGTGAATTTAAAAGGCCGGGAGTGATTGAGTCAATTGGGCTGAGTGATGTGGAACCTTCTGAAGAATTTCCAGTTCTTCCGCAGACCCGGCAGGGAAAGAAAGAAGTTGTATTAGTTTTAGTGGAGCCGAAGAAATCTTCGCATGAAAAGAAAATGCGCCGAATATTCCGATATGTCCTTGGTTTAAAATCTAATGTCACCCTATATCCGACTATAATGTTGGACGAACACGGAACAGTTGAAGCCTTTCGTCGATTTGTGAGCCAAAATTCAGATAAACAAATTGTAATCAATATGAGCTTTGGCTTCAATTTTTGGGAAGACGTAGTTTTGGACCCACGACTTATAAAATATATGTTACCAGTGGATTTAATTGAAGAATTAGGACGGCAAGGTGGTGTTATCTTTTCATCCGCCGGTAACCAAGGCAGATTCATGGTCTTCACGCATCCTAATTTTAATAATGTTTTCATAATAGGCTCTGGTGATCCCCAGCATAAGTACAATTCTTCTAATTATGGCCGGCGGCTTTTTGCCATTATTGAGACCTGGCATAAAGGTTCGAGAGGTGTCACTTCGATATCGTCGGCGCTTGCGGCAGCCAATTTTGCCCAGTTATTGACAGTGTATCCGAATTTATCCGCTTACAGGGCACGTGAAGTTTTTAAAGCGATTGCTCAGCCGATGCCGCAAGACCCTCATTACCTTGCTGGTGCTGTTGGATCCGGGTTCTTGCCCGACCGGATTCTTTCCCGCGAACAACTGGAAATCCAGATGAAGAAACACGGTATTAATATGCGTGTCATTGCCGCATCTTCGGCCGAAAAACGATGGAAAAAAGCGATCACATTATTTCAAAGGATGTCAGGCCTCCCTGCAACCGGAATCTTACACGTCAGCACTTTAATAAGTCTTTATCGTCCGCCTCCGGTTGCAATTCCTACGGAAGAATTTCTACAAGGTGTCGCCAAACAACTTATTGATTACCTTAGAAAAGAAATAAAGACCCGGGTTAGCAAGCTTGAAAGTGCCATCGGTGAATTAAAAGCGTTCATAGACTACTTTAATGGACCTAAGACCCGCTTTAACCGGGAAGCCGCTCATGTCATTGAGTTTTTCAAAATCCGCCCGATCAATAATAAAAATGATCGATTCTCCATCGTCCAAATCGCGGTGGCTTTGGCGGAAGTTGAATCGAGGAGGGGAAGGTCGTCGAACAACCGGTCATTTATGGCGGATGTGAGTGTTGATTTATTTGTCGTCGTGTGGATAGTCATGGTTGTTGCGGCGGGATTTGCTTTGAGAGCGAGCGGCGTTTTAGCGGGAAGAATTGTTAACGAGGGAAGAGGGACGAGAGACAACGGACGATACCCGGGCGTCTATCGTCTATCGTACATCGTTTCTCGTTTAAGAAAATTAATGCCTGAAGAAGGCGAAGAAAAGTCCAATCATGACGCTAACTTGCCCCATCCAGAATACAAACATCCACTTAATAAGTTCAGAGCGCGTGTCGGCAATTTCTACACGCAAATCTTCTTTAACTTCTATCAGCCGGCGTTCGAATTTTTCTTCAGTGAGTTGAAGAACGTTTTCCATGTGGGCTTCCTGAACTTTGTTAAGAGTGTTGGGAAGAGATTAATGCTTGAAAAAGGCGAAGAGAATTCCGGTTATAACACTCACTTGGCCGATCCAAAACGCAAACATCCAGCGGATCAATGTTGTTTGAACTTGAGCGAGCCGTTTTTCGAAGCGGTCCTCGGTGATTTGCATAATGTTGGTCATACGCGATTCCTCAAATTTATTAAGAGTCTCGGCCAACGCTTCGGCGCCGGATTGTCCCAACTTTTCGATCAGAACTTTAGGCATCGTGACAACAAACATGAAATGCTCTTTTCTAAGGTGTGGATGATTCTAAAAAATCGGGAGCACTGGGGTGATGGGGACAGGAGAAGACTAACACGCATCGATATGTCTGTCAAGCTAGAGACGGGAGAATGCGACGGAGGTTTGTGGCTCGTCTCTAAATTAAACAGTGCCCAGACGGTCATTGTGCCTAATTTGAATTTGGAAATTAATCAGGTCGCAGCCTTCATTGTTGTGGCATCAACTCTGGGTGTTTTATTTATATTCCGCGCCTGGTTCGCCCATAAAATCAGCGCGCGTTTGAAATTCATACAGGGTTATTTGACTTCGAACCTATCCCAAACCGAACGCCAGCCCATTTTTTCCACATTAGATCTTGAGCATATTGTTAGAGAACAGAAGTCTGCCGCCGCTGTTTCAGAAGAACATATGAACGTTGTTGATTGGTTTAATTTAGGCATCGCCGTTGTGGTTGTTGGACTGTTGCGCTTTTTAACCTCAGCGTCGTCTAGGATAAATGTAATTAATGACCGGCGGCATGAAAAATTTGTGGCCAGGTATTCTGAACTTCCGCCGCACGATGTTTTACGTCTCGATGACTTAGGCGTTGGCCGGGTCGTGATGGGTGATTTGTCTTATCGGGAGACGATCAGAATTCGCCGGGCCTTAGGATTAACCCCTGAAACAATCGATGAAGCGCGTCGTTTGCAAAAGGAATTCGGCGCGATTCCTGAACCGACACCGCTGCGCGAATTCGACGCGATTAATCAATTTGTCACTCGACTTGGGAATGATCGCGTACGCGTATTTTTCAAAGACGAAACAGTTAACCCGACGGGCTCCTTTAAAGACCGCGCGCCGGTCCAACTTTATGCCCGCGCCAAATCGCGCCTCACGGAAGGAAATGTTATTTATAGATTTATTGTTCTGCTGATCGATTGGGTTTTAGGTTTCATCGTCGGGTCAGCCTCAACCGGCAACCACGGCCGCGCTGCCGTTAATGCGGTTAACCTTGTGAATCAATATATCAGTCAAAATTATCCATGGCCGTTTAACAGAATGCGGATTTCAGGTGAAGTCTACATGGACCATGGTGCTAACGAACATAAAAAGGAAAATATCCGCAAGATCGGCGGCAAGGTTGTTGATCGATTCGATAGTTATAAAGATGCAGAAGACGCGATCCACCACAACGCGCTTGCTTATCCGCGGCGGTTTATGCAAATCCGCCACGCGGATCGATTTGTTGTTTCCGGCTATAGTGTGATTGCGTCAGAAATTTTAGAACAATTAGAAGCATTAGGAATCAATCTCAGCCAATTATACGACGGTGAACTGCTAAGCATTGTGCCTTTAGGTTCCGGCGGCGTTAACGCCGGATTGCTGGAAATGTCGGCGCGTTATCCCGCCATTCACAATTATCCGGTCGCGGCTTATCCGGCGGATATGAGTTATTTGTCTCTTGAAGCAGGAAAAATTATCCGTAAAGCGGTCGCCTCCGGCGCTCATATCATGGTCGACGGAACCATGGCCACGCCAGAGGAGTATGCGCTCGCCTTGACGCGCTCGATGAGCAAAGCCGCCTTATTAGTGAATCAAGAAGACGCGATGTATGCGACGGCCTTGTTACTATTAAACAAACTTGAAGTTGAACCAACCTCCGGCCTGCCTTTAGCCGGCGCGATTCTGCACGGTGATTATTTGAGTGAGGAACATCAACCGAAATACATGGTCATCCCACTAACCAGCCAGAATATCAGCGAAACCATGGCCCGACGGGCGCATGAAATTGCTGATCGCAAAAATGCAGCAAACGAGATTGAAAAATACTTCCGCGCCCGAAAAACCGAGATCGCCGAAGCACTACAGTCTCACCTCGTTGCCGCGCGCTATTTTGTTTCTCATGAAGAAGCCAACGCGAAAACATCTTCTTCAGCCAAAATGTTCAGTGCGCTCGACGATTGGATAGCCATGCTGCTGTTTATGCTGCCGGTCATTTTGACGACGGTGTTATCTAAAGACGCCAGATTGAAGAACTCACCGAGTAGAGTCACAAAAACACGCACACCTGTAAGCGTGTGGGGGATTTCGAAAGAAGGTAAAGACGAACTGCTCGCCCAATTAATTAAGTCACCCCCAGATCTGGGACGATCTTGGATGGAGTGTGGTTATAAAAATATCAATATAACAAATGTTCCTGTTCAAAAGCATGGAGCGTTTTCTGTCCTAGGGCAGCCAAACATAGCGCAACTTGGGCATGCCTATATGGGTGGATTTGCGGATTTATCTCTCACCTGGTCGCCGCTTGCAGATCGTTATATTGTGACCCAGGTTCATGTGTACAAAAATGGAAAAACTAAAAATTTTAAATTTAAAGAGGTCTACTCTAGAGATCTTAAAGGGGAGTGGACGATTTTTGGCAGTTACCTAAAGAATATACACACTCAGGCTGCTCAACGATGGGCCAGAGCTGGGCATTTAGAGTTAATGATAACAGGCATCGAAATAAGTTCAAAAAAGAAAAATGTTTTAGGGCAACCCATTAGTTTTCTAAAAAATAAACGGGGAGCCACGGCTCAAGTTACCGTACGGTGGTCCGAAGCAGATAAACGTTATCTCCGAGTTGCGGCAGTTGATGAAAGTGATCAAAAATTAGCCGGCAGTCTTATAAATGTCTGGAGAATTTCGAAAGAAGCTGAAGATAAATTACTTTCCCGTTTCCCTTCATCACCACAAGATCTGGGACTGTCCTGGATGAAGCAAGGATATAAAAATATCAAGATAACAAATGTTTCCGTTCGAAAGTATGGATGGTTTTCTATTCTCGGGCAGAAAAATATAGCTCAACTTGGTCAGGCGTTTGCCGGCGGACGCGTGGATTTATTTCTGACCTGGTCATCGTTGTCAGAGCGTTATGTTGTGACTCAGGCCCATGTATATAAAAATGGAAAAACTAAAATTTTTAACTTTAAAGTGGTCTACGCTAAAGACCTTCAAGGGCAATGGACGATTTTTGACAGTTACCTCAATACTATAGCTCTTAAGACTGCTGAAAGATGGGCGAGGGCGGGGCATTTAGAGTTGATGATAACGGGGTTTGGAATAAGTTCAAAAGCAAAGAAGGTATTGGGTCAACGCATTAGATTTCGAAAAAATCAAAAGCGAGCCACAGCTCAAGTCATTGTATCGTGGTCTCACGCGGATAAACGTTATCTTCCCGTTGCAGTTTCGATACTCTCGGCCCAAAAAATAAATTCTATCATCCGATCTACCGAGCAAAATGATCAAAAGTTGCGTACATTTAGCGTCTGGGGAATTTCGAAAGAAAATGAAGACGAACTGCTTGCCCAATTCTTGCACTCGCCAGAAGATCGTGGTCGGTCGTGGATGACGCGCTATAAGAATATCAAGATAACAAATGTTCCAGTTCAAAAGTACGGATGGTTTTCAATACTTAGTCAACAAAACATAGCACAGCTTGGCCCGGCATTTACCAACGGGTATGTGGACTTATTCCTGACATGGTCTTCGTTGGCAGATCGTTATGTTGTGTCCCAAGCCTACGCATACAAAAATGATAAATCTAAAATCTTTAACTTTAAAATCATTTGGGCTAAAGACGTTCAAGGAGAGTGGGGAATTCTTAGCAGTTATTTAAATAATTTAAGCGCAAAAATTGCCAGAAGATGGGCTGAAGGAGGCCACTTAGAGTTAATGATAACGGGCCTTAATGCTAATTTAACTAGTGTTTTGGGGCAACGATTTTATATTCCTGAAAATAAGCTAGGAGACAAACTTCAAGTTACCCTTCAGTGGTCTGTGGCGGTTGAACGCTATATTCCGACGGAAATTATGGTAACTATACTCAAGGAAAACAAGCCACAATCCATACCGCTCAAATATATCTGGGGAACAAATAATGATCATTTCGAGTTATTAGAAAGTATGTTCCTTAACACACCTTTAAAGGAAGGTAATCTTTATGTAGACCTTCGTAATGGTAATCAATTTAAAAATATAACGATCACGAATATTCCATTAGGAAAGAGACCAGATTCGACATTTAACTTTGAACATTATCGGAATTTAATTTTTATCGGAAAAGAATTTGTTAAAGGTTCTGCTCAAGTGTGCTTTACGTGGGACGGTAGCCAGTATATTCCTATTTCTGCAGATCTGTTTAACCAGACTGATAATTATTCTCGTTCCTACTGGTTTACTCTTGTTGCGCCACAAAGTTCGTCAATGGAATGGCCGCCGCAGGGGCTTCGTGGCATCAAGCATTTTATTCGCTCGGAACGTCGTCTGGCGTGGTTAGAAGAAAAGGTAAGAATTAAGCAAAGTGAATCTGTATGGATTCCATGGGAAAAGAATAAGATTTGCGATGGTCACTATTTTGATGAGGAAGGCGAAGTCTATGCGTTGAAAACGGAGCCTGAGTTGGCCGTTTATGGTCTGTACAATTTTTCAAACGGACTTTTATTCCGTCGGGGAGTTATGTCCGGAAAACAATGGATCCCTGAAGATGAATTGCCCAATCACGTGGTCATGATTGGTGAGAACGGAGAAGCCGTTAAATTCTTCCAGAGGGAAGTTTGGCCATGGATTGAACGGGAATATGGAAATTGGATAGACAAAGAAGCCTATCAGTTTGCGGCGACCCACGCCCTCGATCTTATAAGTCACGGTTTATATGACTTAAAAGAAATTCAATCCAAAACAAGAAAATATGTAGGGCAGAAGATCGCTTTCTCTGCGTCGTTCTATTTAGAAATTTATAATCAAGAAGAGGTGGACACTTTAAATGGTAAAGTCCTAGAACTTAAGGCCGAAAATTTAGCTATGAATAGCGACGGAGAAGTATCTGGAGAATTCGAGATGCCGTTAACCAGGCAGATGTATGCTTCTGTTATTGAAGAAACGATCCAGGGCAGACAAACGCGGCAGAAGTTGGGACAAATCATCGCGCATATTTTAACCGAGGAAGAAATCAGTGCCTTCATGGAAGTCCATGAGTTGGACCCGAATGATTATGGCTTGGGCAAACTTCCAGCAATTCATGAAGATCTTCAACTCTTGGCCCACCAGGCGGCAGCGAAGATCCGAAAAGAATTAAGCAAGAAAGATTTAATCAATGTTCTATCAGGCTCGAGCGCCAAGATGCTGACGGTGGATTCTTTCGGTCTGGTTTTGATCGTCGTGGCAATGATAAAACACTTTGTTTGGTTCATTTCAACCGGCCATGGGTTTGCGGCGTTTCTGGCGGTGCCGATGGTAATGATGGCTATGAAATCAGAAGACCGAAGACAGAACAATTCTTCAAAGGAAACCTTAGAGGAAAAAGTCGACCAGATTGAACGGATGTTGCGCCAGTTATTAAGTATATGGCAGCGATGGGAAATCTTTCTTAACGAACAATCGTTGAATAAGAAAAGAAGCAACAAACAACTTTATGAAGCAATGGATAATATACGCAAAGACCTGGCATTATCGGCTGGCCTTTACCATGTTTATTCGATCGATGAGATTATCGAGGGAACAAAAGGTTCGCTGTTAGATTTTCTTGTGATCGACCAATCTTTGTTAGAAGCTGACCTCCTTCAAGATGATCAGATCAAAGGGATATCTTATCATTTGACCTTAAGACAAACGTTGATCGTTCTTCTGAGAAAAATCGACGGGGGGCATTCGCGCGCTGAGCTGGGTATGTTGTTTGATGTCAAGGAGCGTATGATTGATAAAGCGGTCGAAAGGGCTGTAAAGGTGCTTAGAGAAAAACGTCGAGAACAAAATAATATTGAGACCGCAAAACCCAATTACACACTGAGAGAATTTAAGAGGTATTACTCTTTAGCAAATGAGATTTTAAATGATCGGTTGTTTTTGAGAACTCCGTTTCAAGGCATTCACAAAAAAGCCTGGGCGTTTTATAGAGAATTTAATCGCTGGCCGTCAGCCCAAGATTTATCTCCAGACTTCCCGGAAACGCCGCCTTACATGTTAAGAGCGATTATTCTGTTCCAACAATTGAAACCCATCCAAGGCCGGCACAAAACGAAAGATCAAGGCATGCAAGTGACCATCCCATCCATCATCCTCATCGCTATTTCAGTCTTAGCGTTGTTGTCCAAATTATCGATGACATATTGGATGTTGATCGGTCTGGGTATGGTTGCTGTGATTTCTTTACCTCCGCCGGAAAAAATCAGACCGGAACATATCTTTTTACTGCGTCGTGCGCTCATCAGTGATTCCCAAATGCAGATCCAGGCCAGAGATGCCTTGATTCGTTTGAATACTAAGGAAGCCGCCATCACGTTCGCCTCGATGCTCGAGTATCCGCTTAATCCTGAAATTGCTGTCAGTAGACTTGGGCAGATGAAACATGAAAAGGCCGTCGAGATTCTGATCAAAATTGCCTCGAGTAATGAGTTTAATATTGGACGAAGAAAGATTGTTTGGAAGAATCCAGTATCCATAAGAAGAATCGCGATTGCACAATTGGGCGCAAAGGGGGATTCGCGGTTTATTCCGTTGTTTGTTGATTTGATTCGAAGAAAGAATGCTCAGATTTCAAATAAGGCCTTTGAGGTTTTGAAGCGATATAAGGGCCCAGCGGCAGTGAGCGCATTAATCGATGTGATGGACGTTATTCAAGAGAATGACCGCTGGGACATGCTGCAGACACTGTTTATTCGGATTAAAGATGATCAACAGCGACAGGTCATTCCGGCATTGTTAAGGGCCTTAAATCATCCCAGATATTTACAGTGGCGTTCAGAGATTTTCAATGAACTTGAGCTTCATGTTCACCTGCTTGCGAAAGAGTATGCCGTTGAGGCGTCGGAGCAATTGAGATTTTTACACGATAGCCTGGCGAAAGATGATCTCATTAGCACACGGGAACTGCGCAGAGCGATTATGAATTTATTGGGAGAGATCAATGCTTTTATTAAGCCCAAGATCATGACTCTCTCGGCGGAAGCGATTCGTGATCTTTTCCCGCTGATGGATTTCCGAGATCGAGATAACGCTGTCAGTATATTATTTTCTCTGAGAGAATCCGGTGAGAAAGATTCAATCACCTCGATCCTGTTGGACATTGTTTCCGATGAGCGATATCAGGATGTCCTGGATGCAATTCTAGCGAGACTTGGACGTGAAGGCCTGCTCACCGACGATCAAATCAAAGCCAAAGCGAGAGCTGTCCTTGTTCCTTTATTTAAAAAAGTTTCTCACGTATCTAATCTCGGATGGCGCCGTCAATTGATCGTTATTCTTTTAAGACAAATTGGAGAAATCGGCAAAGTTCTGCCATTTGTCCATGGAAAAACCGACACCTCGAATTCAAAACTACAGGTTATTCTGCCAGACGTTGCTGTTTGGATGATTGTCTATCACTTTTTTGCCGTGTTGGGCTGGTTGACGAAGGCGATCGCATTTGGTGGCGTTGTCATTTTATCTATGGGAATGCGAAGCGTCGCTGGCGCCCGTCGGCAAGGACAGTTGGCGAAGGTGTTGAACTTAATTCAAATTGGCAACGTCCGTCACATTGGTAACTCGCAACGCCGCATCAACTTTTATCACCGGGCGATTATTGTCTTATGGATGTTGGAAAAAGAATTGGCCACACAGGTCAAAGGCGTTAAGGTGATTCACCTTAATTCCGTCGATATCATTCACAGCGCTAAACGGCCTATCGAAGAATTTGTGGCCGGCGGGCTCCGGGACTTATATACAGAAGTCCGTCGGTCGGTTATTCGCGCTTTACTGTCCCATTATGAAAACGAAAACGAGTCCAAACGCATGGAACGGTGGTTAGGGAAACTGAAAATTTCTCAACTGGTGATTGCGATCGGCGACATTCAGGAAATCACCCAAGTTTCGCACGATAAAAAGCTTTTAGAATTCGTTCAACGGATGTTCAAGTCCATGTTGAGCAGATTTGAGAGAGTCCATCATAAATCCGACGATCTTCAAGAGATTATTAGATTAATAAACAGGATTATTAAATCCAATGCCCCGAAGAAACTGGAAAAAACGCAGTTGTATGGTCTAGCGATTGCAGAATCTGTTGGCTCCATCACAGTAGTTTATTGGATCTTGGTCATGCTTCAAACGAGTTTATGGATATTGATGATTATTAACGGCAGTAAGCAAACACACTCTTCGAATGGCCGTGGTCAGGTTGAGCAAAAAGAATCGATCAAAAATAATGGAAATGGTCAGGTCCATGAATCGTCGGAGATTCGAACGACGGCGATTCTACCATTAACCCTGCGGTATTCGCTTGCGTTTTATCGCCAGATGTTTAACGAATTGACAGCCGATCAAACAAATCAAATTTTGGATCAACTCGCCCGTTGGATCAGTGGGGTTAATCAGATGATCGAGCCGAAAAGTATCGGAAAGGCGTTCACAAGTATTTTCGCAGAGACTCATATTCAGGAATTGCCGTGGAGCGACCATCGCATTTTTTTCCAATACGAATGGCGCCAACGGGAGATCACTTTATTGTATTACACGCTTAGGAAAGACATTAACAGCCCCCGCGCCAAGATAGGAATAAATGATATTCTTATGAGAGTGCTCGGGGATATTCTCGATCCCGTGAGTGAAGTCGACATGATTCGTCGATTGGATGAGCGGTTGTTGAGATATATCCAGGTTGAAGATATCTCTGAGACCAATGGAGATTCAATGCCAAATGCGAATTTATCTGAGGCATTGGTTCAAAGCGTCAAGGCCATGCAGAGTATTGAGGATGTCGAACAGTTCTTCCTCAGGCAATATGTGGAAGGTGAAGAAGCCGCATTTGTTGAACGACGCGCCGCCAAACGCATTCGCGAGGCCTTTCGCAATCCGAGCTCATCGGAATTCCAACGTCTAAAATCCATCATCGATCACAGCGAGTCGATCTTTTTAAGCACGCTGATTGAACATGAATTTACATTATGGGGCAGCCGATTGTTGAGTTATAAAAATACCGAAGGGGATTCAGATTTGATCGCCGTGGCGTCGTTGGAAATTGAAGAAGCCGGAAAAATTCTGGAAATGGATGAATCCGCGGTGAGCGCGTTGATTCAAGAAGCGTTGGAGGCGGCTAATCCGTCGGAACCGAAGGATATGGATGTATTGGTGAGAGATCCATTTCGTTTGGAGTCACAAGAAAAGATTTCAATTTCCGGACTGATCGCAAGAACTCAGACGGAAATTCAAACGTTATCCACTGTCGTGGCCAGCTGGCCTGTTGTGCAGCTGACACGCCATATCGATCCGACAAAGCCCTGGAGCGAACAAAAAGACGTTTTGGATCAAATGGATGTGATCGAAGGGAGGCAGACAGAAGTTAAGAATCATTTGCAATCAATCGGCCACGCGGTTGCTTTGTTAAAAGAAATTGCGACGGGGATTGAGAATGGCTGGACCGAAGATATTTCTGTCATTCAAAATGAATTTGCGCAGTTGACCGCTTCTGTTCAACAAGTCATCACCGCCGGGTATGAAGCGATCGTGGCGTTGGAAATTGAAGCTTTTGAAATGCAAGCAGGCCAGTTCTTAATAATTTTGAGACATGGTCAGCCGACAATCACCGAAACAGATTTACAAGATGTGAATGCCATTATTGAATCGCAGAAAAGATTTGTGGAAAAATGCGAAGTTTTGATGCGATGGAGCCGAGGATTATTAAATATCATAAAGCAAGATCAACAAAAGGTTTCTGATGCCACCAAAACCCGGATTAACACTTTGGAATTACAATATGGAGAGCTCGCCGCACAATTCAAGGCCCAGCAAAAAGACTTCACGACTAAGTTGAATCAACTTCAAAAGAAGAAAGTCGCCGATGAGTCCAGTTTTGATCGTTATTATTCCATTCCTCCATTGGTCGAAGAAGCCATTCAGGTCATTGAAGACACCATCCGGTTTGCCCCCACACTGACACTCTTCTCTTCGTCGATGAATTTATTCATTGACGTTGAGGATTTTAGAGAATCGCTGCGTCATCTCGACGATGCAGATTCATTTGCCCCTCTTGACGTTTTGCGTGCTGCTTTGGAGCGTATCTTGTATTTCCTTGGATTTGATGATGATGTTATTGAACAGAAATTTAAGACTCTCGATGAAATCAATCCTTTAGTAAGAAACGAACTTGAAAAGCAAGCGATTAGCCAGGGCATTGAGCTACAGGAATATCTAGATGAGCTAAGTGGCCGCATCGCCATATCCATGCTGGCTGTGGAAATGCTTCAAGAATATGCCATGGCGAGAGCGAGAATCGTTCGTTTTGAGGGAGCGGAGAAAATCAACGTTGGGATCATTCAAAAAATAAAGACCATTTCTACAGATGAAGAATTTGAAGCATTGATTTATTGTAGAGTTAATATTTCAAATTTATTAAAACCAGCGATGACATTTAATAAAAATCTGGCGACTCAGTTAAATAGAGCCAGATTTATTGCTCGAGAAATGGCCATGATCATTTTTGGCATTGAACCTATGGTTTTGATTACCTCCTATTATCACGATATGGATCTTGGTCCATTTATGATGAGCATTTATTTATTCTTTTTAAAACGATTGCAACTGTTCCCAGAGTTGGAGTGGGTTGATCCAAAATTAAAAAAGAAAAAGACTGGAATTTTGTCCGCCTTTCGCAATAAGAATCTGCCGCATGTTAGAAGACCGCGGTCGAGTTATGAAATTCCGGAGGTGATTAATGAGGCCCTTGCAATATGGCACGAATTTATTGAAGATTACAACAAGACTGGATTGGTCCCCAACGGCTTTGAGGTATTCAAAAAGCACTTACGTTATCCATACAATAGAAAAATTATCCTGAATACAACCAAAAATATGCTGGATAAGAAAGAAGGTGTGGGGGAAACCATTGCGAAACTGCAGGCAAAGATGGAAAGTGAGGGCGATCTGGCTGGATTGGAAATTCTTACAGCCAGAAAGAATTTACTCAAGGTTGTCAGAGTGCTTATTGATACTTACGTCCAGGTACAACACTATATGTTGCGACCGCATTTGGGTGTCAAGTATGAGGACATAGAAATTTCAGACTCCGACGGTAAGTCAACGCGATTTTATTTTGAGAACGAATTTGTCCATGTCGGCTTTATTGTGGAAGATTGGAGAGCCTATCAAGTTTCCCGCGATGATTCATCGCCTTCATCGGAGTCTGAAGAAACAGAAGAGCAGCGCATATTTAAATCCGCGGCCACGATGCATCCAGAGTTTACTCAGCGCGCTTTGTTTGCCGGGACGATTTATCAAATGTTTTTCCTTCATCAGCACAATGAACTGCAAGGTGAAGATGGTTTACTAAAGAAGGGATCAGTCGAATCAGAAGCTGCCTTGGGCATGCTCAAGGAAATTGCCCAGCATGAAAATCTGTTGCCGATCCGCGTGAGATCAGAATCGAATTTGGATCAAGCCCAGCAGGAAAAACTGAAGGCCTATTTCATTGGAGAAGGATTCAATAATCTTTCTTGGGCGGGCATCCTTATCATCGGATTGTTCCTCGTTTTGTATTTTGTGGCGGGCATGATCCGGTCACCGACGCAGCGGATGTCGCGTATCTTTGCATCTTCGTTGAGAATTTTATCCGACCGCAAAGTGAATATCCTGGCGTTGATGTTGAGTTTAGCACTGCATGCGGCGGTTGTTCGTTTCCTTGTCACGGTGCCGAACGAATCCGCGATGGTCCCTTCCAATGATAGTTCTATCAATGTTTATCTCGAAACCTCTGCGCCGGATGCTGGGACACAAGAAAATCCACACCTCAAAATTCAGTCCTTCAAATTCCAGGGCACGCTCGAAGAAATTTTACAGGAGATTAAAGCGGCGCCCGGCCTGACGTTATCAGATAAAGAAAGACTCCCATTCATTTTAAGAAAGATCCTCAAGCCACCCTCCGCGTGTTACCTCGTCGAGGTATTAAAAGGAGTTGAGGAAGGCCGCCTTTGCCTTACTATCCAAAGATTACCGAAGAATGAAACGCTGGAATCGATTTTAGAGAAATTGCGCAAAAAGTTTCCGCGGCGAGAAGCGAGATTCGATCCAGTTCCATCGATCACCGAAAGCCGTTTGAGCCTTGTCGCATTGACCCCTGTTGTGATCACCGTTCTCGCCCTCGCCAAAATCATTTCCGGATTATCGACGGGAATGGGGATGTTGTTCTCATCGCTATCCCTCACCGCCCTTGGTCTTAACCTGATGTTCCTCGCCGGGATGGCCAGAGTGGATAGGAAGTCGAGGACGAGTATTTTCACTCCCGAGAAATTGGAAGAAATTGAACGCTATGGTCAATGGGTGGGCGCTCAGGTTGAAAAATATCGTGAAGCATCGTCATCAGATTTAGCCCGTCAAGGGCTCGCGACAAAACTGGGAATGTCGGGGAATTCTATTCGCCGGATTGAAAATAATTTGCAATTCACGCAGGTGGCGAAAATTGTCCAGATAGCGAATATCTTGCAGCGAAATCCATTGCTTTTCTTTTTGGATAATTTAGACGAAGCCGAGTATCCGTTCATCGGCCCGACGGATGGAAAAGAATTTGTACGCTTAATCTTCGCCAATCTTCTGGTCCTTCGCCTGGAACGCGATTTAACCGAAGAAGATTTTGCCAAGCGGATCGGGATGTTTTATCAAAATCTTCAGAAGCAAATGAGAGACGGCACGCTTTCGATCAGTGCGTTGCCTCAATTTGCCGCAGCTTTCAATGTTCCGTTGTCAACCATCTTGCTTCTGCCTGAGGCCAGGAAAAAGGAGGTTCTGGCGATTAAGCAAAAAGCGGTCGTGTTGAATGCGCGAGATTTGGAATTGAGAAAGGTTTTCCGCGGTGAGATCGATACTCCCGAGGCTGAGGCGATGCGTTTAAGATATGCGGAGTTGCAAGGGAAAGATTCGGCGGCCGCTGAAATCATCCGGCTGTCTTTTGGAATTGATACCTCCGAAGGCATCTGGCCCAACAGTGCCATCAGAGTCAGTTTGCCGGTTGAAATCAGTTCGGATAACATCTGGAATAAAAGGCGAAGTGCGATTCAGTTCATCACCGGAAAGAATCAGCGAGGAGAAACGCAGGGGAAAGCCGTCCGGCGCGTGATTCGTGATCAAAAATTTGTAGGATATCCTCATGGGCGGAAAACGATATCCAAAGCGAAGGCGAAGCGACGTCATCCTCAAGATCCCCTTGAGCGCGTACGATTGTTGCAGTCGCGTTTACAAAAACAGCAATCCTTGCTGGATGATCAATATCAATCGACAAAGGAAGCTCTGGATGCTTATCGTCAGACCTTCCAAGAGATGATCGACGAGATTGAATCTCGCCGTCAAGCCATTCGGAAAGACGCGCTGCATGATGTTATGGTCGAAGAGATTCATCAACTGGCGCAACAGGTATCACAGATTCAAACTCTGAAACAATGGGATGAAGCCCAAACCACTTTTGTCAATTTATCAGAAATTATACGTTATTATGGTCTTGCCATTCCCGTTGAAGACATCACTCAGCATTTGGATGAGAAGGCTGGTGAGTTAAACCCGTCGAAACATCATAATCTCAAAGCGATCTCGCCAGTGTTGCTCATTAGCATCCTCTTTATCGGCGTCTCCGCCTACGTCCTTCGTCATCTCTACCATCTCACGGCGGATCACCTCTTCCGCATGATTCTCATCGGAGCGGTGGTGGGGATTATGATCGACACGTCGTTTTCATGGATGTTTATCCTTGGCATTATTGTCGGCACAGCAATTTATGCCAATGGCAGCACATCATTGAAACGTTTACGAGCTAGGGCCTCGGAAGAATTTTATGAAAACATATCCGAACTCAACGAGAAAGAAAAGAAGCGTTTACTGGATGAGATCGATCGATGGATGACGTCGGCATCGCAAATTGAGCATGGGAAGGCGTTGGGCAAGGTGATTATGGGATTTGGAATTAATTACTTGAACTTACAAGAACTTCATTGGAAACCATATCGAATCTTTTTCAGATATAGCTGGCGGGAAGGAGAACGGCGCGAAATATTATTTGTTTACTTTAGCATGCGCAGAGATCTCCCGGACAATGTGGCTTTTGATCCAAACACCCGACGAGTATTGGCGAATGCCATTAACGAATCGATCGAAGAAGGATCTGCAAAGCATAACGAACTTTTCCGTGCAAACGGAGAATCGAACGAAAACTTGCAACAAGAAGAGAAGACAGAATCGAAACAAGAGCGAGAATTGTTGACGGCGATCGTAAAACTCAAAACGCTGGATGAGGTCGCCGAGTTCCTCATTGATCGACAAATTTCTAATTGGGATGAATTCGATGTCATCGAGGCACGTATTTTAAGAATGGTTCGACGAGATTATTTAAAAGAGTCTCCCGAATTTGAAACGATTAAATTGATTCACGAATTGAGTTCGTCTTGGAATCAAGAGTTGATGGAATTTGAATTTATCGCTTGGGCGCAACGTTTGATGGATCAGGCCGACGAGGATCTCTGGACGCTGGCCGTGGCGGAAATAAGAAGAGCGGCCCAAATTCTGCAGCAAGATCCTCAATCCATTGAGACGCTGATTGAGGAGACCCGCAATGTCTATCAAGGAACGCAAGAGACGCAAATGATCTTGCTTCAGGACTCTTTTGAAGCTGGTCATCGATTTATTACGCTCGAAGATTTAATGGAAAAAACGAAGGATCGATTGACGCAGATGCGCAACGTTGTGTCTTTAGAGATCAATGCATCCGTAGCCACTTATCTAAAGAAGACACTAATCGTCAGTGATGATAATATGGGCGTCTTGTTGACGGAGTTTAATGATCTTTATCAGAGGCTTAAGACGATGACGGATGATGTGAGTAAAGCAGCGCTGACGATCAGTGCCATCACCGTTCATCAATCCAAGATTTCCGAGGAAGGACGGAATGAATTACAAACATTAGCCAGTGATCAGGACGCACTCGGGAAGACATTGACCCAATACATGCAAGAGGTTTCAGAAAAACGAGCCATCGCACTCATTGATGCGGCCAGGACGAGAATGGTTCACATGGAGGCAGCTTTAAAAACGCATAGGGCTCCAGCCTATAAGGTTGAAGAATTAATGGCTGAGGCCGATAAGCTTGAAGCCGAGGAATCGGACGTTTTGACGCAGACCGAACATGTATTAGAGAGTTTGAAATCCATTCTCGACGCTGTCGTGACCTTAGAAACGACGACGCCCCTTTCATCCAAAACGGTCTCTCGTTTTAAAGGAATTCAAAATGACTACGGTCCGATCGTGAATCATTTAAGACAGCGACAGCGCCAGCAAGAGAAACGGATGGTGACTCTAACGCGGACGAAGAATAAACCGACCTACGAACGGTATTATGTTATCCCGGAATTCATCGAGCCGCTTCTTCAGGAGTTGGAAGCGATTGTCGGAGAATATCCAGAAATTTCAAAAATGTCTTATCTGTCTAATTTGATCGAGGAGGTCAGGCAATTGAGAACCGCATTGCTTAGCATCGATCATTGGCCGGCCGTTAGAATTCTTTCAGCGCTGCAACATACTGTCATTCTATCCCGTCGGATGTATCCAGAACAGGATGCTTTGTTTGAACAGAATTTGGCCATGGCTGAACTGATCATTGAGATGTTAATTGTTTATGTTCCGGCTCGAGAAGAACTGATTGAACAAAATTGGTTCGTCAAGGGATACGCAATTCGAAAGATGATTATGACCAGTGAACATTTTGCATTTCAAGTGTCCATTGCTGGTAAACGTTCTTTTGATGGAATCATGAATTATCCGAACCTCGCCAGCAGATTTTTACCGGCGCTAGAAAAAAATCAAAGTCGCGCAGAAACAATCTCTAGAGTTCGTGCCTTGTTGACACTGATGAATATGAATTACACAAACCACAATGTACCGCCGACCTTTAGAGACATTTATTTTATAAAAATGGGAGAAAATAACGGCGGGCGGATTATCCATGATATTTTGCGCAAAGTCTTAGGTGGCAATGGCCTCGTTTTAAGTGTCCCTGTTTTAAATCAATATTTGAATGATTATCGGAAAGAATTTTTCAATACGGAATTTTATCCTCACCAAATATGGTCAAGCTCTACATTGACCTTACCTTCATTAATCAAGAAGATGAATTCTTTTATTAAAGACAGCTGGGAAGTATTTCTTAATAGGAAAGAAAATTTTGAAGATTTAAATACAGGAGTTGATAAGCAAGAGTTTATCGATTACTTTTTAAAAAGAGCCTCAAGTATATATTCTTCAGGACGCCAATTTGATGTGAAAGTTCGTCAGGCGGATTTGGATGAAATTTTCGGAATGGTAAAGTTTGGAATAGAAAGTCTAATCGCTGAATTTAATGCTCCACGATCTGATGCGGATGAAACTCAAGTTCTGGATGGGTCTGATCTTGAAATGGATGACATTGGGGGCCGTTATGCGCTCAGTCAAATCTCAAGAGCCGTCCTCACCCTTTATAACGATGTCATGATTTATACGACAGAAAATCTGCGTCATGACATCAGGTTTGATCAGTTAACTCAGGAGATAGTGGATGGAGCCACACGATTTATTTATCAGGATGCAGAAAGTAATATCCAAGTTGAGATCATTTTACCGAATCCTCATGCGTACGCTGACAGTCCAATTTTGAAGGCAGAATTTGTTCAACAGGCGATTGAATACGATGAGCCGTTCACTGTTCAAGCGATGAATGCCCTGGCAACATTAAGTCAGATTCAGCAGCTCAAAAATAGAGAATTCCATGATGGTCACGGCATGCTGATTCTTAGAGAATCATCTTCACTTTATCCGATTTATTTTGGAACATTAATGGCGATCGCCGAACAGCAGCAACTGCGGCCCAAAGTTTTGACACAGAAAGAAGAGGAAGAGCGGAGATCAGAGGTATTGTTTAACCAAACGATGAGTATGATCTCGATGGCGAGAAGTAAGAATAATTTAGAAATTGATGAGGAAGATGATGGTCTTTCGGATTTTGAAGATTTATTAAAACAAAAAGTCTGGATAGTTTCGTTAGGTATTGATCTCCTGCTGATTGTCCTTCTTCTTTGGCTCCTCAAATCTTACACCCGATCAACTACAATCACGAATACATCTTCTATCAGCACAAAAAATAGATCTGCATTTCATCGTCGAGAATTGCTACTTCTAATTGCTACCTTTGTGTTGTCTAGCAAAGTCTCCTGGGCGCAGGAGATCACGGATCCCTACAAGCATGCCCGTACATATGTGCAATGGATGGCCATTGATGGATTGAACACAATCGAACCGGAAGAAGACCGTGAGTTAATTGAGACCGCCATGACCTTGGCGGGAATCAGAGATGTGGATCAACGGGAAGCCGTCATTAAGAAGGTGCTGAACGATATCGAAAATCACGAAGAAGCCTACGGCCTGATCCTCGCCGGCATCGCGTGGGAATTGAGTGGTCATCAAATAGATCTCGCGCTCGAATATATTAATCTGCGCGCCGACAAAGTTTCTGCTCAAGAGGCGCAGGAGAAGGTGTTTGGAAAACAATTCAACGCCAATGCGAAGAAGGTTCAAACAAATTCCTCCGAGCAGGAACTGCATGGAATGTTATGGGTTTGTTCGATAGCGATTCTTATCATCATCGTCGTAGTGGGTGTGACGCACCTAACCGCGCCGACGATCATCATGACGATGGCTTCGTTGCTTATGGAAGAAATTAAAAATTATCCTTTCTCCGTTAATATTCTGGCGATATCCGTGACACAGCTATTGTTTTGGTACTTTAGAGATTATCGGCCAATGAAACGCCACGATGATCGTTTGATTCACCAGGCCTGGCTGCGTATTGCGCGGCTGGGCACGATCAACGAGATCAAGGCGATGAGCTTCGATGAATTCGGCCAAACGTTAGGGGCCATTCTTTTGGAAGGACCCGAGTACGCATTTTTGAGTGACATGTTTTATGTGACTGAGGGAGGCCAAGTCTGGGTTGCGCTCAAAAATCAATTCCTCAGATCGGGACAATTCTATTACCAGAAACCCAAACCGACGTCGCCCAATAGGGACAAGGCTGCATTTGTCCATGAGCTATTTGAGATGGTTTACGATCACACGCGCTATCGCGGAAACGGAATTCTGGAGTTATCGTATCGCACAACGTGGAGAGAAATTATTTCTGATTCGTTTAGAAATATTTGGAATGAGGTGTTCAATCCTTCTTGGTCAAGAGGAAGAGCGGCTAGAATGAGATTACTGTCACGGTACTATGAAGAAATGCATGCCCACCCGCATGTTTTATTGCAAGAATTGCGTTTTGCATTTTTATTAGGAGAAGAAGATTTGCAGTATGTGCTGAACCTGCGTCAAGGGGAGTTGGTGCAGCAATCTCATCAGTTATCATCGGAAGCCAAATATATTTTGAATAAATTATATCGACGAGTTCAAACTCCCAGATTTCAAACACAAACTCGAAGGATGTGGCAACGCTTGCGCAAGGAAGCGGAAGAAGAGAAGGCACAATCGATTTCGAGTCTCGTTCAAAATACTTCAAGCAAAAAAGAAGAATCATCGGCGTATCTCATCGGCGGATTCCTCGTTATTCTGGCGATTATCGTCCTGACAATCAAACTTCGCGCAGGGCCGGTTGCCGTGACTGCTGTAATCATGGCACTGATTAAGTTATGGACGGCCGGATTGTCCGGCGCTTGGGTTTGGGCAGCGGCATTGGCGGTTGCCGTCGGTAGTGTTGCGGGGGATTCTGCAGAAGACCATGAAAATCTGGCGAAGAGATTCCAAGAAGCATTCCCTTATTTTAATTTTACAAAGGCCTTGGAGGTGCCTTGGAACGAAGTTATTCGACTTCCTGAACGTCAAATTAGGCCCGAAACACCCAACCAAGAAAATTACTGGAAAAATCAGAAAACTGTAAGGCCAGAAATTCTAAAGATGATTCTGGCACAAAACGAAGGAACAATCGGCAGTCCAGAAGACATTCTGCAATGGTTCCGGTACTTGAACAAAATTGTTATCATCGGACTGGGCGATTCATACTACATCACCCCCACCATGATCGGCGCCCAAAAGCGGGACGAACGCTCCATCCGCTTCGTCGCCGGAACAACACGTTATCCCAAAGAATTCTCTCTACAACTATCGGCAGCCATCTGGCAACGTTTCATTCCTATTTTAACTCCGGAAGCCTCCGATTTGAGATTGGCTGAAATCGTTGATTTTATTATCAATGGATATATCGGTTCTTCTAGACATCTGAATAATCGTGCCGTGAACCTTATGATAAAAGGTAACAACTCTTTATTTATGAATTTTGTTAACGCCTTATTGCGGCTTCATAACCTCAACGGTATTTCACATAATTATTTTGATGGTCAGTTTAGGCAGGAAGAGATCAGACAGATGATGTGGGAAGCCGTCCAACTCCGAAATCCAAATGTGGAGTTTAATCAACCGCTGATGGCATGGCGCGAGCAGATTATCCCGATTCCTTCTCCTCGTACCGCCCAAGTTAATCGCGCCATCTCATCCGGAGCGATCACGGATGTTCTCATTCAGCAGAATGTTATCCCTGATAACTCAACCGCAGTAATAATCCTGATTATTGTGTTTGGTTTCCTCGTTCTTGGGGCGAATTATATTTGGGCACGGATAACAGGGGCACATCCTCGAGGTTCAATTTTAGAGTTTCAGGAAGAAATTCGACGGCAAAGGCGGATTGATCTAATGCAGAGGAGAACTCGTATACGCGAACTTTTGGCGAGCGGGTTTGTCCCCGAGTATTATCAGCGGGCGCGAAACGCCATTAACGCTCTTGAAAAATCCAGATGGGAGCGGGCGGTTTCAATCGGACCCAGCGCTAATCCGTCAGACTTTTATCAGATCCCATGGGAGGATATGCTTCTTTGTCACATCGATCAATTGATCATCTATCAACCCTCCGATGATTCCGATGCCAATCCGCTAGAAATTAATTCCCATGAAATTTGGCAGAACCGTGCAGCCCGAGAGCCTAAACTCCAGGTCCTTCCACGGGCTCAAGCTTATTTTGAAAACAGTTTGTTAGGCAAAGAGTCAGTGGCTGTAATCGTTGCCATGAGCATTTTTTCGAGTCCTTATATTAAGGAAGACGTTAAAAGACGCATGCTTGATTCAATCGCGCGGATATTAAGATTAAACGGTTATTTTATTGTCGGATGGTATACGCACTATGAGGAAGTTACCGATAAACAAACTGGAGAAAGATCTTCAATCGAATGGCAAGATACTCAGGTCTACCTGCATCAATTAAATACACTGCTTAACAAAGCCCGACGGCAATTGGTAGAAGTGGCCCAAGGGTCTATCGGCACAGATCCTTTAGGATCTTATTCAACTCATGATTGGAAGATTTTCAAAGTTGTCGAAAACAAGAATTATCTTTTCGATATACAGTTGATACAGCCGTTCTTTGAGCACTATGGTGTTTGGTTGTTTGTGGTTTTTGTTGTGTGGTTACTGCTTTCTGATTACTTCGAAAGTCATCGGGAATTTGCGAGGCCCTCGACGATGCTAGGATGGTCATGGCGAGAATCGATAAGACGATTGTTGAATATGACCGGCAGGACTGTTGTTGTGTTTTTCATCGGGTCAATTATCTTGAGCAATATTCCTTGGTATAGCAAAGACACCTCATTTAATCGCGCTTACCGGGCCGTGAACGCGGCGGCGGATGGCAGTATTGCCTGGAATCGTGATGAGCTGGATTGGATTGAATCCGGCCGCTTTCTTGTGCGGCAAATTCTCCGACCGGAAGAAAGATTAGAAAACGTGGAAGCCAGACGCATTCTATGGACAGGGCCACAAGGAACCCTCATTCTCGCGGGGATAGTACTCGAGCGTACTAGACAAATGAGCAGTAATTCTGATAATCCAGAGCTGGCCAGACAGTATCTTGATTTGGTTGTGAAGTGTTTGTATCTACCTAAAGAAGACAGAACGAAATGTCTTATCGCGGCAGAACAAGTCGTCAGTGGCAGTCCACAAAAGAATAACCTGGCAACAAAACATCCGCAACACAACCGATCAATGCGATTGGCCGACGGTAACAACCAGATGCAAGCCCACCCTGTGTCTTTAGAGATGGTTATCTTGTTGATGTTCATATTCGCCATGGCCATATCATCCGGCAGACCCAAAACAGATTATGCGTCTCTGCGTCGAGCCTTGCGGAATGTTTTGCCGAATCTGCCAAGCGGTCAGCCGAGTGATCAGGAGTTAAGAACATTGGTCGCTGGCATTCAAAACGAAGCGACGGTACGCGCTGTTCTTTCGAAAGCGACGAGAGTGAAAAACCTGGATGTCGCGAAAGTGCAAAATGCCGTCGAGATATGGTTGTCACGTCAGGAACAGAGCGTTTTGGTACAAAGGACAGAAAAAGATGATGACATGTCTGTGCAGTTGACTGGAAAGGTCTTACATTTGGCCCTTTTTGAAGAATTTGAAGCCGCTTTGCAGGCCGCCGATCAAGCGATCAAAAAATTCCCTGATGATTCCTTGGAACAAGCATGGTTTACGTTGTTTAAAGGCATGATTCATTTTGATCAGCAACATTATGTAGAAGCTAATCAAGCGTTTGTGCAGGCGCTCGCTATCAACAATCGGTATGTGACACATTATCAGCCAATGCTGACCCAGAAGTTTCATCCCCACTTTAGCTATATCGAGTTGGACATTCTGGCCAATTATTACAGAATCATCATAGATATTACGGAACAGAAATTCGAATCTGCCGTCGAGAGAATCAGGCTTCTGAAAGCATGGAGCCAGCAGTATTCCGATTTGGGCATAAAGGGCCGCGTGTTGTCTTTGACCGCAATCGCTCAGGCTAGAATTAGTTTTGAACAAAAAGAATATGATGAAGCTGTGAGACGCTGGACGTCGATCACATCATTAAATATTTTAGAACCGCAAAAAGTGGCTGCTTACGTGTACTTGGCCTGGAGTCACTATTCAAATGATCAAATAGATCTGGCTCGAGCGCCGCTTCGACAGGCGAAGGCAATAGTATCAGCGATGACTAAGCAATATAATCCAGAATTCCGTTGGATTTTATACATACTTAACGGTTTGTCAGCGGCTATCGAAGCTCAAACAGAAGAAATGGATCGTGTCTTGACTGTTATGAATCAATTATCCGACGAGATTCACAGATCACCGAGCGTTGTTGCGCTCAACGATCTTTTAGGTCTGACAGCTGTTGAATTTCGCAATCCAGTTGTCCGCATGGAAATTGTCTCCAGAGGCATCGAACTCGCTGCGCAGGCCGGCACGTATAAAGTTGTAAGCTTCCTGCTTCATCTCAAAGATGTTTTGGAAAATCAGGACATTGCATTGACCATGCACCGCGACGACCGCAGCGCGTTGATTGATCTGGTGAATTCCGTCGTCGCTGAATACCGCGACCTTTCGGCTGTTCATGTATGGGCCAAGGTAGAAGCCCAAGAAGAGAATGCAACGCACATCGACATATTTCTCACTGATGCGATTGGTATAGAAAATTGCGCAGACGTCTTGCGCAGTGTACGCGCATTGCTCATACAGGAAAATTGGACAACGGCCCGCGTCCAAGTGGATGTCATGGCCTATAACGCGTTACCGGCCTGGAAACAAAAAGCACTTCCTCGGCATGTGAAAGTGCTCGAGCAGGCCATTATGTGGTTGGCACAGCATGAAGCGATTGACTTTGATGTTTGGCTGAAACGTGTCGGCGCACTTTTGGAAGGTGCTTTTGCTGAAAGTGATTTTGAGTCAGAGAAAAATCCTGTTACCCATCTACACCTCCGGGGTGTAGATGGGTATGCGATTCTGGGCGTGGTTGTTGTAATGCTTATATTTATTGGGAGAAGATTCGCCGGCGGATTGATGAGTCTAAGCGAGTTTCGACGCTATTTTGAACGTCAGAAGAATTCACCGCCGCCGATTTCTAAGAAGATCTTGATTCTTCTGACGGCCGTTCATTTCCTCTTTACATCAACGCTCATATTTGCCGCACCATCGAATTCCGTTCCTGCTGTTTCCCGCAAGGAAAAGGAATCTTTACCTGATTCTCCCGAAGAAATTAAACGGGTTATTAGACAATTTTTCCAGACAACAGCCGCTCAATGGGCTCATTCTTCCGATGAGCGCGAACGGCGCTGGGCTGAAATCCTAAAGCGAATGACCGGTAAGTTTGATTTTCTTCCCAGAGATTCCAAATCACCCATCGCGATTGTTCCCCAGATGACAGATCAAGGATTCGCAATCAACAGTGAAGGATATCTTGAATTTGATTTTCTAATTAATCCGAGGATTATTCCTGTTTTAATTCGTTATACAAAGGATTCGAGCGAAGAAAGCAAGATTTTAAAGACGATTCTTCTTGGCATGTTGGTCAAGGAACTGGCGGGTGCCGATTATTTAACTCAATTTCCTTATCTCGGTCGCTCATTGAGAGAAGGTCGTAAGGCCTTTTTTAGCATACTGGAACATTACGCTCAGAAAGGTGTTCGAAATGTATCTGATATTCCGTCGGAGGATTTGGCGCATACTTTATTTGGCGACTTTATTAAAGTGATGGCCGCTATAATTATGCGAATGGAAGGGGCAGGGTATATCAAAGATATTAAATATGAGAAAGCTGGAGGCATCCGGTCCGAGCATCTCATGGACCTTCAAAAGCGTATCGGTTATGGAGAATGGTTGGCGGGTGTTCTCCACGATACGGCTGCTTTTTCTGATGATGAAACAATTTATAAGATTGTTAGTTTCCATCATATCGGAGCCGTCTTGAAAGACGCAAAGACAGATATAAATGTCATACCTCTTCAGGTTTATGTCTTTTCTTTACTGATCAGAGTAGAAACTGCAGAAGGTCGAAGTCAAAAAGACCCGAACTTTCTGGCGGATATATTTCTCCCGCAAAATTACGTCGTGTCGCCGGAAGCCTTGGCAGCGCGATTCTCAGTCGATGGAGTCTTAATGCCGTGGACATCCTTACCATCGGTCCAAAAAAGCAATCCTGAATCAACAAATAAGAAATTTCTTGCTGTTACCATGTTGGCGCTGGCGGTTGTCATTATTGTGTTGATTATAAATACCGCCAAACGTACCCAAGTCCCGGCGAAGATTTCGGCGCCGCTGTTCGATCAATTATTCCGCTTCACCGTTATACCTTCCTTCCTAATCGCCGTTTGGACCACGTTCCACCTCGTAGGTGGAATCGGGGTGTTGTGGGCGATGATTTTTGTTACCGCGGGAATGATGGACCAAAATTCTTCGACGCTGGCATCGATGCGATTTGTTAATGATGATCAATTATCAGAATCCTTCAAGCAATGGGTTTTGGAATTAACTCACGATTGGGACGGTGTTCAACAGATTGAGGTTAATGAAAATTTAAATCTTGTCTCGATTGATCTATTCGGATCATCTAAAGAGTCAAGTCTCGTATCGCTTGAGCTTTATTTCAACGAAAGGATCGTTAAGCTCGGCGTCTATCATATGGCCGGATATAACCACGAGGCCGTGCGCGCCTATTATCAAAAACATGAAGGACTGAACAAAACGCAGGCCAAACAAAGAATGTACCGTCGAGCGCGGGACTTCTTCAAACCAGAAAACAATTTCCTTAAAACATTAGCCGCCCAATTTGATTATCTTCTCTTACGGAACAATGACTTTTTCAGAGGAATTTACCAAATAAAAGAACGCCAAGTGGCTGGCCAGGATCATTTGATTTTGGATTTGAGACGTTTACCGGAAATCCACCTAGGGGATGAAGGCCTCGTTTCTCCGTTTGGCTGGAATGCACGGATTTTATCTTCGAAGTTTTCTGAGAGATTTGGAGATCTGGTAACGGTAGCAGGAATTTTTGATTTCGTATTCGTGGCTATTGCGCTGTTGTTGGTGCTTGCCGGCGTTTTGTTTTTGCAGGGGATTCTGCCAAGCTTGACCGAGGCGGCCTATGTGGTGCCCCAACAGGAACTTTCACCGACGGCCGATCTTGTCATCACAATCGTAACAGGCCTGATTATTTTGATTCAATTCCTCATCTTGGTCATGGAGTGGAAACGGGCATGGAGGACCAGGCTGAGTTGGAAGGTCATCGTTCAAGACACAAAGGAATTTTTCCATGAGCTATTGGCTCAAGCAAAGTGGTATCACTGGGTTCTTATCGTCGGAATTACCGGGCTTTTGGAGGTATTGACGGCTGCCTGGCTTGGGCATTCGATGATTGGTTATCTGGGGATCGCATCGATCGTTATGGCGGGTGCTGTGAGGATGGCAGTGAAGGGGACTTCGGAAAATCCAACTGTTGTGATTTTTGATCCGGTTCTTCAGCAAGACCGGGATGTTTCTGTTGATGTGGCGACAAAAGAACTGGCGATGTTCAAACGGGCCATGCCGACTTGGAATTGGGAAAATGCCTTACAGCTACCTAAAGAAGAAATGATCAGAAACCCGGATCCTTCGACTTTAGCAATATGGCCGTCGATGGATGAGCAGAGGAATTATTGGATTAATTCCCACGAAGTTCGAGGAGAGATTTTGCGTTTGTTATTCAATTTCGTCTCGGACCGTATAACCACGACCCAAGATTTCTTAATTTGGCTTAAGAATTTTAATATCATTCTTCTGTTAGGCAAGGACGGAAAACGCTTTTATCCAAGTGAGGATTATGCCTTGAATGTCGCAGGAGAACTGAGAGCGAGATCCAAAGAGGATATTCATCGACGGATTCTCAAGATGATGAATCATCTGGGGGAATGGGTCAAGGACGGTCAGCAACAGAAGGATATCAATAGTCGTATTGAACGCATTTTTGGTTTCTATTTAGGCACTTTTGGGCACGATGAATCGAGCCAATGGTTTTTATTCCGCAAAGGCAATAATTCATTAGCCATGAATTTTGTTAATGCGATGTTACGGTTGGAAGGATTAAAGGGAATTAGTCATCATCGTCTAGATTATCTCGTTTCCGACATAAATAAAAGTTACTTTGAGAAACTATATATATTTAGATCTTATATTGCTCAAACCAATCCAGAGCAACTTGAATTGGTCCCATCGGGGATAAGCACATTGTCTTCTATCGTATTTCTCAACGTGGCCGGTGGTTGGGTGGTTTGGTCGGTCGTTATGGGAGCGATGGTGCTGTTTACAATGATCAACGGAATTTTTGTAAAGATCATCGCATCCATCCTGGCCATGATCGGAACGGCGCATTTTTATGCAATGGATTTCATCGCGTTCATTAATCTTCTGGGATTCGCGGGCGTGATGTTGGGGATGGCGAAGTTTTCTCATCGCGATGAGAATGATTTGGACAAAGGCAAAACAATTCGTCCTTGGAGGATGCAGGAAACACCGTTATTAGAAAGAATTGTGGAGAATTATTTTCAAAAGTTTTCAATAATTTCTTTTCAGATTTCTGAGCCCGCAACGAAGTTTGAGTCCCAACGGACGGAAGAAATTCTACGGAAAGAAGAAGAGGATGTTCAGCCCATGGGTGAGTGGTCTCAAGACATTAACGAGTGGAAGCATCAGATGCAGCTTTTGTATGTCCAAGCTTTGCGTGCGTCGAGAGAAGAACAACGCAAGAGATTGAGCAAGCCCATTAAGCATTTACTGGATCGCTTTAAGCAAGAATTCTCTGTCGAGAAAATGGCGTTGATGGGAGTAACAAAATATATCGTAGATCGCGCAAGTTCTGCCGATGCGGGGACACTTAGCGCAAAGTCAATGGAGAAGGTCATCAATTTCTTAATGGACAATGTTTCCAGTGAGGTTCCAAGGGAAGTGAAAGAATTCATCAATGATGTTCAACAAGAAGGGAAATCCTCTCCAAACAGCCAACAGAATGCTTTACTGAAAAAATATTTTTCGGATTTAACCCGCATTCGTAAGAAGCTGGGCTTGTCTCAAACCCAATTTGCCGAAATTCTAAAATTAAGCCGGTGGTCAGTGTCGGAATATGAACTGGGAAGATCTAGGATACCAATGGAAAGATTTCTTCAATCAGTCCATCATCTCGCCCATTATTTTGGAATTGCTTTTCAGCCTTCTGAGCCCGAGATGAAGTTTGAGTTCCAGTTTCCGGGAAAAGTCTCGCCGTTGGAAGAGGAGGCGGAAATATCTCAGATGGAATCTTTATCTCCGCCCACGAATGGAATTGGGGAGATGGGCGAGATTCCTATCGCTTTTGAGCAGAACGAGAATGTTCAGTTCATCGATGAATCTATCATCATCCTTACTCCAGAAAGCGATGAAGAAACGACTTTTGAATTAACTTTGCCTGAGGTCGATGAAAGTTTGATCGGTAAGCAGAATGAGGATACTCAGTTCATTGAAGAAGAAAAGCCAATCTCTAGCTTGATTTCATTACAAGAGGCGGACGAGATTCCTATCGCTTTTGAGCAGAATGAGAATGTTCAGCTCATCGATGAATCTATCATCATCTCTACTTTCGGTGGGCAGAATGAGGATGTTCAGCCCATTGGTGAGTGGTCTCGAGACATTAAGCAGTGGAAGCAGCAGATACAGCTTTTGTATGCACAAGCTTTGCGTGCATCAAGAGAAGAACGACGCGAAATTTTTAAGAGATTGAGCGAGCCGATTAAGCATTTACTAAATCGTTTTAAGCAGAGATACTCTGTCGAGACAATGATCGCGTCGATGGGAGGGCAAAAATATATTGTAGATCACGCAAGTTCTGCCAAGGCATGGAAACTTAGCGCAAAGTCAATGAAGAAGGTTATAGATTTCTTAATGGACAATGTTTCCAGTGAGGTCCCGACGGAAGTGAAAGAATTCATCAATGATGTTCAACAAGAAGCGAAATCCTCTCCAAACAGCCAACAGAATGCTTTACTGAAAAAATATCTCTTGAATTTAACCCATCTTCGTAAGGAGCTGGACTTATCTCAAACTCAATTTGCCGAAATTCTACAATTAAGCCAGTCGTCAGTGAAGAATTATGAACAAGGAAGATTTGAGATATCAATGGAAAGATTCTTTAAGTCAGTCCATCATCTCGCCCATTATTTTGGAATTGCTTTTCAGCCTCCTGAACCCGAGATGTCGTTTGAGTTCCAGCGTCCGGAAAAAGTTTCGCCGTTGGAAGAGGAGGCAGAAAGACTTCAGATGGAATCTTTATCTACGCCCGCGAATATCATTGGGGAGATCGACGAGACTCCCACCCCTCAACTGAACGTATTCAGTGAACAAAAAGAAATTATTAAAACATCGATACAAAATGGCGTGGCGTGGACCGATCTGCCTTTATCCTTGAGCGAATATTTTCCCGACGTAATTAGGGAATCATTAGAGGAATTTGAGGTCATTGCGCGTCGAAGGATGGCTGATAAGAATATTATGATTAAGTATCAACGCCGCCCCGCACAACTTAAAACTGCTGAACTCTTGATGCAACCGAGGACCGAAGACGGATCGCGGGGATATTTTGTCAAGTTTGATACCAGCGCCGGAAAAACCATGGCCTTGTCGATGGCGGCCGATGCTCTGGAGAAAATGGGTGTATCAACGGATATCGTCACCACGACAGATCATTTGGCCCAAGACGGCTTTAACAGTCAGGCCGGGATTTTGGCTTCTTTGGGGCATTCCGTAAGCTGCATCACCGAAGGGTCCCGTACACTACTTATTCCGGGCCAGTCAAAAAGGTTCACTAGATTTTTTGGTTCCTCTCTCTGGGCTGAAGCCGGCAAAGCACAGATCCGATATATTTCTTTAACAGCCCTGGCGCGAGAAATTTCGACCAGAAAAAGTTTAGAACAACCATTGACCATTGATCGTCGGGCTTTATTGGATGAGGCGGATTATTATCTTTGGGATATCTTCTCCGTCTTGAATACTCTGTCGATCGACATCATCGTCAACGGTAAGGATAAAGAATTAGTGAAGAGAATTATCGCAGCCTATACAGCGTGGCATCGTTTTGATAAGGACGTCTTCTTTTTGTTGAAAGATTGGGCTACGAATCCCGAAGAGATTATTTCTTCCGATCAGGGAAGACAAGTGGTTTGGCGTGACCCGCGGAAGATTATGGAATTTCTTAGAAATCGTCGGGAATTAGATGAAATCTCTGATGCGCATTTGCGTCAGCTGGCGGACTTTGCGGTGATTGGCTGGAACCTTAAAGAGGATCATGATTTTTGTTTAGATGCTAAACGTGAAAATGTATTGCCTATTCCCGACGATAGTAAACGCCCGGACATTTTGCGTGTTTATTCTCCCGAGGTACAACGTATGATAGAAGCGCGTTCCGGTATCGACAATGAAAAGAATCCGCGCCGGCTTTTGGCGGCCTTGACGTATCACTCCCTTTTAAAGTTGTATAGACATGGCTATGCCGCGGTCAGTGGTTCAGAGATGAGTCCGACGATTGAACAGCATTTAAAGAAAAGATTGAACATGCAAGTGTATGTTCAACCCTCCGATATCAAATCCATCCGGGTTGATCATTCCTCCATCGGATATGAGACCGTGGAAGAGATGGACCAAAGCTTAATCGAAATTGTTATGAATGCTTTATTGTCAGGAAGGCCGGTTTTTATCGCGACGGAAGATATCGCTTCGGCCCATCATGTCAAGGAACTATTAAACGCCATCTTGGAAAGAGGCCGGCCCAACAATGATATCAAGATTGAGACTGTTTTAGGGATCGATCAAAATCCTGAAAAGCGCAGGGAAGAAGCCGGTCAATTTGAAAAGGCCGGTTATGTTATTAACCAGAAAGGCCGCTTACAGATTACGATTCTTATTACCAGTCCCATGGGAGGCCGAGGGGTGAATATTTTGACCAATGTTGCCTCCGGCGTTGTGGCTGTTCTTTACAACGTTCTTTTTTCCAAACGTGATATGCGACAAATCATGGCCCGTATCGCCCGTAACGGTGAGGCCGGGACGACGCACAGGCTTTTATTAAAGTCCAGGGTATCAAGCTATGTCTCGGAATTCTCCGGTTCTGATGCCGATTGGATCATTGCTTTTGAAACAGCCACGGATCGTATTGAAGAACGTATCCGTTTATCGCAAGACCATGACTATGCTAAAAGCCAACAGATTGAACAATACGTGGATGCTTTGCTTAAGAAAGATTCTCTATCCGAGGAATTGTCTTCTTTACAAAAGATCTCACAGAAATATCCGGCCTACGTCGAGGAATTAAGACACTTTGCGCAGGCATTTGTCATCAATGGTCAGGTCTTGCTCGACCATATGGTGTGGCGTCAGCTGCGCGCAGGTCTCTTCCAGGAATATGCAGAGAGCCTTCCTTTTCATAAGCAATGGGAAGAGGACTTAAAAGAATTATTCACTCTGACAGCGTATTCCACTGAATTGAATGGAAACGGGAAGAAAGACCAAGAATCTGAAAAGACAAATGGAATAGAAAATAAAATCGCGCAGCTCGAGGAGAAATTGCATTCCATCGCCTTGGTCGGCGCCGTGGGCGGATTGATGTTGGTTATACTCGCCATCAAAACCGTTTTATGGATGGGAATGTCTTTGATGTTGCTGAGCGCTCCGGTATTTTTGATGGCGGTGCGCGGCCAGTATACTGGTCTCGATAATCTCCTGGCCCTTTCCACCGACGAAAAACGCGCGTGGATTTTAAGTGGGCCGGTTGAGGATGAGGACATGGAGGCATTAAGACTTTTGATCGCTGCTTGGCTGATCGAAGTTTTAAATGATAGGCCTATTTCCGCCACGGGAAGGAAACGGATCCTTTATAAGGCCGGC
The DNA here is from genome assembly GCA_964612665.1 of uncultured Planctomycetales bacterium. Taxonomy (GTDB): domain Bacteria; phylum Omnitrophota; class Gorgyraeia; order Zapsychrales; family JAHFFX01; genus CAZTCI01. The sequence continues at coordinate 550,286 of CAZTCI010000001.1, read as the reverse complement.
GGAGAACGGTTTGTTTTCTATTTCCGTTTTATTTCCGAGCTGATTGAGTTTAAAGGATTGATTGAAGAGCCAGGATTGCGCAGCTTTGTAAAAAATTATCTTACGTTGACTGATTTAATCGGCTCCATGAAATATCCCATGGCCCGTTTGGCTGCCCGTCGAGTATTGCGTCATCATGAATCTCAGAATGATTTCTTCAAATATACAAGGGGCTTGCTTGAGAGGAAAGCATTTGTAGAGCCAGTCTGGCATTTGATTCTAGACATTGAACAGAAAGAAGAACAAATATCTAGAAATCCAATCCAACCCGTCGGAGAACGCACGCTCCTTATTATGGCAGTCCTGGAACAATTATTTTATTACCTAGAATGGCCGCAATGGATTAAGGCTCTGCGCACGGAGCTGGTTAAGTTCGTTAAATTTGTTAATGGCCAACGCGAAGCGTTAGGAGATCCGACACGGGCACGCGAGTCCGCAAGATTGATTTTGGAAGCAATGCTAAACGTCAAGCAGGAGGCAGAATCCGACCCTGTGTTTGGCAATGATACGACACCAAAGGCCAAGGATTTGATCGCTTTAGTGCGGAAAAGCAATGTGATGGGGACGGCGTTTAGAAATTCTATTACAGACGGGCCCGTCGTCATAAATCTGTCCGGGGCCTTGACAGTTATTGGGCAGACCATGGAGATGCTGCTGGAAGAAAAACCAGGGACGACGTTGGGTGATGGCAGCAGCATGCCGATCACATCAGTTTTGCGGCGGATAAACTTTATCACCCAAATGCTCAAAACGTTAAACCGAAAGCCGCTTGGTCTTGAAATTCAGACAGTGGCCAGAAGGGAATATGTATTTATGAAGCTCCCAACCGAGAGAAACGCCGTATACATTATGCCGTTCAATTGGCTGCTGGGACTATCGATGGTTGTCGTTATGGTAATGCGGATACCAAAAGAAGATTATTGGCAGGGGATCATCGCTGATTTGGGGCCGGTCTTCCTGCATGAAATCGGCAATGATTTGACCGTGATTACTTTATTCTTTGATCCGGCAAACGGTAATGCCGATATTTTGCCGGAACCATTCAAATCCGCTATGCAATCTTTGAGTGAGAATATTATGGATTTAAATCTTCTCGAGAAAATTAATGATTTGAAGATTCTTCGCAACCATGCCGCATCTGATCAACCTTATGTCGATATTCAGTCATTATCAAACCCAGAATTAAAACGGGCGATGCTTGAAAAATATGCTGAGCTGCTTACAGGAGAACAGCGAGCGGAGTTATTACTGACTTTTGCATTGCAAAAGTCTAGTATTAGGCCTTTTCTCCCCGAGCATGACAGAACAACCTTATCTTTAAGAGAGAAAAGGCCAATAGGTGGGTTATTCAATCCGGCATTACAACAGGTGCTTGAAAATTATGCCCAACCGTTTACACAAGAACAGCGCGAAAGGTTAATTATGTTGGCGTTGCAAATCCTTCTCGATGATTTACCTGAACTGAAAAAGTTTCATCGCGCCTGGAAGCAGCTCGTCAAAGATTTCCGCCAGCATCCGCAAGACAAAAATATCGATCAAGGTATCGTTGAGCCTAAAGCCAAGCGTGAAGTCCTCAAAACCCTCCACAGCGTTACCCACCGGCTTAAAATAATCATTGATTTTTATCTCAGTTATTCCGGGAAAGGTAAGAAGAAAGTCATTTCCGTCGAGGAATTCTTGACTAATCTTAGAGGACATTTTGAAGAGATCTTCGCTCTCTTCGATCCACAGCAACTTCAGATTGATTTTTCCGCTGCCGCCGGGATTAGAATCGATGTCGAACAAATTCAGATGACGCATGCGTTTATCAATCTCCTAAAGAATGCGGTGTATACCTTAGCGCAGATACCAGACGGAAAGATTGAGTTGATCGTCACGCCAATCGACAATGCGCCCCTCGTGCAATTCGAGGTGAAAGACAATGGCCCCGGGATCGCGCCCGAGCTGGTCTCTAAAATCTTCGAGCCATATTTCACGACGAAAGGAAAAGACGGGACCGGCCAGGGACTTTACATTGTGAAAAGCATTATTACGGCGCACAATGGAGAGATTGATGTGGAGAGCGAGTTGGGCCAGGGCGCCAGCTTTTTCGTCACTTTGCCGATCGTTGAACAACCCCAATCTCGACAGAGTTCTAATAACCTTCAGGGAAGGGATAGAGTTATCAAAATTTTAAGAAGGGTAGGAACTTTCGTCACCACAGAAAGAAGATCTCAGGACAGCAGAGCTCTCGCCACGAGATCGACGGGTAAATCGAATTCTCCAACGAATAACTCCTTTAACTTCGCGGAAATTCTAATCATTATTTTGGTTGCCGCTGTTCTGCTATCCAAATCCCGCGTCATCCTCGAAAACCTCCGCGCGTTCTACGAACTTCTTAAAACCTCACCGCCGTCGAAGATGATGATGTTATTCCTCGACGGAATTTTCCGCTTTATTTGGATTGTGTTTAAGGGAGTGGTTGGGCTAATTGCAATGCTGGTGGGGAATTTTTATTGGAACAGAAGAGATCAGCGTTTCGCCAGAAATTCTTCAGGAGTTGATGCGGAGACAATTTTTGAGGCAGCTTTCAATAATTCTCGATCGCGGGTGATTAGGACAACATTGTCTAGGGTTGTGGCCACAGACAGAAGGATAGCGTCGGTTGGCGATAATGAAAGATATTTGGACTGGAGTTCATTCGCCTTTAATAGGTTGATTTCATCTGGAATGAATAGCTTCAGAATCTCGGAGAGTTTATTAAGAGAAGATGTAATCTTATGCTCACTGAATTTCTTCTTAGCACGCAACACAAACCTGATTTCCATAAGATTGATAATCGTTGAACAACCGAGAGAAGAATTTTCCTCAACCATTGTCATTATTTTGTGGGGAGCTTCCCAGAGCTTTTTATGGGTAAGAATATCTTCTTCGAGCGTCAACCAGCTGACAAGGACATCGGAGTCCAAGAGCAAGGAAGGGTTATTTAAACTTACCATAAGAAGAATTTCTCAATTCTCGAACACATTGACTGGAAGATTTACCTTCGGTCGCACCTTTGAACGCACCCAAAAGATCGTCGGCAATCTTCGTTTTTCTTCTGGACTTATGGCTTTTCTTGAAACGGTTTTGAAGCGGTTTAATGATTTTCATAGCATCTTGAAGAGAAGTCATCAATCTATCTCCTTTTCGATTCAAAGTATAATGTCGCGAAAATGGACTGTCAACAGATTAGAAGGCCGGGTTGTATCGATGGCCGCGGTTCAATTTTTGACTGCAGAAGAGATGAGGGAAATTAGTCCTCAGCAGATGCACCGAATTCCAGGATATCTAATCAAAATCCCTGCGGATCAGTTGGCGGATTTGATTAAACATATCGTCGATCAAACATTCCCAGGGTTTGAATTATTAGATGCCGCGACGTTGAACGCCCATCGAATCGATTTCCTTTCGACTGCACGGATAAGACCGACGAGAAAATCAAATTTTTCGTCGAATAATGTGTTTCACCTCGCGGAAATTCTCATTATTGTTTTGATGGCCGCTGTTCTAATCTCCAAATCCCGCGTCATCCTTGAAAACCTCCGCGCGTTTTACGAATTTCTCAAGACTTCGCCGCCGTCGGAGAGGGTGATGTTATTCCTCGACGGAATTTTCCGCTTTATCAAGTCTGTTCACTCCCGCAGGTTGATCGCACAACTCTTCCGCCCTATCGCCATCCTCGCGGCTTTATCCGGTCTTTTGGCCCACGGAGATCTGATCGGTTTGAACGAGGCGGTCTACGCGCTGATATTACTGGCGGCGGTCCAAACAGTGCATTGGCCTGTTTTGATCGTGGACCAAGATGAACACATTTCCTACTATCGTCCTGAGCGCCAGTTTATTGTTCAGCCAGACAATCCAGCTTTACCGCCGGTCGATTTAATCGAACTTCTAAAGCAAGTCGCTACGTTATCCATTGTGGAGGCTCCGATCATCACGGTCACCGGCTCCTCGACCTATCTTTTTAGCGAAAATCAAATCCCATTGTGGTCCATGATCAAGGACCTGGACATTCACGTTTATTATCAAGGGAAAGATCAATTTGATATCGAACCCGAATATCTCATTGCCCTGGCCCGACGGGGATTGGGGCGGTGGGTCAGAATCGGGGGCGAAAAGCATGAGCTCAGTGTATCAACGTTAAATGAGCGCTGTTTATTGAGTCCTATTACCTCCGATACATTTGATAAATTTAAACCGACAGATTTGGTCTTTGGGAACACAAATCGTTTGAACAAACAATTAAATGAGTTGGGGCTGGAAAGAATCCTTGAGCACTGGGTCAGTTATTACAAAGAATTTTTAGCGTATCTTAGAAATAATATTGAAACCTCCGTATCCACCAAAGAAATCAAACAGTTTGCCTTCCTTAAGTTTCTCCGGGGACAGGAAGCGCCCTATCGCGCGTTGATTCAGGGGCTTCGCTTGAGATATAGCCCATCCATGCCCGGCCGTCAGGCCCTGCAAATGGGATTTTCTTTACGTGTGGCGGACGCGATCGTCCAAGAAGATGTGACGACGGTCAAAGAGGATTTGGAAAAGAAATTTGTTGTCCGCCGGTGTGGGCCAAGTCAGTTTTGGGATCGAGAGATAAAACTGATGGCCGTTGGTCCATCCTTATGGATTTTTGTTCTGGTAGGAATTGCGGCGGCGCTTGCGTATGTCGGCCAAGACAATGTGAATTCCATTTTGCGTCGAATTGTATTTGTTCAACCCAGCCGACTGAATGATTTCCTCGACGGAGTCTTCCGCTTTATCATCATTTCCGCCGCTTTCGTCGCCATGGTTACCCATCAGCACCTCGTAGGTGCGGAAGCGTGGATAGCAGTCCTCTGCGCATCTGCTGTTCTTATGACGATGGCAGAAGAAAAACCAGTAACCCTTGAAGAATTGGAAACGGTATTGGATCAATTCCGACGGGCGAGGAAATTCTCCTGGGACAAACTTGAAGAGCGGTTGCAATGGGCGATCCTTCAACATCTAGCCAATCATCGCCGTGCAGGGAAGATAGTAGATTTAAAAGTGGGCGATATTATTCATACAGGTATTCCAGGGTTTGGAGGAAAATGTTTAGAGGGGCTTCTGCTGAACTGGGCAAAAAATCACGATCTAAAAGGAAAAAGCTCAGTAGAAATTCTTTATGAAATGAAGAAATGGTACGGGCTGAATCCTCCTGTGCCGGTTATTAAAGAGTCTAAACTTAAAATTATTTGGGCTCCTCAGCAAAGAGATGAAGCCGCTGTCAATACGATCTTGGGCATGCCACGTCATTCCAGAGGATATTTAAGCCGTGAGCAACAGAGCCGTTTAATTGACCTTATTCAAGATAAGAAAGATGGTTTGGCGATGGAAGTCCTCATCGCCGGTCTGACAGAAATGCCCTTAGTTAAACAGAGATGGAATAGATCCTTCCTAAAGGAAAGAACAGATGACTTCATTAAAACTATTCGCAGCAGTGTGATCAAATTTGATCGGCGCAATGGCGTAGGCTTATTGACATATGTCGTTAATGGAATTAATTTAAAAATTCGAGGCGAACGAAATACATATGCGCGAAACCGAGATCGCCAAAAAGGGATCCAGGAATACCGATCTTCTCTATCGTCTCAGGAGACAGCGATGGAGCATGGTAATAGAGTAAGTTTTGCTCGCGACATTATGGAGAGTAGTGGCTATGCCATCACTAAAGAAGGACTTGTAAGGACCCTTAACGATATAGGAGATAGGTATGGACTAACGCTCCCGCAAAAAGAAGTGTTAGTCCGCAAAATAGCTTTGGATCAATCATCAAGCATCATTGTCGAACAGATGGGATCATCGCATCAATACATTGAACAAGTGTCGAATTACATTATTAGCAAAATATGGCCGGATTATGATTTAACGTTCTTAAAGCAGAAAGCCGCGGGAGTGCGTTTAAGAGAAAAGCTAGAAAAAAGGGAACGGCTTATCGAAATTGTGACTGCAGATTTTGAAAAATATCCTGGGGATAGATTAGAAATCCGGGAAGAGCGGTTGGGGCTAAGAGAATGGCATATTCGTTCAGTGTTAAAAATTATAAGTATTCGTAAAAAGCTAAGAAATAATGCTCTTTCGCGCCTCGGAGGTGTGAAGGGGAACAGGATGTCCATTCAACCCCGCAGGTTGAATGCACAAGATAAAACACCAAGTCGTTCTTCTGATATCGAAAAACACCGCGCCGTGACGATCGATTTATCGACGGGAATGAGTGTCTTTACGGTGCTGATGATCGCGGGCATGTTTGTTCAACGGTTGATTTACCTCTCCGCCAGCCGCGCCCAAGCCCTGAAAGTTGGCTTGTCAACTAAAGAAGAAACTCCACAGAAACAAATCGTCCATCATTCCGGAGTTCGTACTTATCTGTTCAGTCCGTGGATGTTGCTGGCATATATCTTTGTCTTTGCGATGTCGTGGGAACGAACGTCCGAAAACCGTCGAGAGATTCTATTTCAGAATCCTCGTGAAAGGGCACGGGCGGATTTAGAGAAAGAGAACGAAAGACGAAAAGAGAAGAAAGAAAATGCGGAGCAACATCGTCGAGAATTGCAGAAGCACCCGAAAAACACCAAAAAACAAATTCTATATTTCCTTAATTACGCTGATGAGGTGGATTTTCTTTTGAGTGGATTTACAATGACGCAGACCGAATTTGTGGTGATGGTTCGCAAGCTAAACAATCCGTTCAATTCTCTTGATGACTTCACAAATAAAACCAGCTTGGCGAATTCTGCCAGGACTCGGCGCCTGAAGCACATTCTCAACGAGCATTTGCGGATGAATGATTTGGTGGTCACTTCGCCAGCCAAACGCCGGGCCGCGATTGAGATGTTGAAGACATCTTCCGAAGAAGAATTACTGCACTGGATTGTGGCGTCCAATTTCCGTCATCGAGAATTCTATGCGAAGGAATGGTTAAAGATAATCCAAGCAGCTCTCGAAGCTGCCGGCGATCAATGGGAACAATTGAACCTCTGGGATTTGGTTAAGACGCACGACTATCGAAAAGATATCCGCCATTTGGCCCAATATTTATACGGAAAAATCGATGCGCTAGAAGAATTCGATCACAATCCCATCGAGAACGTCTCCGCCGTCACGATCGAAGCCGTGTGGATTTGGATTGTGTTTAAGGGATTGGTTGGACTAATTGAAATGCTGGCGGTGATCCTCAGATCCTCCCCAACCCCCGGGGTTGGGAAGGTGGAAAAACTTTTCGCCATATTTCCATCCGTCATGATTGCACTGGCGTTGTATGGAGTGGGGATCCATCTTTACCTCGTAGGTGTAGATGGGGGGACCGCGTTATGGTTTGGAATCCCCGTCGGAAAGATATTGCTCTCTGCTGGGATGGGGGCAATGGCAGCAGCTATGTCGCGGACGGTCCTTAAAGGCCCGTCCACTGAGCAATTGTTCCATAGTTTAAAAGAACTACAGCAAATTAGAAAAGAATTACGGGAACTTCAGGAAGCACAACGACGGGAAAATCAGGAAAGATTGCTCCTGTCCTTGGACCGAATCCCGTCGATGGTCCATGCCCGAGATCAAGTGAAGGAGTTATGGGCCGATAAGAGGTATCTGGCCATCAAACTGCGTTTGGCTGCGTGGAATCACCAGTTTGCTATTTGGAAGAGAAGTTTTCCGATGATCGGCGAAATAGAAACAATATCGGCGGCGGTTTCTCAGGCGGTTGTCTTTATTAAAAGTTCTAAAGATGCGACGAAAGTGTTGGAAAACTTGGATGTGGCTGCAGATCTTAGCCAAAAATTATTATCCTCCCCAACCTCCGGGGTTGGGAAGGTGGAAAAACTTTCCGCCTATACCGATTGGCTTAGCCTGCTCGGCCTGACGGCGGTCGCGATAATCGGTATGGCCGTCCATGAACTGGAAGCCCAGGAATTCATCCGTCGGAAGTTTATCTCCCGGATCCAGCGTCGGCCAGTCATGACGCTCGATCAGATAAAGCAGGATATTATTAGTGCGAAGGAAGGAACACGCTACAGCGCTCGACCATTTGCCGCGGCCGTCGGGACGCCGGAGTTCTGGCGCGCGATTGATCGTTTTTACACCGTCGCCTCTGGATATTTACCTTTTGAAGTTTCCCATCAATCCTTGGAAGGGGACCTTTACAGTATCGTCAAAGGCGATAAGGATTCCGTCGGTCCGGAACTAAATCCAGATTATCCCCTCGTTTATTTGGACCTGCACAATCATCCTGATGGGCCGCATTATCTTTCGGTTGATGATATCCGCATTTTTAATAACAGCCATGCACAAATCCAATATTATCTCTATGCTGAGGGAATTGTGTATCAATTCTTCATCGAACCAGCCGGGGATCAAGGTAATGTCGTTATTGTTGGAGAAGAACAACAGACGATCTCGCTCAGCGTTTACGATTATACACTTCACAAAAAATACGTTAATCATCAAAGTTTAAGTGCGCAAGAAAAAGATCAGGTCCAAAAGATCAAAAAGAAACTTCGCCTGCTCAATGAAGTTATCCGGCGTGAAGCCTATAAGGGTGACTTAAAAGAAATCAATTATCCGATGGGCCTTGTTCAGCGGATGGTATATCGTGGGGAGCTTGTTGAGAAAGAGTTGGCCCCCACATCGCAAGATCGGAAGGTGGAAAAACTTTCCGCCGTATTCCCGTCCGTGCTTGTCTTGATCGCGTTTACACAGATCATTTTTATAGAAATACAGGGCCTTTACTTTTTGGTCATACTCCTTTTACCCGGCATGTTGGCCATGATGGTTATCCGCAACGATCGAGATGCGGAATTCAATTTCTTCCTGAAATCTCCCAACCGTCGAGAATTCATCAATATTCTCAGAGAGGTTAAACAAGATTTTCTCTTGGACCATCGAGAGATCTTTGATCAGCTGGAGGAAAAGGAGCGAGAAATTCTTCCGTTTGCCATTGCAGGTTATCATCCGGCGGATGTGGCCCGACTATTGCAGATTAAGTGGACTACGGTGATCATCACCGCCCGTCGAGGATTACTCAGATACCGTGATCTTAAGAACGAATTGTCTTTGAAACCCCTAAGAGAACAAATTGAACGGGAAGAAAGGTGCGATGAATTATATCCGCTGCATGAAGGCATCAACATTCATTTCCAAGGCGCGGGTGCTTCTCAACGGAAACAAATCCTGGGCGAAATTATCCGCGATTCTCAATCATTGGATCCACATCGTCGGGCCCTATTGAATCAAATGTCGCCGCCGCAGCGCGAGATTATTACGCTGATCTTAAATGGATGGACGATTCAAGACATCAGCACCGAGCGGGGGACAACGGAACAAAGCGTGAAGGGAACGTTAAATCTTATTTTGAATTCCTATCATGAGATGAAGGAAAAATATACCTGGTGGAAGACGTCTTCTGAGGAGAAATTATCAGCTGCTTTCTTAGCATATTTCCTCGCCGTTTTGATTACGGCAATGATCGTATGGCTATTCTGGCTTAAGGTCGCTGGTTTCACTCGCAGCCCGACGCTGATCCGTTTTATGATCATGGCCATGCTCACCAATTCCGCCTGCGGATTGCCGCCGATTCATGACTTTATCCTTCATCTTCCAGATGCAGACGAGCTGTCCTTCTACGCCGAATATTCCCTCCAGAAAGTTTATCATATCAGAGAAGTAATCAAATTGCCGATTTCAACGCTGTTGAGACATTCCAGAATCCGGATTGTGACGGAAGATCAAGGGATCTATTTTGTGAAAGGCCGGCTCATCGGAAATGACATCATCATTACGTTTCGTATCGGTGCTGGCGAACTTCGTTTTTCAAGAACATTCTTGTGGAACGATCTGTTGGAGATGGGCCAAAAGCGTGAGGCGCTGGTCATCGAGTTTAACGAAACGTATTTGGCCCGGGAGATTTTGTTTTACAGTAGTTTCTCTGATGAGGATGGGTTCACATTGAACATCTCCGACCGAGGATTCCGCCACATCAAGTCTTCGAATGAAATTGCCGACGGGCATCAACCCCGCAGGTTGAATGAACTCACAGCATTCCGCGGGCCCGGGAAACCAACGGCCATGAATGCCTTGGGATTGGGAGTGGAGTCGACGGTTCTCTCGCCGATACAAATGTTGATCGTGGTCTTCTTCGTCGTCGGTGTGATCTATGGGGACCTTTCTCGATCTTCCCATGCCTCTGGCGGTCTCAAAAATTCTGATGAAATCTGGATTTGGCATCATCGTATTCAAAGCGAGGAAGAAAAAGTAGAAATCGTCTTGCATGCCTGGCTATCGATGAGGGAGATCGGTCCTGAGCTTTTTGTTCAAATTGTGAAAGACATGTTCGGGGAGGCCAAAATAAACCTCGGACGCCATGAAGCCCTAGTTCACCTTCTCAAGCAGGATCTCGAGAAGACTAAAATGGCCCGCATTATATTGAAGAATAAGGACAATCGGGAGGGATTAAGGCAATTTGCGGGGAATCGCATGTTGTGTAATCTCTACGATGTTCTTAAGGACGTTTGGTTAAATCAGAATCGGAAACCGGAGGAAGCATACAAACGAGAGCGAGATGACTGGTCTCTCTCCGCCGAGGAGTTCGATCGTCGGCAAGATGAGATCATGAAAAAATTCTATGACGATTTGGCAAAGAAGGAGAGGAACGGAAAGAACGGAAATAAATCGGATTTAAAAAAGGTGTTTGGAGAAGAGTGGAGCGACCAAGATATAAAGAAGTTTTCCTCGGAAAAGTTCACCCATCCGCAAGAGAAGCATGCCAACGGACATCAACCCCGCAGGTTGAACCCGCCCTTTCCAACATCTGATGTTGGAAAGCTTCCCGCCCTCACCCTCGACGCCGCGTGGATCATAATCGGCATCAAGGGTGTAATGCTGATCTTTAAAATCCTGGCAGGATTTGCGGCCATTGCCTCGGTTAGATTAAATCGACTCAGATTACATGAAGATAATGTTCGCGCGCGTAATCAGAGTATTCAATCCCTCGGACGAATCTTTTCTGCGGGGGATCAAGCAATGTTTGCCAAAGCGTATCAACACTATTTGGATACTAAACATTTGACGACATTTTTGGGTCATGGCGCCGAGCGCAGACTGGGATTGATGGATTTCATACAACACGTATTCATGCGTATCAAAGAATATCCTCGATCCCACGAAGAGAATAAGCAATACCGGAAGAACACGCGTATTGTGTTCTTGCGAGCAGGAGCCGAACCGCTTTTTGAAATGTCAAAGATTTACACCAGAATTACAGAAGAATTTCCTGAAGAGCGCATGCATAGTGTTTGGGCGACAATGCACAATGACCAAGCCGTTCGGCAAGATTCACTTCAAGCGGTCCTTTTTGTCAAATACTGGCACGACGAGGGGATTTTATCTCCGGAAACAGACCGAATTATACTCATCGACACGGATACGAGAACCATCGATTCCATTGGTACGGAACTTCTATTGTATAGAACATTGATTAACCCCGAGGTTATTTTCCAGGCCAATCAACGATTCAACTTGGACTTAAAACCATGGAATAACGGCGGCCGACGATATATTGATCTGTATTATATGCATATGATTTCGGGCACGATTGATCGTGAGTACGTTTTTCGACGGGAAGGAATCGTTTCAAAGCGAGATTATGATCAGAAAATGATCGTGACGGCCTGGAATTATTTCCGCGAAGGGGTGGATATCGAGACAGAAGAAAATGTGTTGTGGCGGTATGTTGATTATCTTCCTAAGATTGAGAATATTCATTCGCAATTGAGAGAAGTGGGAGGCCGTGTTGAAACGATTCCTCAACCGATCTATGTAGAAGAAAATTCTCCTCGAGAATGGTCTTCTTGGAAAAGTAGAAATTTGATTCATTATTTGATGATGGCCGCTTTTGTGCTGGAAGTTTTGGATGTCCTGGAAGCTCAGGGTTACGTCGTCACCGACGAGGCTCAGGACTATATTGATCGTTTGGCGTCGAAATTAAAAGAAGTGGCGCAGTATGAAGACAAACCTGGGAAAAAATCTTCAAACGAAAACACGGAGAAACTCTCCTCGATCACCCTCGAATCCACGTGGCTTTTGATCGGCCTCAAAGGAATAATAATTGTATTAAAAATCCTGTCGGGATTGGCTGTGATGGTGATTCTTCCCGTTGACCTTCAGAATTACATCAAGAGACTTAATAAGGAAGGCCAATATTCGGGACGGGCCATCCGGGCGAGATTGGGTATTGATGACAAAACGCTGCGCAAAATATTAGGAGAGGCTCCGGCGCAATTAAGGCGAGATACGATTGCATCGATTGAAAGTAAATTGGATCGACTGCCTATGGCAGGATCTCCGGCGGAACAATTTAGAAGTGTACTCGTCTTGATGACGAACGCTTTTGAGCAAGGATTAAATCAGGAGAGTTTGGCAAAATTATCTGGGGTGGATCAGACCACGATCAGTATGATTGCAGCCGGAAATAGGACGTTGCCGCACGCATCGACTATCTCTAAATTGCTTATGGCCCTGACGGAATATTTCAAAGAACAAAGGCCAGATCTCAAAAAACTTCGAATAGAACTGGTTCAACTGCTCACGCAAGCCAACCAACTGGGCATTACGGATTCAGAGATCAATCAGCGTTCCAAAGTTTCTCGTGATGCCAAGCTATATCGTCTACAAAAAGCCACTCCATCTGAAAACGTGATCGCCAAGATGCGGCCGGTGCTTAAACAACTCATCGAGGCGCGCGAAGCGCTCAATCGCCTTATGGACAATCCCAAAATAATGGAGATCTCCGATAAGCGTCTTGTTCAGATATGTGAAGTTTCCGTTGCGAAAATCCGTGGCGCGAGATTGCCTCGCAAGAATACGCTCTATCCAATAAGTCTTAAGATCATCTCAAAATTGGAAAAGAATTTATATCCTCTGTGGCGTTTTCAAATGCCTGGACGCCGCTTTAACCCCGTTAAGAATGATGTTTTATATGTCGAACACCGTTATTATAAAGTTGGCCACGTGATAGCCAAGCGGGACGGTCTTTTAAAAATAGAAGGCCCGTTTGCGAATGGTGATGTCATGCTGCTTCCCGAGGAGAATGCAGTTTATATCACAGAAGAAGAATATCGACGGGTGGAAGGTGATCCAGGTTTGATCGAAGCGATCAGAAAAGTTATTGAGGAATATAGTGAGAATTCATACGGTGGAAAGTCTGATATCAAGCAACTCATCAGCATGGCCATAAAATATTATGGACACCAGATGCTTAAAGAAACAAGAGTCCTTGTAACTCAACAGCAGTTTGTGAATATCATTCTGAGGTTAAGGAATGAATTTCTCAAAAGCGATATAAAGAGTCGAATCATGATTCAAAATTTGAAAAAGAGTCTTAAGGACCCTTCGTTCTTGCAGAAATATCGTTTATGGCCAAATAATGGAAAAGATCGAGGTATTGGCTACGAGGCTTCACTTTTACGGGAGCCAAGAGAAAAATCCACGAACGGAAATCATATCGAGCCGCTGCCCATGGCTCAAGATATTACGCCCCTGGTTAATTCAGACGATAAAAGATTTAATCACAAAGATCATCAAGCGAAGGCTTTGTTGGGATGGGAGCAGCTCGGCGGTGGTTGGTCTTTTAGTCTCATTGCGGTGACGGCTTCCCTCATGCTGATGGCCGCCGCAGGTGTCATGACAAATCATGAGAACGGCAGGTTAGTGAAGGCATGGAATATAGAGTACAAGAAAATCCAGGAACTAATCGACAAAGTTCGTCGAAGGAATGAACGTTATGTTGAACCGTTATTAACTCACATGGAGTTGCATCGCTCAATTCTCGACGCGAGTTTAAGTGCGTTGATGAATATCCCGTGGGATCAAATTCGGGGAGGATTGTTTGATTTCGTCGCGGCGAGCGATTTGTTTGACATCCTTCTTCGAAGTCAATTGATCTTGGTTCGCGATCGCGAAGATGAGAGCCAACCATTCCTTTATGCGGACAACTGGCGTCATGTGGCTGTCGCTGCGACGGAATGGAATGACAATGGCCCCGTCATTTATCTTCCCCGCAGATTTGTCGTCGGTCTTTTGAAACTGAACAATCAACCCGCGTTAGCCGGCCTTATCCTACATAGCGTTGTCCAGCTGGCGGCACAGCAAATCCACAGGCAACAGAATGTTGATTTTCTTAATATAAATATCGTTTCTTCATCCAGAAGAATCGAACTTCTTGCCGGTCGTTCTCAACGATATATCTGGCAGAGTGCGCTGGAAGAAACCATTTCAGATCATTTGTCCGCGCATTTGTCTAAAAAAGTTCCTAACCCATGGACGTTGGTGATCGTTCATACTAACGAAGAGTTTGATCCTTTGAAGACAGCCGCTTCGTCTATCAATAAGCTTTTAGAGAATCCCAGGATCACTGCCGTTTTTGAAAATGTCAGTGAGAATCTGAACGGAGATGATAGTTATTTAAGTCATGCGGGTTATAAATCAGAGTACTTAACCGACGAGCTATGGCCTTACGCGCACCATGTTATTGTGGTGGGCGGTAATAATAGCTTATGTTTGAGTGCGCAAATGGCGGATCTTTTTGCGAATTTGCCGAAAAGTTCCGAAGGACATTGGGAATTCCATCTGCCGTTTGAAGGGCCCATTTATCAGTTTGGAAAAATGGCGCATTTTTCTATGGAAGATGCCTACCATTTGCAGCATGTTTTGTCCCGCGATTTTAAAATTATCGAGTCATTGAAATGGACCACGGCCTTCGGATTCTGGACTATCAAAGCCAATCATCCGACGAAGAATATAGATGTCACCATTGTTTTCTGGAAGCGATTTGAACAGTTTATTCAGTATTTGGATTTTGAAAATGGCCCATCGATAAACGCCAATCATTTTTCAATTTCGCCGGTTGATTCCGATGAAAGAAAATCCGATCATGAAGCGAAGGCGGTGATTGGATGGGAGACGTTGGGGAGCGGTTGGGGCGTTAGACTGCTCGGGCTTGGTATCTTTTGGGTAATGGCTGTTGTGGAATTGACGCGCGGCAACTTGCCGTGGACCCGGGATGCGGCATACAGAGATTTCCTGAAACGCGTCTTCGAACTCATCGAGAAAGAACGCCAGGACGAAACTATATCGAGACGTCAGCTTGACTTTATGCTCAATGCTATGCCCGGAATGGAAATCCGCAAAGCAAGATACGACCGATGGGAAAGAGGCTTTACTATTCCGAAACCGCAAGCTGTCCAAAACCTGTTGTCTATTTTAAAAATTACCTTAAGCGCCGAGGATACTGCTTTCTTAGAGCGATGGGTTGAGCAATCACAAAGACGTCCACAAACAACACATGCCCAGGGCCAAGAGTTAGTTGAATCCATGGCTGAACAATTGACCATCACCTGGGCCGAAGAGCTCGCGCAGATGACAAATATTCCTAAACGAACAATCGCACACTGGGTGGTGGAAATTAACCAGCGACGAGCTGCAAGCGGCCAGCCGTCGTTGAGGGTCTTAGATAAATGGATGGGGATGCGTGAGCGCTTCCGTTTGATTAAAGCCTTTTTACCCGGCATCACCCATAAACAAGCGGCCGCTATCCTAGGCAGAAGCAATCCCAATAAAATTTCGATGGGCTACCACGAACATAAGCCGTCTTTCCCTATTCATTTATGGTTGTCAGCGGAAGATTTAGATTTGATTAGCCGGCAATGGGCAATTTATGTGATGACGAATATTTATGCGATGGCCAGGGTTTATGAGGTCGATCAAAAACGGAAATTGTTTAAACTGACAGGACCTTTTGAGAACGGTGATGGAACAATCATCGTTCCTATTCAGGAGGCTGTATTTATATCGACGGAAGAAGCCAGGGCTTTTGAAAACAACCAGGATTTAATTTGGGCGATCCGCAAGGCGCTGACGGATATGAAGAAAAAATCCGGATTTGCGACCGACGGCAAAAAAGGGATGCTTAAACACGCGGTTTTAAGTTTTTATAAACCGTCACTTCCAGTCACGGAACAGCAATTGGTCAATATGGCCTTTAGTTTATTCAAAGAATTCTCACTGCTGGATGTAAAAACGGTCGTGAACTATCCCGAGAAGCTCGATGAATTTTGGCGCCGGCACAAATTGGTTTTGGCGGATGGCAACGGTCATAACGCATCCTGCGCATCCGTCGATAAAAAGAACGAAGACCAAAATCAAAGTTTATTCATGGGGATTATTTTAATTGTGGCGGTTGTAATGATTGTTTGGCATTGGGCTGGCATTGTAAGTCTTGTTTTGATGTCTGCCGCTCTTGCGGCGGCTGTGCAGATGTCTCATCGGCACTGGGCGATATGGCCTGAGGCTGTTGCGCCGGAGTTGATTAAAGAAGGTGAAGGGGTTTATTTAAAGACGCCATCAGGCCCGTCGCTGCGAGCGACGGACGCGTTGTTCAACGACATTCAACAAGCCTTATCATCGTCAACCGACGAAGATACGCAGAGAGTTTCATTGGCCGAAGGAAACTGGCGAGAACATTTTACATTGAAGTTTTCCGACGGGAAGGCGTTTTACTTTCCGGAAAGGTTTGATATCGCTGTTAAAGACATTGAGAGCTTTAATTTGGATTACAGTCGTTTGGCCAAGGTTACAACGGTTTTGTGGGCAGACCATATTCTGTGTCCATTAGCAACGGGAGAACTGATCGACCTGATGTCTGACTATGATCCGCAACACCACGTCATTTTGATTCACCGGCAGGTCGAGAGGATTGTGAAGATGTTCAATAAATTGCAACCTGGCACCGGCCGGTTATGGCTCAAGCTATTGTTGCGGCATGAATTGAGCCGCGCTGTTTCTCCTTTAAAGAACTCCGACGAGCTTCTCAATGAAGATGTGCAGGCCTTTTTGCAGGCGCGAGAATTCTTCCAGCCGCTTATCTTTTCTCGGTGGGAAAAACAAGAGCGATGGCTGGGATTATCGTTAGAGCACGGATGGATTGATGGCGGATTTTATCAGCGGGTTTGGAAACAGCATCAGAAAGACAGGCGAACGTACATTCAACAACTTTGGTCTGAGGTGAAACCGACGTTGAATGTGAATGAGGCCTCGTTGGTGGAAAGATTCCTAAATGAGGACGGTATCGAGAAAGCTCTTTACCGCATCAAAAAAGGGTTACGATTTGGCACGCTCAATGAGTTGCGGGCGGTACACAAGTTGCTGATGGATTTTCATTTCAAAGTAGTGAGTTTGAATAAAGAAATCGCTGATCCCCATCGAGAAAACAAGTCGTTCGAAATCGACGCTGTGTTGATCGACTCTAACCACCGATTAGTTTTTGTGGAAGTCAAAAGTTTTGACGTGCCTCTGTCGTCCCGGGCCGGCAAAATTCGATCAATAAAATTAAATTTGAAGAAAGAATTGATCAAGAAGATGAATCGTCTGCATTTTCAGGAAAACTGGCTGCCCGGTCAACGGGAGATCCAAGTTATTGTCGCACTGGTGGGCGCGGCGGCCATCGCGAGACGGTTGAATTTGGAAAAAATCATAAATGAGCAAAATGAACTTTTAAGGAATATGAATTCGCGTCTGTCCGTGCGCTTGTTTGCGTTTGAGCCAGATCAAAATAAAAACAGCGTTCAATCGGCATATTTATCATACATGGTTGGAATTGATGTGGCCTTGGTTTTATGGGCATTGGTTTATTTCATTTGGTATGGTCAATCCGGTGGGATGGGATATAAAGACTTACTTAGGCGCGATATGATCTGGGATTCGACAGTGACGGCGTTCTATAAAATCGTATACAGCAACCAAAAAACAACGGGCCGATTTCCTTTATATAACTTTGAGGAAATCGGCCCGGCGATGATTCGTCAACAAAACCACTGCCTAATTATGATGAGAAATTTTGACTTCAAGCGCAGTGAGCCGCTCATGAATATCGAGCGCGAGCTTAAAATCCTCGCGCATGCTATGAATTTGCCTTTCAAGGCCGTCAACCCTTTTATCCAAGTTATCCAGCCTTTTCTCGAGGGAGTCCATCCGGCTGTTGAGAGAATCCATCCGGCTGTTCAAAGATTTTTCCAGATTGTCGACACGGTTATTGAGGATCCGAAGATCAGCCTTGATCTCAAGATTGTCATTCTAGAGACTCTGAACATCACCCTGCAAGATTTTCAACTCAGGGACAACAAGTTCTTGCATCGACTTGCGGACGATGTCCGTCATGTTGATGGCGTTCATGTTTTTATCCTTTCGTTTATGCATTGGTTGTCCCCCTCCGGTGAAGGAAGAATAACACACATGACTGGAGGTGTCAAACCTGATGGGAACCATGATATCGCTGTTTTTAACCGATACATGATGATCGGGTGGAACATGCCGTGCATGGTTCCTAATTCCAACACCAAAGCCTATTTTCTCGGCACTCACGGTTTTGACGACGGGGTATGGATGATGATTTTGAATTTGGCCATCGTGTTACTCATGGTCGTTTCCATTTTCAAATTTAAATTCCTCCATTCACTAAAATCGGTTCGAAAAATCCTCAGTAAAATTGAAGAGCAGATTCGGCTCGGTGAGGATCAGCTCACCGTACACAGCGTGATTCCGATCAAAGTCAGAATTTATTTCCTGCAATTACAACTCCTTTCCGCCATCGGGATCTTCAATCGTAACAATACGCAACTCCACAACATCCTTTCCGGGATTGATTTATTTGCCGGTTATTATGTTTCGTCCATGACAACTGTGGACAATCGGCTGAGTGAGTGGGATATCACGATGGGTTTTAAAAGACTGAAAGAAAAATTGGTCGGGATCGTCGGTCATCCGATTCTGCGATTGGAAAAGTTGGCGCCTCTTCATCATCATATGAGTGATTTGATGTCGAGAGATGAAATGAGAGCGTTTGTTCGAGACATAAAGCCGGCGGACGTTGTGTTTTTAAAATTTGCTTATGAATATATTTATATTTGGCTAACGCGCAAACTCGATCGAACCATTTCGCCCTTGGAATCGACGCGGCGATGGACAGAAGAATTTTTAGCGAGTCTTCCAATGGGAGTGATCATTGTTGTTTGGGAGCATCCGACCCGATTCGGGGTCTTTGCTCCTCAAGGATTAGCCGATCAAATGATTGCGTCCGGCCGTTATGTGGATGAAGCCAAGGCCCGGTTGACCGACGCACAATATTCCCGTCTCAAGAATTTTAACGCGCATCCTATTTCCAATTTCCAAACCCGCGGATTTACGGATCAGGATGTGGATGTCATTACGGCCAGACAATCCCGCGAACTGGCCTTGGGCGGGCGGTTGAGAATTCTAAGGAAAGTGATGGAAGATCGGACGCCATTCAATCCCGGCCGTCTCGAGACTAAAACGATGGAGCAGGCGTTCGGAGGAGATCAGAAAAAGGTTCGAGGTATCTTCTCTAATATATACATTGTCGTTGCCTTCGCTTTGATTGCGACCGTCCTTAGACAGAGTTCTTATGTAACTCGTCCGGCCGATTCTAACACCCATACCTACTTCCTCGCCATCCACGGTTTTGACGACAGGGGATGGATGATGATTTTGAATTTGGCTATTATTTTAGTCCTTGTTGTATCCATCCTTCATACCAGAGCTCTCCATCTGAACGGCCATTTGACGACGATGTTCTTCTCTGGCTCAACTTCCCGCCTTCTTGAAGCGGCTCGGCGCCAGAACAATCGCCATCCGCTCTCAACGTGGTTTAGCACCTTAGATGAATATTATCAATTCCGCATCAAGAATTTTGAGTCCACCGCTCCGTCGCCGCTGGCGCTCCAAAGGCAAGACATCCCCACGACATTGAATCATGCCCTGCAGCGCTTCTTTCCTAATATAGAGCAGATTCCGCTGGACGACCTGGCGCTGTTCGTGCGCGAGGAGCGTCCGGAGCAGGGGATTACGATTGTGTATCGCTGGCCGACGTTGGAGAATGTCCTTGAACTTTATCAGGTTCATAACGACGCGTGGGTCAATCAGCCCTACGAACAGATCCGTCCGCGTCAAATTCGTTCCATGATTCTGAATCACCCAACGGGACATGTGGTCGCGGAGGTCTTCGAACACCCGTTGGATGCCGATGGGAAAATGATTCGCTCGGCAGTGACTCGACGTTACATCGGCGCGGTGATCTGGAGCATTCAGAAAAAACTAACGCCGGAGATGATCGACTTGATTCAGCATGGTGACGCGCAGGAATTTCGAGGCACATTTTTGGAACACGTTCAGACGCTGACGAATCGCTTTACGCTCGCTGGAGAAGGAATCCAGGACAACGATGGCAATGTCAGATTTAATTTTTCCGTCGGAGCGCCGATTCCATCGGTCTTGGCTGTGGCCAAACATCCGCGGGTCGATCATTATCGCGTGCGAGGCAAGCAAGTCGGCGGGATCGGCACTGCGGTCATTTACATTCAAGCTTTGCAAGCCTGGCGCGATGCTCTGGAAGAATTGCTGACCTACAGTCCCGACGCGGCGCAAGGCTATCACGAGAAAAACGGAGCGGTGCGTTGGAATCGCGAATACATCATCCGCGGCCGTTACGATGTTCACGACGGCATGGGCGGATTCGCCGGCGTCAACGCGGTCATTATGCGTTATCCGCATCGGTTGTTTGATGAAAAGATCGCAGCGGGCGGATGGAATTGGAAAGATGAAGAACCCGTGAATCCTAAAGTTGTTCAATCTAATGATAATTCGGGAGAGGTCTTCGAGGGAATCGATTTGGATGACATGCTTGAGGAGCCATACTTTGATTTCGATTTGAGTGCCGATGCCGGGATACCTCCTTCGGCGTCCCGTTCTGCGTTTGTTGCTCCATCGAAACGCAAAGTCGCTGTCATCGGAGGCGGAATCTTCGGGATCACGGCCGCATGGTTTATTGCTCAAGATTCTCGATACGATGTGACTTTGTATGAACGCAACAAACTCTTCGGCGGCGTGTCCGGCAATTGGGATCGCCGCTTGCATCGCGGCTATCATCACCCGCGCAGTCCAGAAACTGTCCAAGAAGTCATTAATTCTCGTGAAAGCTTTTTGAGTGTCTTCGGTGAAGCGGTTTTGAGTTTGGAACAATACTATGCAATCGCCGCGGAAGGAAGCGCGGTTACGCCCGAGCAGTATTTGACTTTATTAAATCGTTTTAATTTGCCTTACGAGACAAAGTATCCGGAGGTGTTAAAACAAAATTCTGTGGGATTATCGCTGCTTGTTGGGGAAGACTTTATGAACATCCGCAAGCTGGCGGAGATCTCCGTTGATAAACTTAAGGAATTCAATGTGCAGGTGCTCATTCAGGAGGCAACTCCGGAAAAATTAAAGAACTATGATGCCGTTGTCTACGCCGTTTACAGCGATATTAATCGGTTCATTGCGGAACCGGCCAATCAGCAAAACTATCAATTCGAAGTTTTTGAGTTGCCTGTCGTCCTTCTTCCTCCGGCATTCCGGGGCAAAAGTATTTTGATTATGGACGGGCCGTTTGTCGGGATCAATCCTTTAGGCAATAATGCGCACTTTATCGCTCATGTGAAGCACTCGATTCATCATCTCAACGTTGGCAAATTTCCAGAAATTCCCGATGAGTATAAAGATTTACTGGGACGCGATATCATCTGGAATCCAACGGTGACGGCATTTGACCAAATCAAAGAAGAAGCTCATCGATTCTTCCACGATTTCAATCCGATCCATATTGGTTCGATCTTTACCCTCAAAGATTTTCTGGTGAGTTCGGTTCAGAATGCGGCGCGGCCGACGACGGTTCAGCATTTAAGTCCGCGAGAGATTTCCATTTTTTCGGGAAAAATGAGTTCAAGCATGGATGCGGCCAAGGAAGCCAAACGGCTGGTGGATGAAATGTTTTCATCTGTTTCGGCCCCGCAGGTTGATGTAACAACGGAAAAATCCAACGCCCAGCTTATTTCTAGCGAGCTGATGCATGGGTGGCGTGTAGGGGTGTTGATCGCAGTTACTGCTGTTACTCTAATATTAATACTCAGATGGTTATATCAAAAACTAATTCAACGCCACCTCCAACCTATATCACGTCGGATCAGGAACAATTTAAAAGATGCTCTTCTGGAAGCGCTATTGGACAATTATATGGAGGGCTGGCCTGAAAGGTTGATGCAATGGGGGCGTAGAATGGGAATAGAGGATACTGTTTTACAGGAACACCTTGACCACATTCGAATCACCACCGTTGAAGGTATTCTACGAGGTCATACCTTTCATTATTTGGACCAAGGCGGGCTGATGAAAGCATATTACTCCTATGCGTTTCCAAATCTTATTATCAAGGTCCCGAAGGCCGACGTGGACTTCGAGAGAGAAGTGTTGCCTGGATACCTATTGGTTAAAGAACATTTGGGCCATCTTTTTGCCATGACGTTGACTATTTTAAATAACTTGACGATTGTCGTGGATGAGAAACTTACCAGTTTCCCTTATGTGATTGTTCAAGAACGCGTGCATCCCGTTGGAGAAGTGCTGGATGCCATTGCCCGTCGTATAAAGATTTCTGAGAAACATAAACAGTGGGATGAGGTGAGTGCTTTGCAAATGGAGCTTCGGCACATTCAAAACGAATTCTCGAATTTGACGCGTCGGATTTGGACATATGGACTGGTTGATCGCGATTTTCATAATTGGCGAGAAAATTACGGTCTGACATTTTCTCATGATGGAAAGCTGGGTCGCATGGTCGCTTTTGATGTGAATGACTTTTCAAGAGTTTTGGGTGAAATGTTTGACCCCCAAAAAGGTGGCATGTTGAAGACCATCGAAGAAGATCAATGGCTCATGGCAGAATTCACCAAAGAAAAATTTGAAGCATGGAAACAAGCGGGCACCCGTATGAATATTATGCCTCGCCGGGTTCAGGATATCTTTCGATCTCAAATTCAAGAAAAGATGAGAGATTTCCTTAAAACATTCATGGAAGATCGTACAAAGTTGTTTGGTTTCGGAATGATTGCTTTCAATGGAGAATTGTTCACGTTGCTTATTGGTTTCGCAAGCGTTATTTATGTTCTCTATCTTTCCCGGATAGCTCGGATCCTGCAAAATCAGAGCAAAATGACCTCAACTTCCGATGTTGAGGTGGAAAATTCCTTTCTGGTGCCGATCTTTACCGGATGGGAAAGTGTCCGGGGAACTGGGCATTTTGTTTTGCCGTTGTTGATGTTTGTATCAGCAGCGGTCTTCATGGTTGTTTCATATAATGACGTCCTTTCTAAAACCGAGAAATCACTTAGAAAATTTGAAAAGACTTATCGCGACAAAACCTCATCTGCCCAAATCTTGATCATTTTACCGACGACGATTATTATCTTAACGGTTGTTCAAATTATAAGCAATTTATGGATGGTATACTCCGTTTTATCCTTAGTGATTCTTGGCATGGCGGCTTCTTCCCAAAGACAGGGGCAAGATGATAAAAAATCGATTGAACTGTTAGAGAGATCCAGAGAATTACTCAACATGTCCCGATCGGAATTATGGAACTTCGAGGACCTGCATGAAGAGGCCCATCGGCAATTAAAGGTATTAAGAAAGTCTTTGAGAATGACGGCAAAAGATGTTGGTGCTTTGAGCAAGGTTAGGGCCAGACGCATTAGTGCTTTAGAGAATGGTCATGTTAGGGAGAGTGTTGACCGTTGGAATATTATATTGAATAAACTGCATAAAGAGGCCGGTCGGCAATTAAAGATATTGCGGGAAGCTTTGCGAATGTCGCCAGAAGAACTCGCGGCTCTTGCGCATATCAGTAGAAATAGAATTAATGATTTAAAGTCAAAGAATGCCAGATGGAAAGCCGATGATTTGGCATTATTGTTGAATACAATGTATGAAGAAGCCCGACGAGAGTTAAAGTTATTCAGGAATATATTAGAACTCTCGCCGCAAAAAATCGCTGACTTATCCAATACCACTCCTTTCAAAATTAAGGGATTAGAAAAAGGGGCACGGGTAAGATGGGGGGTGCGAGACTGGAAGATATTGTTGGATCACTTCTATCAAGAACCAGGGAAGAGATTAAAAGCCGTGCGGGAGTCATTAGGAATGTCCCAAAAAGACGCCGGCCTTTTGGCAGACATTAGTGCCAGAGTTATTAATGATATTGAAATTGGACGGATTTATCCGCGCCGTCGAGATTGGATACGGTTGTGGACAAAATTATGGAGAAGAGTGAAGCAGGAAATGGTGCTGCATGAGGTCGATCGTCAACAGCGTTTAATTCTGGTCGTTAAAGGATCGAAACGCGAAGGACAACGTGAAAAAAATTTGGGCCAATACAGTGTCATTAGTCTTGAACTGGCGCAGCGATGGTCTGCCCAAGGATATGAATTGCTTAAGATTGAGAATGTTAAAACTACCGCCGACGGAAAGATTCCGCTCTTTGGAAAAAGATATTCGACGTTTACAGTCCGAAAGCGTTATGGAAACTTAGGGCTGCGCTGGTCTTCAGTTTATTCCGAGTATGTTGCGGTATGGTTTGAAGAAAATATCGGCGGAAAATTACAACGTTCCCCGATTCTTCACTATTGGGGCATTCAAGGAAAGCAACAAAAGCTGCTTAAAGCGCGGAGTAGTCATGTGAGAAAAGACATCGCTGATTTTCACCGCAAGGGTTTCGACATGATTATTAAGAAAGGCCAAGGGATTGAAGCTGTTGACCCAAGAGTATCTACAGGTCTTTACCGTTTAGATAAAATTTACGTCGGAGACGCGTATTTAGGCGGATTCGCTGATCTTTGGTATTCATGGGGAACTCGAGGTTATGTTTCCCTGAAAGCCAAAATCGTTACGGCACGCGGCGATCAGAGTGAATGGCTGTGGTTTACATTAGTCACACGCCGGAAACCTAATCCCCAAAATTCCACCCCCAAAGAATTGCAGGCCGGAAAGTATTTCGTTCAGATAACAAAAGAAAGAAGATGGCTGGAGGATATCTTCAAGATTAGAGATGGAGAGTTTGTCTGGTTTTCTTTGAGAGATTTGGGTGAAGGAATTTATGAAGATTTTCGGGGCGAAGGCAGGTCATACCGGTTAGTCGAATTGAATGAAGACGAGCCGCGTTACAGTGTTTATCTTTATGAGTATCCTGAATATAAATTCTTAGGATTAGTCGTCGCAGACCGCTGGATGAATAAGAGAATTTCTTTATCCCATCAGGTTAATTTAAGCGAAGAAGCCAGACGCCGTGGTGAAGAAATTTTGAACCAACAAGTTATTCCATGGCTCCTCGAGTCTTTCAATTCCAGCCGGAGTAAATTCACAAAGGCATTGCATGCGGCTGAAAATGCCATCAGCAGCGGAGTGACTGAACTCGTAAATATACAGCGCGCTGTTTACAATGCCTTTCCTCGCCATAGAATTCCCCGGCCGGAAAAAACAAGAAAAAAACCGGCAAGATTGCCAGAACCCGCGACAAGCGGAGAATATTTAATAGAACGGCAGCAATCGGAAACAATCGAAGAAATGGGAATTGTATTACTCCGGCTTTGGGAGGCTTTGGAATCCCGTGGAATCACCCCCGCGGAATTTCAGGGCTGGCTGCGGCAATATAACTTGGAAATGCTTTCATTGAGCCAAGAGGTCGATTTTTCTGGAATTTCCAAAGTCACCGAAACGCTGAGAGATATTTTTAATGACTACGGTTTGAGCATGAGTGCAAACTTAGAGGATCTACGGCGGTTGACAGAAAGATTTAATTCATCAGGCCGGAGGAGAAATTTCAGAAACAGAAACCGGAACAATGAGCATTCCTTCTTAGATCTCTCGGTCATTTCTTTTATGTTGTGGGTGGGAGCAGTGATAGTGGTAATCGTCACTGAAAATCATTCGGAAGGCATAGCAGGGGATCGAGAGGGAGACACAAAATCGGCCGATGAAAACAAAACCGAAGCTGAAATCGGGTGGGACAAAGTCTTTAACGTTATATTAGAAAAGATTGAGAGTTTTCGAGAAAAGATCAATACCAATTACGAAGAGATGAAGAATTTTATTGTGACGTCGGAAGTCGATATTTGGTTCAAGCCTCAGCATGAAGGACAAAGAACAGAAAAAATATCAGAAATGATAAAGAGGGTGTTTCAATTTTATGAGACTCTGATGCCGGTTGTCCAGTTGTCGGGAACATCTTCAATCCTCGAGAGAATTTGGAGAGAGGAAAGAATAAATGTAGATCAACGAAAGCTGATTGAGATACTCATGGGTCAGATTTATGAAGACCAGATTTCTTATGTCCAGATGCAAGAAGAAGCCGAAAGGATTTTAAATATTTTAAAGCATAATTTGCGCGGGCCGAAATTTGTACTTTTGTTTTATAAAGCGTCGGTCTTGGATTGGGCTGTTAAGAAGGGAAGAGAACTGGAGCAGCAAGTTTTTGATTTTGAGACGGAACTTGAAAATGTTCCGGAACCTTCAACGGATGAAAGGTTGGAGCCAACCAAACAAGATATGACCGATGTTTATCGTCGAGGTGAAGAAACAAGTCAGATAATTGTCAAAGCGCTATTAGAACTGGAAGTCCTTATGGATGCGGTCAGTGATACAAGCCAAAGTGATTTCGCTGAGAAAAACAATAATAATCATATTCTGACATGCTCCTGGCCAGAGATAATGGTGACATTGACCCTATCAGAAAGGCAATTCCTCCGTCTTAAAGACCGTGTAGAGCGGACGTTGTATCAATTAGCGAAAACTTATGACGCGAAATATCCAGAATCATCGTCGATGTTAGTTGATACTGGTTTTATTTATGCCGCAGCTGCTCTAATTTCAATTAGCGCGCTGGTTATATTTTTGGTTCGAGCGTTACGAAAGAGCACAAGACGGACCGGAGGCAAAATAATTTCCGAAGAAGAAATTCTCCAGCAGATTCAAGCGATTTCCATGATAGTTGAAGAACAAGGCAGACGGTTGGCATCGCGGGGAAGCGTTGATTATGGGCCATTGGCCGAGGCCTGGCGGCGAGAGTTAGAAGTCTTAGCGGCGGTTGGTCTCTTAAAACCGTATCGGATTTATCCCGCAATAGGCGTTGACATTTTTGTGGCGGAGCTGCCGGCCCAATTGGTCCTCGGAATTGACCGGCTCTATGACCATGAAGACCGGCAAAGAGCTTATAAGGAGCTGCAATCATTCGTGAATCAGTTTATGGAGCCAGAAAAAATTTTGCTAAATAGAATTTACCCTAAGGAAACGTTACACATCGACAACGCGCTGGATGATATTGTCGAATTTCTACGTCGAGCTGGACAAGAAAGTGTGACTGTTATTCTAAAAGGAACTTTTTGGATCGATCAACCAGTCGTGGTTAGGCTGCTTAATACATTAAGGGATTTAAGGTCTAGTGATACCATTATTGTGTTTGATGAAGAACCATGGATCTTTGGCGCGCTCGAACAGATAGGCTTCTTAAGAGGCTGGAAAGATTTGATTACCTCGCAACCGCTTAAAGAAGCGCTCGATGCGTTGAATAATCAGATTAGGCAAAGTGAAGTTTTTAAAACTAGCAGGGGAACAGCGGGCGCGCAGTTTATGTTTGTTCAACCCTTTGAAGTCTTTCGTAAAAGAGATAATCAAAGTCTTTTGCCAGGGTTGCAGCGAGAGCATAACTTTTTTATCCTTACAAATCCATCGGATTATTTATCCAATTTCAGTTTTATCTTTGTCGCTGTCCTCGCGGCCATAGCGCGCAGCGTTCAATCTTGTGCGTCCGTCGAAGAACTCTCTTCGCGACACATAGCCATTCTAAAAGGCCTTTATGCTGGATTAAATGACAAGGACATTGCCGCTCAGCTTGAGACAGGGTCCGAAACCATCCGCAAGTCAAGGAGCCAAATTCATCAACTTTTAAATCTGGAAATTAAAAGCGGACCCCGCGACTTTAATAATGATTACCCTTATCTTCTTTGGAAATTTTTCAATCAGCATGAAGAATACCGCGTGGCGATTTTCGGATCGTCTGAGCGGCTGGTTAAACCTAAACAACTTTTCGCAAAAAAACATGCGTTCATCCTAAGTGAGCTTGAACTTCATATCTTAAGATTGCTTAATAAAGGAAATACTACGATTGAGATCGGCCAGGCGCTGAGTTCACCGGCAATCAATATACGCTCAAAGATTTCGAGACTTTATAAAGTGTTGGCTGTGACGTCGGAGCGAAGGGAACTTATCAAAAAAGCGAGAAAGTTAGGACTTGTCGACCGGAGGCCTCCGTTTCCAAAATTCGATGTGGCAAAACCAGTATTTACGGAAAAACAATTGAATATTTTATATGGTTTCGTTGAAGGTCTAAGTGATCAACAGATAGCGGAAAGATTTAATGTCAAACAAAAAGCCGTTCAAGCAATTTGGTCAAAGATTAATGCTGCTGCCGGATATCTTCCTAAAGGAGGGGGAGATATTTCCAACCGACAACATCATTTCAAGGCACTGGAAAATTTATTTAGGAAACAAAAATTTGGGGGTGATTTGGGTTTTATTTACCGGATGGTTCTTTATCCTCCATTTAATGGAGAGTGTGTTTTGCTGCAGGCGCGGAAAAACCCGTCGGACGAGAAAGCCAATGCCTTCTTGTCATCTGTCGGGCGGGGCCAAATCATTGTTTGGCAAAAGACTGTCAGCTTCCGTTGGGAAGTTTCCTTTGATAAAGCTGTATCGTTATATGCGGAATATGGCCGTATTGTAAAACCCACAGATTCAATCCATCGAAAATTTTTGGATGCTGTCCTGGCCTATGTGTCATCAGAACGCAACAAGATCAATAAAGAATTGTCGTCAAGAAAATTGGAAAAGACTGAAAATTTCAAGAGCTTCTTTATTGCCGTCCATGGTTTCGATAATAGTTTAAACCTGACGTTTTTATTGAGCACATTAATTTTCCTCGCTGTCCGCCTGAAACCCGAATCCGCACCGCGATTGTTTTTAATCGGGGAAAACCATACCAATCCCGAGCATGAATTATTTAGAGAAGAGATCCATCTCCTGGCCGCACGCAAGAAAATCTTTGCGGGTGTCGAAGGAGTGGCCCGGTTTAAAGAAGACGAACTGTGGTATGTGTCGACCCATTTTAACCGTAGTACCAAAGGACATTTGTTTGGCGTCGAGGAGATTTTGAGTTATGAATTGGCCACCCGATTAGATGACTATCTGCAATATGAACAATGGCTGTCCGACCCTTCGAAGGTTTCTTTAGATAAACTGCAATCGCTAAAAAGAGGATTTATTCATTCTGCGTTGAATTTGTTCATCCTTCCCACGTGGCAGGATTTGGCCCAATGGTTACCTCCCGGCTATATGCACCCTGTTACAACGTTATACAGACGCATTTCTCTTTATTACAACACCCGGAACAGTCTCGTTTTTTCCGCGATCGTAACATTGCCCCCGGATAACTCAGCGGACATGCTTAAAGACTTGACAACTTGGCGTGATTTGACTGTTGTTTTTATAAAAGCCCTCATGGCCAGAGCCAAACGCGAAAATCATGTCGTCGGCCAGGCCGAGCCCGCTGTTCAAGAAATTTTGAAAGGGATCAATGTCTCGGAGAACTTTAGATTCGCTATTGACCTAAGGGAACCATTCATGTTCCCCAATATGATCAATATCTTATCGCGCGGCCGAAAAGCTGCTAAAGACACGTTTTTTATTCTGGGCCGTCTTCATATTGCTTCTGATAACGGACAAACGATTACAAGCCTGTTCTTAAAATATTTTGAAGATCATCCTCAGCCCATACATATTTTAAGAATATCTCCCGAGGAGATCCGCGAGGAATTAGGTTTTCTGCCTGATGAGGAACGTCCGGTGGTTGTGTTTAAAGGATATTTTGTTCCGGGACCGGGATTACATTTGATGTTCCTTGTGTTGGCCGTTGATGTGTTGCTGTTGATACTGACGATTCGAACCAAATCCTCAGATAAAGCGAAAGGCGTTTTTAAAGAGATTGTAAAGAAATTGAGCCGTGCCACATTGGGCAGATCATTACCCTTCGGCAAGTTTTTGGGTGATCCATTGCTCAACAATTTGATCGGAAGGTTTACCCATTTTGTCGGCCAAGCGTCTGAGCCTCGTTATTTGTTTAGGTTTCAAGGTGATCAAAAGATGCTTGGGCTTAGGGAACTTAAGATGCGCTGGTTGCAATTCGTCGAGAAACTGGGTCGTATCATGTTGATCGAAGAATTCAGCCGCATCGGCGACATTCTTAAATTTTGGGATTACAGAAGACTTCTTAATCATATGTTACCTCCGTTTAAGGAAGAATCTCTGCTCAGAATCAGTCATGTCTCGAGCGGTTATAGGGTAAACAATTCCTTTAGATTTATATTTAATAACGATGAAAAGATAACGGCCAGAATACGTTTGACCATAGACAAGATAAATGTCATCTTTAGTTTTCTTAGCGACGTGGCGGCGATAACAAGCTTCTTCTACCTCTTGAGATTTTACGGAATGTTTAGCAATATGCTCAATATTCCAGTTGTCCCATTCAAATTCCCAGATCTTCACTTACGATTCTCCCATCTTTCAAAGAGGGCCACGCAATTATTGATCAATGATCTTTTCGACGCCAACATAACATTAATCATTTTGATTGTCAACAAGTTGAGACGACAAAAGAATATTGGGACGGGTTTGAGTGAAACGTTTGCCTGGTGGAAAAAGTTTTCAGCTCAGGAAACCAAAAAAACAAAAAATGGAATAAAAGAATGCTCAGATCAAAACCTCTCCACCGTATTTGCAACTGCGCTTGTCCTCATCGCGCTGGCACTGGATGGACTATTGGCTGTGTCCTACTTCGTAGGTGGACATGTGGCTGCGTTGTTCTTGTCCACGATGATGATTGTTGCAATGAGCTCATCCGGACACCGGCCTCCCCGAAATAGAAATGATAAAATTCCGGAAGGATTTGCACCGAAGGACATCGAAGCTTTAGAAAGCATCGCCCGTCGGGCGCTTGGGATTTCAATCGGTGAAATTGATGAAGCCAATAAAATTAAATATGAACTGCCTAAAACCGGCGGGCACCAGGCTGCATCCGCGTCTGCATTGCACATTATGATCGCCCTCGAGCTGGCTGTCATGCGCGGTCATGATTTTGTCGCCCACAAACCGCACGCCGCGCCGGTGTATCATGCCATTCAATATCTTTTAGGTCGATTACCCGTCGATACACTTTATCGTTTGCGTGATAACGCTGTCCGGCTGCCGGTTGATTTCAGGGCTGAAGATATCAGGGGCCGTCTTGCGCCAGAAGTCTTAAAAGAACTTGAAGAATTAAAAGCCGCCTTCATCGCCAAGCATCCGGAAGTCAACACGGATGAATTAGACAAACCAGGCCTGCACGCGTATCCGGGAATGGCGGACCCGGACGGCGTCAAAATTCCGACGGGCTCGGTTGGCATAGGGCCGGCGGTTGCCTTAGCACTTAACGTTGTTTGGAAATGGCTCAAGGCGCATGGCCATGCGGTTTCTGATTCGCATTTCTTCGCGGTCTTGGGTGATGCTGAATCTGAAGAAGGAAACCTGCGGGAGATTCTGACGTTAGTGAAAGAATTTAACTTGGACCGCGTGACGCATATTGTCGATTACAACCGCCAATCACTCGACGGAAATACCGAAAACTGGAAATTGGATCAACTGCGCGGAATGTACGCGGCGGCTGGATGGCAAGTCGTTGAACTGCGCTGGGGCCGAAAATTGCAAGCGGCTTTTGCCCGACGAGGGGGAAGTGTCTTTAGGAAAGTTATGGAAACAATCGACCAGAAAGTTTACCAAAATCTTTCCGCTCAAAACGGCGCCGGAATCCGCGCTTGGATGATCGAACAACGTTCTTCTTTATTGACTTTTGTGAATCCAAAGGAAGAAACAAAAGTCAATATTAGGCCTTTTCCCTTGGATGATAAGAATAAGAAACTCTCTTTGGAAAGGAAAAGGCCAATAAAGCGGTTCTTGAAGAAATACAGCGATGAAAAAATCTATGAGCTCTTTACCGATTTGGGCGGCCATGATTTGGTTGAGTTAATCAAAGCCTTGAGCGAAGCCCGCGCCAGCGATCGCCCGACGGTAATTATTGCGCATACGATCAAAGGCTGGGGTCTAAGACCGATGATTGGTCAGGAAGGAAACCATTCGCAGTTATTGACTCCCGAAGAATTGGCGCAGGTCCGTAACGAATTAGGCATGCCGCAAGATAATCCATTCCCCAATTTCAATGAAACTTCCGTCGAGTTTAAGACACTTAAGAATGTCCGTTCACGTTTAGATCATGAAGCCGCCGAAGCGCAGCAAATGATCGATGCAAACCGCGCGGCGTTTGAAGCAGAATTAAAGAATCAAATCTGGCCGGAAAAACTTTATTCACCGGCCCGCGGGAGAATTCCAACGCAGACATATCTGGGTATGTCGATTAATAGGGTGAAAGGTCTACTCAGTCAATCGGCGGCGGCGGACCTTTCCGAAGACGATCGCTTCTGGCAGAAAATAGCGCCGCGGTTGGTCACGATTTCTCCGGATGTTGGATCATCTACGGGAATGATTGCTCCTGGCGCCACTCAAGGTGTTGTCAGCGCCGATTCATTTGCGGGAAATCATTTACGCATTGGCATTACAGAAATGAACGCCGTGACCTTGGCGGCGGCTTTTGGCAAGGCTTATGATTTGTTTGGCGTGCGTTTGATTCCGGTTGTTACGATCTATGATATGTTTTTATTCCGCCGGGCGCTGGATCAATTTTTTTACGCCCAGTACTGGGGTTCACAATTTATTGCTGTCGGAACACCGTCCGGCCCAACGCTGGCCACCGACGGTGCTCAACATCAATCGAGTGTCTCGGCGGACATCGGCCGGGCGATGCCCAACACGGTTATGTGGGAACCGGCTTTTCTTGACGAGTTAGATTATATATTGAAAAAAACCTTTGAACTTATGTTGACCGGCCATGACCACGGGCGTAACGCCGTGTATATCCGCGCATCGAGCCTGTTGGTTGAACGCAGCGGATTGTTCCGGCGGTTGCGGGAACAGAAAACTTATTCCGGCCTTAATGAACCCGCCGCCATCAAGCGTCTCGGCCCAGAAATTCTCAAAGGCGGTTACCGGCTCGTCGATTACAGCCATCTTCCTGATTACCATCCCGATGACAATGTGGTTAACATCGTCGCCATCGGTCCTATGGTCCAGGCCGCCTTGTCCGCGTCCGACGAGCTTTTGAAACTTCATAAAAATTATCCCATTTACGCCAATGTGATTGTGGTGACGAGCCCCAATCTTCTTCTTGGACGGTTAGGAAGAGAAAATCTATTCGAACAATTAGAAAAATTAATTCCAAAGACTGAACGGAAGTTCACCCCGGTTGTTACCGTCGCGGATGCATCGCCGGAGTTTCTCGCTGGAATCGGTGATCGGTTGCGGTTAGGACAGGGCGTTTGGGACCTGGGCCTCGTCAGAAACGGTCTTTCGACGCGCAGCGTGCATAAAATCTATCTGCATCACGGCATCAGCGACATGCACATCGCCGAGACGGCTTTTCTGATGCTCGCCGAACGGGATGGAGGTTTTGATCGGGAGACTAAAACAAATAACATTTTCAACATGGACACCTACTCACTCGTGCAATATCTATTGATTTTAATTGGCGTTAGTATTTTGATTGTGTGGCACTATGCTAAGATGCAGCCCAACGCCCCGCCCGTCGGCAAAAAAGATACTCCGCTTCTTTCCTTCCTGCAGCACAACCCTATTTTTTCAAACCTTTTGCAATCTATTCTCAATCGATTATTGACCGTCATTACTGCGGGTCTCGTTGTTACGTTAGCAATTCGCTTAGTACGAGGATTTTGGGGACGCCTGCGCGGCGGAATGATTGCCGCTGCGATGGGGATCGTGATGTTGAGTGCTCAATCAGCGTCGGGAAATGAATTGAGCAGCCATCTGATTCTCTGGCCAACGACGGGTGCGGAAGGAAGTTGGGGATGGCTTGCGCTGATTGTCTTCGGGATTTTGATGATGCTGAAGTTGTCATGGGGAGAGAGTTTCTGGCGTCGTCTCTCAGTCAGACAGCAGAAAGTTACTTTAACTGATTCCAATGCTCAGAATACATCGCGGCCCGTTGCGCAATGGATCGAAACACTGACAAACCTCCTCGATCAATATGATGCGGTAAGCTTGAAAAGTTTTAAGGGGATTGTTCCTGACAAAGACTTGCCACAGTTATTTAATGATCTTGTTCAACTAGGGTATATCAATTCGCAAGGCATGTTACTTCCACCTGCGTGGGAATTTACGTTAGATTCTAAGATAGATTTGAATACGGAACATTATAACGAAAAGCAGAGAAGATATGTTTTGTATAGCCTGCATAATGCTAATGCTTCAACCATTTTTGATTCTCTCACTCACGAGAGTCAACGTTTCACAAAGCTCTTAGGTTATCTAATTGTGAATGCTACTTCTGAAAGAATGGATAGTGAGACAGGAGATGGTCATTTGCTCCCACTTTCGGAGCAAGAGCTTTCATTGATCGGCGATTGTCTGCGTCGGTATTGGAAAGCCAGAGGCTGGTTATCAAAGTATGGTCATCCCAATCAGGATATTGTGCGCTTGGCTTCGCTTGAGGATGTCGAACCATTTGAAATAGGAACCCGACGAATGTGGTTTTGGGCAGGTGGACAACTGAAAGAACAATGGTTAACCGCCTGGACATCGATATTCTTTTTGTTGCATGTGCGAACAATTGGAATGCACTTTGATAAAGAAAGAACTTATCCGATTGACTTCCCGCCGCTGATTCAAGGCCTCCGACGATTGATCGGACTTTATTTTGTTATGAGTGAACAATTACAGCAGCCGTTGTCTTTGCGTAATGGCGGATTTTCCGATTTTACTTATGAGGATCTAACGTTATGGATGCTCAAAGAGGCGCTGGACTTCAAAACATTTGATCCTGCGATCTCGAACGATCCTCAGTCAACAAATGCCCTGGATCTTTGGGGGACCGAAGGGCGACTAAATTCGATTCCGCAATATTTGGCGCAGATGTTGTTTAATGTGGAAGAACTAAACTGGCAAGGACAAGCGACGGGCCGGTTACTTGAAAATCACAAACTGAAAGAGCTCTTACTGAAAATCGTTGCTTGGAGGGCGAACCCGGGACTTCGTGGATCTTTTTCAATGGCGATGGAAAATCTCGATGGTTGGCTTAGATACGAAAAAAATTGCAGTTATGAAAAAGCACCGTTCAGAGATTATGTTTTGAATATCGCCCTTGTTCCCGAGCGAGATCTTTATCATAGCCACGCAATGGGACGCATGGATGATTACGATAGCTATTTATTTTTTTATCCATCGAATGAGTTGAAATATTTGGATGAGACTTTGCTTTTAATGGCAGAGCGTCTTTCGCTTTCATCGTCGGAAAAGACCTGGCAAAAGGCATTTGAAACGATCAGCCGGCTGGCCAATCAATTATGGAAAATTAAGTTACTCGAGGGAGATATGGAGAAATTAAAGACGTTCATACGGTATTTAAACAATCAGCTGAGATGGACGCTGGCGAGAAGCATCGAGGATTTGTCATTACGCAGTCAAGCCATTGAAGAACTCAAAAGGGCGGCCAAAGAATTTATGGAAATCGGAGTGAGGATGTCGGCAAGTTCGGAGGAATTTCAGGAGCATATTATTGCTGCCTTCGTGAATTGGATCGACGTTGGCGGCATCGACGAAAATGATTTGACTCAAAGAGTTAGAGAGGCGATTCAAAAGAATTCTTACCAACAAGCTGATAAAACTTGGGAAGTTCGAGCCAAGAATGGAGATTTGAATGCTGTTGATGAGGGAAGTAATTTTTCCCTTATTCATTCACAAGAGTTTTGGGTAATTATCGCGGTGTTAGTTTTAATTGCTGTTTTCGCGTCGCGCTTTAAATCTTCATTCCAACTTTTCAAAAATATCTATTTGGTCGTAACTATCCTTATGCTGCTGGAAGGAAGTTCATTCGACGTTGCTTCTTATCATCCTCGACGACAGCCGATCTCCCAACAAGAAGTACTTGAACAGAATTCCCAGTCTGAATTGACGATCAATTTGAAAGCGGTTGAGCAAAATCTTGCAGCCGGCGAAAAGGTTGAGTTCCTGATTTCAACGGATTATGGAGAAGCGGTCATTTTCTTTAAGGACCCCAAGTATGTCTCGATTAAGAAAGCGGACGTCACAATACAAAGATTTTCTATTGATGCTTTGCCCAAAACGGTCCGGGTCTTTCCGCAGCTGGCGATTGAATTTTTCCTTTATGGCAAGAAAGACAACCAAAAATTAGGCGCCGTTTTCTTACCTTACACGCAGAAAGAGTCTGTGCCCAAGAAAGATAAGAGAAGCGAAGGTCCGAAATTAAAGAATCAAACTTATATTCCGTCGGGTGAAGGTTTCATGGAATCAATGGCCGCCTTGTACACGGCTTTGGAACAGATGCAACACAAAGGGCTGTTGTCGATCAAAATCCTTGATCTTCCTAATCAAGATTTAGATTATGAAATGCATGTTGCCGAGCAGACCAATATAAAAGACCTGGATAATTATGCATATCAAATTCAAAACCATCTGCTGGCCTTGGTCAACTCAATTGTCTTTGTTGAACCGCAACCGCATTTATCGGTCAAGACACTCAAACAACTCACCGAAGTCTTCAATGTCCTGGAAGAAATCCGCCAGTTTATCGCGCGTGAAAAACCCCCAGCGCCCAATCCCGCGGCCCGCATAATGGGCACAAATGATGTCCGCCTATTTTTCGGCATCGCCGCGCAAACATTGGCAGAGGCGCTCGGATATTTGGCCGATAATCACCGGCGAGGGATGATTCCGATTGGTGATCGGATCCATGAAGAATTGATCAGGCGTGCGAATGAACATTATAAACAAGGCCAATATAATTCGCTGTATGTAGATATTTATTCTTTGATTTCGATGATCTGGTTCGTCGGATTAATAAAATGGATGCTGCTTGTAGTAATGATCTCTGTTGCCGCCGTGCGTAAGCCCATCATCATAACGTTGGAGGATTTGTTGCGGCACACTATTAATAATTCTTTTATGCTCTCGTTTTGGTATCTGCAGGAAATTGGGAGCGGTCATCGTATTTTGGATGTAGGTACTGGTTCCGGCGGCATCGCCGGTAAGTTAAGAAGACAGGGGAATGTCGTTGTTGGATTAGATAATAATTTCTCAAAGATACGCATCGTGCAACACACAGTAAGCGATGGTCTCTGGGTGAATGGAGACGCCCAGCATTTGTCGTTTGCGCCAGA
This sequence comes from uncultured Planctomycetales bacterium, assembly GCA_964612665.1. Taxonomy (GTDB): domain Bacteria; phylum Omnitrophota; class Gorgyraeia; order Zapsychrales; family JAHFFX01; genus CAZTCI01. The sequence continues at coordinate 512,904 of CAZTCI010000001.1, read as the reverse complement.
GACGTTTGATGTGGCCTTGCTTAGTTTCGTGCTTGAATCGACGAGGCCGTCCATAGTTTTATCTGAGGTTTATAACGTCCTTTCCCATGGAGGTGAAATACATATTATTAAGGCAACTAAACATCTCGTCTCCTTCAATGGTGAAATGATTGAAGAATCCTTTGGTCCGCTCGGCGAACTTAAAGACCAACTGATCGCTCAGGTCAAATCCGCCGGATTTGAAATCAACGAAGCGGCCGCGCTTTCTTTAGCGTATGAACAGCAGATGATTATCAATGTGGGTGGTCATAAAGATTTATCGGCGGATGTTATTTATTTAAAGGCCACCAAAGAAACGGCCGGGATGTTGGGATTTACTGTGGGAATGGTTAGTATTATTTTGGGCATAGTTATCTTTGAATTTGGCAAGTTTATTATTATTCAACGACAAAAACGCCGAAATCAATACACATCATCTCAAGAATCTTTTGTAGCTATAAATCGAATCAGGTCTCTCACAATTGGAATTTTCGAAGTTAGGGATTATCGTAGCGTTTCTGGTGATTTGGGAAGAGAGATGCAGCCGATTTTTAAATCTTTGGTTACTTTATTAAAAAAGCGTGGGATCGTAGTTCAAGAATTAGAAGAACCCAAGCCCGAAAAAATTCATGAATCTTCTAAAGAAGACCGTCAGCGTATTTATAAATTCTTAGATCTCCTTCTCCAAGAAAACGGTATTCAGGTTGTTCTGCTCGGCGGGAAATATGGCGATTGTCTCTTGAATGCCGCCGCTATTATTATGGATTATGCGAAAGATAAGGGAGTTTTTATCGAAATATTACTGATCGAAGAACTCGTTGTTGTTGGAAGTGACGAAACATTTCTCGGTAAATCCCGGATACGACAATATTGGATTTCAGAAGTCCAGGGCCAATCTTACGAATTGCCATCAATCATTACATTTGATGGCAAGCCAACAGCGTGGAATAAACTTTCCAGTCAATGGCAAGTCAGAATTTCTATATTCACAGATTTGCTGGCATTTACCGATGCAGAGTTCAAGATGGATAAAGATAAAGCAAAAGCAAAAGCAAAAGCAGTTTATTCTTTCCATTTCTCATTTTATCTCATGGCCCTAGGCGCGTTAACTTATAACATGGTAATAGCTGTTTTTAGAAACGTGGTTAAACGCTTATTGGAAGCGAAATTTGGTCACTCCCAAGAATTACTTCGCTACTGGCGTTTGCAAAAACAAGTAACAGAAAAACAATGGTACGAGCTAATTAATAATCCCAAAGCCCTGGCTCAACAATTAGGTGTGGATGAAGAAAAAGCAAAGTTGGTCATGATACAGGCACAAGAAAGACAGATACCACTTAGCTGGGAACATCTGACGCAGGAGTTTCAAGGGCTGTCATCGTTAGAAGAAGAGTTGGAAGGTCAAGAACTATTTATGTCGTCGGATGAAGAAAGTTATGAAATGATCGTTTTACCCCACGGTGATATTCTAACCTTCTTCCTATGGATGCTGGCGCAGATTTTGCCGACAGTTTTAAGCGCTGTGACAGGCTTGTTCGTATCAGTAGGAGCTATCGCGGCGGTACGGGGCATTGGAATCGATGTTGTTAATGATTATTCGGCTTCGCCAAAAGGAAGTGCCGCAAAAATAGCAGGCAATCTTTTACGTTCCATTTTGTGGAATCAAAAAACGGTTGACGTGAAAGAACTTTCAGTGGCACAGCAACCTTGCAAAATTCTCTCCTCGGCCATCGAATCGGAGAATCCTCCCGTCGGCCCTGACCGCATAATTCAGCGCTGGCACGCAAGCAATTCGCGACATTCAACCGCCCAGTTTTTGAAATCTTTAATTGAAAATCAAGAGCGAGACTCCAAGAAATTGACTGTCTTTTTGATCGGCAGTACCGCATTTGACTGCATTTTTAAGAAGTTTGCTATTGCCCTCATGCAGGCGGTGTTTGGTCTCAAAGTACCGATCCAAATCATTCTCATCGAACCGGCGATTGAAGATTTTAGGGATGAGGATCGTTTGATGTATTTGGATTATATCCGAATGCTTCCTGTTAATTATTTGGTGTTGAGCAACGGTCGTATTCTCGAGGAGAATTTAGATGCTGATATTGGACAACCTGCGGCTGTTCAGGTGGAATTCTTCTCATCGGTTGAAAAGTGGCAGAAAGTTTGGTTGGATAAATCTAGGAACGATGAGAATCTGGTCGCTGCCAGCTTCAATCGATTCAAGCACATAATTGGGGTAGATAATATTCCAGTAAGTGTCGACACGCTAATTTCTGATTTATGGAGACTCACTGAACCCGTCGGAATCAGCCAGCCGCAGTACTTGGCTTTGCTTGGCCAGGCCGTGGCGCTGGCTGTTGATGCGGGAGTTTCTGATTATCAGGACATTCAGAAAAATGTGTTGTCCTATTATGAGTTCCTTCGAGAGCTTTTCAATCGTAGCTCTCCACTTTATTCGACGACGGACACAAAGGATCTTACGCCGCAGTTTTTGACTGATATATTCGCAATGCAACTCTTAAAACAAGGACCGTTTGATGGTTATCTAATGGGCATCAATTCGCTGGCGCGTTTTATGCGGATTGTAAATAAAGCGGATCGCCTGCCGAGAAAAGAAGAATTTAAGACTTCTTTCAGTTGGCATTTAAGAATAGCCGGGCAATTTATTTCACTAAACGAAATGCTTTTCCTCCTAGAAGATGTCGACATTCTTGCGGCAATTAATATTGTGGCCTTTTTAAATAACCAACATGTTTTGCGCTTGATGAATAGAGGATTCTCGAGGACCAGAATCGTAGAATTACTTAAGGCCTTTATCCCCGATGGGAAACAATATCTAATTGATTCCTTACGAAAAATTCTTGAAGCCGATTTTAGAATGAATTCGCTCAGAGATATTGAGGAAATCCAATCGCTTCTGATCCAAATGAGAGCGCAATTCGATCCGAAACTGCGGAATTTCGAGCTAATTGTCGAACGGTGGTTCAATGGGTTGGAGAATTCAACGCGAGTGGAGTCCAGAGCCACATTAGGCATTTTTGTGTCGTTAGATTGGTTAATGATGATTGTTCTTTTATCCATTTTAACTCCCAATGTTCAGGCGTATAAACGCTTAATTTTGCTGGTTGACGACGACGAAGACGTGCTTGAGACAATATCCAATGATTTAATACAAAGAGGTTATCAAGTATATACGGCTGCCAACAAGGAAAAGGCTTTATCAACGTATCATCAGCTTTTGGCAGAAGGAAAACTCGTTGACTTATTGTTGACGGATAATCAGATGGGAAAGAATAATGCGGGCATTGAATTGATTGTGGAAATGAAAAGAATCGGATTCCCTAATCCCATGATCATTCGAAGTGGTGAAGACGACGATATCCTGGCTTATGATTTTAGAGGGTATGGTATTACAGATTCTTTATACTGGACTGAAGTTGAACCTAACCAAGATTATAAAGGTAAGGTCATCCGTATTCCGAAGATCGCTGGACGAGAAAGACTCTGTAATTTGGTGGCCGGTCTTTTTGGAGAGGAGATCCCTCCGTCGGAGAATAAAGAAGAAGGTAAAGAAACTGAAGCAGTAATGCTATTCAGCTTGCATGATGTGAGAAACGCCCTGGAGCTTATTACTGAAACTGTGCAGTCTTATTGGGATGAGATAACTGATGCTGCCACTCAAAGAGAAAGTTCATTGGCCATTAAAGAAGAGTTCAGTTATGAAAACCTAATGGACTTAATTAAAGAGATCAACGAAACAATTAAAAGACAGCACGACAATATAGCTGGCGAAATCAAGTCGGTGTTTGACCGCGTCGTTTCATTTGTGCGTCAAATCAAGCAGCAGTGGGAATTTATTAAAAGCCAGCCTGGTTATCAAATCACTTCTTTAACAGAGCACGTCGACATTCGCCTCGCCTGGGTCGAAGGTCTCTTGACCGCTGTTTTAACGCGACCGCTTCCCAATTACTACAGTTTAGGAAGTGTGCTGCATAATGTCTCAGTTATTTTGTCAGTGCCGTACAATCAAATGCTGCGTATCGATAAAGAAGCTTTGGATGAAGATATGTGGGTGTATACAGTAAAGCTGACCAGAAATCTGTACAACATTCTTTTAAATGCCGGACAAATTTTATGGAGACAAGAAACCAAACGGAAAGATGTTCTATTAATTTATTTGGCCAACATTAACCGCGCCATTGAAAAGCGAGAACTCGTCGATAACGTTGCTTTAGAAGAATTATCCTCAGCCATTAACGCCCTTCCTCAAGATTATTTGCAAGCTTACCTGGAAATCATGAACAAAATTGCATCCAGCCGTGATCCAGCTCTCGCCAAAATTTTAGGTTACCATTATCAATTGGATTTAGATGAACAATCATTATTGGATTTAAAGTTGGCACAGACTGTCATTGAAACGATTTTAGAACATATGTCACGTAGAGATGATCCTCGGTTTGAACCTAGCATAATAATTTATAAGGAGGAGCGTTATATAGAAGCGAAACGGTTTACGGACCTGATTATTCGTGACAATGGGCCAGGTTATCCAGTGAAGTGGATGATGCAAGATGAAGTGTTAGGAGAAATTGTTGATTTAAAGAAGATAGAAACCCAGCGGCCGGGAGGAACAGGCTTAGGCCTGGCGGCGGTTATAAAGAATATCCATGCTGGAGACGGAAAGATTGTTCTCAGAAATTGGAAAGATCAATCGGGCAGCGGCGCGGAAGTTACCTTGCGATTAAAGTCGATTAAGTTTGTTAATTTTATAAAAACAAAAGATTCCTCTTCAAAGACAGCGCGCGGAATTTTTGCGCTCGACATTATTCAAGTTCTAATTGTCTTGGGCATTTGTACTGTGGTTTCCTCATCTCGAGATAAGGAGCTTGGTTCACTAGATGAGCGGTTAAAGGCCTTGAACAACGAAAGCCAGCACCGGGAATTCAAAAAATATATTAAGCTTGGAATCGTTGAGCCGGCGGAGATTTATCCATACTGGTTGGTAGCTCAAGCAATAACGTGGCCAGGGCCCAGGGCAGAGATTCAATGGACGATGGTTCTTACCGACGGTGTTTTACCTATTGCGCGTGAGACGGCAAAGGTGTGGGAACAGATTAAGCACCAGAAAAACGCAAATGTCGACTCAACTTCCGATGTTGCGGAGCGTAAAGACGAAACAATGCGCAGTGTTCTTGGCATGGAAAGTATCTATGCGCTGGCGATTTGGGCGATGGATTTCTTGGTTCAAAAGTTTCTAAATCAACCGCTGGCGATTGCTGATCTTACCGTGCTTGTGGCCTTGATTTCATCGATAGCCTTATTAGATCATCTTAATAACTTTCTTAACGCCGCCATCGGGACGCCTAGCGTAATCCAACGAACGGCATTATTCTTAATGATAAGTGTCGGATCAGTGTTTATTTCTTTAGCAAATTTCTTTGCGTTCATTTTGTGGATTTTATTTGCCTTGAACCGTTCCTCTAATTTGGTTGAACTTAATGATGTCTTTGAGTTTGGGCAAATCGTCGTCGGATCTGAGGTCGTTTTACTTGTACTCCTTATTTTGTATAGCCAGAGTCATCAGATTATTCAGTGGGTCAATAAATTATTGCCTGTGATTGTGGTGGCGATTGGTTTAATGGAATTAGTTGCGCGAATGGATTTATTTTTACTAAGCTCGATGATCTCACCGATGTTAACAATCGCCGCGGCGCAGATGAGATCTTCCCGAAGAGAAGTCCACACCCCAGATATTTCAGTAACACATATTACGCTTGAAGTCGAGCAATGGTTTAAAGAATTAGAAAAACAATGGAGGCTGAAGAAAATTCTCATCCGTCACGACGGGCAATTGTTTGGCGGTCGTGAGATGTGGTGGAAGCAAGGTGATCGTAAAAGCCCGCATGAAGGATTGGATATCGCTGCCTTTTTAGATGAGGAAAACAATGAAGAGAGCATTGTTCCTGACATGATGGTTCCAGCCATCACCGGAGAAGTGGTTCGTATCATTCCGTATGGACGCCGGTTGAATGATGGGGGAGATTTCATCGCCTCAACTGTGATTGTCCGTCATGATATTCAGGGACAGAACGGGAGTTATTTCCACACCATTTATGGATACATTCACCCGGCGAATGGTATCCACGTCCGGCGCATACTTAACTCCGGAGAAATCATCGGTATTGTAGCCGACCCCCAAGCCCGAGCGCTGTCACTTTCAGTTCTTCCTCACCTGCATGTTTCTTTCGCCATCATCAATCCCAGCGACATATCTTATGAATTTTTGACTTGGAAAGATTTCACCCTGAACAATTCAAAAATTTTATTGTTAAACCCGCTGGATTTTGTGGGTAAGCATCGGGTGGTTTTTTCGTCAATCGAGGCGCAGAGGATTAATAGTTCAACGATTTCCTTAATATCAGTGTTAGCGTTCATAATTTTCGGTGTCATGTTAATCATCTGGCCACTCTTCCAAAACTGGAAACAGCGCCGCATTGTACGGGCCCGGGAAAAAGCGGCGGAACTTTTGTCCGCTGCTAGCCGAGAGAACAAAGAAATTGTGATCTTGTTTCTCTGCTGGGCCAATTTTAACCGCAGTCCGACAATGCATCTGGTTTTGGAATATATTTTGCACCGTAGAGAAGTGGTTAATATCAAAGTAATGTCTGCTGGCGTCGGGAATGCGGCAAGCAATCCGATTAATACAGGATTGAATCGTAATTTAATACACTTATACCAAGATTTAGGCATTGCCCGACAGTTTATCAAAAGATTTAACCAGAACTTTGAATCTCGCGCGGCGCCATTTGAAGATCTGGAGCGTGCGACCTTGATTGTTGCTGCCGACCGTGCGGTTCAAAGAACTATTTGTAAAAACCAACGTTTTGTTGCTCACAAAGTGGTTTTATTTACGGATCTCGCTGCCAGAATCTTTAAGGGAAGAGATATCCCTGACCTTACTCGCCCGGAAGTTGACTGGCCGAGAAGAGTCGTCTCTAGTATTGCTAATGGGGTTGAAGAAATTTTTGATAAATTTTTAGAAGGATTAAGCGTGCGTGAAAATGATTCTTCACGCATGATCTTATACGCTGATTTCTTGATTATCGTTGTAATACTGGGCGTCGTTTCATCAGTAGAAAAATATTTCGATATCATTGAAGCTGTCCTGGATGACCGTGAAAACATCTATGGCAAGATTTGGCCCGTCCTTAGTAAAGCAAAAGAAATTTCAGAATATTGCAAAGCATGGAAACAAGCACAAAAAATATTAATTCAACAGCACGTCGAGATAGACGGCCAATGGCGGTGGGTGCTTGCTGTTCAAAAATTATTAATGGCGCAAGATGGCTTTATACCGCAGGCGCCATCACTGAAATTTAACCCAACGCCCAAAAGCCTCGTGGAGGATTATTTGTCCAGGGTGGCGTTTTCTTCTGAAGGACGGGAATTTGTCATGCACCTTTTTTATGAATACAACATTATTTTTGGCCTAATGCAACCGTTAACATATCGACTCTGGGATGAGTCAGACAATAAAGCTGATTACTATTTTGAACGCTTTGAATCTTTAATAAATAAATTACAAGATCCGAGACAGCTTTGGAGCGGCCAAAGGTTTTTCGGCGATACGGCGTTCCTGTTTGTTCTTGCGAACAGCCGTCCGACACATGGTAATTATTTGACTCAATCAATGCGCTGGAGCAAAACGTTTAATGCAGAACATCGGTTCCGCATTGCCCTGGCCCGGGCCGCTGTCCTAGGGATGCATTTACGGATGGACCAATTTAATGGATCAATCCACCGGGCCAGAAAAGAAGCTATTGATTATTTGTTAGCCGTCGACGATTTACGATTAATTCTTAAAGTTTATGCCAGGATAAATCGGGAGCAAACGTCATGGAGTCGATTGCTGATACTTTTTGAACCGATCATTAGCAGTTTATCCGGCGATCCAGCTTTGTGGATGAATCCGTCCGCGTTTAAAAATATGATAATTAGCAGTGTGGAAGCACAGAGGCTTTTTGGTAATCGTCCTGATCTTCCTAATGGGGAGTTGCGAGAGTACTTCAATAGTGTTTCACAAGAATTCTTTAATAATCTTCATGACTATGCGCCGCTTATTCTCGAGGACACAATGCGCTATAGCACAGCTTTTGATCTAAAGGCCAATGAAACCGCTTATCATCCATGGACAAATTTTCATTACTTGGTATCCGATGTTCTCCATGAACTGCTGATGCTTTCTATTATTTATCCTGAATTCCGGCCGTTGGGATTAGACCATATTTTCTTTAGTGGTGGGGCTATGTATACAAATCTTAATCAGCCAGTGATTGCTTTAAGCCAGCGGATGGGAAATCAATATGGGTTGATTAGTCAAATGACTCTTTATCGAGGAAAATCTATGATAGGTCCGAATTACGATGAGCGCAGAAAATGGTCAGCCGAGCTGCGTCAAACGACGGAAGATTGTCTTAAAACATTTATGAAAGAGCCATTTCCTGATTTGGACTGGAATCAAAGGCCATTGAGAGACATGGAAGCGACATTAGAGTCAGCGAGAAAGATTTTGGAAGAGATCCGAAGAAAAATTGAAGCATCTGAGCGGAATCCATCGAAGAAATTCGTCATCGCGTTTCCGGTTTTTGGAGGGGATGTCATTTTAATTATGATCGCGATGGCCACCGGCGTATTCCTTTCTGCTGCGCAGATAAACGGTGCTGATTCTTTCTCACCAGTCCTAAAAGAATTAATCCGCGCCAATCGTTATCCTTGGTTATGGATGCCATTTATCGCCAGTATTCTGAAGCGGGTCCCTGGGCTCAGAAATTATTATCAATCCTTCCATTTCTCATTTTATCTTACGGCCCAAGGTAAGTTTAAGAATGTGTATAGGATTAATGAGTATCCCGAATTATTTTTCAAAGTGTCCAAACGAAATTCCCCAGCAAAGTTAGAAGTGCGCAAAGAGAAAGAAGCCAGCCATAAGCTTTTACGGATTGGACAGACAATTGGGTTGACAAAAGAAGCGGAGTTCAACGGTGTTCGTTTGTCATGGGTTGAGATTCCAATGGATGGTTCGCCTGTGGACCGTTTACCTATCACAGCGCCTTTTGCTTATAAAGAAATGGACGGAGAAATTGTTTCTCTGGAATTAAAGCTCAATAATGATGAAGTAAGTTGGGAAGATAAGAGACAACTTGAAGAACGAATCAACCGGCTGAGTTATGTTTGGGTGGATGCATTTTTTAGAAATATCCGTCTATGGAACGGTGTTCCTGTCATGGTTGACCGCGGTAATTTGGTTGAAGCTGAAATGAGAGCGATCAATCACTTGTTGACAGACTGCGGCGAGATTCGAAATTTTAATCGGCCCTTAACAGATTTCCCATACTCAATGCGGATTTTGTGGATCATGCTGTTTCTGCGTGAAGAGTTCCTTCACAACGACGGGCTTAAACATGCAAGTGAGAACGATATTAATAGATGGTTCAATTCTTTTGGAGACGGTCTTTCCAAATATCTTGCTCAGTTGGTGTTGATTGAGTTGGATGGAGAATATTATTTAGCCTCACCTCAATCGCTTCATGTTCTTCCACTTAAGTCCGACACTTTGTTTGTGCCGCTCTCCTTGGATTTGCGCCGTCATCTTGAGAGCTCGCTTATGAGGGGTTTTCCTCTGGTCCTTTATATATTAGGGAAGAGTCAAGATAAGCGGATGCGTGAAGATATTGCGCAGAGTGATTCGATGTTAGGCATGTCTTTGGACCTCGCGACTTGGTTTGTTGTACTTGTTAATATTCTCTTTGGATTATTGATCTCAATGGTAAGTTTTCGACTGAAAAGTCTTGAAAAGGGATTGTTCACTAATGAAAACTTTGATCCTACACGTGAAAGCATTTTATTTTTACTGCCCATTCAAATTTTCAAGAAAGAAATGGTTGCCTCCGGCGTATTAGGGCCGCAGAAACAATTCGTAAATTTATTTGAGCGCATTAAAAAAGACGGCAGATTTCAAGCGCTGCTTTATATTGACCAGGATTTAGATCAAATAGGAGGACGAGTTGTTAAGAACGCTTTAACCGATTGGGGGATTAAACAGTTTAGCGTTATCGACCAGCGGTTTTTAGTGCACGCACCTAATATTAAATCGGTCCTGCACTATGGAAACGTCCGCTATCCACAGTTCCCAGGTAATATAAAAATTATTAAAGATTATCATATGATGTTGGCTTCTGATAATTGGGATTTGGCCGTCGAGAATAGATCAACATCTCATTATGCCCCAGAGCTATCGGGGCCTTGGATTTTACCATCTAATTTTGAGTACATTGTTGATCAATTCACCCGGGAACTTAAAGAAAAATCGCTTAAGGACATTAAAGACCATTTCTTTACAAATAGGCTAGACTGGTCGGGAAATAAAATTAGCGATCGGACAACGGCATTCGTTTACACCCAAGTTCCCAGTGTGGCGGCGCGATATCTTCTGCCTGTTGGTTTATGGATGCAACAATGCAATCAAGCTTTTGCCAAAGGTGTGGTCATGGTTATGATCGGACACCTGAACCATCGCCCTGCTCAAGCAGTTGACCCGTTGTTCAGCCAAGCTTTACAGGCTAGTAATGACATTTTGAAACGACATCCTTCAGCGCAGAAGAGGGCTGTAAGAATTCTTTTCAATAATCAAGATACTTATCTCTGGTACCACTCCCAAGGACGAGAAGAAAAAGCGCTTGGGCCTTGGAGTCAAGACAAGATCCGGCATGATGTGGTTCTGGATCTCACCCAAAATGATATTGTTATCATCCCGCAAAAACCAATCGCTCAGGAAGATTTTATAAAGGGACTTTTAATGACCATCCACGAATCGCCCTATCGTGTCCCGTCGCTGTTAACTGGCATTGATTCCTATGGAGCGGGAGCACTTTTAGAGGTTCTTTTTGAATCACCAGCGTTTCATGACGGGCATATTGGACATATGGGTTATGATGCCCAGTTGCGTTTGCCGCGGACGGCTCATTGGAAAGATGTTCTAATAGATGAGAATCCAGAAAATGAAAAATGGTATCAGCCAAATGCGTCTTTAATGAAAGCAACAAAAGATCTTGTTAATCATGATGAAAGCCGACAAAAACAACTGCTTAGATTCCCAAAATGGTTGTGGATGGAATATGGCGTTAATCAATATCCTTTTCCGGAAGAAGATATAAGTTTGAATTCTATATTTGGCGCTCAATCCATAGGAGAACCGAATTGGAAGCAATTAGATGAGTTTGAAAAGACTCAAGATTTGGCAAAGTTGATTGTTGAAGATTTAACGCGTACCATTTCATCTCATACCGATGCGGATACAAAAGATTCAGCACTCATTCTAAATTTGAGGGAAGAATCCGGTTTCATTATTTTGATCACGCTAAGTCTTGTTTTAGTGGCTATGGCTACTAATTCTAAAAACTTACTTGTTGATAAACGGGCGTTAATTTTGCGTAAATCAACGAAAATGCTTAATTACATAATTGCGGCGTGGCTAAGAGAAGTATTAAAGGATGTTTCTGATGAAGAGATACAGCATGTTCTTTATAAAACAGGTAAAGAAGTTTTTACTTGGCAATATCGTCTCGATTTGAATCCTGAAACACCACCTATTACCTATGAAGGATTAATCGAAAAGCCAGGGTTATTCACTTTTGTGAAGAACTACTTTGCTTTGCAGGACACTTTCTTAGCTGCCCGGCGGGCATTGCGTCATCATTTATTTGGTAATGATATTTCTAATCACGCTTTAGTTTTGCTTGAAGATACGGAATCTTTAAGACCGGTTTATGATTTAATCTCTGACATTGAAAAAGACAGGGTTCTACTCATTATGCGTGTTTTAGAACAACTTGTTTATTACTTACAATGGCCTGAATGGCTTAACGGCATTATAAAAGAATTGGAGACATATGCCGTGTTTATTCAAAATCAAACTCAAAATACCGAGCAGTTTGTGACATCTTCCGAAGAAGTATCCAAAAGGACTCTTGAGACCCTTTCGAAATTAGAAATTCTTTCCTTCAACGATGAAAGCAATATCATGGCGGCCGCATTACTCAATTCAATTGCGTTGAGTCGATATGGATACGCTAATACAAATGTTAAAAGTGCGATGAGTGAGATCAGTGTCTTGGCACAATTAAATGCATCTAAGAAATTAATTTCAAAGATAGATTTTCAAGCCCGAGATATAGCTTTGAGAAGAATCAACAGCGTCGTTATCTGGCTAAAAAGTTTAATACGTCCAGCGTCGATGGATTTAGTTTCATTCAATATTGATGGTAAGTATGAGTCTTTTGTGAAACTTCCAACGGCGCATAACGCTTTAGGATTTAACTGGTGGATATTGGTTTTATTGTTTATTTTCCAAATGTGGGTGAAATTATGGAAAGAACTGGGTATGGTTTTTGTAGCTGTCTCGATTCTATTAGGCCGAAAACCATCGAAAGAGCTCCTTTTAACGTTAGAGCGTAAAAAAATAATAACTAACGATCCCTATTTCTTAGAAGCGGTCGACTATTTTAATGAGCATGTGATTTATTTTTCTGAATTAACACCAAAAACGGTTGTTGATCTCTATGAGTTCATCAACGGCAACCGCTATGATGAGGACTATACGTCCCGTCCCAATATACGGGCTTTAAGAATGAAGACGATCGATCAGCTATTTAAAGGTGAATTAAAGGATATGATCAACGCCAGAGAACCGCGGCAGGAAAAAGCCATCTTGATCGCCACAGATATTTATATGCGGATTGCCCGTGATCAGATCCTGGGCAAAACCTTTGGATTGCCTGGATTTGATAAGATTCCACCGGCCCATTCGCGCTATGCGCCAACACAAGACGGCCAGCACCGTCTGGCGTGGTTTTTGATGAATTATTTCTTGGTACGTAACGAGTACACGCCATTTTATTTTCAGGATTTTACGACGGAATATCGAGCGATCAAAGATTGGGATCAACTCTTCATGAAAGCGCTTCAAGCAAGGATCCATCGATCCCATTTAACTAAACTTTCAGAACACTGGGAGAAGATACATAAAGAAAATTCTCGCCCAAATACCAAGACCTATTTTATCGCCGTTCATGGTTTTGATGAACTTATGTTATTAAAAACCACAATTCTCTTAGCGATCGCGCTGGCGATGTGGTATAAGTTATTCAACAAGAAAGAATTATCCCTCGTATTTTTTGCCCATCCAGTTTTACGAAACCTTTCGACAGTACCATTCTTTATCCTTTCAACTTTCGCATCCGCCTTTCGAATTTTCAGAGTTCTAGCATTAAAAACGCACGCAGCGAAGACGTTTACTTGGAATTTCTTAACACCTAACACCTATCACCTAACACCTAAAATAACCGCCGCGCTCCTTGGGGCGCAGGGAGTCATGGCGGTAGGGCTCCAGGTTTTAGATCTTCGTGAAGTTCTCAATTTTCTGCAGCCAGATATATTCACGGCCATTCATCTAGGACTTGGAGCTGTCAAGACACTCACCTTTGCCGCCCTGGCGAAGGTGAGTGTCTCTATATTAGGGAAGGTGCTAAGCAGCTTAGTCCTCGCGGCAGGGATTCTAAATAAAACAAACAGTTTAGCTTTAGCTCAATCAGAAATCCGTTTGACCAATCTTTGGACGCCGGATCTCCGGAGTGATGTTATGGGCTTGCAGCAGCCTATTCATATTGTGGTCGACCGAAACGGCATAGTTCATGCGGGGACAGTTTTTAACGAGCATGGACCCTGGCATGCGATCCATGAAGTTGCTTTAAAACAAAATAGCCACGGTCTTTGGGAAACCATTTTGGAACCCACCGCTAATATTTTTACTTTCTACTGGAATGATGTAAATGCCTGGGAAGGAAAAAATTATTTTGTCTGGAAAGACATTCACTTTAATGACGAGGGAAAACTAATCGGCAATCAAGCTCCGGCAGGCATTGTAAAAGTCATTATTGACCGCACCATCGAAGAATTTGTCCTTTCCATTCAAACCCAACAATTCAAAGTAAATCAGGACATTTTCACTTCGTCGCTATCTGCTCCGCTGATGGGTACCGTTTCAATTGTCTTTGAGCTTTCGGGCTCTGATTTTGAAGAACAATTTGAAAGAGGATTAAGTGTTACGAAGATTAATATCGAACAAACCTTACGGCTAAATCAAGTGCGGGCGCGTTTAGGCAAACTGGCCGGACCACTTTTAAGCAATTTAAACATACTCTTAAACACGATAAGAGTGCCGATCTTAAGAAAAACCTTAGAGGAATTTATTAAGAATCTCGACGATGAAAAGGCGGTAGCTAAACTCCAGTCGATTGGTTTTGAATTTGCGACAGCCCAGCGACTTATCGGTCAGGTTAAAAACGGAGGCATGGCTTCGTTAAACGATGCATTCCAAAAGTCTCATCTCATTGATGTTGAGACCAGAAATTATAGTGTGGTTTTGAACATTGGGGGAAGTGATTATTTAACACTGACTTTGTTGGCTATGCTGGCTCCAATTTTAGTGGTCTTAAGCCGCGATGAGTTCGAAGAGAAAAAAACCATGTACCGTACGCGCATCAACCATTGGTTCTCCTCGAAAGGCGGGTTGGACGCAATACGTGCCCTGGATCAACAATCCGACATCAATATTGTATACCTTTCCAATAAGGATGGGATGCATCCCGATTTCTTGAATATAGTTTTAGATTACATGGTTCTTCAGCTGGAAGGTGTGGACGATTTTGTAAAACGTCGTAATGTTATTCATTCTGCGATATTGATATCGGATGTCAGGCAGGATTCTTTGATTAAACTCCTTACCGACGCGTTTGTCATAATCGACAAAGCGCTCATAGAATTTTTGGTGCAAAAAGTTATTTATGGAAAGGTTATTGAAGATTGGATAGAAAAAGTCGCTGTTTTATGGATCAAAAATAATGTCAATGACAGTTATGCTGCGGCGTTTGATGCGTCTTTTACCCGACGAGCGTTTATGACACGGCTGATGAAAGTCTGGCCTTCTGAGATTATTATCAACCGTGCAAATCGCAACCGGTATATTCGTGATGCCGTTCAAAGTGGTTTGGATCACCCCGCGATGCCGTTTTCATCCATCACTGGTAATAGACGAGACCAAGCGTTTCGATCAAAATTGGAAAATTATCTGACGGATGAAATGATCTCATCAGATGTCATGTTGGGCAGTTATTTTGAGATGAACGGAGGGGAAAGAGCAGACAATTCGGTTTTTGGCGTCATCCTTGGAAGATGGCTTAAAGAAGTCGGGCATCCAGGCGTGATGGATATCGATAAAGTTTACGGTGACATGTTAAGAACAAGCAAAGGCCTGGACCGTTTTAAAGATAAATTGCAGGAAACGTTTGATTCCTGGGCTGACGCTAATGATGAGAATTTTGTTCAGAAATTAGAGCATGTGATTACAAATACTTTGGAAAGCATTGGAATGGCTCGTCCTAATATCCCGAAGCTTTTATCTTCTTATAGTGCTATTTTACGTTATTTAACAGAGCACGTCGGATTTATCCTTAATATTATGGAAATCTTGAGAATAACTAAAAAGGAATTAATCGATGTCGGGAAATTAGAGAAAGAAACCACTTTATCTTACAACAATGTCGAGACCGTACTAAGTAAGAAAGATAAGGAAATCAATCACCGTTATTGGCGTAATGGAGTAGCTAGACGGACGTTCTCAGGAGATAATCCCTTGGATCGGCTTTATAGAAATGTCGCCAGGCAAAGAGGCGCCCTTGGAGGCGTTAAGCAAGCCGAAAAATTACGCGAATTGTTTAAAAAGAAGCTTGCGGCGAGACGAGCCATTAAAGACATACAAAGAGAAGAAGATGAGGAAGAAAGTACGCATTTTGGATTTATGGGTGAAAACCTTTTTCATATAGAAGAGTTTTCTTTATTCCTTTTTGCTGTGATGGTCCTTACTGCGCAGGCCAATAAGAACAGGGATGATTCTACATATCAGTACAATTTCTTTAATCGTGGCCCGACAGACACAGGCATTCTAGCTTTATATGAAGATGAAATTGTTCCGTCGTTGTTGCATATTTTGGCCGAGGGGCATTCTGTAAGAGTCTTGAGTTTTGGAGGGCTAAGACATTTAGACCGTCCTGTCATTGCCGAGGCCCACCGTGCGGTTATTTTTATGCTTGAAGCACTTCATCAAGAGAAATTAAAAAACCCGGATTATTGGCAGGCAATTGAGCTGACGCCCGAAAATTTTAAAGTTGTGGTGGTCGACGAAAGTGCCCCTGTCCTTCAAGAAGCAGCGTTAGGTATTTATCATGTTGGTCATTTTAAAAATTTTGCTGAACCAAGGCAGTTGACGGCCAGGGCGAGTAGCCTAGTCGATAAATATTTTGAGAAGTTAAATGATAATGAGCATTACCGGATTAAAGATTCGATTAATGATTTTATTGAACTGCGCCCATCTAAACTAATTGAATTTGAACCTCAGGAAAACGAGCGTTTCGATTTAATTTTTTATAATTATGTCGAGTATATGCAGGAATTGCAGCAAGATAAAACTTCGCCTTTAATTACAGCAATTATCGCCACTCAAATGCTTAAATGGTTTGAAAACGGCGGGCTATTATCAACGACCGCCGGGAAATGGTTTAATTTCTTTTTGGAAATGAGAATTCTTAAAGAAGGCAGCACAACATTCTTTGAAAAAGGCATTAAAGCGATCCCTGTTTACGTTTATCAGTATCAAAGGATTATATACGATGAGAAATGGTTTGATGACGAGATTTTGACGATCTTTGCAAAGTTGGAAGCCTTTAAAAATGACTTTAATAAAGATCTGCTTTTCTTTGCTTATGCCATGGCCAAAAGAATCCATATGAAGGCTTTTCGTAAAGATTCTAAAGAACCGTATTTGGTCCATCCGATGCGCGTTACCAGAAGTATTTCGGATCGCCGAGGGTTGATAGAATATCTGGATCGAAAAGGGGTGCTGGAAATGACCATTGTTTGCGCTTTATTGCATGATATTCTTGAAGAATTTAGGGACAGTCAAAAAAAACTTGCGGGGAAAAGAACACAATACCGAGTGCGGAAATTACGTGAAGAACTTTTCAAAGGTTTCTTCCTAATCTTGACGGCCAAAGGAGAGTCCCTGAACTCAGCTAAGTTTAAAGTCAAACAACTTATGGACTTGATTAGTTTAGTGACCATGAAGGAGAATGAAAAAGATAGAAAAAACAAATTTTTAAATCGAATTCTTAAATATAAACATGATCCGCAAGTCGCTCTATCTGCGCAAATCACTAAAATGTTTGACCGGCTCAATAACTTTATGCCCCCGCGTTTATCCAAGAAATCTGAGGAGATCCGTCGGTATGTTGAAGACACCAATAAATTTGTTGATGAATCTAGTTTAGAAGGATTCATTAAGTCCATTTACCACTCAATCGTAGCGGTATTATTTAAGCCGGAGCTAGAAAAATTAAAGTTTGAAGACGACCAAAATCAACAGAGTTCGGTCTTTACAACCGGTGGTTGGGTGCTGGTTGTTCTCATGATCCTTGCGATGATGCCAGGGCCGGCCAGCGGATTGTTAACGCTGATCTGGCCGGCCCTCGTTTTTCTTATCAGGACCGTTTATCTCTGGCCGTTCGTGGTATTGTTCGTTCTATGTTTAGAAATCTACATTCAATATAGGGATATTCAGAAAAAAAATAAACAGCCAGTCTCTTCACAATTTAAACAGCCGTTAGCTCTCCCTGCGCCTGATCGGACCAAGGCACAAACCAGATTTAATTTTAGAATCGGTATTTCTCGTCGAAGATTTCTATCCGTATTGGTCGGCGCGAGTTTATTTTTTATTGGTCAGATGTTCGAAAAATTTAGGGAAGCCTTGAATTTCAATGCATCACTCAATCAATTCATCAATCGACTCACTGAGGAGTTAAGACAGCAACAAGATTCCGCTTTAGAAGATATCCTGGCCTTAAATAGGATGATAAAAAAGTATGGTTTCGAAAAACTTGACAATGAGGATTCAATACCATTAGGTGTCGATTTCTTTATAAACTCCGATGGAGAACGGTCAATAATTGAGGTGCACGGGCTAGTCGTTAACCCTTTTACGTTTAATCTTTTATTAAGTAAGTCAAGAATAATACCTGTTTATTATCATATTTTGGCTTTCTTTTTGATCGAAGCTGGCGTGATGATTCGTGTTATTGGAGGAAATAGCGAAGTCGGGCATTCCGGCCTAAGGTATTTAGAGAAATTCAGCATCACCCCACAAACAATTGATGAGCTTCAGCGTCGAGAAAATGACAACGGAATCAAGGCGCAGCTCGAGCGTTTGGAAATGTATTTTAAGGGGGCTGATCATCAGGAAATGGCTTCTAACGATATTAAGTTCTCTTTTGTCATGATATCTCCGGACTTGATCGTCGGGTTATTTGCTGCTGTCTTCCTTACTGGCCTTTTCTCTTCCAAAGATAAGGTTGTTCTGTCATTCTCGGGGAGAAAAGGCCTAGTACTAGACTTTTGCAATGCAAAAGTCAGTAATATTATGTCAGGGGATTTTACAGGTTTATTAAATTGGAATCTACTCGGGCATTGGCTCACGATTTTGGCGGTGGTATTAGTTTTATTGACCTTATCTTTGCCAATGTGGCGAGAGTACATTGCTAATTGGATCGAAGTGCACGGCTGGCGGGCGGTTGGCGCGGTGAGTGCGATTTTATTGATTTTGATCGCCACGCCATTTTTTATGGGAAGTTTAATCAGTCTTATTGTTGAGATCATTGATCTTTTTAAGAGATTTTTCATTGGAGGAAGTTTGATTTTGTTTATTTTTTCGATGGCCATTATTGGAAGAAGAAAAAACAGCCCGTCCGGCCCCATGATCGCTTTAGTGTTTCCGGATTATCATACGGCCCTGGCGCTTTTTGAAGAACTGGACGGTAACGAGCTTCCAGAAGTCCAGGAACTTTACGCCCGCGCCGAAACAATTTTAGGACGCACACTTGATTTCAAGAAAAAACCAGAGACCTTTACGCACGCCTGGGGCATGCCGGCGGTTCTGCTTTTTGTCTTGCGTCAGTTTTTAATCTTTAAAAATCAAGCGCCGCCCGGAACGATTGTGAAAATCGCAGCCGGCCCGAGTTTAGGCATTGTTCCGGCGATGATTTTAAGCGGTACCGTCCGGTTCGATGAGGCTTTGAGATTTTTCTATGAAATGGGTACATTGATAGATCATAAGAATATGACAAAACAGGGTAGTATCGCCTTCATCGTTATTTCGCCCAGGGAAAAAGAGGAAGGAAATCAAAAGAGTGTTAATTTAACGCCTCGCGCCAAGAACAGAGAAAGAAAAAAGCACGAAGTGCGTTATTTAAAGACCGTTGGAATCATTGAGGCTTATATAAAATATTTTCGGACCGAGCATAAAATTCCTGAAAGCAATTTCGGCATTACGATTCAAGCTGATCAGATCTATATGGCTGCCGACGACCCTTACTTGATCAATATGTTTGTTGAGGAATTCAATAAAGACAAATATATCTTCGAAGAAACTGGTATGCGTTTGCGCCTTAGCGTCAGCAAAGTGCCGGGACAAATTCCTGTTCATTTGCGCAGTGCGTGGGAAATTTTGTCCAAAGATTTTATAAAAGGGTTAGACCACAGCATTCAAACAATCCGCCGGCCTAAATTTTGGATTCTAACCAGCGGCGATGGGCTTAGAAATAAAATTCTTAAGAAAGATGAGCACGTGAGGGCAGAATTGCGCCGGCTGATTATTGGGCGTATTTATTGGAACAAAATTCAAGAATTGCTTAAGAAAGTTGAGGCCTACGGTGTTCATGTCGTCAATGTCGTTGATAAAAAACGGGAGAGCTGGGTAATTCCGTTAAACTCAACTTTAACTTTATGTTTTTTAACACTGCGCCATTACCGGGTAAATCTCAAGGTCTTTAAAATTTTAGTCCGCGCGCCTCCCGTCGAGCTGAAGCAAATTAAAATCATATTTAATGGCCGCAACACCACAACCAAATTAAGAAATTGGCAGAAAAATTCCAGGTTAATTCCCCATATTCGCATCCGAGCCATCGTTATAAATCGTCGGATCGCACACCTCGTTAATCATCTCAAAAATAGTTATTCAATCATTAGTGTAATCGCGGGTTTTCTTTTAGGAAGTTATTTCGGCCTGTCTAGCATATTGTTATATACGGGATTCTTGTTAATGGCTGGATCAGTAAACGACGATCTCGAAGATAAGCTGCGACATCCTAATCCAAGAATAAAAAAACTGGCCTATGGCCGTTTATTTCGGCTAATGAGCAGCCAACAGTTAAGCGAGGTAGAACAGGCCATAGCTATATTTCAAAAGATAGCCCACGATTGCCCCAATGACGAGGAGAAAAATAGATTTTGGGAAAAAATTTCCACTTCTAAAGATCCTGGCGTTCAGTGGGCCGCAGCAACCATAAAAGAAAATCTAACATTAGCAATGTCGGAAGCGCACAAAATAGAACAAGGATTTCATGGCAATACTATCAAAGAAGATAATGGCGAGCCCACTTCGTCAAAGCGAAGCGCTAAGCAAGAAATACGATTCCAGCAAAAAAGAACGCTGTTAATCGATTGGGCCCAAATTCTTTTATCGGTTTTAAACAAGCTCAACCAAGAAATAAATCCTCAATCCGATGATAGAGACTCCGATTCCTTTGTCATTGAATTTCAGGCGGAAGATTTCTACCGGCTCAATGCGCTCGAGGGTAAAGAAAAAGAATTTCACCGGGCGGCTATGATCAGAATTTCGCAAGCAATTGAACTATTAAATAGCGGCGCCCAAGAGGAAAGATACGATTTTGGCGGCGAGCCTTTAGACGCTTTACGGGAAGCGATGGCTGTTGTTAAGCGCGCCCAAGAAAATTTGCGGAAATCACCAATAAAATTAGAAGGTCATGAAGAGTCTGACAAACTGCGTTTGGCCGCTCGTCAGTTTATTCATGAGAAGTTAGATGAATTTTTGGTTAGTCCCAGAAAAAATAATGCGCACAAGAGTGTAAACTCTCTCGGATTTTATGATTTATCCTGGTATTTCATAGTGGCTTCAGGAATATTCTTACTGAGTTTGGTCATGTTTGGTTTTACGCGAAATGAAAAAGGGATTTCTCATCGGCTCAAAATTCAACGGCTCGCGCGGTTTTATTTATGGCTGGGAATCAATCTGCCTTATACGGCCACACTAGCATTGAACAAACAACGGCATCCATCACCAAAATTAATCCAAGCATTTTTAGAGCAGACTCGTTTCCATGAATGGTTAAATGCCATTGGAGCGGGGATAGGATTTTTCTCGGGCATATTATTCGTTGTCCGGGTCATGCCGCGTTTTCCATGGATCGGTGTTATGTTTACGGTTATTTCAGAATGCCTGGCCATACTTTTGGCTGGGACAGTTATTATCCAGCATCACCATCGCCGTCGAGGGATTCGTCTTTTGAGACTCGTTGAGCCTGAAGTTCAGAAGGCGGATGTTGAAAACAGGCAGGCTATATTAATCCCAGAAAATATTTATGCCATGACCTTCTGGATAGCGATGAGTATGGTCGGCGTGCTGGCTTCTATTGAACCCTCTGAGAGTTCATGGAGTACTTTGTTAAGAAAATATAAACGCATTAAACACCCAGAGGGAGCTGGAGGAACACATTTTAAAACATTTCTTTATCCTGAGATTTTAGTGGTTGAAAAAATCCCAAATAGTGCTCAAGTAGTCGAAGCCGTGAAACTAGCTCAAAGGTCTCTCGGAGGTTTGACCGCTGGCTTCGAGCTTATCGAGGAGCAATCACCACCTATACTTTATATGGAAAGTGGTAGCTCCCTAAAAATAATTCTAGAACAAAAAATCCATGAAGAAAAAACAGGAGAAGCCAATCATTTGTTACGGAAGTTCTTTGAAGTGAATCTAAATATTATTAAGCGAGGGCTGCTGAATTGGGATCCTAAGATTGAGAATTATGGATTGAATAAAAGAAATGAAGTTGTTTTACTTGACTTAGGAGGCGTTGTTAGCACTCAATTTGTTTTAGAAGAAGAGGACCGCGAAGATTCTTGTATATTTTTCTTTCATTCCAAAATAACAGAGGGGGTTCCCTCACAACAAAGATTTTTATTTAATCTTCTTCTAAGAGAGTTTGGTTTTGATAACGGTTCATCTATTTGGGAGACAATTTATCATAATCAGAATACTCAGGTTCCTCAACCAGTTGTTTGGCAATCGCGGTTTGATTTTATAAAAAATGAGAATTCAAGCCAGTACAGCGATGCTCTTTTATATTTATGGTGTTTCATTCTCATGTTGAGCGTTGTTATAATTCAGGTTTTTTATTGGAATTCAAGAAATAAAAGTCCGCCCCGACGACGTGCTGTGTTTTTTGGAATTTTCATAAGCATCATGTCCGTCAATACTGTTTCCGCCAAACTTTTACCCCCGCCTGCGCCTCATCATAGCTCACCTTATCAAGACGAATCGTTCTCACTGCATAAACAATTAGATGCCGCCGGCGACTATTATTCCGATCAATTGGAGAAAAATAATCTCCAATGGGGATTGATTCAGCAGCGATTTAATCTCGATAGAACTGTGCCTGCCTTGGAAGAAAATCTAAAAGACCTCGGCGCCTTGATTGACGAACTGACAAGTTACATCAACGATTTAATCGCAATTGATTATGAGTTCAGGCAGTTCAATCACAAGTTAAAGATATATACCTTGAATCGATCAGCACAAAGCCGTCGTGATTTGATGAGGGATCAATGGCTGAAAGACCAAAAGGAAATAGAGGATTGGATTGTTAAGGATGATGACAGGCTTACAAAATTCCTCAAAAATAAAATTATGGGATTGAAAGAAAGTATCGAACAGCTCATCAAAGATACACGTGAAGATCTCTATAATCTGGATGTTAGAGATTTGATTACAGGTTTTAGCGAGTTAATTGAAAAATATGAAGCTTATCAGCAGGGCATGTCACCGGGCTCAGCATTATTTGAGCAGAATGAATTTGTGATTGGAATGACACAAGTGTGGATTTGGATAGCGTTGGTTTTGGCGATGGCTGTAGAGAGTAAAGATCAAAAAGGGAAAGTGAATAGCTTTTTTTCTTATAACAGATGGAAAAATCCTTCAGAAGAAGGTACTGGGAATGACATGGGGGTAGACTTTGGATATTTTGCTCGTGCTTTTTTTACGGCGTCAGAACCGGTAAAAATTTCTTCATTACAGATAACAATTCTCTTTCTGGGGTATCGTTTAACAAGCTTTGATAAATTCTTGGCGACATATGCGTCATTAGAAAGTTTCATAATTTGTTTTCCTCCTTCGGTCATGAGTATAATTTCGGGCCAAGAGAGTGTCAAGGTCGAAAAGATTGGAATCGAAACCAGATTCATCTCGTTTAACAGCGCCTTAGAGCATGTGGTGGCGTTGAGGGCGAAAAAGGAAAGTAACAACTTGCTTGTTTTGATAAACGGGGAAGCGGGAATTGGGTGGGTGATTTTGGCGGTGATTACCTTTATGCCGTTTATGATGACCGTCACGAAAAAAGAAAGGTCCTACAGCTTTAATGCTTTTGATGTTTCTTTAAATAGTATTTTTCAAGACCAATCCACAAGAGAATTAGGGAAACAAAAACGATCGTTGTTATTAATCCAAACATTTTATTTTGCCTCCTTTTTAGGATTATCAGCAAAAATAATTCCACTTATCAATAGAAGTCCCAAAGCAATTATATACGCCACTTTAAGCCAAAGGGAACTAATTTTATTCCAAAGTCCACTGATTACAGCAGCGATAATAAAAGCTTGGAATAGATTTAGAAAAGTTTTACTCACCGCTTCTAATCTTTTCTCTGTCCAAAAGCTTAATAACATAGATGAATGGCTCCTTTCGTTGAGGGAAACCGCGGGAGATTTGTTCGGGGAATTTCGAGGGGATGTCGGTAAATTAACAGAGGAGTGGAATGTTGTCAAGTCGACGGTTATGATGTCACATTTTTCAGGCGATATCTTTTTGAAGCAACGGAATATTCTTCGCTCCGATGATTCTTGTCGTTTTATCTTTTTCGCAAATATTACGATGGCGATAATCGTTTTCCTCATTATTCCAACAATCCGAATCTTTCATCATGACTACCAATCTTTTCCGCCTTATTTCATAACCGGAATAATATTCTTTGTTTCGTATATTTTATTCCTTAAAAAAGCTATTCGGGAACTTAGAAAATCTCTTCTGCCGCTGTATGAGAAATTACTTTCACTCATACAACAAAAACAACGCCGCTTTAGCTTTCAACCCATACTTCACTTAAATAGAGGACAGGAAGATTGGCGGGATTTTCCTGATAATGATTTCAATAAAATAGCGCGGTCGTTTTTCCTGACATTTTTGCTGGTATTCAGTATTTATACGAACGCTTGGAACAATCTCACCGCCGTGGGTGTAAGCATCATAATGATAGGACTCTTGGGGCCGGATCTTGAAGATCTTTTCTCAAGAACGTCATTACGCACCGCCAGAAAAAATTATATTCTGCAAATCCGTTCCAGAATTTTCCATAAAGACATGCCAGTCATTGTTTGGCGGGACATGCTGATTGTCGTCGGGGGGGCGCTTGTTGTCTTAAGTGTTTATGGCGAAGTGTTATGGCATATGTTTTGGAATTTTCTTGGAGAAGTGGAGCTGAGTTTGATTATGCTAGGAGCCATCCATCAAAAATTTGGAAACAAAAACCAGGAAAACAGCCAGTCTAAAAATGGAAAATCATTTAATCCTAAAAAACTCATGAAACTGACCTTGGAAGTCGCCGCGAGCCGCAAGAGCCGTTCGCCGCTCATTCATGTGGGTTGCCTTATTGTGAATGGTAGGGGCGAGGTGTTGGGCCAGGGTGTGAATAGGTATGCTGGACATCCCCATGCTGAGCAGATGGCGCTTTTGGATGTCCTTGTGAAGACTTTTAATAAATTAAAGAAGAAAAATAAGTTTAACCAAAAAGAAATAAAGTTTATTACGGATTCCTTACGCTTTTTAAATCAGCTCATCCCGGGTGATTTACAAGAATTACCTATCCAATATTTTGGTTTGTATCTCCAGCTCAATGCGCTTTTTGGTTTTCCGCTGAATGGGACAATCTTATTTTCGAATTATTCTTCCTGCCGTGAATGCAGTCTGTTAATCCGTGACATGGGAATTAAAAGAGTAGAATTCGTTATCGACTATCATAATGGCCGCAATCAAACGACCGGCTTGATGGTCCTGGCTGAAAGAGGAATTGAAATTAATCTTGGATTGTTAGAACAAGAAGCCCGGCAACAATCGTATAACCGGCAATTTTTGTGGTACAAAGCCAAATTTCCAAGAATTTACCAAAGCCTTTTTCAGGTAAGAAAAAAATGGAATAGTTTGAGATACGGGTTGTTTAAAGAACACAGAGAACATAATCTCCGCCGACAAACTTATTCCAGAATGATTTCCGGAAAAGAAAAAATCGGTGAGCATATGACCGATCTGACGATTCTTGAGCTTAATCAGTTTCGGATCACTGCTAAGAGATTAAATAAAGCAGTTGCTGGTTTAGGCTCTTCCCGATTAAAAGAAGAGCATCCA
This sequence comes from uncultured Planctomycetales bacterium, assembly GCA_964612665.1. Taxonomy (GTDB): domain Bacteria; phylum Omnitrophota; class Gorgyraeia; order Zapsychrales; family JAHFFX01; genus CAZTCI01. The sequence goes on along the minus strand of CAZTCI010000001.1, from coordinate 487,202 downwards.
GAATGGTGGCCCATTGAAGAATTTGGAAGGGAAATGGCCTTGGCCGGATATAAAGTGACAACCGGTGGTGCCTGCGGTGTCATGGAAGCCTTTTTAAAGGGCGCCTGGAACATACAGCCTACGATTGGATTGAGAATCCGCCTTCTTTTTGAACAACGCGCGAACCATAACATCAATTATCTTTTCTTTTTTAATTGGTTTTTCCCACGATTAAATGGATTTAGTTTGTTTAATCGCGGGTTTTTGCATTTCGTCGGTGGAATTGGAACGTTACTTGAATTTTATTATTTTGCAAATTCGAAGGCCGAAGAAACTTTAAATGACAAAGTTCTGATTGCCTTGGTTTCCGATTTCTGGGAGCCGTTTATAAAATGGTCAGACTATTTGGAGCGGACAGGATTATTAAGGAAGCCGAATAAAGAGGTTTTCGGGCTGTTTGATTTTACGGAGCGTCGGAAAGTTATTGAAGTGATCGATCAAAGTCGCTCTCAGCTCGAAGTTAATAAAGATTATTTGTTTCAGTCAGAAGAAATTTACGATGCGTTTCGTATGATTCAAGAGCAGCTAAAAAATCTGGGACCAGCAGTCAGCATTTACGGAACAGGCAAATATATTGCCGAATATCACCGTTATTATGAGGACGCTAAACAGTTGGCGCAATGGTTAACGTTTCATGGAATTTCCATGTTATTTTCAACGAGAACAGGTATAGGAGAAGCCATTAAAGAAGGGCACGCGTCGGTTGTTAACCGTTATTACGGACTTCAAAAGCGCGTTCAAAAATCTGAAGCAGTTTACATCGGCCAAGAAACCTTTGCGGAAAATATCCAATACACCAACATTCATTTCAACGGCGTTTTCCGTTCTTTGCAAAAAATCACCATGACTCATCTTACTGAACTCGCCTTTGTTGTTTTTCCGGGAGGGTTTGAAACAATGGAAGATGCCATGGAGCTGCTGCAGCTTAAACAGGTTGAACATATCTCTAAAGATATTCCTATCATTTTTTATGGCCGGGAACATTGGATGCGGTTCTATGACCAGGTTATGCGCAAGATGTTTTTAGAAGGCGCTAGTTTTCCGACGATCTCAGAGGATGATCTTAATTTAATGATTTTTGCGGATAGCGTGGAAGAAGTAGAACAAATTATTTTAAAAGCACAGAGAAAACGCTTTAGGTTAGAAAAATTATGGACAGTTAGCCCGTCATTTGATGTTTCTTGTCCCGGGATATGGATATTAATGCTATGGATAATTTTGGCCATTACGCGTAGCGAAAATTCCGAATGGCGAGAAATCGCACTCGATATCGCGGTTGTCAACAAACTTCCGCCGGGTCATTATTATTTTGCGGGTTCAAATATCTATTTTACTGTCTATCAAGACTATCAAACCATGGCCTACGCTTTATTGAGAATGAGTTTAATGTTTGAAGTTCCCGCATACCGCGGCGAAATTGTGGGCAGGCATGTTATTCATAGTTTGATAAAAGCCGGTCAAGATGGGGGAGGTTATGATCTTTCGCTTAAGGATATGGCCACTTTTTATTCAAAGGTCCATTGGCCGAGCGTTTCGGCCATATTATTTGATGAGGAAACCGCCGTGCGTGACCAGTTGACTTCCGTCGGAGCACTCGCCTTCGAGAACGGTATATATAGAGGAAGAGAGAACGCAGCGTATCTGGGTATAAAAGGTAATCCTCTTTACTGGCAGCAAAAGTCTCACATTATTCATGAAATTCGTCACGGTCTTTGGTTCACAACATCGTACAGAGAAAAGGTCGCCGCTTATTTTCATGGCCTGCCGAAGAAGCATAAAGAAAATATTTTGATGATATTAAGTGTTTTAGAAAATGATATCAGCGATATTGCTCTCGTGGAAAGAGAGTTCGCATCTTATTTTAGTGACCCTAAATTCTTAACTAGCCTTTTGTTTAATAATCACCGTCAGGTATCTTCTATTAAGGCTATGTTCTCCAGAGGTAAGTTGAAGCCGGGAATTTTTAATCGCTACAGCCAATATGAAATTGATTTGCAACGCATAGAAGCCTCCTACTTTAAGCCCGGTGGACTGGCGGCGAACAATCTTATTTTAATGAATTGTAATATTGAAATAAGCTTCTTGACGCTGGTATCGATATTCTTAATGATGAGTTATAAATTTTATGTTTTTGGTGCGTCTTTAATTGTCGCCGGCATGATTTCAGATTCTTTTCCGTCAGAAAACGATCAATTGGTTCAATTGTTAAAGACGGCTGTTCAAAAATTGGGCTGGGATATCGATACTTCTGAGAAAAAAGATGCTGACTTTATTGAAACAATTGAACGGGCCAGACTTTATTTATTGTCTCCCTCAAATAATACTTATGGTTCTGATATCGTGCGCATGTTAGAGGACATTGCGTGCGTTGGATCTCCCGCCTACAATTGGTTTGTCACCATCTCCAAAGTTGTTCCTTTCCATTATACTTATGTCTTCCGTCATCCCGTCCAATATGTCTTTTTAATGCTGCACTTGGAGAATTTCATCCGTGAGCGCCTTAAGGAAGGGCGCAAGAAAATTTTGGCTTTGTCATTAGGTGCATCGACGGGTAAAGAAGCTTTTTCGATGGCGATGGTCATGCATCCATTCTTTCAAGCCAATGCTTCGCCATTGGATTTTCTGGTCCGCGGTTATGAGATGCGCGCTGATTTAGTGAGCTTAGCGCAAACCAGATTGTTAGAAGATCTTGATGTTTTCGACGTGAATGGTTTAATCTGGATGATGGATTTCTATGGAATGTTGCCGGTTTCCGCCGCTCACGCTTTCCAATCTGTTTATCCGCAAATCTATACTCGACTCGAACCTCGTTCAGAAATGAGACAGATTTCCTTGTTAGAAGATGAAAGAGAAGATGTTAAGGAATTGTTTTTTCAAGTTTTAATCAACGAAAAACCCATTGTTAAACAACGGATTGAAATTTGTCTGGGAAGTGTCGTCGGAGAAGAAGCGCAAGCGGATATTCAAGAAGCCGATATTATTTTTGTGAATAATTTAGTGCAGTATTTAAGTCAGGAAGGCAAAACCAAATTACAGGAATTGTTACATCGCACTCGTAAAGGGAGTTTTGTTTTTACATCAGATAATATTCAATTTGACCCAGCGGTCTTTGTTATTCGACAACAGGTTGGACGTATTTTGATTGTAGAGAAAGTATCAAACCATTTTAAAAATATCGGAAAACGAGGGATCAACACTTCACGGGATGGCCCGCGCAACAATGATAATCTTACGAAAAGTGCCTCGGTATTAAACGTACCCAGTCGATTAGCCTTCCAAATTTATTCTTTCAATAATTTGTTTATTCTTCTCATTGTCCTATCGCTTGTCTATCTGTTGCTGGAAAGAACTCAGTTTACAACCATTGACGATTTTGATGAAACAGGGTCTGCACGCGATGCCGTTGAACGGCAGCGCGCGGCTTATCAACTAACGATGCGTTCTGTGAACTCGAGTATCAAAAGATTTATGATGTATCCATTAATCGCTGAGACGCATGATTTAGAAAAATCGTTCTCAAGATTTTCGGCAAATACGGTTCTTATTTTAGAAATGAATGAAATTATAAACCGACGGGACTGGTTAGTAGAAATTCAGCAAAGCGAAGATATTGGTTTTTTTGATGTTTATTTTCTTTATGTTTTAATAGTATTCGATCAAAACGTAATGATGCAAAATCAAGCTTTCAGAACTTTGCAAAAACACGCCGAGGACAAAAAGGCAAACGCTGATGTTTCATTTCTTTTAGACATAAGCGGGGTTTTAATTTGGGCCGGCTTTATAATGGCCGCGGCTATCACTCAACGCGACACCGGCGAAAACTTTTTGCCGGAACTCGAAAAAACACTGCGCAATCCGGCCGTTAGAAAAGAACAGTTAACGGGCTATGTCGGTTCTCACTTTTTGATGGCCGAAGTTAACGTGCAACGCGTTGACGTTCAAGCGCAAAGGCGTCCTTTAATTACTGTTGTTGTCCGACGGGTTTTAGATAATCAACCGGACAGAATAGAAGAAATTTTGAGTCCGTTTGCTTACTATATTTTATATTCTGACTTTAAAGGCGAGGCTCATGTGCGGTATTCTTCTTTAGGAACAGTTCGTAATGAAATTAATCCAACTCCCTTAAGTGTTGCTGAGCCCGAGAATATTTTAGCCGATATCTTATCGAAAACGTCTTGGCGGACGCGCTTTATCTTGTATCAAAACCCCAAAACCAAAAAGATTTCCCTGGAACCAGTCATGCGTTTAACCAAATTTAAGAATCAGGAAAGCACTACGTCGGAACTTTTGAAAAATACAATCCTGTGTGTCTTCGAAGAATTGGAACCGGAAGACCAAGTTCATTCCCTACTATTTAACTCTGCTGCCGTCGATATGTTGCCTTTCTATCCACTGGCATTGCGTTACCAACATTATCGTAATCAAGGACGGAATCGCATCAAGGCTTTTGAAGCGGTTGCTACGGAAGCCAGATTAGCGCACGATGTTTCCCAGCTCAGGCATTTGGAAAATATTTTAAGGCGCGTGTTTAGTGTTCCATCAGTTTCTTTTATCAGCCTTGCCGTTGAATTTTCCTTAAAGCTTAATGACGCATTCCAAAAGGAGATTGTCTCTACACTGTCAAGGCATGCCATTCAAAGTCGCGACACCGACGGAAAAGTACATGTTAATGATTTATGGCTTGTTGACATGGACCAATTGATGCCTTTAGCCTTCCAACTGTACGATCAATTCAAAACGTCTGAGACAGATGTGGATCTTCATTGTATCAGCAAGATTAGTTATGGAATTCAAAACTATCTTCGTTTTAGTGAAGAACAGGCGAATGTTTCTTTTTTGGGCCCCCAGATCTGGTTATTTCTGACAATCAATGACCGAAAAGGCGTTTTGCGGCGGTGGCTATTGCGTTCCTACGTTAACGAGCGCATTCACATTGATTCGCTCTTTCAAAAAGTTTTTGTTATTCTTAATCTTCTGCGGCGTCAAGGATTGAAGTCGATTGCGCTTACACGATTACCAAGTGCTGTCGAAAATCTTTTCCGATTGACCAATGGAAACGCTGACCGGAAGTTTTTGAGCGATGTTCTGAAACTTTGGTTAATGCTAGGTGATTTAGCTGGATTTTATCAGGCGCGGGTCAATCAAATTCTGATAAATAATCCCTGCGACACGGTTGAACTTTCTCATGTGTCTTATGAAATTTATGAAGAATTGGTGAAGCTCGGTTTACTTCCTCATGAGGCTATTGCGCTGACAAGCAATGGTTTGGAAAACTATTTGCGCATGCGTCACCGTGATATCGATGCCAGCTTGATATCAAGCACTTTAAAATTACTTTTGCATTGGAAAATTGTTGATGGAATGGATCTTAGCGATAAATCCACTTATCAAAAAGCAAGTGAAGACCTAAGCTCAAGGGCACCACTGGCCGACCGGCTGGCAAAGTATCTGACTATTCCCGACGGAAAGTTTACAAAGACAAAATCATTTTATATTGAACAGGCCATTAAATTTTTGGAAGGCCGTTTACCCTCTTTAAACCGGCAAAGACCGACACAAATTTCAGAAATTATGGAACGCAAAGCCGAGGCGTTGCGTGTTCAAAGTGCCGAAGACCGGTATTTAGAACAAGAAAGGGCGGAAGGTTCTAATGAACGTTTGGAATACTTGAAACGGTTAATGGGATTCATCAAAGAACATTCCGGCGAAGCAGATCCCGACGAGAATGTGGATACTATGCTTGAAGCTCTGCATCTTTTAGTCGCGGGCCGGCCGGTTCCTGAGAATATGCTAAAAGTTGCAACACGGCTGGCGCAATTTAGTGAGACACTACGCAAGCAAGAACGTGATTCTAAGAAATTAGAAAAAGGAAAGGCTTTATTAATCGCAGTGCTATGGATTTATTTCAGCACGTTTGGAACGATTATTTTTCTCCTCCTGGATCCGATTGTCCAAGGAATGGTCGTGGTCATGGGAATTGTCTTAATTTTAATTTATAGTCAGCGGGAGCGTTCGCCGCCGATTATGAGGCCGCAATTATTTCTTTCCTTCTCGGAAGAGATCATTGTCGAATATGCATTAGAATTATTCTTATTCTTCCAAGATTTATTATGGTTTATTTCTCCTGCCTTTAAGCATATCAGATACGCCAAGCAAACGACTCTTTTGATTGAAGAACCCGATGGCATTAGGTACCAACAAGGCCATGCGGCTCCCTGGCATTTTCAATTTTCTATCGCGCGTGGCATCCTAGCTATTATTGCGACTGGCATGGAAATTTGGGAATTGACAAAAGCCAAGAAAATTCAAGCGGACCATCGGCACCATCCTAACAAACCTTATACACATAATGAATGGAAATCAACCCGTTTGGCGGGATTTCTAAACCATGCCGGCAAGACGGTTGTTACATTGAGCCGGGCGAACGTGGAATCATTGGCCGTCAATTGGAGTTGGGCCGTACATAAAGTTAAACCTGACATGAGCTTGATAAACCAGGTTATTCGTCAGCTGCCAGAAAGTGAACAAACAAAACCGAAGATTCTCATCGGTTGCAGTGCTGGAGCCTGGACGGTTTTAAGAACATGGCTTGCGGCATCTAAAGTTAAAAAACGCTTTACGTTGTTTAAAAGTTTTCAAGATTTTATTTGGAAAATAAGTAACCGAGATGCCAATCACATTGTAGGGGCTATTTACATCAATCCCGCTTTTGCGTTGAATCCTTCGGCAAGCGAATTAATGAAAATTGAGAGTGAACACCGTCTGCGTTTGGGTGGAGCGGAGTCGGATAATTTTATGAAAGCATTGGTCCCTGGTTCTTTGCGTTATTCGGTCCAAAGACATGTGCATAAACGAATTTCCTGGGTGGAACCTCTTCCCGCTGTCATGATTGTTTCTGCCACCAAAGAAGGGAACCCTATGGAACATCTGGGTGATTCTTGGGAAGATAAGTTTCACAAAAGATTTGGCCGAATCCTTTCTTTTCCAGACACAGATGGGATTATTGATACGCCATGGGCAATGCGGATGATTCCCAATATTCCTATTGTGTACATTAAGGGTTTAACCCATGGGCAGCTCTTTGAACATCCCGAACTTCCACCGCTCGTCGATAGACTGATGAACGCCATGGACGAGGGCGATATTAAAGAAGCGAGAATTTTATTAAAGGGTGAGGATAAGGGAAGGTTTGGGGATTTTACGGCCGATCGGCCTTTTGTTATAGAAACGCGTGATATGCCTTATGTGGCGTTTGAAAGACCGAGGCGTTTTGAAAGTTTTAGAAAGTATCTTTTATTGACGAATAAAAGCGCCGGGCAGCCGCCGGCGAATCAATCACAGGCGGCTGCCCTCGTTTCGTCAAAACAATCCGCATTCAAATCCTCCAACACGATCACAATCGAAATAAACTTTAAAATTATTCTAATCGCGGTGCTTTTCATAATCGTAATCCGTCTTGGATTCTTTTATAGATATGTCAGACAACAAAAATCAATCTTACTTCCGGCGCAGTGGCTTCAATTCAAAGGAAGACTTTTAGAAAAGTTAGGACTGTGGATAGGGTTTGGCGGGGCGGCTATCTCGTCGGGAATTATATACTTTGTAGATCACAGTTGGGTTTGGTTATATGTTGGATTGATGAGTTTAGCCGTCGGGTTCATCATCCTGCTTGTTGGAACTTTTGGGTCGAATCGGAGTTTGCCGCAAGACCTTAAGGAAAATGATAAACAAAATAAGGTCAATATGGAAATTCCCGGAGAATTGCTGGTAATTATAATTCTTTACGTTGTTGCTAATGGCGCGGGTCTTTTATGGTTCGCTATCATGCGAAGGGCCGCACTTAAGTCAATTCAGAAAAATTACGAAAATGGCGGGGCCGCAACGCCCGATGAAAATTTGCGAACTAACGTTTCCACCCTGAATACTACACGGCGATTGATAAAAAGAAAATTGCTCTTAGAGCTCACCAAACTTCCGCCGGGGCGGTGGGAAATTTACATTTATGTTAAAAATAATCTAAAATCCAGCCTCATTTTCCAATCCAAAGGTTCCGCCTTAAACCGGAGAAGTCAAGGTGTGAAAGATATTTGGTTTCAAGTTGAGCCGTTGATTGTGCCCTCTGTTAATACGTTAACAACAAAACGTTTACCGGATAATGTCCGCCGAATTTTCATCATTAATTTAAATACACAACGGCATCATCCCCAGACTTTGTCACGGGAGACTTTAGGAAAAGTGTTTGAGTTTAAAAAGAGAACCGTCGATCGAAAAAAATTAGACTCTGAGGAGCAAAACTCTCAAAGTCTTTGGGATCCGCTCGCGACCATTGTTGTCATGGGAATGATATTGATGGCTATGTCGGTCGAGACAAATGAAACGTTACCTACTGCGCTGATGATGGCCGCAATCAATTTAAAAGATAACACTGGAGAAGATTTCACGCGAGAGGTTCCGTATCAATCGTTGCAACTCATGAATGATCACGAAGCGCGATGGCTTGTGAAAGAATGGGAAGGCGCAGAGATGATGGTCCTTAAACGCAACGAACCTCAGCGATTAATATTTCAGTTAATGGCGCCTTGGGAAGGTTACAGCGTTGTTGTGACGGAGATTAGTCTTTCAAAAGATTCGAATGATTCCAGTAAAGTCATCTTAAGAGAAAGCAATGTTATTCAGGGGTATCATCATGATGCAATGGCATTTTATTTCGGTCATCGTTATGGGTTCGGCAAAAAAGAAGCTTGCCGGGCATCCTCAGTTATGGTGCGGGCGTTCTTTAATCCACGAGGTCGTTTTTTAAAGTGGTTTGGGCAAAGATCGTTTGCCAAAATCGATTTGCCTAACAGTGATTTTTTTATTCAAGCTTTGCAGATGAGCAATAAAGAACAGTCTTTGATAACCTTGGTCCGCGACGCGCATGGCATGGCTCCGTGGGTCAATCGTTTTATCGGCAGTCATCTTGATATGAAGACCACCAGCTTGTTAGAGGCCGCGCCCCGACGGATGATTGTAAGATTGGGGAATCAAAAGCAGGAAGTTGATAGAGAGCAGAAAGATTCCAAGGAAAACGCCGGGCAGCCGCCGGCGAATCCGTCACAGGCGGCTGCCCGCATTGAAAGTGATTTAATCGGAATCGCGGTCACTTTGATTATTTTTAGTATTTTAATTTATATTTGGATCCAGAAAATCCGCGCAGGGTTAAAAGCTGTCAATACACAAACCCAGACGAAATTATCACAGCACGGATTGGATCCTTTTGAATTTTCTTGGAGATCCCGAGAATGGATGTGGCAGAAAATTAAGAAGAATTCCGAACAGCCCTGCGATGTTTTTGTAATCGGCGGCGGCATTTCCGGAGCTTGGGCGGCGCGGGATGCGGCTTTACGCGGATTGTCGACGATCCTGGCCGAAAAAGGTGATTTTGCCCAAGGCACATCCAGCCGCTCATCGAAACTGATTCATGCCTTTATCCGGTATTTTGAAATGATTGAGATCGCCTTAAAAAAATCCTTACGGTTAATTGAAAAACTTATTATAGGTCTTTTTCAGAATCATCCGGAAGTTTTAACGCGACGGAACCGGCTCAAACGGAATCTCTACGACGCCTATCGCAATATTCATATGATCGCCGCGAATTCCAGGGAAAAACGGATTTTAGAAAAGATTGCACCGGGTTTAGTGAACCCCACACCGATTTATATTCTCAGCTATGAGGGCGATCAGCGGCCGCTTCTAAAAATTATGTTCGGTGTAATTTTACACACATTATTTGCTTTTTTGACGTCGGGGAAATGGCATCGGGCCGCGTTTGATTTTTCAAAGAAAGCTGTTCTCGCGAGATTCCCTGGTTTACTCAAGGAAGAGGGCTTGCGCGGCGGCGCTCTTTATTGGGATGCCGGTGTCCAAAACGACGCGCAGTTGGTTCGAATCGTTATGCGTGATGCTTCTTATAGAGGAGCGAAAACATTAAATCATACTGAAGTCGTAGGGTATGAATATTTTGAAGACTCCAAGGTGTATCATGTCCGCCTAAAAAATGGATTAACGGGTGAAGAAGTCATGGTGCACAGCCGCACTTTAGTTGATTCAACCGGCGCCTGGATTGATGAGACTATAAAACTGGGATTGAAAGACGAATCCTCAGAAAAACTCGTTATGGGTGTTCGCGGCACACATATTGAAATGCACGCTGACTTTCCTGTTAATTTTTTAAGTGAAACAAATGGACGCTTGCAATTTATTTTAAGTAAGGATGCTTATGGCGTTCATTATGTCAGAGCTGGAACAACGGAGCGGTTGCAACCAGCGAATCCGCAGTTATGCTATGCGTCCGAAGACGAAATTCAAGAAATCTGGAACGGTTTTTCCAAGTTTCTAATTTTAGAAAATAAACAAGAGGATGAAGTGATCGGTGTTGATAGCGGTGTCCGTCCGCTTTACCGTAATCGTTCATCTGATGCTGAATCAGAGTCACACATGTCGCGGGAACACCAGATTGTCATGACTCCCGACGGTGTTTTTCACGTAGTCGGCGCCAAATTGACCGACGGACGACGAGCGGGAGAAGAAGTGATTGATTGCGTCACGCAATCGTTAGGCATAAAGCGGAGGTCCTGGTCGGCGCAGGTTCCACTGATAATGGTGAAAGCGCCGGGAGCTGATTTTGATTATTATGCGGGTAATAATTACCGGTTGTTGTTGGAATACCTGGTCAAATATGAAATGTTGATGAATTTATCAGATTTTATGTTCCGGCATGATGGAGATAAGATCTCCTTATCGCAAGAAGAAATCAATGAATCCGCGGATATTCTGTCATGGCTATTGGGATGGACGCTTCCAGAACGTGTTCGTCAGATGAATGTTTATCAGGAAGAATTGAACCGGCGTATGCAAGCGGTCAGTGACTATTTTGGAAATAGACTAAACGTGATTGAGGGAAGATTATTTGGAGTTGTGGTCGTGATGATGGTTTTATATTTTTTAATACATTGGGGTGTGATTTTATTGACTTTTGTAAATCCAAAGGATGCAACAAAAGTCAATATTAGGCCGTTTCTCTTCAATAACGAAAAGAACAACTTATCTTTGGAAAGGAAAAGGCCAATAAGAGGGAACAGAAAAAGCGCTGGGCAGCCGCCTGTGATCTATTCGCATGCGGCTGCCCAGCGTGCATTTGTTACGACGCCTCGCAGGGATTTAAGTAATTCAATTTTCTTGCGTCGGGCTTTTGTTCTTGATGATCGTCGAATGGAACGCGAGGCCGTGCGTCTTTTCTTGGAACTTCAAGGCTGGACCGTCATGGAAACGGCGACACTGCGAGAAGCAAAAAACAAAATGCGCCAGTTGGCCCGGGCTGGACAACTGCCACAATTGGTCGTAACCGACACGGATTTGCGCGGCCGCAAACTGTGTCTAAGCTGTATTACGGGTGGTTTTCGTTTCGCCCGCTGGATTAAAATCGATTGGCCATCCCTCAATGTAATATTACATTCAACAGGCTTTGATCCCAATAATCTTTCAACAACCTTTCGGTTTTTATGCCTTCGCTCTCGTGCCGAAGCTTATGGTGTAAAAGTTCAAGGGAAAGAAATGACCTTCGGTAAATTAAAAACTATTTTTCAGCGAGAAAATGTTTTCGACCGAAAAGCCGATCGCTTAATCATTCCTGAATGGTTAACAACCGCCCATTCACCATCAAGACGATTAGAACCCTATGGTGTTGTAGAGTTGGACCTTAATTAGGATGGTGATTGATAGAAAAAAAAACGGTGGGCCCCTGCCCTTGATTTAACGGGTCGGCAGGGGCCCGCGTTTTTACGTCCGCAAAAATTGTTTATCTAAAAAATTCTCGGATATTTCAATAACGGTAGGCCGGCCATGCGGACAAGTGTAGGGATCTTTACATTTAAGAAGTTCCTGGCGTTGATGATGGGCTTGTTCAGCGCCGAGTGTGTCGCCGGCCATGACGGATGAGCGGCAGGCCCGACGGGCCAGGGTTTCGTGATCACAATGCGCAATCGTTTCACCGGCCAATAAATAACGGGCCGCAATTTCTGGATTTTTGAGAAGAACCGGGTGCGCGTGGATTGCGAGTGTTTCTTTGTCCCATAAATTACTCGTCAGCCCCATGCTTTCAAAACTTTCCTGCGCTTCTTCCCAGGCGAGTTTTTCTTGCGGTGACAATTTTAAAAGAATCGGGCTTAAAAGATTTTGAATCTCAACTTGCCCGGCATCCATTTGCTTAATAAAATTTTCGTAAGCAATCCGCTCTTGCGCGGCATGTTGATCGACGACGAGAAGCGTTGTTCCATATTCAAACAGCTGAAACTTTTTCATAAAAGCGCCGATATAACGGCTGCCAGCCAATTTATTTTTGAGATCTTCACCTTGTTGGGCAAACAAAGGCTCGAGCGCGTTTTTTAATTGTCCGTTTTGAAAAGCAAAATGTTCCTGGATATAGGATTTTGTTCGGTCCGAAACATTCTCAAAGATGGAAGAAGAGTGTTCTCCAAAACCCGTCTTACTAGCTCCAGAAGTCCCCGCAAATTCCTGTACTTGGTTTAACGGCACCTGTTTCGCTTTGCCATGACACAGTAATGATTGCTCAACCATGGCGCGTAACAGCGTGCACAATTCTTGTTCATTTCTAATCTTAACTTCGCGTTTGGTCGGATGGACATTGACATCGACATCTTCCGGCGGAACCTGTAAGTAGACGGCGAAGAAAGGATAAACTTCCGGCGGAAAAATCAGCCGGTAGATTTGATTAAGATGAAATCCAATGTTACGGTTTTGAACGGGCCGTTCGTTAACAAAAATAAACTGCAAATCTCGGCGAGGGCGTTTAATATTCATATCACCCAAAACCATTTGCATGCCGATTTTTTCTTTAGGAAAATCCTGTTTCGTCTCCAACAAATATTGCGGCTCAAGATTAAGCGCGTGACTAAGGCGATCTTTAAGATCGCGCGTCGGTTTTAAGTCAATCAAGTCTTTTCCTTGGTGCGTCAGGCGAAAGCGGATATTGGGATACAGTAGAGTGTAAGGAAGGAAAACACCTAAAATTTGATTTACTTCCGTTGTATTGCTTTTAAGAAATTTTTTTCGGGCAGGTGTATTAAAAAAAAGTTCTTTAACTTCAATATCGGTGCCGCGGTTCATCGTCATGGGATGTAAATTTTTCTTTTCACCACCGCGCCAGTGAATTTCCCAGCCGGAATCTTCTTGCTGAGTTTTACTTTTAACAGTCACATCAGCGACCGCGCCAATACTGTACAGCGCCTCCCCGCGAAAACCTAGCGAATAAATAGCAAAAAGATCGTCGATATTCTGAATTTTACTGGTCGAATGCCGTAAAAAGATTTTTTCTAAATCATCAGGCTCAATACCAACGCCATTATCTTTAATATGAATAAATGTTTTCCCAGCTTCTTTTAAATGGACTTCAATCGAATCCGCTTTCGCGTCGATTGCATTTTCCATCAATTCTTTAATGACAGAAGCCGGACGCTCGATCACTTCGCCGGCGGCTATCTTGGCTATGACTTCAGATGTTAAAAGATGAACTTTGCCCATGTGCCCTTTTAATGTAGTCCGTCTATGTTGACGTGTTACCTCCTATGTCTCACGTCCCACGTTGATCAGCTACTCTATTTTTAAGTTCCTGCAATTTATTTAAAGCAGCCAACGGCGTCAGCGCATTGATATCCATTGACTGAATGATCGATTTGATTTCTTCGATCTGGAGATCAGCGGCGGAAAGTGTATTTGAAAAAAGACTGAGCTGGCTTTCGCCGGAATTCCCGCGGATTTTATTTTTGAGATTATTCTGTAATTCCAGACTGGTTAGAATCTGTTTGGAACGATTGATGACTTCTTTAGGAATGCCAGCCAGTTTCGCCACGTAAATCCCATAGCTATCATCCGTCGATCCGGGTACGATTTTATGTAGGAAGACGATTTCATCTTTCCATTCTTTAACAGCGACGTTGTAATTTTTAACACCCGTCAGCTGATCGGCCAACGCGGTTAATTCATGAAAGTGTGTGGCGAAAAGTGTGCGGACTTTTTGTTTTTGAAGATGTTCCGCCAGCGCCCAGGCCAGACTTAATCCGTCGTAGGTGCTGGTGCCGCGGCCGATTTCATCTAAGATAATTAAACTGCGTGCAGAAATATTATTTAGGATGTCCGCGGTCTCATTCATTTCCACCATAAAAGTACTTTGGCCTTTAGTGATGTCATCATGCGCGCCAATGCGTGTGAAGATTTTGTCGACGATACCGATACGCGCTGAGGTTGCAGGAATATAACTTCCCATCTGAGCCAGAATAACCAGAATCGCAGTTTGACGAATGTATGTCGATTTTCCAGCCATGTTTGGTCCGGTTAAAATAATTAAATGATTGTCCTCACAATCGAGAAGCGTATCGTTGGCGACAAATGATCCAGGCAAAATCCGTTCAACGACGGGATGACGGCCGTCTTTAATATCGAGCAAAGTATCTTCGGTAATTTTGGGCAGAATATAATGCGGCGAGAGGCTGAGTAAACTTAACGCATATAAAACATCAAGCGTCGCCAGCCGATTGGCGTACTCATGAAGGAGAATCGAGCGGCTTAGAATTTCTTGTTGAATGCCGCGCAACAATTCATTTTCGATTTTAAGAATTTTTTCCTCGGCGGTCAGGATTTTCTCTTCAAATTCTTTTAACGCCGACGTAATAAAGCGTTCGCCGTTCACAAGCGTTTGTTTGCGGATGTAATCTGACGGAACAGAACTCAAATTGGCTTTAGTAATTTCAATGTAATAACCAAAAACATTATTGAAGCCGACTTTAAGCGAGTTAATCCCGCTGCGTTTGATTTCATCCGTCTGAAATTTTTTGAGCCATTCCTGGCCGTGCATTTGAATATCTCGCAATCCGTCGAGCTCAGCATGATAACCTGGGCGGATAATTTTTCCCTCGGCGTGGGCCAGCGGAATGTCCGGATTGATCGCCTTCTCTAATAAGAGACGCAGTTCGGGGATATCTTCAATTTGAAACAAAGGATTAAGGGAACTGAGCGGTGTAACTGCTTTTTGTAGTTCAGGAAGCTTGGCCAAAGTATTTCGAATAGCGAGAATATCTTTAGCAGATGTGTAGCCGCAGCTCAAACGCGAAATACTTTTTTCAATATCGGGAATATGGCGCAGCAATCTTTCCAAATCTTGCCGCACGGAAGATTGGTCGCGTAAAAGTGTGATCGCTTTTTGGCGTTCTTCGATTGCATCAATAGCGCACAAAGGATGGTAAAGCCAAAAGCGGAACAGGCGTTTGCCGAGGGAAGTTAAGGTGTGATCAAGATTTTTTAAAACATCTTCCAATTCCAAGCCATAACACGCGGCCGGGGAAATGAAAACATATTCGGAATCCGTGTACAAAACAATCCGGTCGACGTGCAAAAGCGGCTGTTTGTTCATAGCTTTCAGATATTCAAGAAGTGCCCCGCAGGCGGCTTGCGCGGCGGATAAACCGTCCAGTCCGAATCCGTTTAAGTTATGAACCTTAAAATGGTCGCATAACGATTTTTTAGCGATATCCGGATTAAAATACCAATCCTCACACGGACTAAAGATAATATTTTTTAGACGTAATAAAGGGTGCTTGAGAATCGCTTTGACTTTATCTTCCTGGAATTGCGGGTAAACGCATTCATAAATGGGAAAGCGCGCCATGACTTCAATCACCCGTTGAATGCTTGGATATTCATTGGTATGAATGGCGCCGCTGGTTGTGTCCATAAAACTTAACGCGATGGATTTGTCCTGCAGAAAAAGTGCGACAATGGTACGGGATTCGACGGCGTTTTCATCCAGGAATGTGCCGGAGGTAATTGTGCGGATAACTTCGCGGCGCACGATGCCTTGAGCGGTTGTGGGATCTTCAACTTGTTCACAGATGGCGACTTTGAGACCGGCTTTAATGAGTTTGGCGATGTAATTATCGGCGGAATGATAAGGGATTCCACACATGGGGATCTTGGCGGACTTTCCGTTACTCCGGGAGGTTAGAACAACCTCTAAAATATTTGATGCGACTTTGGCGTCTTCATAAAACATTTCATAAAAATCGCCGAGACGAAAAAAAAGGATGGCTTGCGGGTGCTTGGCTTTAATTTCCTGGTACTGCCGAAGCATGGGAGTTGCGTTGGAATCGGGGAGATTTAGGGTTGTTTCCATTGGGATATGGATTCTAGGGAACAATCAATGGATTTTCACCATTTCTATTTTTCTGTCCGCGCGAGTATATCATAAAAACTTTGCACTTGGAACAAACAATATTAAGTTTAAGAGGAAAGATTGTGTTTTTTGCTGATGAAGTTGACAAATTGTTCAGAGAAGGTTGAATAGACAGTAAATTGCGGGGCGGGCCCGGACCGTTAAGCGCCGAGGGCCCGCCCAGTAAAGCCCATTCTACTGCCTTCAAAAAAGAACACTTGAATAATTCCCCGTTCTCAAGGTAAAATGTTGCCGCGTTTTGGACATTGCATAGTTATTTCAGCTTGGTTTTGACTTCACGCTTTTTTATTGACCGTTTCTTGTGGTTTTATAAAAGACAAGGAGGTCCGAACCGATGAGAGCTGTAAAATCCCCCAAGAAGAAAGTAAAGAAGACTTCAGCCGGTGTCACTGTTGTGGCCGGTTGGATGATTTTAGCGACGTTAGTCGCCATTTATGCCAAGCTGACATTAGGCATGGATGTGCTTGTAGTAAATCGCAGCGTTTTGGAATGGAGTTTCTACGGAGCCATGTTAGCTTGCGGAATGGGACTGCTTATTTTTGAGCGTTGGGCTTGGAAAGGCGCACTTCTGCTCTTTGTTATTTATGAACTTTTAAACTGTTACATGGTTTATTTTCATGTGGTACCGGATTTCGCGAAGATGGTAGAAATTAATAGCGGCATTTATGCTATTTCGCCTGGCTTAATCCGGGTCGTTTTGTTTACACTCATAATTGTATCGATGCTTTGGCCTATTATCGTCATCCTGTTTTTAATGCACCCTTCAACGAAATCGAAGTTTATTATCTATGATCTGGCTAAGTTGAAAGAAACATTAGGAGAAATTAAACCAGGATAATTTTAAATAAATTCGAATTTCAAGCACTAATGTCTTAAACTCAAATCTGTTTGATCATCGATTGTTGAGTTTATTTATGATTTGGTACTTGATGACATTTCAACAATGGGAGGTTCCGTGAAGAGATTAATTATCAGCTTTGTATGTCTATCCATTCTTACCGGCTGCGTTGTTACCACGAAAACGCGCACACCAGTGACCAGCCAATCCATCATGAAAGATTATCTGTCTCAAGTTAACACGCATGACGGCGTTAACAGAAAAGAGGCCATTTTATTAGCTCAAAGTCAGGTGGTTTTTCGCGGATATGATCAACATTATTATCTTGATAGACCAAAATTGGCCTTTGAAAAACCTGACCGTTACGGTATTAAATTTTATCCCCGTCATAAGACGATGAATGTTAATGAGCAGTATCCTACGATTCTCGTCGTTATCAAGAAATCAGACGGTGAGGCACGTTTTTATCACAAAGACACTGAGAAAGATTAAGAATATTCTTTAATTTAGAATTAAGGGCCTTGCGTTTCAAAAACGCGTGGCCTTTTTTATTGCCTGAATACCTCTTTGCAAAAATATAGAGAACATCCCTTGTGCTAAATAATCCTGTGCTATATTAAATGCCATTCTATGCAAGGCATCCTCATCCTCAATATATTGACATTTCTGGCCGCTTTTCTCATGTTTCAAATTGAGCTCATTGTGGCTAAACTTTTTCTTTTAGCTTACGGTGGCAGTTATATTGTTTGGGGCGGGTGTGTGGTTTTTTTTCAAGCCGTCCTTTTGTTGGGATATCTTTATGCTCACCGCGTTGTCCAGCAGTGGGGAATCAAGCGCTATCGTTTCTTTCATCCCTTACTTGTTGCCAGTCCATTTTTATTTTTTCCAGGCCGGCCATTACATGCCATTCATCCGCACAGTCATTGGCCGATTGCCATTGATATTTTTTGGCAGCTTACCTGGACGATCGGACTGGTCTTTTTTGTCCTTTCAACATTTAGCCTTATCCTGCAAGCTCAGCTTTCTTTTTCTAACCTAAAACAACGCGTTAATCCGTACATACTTTATGGGGTTTCCAATTTAGGGTCCTTCGGCGCGCTTTTATCCTATCCATTCTTAATAGAACCTTATTTTGACTTACAGCAGCAACTCAGTATCTGGCGCTTGGGTTATCTGTTTTTATTTCTTTTACAGATTGTGGCTGTAGTTTTGATCCCCGTTGATACCGAAGAACGCGTTGATACAACTATAACTGAAAGAGTCCCTCGTCGTGAAACGGCCCGTTGGTTCTTTTTAGGAGCTGGCGGAGCCATTATGTTTCTGGCCGTCACCAATATTGTCACTTCTGAGATTGCGCCGCTGCCTTTATTGTGGATCTTGCCTTTATCCATTTATCTTTTAGCTTTTACTTTGAATTTTAAAGCTAAACCCTGGTGTCCACCATGGATTAATCAGAAAATCAGTGTTTGGATGACTTTAGGTATTTTTTTATATTTTCTTATTCTGCAGCGAACTGTTCCTTTTGTAATATTTTTGATTTTGCTTTTGTTTGAATTATTTGTCGTATGCATGTTCTGTCAAACTCAGCTTTACCAATCGAAACCCAAAAATGACCGGCTTCTGACTTATTTTTATATCGTTATTGCGACGGGAAGTTTTATCGGAAGCCTGGTTATCAACTGGATTATGCCGGTTATTTCCTCGGGGCTTTGGGAATATTTGTTGGGGTTGAGTTTGGTCGCTTTGGGCTGGATGCTGGGCCAGCCGCGGCAGAGAATTGAACCTTGTGATTTGCGACTATTACTTTATGTATTCCTTTTTGTTTTTCTGTGGCCTGTACAATTCAATCATTACAATGTGTTTGGAATCATATTGTTTTTTTACGTGTTTCAACGGGTATTTGCGGGATTTCAAAAAAATCCGGCGATGCTGACGCTGGGCGTATTCAGTATTTTATCTTTATGCATTCTTACGCCGTTGGAAGATGTTTGGAGCTGGCAAAATTTTATTCACCGGGAACGCAATTATTATGGGCTGTACAAGATTCTTGAAAAACGGGACACAAGATTTTTTATGCATGGCACGACCCTGCATGGCGCCGAATACCTCGATGAAAATAAAAGAGACGAGGCTTTATCGTATTACCACGATAAAACGCCAATAGGCGCACTCTTGAATTCGTCTTTGTTCGATTTCACTCATATGGCAGCAATAGGTTTAGGGACCGGGACCTTGGCAGTGTGGGCGCGTGAAAATAAAACCATGGAATTTTTTGAAATTGATCCAGATGTCTACAAATTAGCAACACACTATTTTCATTTTTTAACCGACACAAAAGGAAAGATTAATGTTGTTTTTGGTGACGCACGCATTTCTATTCGGCAAAAACCGGAGCATAGTTATGATGTAATTATCGTGGACGCTTTTAGTGGTGATTCTATTCCAATTCATTTGTTAACTACCGATATGATGAATGAACTGCGCCGTGTCCTCACGGATAAAGGAATAATTGTATACCATGTCAGTAACCGCTATTTGGAATTGGCGCCAGTTGTTATGCGTAATGGGTTAGACCGCGGCGCTTATATCTGTGAGAAGACAAATCCCGAAATAAGTCAAGATAAAATGGCTTCGCAATGGGTCGCATTAACATGGGATAAAGAACTATCAGAAAAATTAACTGCCCAATTGGAATGGAGTGCTCACCCCAAATTAATCCCAGCCCTGCTCAAAAGACGGCCCTGGACAGATCAATATTCCAATATTGTTTCGGTTATTGTGGTTCACCAGTTATTGGATCAGATTAAAATGTTCACGCCGTTTTATTGGTAATTCCCCGTCGCTAAGAGAATATGCTAAAAAAGCAATACATTGCTAAGTGTAATGTAATTTCATTTCTAACCTCCTTTATTACACTAGCTACACAAATACTGGTATTCCGAATAATCTCTGCAAAGCTATTTAATAATTTTGCTTTTCTTGTGATCTCTTTAACAATGCTGGGATTTGCCATAGCCGGTGTTATTTTGGCATTTAACAGTAAATTCATAAGAAAAATTCGGAGATATGTGTACCAATGTATGTATTCTTTTATCTTTACACTGCTTTTTAATACTTTTTTATTTTATCGTTTGTCCCTAGCCTGGTCTTCCATTAACAATAAGATTGAGTATTTTAATTTTTTTTTAGTTTGCATTTCATTGGCCAGTCTTTTTGTTATTCCTTTTATATTCTGCGGACTGATTTTAGGCATTCTTTTGGCGCACAAACAATTGCCTACTAAAAGAATTTATTGTTTTGATTTATTAGGATCAGCATTAGGCGCGTTGTTAATCGTTTTTTTTATATCATTTCTGGGTGTCGAACAGAGTTTGCTAATTTTATGCGGTCTGTTTTTATTAGGGGTTAACATTATTTTGCCGCTGCGATCTAAGAAAAATGGTTTAGCATTTGGTTTTTTTCTTTTGTTGCTTTTAGTTTTATATCCAAATTCTTCAACAATGTTCAAAATGCAATTTCCAGGCGGTTCACTATTACAAATACAGGGAACAGAATATTTTAAATGGGATCCTATCGCCAGGATTGATGTTTCTAGCCTGGATGTACAGACGCTTGATCACGGAAATTTATCTATGCTCGGGAGCAGTCATGAGTTCCATCAACATATTAAGAAAAATCTTTGTCAGAATAATAACGCAGCAACTTGGGCATTTCTTTATGATGGTCATCCAGAATCACTGAAAGGAATAGAAGATACCTTATATTATGGGGCTTATAAGGCAACTTTGGTCGCTCATCCTAATGTTTTAGTCATAGGAGTGGGCGCGGGTATGGACATTTTATCGGCCATTTACGCTAATGCGGTGAAAATTACGGGCGTCGAAATTAATGGCGCTACGCATAAAATCCTTAAAGACGTTTATAAAGATTATTTTAAACATTGGGTAAATGATCCCCGACTTCGTTTAGTCCATGACGAAGGGAGGCATTATCTGTCTACCAGTTCAGAAAAATACGATGTTATTCAGTTAACGGGTGTAGATTCGTATACGGGAACAATGGCTTCAACAAATATTTTTTCAGAAAATTATCTTTATACAAAAGAAGCAATACGGCTATATTTTACAAAATTAAAAGAAGATGGGGTTATCAATCTTATTAGGTTGGAATATCCAGAGGCTCCCAGAGAAATGTTGCGCATGCTGGTGACAACTGTTCAGGTATTAAGGGAAATGGGCATTCAAGAACCTTCCCAGCATATTGCTATGCTGTCTGACGTGTGGTTAACGGCGACCTCACTATTAATTCAGAAAAAACCATTTACTCAAGACCAAATTCAAAAGCTAAAACGATGGGCGCTGGATAATCCCTATTTTTATTACAGTACTACGCCTGAGTTATCTTTATCTGTTTTTCGTGTCTACCAATCATTTCTCGAATTGAATAATGAGTCTTTAGAAAAAGTATTTATAAAACAGTACCCTTACAATATCCAACCGACTGAAGATGATCAGCCTTTTTTTTATCATTACACGAAATGGGCTGATCTATTCAGAAATGGGATTCCAGTTTTGGAATACAACATTGTTTTATTATTATCTTTTCTAGCTATGATATCTGGAATTTTTATTTTGTTGCCTCTAAGAATTTTATTTAAAATCAGCATGCCATTATTAAAGAAACGGAATTATCGCTGGATCTTTTCATGCCTGGGCTTAGGATACTTTTTTATAGAAATTGCTTTTATGCAAAAGTTGGGATTATTTTTAGGACATCCCAATCATGCGGTTTCTATTGTTTTATCTGGGCTATTGTTGTCAACAGGGCTTGGGTCCGTTTACTCCGGTCGAATTATTCAAAAATTAAAAAATATCAGATATGTTACTTATTGTTTGTCGACCTTGATTCTTCTGGAGATGATTTTTATCCTTCCGTATCTAAATTTATTAATCAGTCAAAGTATGTTTTTTAAAGCTATCTTTGCCTTTTTGTTGCTTTTCCCTGTGGGATTGTTACTGGGTGTATACTTGCCGCAAGCCGTCAACAATTTAAAAAGAGTATCGCCACAATATGTTCCTTGGGGATGGGGCATAAACGGATTTTTTTCGGTAATTTCACCTATTGTGGCAATGGCTATTTCCGTTACATTTGGTATTAGTTTTTTATTATTATGCAGTATCCCAATTTATTTTGTTGCCGGTTATCTTTTAGGTTTGGAAAAATGTTAAAATTTCAATATCCTCGTCGGTCAAGCGTTCTATACTGAATCGCTTCGGCGATATGTTCAGACAGAATGTTTTGGCTTCCCGCCAGGTCACTTATCGTTCGGCTTACCTTAATAATCTTGTCATAAGCGCGCGCTGACAACCCTAATTCATCAATCGCGCTTTTAAGAAGAGTTCGACCAGCTTCATCTATGGAGCAGAAATGTTTAACCTGGCGGTGATTCATTTGAGCGTTTGAAAAAATGCTGGAATTTTTAAAACGTTCTTTTTGAATCTGGCGGGCGCGAGTCGTACGTTCTTTTATGGCAGAAGAAGTTTCAGGAGTTTTTAGAGAAAGAAGTTCTTCGGATTTGAGGGAAGAGACCTCAAGATGTATGTCAATGCGGTCGAGCAATGGGCCGGAGATTTTGGACATGTATTTTTCAATTTTTTGTGAAGAACAAATGCATTCTTTTTTGCGATCAGCGTACCAGCCGCATGGACAAGGGTTGAGTGCTGCAATGAGAATAAACCGCGCAGGGAATTTTAATGTTTTGGCCGCGCGCGATACAACTACATAATTGTCTTCGAGCGGCTGGCGCAGGGCTTCTAAGACATTGCGGTTAAATTCCGGAAGCTCATCTAAAAATAAAATACCGTTATGGGCTAATGTTACTTCGCCAGGACGAGGCCCGGAACCACCGCCGACTAGCGCGATATCCGAACTCGTATGATGCGGCGAACGAAAAGGTCGTTGCGTCAACAGACCCGTTTGCGGTTGAATGAGTCCCATGATGGAATGAATCTTGGTCGTTTCCAAAGCTTCCTGACGGGTCATGTCTGGAAGAATAGTGGGAAGCCGCTGAGCAAGCATTGTTTTTCCGCTTCCAGGTGGACCTATTAAAAAAACATTGTGTCCGCCGGCGGCTGCGACTTCCAGTCCGCGTTTAATCAAAAATTGTCCTTTGACATCACTAAAATCCAGAAGATTGTTCTCAATGCTATCTTCACATGGCTTTTGAAATTTCGAAGGTTTGATGTGTTGATTGTCATTTAAGAAAGCAATGGCTTGAGATAAATTCTGCACTGGATAAATATTAATGTGTTCATTGACCGTTGCTTCACGGGCATTGGCGGAGGGTAGAATTACGCCTTTAAATCGACGGAAAGGGATGCTGAGCGCAATGCACAGACTTCCATGAATAGGAAGAATGCCACCGTCTAAAGATAGTTCTCCCAAAATAATAAAATTTTCAAGCCCAACAGCGTTAATCTGCTTCGTCGCAGCTAAAATACCAAGTGCAATGGCTAAATCAAAGGATGGACCTTCTTTTTTAATATCGGCGGGTGATAAATTTACCGTAACCCGCTCAGCGGTAAATTTGTAACCGCTATTTCTAATCGCCGAGCGGACTCGTTCTTTGCTTTCCTTAACTGCGTTGTCTGGTAGGCCCACAATAACGGTTGAAGGCAGTCCTTTAGTCACATCAACTTCAATGCAAACCGGAAACGCGTCCAGGCCGTCGATACCATAGCTATAAACTTTGGCTAACATAATTTTTATTACCTTTATTTTTTCGGTTTAAGGATGAAATCCGATTTTGGGCTTGGGTTTTTTAGGTGATTCAAGTAATTTTTTAATCGCTTCAAAAAACAACCTTAAATTGGTAATCATATTTTCTCTCCATAGCTTCAATTTTTTCAAGGAGATCTTGATGTTCAGTCAGCAGTCTTCGTAATTTGGTAAATGTACGCATAATTTGAATATTGACCTCAATTGCGTGTTCGCTTTTAAGTACACTTGAAAGCATGAGAATACCATGTTCCGTAAAAACCATAACTCTATGACCACCAAGAAGTTTGTGTGATGGTATCGCATTTTGCGATACCATGTCGTTTGTTTCTTTTTCATTCAATTGAAACATGAAATCAGAAGGGAATCGTTTAATGTTTCTTTTAACTTGTTCTCTAAGGCGAATTGGTTTGACATTGTATAAAGCTGCTAGATGGCGATCTAACATTACCTTCTGGCCGCGTATGAAGAATATTTTGGTTTCAATGATTTCTGAAGCTACGATGCCTGTCATTACGATTCCTTATGTTGTCAGGGATGAAATCCGATTTTAGGTTTTGGTTTTTCGGGTGGTTCAAGTAATTTTTTAATCGCTTCAAAAATAATCACGAAATTCCTATCACATTCTTTAAATTTATTTTCCAAATTTTCTATTTTTTGGGCTAATTCCTTGTGTGATATCATTAATTCCCGTAGCTTGACAAAAACTCTCATGATTTGAATATTGACATGAATTGCTCTTTTGCTGTTGAGTATACTGGACAACATGGCAATGCCTTCTTGAGTAAAGGCATTGGGAAGATATTTAATGTTGGATCCTCTTTTCAAGCTTCCAAATTGGAATCTTGAAGATGCGGCTTCTTCTTTATTGAGTTTGAACATGAAATCTTCGGGAAATCGATCCATATTACGCTTCACCGCTTTATTAAGATTTCCGGTTGTAACGCCATACAATTTTGCCAGATCCCGATCGAGAATCACCTTCTTTCCTCTAATAAGTAATATTTTAGTTTCAATGATTTCTTGAGCTACGATGTCTGTCATTACGATTCCTTATGTTGACAGGAATGAAATCCAATTTTAGGTTTTGGTTTTTCGGGTGGTTCAAGTAATTGCTTAATGGCTTCAAAGACGATTCTAAATTGATGATCATACTTTTTTTCCATGTCATCGATTTTTTGTTTTAACTCTTTGTGACTGGATAACATTTCTCTGAGTTTAATGAATATTTCCATAATTTGAATATTGACTTGAATCGCTTTTTTGCTTTTGAGGACACTGGAGAGCATCAAAATGCCATGTTCAGTGAAGGCCATAGGCGGCTTTCGAGTTCCGCCCCAACTTGATCCGCCAAATTGGCGTTTCAAGTTTTTAAATTCTTCATATGTTAGGTTTATGAGAAAAGTTGACGGGAATCGTTCTATATTTCTACGAACTTGTCTGGTTAAATGTTCTGTTTCAACGTCATACAATGCAGCTAAATCTCGGTCTAACATAACTTTGTACCCGCGTATAAATAGAATTTTGGTTTCAATTACTTCTGTGGCTATAATAGACATAATCGTCCTTTGTTCAAAGTTGCTAACGGGAGAAAAAATAAATTTGGGAATTTTTTAGGGAAAAAAACTGAAATGGGAGAGAGTTGCTTTATAGGGTTGGAAAAGGCCTTGATTTTTCCAAGGCTCTAATTATAATGAAAGCTAATTCCTCGTCAAACAATTTTTTTAGACGGCAATTTTCACAAGACAAAGCCCCAATTGTCGAGCTTAATTAACGTCGTGTAAATTTTTCTAAAGGCGGTGGGGAAATGAGTCCCTTTACATCAAGGACTCGCAGCTTACTCGCCGAGAAATTTGCACATCGCGTTAATTAAGGAAAGATCACTAAGCGCGTGAAAAAGTTTTTTCCAGCGATAACCCATAATAAAACCCTCCTTATCACATTAACCGTTTGGGCTGTTGTACAAGGTCTTAAGGTGATTCATAACAGTATTAATGAAAGAAGATTCGACTTCCGGTGGTTTATTGGAACAGGCGGGATGCCTTCGAGTCATGCTGCGGGGGCTTGTGCGCTCGCCACGACTTGCGGGCTTGAATATGGATTTGATTCAGTGCTTTTTGCGTTGGCCGCAGTTTTTGCGCTGGTTATTATGTTTGATGCGCAAGGTGTTCGCCGTTCCGCCGGCCAGCAGGCTGAAATTCTAAATAAAATTATGGATGATATTTATTGGAAAGGAAGAATTGAGGCCACCCGTCTAAAAGAATTGATTGGACATACGCCGATTCAGGTTTTTGTGGGTGGTTTGCTGGGGGTAAGTCTAGCGCTTTTGCTTTATATTGTTTGGGAATAATTTTAAGCCAAGATCAAGCTAGGTCTTGGCTTTTTGTTGAGTAAATTTAATGAGCGCATTACCCCGCCTTAAAGGCTTTCAGCGAGGATAGAAGTGTGAATTAACGGTAGAATTCCTTTTAGCTCGTTGTGATTCCTTATTTTTTTGGCTTTTGATAGATCGTCAGCTTGCAGCGAGATAGTTTATTTAAAATTCTTTTTAAAGAGATGGTATGCGTACCGACTGCTGTTTGCAGGAATAAAGTTGAGGGAGGTTCAGCGTGAAGAATAAATTTGTGGCGATTGGTTTAGGCGTTTTGGTCCTTGTGGTGGGAGCGATTTTGCTATTACAAGGTTGTCATAAATCAAAAAAAGAAGCTAATCGAGATTTGATTAGAGTCGAAGAAGCGCCCAAAAGTGCGACATCTTCTGTAAAACCGCAAGAGTTGTATCAACAAGCCGTAGCCTTAGAAAAGAATAATGAAATTCTAGAAGCACGTGATCGCTACAAGGAGGTAATGACCAATTATCCGGATTACGAAGGCATGGAAACCGTTCAAAAAGGATTGGAAGGTTTAAATATGAAAATGATTTTAACGCCTATGCCTTCGCCGAAAGCGGTTATTCATGAAGTTAAAGCCGGTGATACTTTAGGCAAATTGGCTAAGACCTATGGCACAACGGTTGAACTGATCAAAAGACGAAATAATATTAATAATGATGTGATCCGGCTGGGTCAGAAGCTTTCTATTTGGACCGGGTCATTTAATATTTTTGTGGATAAGTCACAGAACATTTTGATTCTCAAGGATGGGGAAGAGGTCATTAAAGTTTACGATGTCTCAACGGGTGCTAACAACATTACACCGGTGGGGACATTTAAGATTGCCTCAAAGTTGATTAATCCTGTTTGGTTTAAAGCCGGCGCCGTTATCCCGCCGGAAAGTCCGCAAAATGTTCTAGGAACCCGCTGGATGGGATTTGACTTGCCAGGTTATGGAATTCATGGCACTATTGAACCTGAAAAAATGCGCCAGCAAGTGACTGCGGGATGTGTGCGCATGCGTAATGAAGAAGTTGAAGAATTATACGATTTAATTCCGATCGGGACGACCGTTACGATCGTGGATTAGGCAATTAAATAAAGAAATAACTCCCGGCCCTGTACCGAGTTCTGGTACAGGGCCGACCGTTAACTCACAGGAAACAATCTATAATATGGCCGGACTCGATTTTGAAAAACCAATTCAGGAACTTGAAGCCAAGATCAAAGAACTAAGAAATTTTGGTTCTGACCGTAAGGTCAATTTAGAACCGGAAATCAAAAAGCTCGAACAGAAGTTAGAGAAAATGAAATCCGAGGTCTACAACAATTTGACGCCGTGGCAGCGCGTTCAGATTGCCCGTCATCCGCATCGTCCCTATACACTTGATTACATCAGGATGGTTACCAGCGATTTTATAGAATTGCACGGCGACCGGCTTTTTGCAGACGATTTCGCGCTAATCGCCGGCTTGGCAAAAATCGATGAACAAAAAGTTTTGATTATAGGCCATCAGAAAGGTCGCGATACTAAAGAAAATTTGATGCGGAATTTCGGCTGCGCGCACCCCGAGGGTTACAGAAAAGCCATTCGATTGATGAAATTTGCGGAAAAATTTCAGATACCTATTGTTATTTTGATTGATACACCGGGCGCTTATCCTGGTATCGGCGCTGAGGAGCGCGGCCAAGCACAAGCGATTGCCTCTAATTTAAGAGATATGGTCCAAATCAAGACGCCGATTGTTGCAACGGTGATAGGCGAGGGAGGAAGCGGAGGCGCGCTCGGGATTGGGGTCGCAGACCGTGTATGTATTTTGCAGCATGCCTATTATTCTGTCATTTCTCCTGAAGGCTGTGCGTCAATCTTATGGCGCAGTAGTACGAAAGCACCTGATGCCGCGAATGCGCTGCGTTTAACCGGAGAAGATCTTGAAAAATTTGGTATAGTTGATGAAATTATTCCTGAACCTTCCGGCGGCGCACACCGCAACCCCGAAGAAGTTGCCGCTAACCTTAAAAAAATTGTCCTGCATTATATCGATGAGCTCAAAGACTTGTCGTTAGAAAAATTATTAGAAGCACGTTATCAAAAATTCCGCAAAATGGGCGAGTTTGAAGTCAATCATAAACATACGCCTCATACGCATACTTCGTAAAATTTTCTTTAACTCCCTGCGAATTTTAAAGTCATGAAAACTTCCCAAATCGCTCCCAAAGATATAAGAGATCTTTCATTTGAAGAATTATCTGCTTATCTAGAGTCTCTTGGCGAGAAAAATTTTCGCGCTGGTCAGATTTTTGAATGGATCTATCAAAAAGGTGTTTGGTCGTTTGATGATATGAGTAGTTTGTCGAAGACGCTCCGCGATAAACTTAAGGAAGACTTCGTGCTTAAACCGAACACCATCATCGAAAAGAAAATTTCTCAGGAAGGCACGACGAAATTTCTATTCGATCTTGATGATCATGAAAAGATCGAAAGTGTCCTTATTCCGACGGAAACGCGGGCGACCGCTTGTATTTCCACTCAAGCCGGATGCAAGTTCGGCTGCAAATTTTGCGCGAGCGGTATCGGAGGATGGGTCAGAAATTTAAGCTGCGCCGAAATTGTGACACAAGTGTTGCATGTTAAAGAAGAGTCTTTGAAACATGAAAGACCGTTATCCAACATTGTGTTCATGGGAACCGGCGAACCGCTGGATAATTTTTCAAGCCTCATGAAAGCGATCCGCCTCATCAATTCCGATAAAGCGATCAATCTGGGCGCGCGGCATATTACTATTTCAACCGTGGGATTAGTCCCGAGAATCAAAGAGCTGGCCGAACAAAATATTCAAGTTGAATTAGCTATCTCGCTTCACGGCTATGACGATGAATCGCGCGGCGTTCTTATGCCGGTCAATAAAAAATATCCCGTCGAGGAACTAATTCAAGTCTGTCGTGATTACATTAAGAAAACCAACCGACAGATTACCTTCGAATATATTTTGATCAAGAACATCACCTGCACTGAAAAAGCCGCCCAGGCGTTGAGCAAATTACTGAAAGGCATGATCTGTAAAATGAATTTGATTCCTTACAATCCCGTTTCAGAATTTGACCACGAACCGCCCACCAAATTAGAAATGCTTTCCTTTAAAACCCGTCTTTCGCAATTAGGAATTCACGCAACGATCCGTATGCCTCGCGGACGCGATGTCAATGCAGCTTGCGGCCAGTTAAGGCATGCGCATAAACAAAATCCAGCTTCGCTTAATACTTAACGCGTCAGTGTTTTTATAAAATTTAGAACGCCTTCTTCAAAGAAGGCGTTTTTTATTTTTGGAATGCTGTTAAGAAATTTTATGACAATTGCCAATCAGAGAAGTAAATACCCAGCCTTTTTATTTACAAAAGTTTAGAAAAAATTTGCTCATAAATTATGGGCGGGAGAATAGAACGTTTTAATGTTTTAATTCTTTTATGTTAATTACTTAGGGATTTTGATGAGCTTTTTTTTGACAACTTGTATTTTGACTGCTGCATGTTAAGTTACAAAAGAGTGATGAAGGGGCAACTATTCCACTGGGGCGCCGATGCTGTACCGCTATTGCCGAGTAGAATAACTTACCCTGGTTTTACATAGATAGTTATTTTCTGTATTTTGCGGATAGAAAATAGTGCTTTGACAGTTCTTTTAAAAGAGGAAACCATTATGAACAATAAACTAATAAGTTTTATGGTATCTAGTTTATTTATTTTTTGCTCGGCTATTTTTTGCGATGAAACGAAGGCTGATTTTCTAATGGAGAAAGTTTTTCAAGACAGTAAGAGTAACAATAAAGGTCAACCTGCTCAGCAAGTTAACGACATTACCTCATTTTTGGATGGTTCGGTTATTTATGGTTCTGATAAAACACGTGCAGATGCATTAAGGTTGTTTAAAGAAGGGAAATTAAAGACGAGCGATGGAGATTTGCCGCCGCTCAATACTGATGGACTTCCTAACGCTAACGATGCGCAAATCGTTCCTGATAAAGAGTTGTTTCTGGCCGGCGATGTGCGCGCTAATGAGAATGTGGAGTTGAGTGCTATCCATGCGCTGTTTGTTCGGGAGCATAATTTGATTGCGGACATTATTCATGGGATCGATCCAAGTTTGATGGATGAAAAAATCTATCAAATGGCGAGAAAGATTGTCAGTGCGGAACTACAAGTGATTACTTATAAAGAATTCTTGCCAGCGCTGCTTGGGCCTGACGCGCTTAAACCATACGCTGGTTATAATTCTTCTGTGAATCCCAGTATTTCAAATGAGTTTTCGACCGCTGCTTTTCGCGTCGGGCATACGCTTATTAATGATGACGTCGAGTTTCTAGACAATGATGGCAATACTGTGCGCGATGAAATTGAATTACGCGACGCATTTTTTAATCCCGCCACAATTAAGCAAGTTGGTCCTGATCCAATTTTAAAATATTTGGCGACGGATAACGCTCAGGAAGTCGACCT
Source organism: uncultured Planctomycetales bacterium (assembly GCA_964612665.1). GTDB lineage: Bacteria > Omnitrophota > Gorgyraeia > Zapsychrales > JAHFFX01 > CAZTCI01. Next base: position 456,401 of record CAZTCI010000001.1, on the reverse strand, counting down.
GATGCTGGTGGATGGTCTGCGTAATTTTCTTTTTGGACCACCGGGAGCTGGGGGTTTTGATTTGGCGGCACGTAATATTCAACGCGGGCGTGATCATGGAATAGCCGATTACAATACCGTCCGAAAAAAATATGGATTGCCACCCGTTAGTGATTTTAAAGAAATTACAAAAGACACAAACGTCCAGGAAAAACTTTGTTCGCTTTATAAAGATGTGAATAACATTGATCTATGGGTCGGTGGTTTGGCTGAAGATCACGCGCCTAATGCCAGCGTCGGGCCAACTTTCCAAAGAATTATTGCTTCTCAATTTGAACGGCTAAGAGACGGTGACCGTTTCTGGTATGAGAGGGTTTTTACCGGAAACGCGCTTAACGCTTTAGAAAGCGTGACATTATCCCAAATCATCCGCCGCAACACCACAATTACAAAGCTGCAAGATAATGTTTTCTTTTATCATCCTGCAGATCCATCTGAGATCGTTGATTCACAAAAATCTCAAAACGATAAGAAGGGAGCTGATGCTTTAGTTCAATTAATGAAAGTTCTTAATACATTGGGCGGGGAAATGCGAAGCTGGGATGGTAGTGGTAACAATTCGGTGCATTCTGATTGGGGAAAGGCTGGTACGGATTTACTGCGAACTGTCAAAGCTGAATATTCCGACGGTGTTTATGCCCCAGCTGGAGATGACCGGCCCAGTGCCAGACTAATTAGTAATACTTTGAGCGCTCAGACCGAAAGTCATCCGAACGACCGTTTTCTCTCCGATTGGATTTATGGATGGGGCCAATTTATTGATCATGACCTGGATTTAACGACAACTGGAACGACAGCATTTGACATTTCTGTTCCAAAGGGTGACCCGTTTTTTGATCCGCAGCAAACAGGAACACAGGTCATTATTTTAAATCGATCGAATTACGATCCGAATACAGGTCCAGGAGCTCAACCCGTCTTAGAAACATACAAACAAAAATTCCTAAAAATACACCGCCAATTCCGGTTTGAATAAAATTCATAGAGAGTGGAGATAAGAGTCAAACTCTCTCTCCGAGAAATAGAAAGCCCATACATAAAATATGGGCTCTCTATTTTTAGATGAAATGAATCAATGCTCTCTGAGCAAAAAACTTAGTGTTAATGATTTGAGTCTTGTTCTTGACCTTGAGTTTGACCTTGCGCGGCGCGGTTCATTAAACTGCGGATTTTGGGATTATCAAGAAGCATTTGAGTTTTAGGATTATTTTTGATCTTCTCGGGATCGTAACTCATAATCGCGTTGACGAAATCTTTATCGCTTAAAAGTTCCATAATTTGGGGATCTTGAGCTAAGGCTTGGATTTCAGTCATTGCTTGCGGGTCGGATAAAAGTTTTTGCTGCAAACCCATCGCCTGGCCTTGAAGCGGCGTTTGAACCTGCGGCATGGTGTTAGGAAGCGTTCCTAACGATTGAGGGGCGATGGCACCGGTCATAGGAATGGCAGCATTACCACTGGTAATGGACGCAATATCATCATCATGTAAATGAATTGTACCTAAATGAGTGCTTTCGACTGTATAGATACCATTTTCTAAACCAAGCAGTTTTCCTTTAATAACAGTTCCGTCTTTGAGGGTGATGACTTTGGTGGTGTCTAAAGAAACCGATGTGTTTGTTGTCGAACTGCCTTGGGGATTAGGCTGACCAAAGGCACAAGAAAAGTTTATTAGGAAGATAAAGCTGACGATAAATGTAGTTTTAAATTTTTTCATTTGTTTTAAGAATTTCAAGGTTAACAATCATCAACACTATAAGTTTAACATGCTGATAAAAAATTATAAAAATTTATTTTTGAATTCTATGTTTATGATATTATTAAGATAATGAAAGATATCCACTATCAATCCTATCTAAAAAGTTGATGCATAATTCATCCCCTCACCGTTCGAAGAATAAAATTAAAAATCATAAATTACCCACTGAGCATAAGAATTCTATTCCGCTGTCTAAAGGACTTGAGCATAGCTCAACGGAGATGATTCATCCCATTTTATGGTGGGCGGTAGGGTTTTTTATTGCGCTGGGTATCTTGTTGCGGTTTTATGAAATTACTTTGAATGAATTTTATTTCTTCGACGAAGGCCTGTACCTTAATCACGCACGCGTTGTGTTTAATACCTATGATCTAACGTTGCATAAAACTTTGGCGGATGTTATGACAGGAATTTATTACTGGGTCATCATGGCGTTAAGGACTGACCGGCCGTTATGGTTTTTGTTGGTTGATCTGCGGACTTTTTTCGGAGGATTAAAGGCCTGGTTTTTTATCCGTTTGATTTCAGCATTGGCGGGAACAATGACGTTATGGATTACTTATAAGTTTACTGAAAAATTATTGGCCTCACGTTTAATCGCTTGGATCACAGTCGGACTTTTAGCGATTTTGCCGAGTCATCTATTTTATTCGCGGGTCGGGTTGCCTGAGACGACCTCAGCCTTGTTTTTTATCCTGGGTCTTTATATTTATTTTTTTCAGCCTAATCTTAAATTCCGTTTATTTTCTTCAGCCATTTTATTTATGTGTGCTTACCTGACGAATTATAGATTAATTATGATTCCTATCTTAACCGGAGCCTTAGAAATTCTTTTGAGTCTATCCGAAAACAAAAAACTCACAATTCGTCATTGGCTTTGGAACACAATTATTTTTTTCTCCTGCATCATCATATTAGGGGAAATCGACAATCATTCAAACGCGATAGTAACGTTTGGCTGGATCTTTCATCAAACTGATTTGGCAAAAGCCCACTCGTTTAGTTGGAGCAATTTATTATCGTATCCATATTATCTTTTTAGATTGGAAAGCCTGCCTTTTGGAATTCTTTTTTTTGGGAATATCTATTTTTTTGCAACGGGGCAATTTAAGAAATCCATTCCTTTTTGTCTTGTTTGCCTTCAGATGTTGATATTTTCTTCAGTTGCGGTCAAGGCTCCACGTTACTTATCTATCGTTTTGCCATTCATGGCGATGGCTGGAGCTGTTTTGATAGTATCTTTATTAGAACAGAGAAAAGAGACGTTAATCCATGGTCTTGTCTTTTTTTTCTGCTTATGGATGGTTGGCGATTTCATAAATAAAGGAATTCAATTTGTAAAAAGCCACCCCAATCACGAGGTAATCATAAATTATTTAAAAGATTTAAATCAAGATGCCAAAATTGTGGCGACTCAGCCCTGGCTTCTTAATCTGTATACAGATGATCGCAGTTCGGTTGTGCCTTATCCGCCTCCGGGCTTTGAACACTTATTGTCAGGCATGATCGAAAATGGGTATCAATATTTAGTTGTGGGCGGCCAAGCGCATGTGACTTATTCCAGCGACGGGCAAAGTTTTAGCGGGAATTTAGGCGGGTTTCTGGGATTGCTTTCTAAGCGAGGAAAACCGCTTAAAGTTTTTCATTCAAGGGCAAGCGAAGCGGTGCGTGAGCGTTTTGTTTTTGAACACAGTGAGAATTTGGCGAGATCAATCGCTTTTTTACAGGCCAAGCCCGAAGGAGAAACGCGTATTTATGATATAAAGGAGAGTGTCAGGAATTTGACAGAGCTTAAAAATAAAACAACTCAAAGCTCGCTTTTGAAAAGCGGATTTTGAATTGGTGTCGATTTAAAAACAAACGCCGTTCCGTAATTTTATTTGACGGAACGGCGTTTGTTTTGGGGAATCTATTGAAGAAATGCCGCGGAAGAGACTTTCCCGGCTCTTATCATTCTCTTGAAGCGGGGTCCCGACTACCTTTAATTCTTTAAGAAAACGTCGGGAGAACTCTCACGAGGTTGCCCTCATCGGTTTTTGTTCGCCCTGGCTTCTAAATAATTTGTGCCGAGAGAGGGAATCGAACCCTCATGACCTTGCGATCACTGGTTTTTGAGACCAGCGCGTATACCAATTCCGCCACCTCGGCATATGAAAAACAGTTTTATATATTTTAGAGACGATCGGCGGGCCAGGAAGACCGACGCGTATACCAATTCCAGCACCGCGGCTCTGCTACGTTCAAATACTTTTGTGTTTGAACTTCGTAGCAGCAGGCTCTACGAAGTTATATATTTAATTTTTAGAAAGGCCGTGGCGCTTCGAAGTTTCCACACGAAGTATGGAAGCGTAGAAGCCCAAGACTGTTTCGGAGGAAGAATTCCTACGAAGCCCCAACATGAAAATATTGGGGCGAAGTAGAATGGAGCTGACGAGGATCGAACTCGTGACCTCTTGCATGCCATGCAAGCGCTCTCCCAAACTGAGCTACAGCCCCGTAATCAAATAGTGTTTTTTGTGACCAGGAAGCGCGTTTCTCTCCGACATTTTCTAGAAGAATTAAAAGAATATTGATTTCAAGGCAGTAAATATATCATTGGCCCCTATCTTTGTCAACCTTGCTTACCCAAACACAGAACCGTTTAATAACAAGATTGTTACGTCAACCAAAGTAATCTTCCAGGTTGACAATTGACCAGCTGACCTCTAATATTGAAGAGCATTTCCAACCGACCAAGAAAGAATTTATGAACAAAATTTATTTTGATTACGCGTCAACGACGCCCGTGGATCCCGCCGTTATTGAAGCGATGCAGCCGTATTTTTTTGAGAAATTCGGCAACGCTTCCAGCCCGCATTCGATGGGCCGGGAAGCGAAGAAGGCGCTGGAACATTCTAGAGAAGTTCTAGCTGCTTTTATCGGTGCTAAGGCGGAAGAAATTGTCTTTACTTCCGGAGGAACAGAATCCAACAATTTCGCGATTCTAGGAATAACCCGAGCGCTTAAATACAAGGGAAATCATTTAATCATCTCTAAGATTGAACATCATTCCGTGCTTGAGCCGGTCCTTTATTTAGAGAAGGAAGGTTTTAAGATAACCTGGCTCGAGGTTGATTCATTCGGTTTGGTTGATATTGAGAATATTCGTCGGGCTATCACGCCTCAAACGATATTAATAACCTTGATGCATGCCAGTAATGAGATAGGGACCATCCAGCCAATTGAAGAAGTCGCCAAGATTGCGCGAGCCAATAATATTTATTTTCATGTTGATGCTGTCCAGACCGTCGGGCATTTACCGGTTCAAGTTTCTAATATCGGTTGCCATACGCTGGCTTTGGCGGCGCATAAATTTTACGGGCCGAAAGGTATTGGTGCACTTTATATCCGTAGGGGAACGCCGGTTGTGGATTTTTTTTTAGGAGGCGACCAGGAATCCGGCCGTCGGGCGTCTACCCAAAATGTTGCCGGCGCCGTTGGCATGGCCAAGGCGATTGAACTTTGTCAAAGACAGATGAATGATGAAGCGCGTACTCAAATTAAGTTGCGCGACCGGCTTATTCAGGAAATTCAAAAAAGGATTGAAGGAAGTCATTTGAGCGGTCATCCAACTCAGCGTTTGCCGAATAATGTTCACTTTGCTTTTGATCATCTGGAAAGTGAATCGCTTTTGATGAGTTTGGATATGGCCGGCATTGCCGCGTCGATGGGCTCAGCATGTACCTCGGGTGCTTTGGAGCCGTCGCATGTTTTAAAAGCGATTGGTTTGCCTGATGAGCTCGCGTTTGGGGCTTTACGAATTTCGTTGGGACGGTGGACAACCGCCGAGCAGGTGGATTATTTATTAGAGCAGCTTGAGGATTGTGTTCGGAAGTTGCGGTTGGTGAAGGGATAGAAATGCGGGCGGCCCTGCATTGACTTGAGCGCCGTAGGGCCGCCCGGCGTAATTTTAAGAAATTCATATCATGCAAAAAGACATCATCCATTTCTTAAAAAACGCTGAGAACTACATCTCCGGCGAAGAAATCAGCCAATCTTTAAAAATTAGCCGCACTGCGATCTGGAAATATATACAGAATCTGCGCTATCGCGGTTATGAAATCGTGGCGGTACCGCACTTAGGCTATAAACTTGTTTCCAGCCCTGATAAACTTTTTCCTCACGAAATCCAGCACGAACTTAAAACAAAAATTTTAGGTAAAAAAATTATTTATGATGAGGTCATTTCCTCGACGATGGATGTGGCTGTCAACTTAGCGATGTCTGGACAGCCCGATGGAACGGTTGTCATATGTGAAGCGCAAACCAAAGGCCGCGGACGTTTAGGCCGCCAGTGGACTTCACCAAAAGATAAAGGCATTTATATGTCGATCATTCTAAAGCCAAAACTTCCTCCGTCTGAAGTAGCCAAACTAACATTACTTTCTGCCATTAGCGTCACTGATGCAATCCGTAACACAAGCAATTTGGATGTTGTCATCAAATGGCCAAACGATATTTTATTTGGCCATAAAAAAATTGCCGGTATCTTAACTGAAATGAATGCTGAAGTTGATCGGGTCAAATTTGTTGTCGTCGGTATCGGCATTAATGTCAACACCGCGTTAACCGCTCTTCCTGCCCAAGCGACATCATTAAAACAAGAAACCAAAAAAGAACATTCCCGAGTTAAATTAGTTCAAGAAATCTTAAAAGAAATTGAAAAATGGTACAGCCGTTTAGCCCAAGACGGTTTTTCACCTGTTGTTAAACGTTGGAAAGAACTTTCCATGACTCTGAATCATCGCGTCAAAGTTTCCGATCCGGCTGGAGTTGTGGAAGGTGAGGCGATTGATTTAGATCAGGATGGTGGATTATTAATCCGTAAAGATTCCGGCGTCATCGTCAAAAAAATGGCCGGCGATGTTGTTTTGGCCCATTAGTAAATTTCCCCCTGTTCCCAATACTCCCATTACATCTTAGTTCTAACTTAAAAAAAGGAGAGTGTATGAGAAACAGGAAAAAATTATCAGTCAAACTATCAGCCATTGTTTCAACCGGAATTGAAAGAAAAATATGGTTAATTAGAGGGAAAAAAGTGATGTTCGATTTTGATCTTGCCGAACTTTACGGCGTTGAAACAAAGCAGTTAAAAAGAGCTGTCCAGCGGAATATAACACGATTCCCCGACGATTTTATGTTACAACTCAATCTAATAGAATACAAAATCTTGAGGTGCCAATTTGGCACCTCAAGTTGGGGTGGTCGTCGGTATTTTCCCTATGCTTTCACGGAACAAGGCGTCGCAATGCTCTCAAGTGTGATAAACAGCGAACGAGCGATTCAAGTCAACATTCAAATCATGCGCGCGTTTACACAATTAAGAGAAATGATGACGACGCATAGAGATCTTAAAAGAAAGATTGAAGAGCTTGAACAAAAATACGACAGACAATTTGCGATCGTCTTTGAAGCGATCAAACGTCTTCTAGAAGAACCCAAAAAACGCAAACTTCCCATAGGATTTCATCCGATAAAGCCACTCTCATGAGTTTATCTTTCATTGATCAAGACATTCTTACTTTAGAACAGAAAAATTTGAAAAGGACACTGCGCGACATCGAAGGCCCGCAGGGCCGTGAAATAGTTTTGAATGGTCGCCGTGTTTTAAATTTTTGTTCGAATGATTATTTGGGTTTAGCCGACGATGAACGTCTAAAACAATCCGTCGTCGATGCGATCAAGAAAGAAGGCGTCGGTGCAGGCGCTTCGCGGCTGGTTTGTGGTAATTTGAAATCGCATCGTGAATTAGAAAGCGCTTTGGCCCAATTTAAGGGCACTGAAGCTTGTTTGACATTTAGTACGGGCTACATGGCCAACATCGGAATCGTTTCAAGTCTTTGTAATCATGGCGATATTATTTTTGCTGATAAATTGAACCATGCCTCAATCATCGACGGTATAATTTTAAGCGGGGCGAAGTTTAAGCGGTATCCGCACAAAGACATGAAAACATTAGAAACCTGGCTTCAGGAATCTCAGGATTTTAAAAAAAGAATTATTATTACCGAAAGCGTTTTTAGCATGGACGGTGATATCGCGCTTTTGGATAAGATTGTGGCGTTAGCAAGAAAATATAATGCTATCGTGATGATTGATGAAGCGCATGGATTTGGTATTTTAGGAAAAAATGGTAAAGGTGCGGCGGAACATTTTGGCGTTGAAAAAGAAATTGATATTCAAATGGGAACACTCAGTAAAGCGGCCGGCGTTTTCGGCGCGTATTGCTGCGGTTCTCAAAAATTAATTGAGTATTTAGTTAACCACGCGCGAAGTTTTATTTATACAACCGGTTTGCCGCCGATGGTTGCGGCCGCTGCCCGTCGGGCCGTTCATGTTATTGAAACCGAACCATCTTTGCGCAAACAACTTTGGGACTCAACTGATTTTGTTTTGAGTAACCTTAAACAATTAGGATTTAAGACTGGAGAATCTCAAACGCCGATTATTCCAATTATGGTGAACGATTCCCAAACGGCGCTTTTATTCTCGAAAGCATTGCTTGAGGCCGGCATTTTCGTTCAAGCCATTCGTCCGCCGACAGTCCCCATCAACACCGCGCGATTGCGATTAACCATAACCGCCGCGCACACGCCAAAAGATTTGGAATGCTTATTAGAAACCATTAAGAAGGTAGGTCGCGAGCTATGCCTCATTCCATAGGATCAGCAACTTGGCATTACACAATGCATGGGACAGGCGAAACGCTTTTGTTTATTCATGGATGGGGAGGAAATCACCGTCTTTGGCAGGCGCAAACAGTGTATTTCGGGCAACATTATAAGGTCATCGTCCTCGATCTGCCAGGTCACGGAAAAACCGTATGGCAGCCTTTTTCCGTCGAAGAAATGGCCCGGCAACTAAATATTTTACTGGATCAGTTGGAAATTACATCGGTCACGGCGGTGGCTAGTTCAATGGGAGGATTGATTGTATTAAAATTATATGAACTTTTCCCTGAACGTTTCAAGCGGATGGTTTTTGTCGGTGCGTTGCCCAAGTTTTTGCAAACGGATGATTTTCCTTTCGGGCTCGCCGGTGAGCGCATTGAAAAATTGTCCCGGCAGCTTGAGACTGATTATCCTGAAATCGTTGCGATTTTTTTTCGGTCTTTGTTTACTAAAAAGGAAAGAGCGCTGGGACGCTTTAAATGGTTAGAACAGTTTGGTCAAAGCGATGATCTTCCGCAAAAAGAAGCGCTTAAAGATTTTTTACAGATTTTGATGAAAGAAGATCTGCGCAAGATTATTCCAACAATCAAGATTCCCGTACAAATTATCAATGGGACTGAGGATTATATCTGTTCATTACAAGCTGTTAACTATTGGAAATCGCAATTACCGACGGTAGATGTTGAACTTTTTAAAGAATGCGGGCATTTCCCTTTTATCAGTTATCAAAAAGATTTTAACGAACGGCTAGAGACTTTTTTGAAAAAAATACCCATCTATACCCCGGAGGCGTAGATGGGTACCATAAGATTATGATTTTAAAATCAATCGACAAAAGAATCCGCCAGGCGTTTTCGGACAGCGCTCTGCATTACGATATCTTAACCAGTCTGCATAAAGAGATTGGCCGGGAATTGCTGACGAAAGTCAGAGAAATTGAACCCTGCGAGCGTGTGTTGGATATTGGGATGGGCACAGGCTGGATGACAAACCGGCTCGCCAATATTTTTGCGGAATCGAAAGTGATCGGCATCGATTTTGCCGAAGGCATGGTGCATTATGCTCGGGGAGAATATGACACTTTCGCTGGAATTCAGGCGGATGCAATTCATTTACCTTTCAAAGACAAAACGTTTGATTTGATTGTTTCTAATTTGGCTTTTCAATGGATTGATGATTTGCCGCTGGCGCTGGAAGGCTGTCATGCGAAATTAAAAGATAAAGGAACGCTTTGCGCGACGTTATTTGGACGTAATACACTTCATGAGCTATTTGAGACTTTACAAAAAGTTTGGGCGAAGCCCGGACAAACAAAAGAATTACACATTAAACAATTGGTCACTCAAGAACAAATTGCAACCGCGTTAAAGGAAGCAGGTTTTCAGAATCTACATGTCGATTACGAACGCATCAAAGTCCGTTTTCCCGATATGATGGGATTGATTAAATGGACTAAAGACATCGGCGCCAATCATCTGGAACGAAACGCTTTTATCGGGAAAGAATTATTGAACGCCGCCAACAACTATTACAACACGCATTATAAAGATCATCTGGGGATTTATGCGACGTTTGAGGTTGTTTGGATTTTCGGCAAGAAATAGATCAAGTTTTCCAGTTGGTCAGTTGCCAGTCATCTGTTTTGTGGCGATTCCTTCGTTGTAACTGGCAAACTGGAAACGGGAGAACTGGTTAACTCAATGTCCAAAGTTTTCTTCATAACCGGAACCGACACCAGCGTCGGGAAAACAATCGCGACTTTAACGCTTGGTCTTTTGTTCAAAGAGCGCGGGTTAAAAGTCGGTGTCATGAAACCTGTACAATGCGCCGGCAATGATGCTCAATTTTTGAAGAATGCACTGAAGTTAAAAGATTCATTGCTTGAAATCAATCCATGTTTTACCAAAGAACCGCTGTCTCCACATTTGGCTTTTTCCCATCAAGGAAAGGCTGTCGATTTAAACAAGATTCAAAAAGCGTTTGAAAAATTGAAAAGCCGTTATGATGTTTTGTTAATCGAAGGTGCTGGCGGCTTGATGGTGCCGCTCAATGAAAATTATTATGTCTCCAATTTGGCACGAGATTTAGATGCAGAATTAATTATTGTTGCGCGGCTGGGATTAGGGACGATCAACCACACGCTTTTGACGATTAATCAGGCGAAAGCGTCAGGCTTAAAAGTTAAAGGCATTATTTTTAGCGCACAAGATGAAAAGAGTGGCATTCCGGAAAAAACGAATCCAGAAATCATTAGTCAGTTAAGCGGCGTCCCAGTTCTTGGCGTCATTCCTTTCTTGAAAAAGAAAGAGCCGAAAGAGATTTTAACGAAATGTTCTTTGAATATCGATGGGCTATTGAACCCATTTGATGAGAACAGGGCCACGCAGCTTCAGCATAACGACAAAAAGTACATTTGGCATCCGTTTACCCAAATGAAAGATTGGCTGAGCAGTGAACCGCTCGTGATTGATCAGGCGCAGGGTTGTTATTTGATTGATTCAAACGGCAATCGTTATATCGACGGTGTTTCTAGTTTGTGGGTGAACGTGCATGGTCATCGGCGTCAGGAAATTGATCAGGCGATCAAGAATCAAATTGATAAGGTAAGTCATTCGACATTTTTGGGTTTGACTAATATTCCGGCGATTGAGTTAGCCAAGAAATTAATTGAAATCGCGCCGCGCGGCTTAAAAAAAGTCTTTTATTCCGATAATGGTTCAACCGCCGTTGAAGTGGCGATTAAAATGGCGTATCAATACTGGCAAAACGCGGGCCAGCCGCAAAAAACGCGGCTGGCCCATCTCGCTAATTCGTATCACGGTGACACGCTTGGCAGTGTCAGTGTTGGCGGCATCGGTCTTTTTCATCAAGTCTACCGAAAATTAATTTTTGAAACAATTAGCGTCGAATTTCCGGATTTTTACCGCTCGTCCGCGGGGAAAAACTATCCGAAGTACACGGAAGAATGTTTAACTAACCTTGAAAACATTTTTAAAAAAGAACACGATACGATTGCGGCGCTGATTGTGGAACCGCTTGTCCAAGGCGCAGCAGGGATGATTGTTTGGCCCGACGGAATTCTAAAGCGCATCGCTCAGCTTTGCAAAAAGTATAATGTTTTATTGATTGCCGACGAGGTTGCTACGGGTTTCGGAAGGACCGGAAAAATGTTCGCCTGCGAACACGAAAACGTGACGCCGGATTTTTTGTGTCTCGCCAAAGGATTAACCGGCGGCTATTTGCCACTGGCGGCAACTTTGACAACGCAACACATATTTGATGGATTCCTTTTTGATTACAAAGCCCAAAAAACTTTTTTTCACGGTCACACTTATACTGGAAACCCGCTCGCCTGCGCAGCAGCGCTGGCTAATTTAAAAATTTTTGAAAAAGACCAGACGCTACGCGAGCTTCAACCCAAAATAAAATACTTAGCCAAGGGTTTAAAAAAGTTTTATAATTTAGCCTCCGTTGGCGACGTGCGGCAAAAGGGTTTTATGGTTGGGATTGAATTGGTCAAGGATCGACGGACGAAAGCACCGTTTCCTTGGGAAAAACGCGTCGGCATGAAAGTGTGTGAAGAAGTCCGTAAGCATGGCGTGATTCTTAGGCCGCTTGGTAATGTGATCGTCCTTATGCCGCCTTTAGTGATTTCCATGAAACAGATAGATCAACTGCTTAGTGCTATTTATGAAGCGCTCAATACGGTGCAAGAATTGGCGAAAAAATAGATATAAGAAGAAGCAATTTGATATATACTCTGGTATATACTTATTATTGACAAATCGAGGAGGTGTCGTTTGAAGATTGCCAAATTATTTTCGAATGGCCGAAGTCAGGCGGTCAGGCTCCCTAAAGAATGTCGTTTTGGAAAAGGAGAGAAAGAAGTCTATATCCGTAAAGTGGAAGGCATTATTATGCTCATTCCTAAAAGAAATCCGTGGGGATCTTTGGCTGGTAGTTTGGATAAATTCACCGATGACTATTTACAGGAACGTAATCAACCGCGTGAGCGGGATTCAAGGGAAAGTCTGGGATGAAATATTTATTAGACACCAATACCTGCATCTATCTTATTAAAAAGAAATCTGAGAATATTTTAAGAAAGCTCCGACAAAAGAACATAGATGATGTTGCTGTTTCCGTTGTTACCTTAAGTGAACTTGTCTACGGCGTGGAAAAGAGTTTGTATCCTTCAAGAAATCTTCTGGCCCTCACGGAATTTATCGCTCCGTTAAAAATTCTTACCTATGATGAGCATGCTGCATTTACTTACGGAAAGATTAGGGCAGCGCTGGAAAAAGCAGGGGCGCTTATTGGTCCTCTGGACATGCAGATAGCCGCCCACGCGGCCTCTGTTTCGGCTATTTTGGTTACAAATAATGAGCGTGAATTCAAACGGATTCCAAAATTGAAAATTGAAAATTGGTTATAGTTTCTTGCATCTCTACTTCTTTTTTAAAGAATATGACAAATAATAAAAATGAGAAAATTTTCGTCGCCATGAGCGGCGGGGTGGATTCTTCTGTCGTGGCCGGGCTCATGAAGGAGCAGGGTTATGAGGTGGTTGGTGTGACTATGTGTTTTAACATCACTCACCCGAATTCTGACCGCCCGTCGTGCTGCGGGGTCCAGGGTATTCAAGATGCTCAGCGCGCGGCGCAGATTCTTGACATTCCGCATTACGTCTTCAATTTTGCCGCAGACATCAACGACAAAATCATCGACAATTTCACCAACGAATATTTAAACGGCCGCACGCCGAATCCTTGCGTTCAGTGCAATCAGCATTTGAAGTTTGGTTCGCTTTACGCAAAAGTCCGTGCACTCGGCGCGGATGTTTTGGCAACGGGCCATTATGGTAAAGTGGAATTTAATCAGGCCAATGAAAAGTTTGAATTAAAAAAAGGCCTCGATCCTAAGAAGGACCAATCGTATTTCCTCTATAGTATGAAGAAGGAAACCCTGCCGCACGTCTGGATGCCGATCGGCGGGCTCACGAAGATCGAAGTCCGCGAACTCGCCCGCAAGTATAAGCTGAATACCGCTGAGAAACCAGAAAGTCAAGATATCTGCTTCGTGCCATCGACGGGTTATAAGAAGTTTATTGAAGATCGTGTTGGTACGCAAGCGATCACGCCTGGCCCATTTGTCGATGAGAACGGCAAAATCGTCGGCGAGCACAAGGGCATCATCAATTACACAATTGGACAGCGCGATAAGTTGGGGATCGCATTGGGTTATTCGGTTTATGTTTACAAAATTGATAAGGCAACGAACACGGTTTACGTCGGGAATTTAACAAAACTCTACGCAAAAGGTTTGATCGCCGTTCAAATGAATTATCTAAGCATCGAACCGCCTTTGGAAAATCTTAAAGTGAAGGTCCGAATCCGTTATAACGCGCCGGAAGTTGAAGCTTATTTGACCTCTCTCGATAATCACATGGCGCGCATCGAATTCGTCGTGCCGCAAAAGTCCGTCACGCCGGGACAATCGGTTGTGGTTTACGACGGCGATGTTGTTTTGGCCGGAGGCATTATCGAAACACCAATCACCTGCCCTGCAAATGAAGTGCCTCTGGAAAGTTCAATCCTTGACGCTGATTTTGGGAAAACAGTTTCTATTAAAATGTCTTAATTATGTATCAAGTTATCCTCTATTATCAATTCTCTCCTATCGAAGACCTGCAACAATTCTGGTTCGAACAAAAATTGCGCTGCTTGGCGTTGGAATTAAAAGGCCGGGTGTATGTTGTCCACGAGGGAATTAACGGCACACTTTGCGGTTTGACGGAGAATATCGAGCGCTATAAAAAATTTCTCCACGCTTATCCAGGTTTCGAAAACACAGAATTCAAAGAAGAACCCTGCGATTTCATTCCATTTAATCAATTGAAAGTTAAAATCCGTCCCGAGATGGTGACGCTTAAGAGCGATTTGCCCGTTGATCCAAATGCGCAAGGTGGAAATTATTTGGAACCCAGCGAATGGCGGAGAGCGCTTGAGTCCGACGAGGATTTTATTTTGTTGGATGTGCGTAACAACTATGAAAGCGCAATCGGTCATTTCGATGGCGCGATCCAGCCGCCGCTCGAGAATTTTTACGACTTCCCGCAGTGGATGAAAGAGGCGAACCTCAATCCGCGTAAGAAAGTTTTAATGTATTGCACCGGCGGGATCCGGTGCGAAAAATTCTCAGCCTTTATGAAACAGAAAGGATTTCAAAATGTTTATCAACTGCGCGGCGGGATCATCAACTACGCGCAGAAAGAAGACGGTGCACATTTCAAAGGAAAATGTTTTGTGTTCGATGACCGCTTAGCGGTTCCGGTCAATCCTAAAGCGCTTGAACCGATTGGACGTTGCGAAATTTCTAACGTGCCATGCGACACATATATCAATTGTTCGAACCCGGAATGCAATCGCCTTTTCCTGTGCAGCCGTGATGCGGCCATTCAAATGCAAGGCGCTTGTAGTGACGCATGCAAAAATAATCCGGATCGACGGCCGTTTAATGTCGATAATATTTACGCACCCTACCGCAAGTGGTACCATTACGTCGAAAGCAAAGAAAGGAAGAAAAGTTATGAGTATCGTGCTTAATCAGGCGAATCTGAAAGGTTTCATTGAGAAAAAGGACATTGAAAAAATTATCCCACAAGTCAAGAAAGCCCACGACGCGTTAGAGAAAAGAACAGGCAAGGGGAAAGAATTTTTGGGGTGGCTGGATTTGCCATCGAGAGTTGAAGATAAATTTATCAGTGAATTGGTTAAGCTTGGCGAAGAGGTTCGAAAGAATTCGGATGCGCTGGTGTCGATTGGGATTGGCGGGTCGTATTTGGGGATTCGGTCCAGCATTGAATTCCTGGGCGGATCGAAAATTCCGGTGCATTATGCCGGGCATAATTTGAATTCGGATTATTTATACAATTTGTTGGAAGATCTGAAAGATAAGCGGGTCACTGTTGTTGTGATTTCGAAATCAGGAACGACGACGGAGCCGGCGGTTGTGTTTCGAATCATCAAACAATTCATGGAAAAGAAATATAGAGGCAACGAACTTAAAAAACGGATCATCTGTGTCACCGACGCCAAGAAAGGCGCCTTACGCAAGATTGCGGACAAAGCCGGTTACCGGACATTCGAAATTCCAGATGATGTCGGCGGACGGTTTTCGGTTCTAACACCAGTCGGGTTGGTGCCGCTGGCGATTGCGGGCGTTGACATCAAAAGTTTAGTCGAAGGCGCGCGTAAAGGTCAAAGTGAATACAGCAAAATGGATTGGGAACAAAACGCGGCCTACCGTTACGCGGCGAGCCGGTTCCTTCTCTATAATAAGGGAAAGGCGATTGAAGTTCAGTCATCTTTTTATCCGAATTTCTTTTATGTGTTGGAATGGTGGAAACAGCTTTATGGGGAAAGCGAGGGGAAAGACGGCAAAGGGATTTTTCCAGCTTCCCTAATATTAACGACGGATCTGCATTCGATGGGACAGCTGATGCAGGATGGGACACGTAATCTCTTTGAAACATTTTTGATGCTGGATAAAGCTAATCATGCTCTTATGATTCCTCACGACGCGCAAGATGTTGATGGGTTTAATTGTGTAGCTGATAAAGATTTGGATTTTGTGAACCGTCAGGCGTATTTGGCGACGGCGGATGCGCATTTCGAAGGCGGTGTGCCGAACATGACGATCACGCTTTGTAAGGCGGATGCGTTTCATTTGGGGCATTTGTATTATTTTTTTGAAAAGGCCGTCGGGATTTCTGGATATCTTTTAGGCGTTAACCCGTTTGATCAGCCAGGCGTTGAGGCTTATAAGACGAAGATGTTTAAATTGCTTGGGAAAAATGAGTGATCCATTAAGAAGCGCCGGGCGTTGGGCGGCCGGCGGCGCTGCGTCGTTGCCGGCCGCCCAACGCCCACGCATCTATTAATCAAAATTATGACCAACTTCTCCCAATCCCTCCAACAAAATAACAAAAAACTTTTCGATCTCGCCCACAGCGTTGATGATTGCGGCCGTTCGCTTTTAGAAGAATTTAACAAACGCGAGTTACGGCTTTTTGACTTGCCTGCCTATCAACGCATCTTTCTTTTCGTCGTGAGCCGCTCGATCAAAACATACGCCTCAATTCTTATTTTGTGTGAACAAGGCTACGGCCAAGATGTTTCAACCCTGTTAAGATCCCTTTTTGAAAATCTCGTCACCACAAAATACATCATCCACGACAAACAATCTGCCAATAATCTGGCTAAACGTTTCGTCGCTTATAAGTGGGTGGTTTTTAAACGCCATTTGGCCGAGCAGGAAAAACAAATAGAATCGGCTTCACCGGATGAAAAGAATAATTTTCTTAAAAGAAAAAAAATGATTTTAGACAAGGTCGATGAATTTAAAAAAGAATTTCATATCATCTCCGATCAGGCGCTGGTTACCTGGTCTGGAAAAGCGATTCGTGACATGGCCAAACAAGTGGACAAAAATTTATTAGAGGAATACGAAATCACTTTTAGACTGTGTTCGCGTTTTTCGCATCCAAGTATTTTGGGTGACAATGAATATATGGTTCAGGACGATAAACATATTATCTTCTCACCGTTACCTTCCGATATCGGGGTTGTCGTCAATTTAGAAAACGCCATTAAATACATTTTAGAATTCCTGCGCATTATTAACACGTTGTTTAGTTTTGGCTACGAAAAACCTTTGGAATCGCTTACCTCAAATTTAGAAAAAATTCTTCAATCGAAAAAATACCAGCCCGAAACGCCCCAGTCTGCCGCCACAATTCAATCCAATCAAAAATCAACTTCCATCCGAGAGAGCATCATCAAATTTAAGATGAGACTTTCCTAAAAATGCTCTAGCTTTTTTATTTTTCAAGAATCCCGTCGAGTTTTTAAGTTTTTTATTAGAAAAATATCTAATGTAATTTCAGTGCTTTAAGCTGTCCTGGTTTGTCCAATTGTGTCCTGTTGACATAAAATTCATATCATGTATTTTATAGCCTCACTAACAAGCGCAACACATTTATGTTATTTCAAAAATGGTGAATCAATCTTTAAGAATACGTGTATCTAAATTGTAAACGGACAAAATTTTTTCTAGCCAAAGGAGCGAGAAATGTCAGCCGCAATTGTTATGGAGTATCTTAAGGATTCAAAAGCATTATCTATTGTTCATGAATTTTTACGCAAGTTTAATGGGATCGATCTTGACCTGCTAGATGAACAGGGAAATCCGATCCCATTTTTTTTGAAAAATGAGATTGCTGAAGAACGTATTTTGCACCGTAATATTAGAAGTGCCTATAAAACCGCCAATAACCTAACCATTCTTCCTCTCTATATAGAGCAAGCCACCCGAACGCTCAAGCCAGTGACTTTTGCCTGCCCAGAAGGATTTATCAAAATTTTGGTTCCCATTGTTTTTCAAGAAAGCGTCATCGGTTACCTTTACAGCGGCGAGAATACCCAGCTTCGATTGAATAAAAGCCAGCTGGAATCGATGTGCCAATTTCTGGAAGAAACAATTAACCGGCTCGTCAGTCATGATTTTAAATTTTTAGATGATTTTAAAGGCAAGGAAGTCACTCACCAAAAAAAGATTCTCTTTAAAGTCATTCAGTTCCTTAATAGTAATTACCACATTCCTGAGCTTTCCTTAGCTTCAGTCTCTGAACAGAATAATGTAAGCTACTATTATTTGAGTCATCTTTTTACCAAAGAACTTAAGACGACGTTTTCTAATTTTCTTAATAATCGCAGAATTACGGTAGCCTCTCGATTGCTTCGGGATAAGAGTCTTTCGGTCAGCCAGGTCTCGTATTCTTGTGGATTTGAGGATCCAGGTTATTTTAGTAAAGTTTTCAAGAAGTTTCAGGGAGTGTCTCCTGCAGAATACCGCAGTAAGCCGGAAAAAAGAAAAGTCGCAGTGAAAACAAAAAAAAGATGGGAATAAGAGGCTTTTAGTTTTGAGATTTAAATTAAAACAGAAACATAATTGGCTTAACCGCAAAAATTTACTATTCTTTAACAAATTAGTCCATTGTCAAAAAAATCTGTATGTCTTATAGTAGGTTATCAAATTCATCAAATGAAGGCGCCACAGTTATGTCAGTCAAGAAATTCACAACTTATAAATATAAAACCCCCGTCAGTGAATAGATTTAAAAACCGTAGGGGGTTTTTATTTTGAATATTTCTAAAGAACAAGAAGGGGGGTGAGATAAGAAGGTGGCTTGAATATGACTGCGGTGTAATAAACGCCACCACAATAACAAAAAATAACAAAGTAATATTGAGTAGAACGGGTTAATGCTGAATCTTTCAGCGCCCAATTGTTGTGAATAGTGTTACTAACCATCATTCAACAAATAGAGGTAATAGTCATGAATTCGAGAAAAATCAGTATCTTATTATTAACGCTCATGTTTGCGGTTTATCCGCTTGCTTTTCGCATCTCGTCAGCTTCTGCTGCTGAAGGTGTTGCTCTTTCCGATAAGCAAATGGATGAAATTGCCGCCGGCGAGTGGGTTTTAGCAAAAAATAGTGATGGCGGCGATGCTGCTGCAGATAGCCAAGGTGGCTATAAAGCTGATGCTACCAAGAAAAATAAAATGGTCATCGACAGTCAAGCGCAGGCTGAACTGAAAGCCGTTAGCAACGCGAATGCCGTTGACAGCGCTGTTGCCGTCCAGACCAACGTTTCGAACGCGACTGAAGGCGCTGTTGATTTAACGCAGAGCAATGAAGCTAACGTCACCAACAAAAACGTTGTTGATAGCAAAGATCTGACAGTTCATTACAGCGATTCATCGTCGTCAAATAAAACGATTACAAACACTGATAAGAATGTGACTACCACTGAAACGACTGATTCAGCGGCAAGCTCATCAGCCGAAGCTTCAAAAGAAGCGGTTAGCTTCTCAGCTTCTGCTAGCCAAGCGGCTACCAGCAGTGATAAATCTGGTGATTCAGCTTCAGCTTCTGATCAAGCTTCACAATCATCTGCTGACGCTGCTTCTTCAGCTGCGGGATCAGAAAGTGGTGATCATGCTGCCATTGATGCTAGTTTAAGTGCTACTTCAAGCGTTTCTTCACAAAGCAGTGCTTCTGCTGCTGAAAGCTCATCATCTGAATCAGCTGAATCAGCCGCAGCCGGTACCGCTTCATCACATGATGCGGCTTCAGGCTCAGGTGATTCTTCTTCAGATAAAGCGGCTGTCGATGGCAGCTTGTCTGCTACGAAGAACGCATCAGGCGAAAGCGCTTCTGCTGCTCAAGCCAGCGATTCTTCAAATTCAAGCGCCGCTTCATCACATGATGCTGGTTCAGAATCAGCTTCACAATCAAGTGATAAAGCCAGCTTGGATGCTAGCTTATCTGCTGGTAAGTCATCAGCCAAGAATAGCGGTGCACAAAGTGCATCAAGCGATTCTTCGACTTCAAGCGCTGCGTCATCACATGATGCGGCTTCAGAATCAAATGCTCAAGCTAATGATTCAGGTAAACTGGATGCTAGTTTGACAGCTTCAAAGAATTCATCTGCTGCTTCTGGCGATGCTTCAGCCAGCAAATCAGCTGATGCCGCTTCAAGTTCAAGTGGTAGCACGTCCAGCAGCTCAGATGCCGCTGCTTCCACAAGCAATGATACGGCTCAATCAAATTCGTCAAAGACCTCAAGTTCCACTTCATTAGAGGGAACTGGTAGCGCCGCGACGGGTACGAGCACGAATCAGAGCTCATCAGGTGGTGGTGCCTCTACCCAGGATTCATCAACAAGCAGTGGATCATCCACGGGAGAAGGTACAGCAACAACAAATACCGCAACTAAAGATAAAAACGCTGCTTCAACAAACAGCGATGCTGCCAGCAGTTCAGCTGCCGCAACCGGAAGCAACCAAGCTTCAGCTAGTAGTGGTAGCAGCAATGAAAGTTCAGCATCGTCAGGAGCTTCATCATCTGATAATGCCAACCTCAATGCAAACTTAAGCGCTTCCAAAGATGCATCAGCTTCAAGCAATGGTAAAGCTTCAGATAGCAGTGCTGAACAAGCCAGCGCATCTTCTGCAAGCGGTGCTTCTGGTTCATCAGCGGCGTCATCGTCACACAACGCCAATGTTGATGCCAGCTTAAGCGCAGCTAAAGATTCATCAGCTTCAGGCAATGCTAAAGCTTCAGATAGCAGTGCTGAACAAGCTAATGCAGCTTCTTCAAGTGCCGCTTCATCATCTGATTCAGCTAAATCATCCGATAGTGCTACTTTGGATGCGCATTTAGCTGCTTCAAAAGATAAAGAAGCCGCCAGCAGTTCAGCTGCTTCAGATAGCGACAAAGCATCTACCGATTCTAGCGCAGGTTCTTCGAGTAAAGCCGCACAAGGCAGCTCGTCAGCCAGCAATTCAGCGTCGGCAGATGATAAAACATTGAATGCAACGTTGAAGGCTTCTAAGGATGCAACTGCTTCAGCATCAGCTTCTGGTGACTCAAGCAGCTCAAGCACAGCGGCAAGTTCATCTGCTGCTCAATCAGCTTCATCTCATGATTCTTCAGCGTCATCTTCTTCAGCCGAGAGTGCGTCAGCTGCAGCTTCAAAAGACGCCTCAAGTTCTGATGCAAGTGCTTCATCTCACTCAAACAAAGAAACTGTGGATCAAAGCGAGATCAAGGAAGTCTCAAAGACTAAAACTAATACCGAGACCGCTGATATCAGTCTGAAAGAAACCAAGACGAAAGCTGTGAAGAACAAGCTTTACGTCACTGGTGGATCTCAGGCGACGATCCAAGCAGTTAGCAACTTAAACGCTGTTGGTTCAGCTGTTGCGATCCAAACTAACGTTGCCAATTCAAGCAGTATCAGCGGCAATGTTAGCCAGACCAACGTGGCCACAGTGGTAAACGGCGGTTTGTAATCTAAGCCGTTGAGCTTCAAGTGGTGGGAGGATTTTTCCTCCCACCACTGTAGTACCAGTTGAAAAAGTAATGTAAAAATCTATTACAGCTAATGCCGGAGAAGAGGTGAGAAAAATGGCGTCAAAGAAATTTTCTTTAGGATTTACCGCAGTTCTTATGTTATCTCAAATTTCTTATGCTTTTGCGGGTCAAGCTATTATTCTTTCCGATTATGAATTAGACCAGATTCACGCGGGAGGATTAAATTTTAATTTTGATAGTTATCTTGGCTCGGTGGGTACTAGTGCGGATAGTGTTACCAAAGGTCCTGTAACACTCGGTACTCAAAACAATCCATTTTTAGTGAACACTAATAATCCCAATGTCAAAGTGTCCTTATCTACGCCGACGTCTCCAAAATCCCCAGCCGGAGCCGATACAACAAATATAGTAGCACCATCTAACGCGTCATCAGCATCATCAGCTGGATCTTCACTGCCCTCATCTAGTTTAGCTAGTAGCTTGACAGATGTAGAAAATCCACTTTCTGCACATGCGACACCTTCGGTAACCGTAGGCCCTGAAGTGCCTATTACTCCCGTCGAGACAGTTGGGATTATGAAACCTGAAACAACAAATATTCCCGATTCATCATTAGCTTCTGGTGCTCCATTAGGAGGAGCAGGATCAATTGCTCAAAATGCAGCTTCATCTCAAGCGTCACAAGCCAATGTTGTCGCGGCCAATTCTGCCTTACCTGCCGACGCAGCGGGAGCGACTTCAAATCAAGTGGCGCCATCTAATAACATTAATGTAACAGTACCCACTCAGACAGCCGCTCCGACAACGCCGACTTCACCGGCAGCCATAACTTCGCCATATGTTTTGGATGTGTTAGCTGCAAATCATGGAGGTAATTTTAAAGTTGCTGTCGCTAATAGTGGCGGCAATAACGTTATTCCGATACCGTTCTCAACAACGGGCGGCGGCATCAACTCAGTCAATGTTACCGATACGGCGCAGCAACAATTGAGCGCCTTTGTTAATATCAATGCTGCTGGAAGCATTGTACCTGTGCAGATCAATTTAACGGTATTGATGAATTCAACAGTTGGTAATGTAAACAATTCAAACGATCTTAAACTGAGTAACTATTCTATCTTCCAAATTCAGCCTTAATTGCAATTTAGAGTGCTTGTATTTTTTCGCTAAACTATAGAACCCCTGAGCTATTTATTCCAACTTCAATAGCTCAGGGGTCAAAATTTCTAAAAAAGATTTTATAAAAGCCCTTAATAATGTATAGTAGCTTCACAAAGGCCCATAAAAATTTCTTCCTGCTTTTCAGTCTTTTTCTAATTCCTTTAATTCCATCTTCTAGTTGGGCTATTAGTTTTTCTTCATTCGGAATCCGGATTAACAAAGACATCAAACCCTTGCGCGACATCCGACGCACAAACATCGTTACGCAAAGTCTGGATTTTAGTTGTGGTGCTGCTGGACTTTCAACGCTGTTAAATTATTATCTCAATGATCCAGTTTCGGAAGGTGAGATTATTAATTCACTTCTGCAAGTTGTGCCGTTAGCAAAAATTAAAGAACGCCGGGGATTCTCTTTATTTGATTTAAAAACTTATGCAAAACAAAAAGGTTATAATGTGACAGGTTATAAGATGGACATTGATTTTTTGCGCCATCTGCATAAACCGGTTTTAGTTCCCATTAAATTTAGGAATTACCGCCATTTTGTTATTGTAAAAGCTGTGATGGCTGACCGTGTTTTTATCGCTGACCCTGCCGTCGGTAATGTCTCGATGAAAATTAATAAGTTTCAAGATTTATGGCTGGATGGCATCGGATTATTGGTTGAAAAACCTCATGAAGACAAAAATAGTGATTATGCTTTAAAGATTGCAGAAAAAGATTTTGTTTCAGTTGATTATAAATTAATGCGTAGCATAATGACTCCCGATGTAATCAGTACGACGATTCATACGGGTGAATTTTAATTGATTACTGGCCTTTTCTCTCCCAAAGATAAGGTTGTTCTATCATTCTCCGAGAGAAAAGGCCTAGTACTAGACTTTTGCAATGCAAAAGTCAGTAGGAGGCTATAAGTCTAAAAACTATGAAAAATCCTCAATTAAAGAGTTTATTGCTTACTGTAAGTATTGGCATTTTAACGGCTGTTCTTTTGGTGCGCTGGAACAAAGAAGCGCAGGAAAAAAATTATAAAGAGCTCACTGAAAGATTGAGAAGCCAAATTAAACAAGAATTAAAAGAAGAAGTCCGCAACGAAGTTTTACAAGAAATTCCTCAGTTAGTGAAGGCCCAAATCAAACACGGTTCCGATGCTTCAACAAAAATTGCAGAAATACCATCTGTGCAAAAAATTGCCCAACCGCAATCCCCCCCGTCTGATTTCTTATCAAAAACTAATAACGAAGATTTACAAACCGCCGTCCATCAAATTGTTTTAGAAATTCTCGACAAAGAAAAGCAGCGAAGACAGTTGCTTGATCAGGATTTGGATCAATATGCTGCCAGTGGCGATGTCGAGCCCGGACTACAAGTGGGTCCTGGCATGTCGAAGTCGCCAGTTAAAGACAGGAGACCCGGTAAAGCCGTTAAAAAGGATGACAAGGACTTGGATGTGGCCGGAGGTACCACTGAACGGACCGAATCCTTGGAACGGACCTTACAGCAAAGAGGAAGTATTCTGCTAGGCAAGGGGAAAATGCAGGTTGAACCGAGTTTTACTTATGCGCATTCATCGGCCAACACAATCAGCATCCAAGGTTTCAGTATTCTGCCTGTTTTGGTCGTCGGAGATATTGACGTGCAAAAAATTAAGAGAGATGTCTTTATTGAAACACTATCGGCAAAATACGGGCTCTTTGATAATTTCCAAACTGAGTTAAAGATTCCTTACCGCGGTGAATTTGATCGTACTGTTTTAACGTCAACCACCGCTGAAACCACACGCGGTACACAAGGGTTGGGTGATATTGAATTTGGTGTAAGCCGGCAGATCGGTTGGGAGCATGGTTTAATGCCGGATTTGGTCGCAAACTTTAGTGTTAAACCTCCGACGGGACGCGAACCATATAACCATGATATTGGGTTAGGCACCGGACATTGGGGTTTGCGCGGTTCACTTATTGCGGCTAAATCGAGCGACCCGGCGGTTATTTTTGGAAGTTTAAGCTATACCTATAATTTTGCCCGGCAAGATATTGAAAATTTTGGTGATGTTAAACCCGGCGACACGCTTGGTTATAGCGTCGGAACAGCGATTGCGTTGAGTTATCAAACTGCTATTACTTTTTCATTTGATCAAAGTATAACGACCAAGATGGTTCGTAATGATAATTCCGTCGGCGGTTCATTTCTGAACGTTGCTAATTTTAAAACTGGTGTTAACTGGGCCATTGATGAATATCATTCGCTTGACTTTGGTGTTTCGATGGGACTTACAACCGATGCTCCAGACATGACGGTGGACGTCCGTTTCCCAATCACGTTTTAATTTCTCTCCTCACTTATTGAAATAATAAATGGTCAATAGCATTTATTATTCCCTAATATACAACAACGATTCTCAACTTATAAAATCAATTAAATCGTAACATCCCTATTCTTTCCTGAGATTGAATTCATCCAGAAAGAGTTTCTTTGTCTGTGTGAGAGAGCTTGCTTTTTTCTTAACTGAGGGTACACTTACTTTCATTATTTAATTCTCGCTAAGAGTTCATTGCTTGGATTTTAAGTGAGAACCAAAATCAAATTGGAATTTATCAAAATATGGAGATACAGAGAATGGGAAGAATTATCGTGAGACTCGCGCAGTTTTTGTTTTGTATGGTTTTTTTAATAGGCGGATTCGGGGTTCGGCCCTGCCACGCTGATTCAACAAATGGGTTAGTTTTATATTATTCATTCGATGCGCTGAATGCAAATGGGACCGTTACAGATTTAAGCGGTTACAATAATACTGGCATCATCAATGGACACGTCTCTTACACACCGAGTGGACGCGTGGGCGGCGCTTATCAATTCGACGGAGGGGATGGGTTTATTAAAATTCCTGCGAGTCCTTCCCTTAACCTTGGAAACAACTTAACCCTCGCCACCTGGTATAACGCTTCCGACAACCGCAAAAACCAACCAGCTAGTTTCCAGCAAAATCCTCTTTTAGAATATTCCGACGGAACAGTTTCCGGCGTTCATCTCTGGACAAATACAATTGGATATCAATGGGAAAATCTGGGAACCGGCGCCAATTTAATTGATACCAAAGGCGATGCCTTCCACTATGTTATCAGCACCAATGACCAGCCGTTTAACGAATGGCATCACCTGGTTGTGACTTATGATGGAACAAACGGCCGGGCGAGCGTTTATATCGACGGGCAGTTAAGAAATCAGAAAAATTTTGGAACGATTGCGCCGCAAACAAGCTGGGATCTTTATATCGGCAAGCGGCCGTGGGATCTGCAGATTTTTAGCGGGCTGTTGGATGAGTTACGCGTTTATAATCGTGTCTTATCGTCTAATGAGATCAACGCGCTTTATAACGCAGGAAATTTAGGACATGTCTACCAAAATTTCGAACCAAATAACGGAACCCCGCCCCCGCCGGGAAGTCCAAGCGGCGCGCCCGAATATGGATGGGGATTAAACGGCGCGAGCACGGAACTTTCAACAACTCAAGTGCATGCCGGCGTTCAAGCGTGGCATGTCCACTCTAATAATTCTTTCGGCGGCACAACCATTCCGGCGCAATTTCAAACTTATCACGTCAACTTTGAGCCCGACCGTAACGACCGTCTGACATTTTGGATCTGGGCGGATCCTTCTAACGCCGCTGATAATGAAGTCCGCGTGAGATTCTTTGATAAAAATATTTATAGAGACACAGGCGATGCTTTCTCAGGCTTTGAAGTCTTCGCAACGAAAAAAGCGAAATTTAGAACATGGACACAAATCACAATTTTGTTGACGCAGCTTCCTAATAATTTCGATTGGACTTCAGTTGATAAAATTAATTTTGTGAACGAATTTCCAGGCGATTATTATCTGGATGATATTCAAATTGAGTCCGCCGATCGCGTTTATCAAACGTTTGAACCATGGACTTGCTCGACGGGAAATCCAGGCGATTGCGGATGGGCTTGGAACGGTAATATTGATCTGGAAACGACGCTCGCGCATGAAGGCGTGCAATCTTGGAAACTCCAGACGCTTGATTTTTGGGGTGGGACAGGAATGAAATCTCAAGAACGCCGCTGCGATTCGAAATTGGCCTGTTCTTTTCAAGATTTCTGGCACGTAGATTTAAATCCGACAGCTTTAAATCCAAAACCGTATGACCGCTTGACGTTCTGGGTTTATTCGCTCGCCCAAAACGGACTTGCCAATAATGTTAATGTTCAATTCTTTGATTGGGACAATCCCAAATACAATGTCGAACCGTTTACGATCTGGACAAAACGGGCGGCCGATTATGGCCAGTGGACGCAGTTATCGGTTCCATTGAGCGCGCTGCCGGCGGATTTAAACTTGGATGATTTAAATAAAATCCAGCTCCAAGTCTATTGGCCTGGGACATATTATTTTGATGATATTCGTGCGACCAAAGGACCTGCGCTGGTTATTAATCAGGCCAATTTACCGACGGGAGTTGTTCAATGGAATGACTACGCCGGGGCAGCGTTCTACACATTGCAAGAAAGTACGGCTGGGTCAGATGGTCCATGGACAACGGTTTATACGGGTCATCAAAACTTTTTTAACTATAACCGACTTCAACCGGCATCGCTGCGTGTGCGTTGGGAAACAACTTCGAGCGATGGGCATGTTCCGTATCTGTCAGATTGGAGTGATGTTGTTTTATATCAACCCAAACCTGCGCTTATCAAATATGCGAGATTACAGCAGGGGGTTATCCAATTGGTTCCAATCCCGCAGACAACGCTTTATGAAGTCCAGCGCGGCGATTCCAAAAACGGGCCGTGGGTTCAAATTTACAAGGGACCGGTTAAAAATATTTCGGCGCTGTTAGGAAAATCATATCGCGTACGCGGAATTAAGACTGATGCCAATCAACAGATTATCGACGCCACGAACTTTAGTCCGGCATTGGCGTATAATCCTAACGGTTTTATTAAAGCCGTCGCTACCGATCTTCGAGAGAACCAAGGCAACGGTCCGGTCATTAAATTGCGCGGGGTCAACTTGGGAAATTATTTCCTGCTTGAACCTTGGATGCTTTTAGGAAGCGGGGCGCCAGCGTCGATTCCGGATGACTGGACGATCCGCAGCATTTTGTCCCAGAGATTTGGCGATGTTTCGATGCAAAGTTTGATCACGTCGTATCAGAACACTTACATCCAAGAAGAAGACTTGAACAATCTCTTCAGAATGGGAATAAATTTTGTCCGGCTTCCTTTATATTACCGTAATATTCGTGATTTAAATGCGAAGGGGAGCTGGGTTCCGGGTCTTTATGATTTCTCGGCAGTGGATAAGATTTTAGATATGTGCGCGGACCGCGGGATGTATGTGCTTTTAGATTTGCACGGCGCGCCGGGATCGCAGAGCACGTCGTTTCATACGGGCCGTCAATCCGCTAAAAGTCCGTCCGCAGGATTTTATCATCAGCTTTTTAATCCCGCGAATAAAGTTTATCGTCAACGAACGGCTGAGCTTTGGCGGGCGATTGCGAATCATTATAAAAAGAATACCGTCGTGTTGGGGTACGATTTAATTAATGAACCATTCGGGGCCATCGACCCGTTATATTATCCGAATATTAGCCAAGGTTATCAGGCGCTGTGGAGTTTATATGATTGGTTATATCGGACGATTCGGCTTCCTGGTTCCAGCGGCGGGGCCAACGATACCGTACACCTTATTGTCATGGAAGGAATTCCTAGTAACAAGGATTGGGACACGTTGCCTAACCCGTCGGTTTTTCAATGGACGAATATTATGTATCAATTCCATTATTACGGATTCAAATTTGATCAAAACGGCCAGATTATCGGCGTTTTGAATTTGGCTGAAGAGCAGAAATATTTGATCGACGGGCAAGATGGGGTGGATCAATGGTCGGGTAAGGTACGTTATTCCAAGCAGTCGCTTTATCAGGTTCCCGTCATGGTCGGTGAATTTAATGGCTTTGGTGACAAGGCCGTTTGGGATCTGATGCTTAAAACATTTAATGATCAGAACTGGAGTTGGTCGATGTGGTCATACAAAATGTATGATTATCCGTCGGAATGGGGGATGTATGATCACTTTGGAGACGATGAATCCATCGCCGACTTTCAAAACGATTCTTTAAATGATTTAAACCGTAAGATTTCGAAATATGATACGGCAACACATCATCTGCCTAATGCTTCTTTGTTGAAAATATTGAAGGGGTATATTCAGGCGCCGTAAGAATGGAATGAGAAAGCTAGGTAAACGCCGGGCGGCCCTGACGATAAATTTGCGCCGAACAGGGCCGCCCGGCGTTTCCTTGCCGCTCACCCGCCAAACTCCCGACGAAAGCCCAAGAAAAAAACCAACCAATATTCTCTAAAAATTATTTGACAAGATAAAGCCTTTTTAGTATTCTTATTGCACTTTAGTTGCAATAAGAATTAACTATTTAAACAATCGAAATGAAGACACCCAATCCAGCCCAAGCTTCCATCGACGCCATTAACGAAGCCTTGGACCTTTTTCGAAAATATTGCACCCAAAAAAAAATGCGCTACACGCCTGAACGCGAGATCATCATCAAAGAAATCTACCGCGCCGACGGGCATTTTCATGTTGACGAACTTTTTTCCCGGATCCGTCAGCACCATCCGCACTCCAAAATTGCCAAAACCTCCATTTATAGATCAGTTCCTTATTTTTTAGACGCGGGTCTTTTAAGAGAATCGGTTGCCGAAGCCGGACAAACCTTGTATGAACGCACGCTCGGCCATTTTGAGCATGATCATTTCCGTTGTCTAGGCTGCGGAACACTCGTCGAATTTTATTCCAAAGAATTAGAAGAAGCCCAAAAGAAAATCTGTCAAAAACAAAAGTTTAAAATATTATGGCGGACCAACGTCATTAACGGTTATTGTGACCGATGTGCTGAAAAACAAACTATTGCCCCTAATAAATCTTATGACCACTAATCT
The DNA here is from genome assembly GCA_964612665.1 of uncultured Planctomycetales bacterium. GTDB lineage: Bacteria > Omnitrophota > Gorgyraeia > Zapsychrales > JAHFFX01 > CAZTCI01. The sequence goes on along the minus strand of CAZTCI010000001.1, from coordinate 426,806 downwards.
CTGCGACATTTCAGTTGACCTTCCTGTCCGAATCAAAGCCATTCAGGCTGAACCGGCCGTTTGCCAGCGCCTGCGTGAGATGGGTTTTTGCGAATTTGCCGAAGTCAAAAAAATTTCCCAGGGCGGTGCCTGCATCTGCCATGTCTGCGGCGTCAAAGTCGCCTTAAGTAAGTATCTTGCCAAAAACATTCTCGTCGAAGCTATCAGTCGATAGCTATTGTAAAAAAATTTCTTTTCAGGATTATTTATGTCAATTATTCCTTTAAGCCAAATGTCTGTTGGCCAAAAAGGCGAAGTCCAAAATCTTTCTGGCCAGGATGAAATCTGCCAGCGTCTTTTAGAAATGGGATTGACCCGCGGTACGCAGGTTGAAGTTGTCCGCTTTGCACCGCTCGGTGATCCGATTGACATTAAAGTCCGCGGCTATCATCTTTCCTTACGCCGCCAAGAAGCGGAAGCTATTCAAATTAGCCTCCCAAATTAATTTAATTATGCCTAACTCACCGCTCATTTCAGAATCGCCAGTAACTCAAACTCAAAAACCATTACTCGTCGCGCTCGCTGGAAATCCTAATTCCGGTAAAACAACCGTCTTTAACGCGTTGACAAAGTTAAAACAAAAGGTCGGCAATTATCCCGGTGTGACCGTCGAGAAAAAATTGGGACGGATGGTGAGTGCTGAAAACAGAATTATTAATATCCTTGATCTGCCCGGCACCTATAGTCTCGCGGTGCGTTCGCCCGATGAAAAAATCGCCCGTGACGTTCTTTTAGGAAGAGTTGAAGACACGCCCAAACCTGATCTGGTTGTCTGCGTTGTTGACGCGAGTAATTGCGAGCGGAATCTTTATCTGGTTACACAGATTCAAGATTTAGGATTACCGATGATTATCGCGCTCAATATGATGGACACGGCTTTACAACAAGGCAAAACGATCGATGTCGACGGGCTTTCTAAGGCACTGGGCGTTCCAGTGATTCAAATGGTTGCGACGACCCAAGAAGGACTCGAAGCTTTAAAAAGAGCGATTGGCAGTGAAACCAAAGCCGTTTATCAAAGACAATGGCGGATGCCTGAAGTTATGGAAAAAGAAATTGTTCCTTTAATTAAAGCACTTGCAATCCATCAGAAGCTTGATGAAAAAACTGCCTTTAGCGAAGCCCAAATTCTCATTGCCCATGAAGACAAACAATGGGGCGATTTATCCGACGGAGTCACGCAGATTTCACAGTGCGTTCAAAATATCCGGAAAAATTTGACTGCCTCCGGCATCAATTGGCGTTCGGCAGCGATTGAAGCGCGGTATAGCTGGATACAAAATATTTTAAAAAATACAATTCGCGAAACAGGTGTTTCAAGTTTAAGTAAAAGCGACCGGTTGGATGCCGTCTTAACGCACCGCCTGTGGGGATGGATTATTTTTATTGGCCTGATGGCTTTTATGTTCTTTACAATTTTTTCGGTGGCGACGTATCCGATGGATTGGATTGATAAAGTTTTTGTGGGTCTCGCCAATACGGTCCGCACAATCATGCCGGCCGGGGATTTAAGGGATTTGATTACCGACGGTATTATTGCCGGCGTTGGCGGCGTTGTTATTTTTCTGCCGCAGATTTTGATTTTGTTTTTCTTTATCGGACTTTTGCAGGATACCGGTTACATGGCCAGGGCGGCTTTTATTATGGATCGTGTAATGAGTAAAGCCGGCTTACACGGAAAATCATTTATTCCACTTTTAAGTTCATTCGCCTGCGCGATTCCAGGAATCATGGCAACGCGTTCCATTGAAAATCCCAAAGACAGACTTGTCACGATTCTGATCGCGCCTTTGATGAGTTGTTCGGCGCGGCTGCCAGTTTATACTGTTTTAATTGCCACGCTCATCCCGACGGCATCGCCTTTACAAAAAGCTGGCATTATGCTTGTTATGTACTTGTTGGGCATAATTGGCGCTTTTTGTGTTGCGGTCATTTTGAAAAAAACTCTTTTTAAACGACAGACGCCAGTACTCATTATGGAACTCCCACCGTACAGAATGCCGGCTTTAAAAACTGTTTTGCTTCACATGTGGGAACGCAGCTGTCTTTTTTTAAAACGCGCAGGGACAATGATCTTCGCTTTGTCGATTGTCTTGTGGGCGCTTATGAGTTATCCTAAAAGAATTGGCGCTTCACCCGACGAGAGTTTAAAGAATAGTTTCGCCGGAAAGACAGGCGTTTTATTGGAACCGGTTATCAAACCGCTCGGCTATGATTGGCGGATCGGCATTGGACTGATCGGTTCATTTGCCGCGCGCGAAGTTTTTGTGAGCACCATGAACATTGTGTTTAACATTGATCAAACCAACGAGCAAAGCGAACCGCTGCGTAAGGCGTTTCGTTCGGCGCGCTGGCACGACGGGCGGCCGCTTTTTACGCCGCTGTCATGCGTGAGTTTGATGGTTTTTTATGTATTCGCGATGCAATGCATGAGCACGGTTTCAATTGTTTTTCGCGAAACCAACAGCTGGCGCTGGCCGCTTTTTCAGATTGTTTATATGACGGGCCTCGCTTATTTGATGGCGTTGTTAGTTTATCAGGGCGGACATTGGTTGGGGTTTTCATAAAAAACCTGCCCAACACCCGGTGTTGGGCAGGTTTGGAAGAAAAATTAGAGAAAGGAGCGGCTTCATGAATATTCAAACAATAGCAATGGGTGCTGTCGTTGTTCTGGCTATTTTGTATCTCGTATCCCGCTTAAAAAAGAAAGGCGGGTGCGGTGGCGGATGCGGATGTTCGGATTCGGCGAAGAAAAAAGACGGTTGAAAAAAAAGCTTTCTGTAATTGACAAGCGTGGGGCGGCGTGTTAAAAAATGGCTAATTCGTTATCAATTCTTTAAAACCTTTTACCCAAAAGGAATCTATGGCTAACCAAAATAAAACAATTTTTTATGGTTTGATTTTTATCGTCGCTGCTATTGTCGTGTGGGCTGTCATGATGGGGAGTTCCAGTAAAGAAAAAAATACGACGAGAAAGGAACTTTCCGAAATGAAATCCCAAATGGGCAAGCTCGCTGAGGAAAACGAGGCGCTGCGCACTAAAATGACAACCACCGAACTCGCCGCCAAAGGGCCGGTTAAATTGGACAGCCTGGTTGAACGCGCGCAAAGCCTTTACGGCGATACCGAAAGCAAACGAACGAGCGGTTATTTATGGATCGACCGCAAGACTGAATATATGATTATTACTCTCGGCGCTTTAAATGGACTTCGACCGGGAAGTAAGTTGAATGTTTACGACGGTGATCGAGTCATTGACAGCGTCACAGTCGATCTTCCCTTTGATATTATTTCTTACGTTAAATCCCAATCTTCGATCGATCAGTATTCAAAAGATTATTATCGCGTAGCCTTAGAATAGTTACGGGCGACACTTTTATGTCACCGCGCTTCATCACTTCCTTCCATTGTTATGCTATACTGTCCTCGCTGGTTTTCTTTCAGCATTTATCTGCGCTTACATTCTAAAATAATTTTAAAAGGAGGGACCTGGTCATGGGACGTATCGGGATAGGAGAACTGCTTTTAATCTTGGTTATCATTTTAATCTTTTTTGGGCCGGCGCGTTTACCTGAAATTGGCGCGGCGATTGGACGAGCTCTTAAGGAATTTAAGAAAGCTGCCAGCGACATAGAACACGATATTAAAGAACCCCCCAAAGATGAGAAAAAATGATCAAGGCATTTCCAGTTTATCATTTTGGGAACATTTAGAGGAGCTTCGGGGCCGGCTCATTAAGTCGTTTATTGTTTTTATACTGGTTTGTTTTGGGGTATACGGTTTTAGTGACCGCATTCTGGAGTTTTTAATTGAGCCCGTCGGGCATTTGGTTTTTACAGCGCCTGGCGAGGCGTTTGGAACTTACATGACGATCACGTTGTGGGGAGGCTTTTTAGTAAGCTTTCCTTTTTTTTTGTATCAGTTCTGGGCGTTTGTCAGGCAGGCGCTCACGGATTCAGAAAAGAAATACGTTTATTTTTTCGGGCCGATTTCATTTATTTTTTTTATAGTCGGTATTGTGTTTGGTTATTTTGTAATTATTCCCATCTCTTTAAAATTCCTGCTGAGTTTTTCTTCCGCTACGTTAGTCCCAATGATTACGGTAAGCCAGTATATGAATTTTGTAACGACGTTTGTTTTGTCTTTTGGCGTCGTCTTTGAATTTCCTTTGCTTTTGGTTTTTTTAACAAAAATTGGTATCGCGACTCCCGAATTCTTACGGCAGCAGCGGCGCTACGCCGTTGTTTTTATTTTTATCGTGAGCGCGATCCTAACCCCGCCGGATGTCTGCTCACAATGTTTAATGGCGATTCCTTTGTTGCTGTTATATGAGTTGGGAATTATCTTCGCTGTTATGATTAACCGTTTTTCCGATGCCCCCAGAAATAATAATCTCGTCAGTCAGTCTAGTAACCGATAATCCATAGGGTTCTTTAGGGTTCTTGCAGAAATACAGGACCGTTTTCTTTTATCTCTAGCCATTCCAGAGAGTTTTGATGGAAGTGTCCCCATTCGAGCAGGGCAATCTAACGATTAAAAAAATTAATTGAAATGTACCCGTTCCTACAGAAGTTATTGTAGAAGTAAGGGTAATAAAGAAACGGTCCTGTGCTGTGCTGTGGAAGTTGTTAAATGGGATTTTGCCGATGGGATTTTGTCCAGACAATAAGGACAATCAAAGCACATAGCAAGCTGATCCAGCCTCCGATATAAAAAGACGCCGGTTGAAAAGCAAAACGGATCCGGTGTTTTCCTCTATCAACCAGAACCGAGCGGATTAGATAATCCGTTTGAAAAATATAAGAAGGGTTACCATCCACATACGCCTTCCATTCAGGATGAAAGCTGTCGCTTAAAACAACCAGCCCCGGGTTTTTTAAATCCGCATCAATCAACACCTCATTCGCTGAATAAGAAATCACCTGCGCCTGAGAATTATCGTCGGGCGGCGCGGATTTAAGCATGTGTTCGAGTTTCACGATTATAGAAGACGGCGGATTGTTGATTACAATTACTTTGTTCAAAAGAGGTTCGATTTGCTTGAGGATAACTGGAACAGTTTTTTCATCATTCGTTGAAATCGTCCGGTGCACAACAAAGCTGCGCTCCAAAGCCAAGCGCCGCGGATAGATGTTTGCTTCACCGCTATAAACTCTGTTTTGAAAAAGTGGGATCTCATCAAAATTATTTAAAAGCTTGCGCATGTCTGGCGTCGGCGGAGAAACAAAATATTTAACATTTAATAAATTTAAATATTCTTTCCCTTGGTCAACGAGAGGAATCGCACGCAACGCTGGCGGCCGCAGGTCGCTTTGAAAGTTATTGGGTTTAATCAAGGTGTTGACGAAATAAACAAAACGTTTGGGAAGCAGGCTAAAGAAAATCCCGAAATCATCGACGCCAAATCCGGTCGCCGTGTTGGGATAAAAGTCCCAGAATATCCCATAAGATCGCGCGCGTGGTTCTTGTTTCTTAAGAAAATCAATGTAAGGAACTTTGGGGAAAGAATTAAACCGGTAAACACGTTCGCGATGAACATAGTTGAAAAGTTCGAAACAGAGAATAAATATCAGACAGCCTGCGGCAAATTGTTTGCTGATCTTTTTGTTGTCTTTAAACCACAGAATAAGCAAAAAATAAAACATTACGACCCAGGCAAATCGGCTCGCGGCTATCGCAGTTGGCCAGTAATGAGTGGAACGTACCAACCATAAATTAATTCCAATAACTATTACAAAAACCACGCTGAGGACCCGACTTTTTAAAAACGCCTTTTTCCCGACGATCACAGTCCGGACACCCATCCCCGCTGCTAAACTCACACATAAGGCGACTAAATGGGGAGTATGAATATAATACCGGCAATTATCAAAAACCGGCAGATACCCAATCCAATTGATAAAAGCAAAACTATAAGACTTGGCGATCATTAAGAAAGCCAAGATAACGAAAAAATAATTTAGAAAATGTTTATGCCGGTTGAATAGACTGACAATCGCCAGCATTAAAGGCAGGATACCTAAATAACCGCCCCACCAGCCGGAAAAATTCCATTCGTAATCCAGCGTTTCCTTTTGAAAAAAGAAAGGAAGTCCAAGCGTAATAATCCTTTCTCTAAATTCTCCCGTCGTCAAACCTGTGCCCGGCGGATGGCCATGCCAGAATTCGTATTTTAAATTAAAGAGAAATGGTAATAGCACAACCGCGGCCAGTCCAATCCCCAATGCATAAGAGATAAAAAGTAATTTGATCGCTTTGGCGGGATTTGTTTTGTCGCGCCGTGTATAAAGCCGGAAGCAAAAAAATAAAAATCCAACCACGTTCACTAAGAAAATATGTTCCGGATGCCCGGCAAAAAAAGTTAACGCAACCACTAGGGCCGTTCCTACCATGCGCCGCAACGTCGGATAAGCTATTAACTCTTCTAAACATAAAATGATAAGAGGCGCCAGAATGTCGACGTTGACTGTCCAATATTGAAGGACAATCATTGGGCCGCTAAACATAAAAACAATCGCACTGATGATGGCCGAAGCTCGGGAAAAACGCCAGCGCCGCATGAGAATATAGATAAAAAGCCCACTCAAAAGAAATCGGCTTAGAATCAGAATGTCCCAGGCGTAAATGTTTGGAAAAATAATCAAAATTAGATGAAGGGGAAAGAAGAGTCCGACCTCAAGCATACCGATCAAAGGAAATCCACACGCTTGATGCGGATTCCATAAAGGAAGAATGCCTTGGCGGATATTGTTGCGGATAAATTCCCAAATGGGTTCTTCCAATACCGCCGCGTCCGTTCCATTGACGGGAATAAATTTGGGCTTGTTATTACTTTGACCGTAAACTCCATCGAACATGGCCTGGGAACTGGCGGTTGTGACTTTAAAAGTCTTGCCCCAGAAAAATATATCGTAAAAAAAGACGGCCAATAAAAGAAAAAGGATAACGCCAATCAAGCTATATTCTTGCCATGGTTTCATTTTTGGCATGAGTTATTTTTTCTCCCAACCCATCGTAAAACTAAAAAATAGAAGCGATGGTAAAACATATAGCAAAATCCTAGGCAATGTCCGGTTCAACCGCCAGGAAAGATCGAAGTTCACGGTCGTTAAGTAAATGAAAAAGATAATTATAAAATAAGTGATAAAAAAAAGAGTGAGAAGTTTATTTTCGTTTGCATAAAGCTGGCGGGCGTTTAAGAGAATTAGAAATAGAATTAAAAGCCAAGTAAATTTCCAGTCGTCTAAACCCAAAGCCCAGTTCAAAGATGACAAAATAATATAGCAGCCTTCAAAATTAAAGAATTTTAAGTGAGCGTGAGGATCGAAAAGAAGAATATCGCGGTTTGCGGGCGCCAAGAAAATCTTAAAGAACACCGTCGGCAAAAGGCTGGGCACAAGGCCGGTTAGATAAGCCGTGATCATCAAACGGCTGACTGCAAAACGTTTGGCAAGAGAGAGCGCGAGTAAGATCAAAATAATAAGTAAGGCGATTGTTAATCCTTCGTTTTTAGTAAATGCCATGAATCCGGCGAAGATACCGCTTAATATTAACCATTCTTTGCTATTCTCTTTAAAAGACAGTTTAATTCCTAAGAGCACGGCCAAAATATAATAGGCTAAAAGAATATCCGCATATTGAGCGGTGCCGCGGAAAATATAAGAATAATGTGACGACAGAACAATAAAAGTTAAGAAAGCCATTCCCTTTGGAATTAACCGGCTCAGCCCGGTATACAACAGCCCGGCGGTACTTAAGGTAAATAATACTCCGGTATTGAGCGTAATTTGCTGAAGATTCTCTGGCCCGACGGCAAATTGCCAGGCGTTTAAGAATGGAAGTAAAAGCGGATAATCTGGCTGGGTGTGCCAATGCAGTTTAAAAATATCTTGCCACCGTTCACCGCCGAAGATGAGGAATTTTGTTTTCATATTCCATAAAGCCCAGCCATCCCATTCTCCAAAAGGATGCTGAACAACAGCAAAGGTGTAGGCCAGGAAACCAAATTCTATCAACGAACCAATAAAAGCTAAATCCCAGCCATCGAATTTCCAAAATTCCGGAAGGAAGAATCCCCGCATAGAATCACGTCGGAAAAAGACATTCATTACAATTAAAAAACCGATTACAAAGATATACAACCCGATAATTATTTTTGGATTGAATTGTCCGCTTATTAAAAAAGCCAAAAAGGTCAGGCAGGCGTTTATGCCAGAGCCTAATCCGATCGCTAAAAAAATTACAAAGAGAAAAGAAAGGTTTTTTTTTCTAAAAAGTAAAGGAATGACTAACAGCCCTGCAGGAAGTATTGAAAAGATTGCTATCATTGCCGTTCCGCCAGGATTTTTCCGTAAGCATTAACGGATAGTGCTTGGGCTTTGATATCTTGTAACATTTGTTTGCCGGCAAAGGTGCTCGTTGCATCAATGAGTACCATTTTGTTATCATGGCCGTTCAACTCTAAAAAGACAGGCACCAAAATATATTGAGCGCCTAAGAATTGCCCGTCGTTATTCTCGGCGGCCATGGGTTTGTCCGTTAGAAAATCAATTTTGGGAACATCCTTGAGGAAGTTTCTGAAACTTTCAAATTCCATACCCGGTTCTTGCGATTCGGCTGCGCCGGGTAAAGAAGTCCGGGCCGTAAATTTTGGCGAAGCCTCTCGGCAATGCTTAAAAATCGTTAAAGCGTTAGTTAAAATGATGAAGAGAATGAATACAACAGGAAGCTTGAGCCGCCATGACGTTCCAGAAAAGAAACTGATTAAGGCAGGAAAAATTTTACTCATAAAATGGAATTCATTATAACATCGCTTGAAATATTGCTCTATTTCATTTCGGAGATTTCCCAAGCACATGTTATTATAAAAAATGACGGATAATATTTTTATGAAAACTTCTCTGTATATCCATATTCCTTTTTGCCAAAAAAAATGTTTTTATTGCTCATTCGTTGTGGCTGTGGGCCACGATAACCGTATTGAGCCTTACCTCAATAGTTTGTCCAAAGAAGCTCAACAATACGCGGGAACGTTTGTTCAAACGATTTATTTGGGAGGGGGAACCCCTACTTATTTAAATACGGAGCAACTTTCCGAACTTTTTGAAATTCTAAAAGAAAATTTTAAGTGGTCGCCTGAATGTGAGATTACCGTCGAGGGGAATCCTGAAGGTTTGAGTCCGGAAAAACTCGAGCTGTTAAAAAAGGAAGGCGTGACCCGCTTTAGTTTAGGGATACAAACTTTAAATGACCGTTATCTAAAATATCTCGGCCGCTGCCACACGGCGGCAACAGCGGTGCAAACTTTTAAAAGCTTACGTGCTTGTGGTTTTCAAAACATTAATTGCGATTTAATGTACTCTTTCCCGGGGCAAACAGACCAAGAGATCAAAGAAGACGTCACCGCGATTACAGCGCTTAACAGTGAGCATTTATCTTTATACACGCTAACAATTGAAGAACCCAGCCGTTTTCATGTCATCAAAGTTCAATTGGATGATTCTGAAAAAAGGGCCGCTCAATATGAGTTAGTCTTAAAACTTTTGGCGCACACTGGTTTTAATCAATATGAAGTAAGCAATTTTGCTCAACATCGACGAGAATCGGAACACAATCTTAATTATTGGGAAGGCGGTAATTATATTGGCCTGGGTGTTGGGGCTCATTCGCACATAAACGGCGTGCGTTCGTGGAATGTGCAACGGGTCGATGACTATATCATTAAACTTAATAATGGTTTGTCACCGGTTGAAGCGCGGGAAGAGTTATCTCTGCAAAAACGTTTGATGGAAACAATTGTTTTTGGTTTAAGAATGAATAAAGGTGTTGATATAATTCAGGTGACTGAACAGTTTGGTTTGTCTTTGCCGACGGAAGCGCAAGGTGAAATTGGCCGGCTTATTGAAGGGAAGTTTTTAGCGAAGGAAGAGAAATATTTAAAAGTGACTCCGCAAGGGCGGTTAATTTTAGATGAAATTGCTGCGCGGTTGGTCTGAGGGAGCTTGGCTAATTTGAATATAACGCAATCTAATTTTTGGCAAAAACATAAGCGTCTAATTACAGCGGTTATTTTGTTTATTTTATGTCTCGTTACATTTAGCAATAGTCTAAGAAATGATTTCATGATCGATGACCGAAGCCTTTTACTCCAAGACGAAAGAATCCGCAACATCAATCATCTCTATTTTCAATTCATCCCAGATTTCCGAAAAAACTTTGCCATAGAAAACGCCAAGTCAGATGTTTACTACCGTCCTTTGCAGCATAGCCTGATTATGGTTTTCTACTTATTTTTTAGAGATTCGCCCGTCGGGTATCACTGTTTGAATCTTTTTCTATTCTTTTTTTGCGCTTGGCTGCTTTATTTTTTATTGAATTTGATTTTAAAAGATGAGAATGCTGCTTTATTAACGGCTGTCCTTTTTTGCGTCCACCCGATTAACGGAATAATTGTTAATTACATTACAGCGTTTGTTTTTGCATTGCAGGTGGCGGCGATGCTTTTGAGTTTTACATTCTTCTGGCTGGCTCAGGGGAAAAAAATGAAACTGGTTTATTATTCTTTGAGCCTATTATTTTACGCCGCTAGTTTTTTGTGTCATGAAACCGCGCTTATATTGCCGGTGTATGTGATGGCTGGATTGTTTTTGATTAAGCGCTATGATTTTAAAAGGATTTTAAAATTAAGCGTTCCTTATTTTATTGTGTTGGCCGGTTATCTTGTCTTTCGTTGGCATACAGCCAGTCTTAAAACGAGTATTGTGGATAAAGCTACGACGGGAGATTTCGCTCTTGTCAATTACCTGGCTACTTTCTTTAAACTTATTTTTTGGTATCTGCAAAAATTCTTTCTCTTTAAAGGCATTGTTTTCATATGGATCACGCCGTTAGTGAAAGACACACTTTTATGGTTGATGTTGGGGGCAGCTTTAATCTTTGGGGCGGTGCTTTTTATTTATTTTTACCGATCACGTCAAAATTTTGTGCTGGCCTTGGTATGGTTTAGTTTAGGCTTGGCGCCGGTTTCGCTGGCCACTTTCTTTCAAAAACACGTCGGATTTATGATGGAACCGCATTGGGTTATTTTTGGATCGATCGGGCTATTTTTATTAACGGCGCTTTTTTTAATTGAGCTTAAGAATAAAATTAATATCGGGGTTTGGTATGGCGTGGTTAGTTTGTTGGTCGTTACGCTTATCATAATGTCGCGGACATATAATGGGCTTTGGAAAAATGAGAAGACATATTGTCAATACTGGATCGGCATTAACCCTGAATACCGGTCGCTTAAATTTCATCTGGCCAGCGCTTATCTCGACGAAGGAAACTGGCAAGAAGCTCAAAAATTGTTCCGAGAATCGTTAGAAAACCAATTCACTGACTACCAGACCTACATTAATCTAGGGCTTATTGATTTGGGGAATAACAATTTGGATTCTGCCGTTGACAATTTTAAAAAAGCTTTGGTTTATAATCCTAATTCTGCGCTGGCTTATGATGATTTGGGGGTGGCTTATTTAAGAAAGCAGGATTCCGGCGGTGCTAAGATCGCCTTCTTAAAATCTTTGACGCTGAATCCTTTTTTGCGCGAACCGGCTCTTAACTTAGTGAACATTTACCGCTCCGACGGCAACGACAGAGCCGCGCGCAGTTTTCTTTTAAAGAATTTAGAACTCGACCCTGAAGATGAATCATCTTTGTGGCTTTTAATCCAAATCGCTTTTAGTGATAAAAATAAAGATGAAATAACTTTATATGGTGAAAGGCTTATTAAGGTTAGCCGCGACCCGCAGCTTTTAACTGATTTAGGAAGTTTGTCCGCCCAGAGCACTGCGACGGAATTAGCTCAAAAAGCCTTTGCTAAAGCCTTGAAAGTTTCGCCAAATTTTAAAAACACTTATGTAGAATTGGGAAAGTTTTATGGGAATTTGGAGAATTTTGATCAAGCTATTGCGGTTTGGCAGGAGGGATTACGTTTTTATCCCGATGAGAAACAATTTGGCCAACTCATTGCGCAGGCCAAACAATTAAAAGAAACAGGGAGTCCTTTTTTAAAACCTTAGACGCCGTTTGCCTGGCCAATATTTTTACTTTGTTGAAATAAAAGAAAAAGAGAATCGGCAATTACCTGACGGTAAGGTGACTGCATCTTAAGTTTATTTAAGATTTCGTCGGAAAATTTAAGGCGGTTTTTAATCGCTTTAAGACTGTAGGCCAAGCTGCCGCTGTCGACAAAGATTTCACGAAGAGCGAGAAGATCTTGAAAAGTTTTTTCTGGTTTTGAAAAACATTTCAAGAATGCTTTTCGCTTAGCGCCTTTTAAATGATTATAAGCATGGCACACTAAAATCGTCTTTTTCGACTCGGCGATATCACTTAGAATAGACTTGCCAATGTTCTTTTCAGAATCAAACACTCCTAAAATATCATCTTGAATCTGAAAAGCCTGTCCAATCATTAAACCAAGCTGCGAAAGATTTTTGATTTCAGTTTTATCGACGCCGGCCAGGATTGCTCCGACGACAAGCGGGCATTCGAAGGTATAGCGCGCGGTTTTAAGCGTGTAATTCAAAAAGACATCTTCTTCACGGACCTGTTCAATGGGTTGAACACCGTGGAGAATATCAATAAATTCTCCCATAGCGGTGAAAGCGGCGGTTTGAATAAAATACTTAAGCGCCTTTTCTTTGCGCTGCGGTGATTCATCGATAGATAAAAAGGCATCAATCGCCAAGGCATAAACGATATCACCGGCGATAATACTTAGATCGTAACCCAGTTTGGCTTGTTCTTTGGTTTTGACAGTTTTTTCCAAGAGCCGATGCAAGGTTGGTTTGCCCCGACGCAGATCAGAACGGTCGATAATATCATCGTGAATCAACATGAAATTGTGAAGGAACTCAATGCAGGTTGCGGCATTATAAAATGACTTGGATAGACGTTTATTGGCGGGTGAATATCCTTTGTAGCTTAAAATGAGTAAGAGAGGTCTGATTCTTTTGCCTTCACGCAGCGTAAAATCTTTGATGCTTTCAAAAAGGATAGGATGGACCAAATGCAGTTTGTAATCTCGCCGGGTTTTTTCTAAAAATTCCGCGAGGCTTTGGTCAATTTGTTTTCTCAAGTCCGCAATCATGGGCGATATGGTATCACACAAAGTATTTGGCTTCAACCAAGGTTTTAGTTTATGTTTTTAATATAGAGAATTGAATTTATATTTACATTTTGTTTGACCCAATTTTATAAACTCACTACAATAAGCCATTATTTTAGTAGACGTTTAAGTTAGCATTAATATTAAAGGAGCTCTCATGCCGCGAAAGATCATTGGCTTTTTAATTGTTGGGTTTCTTTTTGCCAGCCAAGCTGCCTACGGCGATACGCTTTATTTTAAAAATGGCAAAACGATCCGCGCCAAAGTCGTTGAACAAACAGCCGATCAAATTAAAGTTGATATTAGCGGCGTTAAAATCACCTATTATTTAGATGAAATAGATCACATTGAGAAAGATAATGAAGCCGCACCAATTCCGCCTAAACCCATAACTGATAAATCAACAAATGTTTCTCCCATAACCCCGACAACTACTTCTTCAACAACGCCTACGCCGTCGACATCTGATACATCAGCTGTATCCGCAACCGCCGATAAAAAAGAACTCATTCTCACCTTAATTGATGCCAGCGGCACCCGTAAAACGATGACAGACATGTTCGATCAAATTATGCTGCAGGCTCCAGAGCAGCAGAAAACTACTTTAAAATCTATCCTAAATATTAACGAAATCATTTCCCGCCTGGTTCCTATCTATGATAAGTATTTTACCGAGACTGAACTCAAAGAATTAATAGCGTTTTATCGAAGCACAACCGGCCGTAAACTGATTAAGGTCATGCCCATGATTATGGAAGATAGCATGAAGGCCAGTATGACCTATTTTCAGGAAAAAATGCCGAATGCTAATGCTAAAGCTGTTTCTCCTCCAGGCCCCTCCAAGTAAAGTTGCAATTTGTAAACGTCACTTACTTTGAAACTTGCCGGTTGTAAAACGTCGGCATAGTTGTCTTTAGAACAAAACCTTCGTGTAAATTCAAAAGCGCAGCGCTTATTACTTTTTATAATATATTCATAAGTTATTGTATTCAAATAGTTTGTAATTCTAATATATTTTTTATTTTTGTTTGATTAAGAATTTCTTTTTTGATATATTACACGCGCTCATTCAAATTTACCTCTTCTTATATAAATATAGAGGTACCGACAAGGATGTTTCAAAGGAGTTAAAGCATGATTGATCGTTACACGCTCTCGAAGATGGGTAATGTGTGGTCCGAAAAGCATAAGATGGAAATTATGCTGCAAATTGAAATTCTCGCCTGTGAAGCAATGACCAAACTTGGGATTATCCCCAAGCCTGCCATGGAAAAAATCCGTAAGAACGCCAAGTTCGACATTGATGAAGTCAAAAGAATCGAAGAAAAAACCAAACATGATGTTGTTGCCTTTATTGTAAATGTGGGCGAGAACTTAGGGCCAGAATCCCGTTATCTCCATATGGGCTTGACGTCTTCTGATCTTTTGGATACCGCTTTATCAATTCAGTGCGTCGAGGCGAGTGATATTATTATCGCGGATTTAAAAAAACTTTTAAACGTCTTAAAAATTAAAGCGAAAAAATATAAAGACACGGTCTGCATCGCGCGAACTCATGGTGTTCATGCTGAACCTACGACCTTTGGTTTGAAGCTCGCGGTCTGGTACGATGAAACCAAACGTAATTTAGAGCGTATGGAGCAGGCACGCGAAAATATCCGTGTTGGAAAATTATCCGGCGCCGTAGGCACCTATGCCAATATCGATCCACACGTCGAGGAATACGTGTGCGAAAAATTGAATTTAAAACCTGCCAATGTTGCCACTCAAATTATCCAACGTGATCATCACTGCCAATTCATCGCGACAGTCGCTTTGATTGGATCTTCCTTAAATAAATTTGCCACCGAAATCCGGCTTTTACAAAAAACCGAAGTCTTGGAAGCTGAAGAACCATTTTTTAAAGGTCAAATAGGTTCCTCCGCCATGCCGCACAAGCGCAATCCGATTACCTGCGAAAGAGTTTCAGGATTATCACGCGTTTTGCGGGCGAATGCCCAGGTCGCTTTGGAAAATATAAGCCTCTGGCATGAACGTGACATCAGTCATTCGTCGGCGGAACGCGTGATTTTGCCCGACAGCACGATTATTTTGAATTATATGTTAAATAAATTTATTCCGCTTCTCGACGGGCTTTTGGTGTATCCTAAGAACATGATCGCCAGTATTGCCAAGACCCGCGGATTGATTTATTCACAGCGCGTTTTACTTGAGCTTATGAAAAAAGGGTTAACGCGTGAAGAAGCGTATGCGATTATTCAACATTGTGCGATGCAAGTCTGGCAGGAAACCTCCGACTTCCGCGATGTTCTCAACCGTGACAGAAAGGTTCGAAAATATTTAAAGACCAGCGAGATCGACGCGTGTTTTGACATCAAATATTACACAAGATATCGCGATAGAATATTTAAAAAATTAGGGCTTTAAAAAGGTCTTCACGTCCGTCGGAGGAACACTGGCGGAGTGTGCTTATCCGGGGTTCTAAACCTTATGGAAAAAACCCAAAAGATTTATGAGGGTAAGGCCAAGATTGTCTACGCAACCGATTCTCCTGATTTTCTCATCCAATATTTCAAAGACGAAACAACTTGTTTTAACGCTGCCAAGCGCGGGGTCATCCAGCATAAAGGGATGATCAACAATCAGATCTCGGCGAAAGTTTTTCAATACTTGGAAACAAAAGGCATTCCGACACACTTCGTGCGGGTTCTTGGTGAATGCGAAGTGTTGGTTAAAAAGGTGCAGATGTTTCCGCTTGAGGTGATTGTCCGCAACGTGGCGGCGGGTTCTTTATGCCGGGTCTTTAAAGTGGAAGAAGGTCGTAGGCTTACGTGCCCTATCATTGAATTTTGTTTTAAAGATGATGCCATGAATGATCCTCTGGTCAACGAAACGCATATCCGGGCATTAGGTTTCGCGACCGATGAAGACATGGACGCCATCCGCAGTTATACGTTAAAAATCAATACGTTTCTTACCGAATATTTTTTGATGCTCCACTTGGATTTGATCGATTTCAAAATCGAATTTGGCAAACTCAAAGATAAAATTGTGCTAGCTGATGAAATTTCCCCAGACACCTGTCGTTTGTGGGAAGTCGGCACTGGCGAGCGAATGGACAAAGACCGTTTCCGTCGGGATCTAGGGCATATTGAAGAGGCTTATCAAGAAGTGTTGAGCCGGGTGAATCGGTAAGCTTGAACTAACATGCAGAAATATTTAATTTTTTTTATTGCAATCGTTTGTCTGGTTTCAAACAGAAACGTTTATGCGCAAGATAATCGTTATCAATTCGAATCCGGTGTCATTGAATATAAGATGACTTTCAATGCCGTCAACCAACCTCCGGAAGAAATAAATATAACAACTTATTTCGATCAATGGGGCAAGCGCGAAGCGACTTATTCTAAAACCGAGATGAAAAGCGGTGAAAAAAACAATTGGACCAATAAATTACTTTTAAAAAGCGATAAAGAATTTTACATGGTTGATTTGGACCGGCATGTGGGGATGAAGAAACCTATAAGCGATGAAAACGACATAGCCAATTTTTCGGACGAGAAAGAATGGTCGAAGCAATTTACAAAATTGGGAACAGATAAGGTTAACGGTAAATTGTGCGATATATTTGAATCGAAGGTGGGCGAAGGTAAAGTTTGGGTCTGGAGATCGCTTCCTTTAAAGATGACGGTAAAAACGAAGGGCGGCACCGAAATAACACAAATCGCCAATAATGTTCAGACCGATGTTAAAATCCCAGAAGATAAATTTGTCCCGCCCGACGATGTACAATGGAGCGATACGGATAAGGCAAAAGAAGATACGAATTCCCCGGCGGGCATTGTTCAATAGTGTTTGTTAATGCATTTTGTAGTGTCGACGCAAGAAATACAGCACAACGCCTTCGCATAAGGATTCCTGGTTGTTTTGAATAAGATGATTTTCAGGTTTAAAAACAGGGCGTATGATAAATACGCCCGTTATTATTTTTAGGCACAATTAAATGATCTGGCGGATTGAGGTTAAAGACAGAGAAGGTATTTTTGACGCTGCGGGCGAAAGTGTTCGCAAGGATATTCTTGACCTTGGCATTGATTCAGTTAAAGAAGTCAAGGTCACGTCGGTTTATCTTATCGACGGGGATTTATCCGCTGAACAGGTAGACTTAATCGGCCGTGAACTGTTAGTTGATCCAATTGTTCAAGTGTACACTTGTGGGAAAGCCGATACCCTAGCCAAACAGAAAAATTTTTCCAAGACTTTAAAAACCGTTGAAATCGCTTACAACCCGGGCGTCATGGATCCGGTTGAAGAATCAACTTTAAAAGGCATTCGTGATCTCGGCATTCAATCAGTGCGCGCGGTTCGTACCGCGAAAAAATATTTTATCTACGGCCGCGTTTCTGACCGTGAGCTTGAAACGATTGTTAACCGTGTTCTGGCCAACAAATTGATCCAGCATGTCGTCTCGTCGGAAATGAAGCCTGTCACCTCCTCGACACCTTCAAACATTTCCTCCAATAAATTTGATCTTGTTTTAGTTAGACTGCGTGAAGCTTCCGATCGAGAGCTCCAAGAGCTTAGCCAAAAAGACCAGCTTTTCTTGAATCTCAACGAAATGAAAACCATTCAAAATCATTTCCGCCAAATCCAACGCGACCCGACGGACTGCGAACTCGAAACAATCGCCCAGACCTGGAGCGAACATTGTCATCACAAAACTTTCCGCGGGAACATCCGCTATCAAGAAAAAATCGGCGGCAAAACAAAAACGCGTCTGATTAAAAATCTTTTAAAATCTACAATCGTCAAAGCCACCCAAAAAATCGACAAACCCTGGTGCGTCTCAGTTTTTTACGATAACGCCGGGGTGATTGAGTTTGACGACGAGGACAATGTCACCTTTAAAGTTGAAACACATAATCATCCTTCAGCTTTAGAACCTTTCGGCGGCGCTAATACCGGCGTCGGCGGCGTTATCCGCGATTCCTTGGGAACAGGTTTAGGTGCGAAGCCTTTGTGCAACACCGATGTCTTTTGCTTTGCTCCGCCGGAAATGACGTTTAAAGAATTACCCGTCGGAACGCTTCATCCCAAACGCGTCATGAAAGGTGTTGTGGCCGGCGTTCGTGATTATGGAAATAAAATGGGAATCCCGACGGTCAACGGCGCGATTCTTTTTGACCGGCGGTTTGTTGGCAATCCGCTTGTTTTTTGCGGCAACGTCGGCATGATTCCAAACAACCGCGTGCACAAAAAAGCGCGCACGGGTGATTTAGTTGTTGTGGCTGGCGGACGTACTGGACGCGACGGAATTCACGGCGCGACATTTTCTTCCGGAGAATTGACCCAGGATTCCGAAGTCATTTCATCCGGCGCGGTGCAGATTGGTAATCCCATTCAGGAAAAGAAATTAATGGATGTTCTCCTGCAAGCGCGTGATCAGAATCTTTTTTCGGCGATTACGGATTGCGGTGCGGGTGGATTGTCCAGCGCCGTCGGAGAAATGGGCGAACATCTCGGATGTCGCGTTGAGTTGGAAAAAGTTCCGCTTAAGTATCAAGGCTTAAAATATCATGAGATTTGGATTTCAGAATCCCAGGAACGTATGGTGTTAGCCGTCCCACCAGAAAATATCGCCAAGCTTTCTAAAATTTTTGCC
This sequence comes from uncultured Planctomycetales bacterium, assembly GCA_964612665.1. Taxonomy (GTDB): domain Bacteria; phylum Omnitrophota; class Gorgyraeia; order Zapsychrales; family JAHFFX01; genus CAZTCI01. The sequence goes on along the minus strand of CAZTCI010000001.1, from coordinate 407,952 downwards.
GACGAAGGCGTTGAAGCGAGCGTCATTGGGCAATTTACAGATACAAAACAGCTTGAAATTTTTTACAATGGCGTTCAGGTTTCGGATTTGTCGATGGCGTTTTTACACGGCGGGATTCCACAGATCACGAAAGAAGCCATTTTTACAGCACCAAAATTAAAAAAAGAAAAATGGATCGCCCCGACGGAGTTAACCAAGAAATTGTTAGAGGTGTTAGGTCATTATAATGTTTGTTCTAAAGAATGGGTCATCCGCCAGTATGATCATGAAGTTCAGGGCGCGAGTGTCTTGAAACCTTTGGTGGGCGTTCACTGTGAAGGCCCGTCGGATGCGGCGGTCTTGCGGCCGAAGTTAAATTCCCTGAAAGCAATCGCGGTTTCGAATGGAATCAATGTCCGTTTTGGGATGATCGACCCTTATTGGATGGCGGCCTCGGTCATTGATGAAGCGATTCGCCAGATTATTGCCGTCGGAGGAAAGCTCGATCGCATTGCGATCCTGGATAATTTTTGTTGGGGAAACCCGGATAAACCCGACCGTTTGGGAAGTTTAGTTCGCGCGGCGGAAGCGTGTTATAAAATTGCCATCGGGTATGGTGTGCCGTTTATTTCAGGAAAAGACAGTTTATATAATGAATATACCGAACATGGAAAATCACTCGCGATCCCTGGCACGCTTTTGATTTCAGCGATCGGAATTTTGGATGATGCGAGTAAAGTTGTCTCCATGGATTTTAAAAAACCGAAGAATTTTATTTATGTCATCGGGGAAACGCGAGAAGAACTGGGCGGGTCGATTTACTTGGACACGTATGGTTTGTTAGGCCAAATGGTTCCGACGGTTGATACAAACCGCGGCAAGAAAATCTTTCAGGCCGTCAGCCAAATTGTCGATCGAGGGTTGGCGCGTGCGATTCATGATTGTTCGGAAGGCGGACTCGGCGTGACGCTAGCGGAAATGGCTTTTGCCGGTGGATTAGGCGCGACCGTTCGTTTAGACAAAGTTCCTTTTAAAGGAAAAGGCCGCAGTGATGCTATTTTGTTTTCAGAATCGAACTCGCGGTTTGTCATTGAAGTCGATCCGGCGCATCAGAAAGAATTTGAAAGTACATTAAAAGGAATTGCCTTTGGACAAATCGGGCGGGTTGAATCCTCGTCGGAATTTGTTATTTATGGAATTGATAAGAAAATTTACGTAAATGCGTATATTGATGATTTAAAAAGCGCGTGGAAGCAACCATTGGCGTTATAAGTTCGCCAGTTCGGCCAGTTTCCAGTTACCCAGTTAAGATAAAAGACTAGAACGTATCTCATAAATAGCGAAGGCAGCGGGTCCTGTCACGGCAAACCGTTTGTGGGTCCCTCCGCCCGGTGTGCCCGCCCCGGCAAGCGGATACGGCGGGCCGGGGGCTCCTCCCACAATCGGCTCGCCGTGCACCCGCTGCCCGCTCAATACCATTTATGAGATGACTTCTAATAATATGAATCAAATGAATACAATTAAAGTGATTATTATTAGAACCGCGGGCACCAATTGCGATCAAGAAACAAAATTCGCTTTTGAGCATTTCGGTGCGCAAGTCGATTTGGTCCACATTAATGAATTAATTTCTGGCGGGAAGCAATTAAAGGATTATCATATCTTGGCGATCCCGGGCGGATTCAGCTACGGGGACGATATCGCGTCCGGAAAAATTCTGGCCAACGAATTGCGTTTACGGTTAGGCGGTCAGATCAAACAATTCGTTGAAGCGAAAAAACCGATTATTGGTATTTGTAACGGTTTTCAGATTTTAACCAAAGCCGGTATTCTGCCCGGCGCTGAAGGCAAGAATCAATTCACCCAGCAAGTCACTTTAATGACAAACGATTCTTCTAAATTCGAAGACCGCTGGATTCATTTAAAGCCGTCGGGAAAATCGATTTGGACCAAAGGCATCAATCGGCCGATTTTTCTGCCGGTGGCTCACGGTGAAGGAAAATTTGTTCCACAGAATAAAAAAATTTTAGAAAAATTAAAGACTAACAACCAAGTTGTGTTCCGTTATTGCGCTGAAAACGGAGGGGAACCCTTTTATCCAGAAAATCCCAATGGCTCGGTCGATGATATCGCCGGGATTTGTGATGAAACAGGTTTGGTCTTTGGTTTGATGCCGCATCCGGAGCGACATTTTTTATTTACCCAGCATCCGTTTTGGACGCGGTTGGAAACAAAAGGCACATATGGCGACGGAGCGAAGATTTTTGAGAATGGAATAAATTATGTCCGAGAAAAGTTCATATAAAATTCATAAAAATTAGAGATGTTATCAGGCGGGTTGAACGCGATGGTTGGTATATAGTCAGAATTACTGACTTTTGCATTGCAAAAGTCTAGTACTAGGCCTTTTCTCCCTGGGAATGATAGAACACCTTATCGTTGGGAGAGAAAAGGCCAGTAAAGGAAGCCATAGGCAGTATAAGCATCGATTTAAATCTGGACGTGTAACCATTGCTGGACATCCAGGGCATGACATTGCTCCGGGTACATTAAATAGCGTATTAAAGCAAGCAGGATTAAAGGCGGAGGATTGATATGTATCGATTCCTTTATTGTTATTGAAAAAGCAAGAAAAATTATTCTGCTTACTCACCGGATTTACCTGGTTGCATTGCGACCGGTAAGACCGTTGAACAGACAGAAAAGAATATGTATAAAGCCATTAATGACCATATTAAAGGTTTGATTGAAGATGGATTTCCTATTCCTAAACCGAGGGCTATTTCGGAATATGTTTTGGTAGGGTAAAAAGAGGTAATTATATTTAGGGAAAAATTCCTTAAAGGAGGAACGGTAATGAAACGGTTAATGGTCTTGTTCAGTTTGGTCTTTTTAGCGGGATGCGGCATGGTCACAATCGACGACGGTGAAAGCGGCGTTAAAGCGGATTTTGGAAAGATCCAAGACGAAGCGCTGGCAACCGGCTGGCACATGTATTTTCCGGTTTTTAGCTGGATTGAAAAGTGGGACCTAAAAACGCAGCAGCTTAAAGAGACCGCGAATGTTCCGTCTTCTGAAGGATTAATCTCGACGCTGGATATTTCCGTCCTGTACAATGTTCCCAAGGAAAAAGTGGTCTTCGTCCGCAAAACCATCGGGCAGGATTACGTCGCGACGGTGTTAGAGCCTTATATTAGGGAAGCGGTCCGTAACGTGGTCAGCGGTTATGAAGTCAAAGCGCTTTTTTCCGAAGCTGGACGCAAAGAAATCGGGCAAAAGATTTTGGAATTCTTGAGAGAAAAAGTCGATCAAAGAGGTATTTACGTGCAGGACGTATTGCTGCGCGATGTTCGTTTACCGGATGCGTTTGCTTACAGCATTCAACAGAAATTAAAAACTGAGCAGGAAGCGCTTCAAAAAGAATTTGAATTGCAAAAAGCCAAAAAAGACGCGGAAATCGAAGTCGCCCGCGCCGAAGGGGTGGCGAAAAGTAATAAAATTATTTCTGGAAGTATCGACGAGAATTATTTGCGTTATCTGTGGATCAACGGTTTGCAGGGGAACAATATGCAGGTCATTTATGTTCCAACCGAAGGAAACATTCCGATTATGGAAGCGAATCGGTTCCGTGAAAAAACCACACCGCCGAAAGCGCCGAAACCAGATGATAATCGATAACAACAACCGTCTGTAGAGACGGCCTGATGGGTCGTCTCTGGCGAAATCACCAAAATTATGAAGAAAATTACCTACAAATCCTCCGGCGTCGACATCACCAAAGCCAACCGTTTCGTCGACGGTATCCGCAAAATGGCCGCGCGTACAATCAATCCCGCAGTTTTAAAACGCAAAGGATCTTTCGGCGCGCTTTTCGTTTTGTCTAAAGAAAAATTTAAAGAGCCAGTTTTGGTTTCTTCAACCGACGGAGTTGGAACAAAATTATTGATTGCAAATCTCGTCGGCAAGCATGATACAGTTGGGATTGATTTGGTCGCGATGAATGTGAATGATGTTCTGTGCACCGGCGCCCGGCCGCTTTTCTTTTTAGATTACATTGCCTGCGGAAAATTGGACACAAAAATTTTGAATGATGTCATGGCGGGAATTGTCAAAGGCTGCAAACTCGCGGGCTGCAGTTTAATCGGCGGCGAAACTGCCGAAATGCCAGGCATGTACAAAGGTGACGACTACGATTTAGCCGGCTTTGCCGTCGGGGTCGTTGAAAAAGAAAAAATTATCGACGGTTCTAAAATTGAAACCGGCGACCGGATCATCGGTTTGGCCTCAAGCGGAATCCATTCCAACGGCTATTCGCTTGTCCGTAAAGTTTTCTCCAAAAGCGAGCAGAAAAAATATGCCAACGAACTTTTGGAACCAACCCGCATTTATGTCAAACCGGTTTTGGCTTTGCTTGAAGAATTTAAGGTGAAAGGTATCGCTCACATAACCGGCGGCGCGTTTTATGAAAAATTGACCAAGATTGTCCCAGACGGAAAATGTTTTCAAATCCAAAAAGCCAGCTGGCCGGTTCCAGAAATATTCTTAAAGATTCAAAAGAAAGGCCATGTCCTGGAGCGTGACATGTTTACTACATTTAATATGGGCATCGGCCTGGCGCTGGTTGTCTCTCGAACGGATGCGCCCTGGGTCTTAGGATTTCTTGAAAAGCATAGATTTTTGAGCTGGGAAATTGGGGAAGTTGTTGATGGTTCCAAGCAGAAAATAAAATTTATATAAGAAGGAATTCTAGAAATGAAAGTTTTAGTTATTGGTTCCGGCGGTCGTGAACATGCGTTGGTTTGGAAAATCAGCCAAAGTCCGCTGGTTAAAGAAATTTTCTGCGCGTCGGGAAACGCCGGGATGGCCCAGCAAGCGAAGTGTGTCGCGATAGAGGCAACTGACATTCCCGGGCTTCTCAAATTTGCCAAAGAAAAAAAAATCGATTTAACCGTCGTTGGGCCGGAGGCGCCGCTGGTGGCCGGTATTGTAAATCAATTTGAAAAGGCGGGCTTAAAAATTTTTGGTCCGACGAAAGAAGCGGCACAGCTTGAAGGCAGCAAAGTTTTTTCTAAAGAGTTTATGAAACGCTTTGATATTCCGACGGCGGAATTTCACGTGGTGACGGATATGCAGGCCGCGGCACGTGTCCTGGCGGTTTTAAAGCCCAAGAATTATCCGGTTGTCATTAAAGCCGACGGTCTCGCCGCCGGCAAAGGCGTTATCATTTGCAATTCTTTTCAAGAAGCCAAGGAAGCTGTCAGCCAGATGCTCGAACAAAAAATTTTTAAAGAAGCGGGCGCCCGGGTTGTGATTGAAGAATTTTTAGAAGGCGAAGAAGTTTCCATCCTGATTGCCAGCGACGGGCAGGATTTTGTGATCCTTGATTCAGCGCAGGATCATAAAAGAATCTTTGACGACGATTTAGGTCCTAACACCGGCGGCATGGGTGCGTATTCGCCGACTAATCTCATTTCTAAGAATTTATTAAAAGAAATTTCAACGCGCATTGTTGAACCGACGATCGCCGGCATGGATGAGGAAGGACACACGTTTAAAGGGATTCTTTACGCCGGATTAATGTTAACCGACCGCGGGCCTTTTGTATTAGAATATAATGTTCGGTTTGGCGATCCTGAGACTCAGGCCATTATTCCGCGGTTTAAAAATGATTTGGTTGAGATCATGCTGGCCAGCGTCAACGAAGATTTAAGCGGCATGCAGTTGGAATGGGACAAACGCCGGTGTGTCTGCGTTGTTTTGGCGTCGGGCGGTTATCCGGGGGCGTTTGAAACAGGAAAAACAATCCAGGGATTGCGTGATATTAAAGAATCTGCAGACACCATTGTGTTTCATGCTGCCACTAAAAATGTCGGTGGAGAAATCGTTACTTCCGGCGGACGGGTTTTAGGTGTGACAGGTTTGGGTTCAACAATCGAACAGGCTGTTCAAACCGCTTATAAGGCGGTTGATCGCATTACATTTGAAAAATGTTTTTTTAGACGAGATATAGGCGCCAAGGCGTTTAAGAAAGTTAATATATAAAAGTTCATAGTTTTTGGTTCATGGCTCATTGAAATTCTTTTGAGCACATCATGAGCAATGAGCTATGAGCCAAGAACTGATATGAAAACTAAGATTATCCCCATACATCCCGAATTTCCAGAAATGGATAAATTGGCTGCCTGCGCGAAAATTATTCGGCAAGGCGGACTGGTTATTTTTCCGACGGAAACAGTCTATGGCGTGGGCGCAAATTTAAATAACCCTAAAGCGCTTGCGCGTTTAAGGGAAGTTAAAAAACGTTCAGATCAAAAACCGTTCGCCGTGTTGATTTCAAAACGTTCTCAGGTTTTGAGTTTAACCGCATTTAATGAACCCATTTTATATAAATTGGTTGATAAATATTGGCCTGGCCCATTGACCGTTGTTATCCCAGGTAAAAAAGCCGGCGAAACAATTGGTGTGCGCATGCCGGATCATCGGGTGGCGCTGGGATTGGTTGAGGTTTCCGAATGTCTTTTGGCTGCTCCGTCGGCCAATTTTGAAAATAATCCGGCGCCGACTAATTGTCAGGAAGCGTTGAGAGATCTGGATGGGTTGGTTGATGTCGCGTTGGATGCTGGGCCCTGCCGGATCGGCATTAGCTCTTCGATAGTTGATTTTACAAACGGCCCGCCGCGCGTGACGCGCGAAGGAAAAATTCATCAATCGGATGTTGACCAAGCCATCGGGCGCAAAACAGTTTTATTTGTGTGCACAGGTAACAGCTGCCGTTCGGTCATGGCTGAGTATCTTCTTAAAAAAGCGCTCGGCAGCCGTCGAGATGTTGACGTTATTTCCACCGGGACAGGTGTTTTTATTACGGCCCCAGCGAGTGGTGACACGATAGAGGTACTCAAACGCGAAGGAGTTGACGCGAGCGGTCATCTTTCCCAGCCGGTCAGCCGGATCATGCTCAAGAAAGCGGATTTGATTCTGGTCATGACGCGTTCACACCGCCAGCAGATTTTAGATAAAGTGCCGGAAGTTGAAAAACGGGTTTATCTCCTTAAAGAATTTGCGAACTTGGGCCGCTGGGAATCCGACGACATTGATATCTCTGACCCGATGGGCAAAACATTTAACGCTTATGAAGAATGTTTGTGGACGATTAAAGAGGCGATTGAGAAGATTGCGAAGTTGATTTAGTTTGCCGGTTCTCCAGTTTTTAACTGTCAACTGGAAAACTATTTAAGACTATGAAAATTTACATAGGCGCCGATCACCGCGGGTTTCAGCTTAAAAGTCAAATCAAAGACATGCTCGCGCGTTTGAATTATGATGTTATTGACGTCGGGAGTTTCGATGAAGAGCCCTGCGATTATCCTAAGCTGTCCTTTAAAGTCGCTGAAGCGGTTGCCGCCAACAAAAAAGCCAAAGGCATTTTAGTCTGCATGACCGGCATTGGCCACACGATTGCCGCCAACAAGGTTCATGGCATTAACGCGGCGCTTTGTTATCATAAACAAGCGGCCATTTTATCGAGGGAACATAACGACGCGAACATTTTAGTTTTAGGCGCCAAATTTATGCCGCCGCACGAAATGCCGGATTTAATTCAAGCCTGGTTGATGACGGAATTCACCGGCGGACGCCACGCCCGGCGGGTGAGGCAGATTCGGCAGATTGAGAAAAAGGTTTGCGATAAAAAGATAATAGGACATAGGACACATGACACATAAATTTCTTGTGTCTTGCGACCTGTCTGGTGTCTACTTCAGTTTATTCGAATAAAAGGAGTAATAAATGCAACACTTGAAAACAACCGACCTCGACGTCTACAACGCCATTCAAAAAGAAATCCGACGACAAAACGACAATCTGGAGCTCATCGCTTCTGAAAATTTCGTCTCTGAAGCGGTTTTGGAAGCGCAAGGTTCGGTCATGACGAACAAATATGCCGAAGGATATCCGGCGGCGCGTTGGTATAGCGGATGCGAGAACGTTGACGTCGTGGAAAACCTGGCGATTGAACGGGCCAAAAAACTTTTTGGCGCCGAACATGTCAACGTGCAGCCGCATTCCGGATCTCAGGCGAATATGGCGGTGTACATGTCGGTTTTAAAAAACGGCGAAACCGTTTTAGCGCTGGACTTGGCCTGCGGCGGTCATTTGACACACGGGCACAAAATTAATTTCTCCGGGAAAACTTACAATATTGTTTCCTATAAAGTCCATCCGCAAACTGAATTGTTAGATTATGATGAGATTGAACGACTGGCGTTGGAACATAAACCGAAAATGATTTTGGCCGGCGCCTCGGCGTATTCGCGTATAATTGATTTCAAACGTTTTCGTGAAATTTGTGATAAGGTTGGCGCATATCTTTTCGTTGATATGGCGCATATTGCGGGGCTGGTTGCAACAGGTCTCCATCCGAATCCTGTTCCTTTTGCCGAATTTGTGACGACGACAACCCACAAAACGTTGCGCGGTCCGCGAGGCGGCATGATTTTGTGCCGGGCAGAATTCGCCAAGAAAGTCGACATGTCGATTTTTCCAGGAATTCAAGGCGGACCTTTAATGCATGTGATCGCCGGAAAAGCGGTTGCCTTCAAAGAAGCCCTCGCGCCCGAATTCAAAAAATATCAAGAACAAATCATTGTTAATTCAAAGAAATTGGCCGAGGAACTTGCGAAAAAAGGTTACCGCATTGTCGCCGGTGGAACGGACAACCATCTTTTTATGGTGGACTTGCGTCCTAAAAATATTTCTGGAAAAGACGCTGCGCATGTTTTGGATCTCGTGCAGATCACGGTTAATAAAAACTTAATCCCGTTTGATCCCGCGCCGCCAATGGTGACGAGCGGTCTTCGCATTGGCACACCGGCGGTCACAACCCGCGGCATGAAGGAAAAAGACATGACCGCCATTGCCGCTTTGATTGATGAAGCGATAACGCATAAAGATGATGAGAAGGCGTTGGACAAAGTCCGGAAGGAAGTAGTGGAGTTGACAAAGAAATTCCCTTTATATCAATCGCTTTTGAGTTAGCCAGTTATCCAGTTTCCAGTTGGCCAGTTTAGAAAATCGACTGGTTACTGGTTAACTGGAGAACTGGTAAACTGAAATATGAAATGCCCGACCTGCCTCTACAAAGAAACTAAAGTCATCGATTCGCGATTAAGCAAGGATGGGGCTTCGATCCGGCGGCGGCGGGAATGTTTAAAATGTGAACGCCGGTTTACAACTTACGAATACGTCGAGCAAGTGCCGCTTATGGTCGTTAAGCGCGACGGCCGGCGCCAGCCGTTTGACCGCAAAAAAATTATCGCGGGGTTAATGAAGGCCTGCGAAAAACGTCCGGTCAGCATTGAAAAGATTGAAGAGATCACGACCCAAATCGAGCGTGCGGTTCAAAAAAAATACGACCGCGAAGTTGAAGCCAAGGATTTAGGCGAACTCATCATGAATACTTTAGCCAGTCTTGATGAAGTCGCTTACGTGCGTTTTGCGTCGGTGTACCGTCAGTTTCGGGACATTAATCAGTTTATGGGAGAACTGAAGGTTATTTTGGATAAGAATAGAGCACAGAAGAAAATTAAAAAGAAGAATCGAAAATAATTAGTTGGCCAGTTCTCCAGTTCGATATTTTCTAAACTTGTAAACTGGAAACTGGTTAACTGGAAAACTATAATCAGGAGAATAAATGATCCAAGTCGAACTCAGCAAAATTATAATCGACGAAAAACGCCAGGATCAAATCATTGTCCTTCGAGAAAAGAAGGGCGAACGCCAGTTTCCAATTGTGATCGGTTTTTTGGAAGCCTCAAGTATTAAGATGAAACTCTCTGGGCTTGAGGTCCCGCGGCCGATGACTCATGATTTGCTGGTAACCACGATCGATGCCCTCGGCGCGAAACTTGAACGGCTCGTCATTGACAAACTCGTCGACAATACCTTTCACGCGAAGCTGGAAATTAAAACATCTGACGGCCAGACAAAACTCGTTGACGCCCGTCCTTCTGATGGGATTGCCCTGGCCGTCCGCTCCGGCGCCGCGATTTTTGTCGAAGAAGAAGTTTTGAATAAGGCGGCGTTTTTTAAGACATGATCTCGTCGTTCGTTTTTCGTTTGTTCGTGGAATTAAAGTACGAATGCCCCGAACAACGAACCACGAACGACGACATCATGCTATACTTAATCTGGAGGTGAATTCTATGAATGAAATAATTTTTTCTGTACATCTTGAGAAACTTCCCGAAGGTTATTATTTGGCGACAAGTAATGAACTTCCTGGTTTAGTTGCTCAAGGCCGTACAATTAATGAAACTCTAGAAATTGCCCGCGATGTTGCGCGCAAATTAATTGAATCTTATCGTGAACATGAAGGTAAACTCCCTGCCAAAATTAGAAATAAAATTATCAAGTCGATTGATATGCCACTCGCCGTTGGAATTGCTTAATGGGAACACTTGCAGGCTACAATTATCGTAAAGTAATTCAAAAAATACGACAATTAGGTTTCGAATTTGACCGGCAAGCCGCTGGCAGTCACGAAATCTGGTGGAATCCTGCCACTGGAAAACGAACAACTATTCCTAATCATCCAGGCGATATACCGCAAGGTACATTGCGGGCGATCTTAAAACAGGCTGGCATTTCAGTCGGCGACTTTTTAGAAGCCTAAAAATTCCGACCTTTATGTCCTTCATTACCGAATATCCTCACATCAAAACCATTCAAGCGCTGGCTAAACGAAAGAAAACGAAAATATATTTAGTGGGCGGCTTTCTGCGGGATTATTTGTTGAGCCGCCCGTGTCTTGATTTTGATTTTGCCGTCGAGAGAGGCGCGATTTCTTTCGGCCGTCTTTTTAGCCGCAAGATTAAAGGCGCCTTTGTGCTTTTAGATAAAGAAAACGGCTGCGCGCGGGTTGTCAAAAAACAAAACGGACAGATTTTGATCTTTGATTTTGCGGATTTTCGCGCGCCAAGTTTGAAAGCCGATTTAACGCACCGCGATTTTACCATTAATACATTTTGTGCCGATGTAAGCCGGCTTAAGGACTCGACGGATTTGGTTAAAGTGATTGAGGATCTTAAAAACGGAAAAAAAGATCTAAAGGCGAAACAAATCCGAATGACCACTCCCAAAATATTTCAAGAAGACCCGCTGCGTTTGCTGCGTGCGTATAGTTTGAAAGCGATTCTGAATTTTAAGATTGAATCCAAGACGGCGCATCAAATTAAGAAAGACCAGACGTTGATTAATACGGTTTCGGCAGAAAGAATCCGCGATGAGTTTTTTAAGATCTTCGCCTCACCGCGTACAGCGAAAACGCTTCAAGACATGGACAAAATTGGATTGCTCGCACAGGTCATGCCGCAGATCCAAGTTATGTACGGCGTCAAGCAAGGCGGTTATCATCATCTGGACGTCTGGCCGCATTCGCTTTTGGTCGTCGCTGAGCTGGAAAAAGTTTTAGACGAAGCCAACCGCGATCCGGAACTCCACGAATACCTTCAACAAAAAATTTCGGGAATGCACACGCGTCAGGATATTATCAAACTGGCCGCGCTATTGCATGATATCGGTAAACCAGCGACTCAAAAACAGGAAAAAGACCGGATGTCATTTCACGGGCACGAGCATGTCGGAAAAAATATTTCAAGGGCGATTGCGAAGATGCTTAGACTTTCAGTCCAAGAACGCCATATGCTTGAAGATATGGTCCAATGGCATCTTCGCCCTGGTTATTTATCGAATTTCAAAAATCCAAGCGAGCGGATGATCTTTCGATATTTCCGCGATACTAAAGAGGAAGCAACCAGCATTCTTTTATTGTCGCTCGCGGACCAGCGCTCGACGCGCGGACCGCTGACGAGCGAAGAGGATCAGCAGCATCACGAATCGATTGTCAGGCGTTTAGTCTCGCAGTATTTTGAAAAGAAACGGCAAAAACCGCTGGTGCGTTTGATCAACGGGCATGATTTAATTAAGGTATTAAAGTTAAAACCTTCGCCGATCTTTGCCAAAATTTTAAGAGAGATCGAAGAACAACAAGCGCTGGGGAAATTGACGACGAAGAAAGAAGCCCTGAAACTGGCCGAAAAAATCGCCGCTCAGGTTTAGGAGATAGGCATGAAAATAAAAAATGCGGAATTAAAAATAGTTAAAGGTGATATCACCGAATTAAGTTGCGATGCGATCGTGAATGCCGCCAATAACGAACTGGTCATGGGTGGGGGCGTTGCGGGCGTCATTCGTAAAAAAGGCGGTCAAGACATTGAGGAAGAAGCTGTCAAGAAAGGCCCGATTGCCGTCGGAGAATCGGTTTGGACCCGCGCCGGGCGGCTTAAATCTAAATACATTATTCACGCAGCTACGATGGCGATGGATTTTAAAACCGATGAAGGGAAAATTCGCCAGTCCTGCGCAAGCGCATTGTGTGTGGCTAACGAATTAAAATTAACATCAATCGCTTTTCCGGCGCTGGGCTGCGGTGTTGGTCATTTTCCGCTAACGGCGGCCGCCAAAATAATGACACAAGAAGTGATTAAAATCTTGCGTAGGCCGACAAGTTTAAAGGAAATTAGTTTCTGTCTTTACGATGAGGAAGCGTTTCAAGTCTTTGACAAACAGGTGAACGGTTATGTAAATCATTTTTTAAATGACTTGGCGTTCGGTCCTTATTCCACTGTGGATGTGGTGATTGAACTTCCTGAGGGAATCATTGTCATCGAACGTTCCAACCCACCTTACGGGTTCGCATTGCCCGGTGGGTTTGTAGATTACGGTGAAACACTCGAAGCCGCAGTCCGTCGGGAAGCCCAAGAAGAAACAAACATGGAACTTTTAAACTTGCGTCAATTTCATACTTACTCCGATCCGAACCGCGATCCGCGCTTTCACACAATCGGCACGGTTTTCGTCGCGCAGGGTCAAGGAAAACCCCGGGCGGGCGACGATGCTAAAGGTTTAAAAATAGTTCCTTATGAAGATCTTTTAAATTTAGATTACACCTTCGATCACAAAAAGATCATTGAAGATTACCTAAAGTTGCGCGAAGCGATTTTAGAGGATTCAGTATAAGGTTTGCCTCAAGAATAACGTCTTGACGTCATAACGCTGTACTGCTATTCTTGGGCAAAAGGAGGTTTCCTCATGATTAAACCTATTAAACGCGCCACTGTTTATCTCGATCCCCATCTGCATAAAATTCTTAAATTGAAAGCAGCAGAAACATCCCGCTCCGTTTCTGATTTGGTCAATGAAGCTATTCGCCATGAATTGTTGGAAGATCAGCAGGATCTTCAAGCCTTTGCCGATCGTCGTAAGGAATCGTCCATCTCCTATGAACAACTTCTCAAAGAATTAAAAAAAGATGGAAAGATATAAAATTGAAATCAAGAAGTCAGCGGCGAAAGAAATTAAGAAACTCCCATCCTCGGATATTAAAAAGATTCTGGAAAAAATATCAGCCCTTTCCGAAAATCCTCGTCCCTCAGATTGTATAAAGTTATGTGGTGAAGAAAAATACCGAATGCGTTGTGGTGATTACCGAGTCCTGTATATGATTGAAGACAAAATTTTATTAGTATTCGTTGTAAAGTTGGTCATCGGCGTGAATTTTATCGGTGAACGATTTAAAAGTTAAAGTAAAGGAGAACTATGAAAAAAGGAATTGTAATTATCATTCTCAGCACAATTGTTTTTTCAATGTCACATGAAGTTAACGCTGGACTACTCGACAAAATCAGCGCCGCCACTCAAAAATTAAATATGCCGGCGGGGATGGACCAGACAACCACGTCCCAAAAATCTCCTTACGCGCTCCAAGGGCAGGGCCACTGCAAAGGCCAGAACACAGCGACGTGTTTGGATTATATGGAGGTCATGGACCAGTGTATGGATCCGCTCAAAGGCTACCGCTCCAAACTTTATGTAGACCTCATAGGGAAAAAATTACAGACCGAAATACTGACCAATCAACAACGCAAGAATTTGGAAGAAGACTTGGCGGCCTTCAAAGAAGCGGTTAACAATAAGACGGACAATATCAAAATGGCAAATCCAAAAGATTCGCAGCGGTATTTGATGGATGTGACGGAGGATGACCAGGACGCAGTTAACACTGAATATGCAAAAAAGTCTCAGGAAATCATGAACAAATGTGAAGGCGCGGACCACATGGGCGTGGGCCACCGTACCGAGCTGGGTTATGGTGGGACCAATGATGCTCCGTCGAAAAACACCGAGCTTCAGGCTATGAAAAAGCGCCATCGTGAACATGCGATGGCTGGTCAAGCGGCGATGAGCGGTCTTCAGGAATGTATGAAAGGAATCACTGCCTTGCGCTGGAAATTACTCGGCGATAAAATGGAAGCTAAAATGAAATCAATAAATCTTTCGGCTCAAGATCGTAAAGATTGGGAAGCAGACCTAGCCTCTGTTAGAGAAGCCGAACAAAAAAATTCGCCCAATATAACTCCTGCCAATCCAGCTCAGCCGGCGCGTTATTTGCAGCGGCTTTCAACCCAGGATCATATGGAAATCAATCAAGAATACATGAAGGCCTCGTCAGAATTAATGACCAAATGCAACGCAAGTGCTCAGGCGCAGATGAACAAATGAGTTTTTTAGTTTGCCAGTTATCAGTTGCCCAGTTGTGCTGGTTAAAAGAAAGGAAAAAATTATGAAACGAAAAGCCTCCGCCGTCTGGAACGGCGATTTAAAAGAAGGGAAAGGAATAATTTCAACCGAGAGCGGTACGCTGTCAAACGCGCAATATTCTTTTGTCACACGTTTTGAAAATGGAGTGGGCACAAATCCAGAAGAATTAATTGCCGCCGCCCATGCCGGGTGTTTTTCGATGGCATTATCCGCCGAGCTTGGCAAAGCAGGGATGAAACCTCAGAAAATTGAAACGACCGCAACAATTACGATGGAAAAATTAGAACAAGGTTTTACTGTGACTGAAAGTTTTCTACAAGTTCAAGCCAAAGTACCAGGCGCTGATCGGGCCGCTTTCGAGAAGGCCGCCAACACGGCCAAGGCGGGATGTCCGATTTCAAGGCTTTTGAACGCGAAGATTTCGATGGAGATAAAACTCCAGAATTAGACGAACACCGATTGAGCTGCGGGAATTCATTCAACCACCGCAGTTGAATAGGTATATCGGAGAATAATGTGAAGGACTATAGCGATTTAGAAAAAGTGATGAATTTAAAGCATGAGTATCATTTTGGAAAACTTGAAAAAAAAGATCTCGCGTCAAATCCGTTTGAACAGTTCGGCCGCTGGCTTGAAGAAGCGGTTGCCGCAAAGGTTGCGAAACCCAATGCCATGACTTTGTCAACGGCGTCACTGAAAGGTGTACCTTCGTCGAGGGTCGTTCTTTTAAAAGGTTTCAACGAAAAAGGTTTTATCTTTTATACGAATTATTCGAGCCCTAAGGCTAAAGATTTAGAAGCCAATCCTCAAGCTGCGCTTTTATTTTTTTGGCCCGAGCAAGAACGGGAGATCCGGATCATCGGCCGTGTCGAAAAAACGACCCGCGATGAATCAGAAAAATATTTCCGTACTCGTTCGGAAGAATCGAAATTGGTATCTTTCATTTCCGAACAAAGTCAATTGGTCTCCAGTCGCGAAGCCCTTGAGAAAAAAATAGAAGCGCTTCGCAAAAAATTTCAAGGCCAGGAAATCCCGCTCCCGCCATTTTGGGGCGGCTGCCGGCTGATTCCAGATGAATTTGAATTTTGGCAGGGACGACAAAACCGCTTGAACGACCGTTTTCAATATACAAAAAAATCCGGCCGCTGGGTGATTGAGCGGTTGCAGCCTTAACCTGCCCAACACCTGAATGAGCAGCTTGGCAATTGTAGCCATAAACTGTTTTCGTCGACATTTTTTATGATATATTCTACTCATGAAATCTAACGTTGCCCTCAAAGATCAAGAAGCTTTAATTAAGCTTTATAAATCCATGACTCCAGAAGAACGGCTGGTCGCCTTTTTAAATCTTTCACGTTTAATGCACAAGGTGGCGCAGGCCGGCAAAAGGTATCGTAAAGATCTGAAGGTTTTGAAAACGCCCACAAGAAAATCCCACCGACGATGAATATCAAAGGTCCTGGCGAATCCTCATTGCTTTTACTAAAAGTCATTAAGAGATTAGATCAATTGGAAATTTCTTACGCCATCATTGGCGCGTTTGCGGCTTCTTTTTATGGAGTCGTAAGAGCAAGTGTGGATGTTGATGCGCTTATTTCTATAGAGAAACATGAAAGAAAATTAACAGAGTTATTGGATTTGTTGACGGAAGATGGGTTTGTCGCCACTGTCCGTCGAGGCAATTTCGAAGATCCGATTGATTCCGTTATAAATATTCAAGATCAATTTAAAAATCGGGTTGATCTCTTGACAGGAATAAAAGGAATAAACACAGAGGTATTCAATCGAACTATTAAAACTTCTTTCAATGGTGTTGAAATTAAAATTATAGGTGTCGAAGATTTTATTGCTATGAAAATTTTTGCTGGAAGTCCAAAAGACATTCAAGACGCGTTAAATGCCTTAAAAATTTCCGCCCAGAAAACTGACATAAAATTACTAAAACAACTAACACTTCGTTTTGGAAAAGCATCATTCAATAAATTAGAGAATATTTTAAAAAACAATCAGGATCCAACAAACGATCCGTAACATGAAAACTTCAAAATCAACTCCAGTATCCATTCCCAATAAATTTCACCATCCAGTCCTCATCCCAGCTTTCATTTTATTTCTAAACAGTTTTTTCGGCGCCTACCAATATGGTCAAAATCAGCATGCGATTGATCTTTATACCTGGTGGCTGGTGCCGCATGGGGTTGAAGGGGGATATATTAAGACGCTTTACGTGGATAATGACCGAAAAAAGCTCGCCGAGGAAACTAAAAAAGAATTTGTGCGTAATCCACCTTCGGAGGAAGAAAGTTTTGTCTTTGATACGGTCTTAAAGATGTACGATGGACAGGTCATTATGACGGCAACGCCTTTTTTTTACGCAACCTTAAGCCATTTGATCAGTGGAAACTTTCTCTCCGATAAAGATAAGTTTCTTGTCATTTTGCTGATCGCCTTTACAGCGGCGTTTTTTATTTTGGGACGGATGCTAAGATTTCCTTACCTTACACTTTTTCTTCTTTTTTCGGTTTTTGTCAGCTGGTATTTTCCTTATCTTTCCGATATGCGGGTTGCCAACATTAATCAAATTCAATTATTCTTAGTTACACTCTTTATTTTTCTTTTAGCGAGGGGAGAAAAGTTCAGCCAAATTTTCGGTGCCGGATTAGCTTTGGGGTTTTCAGTCATATTAAAACCTAACACGTGCTTCATTTTGTTATTTGCGTTTTTAGGAATGCTTCTCAATAAAGATATAAGGAAGATGGGAGCGTTTGCGCTGGGTGTTTTGGTAAGCTGGGCTTGCGCATTCATTGAAGCGGCTGCTTATTTTAAAACTGTTCAGCTTGATATTTGGAAAAGGTGGTTTGTCAGTTTGAATATTAATTCTTGTCCGTTCACCATTCATACGGGGAATTACAGTCTAGCCAAAATTTTAGCTGATTGGATGGGCTTCAATATTTCTTTGTTGATTTACGCTATTATGATCGGTTTATTTGTGTGGGTTTGGTTTTCCTTAGAAAAGTCCAATGCGAAAGCGTCTCATTCTCAACAGTCGATGAGAGAAGAAAAGGCGCTTAAAGAAACTTTCTTGATTTATGGTTTTGGCTGTTTGACGCTTTTTCTGGCGAGCGGGCTGGTCTGGCTGCATTATCATCTGTTAATGGTTCCTTTGTTTTTTTTCTTTTTGCGTCCGGAAACGGAATTCAGTCCGCGCTTCAAAACACATCCTCTAACAAAACCTTTTACCTATATTACCCTTGGCCTGTTGACCACGATGGTCACGATGTTTTTGAAAACATCTGAGTGGAGCGCCTTTTTTACAATTTTCTCCGCTTTAATTTTCTTCGTTTTGCTGATTTTGGAAATGAAGTCTCAAAAGAATTAAATCCCTACTCTAAATATGTAGACGAAGCGATGGGCCTGGCCCGCGGATTTAATTAGAGGCCAGGCCCCCGGCGCTTTACGCCGCGCATGCACTACTTCATCCCACCTTGCCGAGTGGCAATAATATGTTATATTTGATGCGGTTATAGGAGAGAAAACCTATTACCGATTTTTGAAAAAGGTAAACTGTCCGAAAGGGCAGGACCCCTGAACCACGTTGGGTTCAGGGCTGGGCCCCTGCTGAAATCAGCGCGGTCTAGACAAAGCTTCTCCCGACTTTCTAAATCATTTTGAGGAATCGGGACCCCGATAGAATCATCGGGGAGAGCCTAATCTTCAATCAAAGGAGCGAAGAATGGTTGTCAGCTGCCAAAAAAGTATATTGTGTGTTATTGCCTTCTTGCTTTTTCTCTTAATACAGTCCCCGATTTTCGCCGAAGTCACCGAACTTACCGACCAGCAACTGGATCAAATTGTTGCCACTGGAATTTCCGACGACATTGTTAAAACAGTTTTGGATCCTTTAACCAAAGAGATTCCTTTGGAAAAATCCTTGTCATCAATCGGGTCCGTACTTAACCAGGCGCTTTTAAGTTCCGCCGGGCTCATTCATGTCAATGCGGTTGATTCCAAAGTCACGATTCAATCGAATATTGTTTTTTTATCGGAAGTTCAGGGTGGGAATATAAATCTTTCTAACGTTTACGAATCTAAATAAGATTCAACCAAGAAAAAGCTCCCGGAAGTTAAAAAGGAAGATAACGTCGGTGGTATTAATTTCGATGCGCAATTACTGAATTTGCAAATTAAACACGACGATCAAGGATGTGCCGCTGCCTGTAGCACAACAACCAGGCACGATTCAAAACGTCCAAGGGCTTTATACCGTCATCCTCGACATAGTTCCTGCTAATCTTCATTTAATCATGAACGAAATTAAAAGTGATAAAGAACAATTAACTCAGTTATTTCGATAAAATAAAATTTTTTAGAATAAAAGAGCCAAGATGAAAATTCATCTTGGCTCTTTTATTTTTTTTTTTAGAATCCCGCGGTTTGGCCTAAGCCGCTCGGAACTAAATTGGGATCATTGGTTATGAGAAGTTTATCTAATTGGGTTCCTTTTTTATTTTGTTTGATGGTGAGTGTGTGCTTGCCTTGAGTTAGAGGAAACACGACGGGATTTGCGATTCCAGAATCGTTGGCCTTATCCCAAATAAAACTCGAGGAGATTTGCGTTACCCAATTTTTATCTGCGCCGGCATCCATCGACACGTAAAAAGCGTTTTGACTGGAATTAGGCGAAAGGTCCCGGCCATAAATTAGATAATTTCCCGGCGTTGTAATGTTGATTGTGTAAGTGGTTAAACCTTGTGTTTTAGAGGTTGTTGTAGTGGGTACAGTAATATATTTTCCCTTGGACGCTGCGGTATCGACGACGACAGTCATCGGCGCTACGCGGCTCGTGTAAGTTTCCGCTTCAACCCAATGGCTTTCAATTTCTCCCGGCTCGCCTTTTCCCGTCGGAATCAAAGAAGAATCATTGGTCACAAGAATTTTATCTAACTTGGTGCCTTTTTCGGACTGAACGATGGTGAGTGTGTGGGTGCCGGTGGTGAATGTAAATTTCGCGGGTGTCGTTCCATCAACAATGACCGGGTTCCATTTCCAGGTCGTTCCCAGAGGAATATTCCAAATTTTGGCTGGCGCAGAATCAACAGCAACGCCAAAAGAATTGCGGCTATTATTAGCAGCAATGTTCAAGCCCCAAATAACATAATCACCGGGCTGTGTAATTTTAAAGGTGTAAGTCGCCGAGCCGATTATGTTGCTCGTGTCCGACGGGCTAACGTAAACATAAACGCCGTTAGAAGCTGTTGCATCTTTAATCGGTGTCATTGGCGCAACAATAGAAGATGGATACTCAGCTTCCAGCCAGTGACTTTCTAAAGTAATTTTAATCGCATCGATCGCGTTCATGGCGGCTTTGATATTCAGGCCCGGCCCGACGTGAACGCCCGCGCCTTGAGCGATGCCGGTATTGATGATGATGTTACGCATTTCGACCGGCGTTAATCGTCTTGCGATTTTGGAAACGGCGTAAGATTGAAGTAAACTGACTGAGGAAGCCACAAGCGCCGAGGCTGAACTGGTCCCATTAAAGTTCGCGGTATATTTTTGGTTTGGATCGCTGCCGTATTCCGCAAAATCGCCATAGCCTAGAGTAAACACACCTGTGCCCCAACTCTGGACGTTGACCCGCGAACCAAACGTTGTAAAAGAAAGCGGCGAGTGATACGCGTCATTGGTTCCAGCTCCGACGAGAATCGCGCCGCTGTCACCGCGGCTCATATAAGAAGCATAAGTGGCGCTGTCTAAATCCTGCGCGCCGTTACCCGCGGCGGCGACCACAATGACACCCGCGTCCGTTCCTTGCTTAACCGCGCTCCAGACAGCCGGGTCTAATTCCGCCGGGCCGTAGGAATTCCCATAGTAAATTGTCTGCATTTCCAGAAGAACCACATCGCCCGGTTTCGAATTGGCAATCGCGTGGGTAATGGCTGTGACCCGGCGATAACTTTCTTCAACCGTCCATTCTGGATAAAAATAGTAATCAACTAGAGGCGCGATGCCGTTAATTCCATAATTATTCTCAACCGCGTTGCCAATACCCGCGACCGCTGTCCCGTGCTCGTCATAGCCAAGTGAGAAGACTTGCGGATTGATTGTTTGGCCGGGTTCAATGGTGATAACTTTGTCGACGAGATCTTCATGATTGCGGTTAAGTCCGTACTCACAATCCGACAACCGGATTCCCGTGCCGGTTATGCCTAACGCACGGGCCGAAGCAACATCCAGGCCAGGATCCGGTGTGAAATAACCTTGAAACGATGCCAGATTCGGCGTTGGCGGAGCGATGTCACCGGGAGGTTCAATCGCAAGAGGTTCAAGATAAACATATTCAACGGAATTAAGTTGCTCCAGCAGGCTTGCAATTTGCGCAATCTGAGCGTCACTCATGAACGCCGGTAAATTAACCTGAATGAAGGCGTTTAAATCTTTTTGAGGCCGGCCAGATAACGTTTCAGACCTTTGCTTTAATGCCTCAAGATTATCGTCGGGCAGATTGATTAATTTGTGAAGCTGTAATCTCAAGGACTTGGTTAGGTTCAAGACGTCGGTTAAATCCACATTTGACAGAGAAAACAAATTTTGTGAGGAATTAAAACGGGGCCGGACGTTGTCATTGAACTTTATGACCAAACGTTTTGGAACCCCGTCGACAAAATTCAGATCGTTAATTTGATGAGAGGAGAATTGTTTGATCGCGGAAAAATCTTGAGGTGCGCTTACATTAGAAGCCGTATGGCCGTTACGCGCTAAAAATAAAACTAAGAATAAACTCATTGCGATCAGATAGATTTTTTTCATGTGATTTCCTTTTGAATCATTGGTTAGTAAAAAAATTTCGAGGACAAGCGTGTCATTATATATTTTGGTTTTAAAAAAAAGAACAATTTTCTTTTAAAGAAAACAGGCATTTAAACGTGAGAAGAAAATAACGACGAGCATAATTTTGGAAAAGCGTGATCTAAGTCTTTTATTTATGTCATTGTGGCCGCTTTTGGCTGAAGCCATCTTTTTTACAAATGGTTGTAATGACGAGAAACTCGCATACAGCGTTAAGGTTATAGAAACGAAGGGTTGACTTAGTTTCGAGAGCCAATTAAAATGGGCCCGGATAATAAAAGCATTAGTTACGGAGAGATTTTATGATTTCAAAAGAACGTATTGCTGTTGTGACCGGCGCTAATCGGGGCATTGGTTTAGAAATCTGCCGGCAGCTTGCTCAAAAGGGCATCCTCGTTATTTTAACCAGCCGCGATGAGGAAAAAGGTTTAGCCGTATGCCAAGAGATGGAAAAAGAAGAGCTGCCTGTGCGTTACTTTCAGCTCGATGTTAATAGCCCGGCGAGCATTTTCCGTTTGGGTAATTTTATGGAAAAAGAATTCGGGCAATGTGACATCCTCGTCAATAATGCCGGCGTTTTTTTAGATAAGACTGAGCCTGGCGAGGAATTTCCCAGTATCTTCAAAGCAAAAATTGAAACCATCCGCCAGACAATGGAAACAAATGTTTACGGGTCGCTGCTTTTGGGACAGGCATTGATTCCTTTGATGAAAAAAAGAAATTATGGCCGCGTGGTTAACATGTCAAGCGGTATGGGACAACTTTCCGACATGAATGGCGGATATCCGGGTTACCGGATTTCGAAAACAGCGATCAATGTTCTTACCCGGATTTTTAATGATGAACTAGAAGGAGAAAACATTTTGGCCAACAGTATGTGTCCTGGCTGGGTTGAGACGGAGATGGGCGGACCGAATGCGACACGTTCGGTCGCCGAGGGCGCTGACACCGCGGTGTGGTTGGCTACCTTACCGGACAACGGCCCGCGCGGGAAATTTTTCCGCGACCGTAAAGAGATTTTGTGGTAAGTTAAATTTGTGTACACATCTTTGACACAATTCTCGTCATCTGTTATCCTTTCACCGAGGTGGAAAATGAAATTAGCATCTGTCAGAAAATTTCGCAGCAGTCTTTCGGAATACGGAAGATCAGGAGAGATGGTCTTGATTACCAACCACGGCAAAATGGTGGGGTGTTTTCTTCCTTTGGCCCAAGTCAAAGATATTCCCTGGGAACTGAAAAAAGAATTTTTGGAATATTTAGGCCGTGAAATTGCCAGCGAATTGACATCGAAAAAGGTTGCTGAAGAAGACATTCTGAATGATTTCGAGAAATTTAAAAAAACTCGCCGCAGATAGCAATGTAATACTCTCAGCTATTATTGGAAAAGCCGCATTAAGGGTATTCCTTCATCGGCATATTGAAATTATAACAACTCAATTTAATATTCAAGAAGTGCAGAGATATCTTTCTCATTTCGCTGTTAAGTATCAAATGAATATTGTTACATTGGAAGTTTCATTACGAATGCTTCCCTTAAGTATTAAGAAGGAAAATTATTATAAAAGCAAAATGACCGTTGCTAAAAAATATTTAGATCACCGAGAACCGGATGACGTTCATTTATCTGCTTTGGCTCTTCACGATCAAACGCCGGTTTGGTCTAATGATAAAGATTATGAGGGATTACCGCTTACTGTTTATTCGACAAAAGCATTACTTGATACATTTGAATTATGAGGATCTACAGATTAAGTAAGCTCGTCTGGAGAATTCAAAATAATGCGGCTGCCTTCTTAAACGGTATTACTTCCAATACTCTTGATCAACCGCATAACGCGTTTTTAGATATTCATGGAAAAATCGTGGCGACTTTTGATCAAGTCAAAAGAGAAGACGATGAATATTTGATTGTTTTGGAACGCCGTTATGAAGAGGTGGCGTTCAAACACATTGAGCGGTTTGTACGGTTAAGCAAAGTGGCGGTGACTAGAGAAGATTACATGGTGTATTTTGATTGCGATAGCAATGGTCGTGTCGAGAAACAAGATTTAACAATCCCGCAGAAAGCCGGGCGTTTACTTTTAACCAAACGGGATTTAGAAAGTAATATAGGCGACGATGAATTTACTTTGTTTCGCCTGCAGAATAAAATCCCCTGGCCTGGAATCGATTTTACCGATGAGATGGTTTTAAATGTCAGCGAAACCGATTATGTGTCCTTCACCAAGGGATGCTTTCTAGGACAGGAGTTTGTGGCCAAGGTCCATAACCGGTCGAAGCCGACGTGGCGGTTGATCGTCAAATATGAAGATGACGTGAGTTTAGAAACCCGTCAAGAAATGACATCTAAAACAATTGATCCCAAAACGAACCGCGTGTTTGGATTTGCGTTTGTAAAGAATAATTAATTGCGTTAGAGACGGCCCGGCGAAACATAAGTTTCTAAGAATGGAAAGGGTGATTATATGAAATCTTTGATTAATATTCCCCACGGTTTGACTACCCACGGAGATGATTTAGTTGTTATCCGGAAATCTGAATATGAGTCAATGCGCAGACAGATTGGAGAATTTAAAGAAGCTATCGGAAAGATTAAACGCGGAGAGAAGGAATTTAAGAACGGCAAGACAGAGATAGTTCGTTCACTATCAGAATTACGCTAAGTTTCACGAGTCGTCCAATCCGTATTGTCCATGATTTGCATCATCTTTGAGAACACATAAACTAAAAGGAACCTCAGTAGAGGGAGACGGAATTTATCGATAATAACCAGCGGGTCCTGCCGCTTCGGCCCCTTCCCGTGCTCCTATCGTGCGCGCGGGAAGGGGCCCCTACGCGTCACCCGGTGGTCGCAGAAATTAATGTCATAGCGCACCAGAAGGTTACTGGGCGTATTCTATCATCGTGACTATCGGGTTTTATTTCGATTTGTTAACGCTCATGAGGTGATTTATTTTGACGTTGGGACACATGAGATTTATCGTCATAATTAATTTAAGAATACCTGTCAGTCTGTCTCTGCACATCAAGGAGGATTAATGAATATTCGTACCAAATCGGTTCACACCGGCGTTAATAAAGATTCCAGTTTTAATTCCGTCATCACACCGATTTATCCCACCTCAACATTTTATTTCGACGCTCTCGGAAAAAATAAAGGTTATGATTATACGCGTAGCGGCAACCCGACGCGGGCGGCTCTTGAAGAAAATATCGCCGACTTAGAAGGCGGCATTGGTTGCTCCGTGACTGCGACAGGCATGGCTGCAATTACCGCCTGTTTGTTTTTGCTTCAGCCGGGCGATCATGTGATTACCGGTGATGATATTTACGGCGGCAGTTACCGGCTTTTTGCCAGGGTTTTTTCAGAGATGAAAATTGATTTTTCTTTTATTAACATGCGCGATTTGAAAGCGGTCAAGAAAGCGGTGCGTAAAGAAACGAAAATGATTTGGATCGAAACACCATCGAATCCGCTTTTAAACATCATTGATTTAGACGGCAATATCAAGATTGCCAAAGAACATAAGTTAATCAGTGTCGTGGATAACACGTTTTTGTCGCCGTATTTTCAACGGCCTTTTGAATTCGACGCGGACATTATTGTGCATTCGACGACAAAATATATTAATGGCCACAGCGATGTCGTCGGCGGTGCGATCGTCTATCGGGATGAAAAGATAAAAGAGAAACTCCGATTCCTGGTCAACGCCTTAGGCGTTTCGCAATCGCCGTTTGATTCGTGGCTGGTTTTAAGAGGTGTTAAAACCTTAGCCCAACGGATGGAAGCTCATCAACAAGGCGCTTTGGCCGTCGCACAGTTTTTAGAAAAACATCCCAACGTTAAAAAAGTTTACTACCCCGGCTTAAAAAGCCATCTCCAGCAAGACTTGATCAAAAAACAGATGAAAGGTTTCGGCGGGATGCTCGCTTTTGAATTGAATACATCCAAAGTTTCGCTCGAGCGTTTCTTTAAAAGTTTGAAATATTTCGCCCTGGCCGAATCCCTCGGCGGTGTCGAATCTCTTATCGAACATCCCTGGTCCATGAGTCATGCGTCGATGGGCGAAAAAGCTTTGCAAACTTCCGGCATGACAAAAGAAACGATCCGCGTTTCGATCGGTATCGAAGCGGCAGAGGATTTAATCACTGATTTAAATAAAGCCTTGAAAGGATAATTGAGTTAATTTCTAAATTACAAGCACCAAATAATAATCAAATTCGAAATTCCAAAATTCAAGTTTTGTTGTTTTGACATTGGAATTTAAGATTTATTTGTAATTTGGTGCTTGTAATTTGGAAATTTATTTTGAGATTTTCTCCCAAACTAAAGTGTCCTTTTTCCCTTCCCATAAAGATTACACCCAAGACCCCGACGTCCAGCTCTTATTAGCTTTTCAAAAAGGCGACACGGCTTCTTTTGAAACCCTTATGCGCAAATATTACGCGCGTATTTTAAATTTCATATACCGCTTTGTAAACGATCGCGAGCTCGCCGAAGATTTAACACAGGAAGTTTTCGTCCGCATTTATAAAAGCGCCGCGTCATATCATCCTCGTTCCAAATTTCAAACCTGGGCTTTTACTATCGCCAAAAATACAGCGCTTAATGAATTGCGCCGCCCTCAAAAGAAAGATCTATCACTCGAGCAAAGTTTCGGAGAAGAAGCAGATCAGCCCAAGATTCACATTGAAGCGCAGGCCGCTTCCAGTCCCGATCATAATCTTTTACAGCAGGAAAAAACCGTTCTCATTCAAAAAGCCATTGAAGAACTCCCTGAGAATCAGCGCTTGGCCATTATCTTGCAGCGGTATGAAGAATTTTCTTATGAACAGATCGCGCAGACAATGAATTGTTCTGTTAAGGCTGTTAAATCGCTTTTGAATCGAGCGAAAGAGAATCTTAAAGAAAAACTGGAAAGTTTGCTTAAAGATTTCAATTGAAAATTTGGCCCAAAGAAACAGCGGAACATTTTTGATTTTGAAGTGTTAAAGCAATTGAGGGCTAAAATATGAATACAGCACACATTAAATCTCTCATTCCTTTATTTCTCGATAACCAGCTGACCGCCGAGGAAAACGCTCAAGTTAAGTCTCACCTCAAAGTCTGTCCATCCTGTCTTCAGGAATTTAAAATCTACGAAAAACTTCACAAAATTTTAGGCGAATGGGACCCGATTGAACCTCGCCCCGACCACATGGCGCAATTTTGGACGAAACTCGCTGGCGAATCTTCAAGTTCCAAAAAATCGTTAGGATTTTTAGAACAAATATTATCATCATTGCGCGAGCGCACCGTTTTAGTTCCTTTACTGATTATATTATTTGCCGGATTTTTTATTTTTCATAGAGTGGCGGATAATCGAAATACACAACAGCAAATTGCTAGTTTAAATTCTGACCAAATTGAATTTGTGCGCAATATAGATTTAGCCAGTGATTATGATGTCATTGAGAATATGGATTTGGTCGAAGATTTGGAAGTATTGGAGAAAACGGACTTGGGGCAAACATGAACAAAAATTTTCTTCTGTCATGTTTTTTTTTATTAGAGATTTTTTCACCAGCGATTTATGCTCAACCCATTCGAGAAAATACTGTAGAGCCTTCTGTTGAGCAGCCGTCAAAAGAAAATTTAGAAAAGCGGCCAACTTTACCTGACGAACAAAAGCAGCAGCGCCAGCACCATTTTAATCAGATGAACCCTGATAAAAAAAAAGAAGTCATGAATAAATATCAGCGGTTTAACGATCTTTCGCCAGAAGAAAAAGAACGTTTGAAGAAGAATTGGGATAAATTTAAAAATTTACCTCCCGAGCGGCAGCAGATGATGAAAGAACGGTTTCATAAGTGGGAGAATATGACACCCGAAGAGAAGAATAAGGCCAAAGAACGTTTGCGTCGGTACGAACAGGCCCCTGAAGCGCGTAAAAAGGATTTGGAAGCTAAAAGAACCCGCTGGCAGAATCTCTCGCCGGAACGTAAGGAGCAGATTAAAAAACGTCTGAGGCAGAATCGGTTGCCGGAGAAAGAGAAGTCATCAAAAAACGATTCAGAAAATATTGAAAAATAACCGGAACTTTTTTAAAGAGGAGGTGTTTAAAACAACAAGCAAGCAGAAATAAAAACAAAACAGGCTTACAAATTT
Source organism: uncultured Planctomycetales bacterium (assembly GCA_964612665.1). Lineage (GTDB taxonomy): Bacteria > Omnitrophota > Gorgyraeia > Zapsychrales > JAHFFX01 > CAZTCI01. Next base: position 380,318 of record CAZTCI010000001.1, on the reverse strand, counting down.
ATTAAAGGAGGAAGGATATGAGAAAATTGTGGATGCTTCTTGTGGGAATGCTGCTTTTGGCGGTGCCAGGTGTCTATGCCGCAGATGGTGATATCAAAAATGACGTGAAAGAAATTCATCAGGACAACAAAGAAGTTAAAGGCGATCTAAAAGAATTACATCAAGACACCAAAGAAATTAAAGAAAAGAAAAAAGATATACGCGAAAATCTCAAGGCCGGCAACAAAGAGGAAGCGAAAAAAGATAAACAAGAACTTCACAAATTAAAGAAAGTCAGAAGAGCTGATCGCAGAGATTTACACCGCGACCGCAAAGATAAAAAAGGCGATAAACGCGATCTGAGACATGATCGTCATAATCTTCATGAAGATGCCAAAGACAAATAACTTGTAAAAGGCTTAGATGATTAATCCCCCCTTTTGTTTGGATCCAAACAAAAGGGGGGGATTTTTTTGTTTTTGACGTGCCAGTCAGCCCCTCGAGATTCCCTGAAAAAAATTTTGTATATCGCATAAGAATTTGGTATATTGATTCGGCTTTTCTTTGGAGACAAGTAGCCAACATTGAGGTTTCTAACTTGTTTTTCCAAATAAGTTAGAAAAGATGTTGGCTTTTAATTTTTATTTGCTTCGTAGAAACACGATTTAGTTTTTTATGATTCATGAGAATTGTGTGGGTGGCGAAGTATTTGTAAAAAGGAAAACGAAATGAATGTTGAACAACTTAAAGCCGGCCGCCAATGGGAACAATGGAAAATTCCCGAGGAAGTCCGTGAAATTCTGCGCAGTGCCCCGCGCGTGATTCTCCCTAAAAACCGTAAAGAACTTTTTGATCTTGCCTCGATGGGCAATAAAGATTATGTTGAAATCGGTTATGATATCCCCGGCAAAGGCTATGTAGTTGAAGCGACCGTCGCCAAGTGCAAAAACGGGCTGGTCGTTAATTACACCGAAAAATATATGCGCCGCCGGGATCCAGATTGTATGGTGATCGGCGATGAAGCGGAAACCGATAAACCTAAATTTAAAGAATTATTTAAATCCGGGTTTGAAGATATTCGCTCCAAAACTTTTGAATGGTTAAAGAAACAAGAATTGATCGTGCTCCCCTTTATGACCGGCGGAAAAGAAATCGGATATCCGGCCTTGTTGGTCGCTCCGGCCAACGCCGCGTTTTTCGCCGGCGGTCTGGCGGATCTTCAAGGAATGATTGAAGCCGCTGATGTCCCTGCCAATTTTAATCCTCACGCCATTATTTACCTCGCGCCGCCTTTCCGCCATACTCATTTTCAGGGAAGGCAAATGGTTGTTCATAACCGTTTGGATGGCGTTCATGAAATTTTTTCTTACAATCTTTATCCCGGCCCGAGCGCCAAAAAAGGCGTCTACGGGATTTTGCTTCAAGTCGGTGAACGGGAAGGCTGGCTGACGTTACATGCGTCGACCGTTCAAGTGATTACGCCTTATGAAAATATCGTCGCGATTCTGCATGAAGGTGCCAGCGGCGGCGGGAAAAGCGAAATGCTCGAATATCCGCACCGCGAACAAGACGGCCGTTTGCTTTTAGGACTCAACACCAAAACCGGCGACAAATTCCACATGGCCTTAACCCAAGGCTGTTCCTTGCGGCCCGTGACCGACGACATGGCGATTTCCCACCCCAAATTTTCCAGTGAAGAAAAGAAACTCGTCGTCGCCGACGCCGAATCTGCCTGGTTTATTCGATTGAACCACATTACGCATTACAACACGGACCCTCAGCTTGAGAATATGACCATCCACGCCAAAGAACCGATTATCTTTTTAAATATTCAAGGCGTTCCTAAATCCACCTGTTTAATATGGGAACATACCGAAGATGAACCGGGTAAACCTTGTCCCAATCCGCGCGTCATTTTGCCGCGGCGTTTTGTGCCGAATATCGTTGATACTCCGACGGAGGTTGATTACCGGAGTTTTGGTATCCGTGCTCCGGTGTGCAGCATGGAAAATCCGACGTACGGCATTTTTGGTATCATCCACATTTTGCCGCCGGCGCTGGCCTGGCTGTGGCGGCTTGTTTCGCCTCGAGGCGATTCCAATCCAAGCATTACGCAAAGTGATGCGCTTTCCAGTGAAGGCGTTGGATCGTATTGGCCTTTCGCAACTGGCCGTTACGTCAATCACGCCAATCTTCTTTTAAAACAAATTTTAGAAACGTCCAAAACGCGCTATCTTCTTTTTCCAAATCAGTATGTCGGCATTTGGAAAGTCGGATTTATGTCGCAATGGATTTCGCGTGAATACATCGCCCGTCGAGGTGTCGCCAAATTCAAAAAAGATCAGGTCGTATCCGCGCGCTGTCCATTGTTGGGTTATGTCCCAAGCAACATGCAGATCGAGGGGACGCGGATTCCCGAATGGTTTATTGAGGTTAATAAACAACCAGAAGTCGGCGAACAAGGTTATGACGAAGGCGCCAAAATTCTTTATCAATTCTTTAGAACCGAGTTATCAAAATATCTTTCCTCTAATCTGGATCCATTGGGAAAAAATATTATTGAATGTTGTTTATACAAAGGAACATTGGAAGATTATTTGAATTTGATTCCCATGACATGGTAATTTCATGACAAAAACGATAGCAAGCGTTGAGCTGGAGGGAATAAAATTATTTAAGAAGGGTAAAGTTCGGGATGTTTTTGATCTGGGCGATTCCCTTTTGATTGTTTCAACCGACCGCATTTCCTGTTTTGATGTTGTCCTGCCGACAACCATTCCCCATAAGGGTGAAGTTTTAACACAACTTTCTTCTTTTTGGTTTGAATTCACCCGCGATATAGTTCCTAATCATCGCATCTCAACGGATATTAATCGTTTTCCGACGGAGTTAATAAAACATAAAGATTTCTTAGCGAAGCGTTCCATGTTAGCTAGGAAAGCCAAGCTGATTCCTTTTGAATGTGTCGTGCGCGGTTATTTATCCGGTTCGGGCTGGAAAGAATATCAAAAAACGAAATCTGTTTGCGGGTTGAAATTGCCGAGCGGACTTAAGGAATCCGATGCGTTGCCTGAACCTATTTTTACGCCAGCGACGAAGGCGGAAGAAGGCCACGACATTAACATCAGTCAGGACGTCATGGCTAATGCGCTTGGCCAAGATCTGACGTCGCGTCTTAAAAATTTTAGTATCGCGTTATATGAAAAAGCCCGCGGTTATGCGCAGAGCAAAGGAATTATTATCGCGGATACCAAATTTGAATTTGGTTTGCTCGACGGAGGAGTGATTCTAATTGACGAAGTTCTGACGCCGGATTCATCGCGTTTCTGGCCGCAAAAAGATTATGTTCCGGGAAAACCGCAGCCGAGTTTCGATAAACAATTTGTCCGTGATTATCTGGAAACGCTTGATTGGAACAAAACCTATCCGGCGCCGGCGCTGCCTGAGAATATTATTCAAGAAACAAGCCGTAAGTATCTGGAGATTTATAAGCTCTTAACTGGGAAATCGCTCGTGTAACTTGTAAGGCAAAGCTATTTCAACATAAAATATTATTAGCATGTTACTAATCATTCGAACAAAGATTGATTTAGAATCGTATAAGAAAGTTGCTGAAGATTTGAAAGGTTATATTAAACTTGTCGTCGATATCCATCGAAAAGTTCTATCAGCCGGCGGTCAGAAACATGTTGATGGAGAACAGATGCTCCTAAAAGATGGAAGCCGCCAAGAAGATCTTTGGGGAGCCGGTTTGGATTTACAGACGGATGAAATGGATTTTGATTCTATGATTAATCTAAGGCCAGGGCAGAATGCAAGCCGGGAAGTATTGGATCAAAAAATTCGGCAGCAGATCGAATCAATAACCCGATCTTTATTAAAGGAGTAACATGGACGCCAAAGAGATTACTTTAAACATTGCTGTTAATCTCGGCCGTTTGTGCCGATGGGCGATGGAAGGTCGACGGGCAAGGGTCGATCAGTTCCTGGCTGAGACCGAAGAATATCTAAAGGCCTTGGAAGCCGCCCCGAAATCACCAAGATTTTTGCCGACCTATGAGTGGTTTAAGAAAGATTTTGAAATTTTGAGCCGTAATGTTCAGATGAATGCCGATTGGGCTGAATCCATGTTGACCTGGGCGAATATTTTGACTCACCGTGCTTCATTAGCATAACTTTATGAAATATTACTTTTGGATTTTTATTATTTTAATTTTTTTGGCTCAACCAGCGGCCGCTGAACCGGTCTTGGCTGATATTGAGACGGCGATTTTGCAGAAGGATTTTGAAAAGTCTCAGAGTCTTGCCGAAGATTTTGTGATTCACGCCCCCGACGGCGAACAGGCTTACCAAGGGATTTACTATCTGGGTTTGAGCCAGCTGAATTTAGGAGTGTACGAAAAAGCCCGCCAGACATTTACCCGGCTTTTAAAAAGAACTGAAGACGCAAAATGGAAAGATAAAGCGTGCCTCGGGATCATTGATTCATTTTTGTTGGACGGCCGTTATGTTCTGGCCTTGACGGAAAGCGAAAAGCTTTTGAAAAATTCGCCTCATTCGGAATTTTTGAGTCTGATTTATTTAAAAATCGGTCGGGCTAACCTGAAGTTGGCCAATTGGCATAAGGCGGAGGTTTATTTACAGAAAATTGTCCGAGAATTTCCCAACAGTTTGGAAAGTCATCTGGCGAAACAGCTGTTAGAGGAGAAACGTTATTTTACCGTCCAGGTCGGAGCTTTTCTTGACCAGGCCCGTGCTTTAAAATTAAAAGATGAATTAAAACAAACGAATGATTACGTTTATATTATCGAGACGGTAGATTATACGGGCAAGCAGTTTTATCGTGTCCGCGTCGGACAGCTTTCTACATTAAAAGAAGCCGAATCGCTACGCCAGCGTTTGGCCCAATCAGGTTATCCTACCCAAGTGTATCCGTAAAATAGCCAGGGCATTTCGGCAAGAGGCTGTCCGCTCACGCGATCCAATCTCCGCCTTTTCAGGAAGGAAGGTAGGCGGAGGTTGGATCGAAGTTCGCTGACATCCTCTTGCCGAAATGCCCGTAGCAATGATCGCCATGTATTCTCACCAAATTATTTTCATCGTCGGACCAACGGCAGTCGGCAAAAGTGAAGTTGCTTTGCTTTTAGCTGAACAGATCGAGGGCGAAATCATCTCCTGCGATTCGATGCAGGTTTATAAAGAAATTTCAATCCTGAATAACAAGCCATCGCCAGAAATTTTAAAGAAAATCCCCCACCATTTGATTGGACACGTTTCTATTACTGAAGAATATGACGTTGTTCGCTTTAACAAAGAGGCCCTTAAGGAAATCACTCAAATCTTAAAAAAAGACAAGACTCCTATTATCGTCGGAGGAACAGGTCTCTACATGACGATTCTACTGGAAGGTATTTTTGAAGGCGCACCTAGAGATACTTTGCTAAGAAATAAATTAGAGAGACTGGCCGATCAAAAGGGAAATGAGTTGCTATATAATAAATTAAAGGAAGTTGATCCAAAAGCTGCGCTTAAAATTCACATGAATGACCGGCGGCGCATTATTCGAGCTTTGGAAGTCCATATGCTCGAAGGCCAGCCGATTTCAGAACGTCAAAAGGACCGTCGGGGAATTTGGGGACATTACGATATTAAAATTTTTGCGTTGAATACAGAGCGCACCCAACTTTATAAAGCCATTAATTTACGTGTAGAACAAATGTTTGAAGACGGCGCTGTTGAAGAGGTCAAAAATTGCGTTCATTTCCCTTGGAGCCAAACTGCAAAAGGTATTATTGGCGTTGAGGCGATCAATCAATATTTAGCCGGCGAACGTTCGCTTCAAGAAACCAAAGACATGATTAAACAGCAAACACGTCAATACGCCAAGCGCCAGATGACGTGGTTCCGTCGGGAGAAGCGGTTGGAGTGGATTATGCTTGAGCCGGCGGGAACTCCTAGAATGGTAGTAAAGGAAATTGGAGAAAAATTGGAAGCAAGCGCAAGAGAGGTAGAGAAGCAGAGAAGTAAGAAGTAGAGATTTTTTTCTTATCTCTGCCTCTCTGCATCTTACCTCTCTGCTTCTTATAAATAAAGGTAAAGACATGAAAGAAAAAGCCCTATTAATCGGCGTTGACTTTAAAAACCACTCAAACCGTTCGTCCTTGGAAACACACTGGACAATCGACGACACGCTTGGAGAATTAAGTGAATTATTAAAAGCCTGCGACGGCGAAACGGTTTCAACTATCACGTGTTCGCTTCAAAAACCAACGGCTAATTTTTTAATCGGCGAAGGAAAAGTAAAAGAGATCGCCGAGTTCTGCCAGAATAATCCAGTTGATGTTGTCATTTTTAGCCACGATTTAAAAGGAAGCCAGCAAAGAAATTTGGAAGAAGCCATTGGTCAACGGACGATTGACCGCACGCAGGTTATCCTCGATATCTTTGCTCGTCGGGCAAGAAGCCAGGAAGGTAAAATGCAAGTTGAGTTAGCTCAACTGGAATATCTTTTGCCGCGTTTGACTGGAAAAGGCGTTGAGATGTCGCGGTTGGGCGGCGGCATTGGAACGCGCGGGCCTGGCGAAACAAAATTGGAAACCGATCGCCGCCGGCTTTCCGAACGTATCAGTAAATTAAAACACTGGCTGCGTGAAGTTGCCTCCGACCGGAAACTCAAACGCAAAAAAAGACAAGACCACCATATTTACGGAATTTCCCTCGTCGGATACACTAATGCCGGAAAATCGACGCTGTTAAATACCTTGACTAACGCGCAAACTCAAACGCAGGACGGTGTCTTCACCACACTCGATTCGCTGTCGCGTCAATTTGTTTTACCTAATCACCAAAAAGTCGTGTTCTCGGACACCGTCGGGTTTATGCATGATTTGCCGCACCATTTGATTGAAGCATTCAAAGCGACGCTGGAAGAAGTTCAAGAAGCTGATTTGCTTTTACATGTTTTAGATATCAGTCATCCAAATTTTAGAAATTTTGACGAAGCGGTTTGCCAGGTTCTGGAAGAATTAGGCGCGAGCGACAAGCCGCGCATTACCGTTTTAAATAAAATAGACCGTTTATCCGACGATGCTGCCAAAAATTTGGTTGAAAGTTTCCCCGATTCCGTCTTAATTTCAGCTTTAAAAGGAGATAATATTGACCAGCTCATTCAAATGATTTCTACAATGTTATCACCCAATCTAGTTGACATCGACGTCAAGATTCCCATCAGCCGGATGGATCTGGTCAATCTGGTCCACAAAGAAGGCCAGGTGCACTCCATTAAATATTTGGCGAACACGGTCCGCATCCGCGCGACTGTTCCGCCGCAGGTGGCGAGTAAATTTTGATAAGAGAAATACGCATCAAATTGGAATTGATATGATTTTAAAAATTATAGATAATAGAAAGGGCCTGCCTGTTGTTTTAGATTATCGGCAGGCCCGTCGGTTTACGGGAGAAAGGCCTTAAATGCGTTTAGATAAATTTACGATCAAAACTCAAGAAGCCATCCAAGGAGCGCTTCAATTCGCCGAGGAATTAGGTCATCAGCAAATCGAGCCGGAGCATGTGCTCATTGCTTTTTTACAAGAAGACGCCGGTCTTGTTCCTTCCATTCTAAATAAATTAGGAATTAATAGAGATAAACTTTTGAAAAACCTCGAGGACGAATTGCAGGGAAAACCCAAGGTCGAGGGGCAAAGTCCGTTTTTATCACAGCGGTTTAACGCTGTTTTAACTCAGGCCCAAAAGTTAGCCGTGAACATGAAGGATGATTACGTTTCGCAGGAACATGTTCTCCTGGCGATGTATGAAGAAGCCAATAGTTTTTTCAGCCGGGAATTAAAGAAAAATGGAATCAAACAAGAAGATATTTTAAACATTTTAAAAAATTTAAGAGGCAATCAACGGGTGACGGATATGAATCCAGAAGAAAAATACCAGGCGTTGGAAAAATACGGCCGTGATTTAACTGATCTGGCCAATCGCGGAAAGCTTGATCCGGTCATCGGCCGTGATGAAGAAATCCGGCGGGTCATTCAAGTGCTTTCCCGACGGACAAAGAATAATCCGGTTTTAATCGGCGAGCCGGGCGTTGGCAAAACCGCAATCGTTGAAGGCCTTGCCCAGCGGGTTTTTTCAGGCGATGTTCCTGAAGGTTTAAAAAATAAACGGGTCATTGCGCTTGATATGGGCGCGCTCATTGCGGGGACTAAATACCGCGGCGAATTTGAAGACCGTTTGAAAGCGGTTTTAAAAGAGATTGAAGGCCGGGGTGGAGAAGTTATTCTTTTTATCGACGAGTTGCACACAATTGTCGGCGCCGGCAAAGCCGAAGGCGCGATTGATGCTTCGAATATGCTTAAACCGGCGCTGGCGCGCGGACAGTTGCGCTGCATCGGCGCGACCACGTTGGATGAATACCGGAAATATATTGAAAAAGATGCCGCTCTTGAACGGCGATTTCAACCTGTCTTAGTGAATGAACCTTCCGTCGAGGATACGATCGCCATCTTGCGCGGACTTAAAGAACGTTATGAGGTACATCACGGTGTAAGGATTCAAGATTCCGCGATCATCGCGGCCGCCACACTGTCGCATCGTTATATCACCGACCGGTTTTTGCCGGATAAGGCGATTGATTTGATTGATGAAGCGGCGTCACGATTACGAATTGAAATTGACAGCATGCCCCAGGAATTGGATGTCAACGAGCGGCGGATTCGCCAGCTTGAGATTGAACGTCAGGCTTTAAAAAAAGAACGCGATGAAGCTTCCAAACAAAGGCTTACGAAATTGGATCTCGAGCTGCAGGATTTAAAAGAAGAAAACAAAAAATTGCGCTTGCGCTGGCAGAGTGAAAAAGAAGTTATCGACAAAATCCGCAAAATCAAAGCTGAGATTGAACAAAAGAAAATAGAAGAGACGAAAGCTGAGAAACAAGGTAATCTCGATAAAGTCGCCGAGATTCGTTACGGAACATTAATTAACCTTCAAAAAGAACTGGAAGCTCAAAATAAACTTTTGGCTCAATTACAAAAAAGCGGCTCGATGCTTAAAGAAGAAGTCGATGACCAGGACATCGCCGAGATTGTTTCGAAGTGGACAAAAATTCCTTTATCTAAATTAATGGAAGGCGAAACAGAAAAACTGATCAATATAGAAAAGAGTCTTAAAGAACGCGTGATTGGTCAGGATGAAGCGGTTGAACTGGTGTCATCCGCGATCCGCCGGTCGCGCACGGGTTTAAGCGATCCTAATCGACCGATGGGTTCATTTCTTTTTATCGGCCCGACGGGCGTTGGCAAAACTGAGCTGGCCAAATCACTGGCGTGGTTTTTGTTCGATGATGAGAGCGCGATCGTTCGTATTGATATGAGTGAGTATATGGAAAAACACAGCGTTTCGCGTTTGATCGGCGCGCCGCCGGGTTATGTGGGTTATGAAGAAGGCGGGCAGCTGACGGAAGCGGTTCGGCGCCGCCCTTACGCGGTTGTGCTCTTTGATGAAATCGAAAAAGCGCACCACGATGTTTTTAACGCGCTTCTACAGATTCTTGATGACGGCCGATTGACCGACGGGCAAGGGCGGGTCGTTAATTTTAAAAATACGATTATCATTATGACGTCCAACATTGGAACTGAACTCATCATGGAATCCGACGATAAAAAAGAAATCGAATCGCGGATTGAACAAGTTTTGAAAAATCATTTCCGCCCGGAGTTTTTAAACCGGATTGATGAGGTCGTCATCTTTAACCGTCTTAAGAAAGAAGACATCAGCCGAATCGTTGAGATTCAAATGAAATACCTGCAAAGCCGTTTGGCCGAGAAAGATATTCGTTTGACATTAACTAAAATGGCTAAGGACAAACTAGCGGAATTAGGGTATGATCCTATCTACGGTGCGCGTCCTTTAAAACGGACGATCCAAAAATATATTCAGGATCCTTTGGCGATTAAAATTCTTAAAGGTGAAGTTAAAGAACATGACGCGGTTGATGTGGATGTGGATAAGAAGACGGGTGAATTTAAATTTAGTCGGAAATAGGCGAGGCGAATGGTTAGGCAGGGCCAGGCCCGGCGTCCGGAGCGCGGGGCCTGGCCCGTCTATTTTATTCGTCCTTCTTTTCGTCCTCTCATTCATCCCCCCCGCCGACGCCCAGCGCATTTTTAAAGACGGCGCCGAAATTATTCCTGACGGCACCTACCACGAAGATTACCCCGACGGCCGGCCCTTCCGCCGGGTAATTTATGAGAACAACGCATTAAACAGAGGGTTTAATACTTATTATCCTAGCGGCCAATTAATGGGCGAAGGTAATTTTAAAGACGGACTTTTAGACGGACCTGTCCGCGCCTACTATCCCAGCGGCCGGTTAAAGATGGACGCTTACTACGAAGCCGGGCAATTAGATGGTTCTTTAAAATTTTATTACGATAACAGCCAGATCAAATATGAAACCAATTTCCGCCGAGGATCTCCGGATGGCGTGGCCAAAGAATACCGAGATGACGGCAGCCTTTATCTTGTGCAAGAATACAAACAGGGCAAAGCGTGGGGCAAGATGAAGGAATATGATGCCATGGGAAACTTACGCATTGAGACAACATTTAACAACAACCGCCAAAAAGGAATCATCCGCGAATACGATTCGCGTGGTTCTCTCATCGAAGCCTGGGGCGCGATCGACGGCGAGCACCAAGGTTTAAGTAAAACGTACTATCATTCTGGTGATTTAAAACGTGTCGCCCCGTATGAAAACGATATCATCCATGGTACGGTTCAGACATTTCACAAAAACGGCGAGCTGTTAACCCAATTGCATATGAATCATGGTCAGATCACGGATACGCTGCGCGCCATGTTTTATCGCAGCGGTAATTTATGGCAAGTAGTCGACTTAAAAGACGGAAAAAAAGAGGGCGCCTACAAAGAATATTACAACGACGGCACGCTGAAATCTGAAGGCCGTTTTGAAGAAAACCGTCCGCAAGGCGTTTTTAAAAATTTCGATCCAGATGAAAAACTTATCGCCACAACCCATTTTATCGATGGAAAAGTAGCCGATGAAAAAAAGTTCTAATCAATTCTCTCATTTGATCGAATCACCTTAATCTGAAAGGAAGACGCGATGTCCGCTACCACCTTTAACGATCTGCTCAATGAGATTGATCAAATCCCGGTCGTAGAATCCCGAATCAACGCGCCCGGCCAGCGTGAATTTGTTATGATGTCGGATCTTGTTATGCAAACGCATCTGGCGTTACAAAAATTTTTCGGCGAGCAATTTAAGGCGCCGGGCGAAGTTCCTTCTTCCGCTGACAAAAAGCACGCCGCGCGCTGGGGCGGCATTCGTGATGACCAAACACTCTATTATCGTCAAAAAGAAAATGATGCCCATTGCGCCATGCTCTGGCCGTGGTCCGATGGCCGTCGGTATACCGTTAAGATTTTCCATAATAGGACATCCAAATCTCAAGAAACCGGCGATAAAAAAATGAGAAATCTTTAAAGGACATGTTAAAATTTAACGCCATCGGCAGATACTAATCGCTGGCAGATCAATTGTAGAGACGGCCCGCTGGGCTGTCTGTTGATTCTAAATGAGGCCATAATGAAATATCGAGAATTCGGTAAAACGGGTATCGAGATTTCCGAAGTCGGTTTAGGCACCTGGCAGTTCGGCGCCGACTGGGGCGGAATGGACGAAAAGACCGCCCATGCGATTATGAGTGCTGCCGTCGACAATGGCGTGCGTTTCTTTGATACCGCTGATATTTATGGCCAGGGACTGAGCGAAAAATATATTGGGAATTTTCTGAAAGGCTGTTCGGAAAAAATTGTCGTTGCAACCAAAATGGCCCGCTCGCCTAATCCTGGCTGGCCTAAAAATTTTCGGCTCTTTAATTTCAAACAATTCATTGAAGGTTCGCTCGAGCGTTTACAGGTTGACCGCATTGACTTAATGCAGATTCATTCGATCCCGTTTGATTTTATAAAAAAACCAGAGCTGTGGGAATGGATTACCATCTTAAAAAAGGAAGGAAAGGTCAAGCATTTCGGACTGAGCGTTGAGACCGTCGAAGAAATGCTTTTTTGTTTGGAGAAAGAAGATGCCGCCAGCCTGCAAATCATTTTTAATATCTTCCGCCAAAAACCCGCAGAACTTGTTTTCGAAAAAGCCAAAGCGAAAGAAATTGGTTTAATTGCCCGCTTGCCGATGGCTTCTGGATTATTGACCGGAAAATTCACCGCCAAAACAACATTTAAAGAAAGCGACCACCGCACCTATAACCGCGACGGCCAGGCTTTTAACGTCGGAGAAACCTTCGCCGGCATTCCGTTTGAAAAAGGCGTTGAACTGGCGAATGAATTAAAAAAGTTTGTCCCGAAGGGAATGACGCTTGCGCAAATGGCACTGCGCTGGATTCTTGATCACGATGCGGTGAGCGTTATCATTCCTGGGGCAACTAGCCCAAAGCAAGCGCAGGAAAACGCCGCTGTGAGCAATTTGCCGCCATTATCTAAAGAACTTCATGAACAATTAAAGGAATTTTATAGCAAGGAAGTTATTTTTCATATACGGGGAAAATATTGATTACTAGTTTCTTTTGTGGACGGGCATAGAAAGGGAAAAAATAATGTTCAAAAGAAAAATGGTTTTCTATTTCTTTGCATTATTTTATTTCTTTTGGTGTCAGAATAGTTACGCTCACTTAGGTTCAGGCATGAAAGGAGATTTCTCTTCTGGTTTTTTCCATCCAATCACTGGATTGGATCACATTTTGGCGATGCTGTCCGTCGGAATTTGGGGAGCGGTGTTAGGTCCTCCGTCACTTTGGATGTTGCCGGTTGCTTTTCCTCTTGTTATGTCAATCGGCGCCGTTTGGGGTATTTTGGGGTTGCCGCTGAACTTTGTTGAACTAGGTATTGTGATCTCGGTTATAACTTTAGGGCTCGTGATTGCTTTAAAGTGGCGGCCACCCGTCGGTGTTTCTTCAGCGATCGTATCTTTCTTTGCTTTCTTTCATGGATATGCCCATGGCCATGAGATGCCCAATTACGCTAATGCCGTTGGATTTAGTATTGGATTTGTCACGGCAACTGGTTTGCTTCATTTAACTGGTATTGGCATTGGTTATGTTGTTAAACTTCCGCCGGGAGAAAAAATTATAAAAGCTTTGGGGCTAGGAATAATGGGGGCGGGAATTTTTCTGTTCTTTCAATTGATGTCATCAGGATAAAATGCTGTTATGCGCGGTAATAGTATTATTTTAGGAATGATTCTTGGTGCGGCTTCTATGATTTTTGCGGCGCCCGTTTATGCGCACATGGTCGTGAAAAACAGCTTTGTTTTCTCAGGGATTTTGAATGCCTGGGCCCATCCCATTATTTTGCTTTTACTGCTAGCATATAGCTGTGGAATAAGTCAAAACCTAATTGATAGAGAACATTTAGTTAAAGTTGTTTTAATTATTTTAGTTTTTTCAATTCTGACGGGCGTTTGGGTTAAACACATCAATAAAATGAATGAGCCATTATCCTTGACGACGTTGATGCTTATTTTTTTTATGGGTGTGATAGGTGCATTAAAATTACGAATTCATGAAAGCTTGATTTTTTTGATAAGTTTTATTCATGGAATTTGTTTTGGAACAGCCAATTTTTTTGAAATGGATTTGCCCGTTAGACGATTAATGTTTTTTTCAATCGGCGTTATCCTGGCAGCGGTTGCAAGTTTTATGTTATTTGTTTTTTTATTAAAGAGTATAAAAAACCGCTCCTTTGAGATTGGTATAAGAATTCTCTGTAGTTGGTGCGTGGCCATCAGTGCCATGATGCTCGCCTTTTGTCTCAAGAAAGGTACTTTTACACTGTTTTGAAACTTTATTAATTTTAAGCGAACATCGACAAGCATTACTTAATATTCTAATTTGAAATCAAATCAAAAGTATTTTGATTGGTTGCGTGATAATAAACGAAAGATAGTTTCTCTTATGGTTAGTTGTTTTTACTTGATAGTAAGAGGGTGGGGAATTATCGGTTTTTTGATTTTGCCGTTGGCTTGCATTTGGTTTGGAGAATATCTTGGTGGATTTAACGGTTTAATAAAATTTGTTCCTATCCGCTCGACGCCAGCTGGTTTTATTGTAATGATAGGATGGGTTTTATTGTTCACTCCTTTGATCTTGGTGGAACTAGAAAACTTAGGATTTTTTCGTTAATGACTAAGCATCAGCCTTGGGCTCGAATCGTTTCGCAAATTAAAAGAACGAATCCCACGAACTAACGAACTCCCAACGACGATAAAGAAAGGAACCGACAACGATGCCAAAACGACCAGACTGGGATGAATACTTTTTAAAACTGGCTATGCTCGCTTCCGAACGCGCGACGTGTCCGCGGATGCATTGCGGATGTGTGCTGGCGAAAAATAAAAATGTGATTGCAACTGGGTATAACGGTTCGATTCCCGGTGATGATCATTGTGAAGATGTTGGCTGTCTTGTCGTTGATAATCATTGCGTGAGAACAGTTCACGCTGAAATGAACGCGCTTGTCCAAGCCGCCAAACGCGGCCACGCCGTCGACGGCGCGACCGCTTATGTGACCAATATGCCTTGTACGACCTGCGCTAAAGCATTGATCACGGCCGGCGTCAAACGGGTCGTTGTTTTTTCCGACTATCACGATACAATGGCGACAGATTTTTTCCATAAAGCCAATGTCACGATTGATAAACACCTTATTCCGTCGCTCGATATTAACTATGACTTGAAAAATTATTCTTCTGCTAGAAAATAATAATGAGTTGCCAAAAATTCTTGCGCCGTAGAATTCACAAATAGGCAACGCAATAACCGGGGAACTAAAATGGACAAAATGAAAATCTTAATGGCCGATGATGAAAGAGATGTTCTCGATATCATGGCCAAGAAAATTCGCATGGAAGGTTATGATGTTATCACCGCTAACGACGGGCTCGAAGCCTGGGACTTGATCGTTCAAGAAATCCCAGACATTATTCTCCTCGACTTAACCATGCCGCGCATGGACGGCTTTTCGGTTTTAAAAAAACTCAGAGAACAACCGCCTTCAACCAAATGGCAGCCGGTCATTATTATTTCGGCCTTAAATGAACTGACGGACATGCAAAAAGGTTTTTCTCTCGAAGCCGACCACTATATCACCAAGCCCTGCCGCATTGAAGACGTTTTAAAAGCCATTCGGCTCATGGTCAACCTTATTCCTCAGCGAAAATCGTCGGCGGAGCTGGAAGGTAAATGAAAAACGCACTTATCATTCTTTTTATTTTATTTTTAAGTTTTGTAGCCTATGTGCGCTACCTTGAGTCCATTTCTGTTTTTCATCCCAACCGGCAGATTATCGCGACCCCTCAGGCCCTGCGTCTTAATTTCGAAGATATTTATTTCAAAACCAAAGACAACGTTTCTATTAACGGCTGGCTGATTAAAAACCGCCACGCCAAAATCACTTTGCTTTATCTCCACGGTAATGCCGGAAACATGACCGACCGTTTGGACAAGATTGAATTGTTTTACAAAATGGGTCTGAATATTTTTATCATTGATTACCGCGGTTATGGCCGAAGTACGGGCCGCCCGTCGGAGCATGGCGTTTATGAAGACGCGCAAGCGGCTTATGATTTTTTGATAAGCCGTTCGGATATCAAGACGGATAAAATTGTCGTTTATGGAGCGTCGCTGGGCGGTGTTGTCGCTGTTGATTTAGCAACCAAACGGCCGGTCCATGGATTGATCATCGATTCGACGTTTAGTTCCGCCGCTGATATGGCGAAGAGAATGTATCCTTATATTCCGTCGTGTCTTTTACAAACCAAGATGGACTCGATGACCAAAATCCAAAATCTGATGATGCCAAAATTATTTATCCACAGCTCTGAAGATAATCTTGTGCCAATTGAATTAGGCCGCAAATTATATGAAAAAGCCCCGAACCCCAAAGAATTTTTAGAAGTCAAAGGCGGGCATAACGACAGCCACATTTTTTCTCAGGATATCTGGGGCAAAGGAATAACGCAATTTCTAAAGCGTTACTTATAATCAATGATTTCACACGAACTGTTCTTTCACACGAGAAAGAACAGTTATTTTTTGAGCGGATATGACAGTCAACAGACCTAAATTTTTAGAAGTCAGCGGAACCTCAATTAAAAACCACGCCAAGGAAATTATTCTCCGCGGAGCCAATTTAGGCGGCTGGTTGATGATGGAAGGATATATTCTGCATGCGCCTAACATCGCCGAACAAGTCTTTAAAAAGAACTTTGCCGAAACCTTGGGTGAACCGGCGCTGCGTCAGTTTGAAAGAGAATTCCGACGACGATTTATCACTGAGAATGATTTTAAATTCTTAGCCGATTGTGGATTTAATGTTCTGCGCGTTCCTTTCAACCACCGTTTGATTGAAAAAGAACCTTACCGTTATGATAAAAATGGGTTGAGTTATCTTAAAACAGTTGTGCAATGGGCCGGAAGATATAAACTCTGGGTTATTTTGGATTTGCATGGCGCGTGCGGCGCGCAAAATCATGATTGGCATTCGGACAGTTTGGGTGAGGCTTTATTATGGAAGGACAAAGAATTTCAGAAGCGAACATTTGCGCTGTGGGAATTTTTGGCAGATGAATTTAAAGATGAACCCGCCGTCGCCGGATATGATGTTTTAAATGAAGCTGTAATTGCCGACACAAAAATATTGAATCAGTTTTATCAGCAAGTCATCAAGACAATCCGTCGGGTTGACAAAAACCACATTTTGTTCGTCGAAGGAAACACCTGGGCCATTGATATAAAAAGTTTGGATAAATTTACCGATGACAATTTGGTTTTGAGTATTCATTGTTATAACCCGCTGGAATTTACTTTTAATTTCGTTCCCCATTTATATTATCCGTTGAGCTCAAATCAAGGAAGTTATGATAGGAAAGTCATGCAAAACTTTTTGGGTGATTACGCCAAAACCGCGCAGAAGTTAAAGCGCCCGATTTTTGTCGGTGAGTTTGGGGTCAATTACCGTGAAGGGATTTACGGCGAAGCGCATTGGTTAAAAGACATGTTGGCTTGTTTTAAAGAATTTGATTTTCATTGGACTTACTGGACTTACAAAGCCATTAAGAATAGCCTTTTCCCCGACGGTATATTAAGCTATATGCCGAATTCACCATGGGTCAACCGTCCAGGGCCGCGGATGGGCTGGGACACGTACCGGTTTTTGTGGCCGGAGAAAAAAGAAGAGATTATGAATTCGTGGGATTCAAAGAATTTTAATCACAACAAACCTATTTTGGATCTATTAAGAGAAGCTGTTAAGGGTGCGTAAAGTTTATTGTCGATAATTGTCGTTCGTTTTTTTAAAAACTAAAACGACGAATTCCACGACCGACGTATAATTAGAACGTATCTCATAAATAGCCGAAGACAGCGGGTCCTGTCACGGAACCCGCTTGTGGGCCCCTCCGGCCCAGTGTGGATCCTCCCACAATCGGCTCGCCGTGCTGCCCGCTCAATGCCATTTATGAGATGACTTCTAGAAAAAGACTACATATGCTTTCTAAAATTTCCAGCACCAACAATCCTCAAATCAAAAAAACAATCGCGCTTCGCGAAAGCAAAGAGCGTAAAATAACAGGACTGACGATCGTCGACGGTTTTCGGGAAGTGATGACCGCGAAGCAAGCGGGGGTTCCTTTTAAAAAGATTTTTGTGTGCCCAGAAATCCTTGAGAAGAGTCATAGCGGAGCATTTGAAAAGGAATTCTTGCGAAGCGGGCTGGATGTTTTTGAAGTGACGAAACAAGTTTTGGCGAAACTTTCTTTTGGTGACAGGTTGGAAGGCATTGTGGCCGTGGTTCAGCCGCCGGTGAGAAAGATTGAGGACTTAACGATTGCTGAAAGTCCACTTTATATTGTGCTTGAAGCTTTAGAAAAGCCGGGAAACTTAGGCGCGATTTTAAGGACGAGTGACGCGGCTGGCGTAGATGCTTTGTTTGTTTGCCGCTGTCAGACGGATATTTTTAATCCAAACGTAATTCGTGCGAGTTTGGGAACGATTTTTAACATTCCGGTTATCGAAGCTCAAGAAGAAGACATTTTGAAATTCTTTAAGCAAAGAAAAATAACTATAGGTGCTGCGAAACCCGACGGTAAATTGATTTACACTAAAGCCAATCTCAAGAATCCGCTGGCGCTGGCTTTTGGTGAAGAACATCACGGCTTGAGTAAATTTTGGATTAAACAAGCGCATTTGAGTTTAAAAATCCCGATGCGCGGCATGGCGGATTCGTTGAACGTCTCGACGTCAGCGGCTATTTTGATTTATGAGGCAATTCGGCAGAGGAGCGTTTAATGTAGGACGTGGGACGTTAGCACGTTGGACGTCTACGTCCTACATCCTTACGTCCTTCGTCCCATGTTTTAAGAGATAAAAATGCGTCTCCAAGTCTACCTATCCCACAACGGTGTCTGTTCCCGTCGGAAAGCGATGGAATTAATCCAACACGGGCGGGTTCATGTCAATCGGCAGATTGTAAAAGAACCCTCGTGGGCGGTTGATCCGGATAAAGATCAGGTGATGGTCGATGGCAAAAGGGTTCAGGCAAAAAAATATGAATATGTTTTGTTAAACAAGCCGGAGGGTTATGTGACCACCACAACCGATAAACACCGCGAAAGCACTGTTATGGAATTGCTGCCGCCGACCCTGCGACATCTTTCTCCCGTCGGGCGTTTGGATAAAAACACCGAAGGACTTCTTTTGTTGACGAACGATGGCGACGTGGCTTTTCAGCTCACGCATCCTAAATTTAATGTGGATAAAACATATTATGTCAAAATTGACGGTCTGCTTAAACCTGAACAAAAATTAAAACTGGAAAAAGGAATTTATATTCAAACGAACAATGAAACTGACGAACCTTCTTATGCAACCGCGCCGGCAAAAATCGAACGCTTTAAGCCGATCGGCGGCGGAAGCGAATTCACGATCACCATTCACGAAGGACACAAACGCCAAATCCGATTAATGCTTTTAGCCGTCGGGCACAAGGTGATTTATCTGAAACGTCTTCAGCAGGGGCCGATTGAACTGGGCACTTTACGACGAGGAAGCTGGCGGTTTATGGCGCCGCAAGAAATCGGATTATTGAAAAAGGTTCAGACTGGGATTAGGGTTAAATATTAAGCCCGTCGTCTCAAGCTTTAAGTCGCATGCTGCACCGCTTATGAAGCCTGTGGCTTGAGGCCGGAAGCTTATTAATAAATAACGTGAGTTCGATATAAATGGAAAGATTGGTTTTGCGCGGAAATAATGGGCTGATGAAGTGAGTGAGAAGCCAATTTCCTCAAATATTAGAAAAATTGGATTCTCCCCGAACGGAATCAGCCCATTATTTCCTTACCAAAGTTCGGTTTCTTTCTTATATCGAACTCGCGTTAAATAAATTCTAAATTATGGTCACCATCACAAATCTTTCTAAAAATTTCAACCAGCGCATGCTTTTGGAAAATGTATCCATCAGTATTTATCCCAATGAAAAAATTGGTTTGACCGGGCCTAATGGTACGGGTAAGACGACGCTTTTTTCTATCATCCTCCGGCAAATGGAACCCACGTCAGGAGATGTTCAAATTCAAAAAAATCTGAAGATTGGTTTCCTGCCGCAGGAAGCGCGGTTTGATTCGAACCGTACAGTTTTGGATGAACTCACCGAAGGCGACGAACAGATTGTGAAACTAAAAGCAGAGAAGCGCGAATTAGAAGATAAGAATCAGGCCGATAGCCTGCGTTACGGCGATATTCTTCATGAACTTGAAGTGCTGGGGCTTTATGAACTCGAACATAAAGCCGAGAAAATTTTATCCGGGCTGGGTTTTAAAGAAGAAGACTTCCATCGTCCGATTGTGCATCTAAGCGGCGGATGGCAGATGCGCACGCTTTTGGCAAAACTTTTAACGTATCAATATGATCTTCTCTTGCTCGATGAGCCTACGAATTATTTGGATTTAAACGCGACGATTTGGCTTAAGGATTATTTGAAAAATTATAAAGGCACGCTTGTCATCATTTCGCACGACAAAATTTTCTTAAATGAGATCACCAATTATACGATTGTTCTAGAACACGGGCACATGACGAAGATTAAAGGAAATTATGAAGAATATGAGCGGGTGAAGGAAGAACGCTACCGTTCGCTCGAAAAACAAAAGAAGGTCGTCGACAAAAAACGCGAACAGCTCGAACGATTTGCGGAACGCTTTCACGCTCAGCCGAATAAAGCCTCAGCCGTGCGCAATAAACGCAAACAACTCGAGCGGCTTGAAGAAATTGAACTTCCTGAGGAACGTGTAAGTATTAAAGATTTTGAATTCCCCGCCACGCGTGAAAGCGGTTATGTCGTGATTACACTGGATAAGATTTATAAATCCTACGGCGATAAAAAAGTTTATGAGGACATGAATCTTGAAATCGCTAAAGGTCAGAAGGTTTGTTTGGTCGGTCCGAACGGCGCTGGAAAATCTACTTTGCTTAAAATGATCGCGGGCGCGGTGCCTCAGGATTCCGGCGTTAGGAAGTTGGGTTATCAAGTTAATTTAGGTTACTTTTCCCAGACCCGGCTTGATGTTCTTAATGCGGAGCGCACGGCTTTTGATGAAGTAGCGAGTTCCGCGGCGGGGAGTATTGCAGCGACTCAAGTGAGAACGCTTTTGGGCGTCTTTAATTTTCGCGGAGACGATGTTTTCAAGCAGGTCAAAGTTTTGTCAGGAGGTGAGAAGAGCCGGTTGATCTTGGCGAAACTTTTGATCAATCCCCCTAATTTTATTTGCCTGGATGAACCTACGACGCATTTGGACATCGACGGAGTTGAAGCGTTAACCCAATGTTTCAAGGCTTATCAGGGAACGTTGTGCTTTATTAGCCATGATTTGTTTTTTGTGAAACAAATTGCCAATCATATTGTTGAAGTTGAGAACGGCCAGTTAAGGGCTTATCCCGGCGGGCTTGATTATTATCTGGATAAAAAAGCTGAGCGGGATCAGAATTCAAAAGAAAAAGAACGGCAATTGAAACAGGAAGGTGACCGGCTCAAGAAAGAAAACAAAGAAAAACAAAACAAAGAAAGCCCGGTTGTGACCGAGTTCCATCAGCAGCACAGGCTCGCCCGCAAACGCGTTGAAGAAATTAAAAACGAAATCAAAAAGCTCGAGAAGGAACAAAAAGATTTAGAGACGGAAAGTTATATTAAGTCCCGCGTGATGTCGGAATCATTCAGCGGCCGCGATTCGGAAGTTTTGAAAGAATACGGTCAGCGTCTGAAGTTCATTCAAAAACGCGTCCGTGAAATTGCTAACACGATCGACGAGCTAACCGAAGAACGTAACCGGATTGCCAAGGCCATAAGTTGATTGAAGCCATTTACACCCCGGAGGTGTAGATGGGTTGGTTGAACCTCCGAGGTGGTGAGGGGGTTTTCATAATTTTAGATATTTTGATTGGAAGGATGTGCGCTGTTTGTTAGTGTAAGCTGCATGAGTAGACCAAAACTTTTAGTCTTATTAATCATTTTGTCTTCCGCTGGCTGCGCCAAGCTGGCGCATTTGGATGAACTTTTACGACTGAAAGATCTTTCCGAAAACCGTGACGGACAAGAAATTTTTGTTCAAAAGCAGAACAAAAATTTCGAGAAGTTGTCAGGGGTTGCTAAAGCCAACAATATTGCTTCCTACAAAGACGAGAAAACTTTTATCAAAGAATTCGGCCGCCCGATTGTCAGCCGGGAGATTACCAGCCAAGATCAACCTCTAACACAATGGCTCTACCGCTATTCGACTCAAAAATTTGGCTCTCCTAAGGTCTACTTATATTTTGATAATCAAGAAAAATTAGTGCGCTGGGAATATTATCCGCGCGATAATTCCGACGATCCAAGCGCGAAACTCGAAGGAGGCACTAATGATGGTAACCACCAAAATCAAAATTGAAAAACCAACCGAAGAACAAAAAAGGGAATTACTTATTCCCTCAACCCCAATCCGCTCAGGCCCCTGGTCAGTTTGGCAATGCGAACCTTCCATCTTTAATTGGCAGTACAGTGAAACCGAAACCGCTTATGTTTTTGAAGGAAAAGTAAGAGTCACAACGCCCGACGAAGAAATGTTCATTACCCAAGGCGATTTAGTCGTCTTTCCCCGCGGCCTTCAATGCACTTGGCAGGTGTTAGAAAAAATCTGCAAAGTTTACAAGTTCGGTTAATTTTGTTTGTTGCCTTGGTCCCGGGAGTTGAGGTAAACTTCTTTTAAGAGAAGAAACCCTTACCTAAGGAGGTTCCTATGGGCCGCAACAGCCGCAAACAAAAATATCCCATCGATCCCAAGAAATTCATGACCGAAGACAAGCCGCAAATAAAAAAAGACAGAGACGAACATTGGTCCGAACATGATTTATATGAAGAAATGCTGCGATCCAAGTCCCGCCACCGCCATTAAAAGAATTTCCTCTCAAAAGTATCTCAACACAATTTTCGAACATCTTTTTGCCAAGTTTGGCCCGCAATCCTGGTGGCCGGCCAAAACGCCGTTTGAAATTATCGTCGGGGCTATTCTCACCCAAAACACAAATTGGAAGAATGTTGAGAAAGCGATCATAAATCTCGGCCAAGCAAATCTTTTAAGCCCGATGGCTTTAAAGAAAACATCACTGTCTAAGCTGGCCGCGGCAATTAAACCAGCTGGTTACTTCAATGTGAAAGCCGGACGGATAAAAAATTTTGTGGATTTTCTATTTGAGGAATACGGCGGGCGGTTGGATTTGATGAAGAAGGAAAATTTGAAAATATTGCGGCCAAAACTTTTAAGTGTGAACGGTATCGGCCCTGAGACAGCGGATTCCATTTTGCTTTACGCATTGGAGAAACCCATTTTTGTCGTCGATAATTATACAAAAAGGATTTTGCTGCGTCACAGTTTGATCGAGCCGCAAGCCGATTACCACGCGATCCAAGCTAAATTTATGCGCGAATTAAAAGCCGATATCCAACTTTTTAACGAATATCACGCGCTTATTGTGCAGTTGGGCAAAGATATTTGTAAGACCAAACCGGAATGCGAACGCTGTCCGATTAACCATATCAATTATTCGATTGACTTTAATTGTCATTTCTGCCGCAAGGCGTTGCCGCGGCCGCAGGACAGATTCCATCCATTAGCATCGAGAGATTTATGCAGTTGTTTATCTTGCCGGGATGAATTTAAAAAGGCCTCCGTTATAAAATAACGGCGGCCGGCCATTTTGCGGCTGACTAACTTTTGTTAATGAACCATTAATTATTTTGGTTAAAAATTTGGGTATTGTGTTCTAAATAATCTCTCGCTTGTTCGCTGAAAGGAAAGAACACTTGGTAACCCTGCGGCCAGTGGTCTTTTTCAACCAGTGAAATCCGCGTGACCTGGCTTGGAAATTGGAAAGTGGGACGGACAACAGAAGCTTCGCCCGTCGGAGGATGGATGACAATTTCCATTTTCATTTGGGGTGAAATATAGACTGGAATCAAACAAGAGATTCCCATAAGATTGACGTCTTGAGTGTAGCTGGTAATGCAATCTTGGTCGTTTTTGATTTCAATCGGAAGATTTACCTGAAAACGGCGGTGCCGCCGGCGTTCGGCAAAAACCGTATTAATCGTTTCTTTTTTACCGTGAAACGCTAGCCAGCCTTTTCCGTATTTGTGGATCCAATCCATGGCGGCGGTGGCAAAGCCGATTTCTTGGCCGATCTTTTCGCTTTCAATCCATTTATGTTTTCTGATTTCGGTTAGGGCAACTTCATCCCGCAAGAAGGGGTAGGTATTTTTCATAGAAACTCCTTTTTCAAATTGTATGGGCACATTATATCAATGGATAATGCGAGATCAATAACTAAACTAAAAATTTTTCACTGAATTTTTTATTTTGTCGACGGGATTTAACTTTACATGACGTATCAACCAGATCGTGTGATAATCCATGTGGATATGGATGCTTTTTTCGCGGCCGTGGAACAACGCGATAATCCGGCGTTACGTAAAAAACCTGTTGTTGTCGGCGCAGATCCTAAAGGTGGTCAAGGCCGGGGTGTTGTTTCGACTTGTTCTTATGAAGCCAGGCAATTCGGCATCCATTCGGCGATGCCCATTGCAATAGCTTATCGCAAGTGCCCGTATGCGGTTTTTTTACCGGTTAATGGTGCCAAATACAGCCGCGTTTCAGAAGAAGTGTTTGAAGTTCTTGCGCAGTTTACACCTGATGTCGAACCCATTAGCATTGACGAAGCGTTTTTAGATGTCACCGGAAGTTATCACTTTTATAAAACGCCCTATGGCACGGCGAATAAGATTAAGGAAGCGATTCAAAAGAAAGTAAATTTAACGGCCTCCGTCGGCATAGCGCCTGTGAAAATGATTGCGAAGATGGCGTCAGCTCATTGTAAGCCGGACGGCGTTCTAGAAATTAAAAAAGATGAAGTCTTGAATTTTTTAAAGCCATTGCCGGTTGAAAAACTTTGGGGTGTGGGCGATAAAAGTAAAATGATTTTGAATCAACTGGGCATTTTAACGATCGGCGATTTGGCACGATGGCCTTTGAATGTGCTTTATGAAAAGTTCGGAGAACACGGTCAGCATCTTTTTGATTTGTCTCACGGCATTGATCCCCGTCCTATTGTGACCGAAGCAGAAGCGAAGTCCGTTAGTCATGAACATACCTTTGAGACAGACACCGATAACCGGCAAGAAATAGAAGAAACGTTTTTAGCATTAAGCGAGAAAGTCTCCCGACGGCTGCGTAAAGCGCAGCTCAAAGGAAAAACTTTGAGCGTCAAAATCCGTTTGAAAGGTTTTAAAACGTTTACGCGCGCTTTTACCTTTAAGGAAGGAACGAATTTTACCAACACAATTTATCACAAAGCCCAAGAATTGTTTGTCGGCTTTTACAAACCAGGTATGAAAATCCGTTTACTCGGCGTTCGGTTAAGCCAGTTTGCCGAACCCTATATTAAGGAAAGCCTGTTTGAAGATGCGCTTGAAATTAAAAAAGAAGGCGTTCATCAGGCGATCGATGAAATTAAGGATAAATTCGGGGAAAGTGCGATTCGTTGGGGAGGATAAATGTGGTTTTCGGATTTTGGCTGTTGCGTAAAGAATAATTAACGGCTATAATCCTGACATTTATTCGTAAGAAAGGAAAAGCAATGGATGTGGTCCAAATTTTCTTGCTGATTGTTTCATGCGCTTTGAGCGCATTTATTATCTTGTTGTTATCCAAACGGAAATCCGACGATAATTTAACAAAATTAGAAAGTTATTTTCAATCTTTAGAGAAAGTTTTAGAAAAAAATCAAGAACGGATTGAGCGTTTGTTGCGCGAAGAGATTTCTAAGAACCGCGAAGAGACGACTTCAGCCGGCCAAAAACATCGAGAAGAATCAGCGAAGAATTTTAATACATTAACTCAAGCATTAGCCTCACGCCTAACCGAAATCGCCGCCCTCCAAAAAAATCAGTTAGACATTTTTTCCAAACAATTAACCAGCCTTACTCAACTCAACGAACAGAAACTGGAAAAACTCCGCACGGTTTTAGAAGAACGTTTAAGCGCTTTACAGGAAGATAACAGCCGCAAACTAGAAAAAATGCGCGAGACCGTCGATGAAAAACTTCACGCGACATTGGAAAAACGGTTGGGCGATTCTTTTAAAGTGGTCAGCGAGCGTTTAGAAAAAGTTCATCAAGGGTTAGGTGAGATGCAGACGCTGGCCTCCGGCGTCGGGGATTTGAAAAAAGTTTTAACCAACGTCAAAACGCGCGGGATTTGGGGAGAAGTTCAATTGGGAAATTTGCTCGACCAGATTTTGACGCCGGAACAATATGAAAAAAATATCGCGACGAAAAAAGGCAGCCGCGATGCGGTTGAGTTTGCGATTAAACTTCCTGGTAATGATACGCAGGTTGTTTATTTGCCTATCGACGCTAAATTCCCAACGCAAGACTATGAGCGTTTGCAAGACGCGCAAGAACAGGCCAACATTACGTTGATTGAAGATGCGGTCAAGGCCATTGAAACGCGGATTAAGCTGGAAGCTAAAAATATCCGTGACAAATATCTGGATCCGCCTCAGACGACCGATTTTGGAATATTATTTTTACCGACGGAAGGGCTTTATGCGGAAGTGCTCCGGCGGCCTGGGTTCTTCGAAGTGATTCAAAGGGAATATAAGGTTGTGATTGCCGGACCAACCACAGTAACGGCAATCTTGAATAGTTTGCAGATGGGATTTCGTACGCTTGCGGTGCGCAAACGTGCTAGTGAAGTTTGGAACTTGTTAAGCGTTGTGAAAACTGAATTCAATATCTTCGGCGACATTTTGGAAAAAACTCATAAAAAATTACAAGAAGCCAGCAATACGATTGAAACGGCGGCGCGTAAATCGCGTACGATTGAACGGAAATTAGAAAAAGTGCAGGACCTTCCTGCGAATGGTTCCGCTCAAGAACTAATTGAAGATAAAATGCCTCAAGCTGATGCTCTCTTTGAATAAATTTTTTAATGAACCCGGAGTGGTGGCGTTTACAACTGACCGGCAATGCGATTTTGCGTTCGACCCAGACAACAAGAATTTAACGCAACGTCAAAAGGAAATTTTGGCGGAAGGCGCGGGAGTATCCGTCGATCAAATTCCTTTTTTTAAGCAAGTTCACGGGAACCGGGTGATTGCTGTGACGCGCGAATTCTTAGTGAATTGTTCACTTCCCGAAGCGGATGGTTTTGTTGCTAACCAACTGAACGTGCCTATCAACGTTCGTACAGCGGATTGTTTGCCAGTTTTTTTATTTGATCCACACACGAAGACAATTGGGCTGGTTCATGCAGGCTGGCGTGGGACGAAACAAAAAATTCTAGATAACACACTTTTACAAATGCGACGACGCTATGCGGTTTGGCTGAGTAATTTGAAAGTTATTTTTGGACCGGCGATAGGTGCCTGTTGTTATCAAGTGGGCCAAGAATTCTTGACGTATTTCCCAAACGAAACCCAAAAAAAAGCCGATGGTTATTATTTTGATTTAAAGTTAGCCAACAAAAATCAGCTGTTAGCCTTGGGCGTTTTGGAAAAGAATATTTTCGATTGCGATTTGTGTACATGTTGCGAGGAACGGTATTTTTCTTACCGTCGGGATAAAGAGAAAGCTGGGCGGATGTTGTCGGTGATGATGATTCGGGGGGAGTAAAGCGCCGGGCGCCCCCGCGCGTCGGAAAGCGGTCCGCGGGGGCGCCCGCGTAACAGAGCAATAAATTCCCAAATTAAATTCAACAGGTTATAATGAGTTCAAATTATGCATATCGTTGTTTTCATAACCGCTAAAGATGATCAAGAAGCCAAACAAATTGGCCAGAAACTTGTTGAGGATAAACTTATTGCCTGCGCCAATATCGTCAAGGGAATCCAATCTATTTTTTGGTGGCAAAACAAAGTCGATCAATCAGAAGAAACGCTCTTAATTTTAAAAACGAAGAAATCTTTTTTTCCGAAAATAGTTAAGGTCGTCAAAAATTTTCACAGTTATTCTGTCCCAGAAATAATCGCATTACCAATTGTCGGCGGAAACCCTGATTACTTAAAGTGGATCAATGAATCTATCCGATAACCTTCTTTTTCAATTTTTGAGCACATTCTGGGCTGGCGTCTTGGTCAGCTTTACACCATGCGTTTATCCTTTGATGCCCATTACGGCGACGGCGATTACCGGGTTAAATGTTAAAGGTTCTAAACTCGGCGGATTTGTCATTTCTTGTATCTACGTTTTAGGAATGGCAGTCATGTACTGTATTTCGGCGTTGGTCGCCATTTTTACCGGAAAAATTTTCGGCTTCGTTCAAAACAGCCCGATTACTTTTCTTGTGACTGGAAATATTTTACTTATCTTTGCTTTAACAATGTTTGATGTGATTCCTTTACCGTATCTGGGATTGAATATTCAAAATAATGTTAAGGTCAATAATCTCTGGGCGGTTTTTGTTTTAGGTTTAACAACCGGACTTATCGTCGGGCCTTGCACAGCGCCAGTTTTAGGAAGCTTGCTCACCTTTGTGGCTTCCAAGAAAAATATGTTCTTAGGGATTAGTCTTTTGTTTGTTTTTTCGTATGGGGTCGGTGCTTCTTTAATTTTGATAGGGACTTTTAGTAATCTTTTGGTTCACTTACCCAAATCAGGCAAGTGGTTAGTTTGGGTCAAGCGGCTGTGCGGCGTAATTTTGCTTCTTGGTGCAGAATATCTTTTTCTTAAGGCAGGAGGATTAATGGAATGAATAGAAAGCAGTTTATTTTGAGTATTTTCTTAGTTCTTTTTATGGGATTGACATTATCCGGCGCACCTCACGCGCAGGCTCAATTTTTTCTGACCGATGACAACGAATTAATTGGAAAACCCGCACCCGAGTTCACATTAACGACGACTCAAGGCGACAAACAAAGCCTTACTCAGGTACGCAATGGTAAAAAATCCATTGTTTTCTTCTGGGCGACTTGGTGTCCAGTTTGTCGGGAAGAAATTAAAGACCTCAAAAAAGCTTATCAGGATATAGAACATAAGGACGTTAAAATCATTTTGGTGGATTTAGGGGAGTCAGAAAACAAGGTGAAGAATTTCTTACAAAAAAATAAATTAAATTTTAGCGTTTTGCTAGACAAAAAAGATGATCTAAGTGAAACATATTCATTGATTGGAATTCCGACGCTGGTTTTTCTGGATGAAAAAGGAATTGTCCTAGACGTCGAGCATGGACTGCCAGATGACTGGGAAAATATTTTTAAGAAAGATACTAAGAAAAAGTAAAGAGGAGCGCGCTTCTCTTATTTATTACGCAGTTTTCTTCGCTTTTAATTTGCTAACATTATCCTGCAAGTTAGCCTTAATCCTCAAAATCGCCATAAAATCATTAAAAGCCTCGTTACGTTTATCCACTAATAATTTTTGTTTGTATTGATCTTTTTCTTTGGCGTAGTCTTCTTGACTGACGGGTTGTTTTCCGGCGAGATCAATAATGCAAAAGCCTTTGGCCGTATCAACGACATCCTGACCCAGCTTATTTTTGTCGTCTAGCTTAAAAGCCATTTCTTGAAAATCTTTTGACACGCCTAGACTCGGTAAATATTCTCCGCGCCCGAAAAACGGTGTTTGAGCGGTTGTAAAACCCAACTCTTGGGCCGTTTGAGTGAAATCCGCTTGCGGATTCGCGGTTAATTTTTCTTTCAAAGTGGTTAATGCCGCCGCCGCTTTTGTTTTAGAAATTTCTTTGGCCTTAACACTGATGAGCGCGTCTTTGATTTTATCTTTGATTTCATCGTACGTCGGGACATGCGCCTCTTTTCTCTCTTTTAATTTCAAAATATAATACCCTTGGGTCGTTTCCATCGGCGCGCTGACTTCATTGGATTTGAGTTCAAAAGCTTTTTTAAGAAGCTCATACGAAAATCCGATTTTTAAGTTAGGTTGTTCCTGGCTAAAGAATCCACTTTCCTGAAGGTCGAGCCCGTATTTTTGTCCGACCGCTTTGAGATCATTGTTTGTTTTTAATTCGTTGTAAATCGCGTCCATCTTCGCTTTAAATTTTTCTTTGTCTTCGGGCTTAATATCTTCGGCGGCAGGCAGATTTAAATATTCGATATTGATCATTACCGGCATTTGGAAGTTAGTTTTATATTTGGCGAAATATTCTTGGCCTTCTTTATCATCGTAGGCGATATCTTTTTTATAATCATCGATCGGAAACAGAACATAATTAATGCGGATTTTTTCTTTTTCTTTTTGATAAGCGTCCCAGGCTTCTTGGTCAGGAACAGTAATATTTGCGGTTTCTTCTTCAATAAGTTTATCGAATGCTAACGTAGCACGAATACCCTCTTCAAAATCCCTGGGTTTGCACTGAAAGTAATAACGGAGAATGTCACTATAGAGAAGGTCATCAAATTTACCATCTCTTTGAAAGAAAGGAAGCTTTTGAATATAGGTGATAACGTCAGTGTCATTGACATGAATATGACGGCGTCGAACTTCGTGCTGTAAAATAAGCCAATCCCAAGTTTCCATATCGAGATTAAGAAGGTGGCTAATTTTGGGGAATTCATCCCCATAACGAAGGATAGCTCGGTTACGGGTTTGGAGATAAGCGTCTTCAAATTCACTAAAGGAAATTTTTCGGTTAAATATTTTGCCGGCGTAGTCTAATCGGCTGTCGCTTCCTGTATCAAAGCGGGTCATGGTACCCCAGAATGTGAATGAAATGATAATAACAAACGCCAAGACCCATAAAACTTTTTTAATAAAGCCTTTTTTGCGTATAAGCTTAAGCATGAACCTCTCCTTTGAACAAAATTTTCCCAATTATAACGATCGTCTGAGGCTTTGACAAGGAAATTACTTTACAACTGATAAGGCCAACATTATAATGCGCACCTAGTATTTTACTTGTTTAAAAAGCAAAGCGCTAAGTTTGTCAAATAATCTTTATTTCAGGTATACTTTAAGAGAAGGATTATGTTCAATGAATAAGCTTAAGTTGGGATTACCGAAGGGCAGTCTGCAAGAAGCAACAATTAAGGTCTTTGAAAGAGCAGGTTTTAAAGTATACGTTTCGAGCCGTTCCTATTTTCCTACCATTGATGATGCTGAAATTGAACCCATGCTGCTACGCGCCCAAGAAATGTCAAAATACGTCGAGGATGGTGCACTTGATTGTGGGATTACAGGCGCGGACTGGACGTTGGAGAATGAATCCAACGTCACATCGCTGGCGGATTTGGTTTATGCAAAGCAAAGTGCGGTTAAAGTACGTTGGGTGCTGGCCGTTCCAGAGGCGTCCAATATTCAATCGGTTAAAGATTTGGAAGGAAAAAGAATTGCAACCGAATTAGTGACCGTAACCAAAAATTATTTGAAAAGTAATAAGGTCAAAGCCGACGTTGAATTTTCCTGGGGCGCGACAGAAGCTAAAGTCGCCTCAGGATTAGTTGATGCCGTCGTTGAATTGACGGAAACCGGAAGCAGTTTGAAGGCGCATAAGTTGCGTATCGTTTCAACGATTTGTGAATCTACAACTCAATTCATTGCAAATAAAAAGGCCTGTCAGGATCGCTGGAAAAAAGACAAAATGGACCAGCTAGTACTTCTCCTGAAAGGCGCTATTGATGCGACCAATATGGTCGGTCTTAAAATGAATGTAGAGAAAAAGAATTTAGATAAGCTTCTTAAGCAACTGTCATCTCTCAAAAATCCGACGATATCTTCCCTTAGTCAGCCGGATTGGGTAGCCGTTGAAACAGTGATTGAAGAAGGAGTTGTTCGGCGGTTAATTCCACAGCTCAAAGCGGCCGGCGCGCAGGGAATTATTGAATACGCATTGAACAAACTTATTTACTAACTGACGAAAGAAGGACAATTGAATTATGCCATGCGGACGTAAAAGAAAATTGCGCAAGATTCGAACCCACAAGCGTAAAAAGCTTCGCAAAATGCTTCGGCATTTGAAAAAACGTGATTGGGTCTAATAAGTATTTTAATGTAGAATATCAGTAGCGTCAGTTTAGAAAATAAAGATTCCTAAAAATTAACTGTCCTACAGTTTCTATGCAATGAAGGTGAGGCATCATCGATGTTAAACACGCGATTCGAAGATATTAAAAATGGATGCATCCTTGTCCTTCTCATTTTATTAATCGGATTTACAAAGCCTTCATGGGCAAGTCAAGATCAAATCAATCTGGCCCAAAGTATTTCTCATTATACGATGGGTGTTGTAAATGATTTAAATGGATTGACCGAAGAAGCGCTGTCGGAATATCAAAAAGCCGCTCAATTGGATTCTCAAAATTACGTTATCCAGTTACATTTAGGTATGGATTATGCACGCGTCGGAAAATTAACCGAAGCCATCAATGTACTTAAATTAGCGTCAAACCTAAACCCGCAAGATGTTCAATCCCGCTACTTGTTAGCTTTGGTTTATTCTTCCCAAAAAGATTTTGATAAGGCCGCTGCCGAATACGAATTAATCCTCAAACATTTCTCTGAAGCCCAACCTGATAATGTGGAAATTTACACGTATTTAGGACAGCTTTATTATTCTCAAGGTAAATTTAACAAAGCCATTGAACAATATAAAAAAGTTTTTGCCATGCAGCCGCAAAATGCGGATGTCATTTATTTGTTGGGTTCGCTTTACCTTGAATTAGGGGATCGTTCACAGGCAGCCAGTTATTTTAAAAAAGCGATTGAAGTTGATCCAATGCATGAGGGTAGTTTAAATTCTTTAGCTTATATGTATGCGGAAGATGGTGAGCATTTGGACGAAGCTTTAAGTTTGATTAAGCGTGCCTTAGAAATCAGTCCTGACAATGGGGCATATCTTGATAGCATGGGCTGGGTTTATTACAAAAAAGCAATGTACTCGCAAGCTTTGGAAACTCTTTTGAAAGCAGATAGTGTTATGAAAGATCCCGTTATCTATGATCATTTGGGTGACGTTTATTTTAAGATGCATGAAGTTGAAAAAGCGAAGAAGTATTGGAAACTCGCGCTGGATCTTTCGCCCGGGCAAAGTCAAATCATTAAAAAGTTGGATGATCTCGACCACCCAGAAAAGAGTCCAAAAGAAATTTTATCCAGTCATAATATCCGTTAATTTTTAGGATGAGAAAGTGTTCATTGATTTTCCAGACGGGCTTCTCCTGCCGGCGAATAAAATTGATCGCAGGAGAAGCCCCTAGCAAAATCTTCCCAGTCTGTTCATGAAACGTCTTACCCTATTATCACCCGCCAAATTAAATCTTTTTCTCAAAGTCATCAATAAAAGACCCGACGGTTATCATAATCTTTCAACGCTTTTCGAGCGTATTGATCTGTGTGATGAACTTGAATTTTCCTTGAATAAAAAAGGTACGATTCACATCGACTGTAATCATCCAGATGTGCCGACCGATCAACGCAATTTAGTTTATAAAGTCGCCAAACTTTTAAAAGATGATTTTGCTTTAGATGAAGGCGTTGACGTTGTTATCGAAAAACGCATTCCAGTGGCGGCTGGCTTAGGCGGTGGTTCAAGCAATGCGGCCACAACGCTCTTAACGCTTAATCAAATCTGGAAATTAGAACTTTCTTTCGAAGAATTATTGCATTATGCTAGTCAGGTAGGTAGTGATGTCCCATTTTTCCTTTATCAGACGAGTTGGGCCTGGGGACAAGGCCGCGGAGAGATATTAGAGAAGTTAGAAATTGACACACAACTCTGGCATGTCTTGGTTGTAGCGCCGGTTAAACTTTATGCTAAGGATGTTTTTGAGAATTTGCAGTGGTCATCAGAGCTTGAGAGGAAACAGGAAGGAAATAACAAAAATATAACCGAGTTTCTACCAGTAAATACCCTTTCGGAAGACTCAATTACCGTCGAGAATCCATTAAGCGGCATAGGCGTAAACGAAGGGTTGACAAAGCCAAACTCTGATGTTAATATTTTAACTCGCTCTTTAAGACAAAAAGATTTTTCAACCATTGGTAATCTGCTCCGAAACGATCTGGAAAGAGCCATAATCCGATTATGTCCAGATTTACAAACACTTAAAAAGGAACTGAAACAGCTGAATGTTAAAGGAGTTGCATTCTCTGGAAGTGGGCCGGCTATTTTTGGTTTAACACAAGATAAGCGTCAAGCCGACGAGCTTAAGGAGATGCTAAAAAAAGTTTATCCTCAGGTGTTTGTAGTTCGGACATTGTAAACAAGGAGCGTGCGTCCATGGAAATTACCGAAATTCGTGTTTTTATTAAGGAAGGCCAGGACAAAAAATTAAAGGCCTATACAACGGTGACTTTCGATAATGTATTTGTGGTGAGAAATATTAAAATCATTCAAGGCGCTAACGGATTATTCATTGCGATGCCTTCACGAAAGCTAAAAGCACCGTGCACCAAATGCAGTTTCAAGAATGAAGTCGGGGCCAAATTTTGTAATCAATGTGGGGCGCCTTTACCCATGGATGATAAACCAATCAGCCCGACGGACCTTGATGCCAAATCTGAACACCGCGATATTGCACATCCGGTCACGCAACAGTTTCGTGATTATGTGCAGAACAAAATTTTAGAAGCCTATAAAAAAGAACTTGGCAAAACTGGTCCTGCTTCTGATGCTGAAGAAGCGGCTCTTTCACAAGGTTGATTAACTTCGTTAATTGGCTTTTTTAATTTCATGAGGAAACAAATCAATCCGTCTACGACGGAGACAGGCGTTAGGTCTTTCCCTCATCAATAAAAAGGAAAGTCCAAAGAGTGAGATTCCTGCCGTATGCCTCGTTGTATAAACCTTCTGGCAGATTATTTTTTATGACGGGAATGAATCTACAAATTGATTTGGGATTCATTTTATAAATTCTTTTGCCCGGTGGTGTAATTGGTAACACACGAGAATTTGGATCTCGTTTTCCAGGTTCGAGCCCTGGCTGGGCAGTGGTTAGATCACAGCTTGTTAGCTATCTACGCTAAACTCCGACGGATAAATTAAATTTCTAAACAATATTTTGATGAAAGAGTTAAGAACGATTATTCTGGCGGCAGGTCGTGGAACGCGCATGCAATCGCAGGTCCCAAAAGTTTTACATGCTGTCTGCGGTCAAGCTATTATCGATTATGTCATTGAAGTCGCCAGAAAGCTTGGCTCTTTGAAAATTTATGCTGTTTTGGGGTTTAAAAGTGATGAAGTAAAATCGTATCTTCCCGAAACGATACAGACGGTGGTTCAAAAAAAATTGTTAGGAACCGCGGATGCTATACGTTCCTGCGCACCGCATTTTAAGAATTACCGAAGGGATGTTCTTATTTTATCAGGTGATACCCCGTTATTAGATAGTAAAATAGTCGGGCAGGTTGTTAAAACCCATCGTCACTCTAAGGCCGCACTTACTTTTTTAACAGCAATTGTTCCTCAGCCAAGTGGTTATGGTCGAATTATTCGTAATTATCAAGGACAGGTTACTGCGATTCGTGAGGAAAAAGACGCCCATAATGCTGAAAAAGCTATTCAAGAAATCAACGTCGGTGTCTACTGTTTTGATGGGCCAACGCTATTCCGCAGTATTAATAAAATTAAATTGAATCCGCGTAAAAAAGAATTTTATCTGACAGACATCGTCGATCTTTTGATAGCTGAAGGGTTAAAAGTTGAAACAGTTTTAACGCCGGATTATCAGCAAGGATTAGGCGTTAATACGCGTGATGATTTAGCGTTGTGCGAAGAAATTATTCGTAAACGGATTTTGCGGCGTTTCATGTTGCAAGGGATTACTATTGTAGATCCGTTGACGACATTTATTGCCGCCGACGCTAAAATTGGCCAGGACACAGTTATCCGGCCGTTTACGTTCATTGAAAATAATGTCACAATTGGTTCCAACTGTTTACTCGGTCCATTTTGTCGTATTCGTCCTGGAAGTTATATTGATGACGGTGTTGAAATTGGTAACTTCACTGAAATTTCCCGGACGCGTATGGGAAAAAATTCTCTTATGAAACATTTTAGTTTTTTAGGCGATGCCAGATTGGGAGAGCGGGTCAATATTGGTGCTGGGACAGTTACCGCTAATTACGATGGGAAAAATAAAAATATAACGACGATTGCAGATGACGCTTTTATCGGATCTGATTCAGTTTTGATTGCACCCGTTAAAGTCGGGAAAAAAGCAGTGACAGGAGCCGGTACAGTTTTAACCAAAGGTAAAAATGTTCCGGATGGCGAGATGGCGGTGGGCGTTCCCGCCCGCGTGATGGCAAGGAGAAAAAATAAATGAATGGGTCGTTAAGTATTCTTTCTGGGAATGCGAATCCTGATTTATGTAAAGCGATCTGTGATAATCTTAATGTTCCGCCTACTGAGGTTATGGTGGGGCGTTTTAGCGAAGGAGAGGTTAGGGTTCAGATCAAAGAAAATATCCGCGGCAAGGATGTTTTTATTGTTCAATCCACATGTCCTCCCGTCAATGATAATTTAATGGAGCTTTTAATTTTGGTTGACGCTGTCCGACGAGCTTCCGCTAAAAGAATCACAGCTGTTTTACCTTATTACGGGTACGCGCGTCAGGACCGTAAAGATCAACCGCGTGTTCCAATCACAGCCAAACTTGTTGCGAATCTAATTGTGGCCGCCGGAACAAACCGCGTTTTGACAATGGATTTACATGCGGCACAGATTCAAGGATTTTATGATATTCCCGTCGATCATCTGTATGCTATTAACACCTTGTGCGATTATTTGGCTTCTAAAAAAATAAAAAATATGGTTGTTGTTTCCCCGGATGTCGGCGGTATTAAAATGTGCCGGGCTTATGCCAAACGTTTAAATGCCGAATTGGCGATTGTAGATAAGAGGCGAATGAGCCCTGAGAAAACTGAAGTCATGCATATTCTGGGAAATGTTAAGGGAAAAACTGCTATTCTCGTCGATGATATGATTGCGACTGGCGGTTCAATGATAGAAGCCGCTGAGGCTTTAACTAAAAAGGGAGTCGTCAGCGTGCTTGCGACCGTAAGTCATGGTATACTTTCTGGCAATGCCTTATCCCGGATTCATGAATGTAAAGCGCTTAAAGAAGTTGTCATCACCGACAGCATTCCCTTAAAAGACGCCCACAAATATCCGAAAATCAAAGTGCTTTCCATCGCTTCTTTATTAGCTGAAGCGGTGAAACGTATTCATAATGAAGAATCCATCAGCTGTTTGTTTGATGAGATCAGACGTTAAGTAAAGTTTTCCCCTGCCTTGAGAGGCCAAACGGCAGGGTTAATTCACGCTTCTATTTACCCCGTCATAATAACCTTTACGGGGTAAATGATGTGTTCATTAAAGAAAGAGAAGGTAGGTAATTAAATGGAAGAAATTAAATTAGATGTTCAGCTAAGAAAACAGTTTGGCAGCCGTAAAATTAAAGTTTTGCGACGAGGAAGTTTTATCCCAGCGGTTGTTTACGGCGGCAAACAAACTCCTTCCCCTATTCAAATCGAACGTAAAACCTTTGAACGCATAATCCGCCAGCATAAAGGTGAAAACGTTATCTATCATCTCAATCTCATGGATGGCGAAAAGAAAGTCAAAGATTATTCCGCCATCACTCAAGAATTACAACAAGATCCCGTCACCGATGACATTATTCATGTCGATTTCAAACGCATATCACTAACTGAAAAAATTTCTGTTAAAGTAACTATCGAAGCCAAAGGCGAAGCCATTGGTGTCAAAAAAGACGGTGGATCTTTGGAGCATGTTTTATGGGAATTAGAAGTCACCTGTTTGCCGACTCAAATCCCGCAGCACATTGAAGTCGATGTGAGTCATTTGAAGATCCACGATGCTATTCATGTT
Organism: uncultured Planctomycetales bacterium; assembly: GCA_964612665.1. Classification (GTDB taxonomy): domain Bacteria; phylum Omnitrophota; class Gorgyraeia; order Zapsychrales; family JAHFFX01; genus CAZTCI01. The sequence goes on along the minus strand of CAZTCI010000001.1, from coordinate 342,865 downwards.
AAAGATTTAGTGTTGCCGCCGGGAGTGACAACGAAACATGATCCAGAGACAATTGTGTTGACTGTGGCGGCGCCTATGAAAGAAGTTTCCGCAGAACCAGCTGAAGGCGCCCCAGCCCCGGAAGTTGAAGTTATTAAAGAAAAGAAGAAAGAACCCGAAGCTGCCGCCGCTGGTAAGAAGGAAGAACCGGCCAAGGAAAAGGAATCTAAAAAAGAAGGTAAATAAGACATCAAAGAGGTTTTTATTTTAGTCTCATTAATGACGAAAACCAAAAAAGATGGAAAGCACAGTTGAAGTATTTTGTTTTTTTAAGGAAGACACGCTTTGTCAGAAACGCGATTAATTGTTGGTCTAGGAAATCCTGGAGATGATTATACATATACGCGGCATAATTTGGGATTTCTTATTTTAGATGAGATTGGCCAAAAGACAGGATTAAGGTTTAAACAAAGTTCGTCGGTGCAAGGACTCACTGCGGAAGGTAAAATAAAAAGTCAAGAGGTTTATTTACTTAAACCTTTAACCTTTGTTAATCTATCCGGACTTGCGGTTAAATCAGTCATTGCCCAAAAAGAAATTCCGTTAGAAAATATATTAATCATTTGTGATGATTTACATCTTGATTTTGGACAGCTTCGTCTTCGGCCCCACGGCAAAGACGGCGGCCATAATGGTTTAACGTCTATTATTGAGCAGTTAAAAACAGAAAATTTTCCACGGCTGCGTGTCGGTATTGGCCAGGCGAAACAAAAAGAAAATACAGTTAATTTTGTTTTAGGAAAATTTACAAACGAAGAGGGAAAACAGTTAGGCGCAGTGGTTGAAAGCGCTGCAGCATGTACAGTCAGTTGGCTCAGCGAAGGAATCAATAAAGCCATGAATCAATTCAACAAAAGGAACGGTGATGAATAAATACGAATTAGTGGCCATTGTGGATGCGCACAAGGCTCAAGGAGAAAAAGATGAAGTCCTCAAACAAATAACCGATAGTGTCGCCAAAGGCGGTGGCAAAGTCACCAACGCTCAGGTGTGGTTAGATAAACATAAAATGTTTTTTAACATCAAAAAAAAGAATGAAGGAACCTATTTTCAAGTGAACTTTGATGGTGCATCTATTGTGGTTGCTAAAATTAAGGAAGTGTTACGTATTAATGAAGAAATATTGCGGTTTATGATTTTAAAGCTTGAATAGTTTAATTTTGTGGGGCGTCTCTGCCTGTCGGAGACGCCCCACAAAATTTATGACAAAGACAAACGAGGTTGATTTTAGCAGTAATGCGTCAACGCGTTGGAAGGAGGCATGAGATTATGGCGAGTTTAAATAAAGTTTTACTCATCGGAAATTTAACAAAAGATCCTGAATTGCGATATACGCCCAGCGGTGTGGCCGTGGCTAATTTGAGAATTGCGGTTAACCGCCGTTACAAAGATAAAAGCGGTGAAGTTAAAGAAGATACTTGCTTTGTTAATGTGGCGGCTTGGGATAAGCTGGCTGAAACCTGTAACCAATTTTTGAAAAAAGGCCGCCCGATTTTTGTTGAAGGCCGTTTACAATCCCGTTCTTGGGAAACTCCCGACGGTCAAAAACGGTCAATGATCGAAGTCAGGGCTGAACGGATTCAATTTCTCGGAACCAATCGCGGCGATCAGGCGCACAGCGGTGGTTCTGGTGGCGGTCAGACTGAAGAATCTCCTGAATCGGTATCCGGACCGATTTCGGCTGAGGATATTAAGTTAGAAGATGTAGCTTGGGAAGAATAAAAGGAGGATTACTTTGTTCACGAATGAAAGAAGGACAGGAAGTCATGGGCGGGGTAATGCAGCATCAGGTAAGTTCAAACGTTCGCCCCGTCGGGAAGGCCCTTCAGCCAAATCTACGCGGTATCAACTGGCTGAAAACATTAAAATTGATTACAAAAACATTACCTTGCTGCAGAAATATGTGACCGACCGCGGCAAGATTGTTTCGCGCCGTTTAAGCGGCGTCTCTGCAAAAAGGCAAAGAGAACTGGCGCAAGCGATTAAGTCCGCCAGATTTTTAGGATTGTTACCAGTAGGAGTGAAAAGGAAGTAATTATGAAAGTTATCTTAGCCAAAGACGTTGAAAAATTAGGAAAGACAGGCGATGTCGTTAAAGTTAAAGAAGGTTTTGCCCGGAATTTTCTTTTCCCTCAGCAATTAGCATACGGGGCGACACCGGGTAATGTTAGACGGATTGAACAGCAGCGGGTCAAAAGAGCGGCCGAAGAAGCTAAAAGCAAAGAAGCCGCCGAGGCCTTGGCCGAAAAATTAAGCAAGATTTCTTGCACCGTCGCAGTTGAAGTTAACGACATCGAAAAGCTTTATGGTTCGGTTACCGAAGCTGACATCATTAAGGCGTTAGAAGTTGAAGGTTACACCATCGATAAAAAGAATATCATTTTAGAAAAACCCATTACCGAGTTAGGCATCTTTGATGTCGGCGTTAAGCTCTACCCTGGCGTGACCGCCAAAGTCAGAGTATGGGTAACCAAGAAGTAAAAATTCCCCCGCAAAATACCGAGGCCGAGCAATCGGTCCTCGGTGCTATGCTTATCTCCGAAGAAGCCATCGGTTCAGCCGTTGAAATCTTAGACAATTCCGCTTTTTACGAAGATCCTCACCGCCGTATCTTCCAAGCTGTTATTGAACTTTATAACAATCAAAAAAATGTTGATTTAATTACCCTTTCGGACCAGCTGAAAAGCCAGGGTGTTTTGGAACAGATCGGCGGCGTCGCTTATTTGACGCGATTAGTCGACATGGTTCCAACCGCGGCCAATGTTGAATACTACGCCAACATTGTCAAAGAAAAAAGCATTCAGCGCCAGCTGATTAGAAATGCGACGGAAATTGTAAGTGCTAGTTTCGAAGCCGGTGTTAATGTCGATGAACTGGTTGATTCCGCTGAAAAACTCATTTTCGAAATCGCCACCGCCCGCCAAAAACAAAAATCCGTTCACATCAAAGAAATCGTTAAAGGAACGATCGCGACGATTGATCAACTGTATCAACGCAAAGAATATATCACCGGAGTCCCGACGGGGTTTCTTGAATTTGACAAAATGACGTCCGGTTTGCAAAAGGCTGATCTTATAATTGTCGCCGGGCGGCCTTCAATGGGCAAAAGCGCTTTAGCCGCCGGCATGGCGGAATATCCAGCCATTGCTAAAAAAACTCCGGTGGCTTTTTTTAGTCTCGAAATGTCCAAAGAACAATTGGTTCAACGCATGCTCTGCTCACACGCGCGTGTGGACGCGCATAAGGTCCGATCTGGGTTTCTTTCTCCGTCGGACTGGCCGCACTTGACGGCCGCCGCCGGAAAATTGTCAAACGCGCCGATTTTTATTGACGACACACCAGCGATTTCCATTCTTGAACTCCGGGCCAAAGCCCGTCGTCTTAAAGCCGCGCACGACATTCAATTGATTGTTTTAGATTATCTTCAGCTGATGCGCAGTTCATCAAAAGTAGAAAGCCGCCAGCAGGAGATTTCAGAAATTTCACGTTCTTTAAAAGCGCTCGCGCGTGAGTTGGAACTTCCAATTATTGCGATCAGCCAGTTATCACGTGCGGTTGAAAGTCGTCAAGACCATCGCCCGCAATTATCCGATTTGCGAGAATCCGGTGCGATTGAACAAGATGCCGATGTCGTTGTCCTTTTAATGCGCGAAGAATATTATATGCCAACCGAAGAAAACAAAGGTCTCGCCGAGGTTATTGTGGCCAAACAGCGCAACGGTCCAGTGGGCACCGTTAAACTTGTTTTCCGAAAAGAATTTGTACGCTTTGAAAATCTTGCACAAGTTGATTGACATGCCAAAACAATGCCCCTATAATCACCTCATGTTTAAATTTCATTTTAGGTTTTTTTTGACAATTTATTTTCTGTTTTTAAGTTTGTCCGTCGTGACTTTGGCCGAAGAATCGACGCCTTCTTCCGAGACTCAAAAAAACACCCAAATTCAAGCCAATCAAGAAGTTTCCGCCGAACAAAAATCAACCACAACGGCTTCATTACAAAGCACTTCGTCGACTGAAAGCTCTTCGACATCGACATCATCCGCTTCTAAAGCGTCTTCCAGTTTAACCGCAGACGTAGAAAAAACATCTTCTGAAACTGCTTCCACGTCTACTTCTCCACAAGAACGTAAAATGGTCAAGTCGATCGAGGTTCAAGGAAATAAAACAATCGGTCTTCCAACCATTCTTTCAAAAATCAAAATCCGCGTCGGCCAGGAATATCTGCAAAATGTCATCAGCGATGATATCAAGCGCCTTTATAACACTGGTTATTTTTCCGATGTCAGCGTTGACCGCAAAGATTACCAAGGTGGCTTCAAAGTGATTATTTATTTGACTGAGAAACCGATCATTGAAGAAATCACCTTTTCTAAAACCCGATATTACAATTCACGTTTTCTTTTAAATAAAATTAAAACCAAAGTCGGCAAATTTTTAGACAACAAAGTTTTAAAAGATGACATCAAAACGATGGAAGATTTATATGCCAAGAAAGGTTTGACATCAGCGAAGATTGATGTTGAAACATTTGTCGACGAAGTCACCAATAAAGCCAGTTTGCATTTTGTGATTGAAGAAGGCCGCCGGATTCAGGTTCAACGGATTAACGTTTATGGAAATGCCGCTTTTCCCGACAAGCGAATCATCCGTGTTATCAAAACTCGTCCTAAATGGATTTTCAACTCAGGCTTTTTGAAAGAAGAAATTTTGCAGGAAGACATGGATCGTATTGTGTCCTTCTATGAAAAAGAAGGCTATATCGACGCCAAGGCAAGTTATGCACTTGAACGATTGGCCGCCCAGGGCCGAGTGATTGTGAATATTACGGTTGAAGAAGGTAAGCGTTATTATGTTGGTAATATTGTGGTCAATGGCAATAAAGTTTTAAGCACTCATGAAGTTTTAAATGTTATGACCTCTATTAAAGTCGGGAATGTTTTTAGCCGCGATAAATTAGATACTGATATAGCCAATATCCGCACGGCTTATTTTGATAAAGGTTATATTTTTGCTGATGTCCGAGAATCGACATCACTTAATCCGCAAACCGGCCGGGTCGAAGTTCGTTTGGATATCGCCGAAGGTAATTTGGCTTATGTCGAACAGGTCAAGATCCAAGGTAATACCCGCACCCGCGACATCGTTATCCGACGAGAAATTCGTTTGTATCCTGGTGACCAGTTTGATGGTGCCAAATTGCGCCGCAGCAAGGAACGCTTAAAGAATCTCGGATATTTTGAAGATGTTAGTTATGATATTGAAGATACCGACACGCCAGACCGCAAAAATCTGGTTGTACAAGTTAAAGAAGCGAAAACAGGAAGCCTAAGTTTCGGCGGCGGATATTCAACGATCGATCAGATTGTAGGGTTTGTGGAAATTGAACAAAAGAATTTTGATTTTACAAATTGGCCGACCTTTACGGGTGGCGGACAGAATTTGCAAATCCGCGCGGAGACCGGTTCATTCCGTAATAACATGCAGTTAAGTTTTACCGAGCCATGGCTCTTTGATTATCCGATTTCAGGAGGCTTTGATGCGTACCGCACGGAACATAAACGCGAACGTGACGTCGGTTATGCTTATGATGAGCGACGCGTCGGTGGTGATGTTCGTTTTGGAAAAGAAATTTCTGAGTATTGGTCAACGGGGCTGACTTACCGTCTAGAAAATATCAAGATTGGTAATTTAGAAAGCGGTGTCTCGGCCGATTTGGCCAAAGAAGAAGGGCAGAATACGGTTAGCAGTACAAGTTTTTCATTGACACGGGATACGCGGGATAGTATTTATAATCCGACGCACGGACTCTTGTTAACCGGTACGGCGGATGTGGCTGGCGGAATCTTGGGCGGCGATAAAGATTTCTTGCGGTTATTTAATAAAGCCAGTTATGATTTGCCGCTTAATTTTGGTTCTGTTTTAGAAGTGAGTTTGCGTACCGGTTTTGCCAAAGCCTACGGTAACACCGATGGCGTTCCCATTTTTGAACGGTTCTTTGCCGGCGGCGCAACGACTATCCGCGGTTATAATGAACGCAAAGTCGGGCCGATTGATGCCGTTAGCAACGATCCTATCGGCGGGGAAAGTATGCTCATCGGGAATTTGGAATATACGATTCCGCTTATTGATTTCTTAAAGTTCGCGACATTTATCGATACTGGAAACGTATGGTCCAAGGTCCGAGATTTCGCGTCAGGCGGATTAAAATCCGGTGCGGGTATCGGTTTAAGAGTTAAAACGCCGATTGGTCCAATTAATTTGGATTATGGTTATCCGCTTAATGACGAACCCGGCGAAGATTCCCGATCCGGTAAATTTTATTTTAGTGTGAGCAGGGGATTCTAGAAAATTAACAACTAAACAAACACAAATCACCCGACAACAAAACAGCCCTTTCATAGATCCACAATCCTGCCAAATCTGAAGGGGATTTTTTTATACTCGGCAAACGAAAAATGAGATTTAAATCTGTTGATGTATAAAAATTCGGGGTGTATTTTAAAGGAGGTTGTCATCGTGAACAAGCTTAAGATTTTATCTATCGCCACAATTGTAGGTCTGTCCTTAACCACGGCGGTTCATGCTCAAAGCCTGGAGGGCAAAAAAGTCGCATACGTTGATTTAAGTCTGTTGTTTGACAATTATTCGAAAACGAAAGAGTATGACGCGATTTTAGAAAAAAAACATTCTGAATATGAAGACGCTCGCAATAAAAAGCTGGACAAAATTCGTGAAGCGCAAAACAAATTAGCGCTTCTTAAAGACGCCGAAAAGGCCAAACTTCAAGAAGAGATGGATAAACAACGCGCCGATCTTCTCGAGTTTGACCGCCAGCAGCAAACCGATCTTAAGAAACAACGCGATGAAAAAATCCGTGAAATTCTTTTAGAAATCGAAAAGGTCGTTCGTACTTTTGCCGAGAAAGAAAAATACGCTATGATTTTTAATGACCGTGTTTTGATCTACGCGAATAAAGATATGGATATCACGGAGAAAATCCTTAAGCTGTTAAATGAAGGCTCTAAAGACACTGGTGCCAAGGACGAGCCCAAGAAATAAGATTTGAAAGATTAATTTGTATTAGCGAGGCATGCTGTAGGCTGGCCCCGCTCCGAGCAAAAGACGGAACGGGGCCAGCCCATATGTGCTACCGCCTTTTAGCAGGTGTGTATGAGGTTCACAGGAATGACGAAAACTTTAGGTCAGATTGCTGAATATGTCGAGGGAGAAGTTATTGGTGATGGAAACCTTGTCATCACCGGTTTATGCGGTATTAAAGAAAGTCAAGAAGGTGATTTGACTTTTGTGGCTGAACCAAAATATTTTCGATTCATTCCCAAAACAAAAGCTTCGGCCATTATTATTCCGAGTGATATGAAAGTACAAGGCAAACCGGTCATTCGTACTGCGAACCCGTCGGGGGCTTTCGCCAAGGCCGTTTCCTGGATGACAGGAATGGCCGCCACCAAACCACTCCAAGGGATTCATAAAACAGCGATCATCGCTGATAGTGCAAAATTAGGAAAAAACGTTGCCATCGGCCCTTATGTGGTCATCGAAGAGAATGTGATTATTGGCGACAATTCGAGTATACATGCGTGTTCTTTTATTGGTTATGACACCAAAATTGGAACTGACGTCAGTCTGGCGCCAAATACGACGGTCAGAGAAAGAGTTTTAATTGGCAATCGAGTTATCATTCACAGCGGCGCTGTCATTGGTTCAGATGGATTTGGTTTTACGACGGATAAAAAAGGTGTTCACTCAAAAATCCCGCAAATAGGCACAGTTGTTATTGAAGATGATGTTGAGATCGGGTCTTGTGTGACCATTGATCGCGCACGGTTTGATAAAACTTTGATCGGCCGGGGAACGAAAATTGATAATTTAGTTCACATTGCACACAACGTTATCATTGGTGAAAATTGTCTTATCATTGCCCAGGTTGGTATTTCCGGAAGTGTCGTGATTGAAAAAAACGCGATTCTCGCCGGGCAATCCGGTGTCGCCGGGCATTTGACAATCGGTGAAGGTGCCATTGTGGCCTCCAAAGCCGGCGTCACAAAATCTGTTCCGGCGCATACAACTGTTTTTGGGTTTCCAGCTCAACCGCATATGCTGGCCAAACGTTTGAAAGTTCATTATCGACGGCTTCCCGAAACTTTTGATATGATCGAAGAATTAAAAGCGCGGGTGAGCGCTCTAGAGAACGAATTAAAATCTAAAAAGAAAAAAGATAACGCATAATTCTTTAAATGACAACCGACCAGCAAAAAACAATTCAATCACCTTTCTCTCTATCCGGCATCGGACTGCATACCGGCAATCCTGTCCGGCTTCATTTTAAACCAGCGCCGGTTAAAACCGGCATTGTTTTTATCCGCATTGATTTACCTGATAAACATTCCATCCACGTCAGCCCAGAAAATGTTATTATAAATTCCGGCGTTCCGCGATGCACAACCATTGGCCGTAATAATGTTGTCATCCATACGGTTGAACATCTTTTATCCGTTCTCGCCGGACTCGGTATTGACAATTTGACGATTGAAATAGATAATAACGAACTTCCTGGGCTTGACGGGAGCGGTTTAGATTTCTTGAAAATGCTTAAAGCCGCTGGTATCCTTAATCAAGATTCTCCCCGAGAATATTTTGACATCCGAGAACCAATCGCCGTCGAGAATAATGGCTCGTCTATTTTTGCTGCGCCAGCTACTGATTTGATGGTTTCCTACACGCTGGATTATAATCATCCGGCGCTGCAGGCGCAGTTCTTTTCCATTAAAGTTGATCAGATAAGTTTTGAACGTGAGATCGCGCCGTGCCGTACGTTTTGTTTGGAACAGGAGGCGGAAGATTTGATGAACCGCGGATTAGGCAAGGGTGCTAATTACGAGAACACATTGGTTATCGGCAACAAGGGCGTCAAAAACAACAACCTGCGTTTTCCCGACGAGTTTGCGCGTCATAAAGTCCTTGATGTCATCGGCGATTTATATCTTTTGGGAAAACCCATTCGCGGCCACGTCGTTGCGGTTAAAAGCGGGCATACTTTAAATATGGCGCTTTTAAAGCGCATCAATCAGCAGCGGTTGAAGTATCAAAATAATAATGGTTCCAGCGTGCGTTATGATATCGGAAATTCTAAAGAAATTGACATTAACGGCATTATGAAAATTCTGCCGCACCGGTATCCGTTTTTGCTCGTCGACAGGATTATTGAATTAGAAAAAGGTAAAAGAGCCGTCGGGGTTAAGAATGTTACGATCAACGACAATTTTTTTCAGGGGCATTTCCCGAGCCGGCCGGTGATGCCGGGTGTTTTAATGATTGAAGCCCTGGCCCAGGCGGCTGGTGTGGCTATTTTAACCAACGAAGAACATCATGGAAAAGTTGCTTTTTTTATGTCGGTGGATAATGTAAAATTTAGAAAAGTCGTGGTCCCCGGGGATCAGTTGATTTTAGATGCCAAGGTCGTCCGTGACCGCAGTAGAACCGCGCAGATTTACGCCGAGGCAAAAGTCAATGGTGAAGTTGTGGCGCAGGCAGACATGATGTTTTCATTCACTGATGCTTCATACTTGGATTAAGTAGAGGAAATGTAATGAGCTTAGCGTTGCAATCAAAAATGGATGACGATATACAAATTCACAAAACCGCAGTCGTTGATCCCAAGGCAGAATTAGGTCCAGGCGTAAGTGTAGGCCCCTATGCGATCATCGACGGAAATGTTGTATTAGGCGAAGGTTGCCAAGTCGGCAATCACTGTGTTTTGACCGGCCACACAATGATCGGTAAGAATTGCCAATTTTTTACCGGCGCGGTTATCGGCAGCGTTCCTCAAGATAAAAAATATAATGGCCAGGAAAAAGTTTATTTGACAATTGGGGATAATAATATTTTCCGGGAATACACGACGGTAAATCCTGGAACAGGTATCGAAGGGAAAACAACGATCGGTCATAATAATCTTTTTATGGCGTATGCGCATGTCGCGCATGATTGTCATATCGGCGATAACTGCGTCATGGCAAATGCCGGAACCCTTGCCGGGCATGTGACGCTCGAAGACATGGCGGTCGTCGGCGGATTGACTGCTGTCCATCAATTTGTCCGTTTGGGAGAATTATCAATCGTGGGCGGATGTTCTAAAGTAGTTCAAGACATTCCGCCTTTTTCTATGTGCGACGGACATCCGGCCAAGGTGTTTAATATTAATTCCATCGGCTTAAAACGAGCCCAATTCTCCTCGGAAACAATCAATGCGTTACGCAAAGCTTTCAAAATTCTTTTTAATTCCGGACTCACAAAATCCCATGCCCTCGAAAGAATTGAAAAGGAATTTACGCTCAATCCTCAATTAAAACATTTGATTGAGTTTGTTAAGACCTCCAAGCGCGGCCTTTGCAGTTAGTGATTAAAGTCTTTAAAATTTTGCCTTTCTTAAGTTTTAGAACTCAAAATAAACATGTCGAGCTCACCTCAACCAATCGGTTTAATTGCCGGCAATGGAAAATTTCCCCTCCTCTTTGCCCGTAGCGCCAAAGCCAAAAATCTCAAAGTGGTCACTGCAGCCATCAAAGGCGACACCTCTTTTTTAATCAAATTATTCGTCGACGAGTTAATCTGGCTTGGACCGGGTGAATTAAGGCGGCTCTTTGATTATTTCCGAAAGCACAGTGTTCAGAAAGTCATTATGGCCGGACAAGTTAATCCCAATAATCTCTTTGATGAAAAATTAGCGCTGGATCATGAATTTAAAAATTTGTTCGTGGCCCTTAAAGACCGTAAAGCGGATACGATTTTTCGGGCGGTTGCGGAAAAATTGAAATCGGAGGGCATGGAACTTCTCGATTCGACCTCCTTGTTAAATGATTATTTGGCGCCCAAAGGAACGTTAACCAAACGCGCGCCGACGATAAAAGAATTAGAAGACATCGAATTCGGCCGCGGCATTGCCAAAGCCATGGGTGCGTTGGATGTTGGCCAGACGGTTATCATTAAGGATAAAGCGATTGTGGCGATTGAAGCCATGGAAGGCACCGATCAAACGATTGTGCGCGGTGGAAAAATTTCCCGTCAAGGCGCGGTCGTGGTTAAGATGGCGAAACCCAAACAAGATAACCGTTTTGACATTCCCGTCGTCGGTCCGCGGACAATTCAGCATATGATCAAAGCGAAAGCTGGCTGCCTTGCGATTGAATCTGGTCAAACACTTTTAATCGACCGCGACAAAACTATTCAAATGGCGAATCGCGGCGGGATTTGTATTGTGGCGGTGTAAAGAGGAGGAGAGTTGATCATGGAGATGGCCGGTGATAAACAAATATTTGTAATGGAAAAAGCTGAACAATCTAAGATCCGACAAAGATTCTTCGCCATGGCGACGGCTGTTGGGACTTGGGTAACAGTTGGTAGTTTCTTTTACAGTTCTCACCCAGATAAATCTTCAGCTTTTATTGCTGGTGGAATCTTCTTTGGGATGGTTGCATTTTTGGGCCGTAAAAAACGACAAGCCATGTCCGCCGACAGAAAATTAATAATATCAAAGGATGGTTTAGAGTTATTGAAGGAACAATATACTCAGAAAATAGCATTTGCCGAAATTACCAGCGGTGAATTATGGATTGATCACCGAAATCAATTATTAAACATTTCTTGTATTGGTTCCGAAAATCGCATGGATATTTCGGGATTTGAAAACATGACAGGAATAATTGAGCAAGTTAAAAGGAAGACATCAGCAATGTGGCAAGAAAAGCGTGAGTGGTGGTTTTTATTATATCAAAATCCCTTCTTTTTTTATTTAACGTTGGCAGCAGTGCCATCCGTGATTATGATTGTTTTTTATTTTCTATCCTATAGTCCAAGAACTGCAGTATTAGATCGTCGGTTGGTCCGAAGTTTAATCAGTATTGCTTTAGGGCTTTACCTTTTATTAAGCAACCCATATTCAAATTATAGGCTAGGAAAGACAACTCGATTAATCGAGATGATCTCTGGAATATATTTTCTACTCAGTGGATTTATGTTTTTCTTCAATTCTTAGAAAGTATCAAATTGGATGTCTAAAAGAATAAATTACTGATCGTAAGTTTTTTAAAACAGGAGGAAAAACGATGAAGAATAAATTACCAATGTGGATGGTTTTAACCGGGACAATGGTTTTCGCATCGCCAGTTTTTGCGGCCAAAGGCGTTGCGCTTATTACTGGTACGCAGGAAGGTTCCAATGTCAATGGTCAAGCGACTTTTAATGAAAAAGACAATGGATTAGAAGTTGAACTCAAAGTCGCTAACGTCTCGCCGGGCAAACATGGGTTTCATATTCACGAAAAAGGTGATTGTTCAGACAAAGGCAATGCCGCCGGAAGTCATTATAACCCGGATAAAACACCGCACGGCCTCGTCACTAAAGATGGTTTTGATCATGCTCACGCCGGAGATTTTGGGAATATAGAAGTCAGCGCTGATGGCACCGGAATTTTAAAAATTTTTATCCCAGGATTAGCTTTGACTGGAGATAAACATAACGTGGAAGGCAAAGCCGTTATCCTTCATGAAAAAGAAGACGATTTCGGTCAACCGACGGGAAATGCCGGCGGCCGTATCGGCTGCGGAGTTATCATGCTTCAAGATGATAACGAAAACCGCGTCCAAAATACTTCTAGCAATTCAGATCAGCCCATGCCGAAAGATAAAATTTGAAAGACAAAGAGAACCAGAAACAAAAAAACTCTTAAAAAACGTTTGACGCTAGAAGCATTTGGAATAATATGAAATTATAAATTAATTCTAATGACTGATTTTTAGAAAATCTCTTACAATTATATCAGGATTGAGACGCAATGGATTTTACGGATGCCTTCGAAAGATTTGTAGCAAGCGCTGAATTTAGTTTTGTTATTAAATTAGTTATTTCATTATTGGCCGGCCTTTTAATTGGATCTGAACGTGAATCCCGTGGAAAGGCCGCCGGAATTAGCACACACACCTTTGTGATCGCGGGATCAATGACTTTTACGGTTCTTTCAGTTATGATGGATGCCGGGTCGCCGGGGAGAATAGCGGCCCAAATTGTTTCAGGTATCGGGTTTTTGGGAGCTGGGATTATTTTAAAAAGGCAGGAAGGGCAGATTATAAATTTAACAACAGCCGCAAGCATTTGGTTTTCTTCGTCACTTGGGATGTTGATTGGAATCGGATGGTATAAAGCTGCGTTGTGCGCGGTCATTTTTGCGGTCATTGTTTTTAAAATGCCTTCCAAGAATATAACCCCAGATAAAAGCGTTAGCCGCCGTGATGCCTTGTTAAGTGACAAGGAATAATCTTTAACGCTCCGTTCTCCCCCGTCCCAAATAAAAATTACTTTGTATCACACCATGCCACAGCTCAAGAAATTTGATTATCAAACATCGCGGATTTTAATTATCAAACGTTTAAAACGCGATCAAATTCTGCACACCCAAAATGCCTATGATAAAATGGGCTTGGATTATGACGACTTTGATGAACATTTTCCAGACAATCCTCCAGATCTCATGATTGCCTGGACTTTTTGGGATGCCTGGATGTCCGAAGTTAAACAGGGATTCCCGGGATTTTATGAAGGTATTAATCAAGAAAAATGGCCGAAGTTAGCCGAGTACCTCATTGTTCAATTGGAAAAAAAGGAAGCCATAAAAGAGCCACTTATCTTGTCGCACTTCGATTTCTCGCCGCGGCCGTCTTGGTATGAAAGATTATTGAGATTTTTTACTGCTAAGCAGGATTCTAAGTAAGATGATTGTTTTTTTTATATTAACTGGTGTCATTATTTTCTGCACCCTGGTTCTTACCCGGGCCTCATGGCTGTTGCATATACAGCGGGCCAGAAAAAAAGGTCTTTATCCTCCTGCCGGCAGAGCAACTTTATTTGATGTGAAACGGCTTTTGACAAGCGGAGAGAAGGCGGTTGCTATTCAGGTTTATCGGCAGATTTATCGGGTGGGTTTTAAGGAAGCACTTAAAGCCGTTGAAGAACTTGAAAAAAGTATTAAAGCCTCCCGTAAACAATATTGAAAGCAAACTTAGTGAAAATTGAGCAAGGCGTCCTGATCAAACCATCATTTAAGCATTTAAGGGATATTCTTCAATCCCCGCCATATTCATTTTTGTTAACCATGTGGGCTTTTCTTTTTGTTGTTTTCCTCCTTGTTTTCTGGGTTCGTTTAAAGCTTCTATAACACAAAAATTTTGTGATTTTTGTTTCATTTCCCGCCTAAAAAGACCCGAACTTTGATTGACACTCATTTTTTTTTTCTATATAATGACCTCAACTTTTTTATTTCAAGGGCTTCCTGATATAGCGTCGGGTATTGAAGCTTTTTAGGGAGAAGGAATTTTGATTAATTTTTATTACAGCCACTGGGAGTTTTATGGAAGTAAATGAAATTAAGAACGTTAGAATAGAAAAGCTAAAAAATTTAGAAACCAAAGGTGTCCGACCTTACGGCCAACGTTTTGACCGTTCTGAATCCATTGCCAGCGCCCTCAATCCCTTCCAAGAAAATAAAAGTGTGATCTTAGCCGGCCGCATCATGGCGCACCGCAAGCATGGCAAGGTGGTTTTTATGGATCTTCAAGACCAAACCGCCAAGATTCAGCTTTATATCAAGTCCGACATTATTAGCGCCGAGCGTTTTGAGATCGTTGAAAACTTAGACATTGGCGATATCATCGGTGTTAAAGGTGAACTTTTTAAAACGCACATGGGCCAGGAAAGCGTGCGGGTTTTGGATTTGATGGTTTTGTCGAAGTCACTCATGACACTTCCGGAAAAATGGCACGGCCTTAAAGATGTTGAAATCCGTTACCGCCAACGCTATGTCGATCTGATTGCCAATCCGCAAGTGCGCGATGTTTTTATTAAACGCAGCCGCATTGTTTCTTTTATTCGTTCCGTTTTAGATGCAAAAGGATTTTTGGAAGTCGAAACGCCGATGCTCCAGCCAATGGCCGGCGGTGCGCGCGGGCGGCCGTTTAAAAGCATCCACAATGCTTATGATTCTGAAGTCTTCCTGCGTATTGCTCCCGAACTTTATTTAAAGCGCCTTCTCGTCGGTGGATTAGAAAAAGTTTACGAACTTAACCGCAACTTCCGCAACGAAGGCATCTCAACCCGTCATAATCCCGAATTCACGATGCTCGAAGTCTATCAATCCTACGGTAATTTTGAAGACATGATGCAGTTGACTGAAGAACTTGTCAGCGGCGCGGCCAAAGAAATTGCTGGTTCTTATAAAGTTATCTATCAAGGACAAGAAATTGATTTCACGCCTCCCTGGCCGCGGCGGTCGTTCGCCAAAATTGTTAAAGAAAAATTAGATATTAATCCCGGCGATGACGCGCAAACGATGTTGGACAAAGTTCGTTTGAAGCGCGGCAAAGTCCATCTCGACCGTTTGACGCGTTCGGCGGTCATGAAGATCGTTGAAGAATTTCTCGACGAAGAAGCCAACATCAATCCGGTTTTTTTAGTTGATTATTTTACGTTCCTAAGTCCTTTGGCCAAAGCTTGCCCTGACAACCCGCTTTTGGCTCAGCGTTTTGAATTTTTCGTCGCGGGCTTGGAAGTCGGCAACGCTTATTCGGAGTTAAACGATCCTTTAGAACAGCGTCAACGTTTGGTCGAAGATCTTGATGATGATGTTGAAACCGGCCAGCGCAACATTGACGAAGATTTTTTGTGCGCGCTCGAATACGGTATGCCGCCGGCGGGCGGATTGGGAATTGGGATTGACCGGTTGGTTATGTTATTAACCGATTCTCCGTCGATCCGAGATGTTATTTTGTTTCCACTTTTGAAGCCGATTGAAAGTAAATGATGAATGAAATAGCAGATTGGGCACCAGCGCACAAGTACACAAGACACATGAAATTGTCCTTGTGTACTTACAAGACTTATGAACTACGAATCCTGGCTAAGCTACCGATATATCTCCGCTAAAAAAGACCGCTTTCTTTCGATTATTAATTTCATTTCGATTGCCGGTGTTGCGATCGGGGTCATGGCGTTGATCATTGTGATTGGTGTTATGACCGGTTTTGATACCGATTTACGCGACAAGATCATCGGCACGAGCGCTCATATTTTGATTGAAAAGGAAACGGGTATTCGCGATTACAATAGTTTAGAAGAAAAGGTAAAAAGTGTTGAGGGTATTGCTGGTATCACACCATATGTTCACGGGAATGTTTTTCTTGAAGAAGAAGGTCAGGCAATGAGTGTGGTCTTACGCGGCGTTAATCCAGCGACGGAAGCCAATGTAACTAAAGTCAACGAATATCTCGCCGGCGGCCGGGTTCAAAATTTAAAAGAAGATGAAATCATTATCGGTAACCTCTTGGCCAACTATTGGGGGTATCACACGGGCGATCAGATCACGCTTATTTCACCGGCGTCTGGAATGGCTGGTGAACACTGGCGTCACAAACTTAAAATAGCAGGGATTTTTACTTCAGGAATGTATGATTACGATATGAATCTCGTGTTAGTTCATATTAAAAAAGCACAGGAGATTTTTTCGTTGGCGCCGGATATTGTGACCGGTCTCGCCGTTAAATTGCAAAATGTTGATCGCGCCCCGCAGATTAAAGAACAGATTTCCAAACTGATTGGTTTTAATTATATGGTGCGTACGTGGATCGACAGCAACCGGAATTTTTTTGCGGCGCTGCGTTTAGAAAAATTTGCGATGTTTATTATTCTGACCTTGATTGTTTTAGTTGCGTCTTTCAACATCGCCAGCACCTTGATTGTTATGGTCACAAGCAAAATCAAAGATATCGGCATTCTCAAAGCGATCGGCGTTCCCAAGCGTTCAATCCGACGGATATTTACGCTCGGGGGAATTTATATTGGATTTATGGGAACTTTTTGGGGATTAGTCGGCGGAGTGAGTTTAAGTCTGATTCTTAAAAAATATCAATTTATAAAATTACCTCAAGAAATTTATTACGTTGACCGCTTGCCGGTTATTTTACAACTTAGCGATATCTTAATGATTGTGGGCGCGGCGTTGTTGATCAGTTACCTGGCCACGATTTATCCAGCGGCCAAGGCCGCGAATCTCGAACCGGTCGAAGCCTTGCGTTACGAATAGGTCATGCGCCTAGGACAAGTCTCATGCTTGAAGCGGTCAATATTCATAAAACGTATCATCATGGCGATAACAAATTACACATCCTTAAAGGGATCAGTTTAAGCATTCGCGCCGGGGATGTGTGTGTGATTGTCGGCCCGTCGGGCGCGGGAAAATCAACTCTGCTGCACATCTTAGGCACACTCGATCCTCCGTCGGAAGGAATTGTTACGTTAGACGGTCAGGATGTCTACCGGTTAAACGACCGTCAGCGCTCAACCTTTCGCAATCAAAAAATCGGTTTTGTTTTTCAGTTTTATCATCTGTTGCCGGAATTAACCGCGCTTGAAAATATTATGCTGCCGGCGATGGTTCGTGGTGAACAAAAAGGCGCTACTTCACTCGAGAACCGGGCGCTGGATATTTTAGATTTAGTAGGTTTAAGCAAGCGCGCCACGCACCGGCCGAGTCAATTATCCGGCGGTGAACAACAGCGCGTCGCGATCGCCCGGGCGCTCATTAACGAACCTAAAATCATTTTTTGCGACGAGCCCACCGGAAATTTAGATTCAGAAACAGGAAAAGCGATTGTTGAGCTTTTGATCAAATTAAATAAGAAAAACAACCAGACGCTCGTCATCGTCACGCACGACGATTCGATCGCCAAACTTTCGCAGCAAACGATTTTCATCCGCGACGGAAGATTAGTGTAAAAGCGGGGTTGGGGGTTAGGATTTAGCGGTCAGTTTTAAAAACCGACCGCTGTTCGCTTACCCGCAATCCGCTGGAACGAAAGGAAGACAATGAAGATTTACCTTAACGGAAAATTAGTGGAGAAAGACAAAGCCAGAATTTCGGTCTTTGATCATGGATTTTTATATGGCGACGGGGCTTTTGAAGGCATTCGTGCTTATCAAGGCTTGGTTTTTAAATTGAAAGAACATTTAGACCGGCTTTATGAAACCGCGCACACGCTCATGATTAAAATTCCGTTAAACAAAGACCAAATGTCTAAGGCCATCATTCAAACGCTTAAAGCCAATCAATTGCGCGACGGCTACATCCGCGTCGTCGTGACCCGCGGCGAAGGCGATTTGGGTCTTGATCCGCGTAAATGCCGCGGCGATGCGAACATTGTGATCATCACCGATAAAATCACACTTTATCCCGAGGAGCTTTACAAAAGAGGCATGGCGATCATTACGGTGCCGACCGTCAGGAATTTAGCCGATGCCCTAAATCCGCAGCTCAAAAGTCTTAACTATCTCAACAATATTCTTGCTAAAATAGAAGCTAATAACAGCGGCTTTAACGAAGCCATTATGCTCGATCATCAAGGTTATGTCGCTGAATGCACCGGCGATAATATTTTTATTGTGAAGAATGGCGTTTTATCGACGCCGGCGCAGGGACGGCTCAAAGGCATTACCCGAGACACCGTGATTGAACTCGCCCAAAGTATCCGCGTCCAAACACTTGAACGTTTGATTACCCGTCACGAAGTTTATGTGGCGGATGAATGTTTTTTAACCGGAACCGCCGCTGAAATTATTCCGGTGACCAAAGTCGACGGACGGACAATCGGCGACGGGCAGCCTGGGCAGTTGACGTTGAAATTAATTAAGATGTTTAGGGAAGAGACAAAGCGTAGTGGGGTTAAGTATTAAGTTTACGAGTTAGCCAGTTTCCAGTCGACCAGTTTTGAAAATTTAATAACTGGTGGTAACGGGCAAACTGGAGAACTGAAAATACGCAGTGCGATATATCTGATGAAAAAACTTAAGCTTTACATTGAAACGTCAGCGTGGAATTTTATTTTTGCGGATGATGCACCAGAGAAAAAGGAGATAACGAAGACCTTTTTTTGCTTTAACAAAAGAAGGTTCATATGAAATTTACATTTCGGATGTGGTATTGCGGGAATTTGATAAAGCGCCTTCGCAGAAAAAAGATCAATTAATGACACTTATTAATGAGTTTGAGCCTGTTGGGATTGAAACGACACCGGATGCAGAAAGACTAGCTCAAAACTACGTAAAACGAAAGATTGTCCCAGAGGACAAGATAGATAGATGCCCTGCATGTAGGAATTGCCACCGTGGCAGAATGGGATGCGATTGTGACATGGAATTATCAACATTTAGCTAATTTAAGACGGGAAGAATTATTCCAAAGCGTTAATCTCCAATTTGGTTATTTAAAAAGGATTGAGATCATAACCCCTATGGAGGTGATTGGTGATGAAACACGATAAATCATTACAGGATGTCTGGAAATGGAAGGATGAAGTTTATAAAGAAATTAAAGGACTTCGTGGAGATAATTTGATCAACTATTTTCGTCAGCAATCGAAAAATATTCAAAAAAAGTACAACCTTCGCCTTAGGAGAGTTAATCCTTCGGTATCGAATCATAAATGATTTTAGAATGTTCCAAAAGAGGCATGACTCAAGCTTCTCTGAATGATTTTATGAATTCAGGTCTTCTCAATGAGCTTAATCTTGATCATTCTAATGTACATCATTAGTTTTTTTCTCACTCGAAATGAAGTAGTTTTTCAGTTTGGCAAAGAAAACAAATAGGAGTCATATGCAGTGTGACATCTGTGGCAAAAAGAAAGCAACCGTCCATTTAACCGAGATTGTCGACGAGCAAATGTCAGAAATGCATTTGTGCGAAGACTGCGCGCGGGAAAAGAATGTCCAGATGGAACAGCAGTTTGGGCTCGCGGATTTGCTCGCCGGGCTGGCGGATTTCGGCAAGCAGGTCAAAGACGTTGAAAAGATTAAAATCCGTTGCGCCAACTGTTCTTTAAGTTATGATGATTTCCGCAAATTCGGACGGTTAGGCTGCAGCGAATGTTACAACTCATTTAAAGAACAACTCGCTAACCTTTTAAAAAAAATCCACGGCTCCAGCCGGCATTTAGGCAAACAACCTTTAAAAGATTTCCCCAAAATCCCTAAGCCCAAAGGCGACACCCTTGAAGACCTGCGGCAGCAACTTCAAGACGCGATCCGCAACGAAAATTTTGAAAAAGCAGCGGATCTGCGCGATAAAATCCGGGAGTGGGAGAGTAAATCGAAATAAAAACGACTTGCGGGCACAAGGCACAAGCGCACCGGGCACAAATACAATGTGCCTTGTGCCTTAAAGAATGCAAGATTTGAAACTATGAAATTAGACGATCTCATCCATCATACCGGCCAATGGCTCAAAGGCACCGGACCTCACGCTAACATTGTGATGTCTTCACGCATCCGTCTCGCCCGTAACTTAGCCAAAGTGCCCTTTCCTAATCGTTCGACGAAAAAGAATCTCACCGAAGTTTTGGAAGCAACCGAAGCGGCGCTTAAGCAAATTGATATGTTTAAGGGAAGTTTGTTTTTGCATTTAGGTGAGCTCGATAACGTCGATAAACAATTTTTAGTCGAGCGGCATTTAATGAGTCATGAACATGCCGCCGGATCCGAAGGCAAAGCCCTGATTGTTTCTCAGGAAGAAATAATTTCCGTCATGATTAATGAAGAAGACCATCTGCGTATTCAGGGACTACAATCCGGTTTTAATTTAAGCGAGACCTGGAAGATTGTGGACATGCTCGACGATCTGATCGCGCAGAAAATGGATTACGCGTTTACCGAGGAATGGGGTTATCTAACCGCCTGCCCGACGAATACTGGGACCGCCATGCGCGGTTCCGTCATGCTGCATCTGCCCGCGCTCGTCATGACCAAACAAATCAACAAGGTGCTGGCCGCGATTGCGAAATTGAGTTTTGCCTCGCGCGGTTTTTACGGCGAAGGCACGCAAGCGACCGGCAATTTTTTTCAAATCTCAAATCAAGTTTCGCTGGGCCACAGCGAAGAAGACATTCTCCAAAATATAAACGGTTTAATCCGTCAAGTCATAGAACAAGAAGAGCAGGCCCGTCAGGCGCTGTTACTGCAAAACCGGGCGATGCTCGAGGACAAAATTTTTCGTTCGTTAGGGATTCTTAAAAACGCTCATATCATTTCGAGCCAGGAGACCGTCGAGCTTTTATCGATGGTCCGGATCGGCGTTGATATGGGCATGGTCAAAGATGTCGATCGTAAAGCAATCAATGAACTTTTTATTATGATTCAGCCGGCGCATCTGCAGAAAATCGAAGGTAAAAAGTTGAGTTCGAATGAACGCGATGCCCGACGAGCCGCTCTTATCAGAGAAAAATTAGGAGGGAAATAAATATGTTTAATAGATTTACTGAACGGGCCCGCAAGGTGATTGTGTTTGCCAAAGAAGAAGCACGCCGTTTTAACCATGATTATATCGGGACCGAGCATCTTTTATTAGGTTTGATCCGCGAAGGCGAAGGGGTGGCCGCCGCAGTTTTACAAAAATTAGGATTGGATTTAGAAACGATCCGCATTGAAGTTGAAAAACTCGTCCAGCCTGGACCGCAGACGCAAGTGTTGGGTGACATTCCTTTCACGCCGCGTTCCAAAAAAGCGCTGGAATTATCCGCCGAGGAAGCTCGCGCGCTTGGCCACAATTATATCGGAACTGAACACTTGCTCTTGGGTTTAATTAAAGAAGGCGAAGGCATGGCGTATCGGGTTCTTTTGAATTTAGGATTGGACCTTGGCAAAGTTCGAAATGAAGTCATGGAACTTTTGGGTTCCGGCATTCCAGGTTCCGGCGCAACTGCGCAAGAACCTGCCAAAGGCGGCAGCAAAACGCCCGCGATCGACGCGTATGGACGCAATTTAAATAAATTAGCCAAAGAAGGAAAACTCGATCCGGTCATCGGCCGCTCCAATGAAATCGAACGCATCGTGCAAATCTTAAGCCGCCGCACGAAAAATAATCCGGTTCTATTAGGAGAAGCTGGTGTCGGTAAGACCGCGATCGTCGAGGGATTGGCCCAGCTTATCGTCAGTGGTGATGTTCCAGAAATTCTCCGTGATAAAAATATTGTGGTCTTGGATCTGGCGCTAATGATTGCCGGGACCAAATACCGCGGTCAATTTGAAGAACGCATTAAAGCGATCATGGATGAACTGAAACGTTCAGGGAAAATAATTCTTTTTATCGACGAGCTTCATACCTTAGTCGGCGCCGGTGCCGCGGAAGGCGCGATTGACGCGGCCAATATTTTAAAACCAGCGCTCGCCCGCGGCGAAATCCAATGTATCGGCGCAACGACACTTGATGAATACCGTAAGCATATCGAAAAAGACGCTGCGCTCGAAAGACGCTTCCAAACCATTATGGTTGATCCGCCGTCGGTGGATGAAGCGGTTCAGATTTTAAAAGGCCTGCGTGATAAATACGAAGCGCATCACCGGGTTAAATTTACTGACGAGGCGATCGATGCCGCGGTCAAATTGTCCGACCGTTACATCTCCGGACGGTTTTTGCCTGACAAAGCGGTCGATATTCTCGATGAAGCCGGCTCACGTGCGCGGCTGCAGGCGATGGTTGTTCCGCAGGAAGTTAAAGATTTGGAACTGCAGATCGATCAGTTAAAGAAAGAAAAAGAAGCGTTCATCAAAAGCCAGGATTTTGAACGCGCCGCTAAAATGCGCGACCAGGAACGCGAAACCCGCGAACGCCTCGACCATATGCGCAGCGAATGGACGCAAAAGCGTGACAACATTACGCCGACCTTAAATGAAGATGATATCGCCAAGGTGATTTCCCAATGGACCAAGATTCCCTTGGTCCGCCTCGAAGAAAAAGAGAGCGAAAAACTTCTTCACATGGAAGATTATTTGAAAAAAGTCGTGATCGGCCAGGAGGAGGCGATTACCGCGATCGCCCGTTCGGTGCGGCGTTCACGCGCCGGCATTAAGAATCCTCGTCGACCAATTGGGTCTTTTATATTTTTAGGCCCGACAGGTGTGGGAAAGACGTTACTCGCCCGGGCGCTTTCGGAATTTATGTTCGGCGATGAAAACGCGCTTATTCAAATTGATATGTCTGAATACATGGATAAATTTAATGTCTCGCGGTTAATCGGCGCGCCGCCGGGTTATGTTGGTTATGAAGAAGGCGGTCAATTAACCGAACGCGTTCGTCGTCGTCCGTATTCAGTTGTGCTGTTGGATGAAATTGAAAAAGCGCATCCGGACATTTTTAACATCCTGCTTCAAGTCTTTGAAGAAGGCCGTTTGACCGACAGTCTGGGACGGAAAGTGGATTTTCGAAACACAATCATCCTTATGACATCCAACGTCGGGGCGGAAGTCTTACGCAAAAAGGGTTCGCTCGGATTTGTAACACCCAAAGACGAAATTTCCTACCAGGAGATGAAAATATTTTTGCTCGACGAAGTTAAGAAAACATTTAAACCAGAATTTTTAAACCGTATCGACGACATTATTGTCTTTCAGTCGTTGACCAAAGAAAATCTTTATCAGATCGTTAACCTGGAAGTCAAAGAAGTGGCCAGCCGGCTTAAGGACAGAGAAATTGGAATTGTGCTGTCGCAGGAGGCCATTGATCTTTTAGTCGAGAAAGGTTTTGATCCGGTTTTTGGCGCGCGGCCTCTAAAAAGAACGATCCAGCGTCTCTTAGAAGATCCGCTGGCCGAGGCCATTATTTCAGGGCGGTTTAAAGAAGGTCAGAAGATCAAAGTCAGCCGGCAGGATGATATTCTGGTATTTGAATAATTGACAATCGAGCGCCGGCTCGACGGAGAATAAAAACCTCGCCGGCGCTCTTTCGCTTTATGAGTTATCCAGTTCACCTGTTATCCCGCCAGTTCGTTCAACTGGGTAACTGGAAAATGGCAAACTTGGTAACTCATAAAAGGAGTTCATGAACAAAAGAATTCCGCTTTTCATTTTATTTTTTTTCTTAAGCAGTGTCCACCTCCCGAAGGCCTGCGCCCTCGAAACCTATCCATTTAAAGGCAGCATTAATTTCCGAGAAAAAGTCTTACAGCTTGCCGTCGGACAAGATCCCAACACAATCGAATTGCAATTAGCTTTACCGACGGAAAAAGACGTCCAGCTTAATTTAATGCTCGAACATCTCAAGACTTCTTTTTTTGAAATCTCCACGCAATTAAAAAGCTCTATTCATTTAACCGGAAGAAATCAATCGAAGTCTCCAATTCTCTACGGCCAATTCTATAGCCAGTACTCTTTGTTAAATCATAAACCTACCGACGAGCTGATCGGTAATTTTGAAATCAGAAATCAAACGCTCGAGATTTCCGACTTGATTTTTGGCGGGCTGCAGGCGAGTGGTTCGATTGAATTATCTTATCCTTACAAGCTTAATCTAATGGTGAACCTGCGTGAGATTTCGATTTATGAATTTCTCGCCTTTTGGCTGGATGATCCCAATGTCAAGGCGGATGGTTTTGTCTCCGGAAAAATTCAACTGAGTGGTAATCTGACTCAGCCGATTTTAAAAGGTTCGATTTCAACTTGGGAAGGTTTCGTTGAAGAATTGGCGTACGACGCGCTCACCGCTGAGGCCGAAGGGCCTTATCCGGTCGTTAAACTAAATGGTTCGGTCACGCAAAAAGACGGCTTAAGTTTTAATTTTGAAGGGCCTTTTGATTTGTCCAAACGAGGGGAATACCGTAAAGAGCTGACCAAGTTATCGCGGATGCCGGTTGTCGTCGCTGGTAATTCTCAAACAGAATGGACTATTAAGAAGAAAGAAAAAGAAGAAGACCCGCATTCCGAGTTTAAATATTTTCTAAGAAAAAAAGGAAGTTCGGACAATGCGCTGAAGGAAGAATCGGAAGTTCTCGGGGTTGAGCAAAAGATCAAATTCTAAAACCGGGGAATTCATAATCAAATCTCGAGCACCAAATTCCAAATCTTAACGTTTTGAACATTTGATTTTGAAATTTTAAATTGTTTGTAATTTGATGCTCGATGAGTGCAATTTAAATCACAAATGCTATTTACAAGTACGTTAAATCATCCTCGCCGGATTGCCACTGACTGTATCACCTATATCGGTGACCTGACGATTCTTTGGTGGCGGACATTGTTGTGGGTCTTCACACCGCCTTTTCACGGCGTACGTTTTTTGAATCAGGCCTACCGCATCGGGCCGGGGAGTTTTTTTATTTCGGTTCTCGTCGCGTTTTTTATCGGAATGATCATCGCTTTGCAGATGGCGTATCAGATGATCAAACTTTCGGCGGAGATTTATATTCCAAATGTGGTTGCGGTGTCGCTCACCCGGGAACTCGCGCCGGTTTTAACGGCACTGATTGTCGCCGGACGAATTGGCGCCGGCGTAACGGCGGAGATTGGCTCGATGACAGTGACCGAACAAGTCGACGCGTTACGGGCGTTTGCGGTTAACCCGATCAAATATCTGGTTGTGCCGCGTTTCGTGGCGCTGGTTTTGATGCTGCCGGTCTTGACCATTTTTGCCGACGTGGTTGGAATCACGGGTGGATTTGTCATTTGCGTCGGGAAATTGGCGATTCACAAAGCAATGTATGTCAACATGGTCGTTGAGTCGTTAAGGGTCAAAGATCTGGTGACGGGGTTGGTCAAGACCGTATTTTTCGGCATGATCATCGCGATTGTTGGCTGCTATCATGGACTCACTGTCAAAGGCGGCGCCGAAGGCGTGGGACGGGCGACAACGATTTCGGTTGTTATTTCCTTCATTCTGATCATCATCACCGACTGCGTTTTTACGACGGTGTTTTATTTTATATTTAATTCGTAGATATCTTATAAATTACAAAGAACTATATAAAATTTTCTATTTCAAAGTAATGAATAAACATTTTTTAAGCGAAGCTGAATTTAGAAAAGAGATGGATGATTTATTGGTTATATTTTCTAAGATCGAGAATGAAAAAAAGAAAAGAGGATGGAGAGATAAGGTTGATCCTTTAACACTTGATTACAGCAACTATAAAAAGACAAAATTGTGGAAACAAATTAAAACTAGGATATTAGAGCGAGACCAGAGTAAGTGTCAGAGATGTAAAGGACGCGCTGAAGTAGTCCACCATATTAGCTACCTCCCAATGGTAATGTTAGGTTTAGAGGATTCGCAATTAATTTCTCTTTGCTCAGGGTGTCATAATATTGTTCATTTTGATAGTTTTTTAAGAAGGCGAACTTAAGAAGAATAAATTAGAGTTCTTTCTAACTTATCATACAATGAACCTTTACCTAAAGTTGATCTTCGAATGTCGCGCCATCCGGCGGGGTATGAGAGATTGACGGATTCTCAAAAGAGAGAATGGAGACGGGAATGGAATCAACGAAAAATTAAAAAACTATTGAAAAAACATCCTGAATTAATGGATAAATTTAAGTATCAAGCCACCGAGCAAGAATATTGTAAGATACGAGAGGAATATTTACAGAATAAACGACGTGGATTTGAGGATCAAGACCGCTGAAACCAAGGCTATTATCGGGGGTTCGGTCGGGCGACAACGATTTCGGTCGTTATTTCTTTCATTCTAATCATCACCGACTGCGTTCTTACGACGGGGTTTTATTTTATACTGAATTCGTAATATTTAAAGAAAGGAAACATACATGACAGTCAAAGATATTGCTAAAGATGTAATCAATTCTTTGCCTCCTAAAGCTACAATGGACGATATTATGCATGCTTTATATGTCCAGGCAAAATTTCAGCATGGTCAACAAGAGATCAAGCAAAAAAAAGGTATTCACCATGAGGAGGCGAAAAAAAGGCTTCGTAAATGGGTAAAATAATCTAGGCGCCGTCGGCATTAAAAGATATCGATTCGATCGCCGAATACATTAGTAGAGATTCTTCTGATCAAGCTGCGTTATTTGTCTCTCGCATTATTGAAATAACCGATCAATTAGAATATTTTCCAGAATCTGGGCGAATGATACCTGAAATTAAGAATAAAAATTGCTGTGAATTAATTTACGGCGTTTATCGCATTATGTACCGCATTGTTAAAAGGGAAGTTTGGATTACCGGTGTTACACATGCTGCCCGTGATTGGCATCCGGGATATACGCTTTAATATATGATCGAAATCAAAAACCTCTATAAAACCTTCGACTCAAAGAACGTCTTAAACGGCTTGGACTTGACGATCAAAACCGCTGAGACTAAGGTGATTATTGGGCGTTCCGGCGTCGGGAAAAGTGTTCTTTTAAAAAGTATTATCGGTTTAATTAAGCCGGATAGCGGGTCGATCAAGGTGAACGGTGTTGAAGTGACCGATCTTTTGGAAAAAGAATACGATAAAATCCGGATGGAAATCGGGATGGTGTTTCAAGGCGGCGCGCTTTTTGATTCCATGACCGTCGGAGAGAACGTGGCGTTTGTTTTAAGTGAATTTATGAAATTGGATAAAAAAACCATCGACGATAAAGTAGCCGACGCGCTGGCAATGGTTGGGTTAAAAGGAATTGAGAACATGCCGCCTTCAAAGTTAAGCGGCGGCATGAAAAAACGCGTGAGCCTGGCGCGGGTTTTGTGTATGGAGCCGCAGATTATTTTGTATGACGAGCCGACTTCCGAAGTCGATCCGATCACGGCCGATGCGATTAATAATTTGATTTGTGAACTGCGTGATAAATTGAAAGTGACCTCAATTGTCGTCACGCACGATATGAACGCTGCGTATAAAGTCGCGGATTCAATCGCGATGTTTTATCACGGCCACGTGATTGCCGATGGGAGTCCCGATGAAATTAAAAATTCAACGCACCCGGTTGTGCGCCAGTTCATCCGCGGCGAAGCTCGTGGACCAATTACTGAGGATGAGAATTTGGTGTTCGGACATGTTAGGTGATTTTAGAGACTATAGACTGAAGACAATAGACTGTAGACCTCGGCAAAGGTCTTTGGTCTATGGTCTGTTGTCTGTGGTCTTCTGTCAAAATTAAAGATAGGAGACAAATATGTCAAAAGAATCCAATCTGGGCCTGATCGTCGGGATTTTTGTTCTCGTTGCCTTTGTCCTTGGCGGCATCATTATTTTTTCGATCAGCGATTTCGCCACATTGGAAAAAGGACAGGACATGCATGTCACCTTTGGTTTCGCCAACGGTGTCAAAAAAGCCGCGCCTGTGCGTTTGGCTGGCGTTGAATGCGGGATCGTCAAGGACGTGAATGTATTTTTTGATAAGAAGGAAGGCAAGACCAAGGTTAAAATAGATTTTTGGATTAAGGAAGGGACAGAGATTCCTGCGGATTCGGTTGTGTCGATCAACCAGCTGGGACTTTTGGGGGAAAAGTATGTTGAAATTGTTCCAGGAATTTCCGCGGATTTGCTGCAAAATGGAAGCACTCTCGTCGGTAAAGATCCAATTCCGGTTGAAAAGATTACCGATATGATTTCGCAGCTTGCCGGTAAGATTGACAAGAGCGTCGATGGATTTAACGGCATTGTGAACAGCGAAAAAAATCAAAAGTCATTTGAAACAACTTTGGAAGGCATCAGCATGATTGTGACGCAGGTTCGCGAAGGCAAAGGCACGATCGGCAAATTATTCTTTGACCCCAGCATTTATAATGATCTGGAAGATTTTACCGCCGATTTAAAAGCAAACCCCTGGAAGCTTTTATACCGTCCCAAAGTCGCGGCCAAATAAAATTGCCGGATCCTTCCTTAAGTTGCATAGATGGATTCTCCTATATGAAAACCAAAACATTATTCGTTTGTCAGAACTGCGGCGCTGAATCGCCGCGCTGGTTAGGAAAATGCCCGGGCTGTGAAAGCTGGAATTCTTACGTCGAGGAAAGCATTAAGGCCGCGGCCAGTACGCCTAAAGCCGCTTTTTTAGAAGAAAACCGCACGAGCGCGGCGCCGGTTTTATTGACGGCGGTTGAATCCCTCGAGGACAAGCGCTGGCAAACCGGCATTCAAGAATTCGACCGGGTGATGGGCGGTGGCATTATTCCTGGATCGGTCACATTGATCGGCGGTGATCCGGGTATTGGGAAATCAACTTTGGCCTTGCAAGTCGCGTGCTCACTCAGTGCGCGCGCACAGAATGTCCTTTATATCAGCGGCGAAGAATCGCTTAAGCAAACGAAGATGCGCGCTGACCGTTTGATGGCGGATAAAAATGCCCGGCGGGGGCAGGCTTCACTTTATATTGTGAATGAAATTGATCTAAATGTCATCGTTGAGCAGATTAAATTGCTCAAGCCCGATTGCGTCGTCGTGGATTCCATTCAAGTTGTTTACTGGCCGCAGGTGACGTCAAGTCCTGGCAGTGTGGCGCAGGTCAGGGAATGCGCGTCGTTGTTAACACAGCTCGTTAAATCGTTAGGTGTCGCGCTTTTTGTGATTGGTCATGTCACCAAAGAAGGCCAGCTCGCGGGTCCGCGGGTCTTGGAACATTTGGTTGATACGGTTTTATATTTTGAAGGTGAACGCTATTCCAGTTATCGTCTTTTAAGAGCGACCAAAAACCGTTTCGGCTCGACGAATGAAATCGGCGTTTTTGAAATGACATCAAACGGTTTGGTTGAAGTTCCAAATCCTTCCGAAATATTTTTATCCGAACGCCCGCAAAAAGCTTCCGGCTCGGTTGTGACGGCGATCATCGAAGGAACGCGGCCTTTTCTAGTTGAAATCCAGGGACTTGTCGCGCGTTCGAGTTTTGGGATTCTCCGTCAGAAAGCACAAGGGTTTGACGCCAACCGTTTGGCGCTATTGGTCGCGGTCTTAGAAAAAAGAATCGGGCTTAATTTACAGGACCAGGACATTTTCTTAAATGTCGTCGGAGGCGTTAAGGTTATGGATCCGGCCGCGGACTTGGCGGTTGTTCTGGCGGTCGCGTCGGCTTTTTTAGATAAGACTGTTTCTTTTGATACGGTTGTTTTCGGTGAAGTTGGATTGTCCGCCGAGATTCGCAGTGTGAGTCAGATCGTGGCGCGTCTTAATGAAGCGCAGAAGTTAGGTTTTAAACGCTGCCTGCTTCCTAAAAATAATTTAAATACTCGGTTGGATTTTAAACCGGCGGGAATTGAGCTCGTTGGGGTCACGAGTTTAAAGCAGGCTTTGGATTTGATTTGAAAGATTAGACTTGTCGTTCGTGGCGTAAAGCCACGTTGTGGCCACGCCACGCTAAAGGAGAATAAAAATGACGTTAACATTTATTAGAGTTTTTTTTCTTATCCTAAGTGGAATTGTCGGTTATCAAATCGGCTCGGCGCAAAATCAGCCGTGGATGGGGCTCATCGGTGGACTGGCGTGCGCCGGATTTTGGATATTGATTGAGATAAGTATGCGCCGGGTTTCGGTCCGAGGA
Organism: uncultured Planctomycetales bacterium; assembly: GCA_964612665.1. Taxonomy (GTDB): domain Bacteria; phylum Omnitrophota; class Gorgyraeia; order Zapsychrales; family JAHFFX01; genus CAZTCI01. The sequence continues at coordinate 312,460 of CAZTCI010000001.1, read as the reverse complement.
TTATCAAGCATGGTCTTCGGGCTTTTGCTGGGCGTTTTTATGGCGAATATCGTGGCGAATATTTTGGATCTCCTGCCGTTGGGATCATTTTTACAATCTATTTTCCGCGTGATTTTAACTTTAATCTTTTCTTATTTAGGCGCGGTGATGGCGCTGCGTGGTAAAGATGAATTCAATGTCATTATTCCGTATGTGCGGTTTAAACGTCAGGATGTTAAGGAAGGTGTTATCCTCGTTGATACAAGCGCGATTATTGACGGGCGGATCGCCGACATTTATAAATCTCATTTTTTAACCGGCCGTTTGGTTATTCCGCGTTTTGTTTTGCATGAGATGCAGAAACTGGCGGATTCGCAGGATAATATAAAACGCCAGCGCGGCCGCCGTGGCCTGGATATTTTACGCAGCATGCAGCAAGATAATGCGCTCGATATCCGTATTCAGGAAGAAGATGTCCCGGGCGCGCAGGAGGTTGACGTCAAATTGATTCACTTGGCCAAGATCATGGACGCCCGGATTTGTACGACGGATTTTAATCTCAATCGGATCGCGACCATTCAAGGTGTTGATATTTTAAACATCAATGAATTGGTCAATGCAGTTAAAGCGGTTGTTTTTCCTGGCGAAATTATGGATGTGCGGCTGATTAAAGAAGGGAAAGAAGCGGACCAGGCGGTCGCGTTTATGGACGACGGGACGATGGTTGTCGTCAGTGAAGGACGGAAATTGATCGGGCAGAAGGTCAAGGTTTCGGTTTCATCCGTTTTGCAAACGCAGGCGGGGCGGATGATTTTTGGAAAAATTATTAAAGAATAATTGTTAGAATAACCAAGATACAAGAGACAATAACCAAACAAATCCCAAAATTCAAATCAAAATTCCGATTGAGAATGAAAGTTCAAGCAATTATTCCAGCAGCTGGAAGCGGCTTGCGGTTGAAAACAAAACGGCCCAAGCCGCTTGTTCTTTTGAAAAGCAAACCGCTGTTTATTTATGCCTTGCGGGCGATAGGCGATTCTCCGTCGGTAGAAAGCATTATTGTGGCCGTTGCCCCTCAAAGGGTAAAAATTTTCGAAGAGCTTATTAAGAAATTTAAATTAAAGAAGATTAAACGCGTCGTGGCGGGTGGAAAAACACGGGCGGAGTCGGTGCAAAACGGTTTAAAGGCTTTGGATCGTGACACCGATGTGGTTATTGTTCATGACGGCGCGCGGCCGTTTGTGACTTCAACGCTCATTAAACAAGCGATTAACTTAATGCGAACGGAAAAAGCGGTTGTCGTTGCTGTGCCGGTTAAATCAACGATTAAGAAAGTCGATCCCAAGAATTTGTACGTTCAAGAGACGCTCGTGCGTGATACGCTCTGGGACATTCAAACGCCGCAGGTTTTTAAACGGGATGTGCTTGAAGAAGCGCACCGGAAAATGTTATGTTGTGAACCGACCGACGATGCGGTGTTGGTAGAGAAGATGGGCGTTAAAGTAAAAATTCTAAAAGGCGATTACCGAAACATCAAAATCACAACGCCCGAAGATTTCGAACTGGCCAAGATTCTACAAAAATGACACCGGGCCGATCCACCGGTGATTCAAACCGAAATGGATCGGCCCGACGAAACAACCGTTGAAAAATTAAACAAAAACCGTTACAATGCACCGGTTTATTCAAGAATAAATATGTCAAAGCCGCCGTATAAAATTGGTTTCGGGTACGATATTCACCGGTTAGTGATGGGGCGGAAACTTTTTTTAGGCGGCGTTGAAATTCCGTACACCAAAGGATTGGACGGCCATTCAGATGCCGATGTTGTTATCCACGCGGTCTGCGATGCAATCCTGGGCGCACTGGGTAAAGGCGATATCGGCGAGCACTTTCCTAATACGGATAAGCAGTACAAAGGTATTTCGAGTCTTGTTCTTTTGGAGAAAGTTTTTGCGTTAGCCCGGCAGGAAAAATTCTCCGTCGGGAATATTGATATAATGATTCTGGCCGAAGAGCCGAATCTTAGGAATTATAAATTAAAAATGCGCGAAGCAATCGCGGTGGCGTTGAAGATCGACCCATCGTGCGTCGGGATTAAAGCGACAACGCAAGAAGGCATTGGTTTTGGTGGAACGCACGAAGCGATCACGGCGTATGCGGTGGTGTTGCTTATAAAAGATTAAAATAGTCGTTCGTGGTTCGTCGCTCGAGGAATCCGTTCTTTCATTTGCAGATTAAAAAAACGAATTCAACGAACAATGGAAGACGAACGACGAAAAAAGGACTAACCAATGGGTTTTCTTTTTTCTCTAATAATAGCCATCTTCGCCTGGATCGGCGTGTGCACGATTCTTTTCCCCAAAGAAATCAAGGCCACACAGGAACGCGATCCGGCGGCGCGCGGGATTTTGGAAATTATATTCCTTTATCCCGGCTTTCACGCGATCGTTGGTTACCGCATAACGCACGCCCTTTGGCTTTTGAAGATTCCATTTTTCCCTCGAGCGATTTCTCAAATTTTCCGTTTCCTAACTGGAATTGAAATTCATCCCGGCGCCCAAATCGGCGCCGGGCTTTTTATTGATCATGGGATGGGCGTTGTGATTGGTGAAACAACGATTATCGGTAACGATGTCACCTTATTTCAAGGCGTGACTTTAGGTGGAACAGGTAAAGAAACCGGCAAGCGTCATCCGACACTGGGAAATAATATTGTCGTCGGCACCGGCGCTAAAATTTTAGGAAATATTACAATCGGCGATAATTCCTATATCGGCGCTAACGCCGTTGTCCTTAAAGATGTTCCCGCCAACGCAACGGTCGTCGGCGTTCCGGGACGGATTACCAAACAAGACGGCCAAAAAATTGATGTCTCGATGGACCATGCGCATGTTTCTGATCCGGTTATGCAGAATATGACGGATTTATTGCGCAGAATTAAGACTTTGGAAGATAGATTGAAAGAAAAATAATTGAGCTCATAGTTCGTAGCTCGTAGCTGGTAGGCTTAATTAAGCTCCTCCTACGAACTACGAGCCACGAGCCACGAGCTATATGCCTATCCGCCTCTACAATTCTCTCACCAAAACCAAAGAAGACTTCATTCCGCTTGATCCCAAGGGTAAGGCTATCAAAATGTATTCCTGCGGAGTCACGGTCTACGATGAATGTCATATCGGGCATGCCCGCAGTCTTTATGTCTTTGATGTTATCCGGCGCTATTTAAAATTCCGCGGGTTTGATGTTCAATTCGTCCGCAATATTACCGACGTCGACGATAAAATAATCAATAAAGCCAACGAACTTAAGAAAACAAGCCAGGAAGTCGCTGAAGCGAACATCACCGGATATTACCGGGATTTAAAAAGCTTAGGCATTGACCGGGCGGATGAAGAACCAAAAGCGACGAACGATATCCCTGAGATGATTCAGCATATTCAAGGATTGATTGCGCAGCATTATGCGTATGTTATCGACGGAGATGTGTATTTTGATGTGCGGCGATTTTCGGAGTATGGAAAACTTTCCGGACAAAGTATTGATAAAATGATGGAAGCCGTGCGGATCGAGAAGGATTCCAAGAAAAAAGATCCGCTCGACTTCGCGCTTTGGAAAAAATCAAAACCCGGCGAACCGGCGTGGGAAAGCCCCTGGGGTCCGGGACGGCCCGGCTGGCACATCGAATGTTCAGTCATGAGCATGAAACATTTGCACGCGCAAACAATTGACATTCATGCCGGCGGCCGCGATTTAATTTTTCCTCATCATGAAAACGAAATCGCTCAATCTGAAGCTTTGACCCACAAACTTTTTGCTAAGTATTGGATCCACCATGGGCTTTTAACGATCAATGGCCAGAAAATGGCCAAGTCGCTTGGCAATTTTATTACGGTTCAGCAAGCGCTGGCCAAGCACAGCGTCGATGATTTAAAGATATTTTTTCTTTTTTCGCATTACGCGAGTCCGATTGATTTTACGGAAGGCAAAATCGAAGAAGCGCACAAGGCTTTAAACCGGTTTGATATTCTTTTTTGGAAAGCCCAGGAAATTCTCCAAGGAAAACAGATTAAAGAATTTCCGGCGCCGGATTTTATATTGGAAGGCAAAAATAATTTTATGGCGGCGATGGACGACGATTTTAATACGCCGCAAGCTTTGGCCAGTTTGTTTGACCTGATCACCGCGACACATAAATTTATCGACGATGGAAAACGCGATGAAGCTCGCTTAAGCGGCATTTATAAAGCGGTTGACGCTTTGGAGAATTTCGCCCGCCAGATTTTTGGGTTGTTTGGTCAGGAAAAATCTGTTGAGTTAAGCGCTGAAGAAAATTTCTTATTCGAAGAACGCAAGTCCGCACGAGTCGAAAAAAATTTCAAACGCTCCGATGAATTGCGCACGCTTCTTTTGCAAAAGGGAATTGCCGTCGAGGATACGAAGGAAGGGCAGACGTGGAGAAGAGTTTGAATAGCAAAATGAAATTGATAATTGGGCACAAGGCACAAGCGCACACGCCGTGTTGTGCCATGTGCCTTGTGTACTTGTGCCCGTTAGCTTAAAGGGTTAAGAAATGAAAGGTAAATTAATAACATTTGAAGGCTCCGAAGGCTCCGGCAAAAGCACGCAGGCGAGTCTGCTTTATAAATATTTAGTGGAAAAGAAAAAGCGGGTCATGTTTGTGCGCGAGCCCGGTGGCGTTAGAATCAGCGAAGCCATCCGTCGTCTGCTTTTGGATCCACAGAATAAAGGAATGAATGATGTTTGCGAAACGCTTCTTTATATGGCGGCGCGCAGCCAGTTGGTCGGCGAGGTCATGATTCCGGCGCTCAAAAGAGGAACGATTATTCTTTGCGACCGGTTTTTGGATTCAACGGTCGTTTATCAGGGGTTCGGCAATAAAGTTAACCGAGATTTTATCAATTACGTTGGGAAAATTGTGACGCAAGGAGTGAGTCCGGCGATCACTTTTCTTTTTGATATTACGACCCAAAAAGGATTCGGCCGTAAATCGGGCGCGAAGGACAGGATTGAACAGCGTTCCTTGCAGTATCATAATCGGGTCCGGCAAGGTTACTTGGAATTAGCCCGACGGGAACCGCACCGCATCAGAATTATTAAAGCCGATCGTCCGCGGGAAGAGATTCAAGGAGAAATCCGCAAATACGTAGATAGATTAATAGGATTATCATAAGATAAAAAGAGACGGCCCAGCGGGCGTCTGTACATGATGATGCCGACAATTACAATTAACGAAAATATTTTGAATCGCTTTTCCCGCCTTCGAAAAAACGGCCGGCTCGCCCACGCTTACCTTTTTATCGGGCCGCATGATTCCGGAAAAACGCAAACGGCCTTGGCGATTGCCAAATTGTTAAACTGTGAGAAGCTCACGTCAGAAAAGTTTTGCGATACCTGCCCTAGCTGCGCTAAAATAAATCACGGCCATCACCCCGACATTCACACAATCACCCGCGTCGAGGATTCCGACACAATTAAAATTGAACAGATCCGCCAGCTCATTTCCGTCATGCAGTTAAGACCTTTCGAAGCGAAACAAAAGATTGTTATTATTAGAAATATCGAATACCTGACGATTGAAGGCGGCAACGCGCTTTTAAAAACATTAGAAGAACCCAGCGCCAACAGTCTTTTGATTTTAACCACTGCTAACCCTGAAAAAAATTTAGATACGATCCGTTCGCGTTGTCATGCGGTTTATTTTTTCCCGGCGGCCCAAAGCGTGCTTGCCAAAACTTTGCATCGTGATTATGCTATGGACGAATCAACCGCGCATTTTCTGGCGCATTTTTCCGAAGGCTGTTTGGGCCGGGCCAGGGCACTTGACGATTCGAAATTCCTAAAACGTAAAAACGAAGTCATTGATGCGATGATCCTTTCGCCGGCGAGCGATGAATATTTGAAAAAAGTCTTGGCCGACAAGGATAAGACCAAGGAACTCTTGACGGTGCTTTTATGGTGGTTTAAGGATTTATTTCTTATAAAATCCGGCGTGCCTGAAAACTGGCTCGCGCATTGGGACCGCCGCGCGGAGCTTCAAAAACGCCAAAAACAGTATTCCCGTCGGCAAATCCAAGAAATTATCGATGAATTGGTTAAGGCCTTAAATCTTTTACAGGAAAATCTCAACCTCAAAGTACCCGTGGCTTTACTTAAGGAAAAATTATGGAGAGCATAATTGAAGTTCAGGTCGGTGATTTTCGCCAGATAATTTTTTGTCATCTCAATAACATTGAATGCCAGCGCGATAACATCATTATCCTCGAGGTAGAAAGAGGCGCCGAATTCGGCCGCGTTATTTCGGATCCCAACAAGGTTTGCAAAACCAAACCCGAAGCAATCGAAGGCAAATTATTGCGTAGAGCTTCCGATGGAGATCTGAAACAAATCGAACACAACCGGATCAACGCCAAAGACGCCGTTAATATTTGTTTGCGTAAAGTTCACGAACGTAAACTCGACATGCAGATTGTGAAGGCGGAATATTCGTTCGACGGCACGAAGCTTATTTTCTTTTTTACCGCCGAAGGCCGCGTTGATTTTCGCAATCTGGTTAAAGATTTAGCCCGCGTTTTTCGCGTGCGCATTGAGCTTAAACAGATCGGCGTCAGAGACAAAGCCAAAATCATCGCCGGATACGGTGTCTGCGGCCGTGAGTTGTGCTGTTCTTCCTATATGAAGGGTTTCCATCCGCTTTCAATCAAAATGGCCAAAGAACAGGGCCTGCCTTTAAATCCTACCAAAATTTCAGGCGTCTGCGGCCGGATCAAATGCTGCATGGCCTATGAATACAGTGTTTATAAAGAATACGCCCGCAGCCTGCCGCGCGCCGGTGAAGAAGTGACTACGCCCGATGGAAAAGGGAAAGTGATTGACGTGAACATTTTGAAACGTTATGTCAACATAGATTTAGGAGAAGGCCGGGTCACGAAAGTTTTTTACGCCAAGGCCAATGAGAATTAACGCATGATTTTAATATTGTAATCGTAGGGGCGGGGTTTCCCCGCCCTTTTTGGTAAATGAAAAACAAATTTTATATCACAACGCCGATTTATTACGTCAACGATAAACCCCACATCGGCCACGCCTACACGACAATCCTCGCGGATGTGCTGACCCGTTTTCACCGTAACACCGGAGAGGAAGTTTTTTTCCTAACCGGTTTGGATGAACACGGTCAAAAAGTTGAGCAAGCCGCCCAGAAAAGAGGACTGACGCCTCAGCAGCACTGCGATGACTTGGCGCCGCGGTTCATTCAGCTTTGGGAAAAATTAAATATCCGTTACAATGATTTCATCCGCACAACGCAAAAGCGCCACATCGACGTTGTTCAGAAATCCTTGCAAAAACTTTTCGAAGCCGGCGAAATCTATGCGGCGGAATATGAAGGCTGGTATTCCGTGGCTGAAGAGCGGTTCATTACAGATCTCGAAAAAGAATCCGGTCAATTCCGCGAAGTCAAACAGCTCAAAGAGCGCAACTGGTTTTTTAAGATGGGCCAATATCAGAAAAAGCTCATCGAATATATCGAAGTGCATCCAGAATTTATTCAGCCGGCTCATCGTCGTAACGAAATCTTGGGATTCTTGCGCCAGCCGCTGGGCGATCTTTGTATTTCCCGTCCTAAAGCGCGATTAAGTTGGGGCATTGAAATTCCTTTTGACCGCGATTATGTCACGTATGTTTGGTTTGATGCGCTCGTGAATTATATTACCGTGCCTGGTTATACGTCGGATGAAACGAAATTCAACACGTGGTGGCCAGCCGACATTCATTTGATTGGAAAAGATATTCTAACGACGCACGCGGTGTACTGGCCGACGATGCTTTTTGCATTAGGTTTACCATTACCGAAAACGATTTTTGCCCATGGCTGGTGGTTGATCGGCGAAAGTAAGATGAGTAAGTCGCTCGGCAACGTCGTGAATCCGCTCGATTTGATTGAGCAATATGGCGTCGATGCCGTGCGTTATTATTTGATGAGGGAAATGGTTTTGGGCCAGGATGCGAATTTTACGCTTGAATCATTCATTAAACGTTTTAACAGTGATCTCGCGAATGATTTCGGCAACCTTTTAAATCGCGTGAGCGGTTTGACCGCGAAGCTTTTTGACGGCGCTGTGCCGGAGGAAGGGCAGCCTACCGCCGAAGAATTAGCGCTGCAAAAATCTTTTGAATCACTGCCCGCAACCGTTCAACAATACATCAGTGAACTTCGCGTTCATGAAGCCATCGAATCAGTTATTATTTTCGTGCGCCAGGTGAATAAATACCTGGAATCCCAAGCGCCGTGGAAGGTCGTCAAAATTGACAAACCCGCCGCCGGCCGGATTATCTATACAGCGACGGAAGCACTGCGTTTAAGCGCAATTCTCTTGAGCCCCGTTATGCCTGAGCGGTGTGCGAGGGTTTTGGAAATCTTAGGGGCGGAAGGTTCAGTTTTAAAGTGGGGAGAATTAAAATCAAGAACACCGTTAAAACCTCACGAACCTTTGTTCCCACGATTGGAAATAAAATCGGAATGATATAAAATATTTTGGTTAACAGTAATATTATTGAGTTTTGTAAATCCAAAGGATGCAACAAAACTCAATATTAGGCCTTTTCTCTTCGATGACGAAAAGAACAACCTTTCTTTGGAAAGGAAAAGGCCAATAAATTCTATGGAAATTCACATTATTCGATCACGGATTAATCAGACAAGACTCAAAGAATTGGTCGATTTAAACTATGGAACGATGATTAAGGGTGTAATTGATCTTCAAAGACGCTTATTAGCGTTGGGAGGGAGCCTTCATTCTGATGCAGAAAGTGTTCTCTTAAATGATGGATCAAAACAGAGTGACCTTTGGGGCTTCAATCTTTATATGGATAGACCAGTTAAAGAAAGACTTGCCTATACGTCATTAATCAATATTCGTCCAGCCGTTAAGAATTATTCTACAGAAATACAAGACACTAATATCCAAAGAAAAATAGAATCTATCGTGAATGAATTGGTGGAGTAAATGATTGCACCTTTAAATTGGCAACAATTATCGCTGGCTACTCAAATGGGTAATATTGGTTCCGCTCTCATGCGCGCTTATAATTGTGAATTGCGTCATGATCAAAGAAACCGCAATTTGGCTTATGAAGAAGCACTAAATCTTATAGATTTAACATTAGATGATGACCGTTGGCATAACCCTCTTCCTCGGATTCGTGAAATTGCGCGTTTTCGAGAGGTCACCGCAGATTTATACGCAATGACTTCCACTTTTAAAGTTCCCCTAAGTGAACTCATTGATTATTGTACGCAATTGGTTATTCAAGAACGCCTATCGGGAAAATAAATGTCTATTGAAACCATCAAATGGACAAACGGTCACGTCAAACTGATTGACCAGCGCAAGCTTCCTTTAAAATTAGAATATATTCATTGTTACGACGTCGAAACGCTTTGGGAAGCGATCCGGAATTTAAGCGTGCGCGGGGCGCCGGCACTGGGGGTCGCTGCGGCGTTTGGTGTTCTTTTAGGGATCAAAAATTTTAAAGGCAAGGATCGTAAACGTTTTGAGCTTAAGATTAATCGGATTTGTGATTACATTGGCACGTCCCGCCCAACGGCGGTTAATCTTTTTAACGCCTTGCAGGACATGCGCGAGGTCGTTCGCTTAAATCCATCGGCATCGGTTACACAATTGAAACAATTGCTTAAAGACAAAGCCTTTGATATTTTTGAAACGGACCGCCGGGTCTGCCGCACGATGGGCAATTTCGGCGCGGCGTTGATTAAAAATGAGGCGAACATTTTAACGGTGTGTAACGCCGGCGCGTTAGCGACCGTTGATTATGGAACCGCGCTTGGTGTGATGTACAGCGCCAAGACTAAAGGAAAAGAATTTAAAGTCTATTGCTGTGAAACGCGTCCGTTACTGCAAGGCGCGCGTTTGACGGCGTGGGAATTGACGCGTGAGAAGATCGACACGACTTTGATTTGCGATAACATGGCGGCGACTTTGATGAAACAAGGGAAGGTCGACATTATTTTTGCCGGCGCTGACCGCATCGCGCGTAACGGTGACACGGCAAATAAAATTGGAACTTATAACCTTGCTGTTCTGGCAAAACACCACGGCATTCCTTTTTATATCGTGGCACCGCTTTCAACCTTTGACCAAAAAATAAAAAGCGGCCGTCAAATTCCCATTGAAGAACGAAGCCCGTCGGAGATCTGCGAATGGGCCGGCCGCCGTACCGCCCCGCGAGAAATAAAAGTTTATAATCCCGCCTTCGATGTAACGGACCATAGTTTAATTACAGGTATTGTGACGGAATACGGAATCATTCGCCAGCCTTTGCCGGAACAGATTGAAAAGATGTTGAAAAGGGTTTAGGGGTACCCTAAAAATGTCTAAGAAATTATCCGCCCTCGGCGAATTTGGATTGATTGATTTAATCGCGAAGCACACGCCCGGTTCATCTGAAGTTGTTAAAGGAATCGGCGATGATACGGCGGTCATTCGCCATTCACATGCCAAGAATATATTTTTCTTGTTCACAACCGACATGCTGGTTGAGGGAACGCATTTCACTCGTTTGATGAAGCCAAACTCCGTCGGACACAAGGCGCTGGCGTGTAATGTGAGCGATGTGGCGGCCATGGGAGGCGTTCCTAAGTTTGCGGTTGTGTCGTTGACTGTTCCGGCTGATTTAGAAGTTCAGTATGTGAAGAAAATTTACGAGGGGATTAATGATTCAGCCAAAGCCTTTAAAGTGGCTATTGTTGGCGGGGACACGGTTAGAAACGATAAAATTATTATCAATGTGGCGCTCTGGGGTGAAGTTAAAAGAAATCATGTCATTTACCGTCGAGGCGCTCGGATAGGCGATATAATTTTTGTCACCGGACCGCTGGGCCGTTCGTTTCAAACGGGTAAACATCTCACGTTCACACCGCGTATCCACGAGGCGCAGTTTTTAGTGAACCATTTTAAACCAAGCGCGATGATGGATATTTCCGACGGACTCGCCGCGGATTTGGGCCATATTTTAAAAGCAAGCCGTGTCGGCGCTAAATTGGATGAAACTAAAATTCCAAAAACAAAAAACGCCACGCTTAAAGAGGCTTTAAGTGACGGTGAAGATTTTGAGTTGTTATTTACTTTAAATCCTTTGAAGGCAAAAGACTTGTTATCCCGACGAAAATCCTTTCGTTTTTATCCCATTGGTGAAATTGTTGACCGTCGTGAGGGGTTAACTTTACTGAATGTTCACAAAGAAATTGCTCCTCTTCCCTTGAGCGGGTTTAAACATTTTTAAAAATGCCGTCATTTAAAATTCTCTCCCAAAGTCAAAAACAAACCATAACAATCGGCAAAAAATTGGCCGGTTTTTTAAAGCCTGGTGATATCATTTGTTTGTCAGGTGATTTAGGCAGCGGTAAAACAACGCTGGTCAAAGGCATCGCCGCCGGACTTGGCATCAAATCAACCGAAGTCAACAGCCCGACTTTTGTTTTGATGAATTCTTACGACGGGCGAATGCCTTTGTTTCATTTTGATTTATACCGGCTTGAAAACGAAAAACAGATTTTAATGCTGGATTATGAAGAGTATTTTTACGGAGAAGGTGTTGCCGTCGTCGAATGGGCGGAGCGTTTGGGAAAACTTTTCCCCCCAAACGCGATTAAGATAGAGCTTCAACATAGCGGAGAAGAGAAGCGGCTGATTAAAATATACGCCGCCGACATCAACAACCAAAAATTGCTGGCCAAACTCAAATTGGATCTTTGAAAAATATGCAAAAAATTTCGTGGAGTGAAATTCTAAGCCAGCCGCGCACGGCCAACTACGATAAGTTTGTTTTTATTCTGTTAACCTTGATTGGATTTTTACTTTACGCTGTTTCCTTGCAGGCGCATTATTTTTTCTTTGATGACAAGATCTCGATTGAAATGAACCCGGTTATTCATAGCTTGAAGAATTTAGGTTCTTTTCTAGATGCCTTTAATACGCGGGTTGTGGTGGGTTTAAGTTTTGGTTTAAATTATTGGTTTAGCGCCCTCGATCCACGCGGTTACCGGCTGGTTAATCTTTTGATTCATATCGCTGTTGCGTTTGCGGTTTATGATTTATGTTATTTGACATTGAGTCTCTTCTCGTCGGATAATTGGCAAAAACGTCGGGGCTGGAATATTAAATGGACAGCATTCTGGGCCGGATTGATATTCCTTGTACATCCGGTTCAAACCGAGCCGGTTAATTTTCTTACACAGCGTTTTGTGCTTTTAGCCAGTTTTTCTTATGTCTTAAGTTTAATTCTTTATATTCGTGCGCGTGTTGCCCAGAAAAACTTGTTTTATCTTGCCGCGCTTTCAACGACGATCCTCGCCATGCTTTCAAAAGAGATCGCATTTACTTTACCCTTTGTTATCGGATTGTATGAATTTTATTCCTTCAATGATGGAAACGAATCGCTCCTGAAACGCACAAAGCGGTTAACGCCGTTTTTGTTAGCATTGGCCATCATTCCTTTTATGCTGGCAACAACGCCCAAAAATGTGACGGGTGTCGCAGCGATTGCCCAGGTGAAAGATGACCATATGATGGGCCGGGAAAAATTGACGGAAAGTTTTGATATCACGAAGGGCGGAGGGGCAACGCTGACACGTTTAGAATATTTTCTGACCGAACTTAACGTCATTCGCACTTACCTTAAATTACTTATCATCCCATTAGGTCAAAACATTGATTATGATTTTCCCAGTGTCCATACCTGGCGTGATCCTGGCGTAATTCTTTCAGCGATATTGATCGTCGGAATTCTATGTATCGGGATACTGATTTATAAATACAGCCGCATTCTCTCATTTTTTATTTTTTGGTTCTTTATAACGCTTGCCGTTGACTCGAGTGTCATTCCTGTGGGACATGTGATTGCAGAGTATCGTGTTTATTTACCCAGCGTTGGATTTGCGATTGTCTTGGCTGTCTTAGGCGGTCTCTTTCTAAACGGGAGAATAAGAACGGCTATTGTTTTAGGGGTTCTATGCCTTTGGGCTGGTTTGACGATTGGGCGTAATTATTTGTGGGCGGATGAAACCAGGATTTGGAAAGACGCCGTCGAAAAATCACCCAATAAGCTCAGACCGTATATTAATTTAGCTGGCAGTCTCTATGATCATAAACAATACGCGCAAGCGGTCCCCTATTTGCAAAAAGCGATTTCTTTAGCGCCGGATGACGCGCGTTACGTTTATAATTTAGGGCTCGTTTATAGAGGGGAGAAAGATTTCGATCATGCCATTCAATATTTACAAAAAGCCATTGCCCTTCAACCAAATGAAGCGAGGTTTTTTTATCATCTGGGGATAACGTACAAAGAGAAAAAAGATTTGGATGCGGCGATCACCAATTTAAAACGGGTTACGGATTTGGATAATTCCGATGCTGACACTTACCATCAGCTCGGGTATCTCTATTTTCGCAAAAAAGATTACGTAAACGCGGTCGCTTGTTATCAGAGGTTTGTTCAGCTTGAACCAACCCCGCTCAATGTCGAACAGTATTTTAAAATGGTTCTGATTTATTACCGCGATGTCGGTGATAAAAAAGAATCTTTAGCATACGCTGAGAAATTGAAGGATTTCGGCCTTGGCCCTTTGTCGGATGAATTAACACAATTAATCAACACAACTGTTTTTAACAAACCATAGAACATTACGTGAAAAGTCATGCGCATTTTGGCCTTGGAAACTTCAACTAAAACGTTTAGTTTAGCCGTGAGTGAGAATTCAAAGATTCTCGCCTACCGGAATATCAAATTAACCCGAGTCTTGTCCTCGTCAATCATTCCAGCCATCAACGCGATCTTAAAGAAAACAAACTTGGAATTGGAAAATCTCGACGGATTCGCAATTGGGCTGGGTCCTGGATCGTTTACCAGTCTAAGAGTCGGGCTTTCAACAGTCAAAGCGCTGAGTTTGGCGGCCAATAAACCTGTGGTGGGAATATCCAGTCTTGATATTCTGGCGATGAATACTCCGGAGAAAATCGAGGGTCCGGTTTGTGTTGTATCGGATGCGAAGCGTAGTCTTTTGTACGCGTGTTTTTACACAAAGAAGGGAAATTCGTTTCACCGTCAAAGCGATTATCTGCTGATTGGTATCGAAGAACTCTTGAGCAAAACGCCGCGCGATGCGTTTTTTATCGGCGATGGCGTTGGACTTTATAAAAAAGAATTATTAAAAAAGATTGGGAATTCACCGGAGAAAAATTTAGCCGAAGAAAAACTCTGGTCGCCCCAAGCCAACCGTTTAGTCGCGCTCGCTTATCCACGTTTTTTAAAAAAAGATTTTCAATCCGCGGAAAACTTAACACCTATTTATCTTTACGCTGAAGATTGCCAAATCCAAAAATGAATTTTGCCACGATCGACGACATTCAAAAATTAAACGTTTCAACTTGGGCGGAAGTTGATTTAAAAGCGATCCGGCATAATTTCTATCAAATCAAACGTCTCGCCGGGAAACGGAACGAAATTCTATGTGTTGTCAAAGGGGATGCGTACGGCCACGGCATGGTGCGGGTGGCAACGCTTTTGGACAGGTTAGGTTTAGGATTTTTTGCGGTATCTGACATTGAAGAAGGAATTTTACTTCGCAAAAACGGTATTAAAAAACCGATTCTCCTTTTCGAAAGCACATTACCCTCGCATGCGGATAAAATTGTCGACTACCATTTGACGCCGAGCGTTTGCACGTGGGGATTGGCCGCACGATTGAGTCAATATGCGAAGACCAAAAAAAAACGGATTGATATCCATATTGAAGTCGACACTGGAATGGGGCGGCTTGGCGTCTGGCATGAAGAGGCGTTTAAATTTGTCAGCCAGGTTAATAGACTGGCCAACCTTTCAATTAAAGGAATGTTTACCCATTTCCCCGTTGCTGATACCGACAGTTCGTTTACCCGCAAACAAATCCAGTCTCTTCATGATTTGGTAACCCGTCTCGATAAGAATGGCGTTGTCGTTCCTTATATTCACGCGGCTAACAGCATGGGACTGGTTGGTTATAAGACGAATATTTTAAATCTTGTCCGGCCGGGTTTGATGCTTTACGGCCTGCCGCCAATTAACCGCCGGATTCGAGGGATAAATTTGAAACCAGCGCTTAGCGTAAAATCAAAAGTTGTTTTTCTTAAAAATGTCAAAGACGGCCAGGGAATCAGTTATGGTCACACGTTCATCGCCCCGCGCGATATGCGGGTCGCGACGCTCGCGATTGGTTATAAAGATGGATATCTTCGGTGTCTTTCTAACAAATCTTACGTTTTAATCGACGGGAAACGCTGTCCAGTCGTGGGGCGGGTGACGATGGATGAAATTATGGTGGATGTTTCGACGGTAAATTCCGTTAAAGTCGGAACAACGTCCGTTATTCTCGGCCGCCAAAAAACCGCCGTAGTCTCGGCCGATGAGCTGGCTCAGTATGCGGATACGATTAGTTATGAAATTGTTTGCAGTCTGGGCAGTCATTTGCCGCGGTGGTATAGAGAATAATTCAAATTTTTTATAACCAGGAATTGAAAGCTTTAGTTTTTATGGTATCCTTAAGTAGGAAAGTAAGAATAAGTAGGAAGGAGGCAAATTTGATGGTTACAAGGATGAGAGAAAAAGGTCAGATAACAATTCCAGCGCATATTCGAGAATCATTGCACTTGTCCAAGGATTCAGTATTGTCTGTTGTCAGGGTTGGTGATGGTATTTTGCTGACACCGAAGCCTTCAGTTTTTGAGTCTGTTGCCACAAAGTTTTCGAAAACAGCTGAAGAAAAAGGTATTACTCTTAAAGATCTTTTAAAAGATTTAAAGAAAACCCGTCAGGGCAGCAAATGACCGTTCCACAATACCGAATTTTCTTCGATACAAGTGTGTATATTGCTGCTTTGCTTTCTCCCAGTGGGGCCGTGGGAGAACTTGTACGTTTAGTTGAAGCCGGAGTCATAAAAATGGTTGTTTCTGAAGAAGTAATTGTGGAAACGGACAGAGTTTTAGAAGCAAAATTCCCTGAGCTTATTGATTCAAGCCGTAAATTATGGAAGCATCTTAATCCTGAAATGAGGCCAAGTCCAACGCAGAGTCAAGTTAGGCCATTTTTAGGTAAACTTGCCAAAGGTGATGCCTCGATTCTATGTGCGGCCAGCCTTTCAAACGTTTCAGCATTCGTAACTTGGAATACCCGTGATTTTATGGCTTATGGTGTCTCGTCGCTAGTTGATTTCCCTGTTGTGATTCCTGCCGATTGTCTTATCCTTTTTAGGAAATGGATAGAGCCATTTTTACACTAGAACGTAGCTCATAAATAGCCGAAGACAGTGGGTCCTGTCACGGCAAAACCGCTTGTGGGCCCCTCCGCCCGGCGTGGATCCTCCCACAATCGGCTCGCCGTGCCACCCGCTGCCCGGTCAATGCCATTTATGAGATGACTCTAAATTCATTCTTAAAATCTCGTCCTAATCAAATGCAACGCCATTCCTAAAAAAATCAACGGCGCCAGCCAGGCGGCCAGGAATGGCGGGAACAATCCGCCTTTGCCTAAAGCCAAGCCTATCGCATTAAATACATAAAAGAAAAATCCAATCGCAATCGAAATCCCCAGAGATGTAAACGTCAACGCTTTCCGTCGGCCAGTCATGAGCGCCAACGGCATTCCAATCAAGATAATAACGATGTTTCCGAAGGGAAACGCAATTTTTTGGTGCAGATCGACGCGCAGATTGTTGAGCGCTTTGGTCGCGCCGCTGTTAGAAAAGCGTTTGATGTAGTCATAAAGCTGGCGGATATTCATCGCCGTGACATTAATCCGCTGACGGATAAAATCCTGTGGAGTTTCTTTGATATCCATCAACTTCTCTTCATAATATTTGATTTGTTGAGGATTAGCCAGATCATTGGGATTAAATGAAGTGATCTGGCATTTAAAAAATTTCCAAGCGATACCTGTCCACTGGCCTTTCAGGGCCACGATCTTTTCTTGAAAGTTTTGTTTATTATCCTGTCCGATAATTGTGATACCTTCCAACTCATACGTGTTGGGATCAAAAGAATCAATAAAATATAAACGGTTTTTTAATCCATAAAAGGTGAGGTTTTTGATGCTTGCCTGTTTTCTTTCCTTGTCCGCCTTAAGAATGATGTTATCGGTCCGTATTTGTTCACTCGACGCTGTTGCTCGGGGAACAAAACGTTCGTTCACCCAGAAAATAAAAGTTGAAACCAAAATCCCGAAACACAAAGCCGGTTTCGTGATTTGCCAAAAATTAAGACCGCTTGAACGCAGAACGATAACTTCGTTGTGACTGTTCAGGCGGCTGAGCGTCAACAGCGTTGCGATCAAGCAGGCAATCGGCGCGGTTTGCGTGAAAATAATTGGGAAGAAAGAGGAGTAGTATTGCCACAACACATCGAGACCGACTTTCTGACGGATTAATTCATCCAAATTCGCCGCCGCGTCGATCAAAATATAAAGAAACGCAAAAACAATGATTGTTGACACGAAAATGATCACAATCGATTTTAAAATATAACTATCTAGGATACGCATAAGCGGTAATTAAGGACAAGGGCGATGCTGCCTGTCAGGATATTGGGTGTCCACATGGTCAGCGCAATTGGTGTAATACTTTGGAGGCTAAGCGCCTCACAGCCCAAAGATAATAAGTAATAAAATGCGGCGCACAGAAAAGCGAGCGCAATATTTGCGGTTCTTTCCCGTCGGTGTGTGATGACCGCGATCGGAAATCCGAGTAAAATAAAAACCAGCGAAGAAAACGGCCAGGCGATTTTACGGTAATATTCGGTGCGTAAAGGCGCCACATCAACGAGAAGTTTTTCCAGCTCATGAATTTTTTGTTCAATTTCTTTTAAGCTCATGCCCTTGGGTTTTTTCTCAACATCTTTGTCATCTTTAGTAAGATCTAACGTCATAAAATAGTTTTTAAAATTCAGTTTATAGAAAACGTTCGGGTTTTTGAGATTCGGTTCATCGGAAGTGCCGTTTATGAGTTTCATTTTGATTTTATCTTCACCCGGAACGGGCGTAAACTCGCCTTCTCTGGCAATGATCGTTCGGGTCGGTTTTCCACCGGGCTGCGGCTGATAAATGCGGATGTTGTAAAACCGGTTGCCTTCGATACGGTAAATAAAAAGGATTTGATCTTTAAACGCGTTAATAAAAACGCCAGCCTCAAGCGCCGCCGTCGGGTTTTTAACGCCCATATCCTTTAAAACTTTGCGCTGTTCCTGATAGGCATAAGGAATGATATGTTCATTAAGTATGATAGCAAAAAGGCTGATAATGAAACCGATGATAACAAGCGGAAATAATATTTTTGCCAGATAAATGCCGCTGGCGCGGATGGCGAGAATCTCATTGTCCGCTGATAAACGGCTGAAAGTAAGAATTACGGTAGTTAAACAGGCAATCGGGAGCGTGTATCCTAACAGGACTGGAATAGATAAGAGGAAGACTTGCGCAACCAAGGTCAAACTGACACCTTTATTAATGACCAGATTGGCGAGTTGAATCAAACTACCCAAAAGAAAAATGCAGGTCAGGACACCTAGTGAAAGGAAGAAAGGCAGAAGGCATTCTTTAAGGATATAATTTCTTAAAATGCGCATGCGAAATTTTAAAGGCTCGACGAATTAAGCGTCGATAATGCTTTCTAGTGAACAATCGCTAGCGTCAAGACGCCGACATGCCGAGCACCGGTTTCTTTAAGAATCAAAGCTGCTTCCGACGCTGTCATTCCGGTCGTCATCAAATCATCGACTAGAAGCACGGATTTTTGAAAAAATTCAAATGAGTTCTTTATTGTAAAAGCGCCTTTAATGTTTGTAAAGCGTTCTTTTGGAGGAATAGCGGCTTGGTTGGGCGTGAAGCGTTGACGCAGGAGATTATAGGAGGAAACAGGAAGATTGAGCGTTTTGGCTAAATCCTCGGTGAGAAGTTGAGTTTGATTAAACCCGCGTTCGCGCTGGCGCGTTGAATGGAGTGGAATAGGGACAATTAGATCAAAACTTTTAAAATCGATTTGGTAGGTTGAAATAAATTCGTCAATAATGGTTTTGAAGGTGTGGCGCAGCAACGTTTTTCCACCATATTTAAAATGATGAATCAGCCGGCGCATGGTTTCGTTATAAAAACACGCACCCCAAGCTAAGTCGAAATGATAAGCGATCGTTTGGCAGTCACGGCACAGCGGTTGATCTAGTGAAGAAAGCTGGCGCGAACATCGGGTGCAGAAAGGCGGACGGTTAAATTCGATTGTGCCGAAACAATCCCAGCACAACTGCTGTGGAAGATGATTGGTCAATGGTCGAAGGGATTGCTTACATAAAATACAGTTGGGCGGATAGAGTAAATCAGATAGTCCATGCACGAGGAGTTTGAACATGGGCGTAGATTAGCATGGTGGATTAGCGCTGTCAATTGCCCGAAAGTCCGATCATTTTTTCCTTTAACGCGTCAAAAGTTTTCAAACGTCTTGTCACAGGGATATGCTCATGATATATTGATTTCCAATTCAGTTGTATTCACGACACGCCAACCATTAATCAAAATAAAAGGGGACAAAGATGAATATTCACAAAAATGCCAACCGTTTCCTGCCCAAGCTCGTTCCAACCTTTTTAATTTTGTTTTTATTTTTTGCCGCCACCACCAAGTCTTTCGCTTTTCTTTTTGAAGTGCCTATTCTCGATAAAGATAAGATTTCACAATTATCCGACGACAATTTAACCGAAACTTATATTGATGTGCTTGTCGAAGTGGAAGCAGTCAAAACGTTTTATGCCAAAGGCGGATTGGTTCCGAAAGAATACGATAAACTAAAAGCACTTTTGCGTTACAAAATTGAACTAACCATGGAACTGCAGAAACGAAAATTAGATATTCCCCGATATAACCAATAATAATTCCCACCTGCCTTCTCAATTCCCGATGAGGAGGGATTTCTGAAAGGATCATCATGACAACGGTTGTTTCTAACGATAAAGACCGCCTTTTACAAATTCTTTTAACTCAAGCCTTCTTTAAAGAAAAAATTACATTGTCATCCGGTAAAACCAGCCACTTTTACATCGATGCGCGCCGGGTGACGTTAAGTGCTGAAGGTAGTTTTCTCTGCGCCAAAATTATTTTGGATATTTTGAAAAATGATAACGTGACCGCGATTGGCGGTCCGACGCTGGGTGCGGATCCGATGCTCGGCGCGATCGGCGTTTTAAGTTTTCAAGCCGGCCGGCCGGTCAATACCTTTATTATCCGCAAAGCGCCCAAACCTTACGGCAAACAACAGCAGATCGAAGGGCCGCTTTTGGATCAGCAATCAAAAATCGTTTTAATTGACGACGTGGCGACAACCGGCAAATCGTTTGTTGAATCGATTCAAGTCTTAGAAAAAATGGGACTCAAAGCCTCCAAAGCGATTTGTATCGTCGACCGTTTGGAAGGCGCGCAGGAAGCGCTCAAACAATACAATTGCCCGTTGGTTTCGTTATTTACGCTCAAAGATTTTCCAGTATGACAAAAATTATTTTAGCGTCCAACTCTCCGCAGCGAAAAAAACTCCTCAAACATCTTGTTCGTCAATTTTCGATCCGCCCCAGCCAGGTTGACGAAATTAAAAACATCCAAACAACCGTTGAAAATCTCGTCAAAGAAAATGCCCGTCTCAAAGCCCAGGATGTGGCGTCGCGTTTGAAAAAGGGAATTGTCATTGGCGCAGACACATTGGTTCTTTCCGGACAAGGTAAACTTATCGGCAAACCTAAAGATTTAAAACAAGCCAAAGAAAATCTTAAGCTCCTTATGCATAAGCCAAGTTGGGTTTATACAGGCGTTGCCGTGATTGATGCCGCGACGAAAAAGATGCTGGTTGATTACGAAAAGACCAAGATTTATATGAATCCCTTATCCGACGGGGAAATCGATCGCTATCACACAATTGTTTCGCCTTTAGATAAAGCTGGAGGATTTGATATCGAAGGGAAAGGGAGTTTGTTTATCCGTCGGATTGAAGGATGTTATTACAATGTGATCGGGTTGCCGTTGGCAAAACTATGCGAAATGTTAAAAAAGTTTTGGGTTCGAATCTTAATGGTGCTTTTAATGTTTTACGGCTCGGGGTGCACGACGGAATATAATTTAGCGACGGAAAAACAAGAAACGCTGCTTTATGGAACCGACAAAGAAAACTCTATCGGCGCGGCCATGGCCCATGATTTTGAGAAACAAATCAAATTAGATACTGATGTGGATATTAACGAACGCGTTCAAAAAATTTTAAAACGCATTGTTGAGATCTGCGACCGTAAAGAACTTGTATACAGCATTAAAGTGATTGACGAAGATAAATTAAACGCGATGAGTTTGCCTGGCGGATATGTTTATATTTATAAAGGACTTGTTGATGCGGTTAAAAGTGATGATGAATTGGCGGGCGTTATCGGGCATGAAGTCGGTCATATTACAGCTAAACATGCGATGAAGCGGCTTCAAAACATTTATGGATATACGATTTTACAGATTGCCGCTTTGCAAACGCATAGCGGAGGGTTTGCCGGCGGAGTGGGGCTCGCGGCCACGGCAATTTTTACAGAATTTTCTCAGTCTGATGAATACGAGGCTGACCGGTTGGGGCTGAAATATATGCGCAAAGCTGGATATAATCCGCAAGCGATGAAGACGATGCTTAGCAAATTATATGAAAAAGAAGTCAAAGAGCCAGCGCAGCCGTATAGTTATTGGCGGACGCATCCCTATTTGCCTCAGCGTATCGCGGCCGTTAATAAAGAGACCGGGCAAATGGAGTTTCGGGATTATCTTAATTTAACGGGGGAGCGCAGTGGGTTTTGATGGAATTTATAGAAAAGTGAATGTCCGGCGCGGGCCATGGGCCCGTTCGGCGCCAGAACATCGCGGGCCCATGGCCCGGCGTTTTCGCATCGCCGGCTTTTGCTCTTTTTTGATCCCGTGTTTTTTGATCAATCTCTCCTGCCAAAAACCATCCGCCCACACAAATCAAGTCTGCTTTCAAGACCATTGTCTTTCCGTCGAGGTGGTAGAAAAAGAAAAAGAGTTAGAGCGCGGCTTACAACTTCGGGAGTCTTTATCCAAAGACGCTGGTATGCTTTTTATATTTCGAAAGACCGCGATCTATCCTTTCTGGATGAAAGACACGAAAATCCCGCTCGACATGATTTGGATCAATCGTGATCAGCGCATCGTTTATATTGAAAAAAATGTTCCGCCCTGCCAAAACGATCCTTGTCCTGTCTACACTCCTTCTCAAGAAGCGCTTTACGTTTTAGAAATTAACGGCGGCCGCAGCGATGAACTTAATCTTCGTATAGGTGACAGGGCGCTCTTTAAACTCGAAGCACTCAAGTGAAATTTCTCAAAATCTTTTAAAAAATAAAAATGGATCGTGTTAAAATCCATAAAACTTCTTTAAAGATTGACGACAACTCTGTCGTTAATTAACCCGAGACTAATCAGTGGTTTTGCAATGAATTTTATAAACGACTGGCTTCCCTTATTCAATATCCATAATTACTTTCATTATTCCTTTTCATTGATCCCAATTTTTGCCGCCGCGATGGGCGGTATTTTTTGTTATCTTTTATACCGCATGCAGGGGACAGCGCTTTTAACCCGGGCTTTAGGGTTTGTTTTTTTAAGCGCAATTATTTGGCTTCTCGGTCTAGGGTTTATGCTGGGGGCCAATAATGAAGGCCTTGCACTTTTCTGGTCGAATATCATGTACTTAGGCATGGCGCTTGTTCCCGTCGGGCTATTTTATACCGCCAGTGCTTTTGTATCCCGCATTACGTATCTGCGTTATGGGACTGTTGCGCTTTTAGTCTGGGCCTTTTCGAGTTTTTTCCGCGAAACTCATCTGTGGATGGGAATGGAAACTTATACCTTCGGCTTCTATCCCCAGCGGACCAGCTTGCCTATTGGATTTCTTTATTTTATCGTGACCACCTTTGCGTTGGGGATTATGGTTTTAATTTACAGCCATTTTTTGATTGAAGAAGAAATTAAGCGGCGCAAAATCCGTTTTTTTATTATTTCTTATCCCGTCATTCTTTGCGGTTATATTGATCTGATCGCCAATGTCATCAACCTGGCCCCCATTGGTTTTATGGCGATTTTAGCTTTTATGACCAGTCAGGTGTTAACGGCGTTTCATGATTACCAGGCGCGGGTCGACCAGCGTATTCATGATCTTGAATATGATGTTGATAAAAAAACCGCTGAGATTTCACATGTCGTCGGAGAATTGCGTACGACCCAATTAAAGCTCCTGGAAACCGGCAAAATT
This sequence comes from uncultured Planctomycetales bacterium, assembly GCA_964612665.1. Lineage (GTDB taxonomy): Bacteria > Omnitrophota > Gorgyraeia > Zapsychrales > JAHFFX01 > CAZTCI01. Next base: position 289,083 of record CAZTCI010000001.1, on the reverse strand, counting down.
TCAGCGGTCGCGAGTTTAAGCGCCGGTATTCTGCATCAAATCAGCCAGCCCATTACCGCCATTCATGGTTTTGTTAAATTTATCAAAAAAGAAATGAAGCCTGAAGACGCTTTTTATAAGCCGATCTGTCTGATGGAAGAGCAATCGCAGTACTTAAAGGAAATGCTTGAAGACTTAATGGAACTTATCCGCCACCGCGAAATTAAAAAAGAAAATATTAATGTTAATATCTATATTAACCGGGCCGTGAATTTGATTACTGATGAATTAAGGATCCGGCGCGTCAATTGGGATCTGGTCTTGGAAGACAACCTGCCGCCGGTTTTTGCCGACGGGGTTCATCTGCAACAGGTCTTTATGAATGTCATCATTAACGCGACCCAGGCTTTAAGCACGTTGCCGCGCGGCACAGTGCGTTACCTTAAAATCAGTTCCGAATTTAACCGCGGCGCCAAAAAAGTGCTTGTTTCCTTTCAAGACAACGGTCCCGGACTTTTGCCCGAAGATAAACAGCATATCTTTGAACCATTTTTTTCAACAAAAACCAAAGGCGCCGGCATTGGCCTGGCGTTATGCAAAGATTTGATCGATGAACACGGCGGCCGGATTGAAGTTGAAAGCACCCCGGGTCATGGAGCTACGTTCGTTATCCAGTTGCCGTATGTCGAAGTGCCTCAGGCTGCGTAAGGCAACTGCGGAGAAGTTTAATTGTCTAAGCAATTTGTTTTAGTATATAATTGGACAGGAAAAGCAACAGGGACATACAAAATCTTGGAGGAGTTGGCATCATGGAAAAGATCAAAGTTCTAGTCGTGGATGATAAGAAAATTATCGGTGATCTCTTTGATTTTACTTTAGGCTATACGGGCGGCTATGAAATCACCGTCGTTGATAACGCCAACGCAGCGTTGGACGCGGTTAAGAAAAAGCCATTTGATGTCGCATTTCTTGATATCGTTATGCCGGAGAAAGATGGTGTGGCGACCTTACAAGAAATCCGAACGGTGGCCCCGAAGCTCCCGATTGTCATGATGAGCGGATATTCCGTCGAAGAAAAACGCAACCGCGCCCGCGAACTCGGCGCGATCACCTGTCTTAAAAAACCTTTTGAAATGGAAGATGTCAAACGCGTGATTCAGGTGGCGATGGGGAAGGAAGTGTAAAGCGCGCTGAATTACGTGGGATGTAGGACGTGAGCACGTGGGACGTAAAAAAAGCCCATTCTTAAATTTAAGAATGGGCTTTTTTTATTGGCTCGACGTCCAACGTCCTACGTGCTGACGTCCCACGTTAATAGCGTTTTATTAGCGTTTAGGTTTGTAAATATGCGTACTCTGCCCGAAAAGCATCTCGGCGCTTTCCATGACTGTTTCCGAAAGAGTGGGGTGAGGATGGATACTTAATTTTAAATCAGTGGCCAAAGCGCCCATTTCAACGGCGAGAACGCCTTCGGCAATCAAATCGCCCGCGCCCACACCGACAATGCCGACACCTAAAATCCGTTCGGTCTTCGGATCAACAATGAGTTTTGTCAACCCGTCGGTGCGATCGAGTGTCAACGCCCGGCCCGAAGCGGCCCACGGAAATTTTACAACGGAAATCGGAATGTTTTGTTTGGCCGCATCCAGTTCGGTTAATCCGCACCACGCTAATTCCGGATCCGTAAACACGACCGCTGGAATTGCTTTGGGTTCAAATACAACTTTGTGGCCGGCGATCGCTTCAACGGCCGTGCGTCCTTCATGAGACGCTTTATGCGCGAGCATCGGGTCACCGGCGATATCACCGATCGCATAAATATTTGGATCAGTTGTTTGGCGCTGAGCGTTTACTTTAACAAAACCGCGTTCAGTTAGTTGGACCTTAGTTTTTTCCAAACCTAAATTTTCCGAATTTGGCCGTCGGCCAATGGCGACTAAAACTTTATTGTAATCCTGGTGTCTTTCTTGGCCATCTTTGGTTTGGAACGTTACCAACACACCGTCGGCATGCGGTGTCATTTTAGCAATTTTCGTTTCAAGTAAAGTTTCTTTAAAAATACTCTTCGCGCGTTTGGCTAAGACATCAGCCAAGTCCCGATCCGCTCCAGGCAAAAGGCCGGATGTCATTTCCACGACGGAAACAGCTGAACCTAATTCGTGGTAAGCCATGCCCAATTCCAATCCAATGTAACCGCCGCCCACAACTAATAGAGAAGCCGGAATTTCATCAAGCCTTAGCGCCGAGGTCGAATCCCAAATATGAGGTGAGGCCGGAAGGTTCGGCAGTGTTGTCGGCCGCGAGCCGGTTGCAATGATGGCTTTATTAAAGGAAAGCGTTTCAGTTGAGCCATCCATTTTCTTAATCGACAATGTGTTCAAATTCGTGAAAACCGCTTCGCCTTGAATGTATTTAACTTTTCTTTGTTTCGTCAATTGCCCAAGGCCGCCAGTTAATTTGGTCACGACACTTTCTTTCCATTGACGCAGTTGATTTAAATTCACTTGGGCCGGACTAAAGGCGACGCCGAAATGTTGAGCGGCTTTGGCATCAGAAATAACTTTGGCCACATGCAAAAGCGCTTTGGAAGGAATACAGCCGCGGTAAAGACAAATCCCGCCTGGATTCGTTTCTTTATCGATTAATGTCGTTTCTATTCCTAAATCCGCCGCCAAAAAAGCCGCCGCATAACCGCCGGGACCGGCGCCGATGACGACTAGGTTTGAGTTTGACACTGTTGTTCTCCTTTTGAAGTAGAGAGGAGAGAGTTTGCAAATTCAGCTGACTCTCTACTTACTACTCTCTTCTGAAATTAACCACCCAAATCCATCAAAAACGGTTGCTGAATCGCATCGCAGACCCAGCGTAAGAAACGGGCGCCGTCGGCGCCGTCGACTAAACGATGATCGTAGGATAAAGAAAGAGGAAGCATGAGCCGGGGAACAAATTTGCCGTCTTGAAAAATAGGTTCCATAACCGACCGCGACACACCTAAAATCGCGACCTCCGGCGCGTTAACGATCGGCGTAAAAAACGTGCCGCCGATCCCGCCTAAGTTGGTGATCGTAAAGCTGGCGCCCTGCATTTCTTCAAGAGTAAGTTTTTTATTTCGTGCGCGTTCGGCAATACCGGCTAATTCAACGGACAAATCGCGAATGCTTTTCTTATCAACGTCTCGGATGACCGGCACCAAAAGCCCGCGGTCCGTGTCAACCGCTACTCCAACGTGAAAATATTTTTTATAAATAATTTCATTTTTGGCCATGTCGAGACTCGCGTTAAACTGCGGAAATGTTTTTAACGCCGAGGCGATCACTTTTAAAAGGAAGGAGGTGATCGTTAATTTCCCGCCGCTGGCTTCAACTTTCTTGCTGAAACGTTTACGCAGTTCTTCCAACTCAGTGATGTCAGCTTTATCAAATTGAGTGACGTGAGGAATCGTGGCCCAGGCATAGCTTAAATGTTCGGCGGTTTTTTTGCGAATCATGCTCATAGGCTGACGATCGATCGCGCCCCATTTACTAAAATCAGGAAGCGTTTCGGTTGGAATAGCCAAACCTGCGCCGCTGCCAGCGCTGCGATTTCCACCCGCGTTAAGCGCCTTTGAATAATTTTTAACATCATCCATTGAAATTCTTCCGCCGGGACCAGAGCTGGGGACTTGTGTGATATCAATGCCGATTTCACGGGCAAAACGCCGGACGGAGGGTGCTGCGGCGACATCTTTACTGACTGGCGCTGGAACTTCTAGTTTTGGCGTAGGCATAACAACTTGTGCGCTGCTTAACGGTTCTGGTTTGGCAAATTCTTTAACGGCTGGAATGTCGGCGGGTTTTAGTTTTGGTTCTTCTTTAGTTTTTGTTTCGGCCGGTGCCGGTTTCGCCGCGGGAGCGGCCGTTCCATCGGTATCTATTTTTAAAATGACCTGACCAACCTTGACTTCATTGCCTGGTTTGATTAAAACTTCTTTCACAACTCCGTCGATAGAAGAGGGAACTTCCAATACGGCTTTGTCGGTTTCCAATTCTAAAATAGATTGGTCTTTTTTAATAGCATCGCCGGGTTTGACGAGAATTTTGGCAGCGACGCCGGATTTAATATTTTCGCCGAGGCCGGGGAGTTTGTAGTCGGTAATCATAATTCCTCACTAAGTTATCCAGTTGACCAGTTGCCAGTTAGCCAGTTTTTTATTTTAAACTCTTTAGATACCTGATAAAACCTGCAATCATCGTTCGAATTTCTTCTAATTCTTTATAAATACGATCAAAATCATTTTGATTAATATAATTTTGGTCTGAAAATAGCGAGAAAATCATCGCCTGAGGTTCAAAGCCAACTTCACGTGGCGTTAGTTGTCATACCTCTAAATTAACTGAAGAAACTGGACAACTGGGAAACTGAATTACGAAATCATCGGATTCAATTTTTGCGGATTAATCTTAAGCTCCACAACCGCTTGATCAACAACATTCGCTTTAATTTTTCCTTGGCGATAAAGCGAGCCCAAGGTCGTTAAGACGATATGACGGCTGTCAACTTCAAAGAAATCACGCAGCGCTTTACGGCTTTCGGAACGGCCGAACCCGTCGGTGCCGAGGACTTCAAAAGGTTTCGGGACCCACTGACGGATGCCGTCGGGTAATACTTTCATGTAATCGGAGGCCGCGACAAAAATGCCTTGTTCATTTTTGAGAAGGTCGCTGACGTAAGGCATTTTGGGTTTTTCCTTAGGGTTCAAATAATTCCACCGTTCGACATGCAGTCCTTCGCGGCGTAATTCGGTGTAACTGGTGACACTCCAGACATCCGTCGAGACTTGATATTTCTCTTCGAGAATTTTTTGCGCGGCTAAAACCTGATTCATAATCGCACCGCTGCCGAACAAATGCGCTTTGAGCGCCGAAGGTTTGTCGGATTTTTTGAAACGATACATGCCTTTTAAAATGCCTTCTTTAACACCGGCCGGCATCGGTGGCATGATATAGTTTTCGTTTCCGACGGTCAGATAATAAAAAACACTTTCCTGTTTTTCGTACATCCGCCGGATTCCATCTTGAATGATGATGGCAAGTTCATAAGCAAAGGCAGGATCGTATCCAATTAATGTTGGCACCGTCGATGCCAGCACATGACTATGGCCGTCTTGATGCTGAAGACCTTCGCCGTTTAAAGTTGTGCGGCCGGAGGTAGCGCCGACTAAAAAGCCCCGGCAGCGGATATCTGCCGCCAGCCAAACCAAATCTCCGACGCGCTGCGGTCCGAACATAGAATAGTAAGCGTAGAAGGGAATCGTGTTGATGCCGTGCGTCGCGTAAGCGGTACCTGCCGCGATAAAAGAAGAAATGGCGCCGGCTTCCGTGATACCCTCTTCTAAAAGCTGCCCATTTTGAGCTTCCATATAATAAAATAAATTATCTTTATCAACCGGTTCATAGAGCTGCCCGACGTGAGAATAGATACCGATCTGCTTAAAAAAACCTTCCATCCCGAACGTCCGCGCTTCATCAGGAATGATCGGCACTATCAGTTTGCCTATTTCAGGATGTTTAAGAAGATTTCGCAAAATGGCGACGTAAGCCATTGTACTTGAAACCTCGCGATCGCCGGTTCCTTTATAAAATTCTTCGAAAAGTTCGTCGGGCAAAGGAGGGATAGGATTGCTTTTAGGGTGACGTGCTGGGACATAACCGCCTAGTTTTTTACGGCATTCATGCAAGTACTCCATTTCGGGAGAATCATCCGCGGGTTTATAAAAAGGGCAATCGGCGACTTCTTCGTCGGAAATCGGGATGTTAAATCGCGTGCGGAACACTTTCAATTCATCTTCGTTAAGTTTTTTTTGCTGATGGCTTACATTCTTGCCTTCGCCGGATTCGCCCAATCCATAACCTTTAATCGTGTGGGCGATAATGACCGTCGGAGCGCCTTTAAATTCAACCGCGGCTTTATAAGCGGCATAAACTTTTTCCGGATCATGACCGCCGCGCTTCATTTTACTTAAATATTCATCGGAAAGATGTTCAACCATCTTAAGCAATCTGGAATCAGTGCCAAAGAAATGATTTCGAATATAATCTCCAGGGGAAACAGTATATTTTTGATATTGGCCGTCAACGACTTCGCCCATGCGTTTAATAAGGATGCCTTCGGTATCTTTTTCTAAAAGCGGATCCCAATCGCTTCCCCAAATAACTTTAATGACATTCCATTGGGCACCGCGGAAAAGAGCTTCAAGCTCTTGAATGATTTTACCGTTGCCTCGAACAGGACCGTCCAATCGCTGGAGATTACAGTTGATGACAAAAACGAGGTTGTCTAATTTTTCCCGAGAGGCCATGGTGATGGCGCCTAACGATTCGGGTTCATCAGATTCGCCGTCGCCCATATAAACCCAAACTTTGCTGTCATCTTTGGGTTTAAGACCGCGGTCTTCCAAATAACGGTTAAATCGGGCTTGATAAATTCCTAAAATCGGCGCCAGGCCCATCGAAACGGTGGGAAATTGCCAAAAGTTTGGCATCAGCCACGGATGAGGATAAGAAGACAGTCCGCCGCCGGGCTGAAGTTCACGTCGGAAATTTTCTAAATTTTGTTGAGTTAATCGGCCTTCCAAGAAAGCCCGGGAATAGACGCCAGGAGAGGCGTGACCTTGAAAATAGACTTGATCACCGCTAAAGTTTTCACGGCGGGCCCGGAAAAAATGGTTAAAGCCAACTTCAAAAAGGGTCGCGGAAGAAGCAAACGTTGAAATATGGCCGCCGATACCGTCTTCATTGCGGTTAGCCCGAACGACCATCGCCATGGCGTTCCAACGGATAATACTTTTGATTCGGCGTTCTATTTCACGGTTGCCCGGATAAACTGGTTGTTTATCGGGGGTTATGGTGTTGACATAAGGAGTGTTCACGGAAAAGGGAATGGTAATGCCGGCCATCTGGGCCCGGATTTGAAGTTGCTGCAGAAGATGCTGAGCTCTTTCGGGTGTGCCGTGTTCAAGGACGTAATCGAGGGAACTGAGCCACTCTTTAATTTCAATATCGTCCATTTCGATGTTAGGTTTGTTATTTACAGCGTCGCTCATGGATTTTTCCTTTGTAGTGATCAGACAAGACCTTCAAAAATTTTCTTTATTATACTATAAGGCTGAAATGAAGTGACATTTTATTATGGAAAAATGGGGGTGGCAAGGGGAATTTCGTTTGATTTGCTTATTGCAGATGACTTTGCGTCTAAAAGGCCGCGGATGATTACAAACTGAAGATTTCTGTTTAATCCTATAGAAAACTGTGCTGTAATACTCCCCTATAGAAACTAAAGGAGGTCATGAATGCCAAAGAAAAAAGTTAGAATGCTTCATATCTCCTTGGTAATTTTGTTGGGACCAGACTCGGTCATCGTGCCCTCCAGTTGTATAGAGTGGAAGATCTGCACAATTGTCCCCAAAAAACCTATTCCGGCTTCGGCATAGGTTTTTTGCATTATAACTGGGGTAATCGTCCCCTGATCGTTAATACGGTATACTTATTAATGAAGAAAGGAAACGGAATTGATGACCGGAAGCAAAAAGAAAATTTTAGTGATTGATGATACAGTTGATATAACTAAATTAATTAAAATTAGTTTAGAATCTGAAGGTTATGATGTCGTTACCGCAAATTCGGGCATGGAAGGCATTAAAAAAGTTTTAACCGAACGTCCGGATTTAGTTGTACTGGATGTGGTGATGCCGGGCGCCAACGGCTATGAGATTTGCGCGCGAATCAAAGACGAAATATCGAGTTCCCTGCCAGTTATCATGCTTACGGCCCAAGTCCGGACGATTGACGAACGGATTGGTTTCATGTCCAAGGCCGACGCTTATATCCGCAAGCCTGAAAGTACCGAAAAACTTCTGCCAGAAATCGAAAGATTATTGAAAATAACCAAGAATTAGAATCTAACCAAAAGCTATAGTTGAAGAACAGCGAAGGATAGATTCTATATGGAAGAGATAAGAGATGCCTACGAAGAAAATCTTTGAAGACATTCAATTGCTGCGCGGGTTTGCGATTTTAGGTGTTATTGCGATTCATGTCAGTCCCGATTTCCAAACACTTCCTCGATCGAATCCCATGTATCTTGGCGATCTTTTCTTTTTTCAGCTGGTGCAATGGGCTGTGCCGCTTTTTATTTTTATTTCAGGGTTTGTTTTAAGCGCCCGGTATAAATCTTCCTTTCTGGTGAGTGGATTTTATAAAAAACGGTTTGGGGGCCTTTTGCCGCCTTTTATTATTTTTTCTTTCCTTTATTTGATCTTTACGCTGTATTTTAAACCACATGTTTTGGATCAAACCAATTTCACGAATCTCGCGTTCAATTTAATAACCGGAAGAAATTTTTTTCACTTATGGTTTTTTCCGGTCATTTTTCAAATGTATATTTTGTTTCCAGTTCTCTTGAACGTCTATAAATTTTTTTATGAGCGCAAACAGGATTGGAAGTTTGTGATCACTGTTTTTGCCATACAGATCGTTTGGCATGCGGTAATTTGGCTGAATGTCTTGAAGCTGGAAGAGAAAACCTTTTATAACTTAACTATTTTTTCCCTGGTTTATTGGGCTTATTTTATAGCCGGAATTTTTTGTTTTTTTCATGTTAAAGAGATTAGGGAAAAAGCATTGCCCGTAAAAATTTTGTGGATCGGGACTGCGATTATTGTTTTAAATTCAATCAGGACTTATTCATTGTATTTGGGTGCCGTTTACTGGCATGGATTCTTAAATATCCCAGCGAGTTTTAAGATTATCAATATTCTCGCCGAGATATTGCAGAATTTACTGACCTTTATTTTACTGGCGAAGATTGCCTTATGGTGCATTCAAAACAAACTTGCAAACAAAATAATTTTGGAAGAATTGGCACAATATTCCTTTGGTATTTATTTGGTTCATGCGGGGGTCTTTGTTTGTGTCCGGCGTTATCTTGAAGTGAATGGATTCAATTACCAGGAACCCTGGGTGGCCCTGACTTTTATAACTACTGTGGTGATAAGTTTTCTTCTGGTCAAAGGCATTAGTCGTTTGCCGGCCAGCCGTTTTTTGGTGGGAGACGTTGGTCGCTTGGTAAAACGCTAATGGAAAATGTAGGATGAGAACCGTTCCAACAGCCAGAATACGCTTATACTGACAATCGTCCAGCACAATCCAATAAGGAGTTGAAGAAGCGGCTTCCAGCGCCGGGAAAGAATATATAAGGTGGGAAGCAAGCATGCAATTAAAATAATTTGTCCAATTTCTATACCAAGGTTAAATCCGAAGAGAGGGACCGCCAAATTACCGCCCGACAACCCTAAATTTTTAAGCCCATCCGCAAAACCCAATCCATGGAACAGCCCAAAAATAAAAATTAATAACCATTCCCGCCCGGTATAAAAATTAAAGATATCGTTTAAACCCACAAAAATGATAGACAAAATAACTACAGTCTCAACGACTTGTTGAGGCATGGAGTAAATATCTAAAACGGATAAGCATAATGTCGAGGAGTGAGCAACTGTAAAGGCCGTCGCTAGTTTAGTGATGTCGAACAGAAGGGCTGGAAAGTTTTTTTCTTTTTTTTGCCGATCATTTCCCGAGGCCATGAAAACATTAAAGATGAGCAATATAAGGAAAAAAAGATGATCAATACCCGTCCCGATATGGAAGATTCCATAACGTATAAAAGCCAGAAATTCTTGCCCCTTGTCTAAAAATAATTCGGAACGGGGATTACTTGATGTTAATACTGCAGATCGCACCTCTTTGCCTTCATTCAAAGCCACAAAATTAATGAATTGGGGTTTTTTGTCCAGGAGTATATTTATTTTAATTTTAATTGAATGAGGCCGGATAGTGGCATGATTAATTTCCCAATGTGTTTGCAAATAGCGGCATTGGCCAAAATCAACAAGCTTAAAAGAAACCGGTTTAAGGACAACTGATTCCGCGTCCAGCTGCAAAGAAATGTTGTTGTTGAAGTATGTAGCGATTTTGTCTTGTTGAGCTTGTACTTCTGGTAAGGAAATATCTCCGTTTCCATCGGTATCTAAGGGAAGATCTAAGGAAAGATCGTTAAGACAAATATCGGTTTGCCCGGTTATTGCGGTATTGTTAACGGATAACGTTGTAAAACTTTGACCAGAGTAGTGAGCAAAGGCTTTACCAATAAAGAAATGAAATAAAAAAAGAGGACAAAGACTTAACGCAATTAATATTCTGGGCATGGATTAATTTTGCAATGAAATTAGAAGCAATTTACTTTCTAAAGTATAGCTTGCGACGTATAACCCAACAATTTTTTCATTAATTTTTATAATGTTAAATTTTCTTACGGAAGAAATGGACACTTGGCCGTCATAGTACAGGTCGGACAAGGAGGATTGGTTGAGTTGCAATGGGGGTCGCCTGGGATAAATCCACTTTCAATATGCACTTGCCAGCCAGCGGAAGTCGTTGCCTGGCAATCATAGGTGTTTGAAGACATCAATATGCATTGATAAGTTATATTACCAGGAATAATCGCGATACCAAGTGTGTTACTGATCGCATTTGCATTATTCAAATTGAAAGTTGGATAGCCGCCTTGGGCAGTTTTATACAAATTTAAACCAGTTCTAATGCTAATAAGATTCCAGGCGGCTGTTTTTTCAGTCATTTTGTCACTAGTTTTCTTATAAGATGGAATTACGAAAGTCATTATAATTGTCAATATCACCAATACCATCATTAATTCCATAAGAGTAAAAGCTCTTCGAATCCTTTTAAGCATATATTATCATTATCCTCCTGCGCCATATATATAACACCCTCCGCCTACCCCTCGCCAGCAAGAGGGACAATCTCCCCTTGGGAGTGTCCCAGTATTACAATGGACATGATTTTGAGGCTCGGTGCCGCATATGTGGAGCTGCCAACCGTCGGGAGACTGAGCTGCACATTCATAAGGATAACAGTAGTCACCCGGCGCTTGATCAAAACGGCATGAATAACTCAGTATATCTGGGAAAATATTTAAACCGAACGTTGTATTAATTTGACTAATATCGGAAAGATTCGAAGAAGGAGAACTACTGTTTTGGCTTCTATATAATAGGATAGATGATTCAATCATTCTTAGATTGGCCGCCGCTGTCTTTTCTGTCATTTTTATCTGTATCTTTGAATAGGATGGCACAATGAAAGCGACGACAATTCCTATTAATAAAACAACAATGAGGCATTCCATGATGGTAAAAGCGTTTCGATAAATAGTTTTCATGCAATTAATCTCTCTCTTATGGAAGAAAATATCAAAAATATTGTTGCCTTTAAATAAAGTATATCTTGTAGTTGATTAGGCAACAATCTGTTTCATAGATATCTTGAAATACCCTGAAATAGTAAAAATTTAAGGCCTGATTATTTCTTATGAATTACTTAAGAGAATGTGAAAGTGCGGATAAGCATTTTTGGGAAAGATATTATGAGAAAATGCGGAAGGAGAGATTTGAACTCTCAAGCCTTGCGGCACAGGCTTCTGAGACCTGCGCGTATACCAATTCCGCCACTTCCGCTCTACTACGCTCAAATACTTTTGTGTTTGAGCTTCGTAGGAGCAGGCTCCGACGAAGCAATAAATAAGATTTTTAGAACCGTGGTGCTTCGAAGCTTCCACACGAAAGTATGGAAGCGTAGAAGACCCACTTCCGCTTGACCACAATATTTTTTAGAAAAAGGCGGAAAGTTGTCCTTCGCTCAATAAGAAATATGGCAGCGAAGGACACTTCCGCGACAGCTGCCAAAATATTTTTGGAACCTCGAACAGAATCGCATTAGTTATTCTTGAAAAATCTTTATGAAGTATACCGACAAACAATTTCGCTGTCAACTCATCCTCACCTTAACTTTATCCTAGAAAAAGTTTCTTAAAAATTTTTTTTTAAAGATGGCGAATTTGATAATAACAAGTACAATAAACGCACTATCATCTTGTAACAATGCGCTCATTTAACCATTCTTATTGCTTTCCGTTGTTTTTTCCTAACCGTTTTCCGTAAATCTGTAAGTGCTGCGGGGCTTAGTCCTGAACTAACGTTTGTTATTGCTTCTCTAATTGCCTTCGCGCCCATATTCAGAGGGCAGTGTTTACGGTTGCGCGTTTTCAGAGCGATGCGTTATTATCGGATTCTGAATCCGTTCTGGGCAAGTCCCGCCTGAGGTATGCTGGCTGCTTCGTTCTGGAATAAAATATTCAGTTGTCATATCACTCGTGCCTAAAAATATTTTTGTGGTGCGTTTCAATAACCGTAGGTTGTTGGAGTATTCTTCGCATTCTGAAATTAGATATTGCAAATTTTAGGAAGCGAAGGATATAATGCGCGAGCGATGTTTCCTCTATCTTTCCAAACGACTTTGGCCGGCACTCTCCAAATCCTTTTAATGGGCGGTTGCGGTTATTTTCTTACCCAAAAAAAAATTATCGACGAGAACGGCTTGAATCTTTTTAGCCGTTTGGTTGTAAATTTCTTCCTGCCGGCGTTTATTCTTTCTCATTTGCTTTCGAGCTTTAGTTTTTCTTCCTATCCAAATTGGTGGTGGTTTCCTTTAATTAGTTTTGGAATTAATCTAACCGGATTTGCGCTTGCCCAATTGATTGTCAATCTCGACTCCAAGATAAAACATAAACGAGAATTCGTTGGACTGATCAGTTTCCAAAATTCAGGCTACCTACCTCTAATATTAGTCGCCACGTTGTTGCCGGCAACTCAAGTTCAAACCCTTTACATTTATATTTTTTTATTTTTGATTGGATTTGATCTTTTAATTTGGTCGCTTGGCGTTTGGCTTTTGACCCGTCACAAGATTGAAAAATTTGAATTAAAACAAATCATGAACGGCCCCATCACGGCCATTACGCTTTCTCTTTTATTGGTCTACTTCGGGTTAAACCATTTTATTCCTGATTTAATGATGAAACCCGTGAAGATGTTCGGCGATTGCACACTGCCTTTGTCCATGATTATCGTCGGCGGAAATCTCGCGCGGCTTAAACGAAGCGATATGCATAAGCGTGATTTGGCGGCGGTTTTGGGCGCGAAGCTCGTCATACTTCCGTTGTTGGCGCTTTTGATTGTGACGGCAATACCGGTGGAATATTTAATCGGCTTTCTTATTGTTCTGGAAGCCGCCGTTCCCAGCGCAACGACGCTGTCGGTTATTGCGAGACATTATGAGCTTGAAGATGGTTTTTTAAATCAAGGTTTGGTCTTAAGTCATTTGGTGAGCATCATCACTATCCCGGTTTTTCTCATGCTATATTTTTGGCTCAAAGGGGTTTGAAGAATTGGACTTTAAAGTAATTGCAACCAATAAAAAAGCTTACCGTGATTTTTTCCTTTTGGAAAAATGGGAAGCGGGCATTGCCTTAAGCGGAGGAGAAGTCAAATCGCTGCGCGACGGAGGGGTGAGTTTTGCGGACAGTTTTGCCCGTGTCGATAAGGGCGAAATATTTCTTTATAATCTACATATCAATCCTTATGCGCAAGCAAGTTACATGAATACTGCCGTCGATCGCGCGCGAAAACTTTTGCTTAACAAACGGGAAATCGAAAGAATTACGGCCGCAATTACTCAAAAAAAATTAACCTTCGTTCCAACCAGAATTTATTTTAACAAACGCGGGTTTGTCAAAGTGGAAGTTGCCCTGGCGCAGGGTAAAAAACTTTATGATAAAAGAGAAGACATCAAGCGCCGAGACATCGATCGCGAAGTCAAGCGGCTGAGTAAGCCGAAGCGGCAATAAGTTGTATTGTTTTGTATCGTTCCAAGGGACTTCAGATATAATTGAAGCAAAGAGGAAAATTGAATGCTTGAGAAAATTATAAAAGAATTAAATCGCCAGAAGGTCAAATATTTAGTGGTCGGCGGTGTCGCTGTTAATTTATATGGTTTTTATCGGGCAACAGCTGATTTGGATGTCATTCTTTTGCTTGAAGATTCAAATTTAAGAAAGTTTGTGAAAGCGGTCAATAATTTGAAATTAGTGCCTAGGGTGCCGGTTAAGGTTGCTGATTTTGCTAAAGTTAACTTAAGAGAAGAATGGATTAACCAGAAAAATATGAAAGCCTTTACCCTTTATGAGCCTAACTTTCAGAGAAAATATTTGGATGTCGTTATTGATCATCCGATTGACTTTAAAAAAGCATATACAAGAAAAAAGATTTTTAAAGATGGGGCATTAAGCATTTCGGTGATTAATATTTCTGATTTAATTGAAATGAAAAAAGTAGCGTCCCGTGATAGAGATAAATTAGACATCAAGGGTCTTAAGCAGATTAAGGAGCTTCGGCATGAAGCGTAGAAAATATCGTGAATACGACGATGAAGATTTAAAAGCCTACATCAAGCTTCCTGTCCGTAAAAAATTGACCATGATCGAAGAGATGAATGATTTCTTCGACCGTTTCATGCCGCGTAAAAGTAAAAAGATTTGGGAGGAGTTGAAGAGAAGAGGGTTTTAGTTTTTCTATAAAAGTAAAAGCCTCAAGTTGCTTCCTCGTCGATTTTCACGTATAATTAAGCCGTTCTTTTAAACTTACCAGCACTTTACACATCCAATTTGAAATTCCCTTCGGGGGTGATTGGTCTCGACTTGAGTGTACAGTGTATAAGGTGGCATGCCGAGGACGCCTGGTTGGCCTCGTTAATCATCCTGGCAAAAATACACGCAAAAAACAACGCGTTGACGTTCAACGGCGTCATGGCGGAATTTGCCAAAAGCAAAGCTCCGGCTGAAGCCGTTGCGACACCTGTCTAAGCTCATAGCAGCTTAGCCCTCGTGTCAGCTTCGCCTGTGAGTTGACATTGAGGACACTAGCAGGCTGGTTGTTGATGGCGCTTTCACATCAGCGATGAGATTAAAGAAAGCTAGTCTTGTTCAATCCTGTTTGCCGGAGACAATAAGGCGAATCTTAATAGACAAACTAAGCATGTAGTCACTTATACAAAGTCACCCGAGGACCCGGGTTCAATTCCCGGCACCTCCACTCTACTTCACCCAATACTCCGTTCCATTTCGTGTTGGGTTCCGTAGAATGTTCTGCGAAGCTCAAATGCGGGGAAGTCCTTATTTTCGAGAAAATATGCTGGGGAGTGCCGATAAGAACCGCTATAGATCAATATAGAATTTATGTCCCGCTTGAAAGTAGAGAAGAAGCTAGAAGTTTAATAAATTTTTAATTGAAACCACATGATTTTCCTCCGCAGTTGAAAAAAACCATATTTTTCTCAAAACCATCAAACCGCTTGTTATAATTTTCTTGAAACTCAATTCTAACTTTCTTAAACGAAAGGAAGACCTCATGAGTAAAACGCTCGCCCGTAATTTATTTTTCGCCGTTGTTGTGACCTTGGCATTAAGTACAAACGCTCTTGCTATTAAAAAGCCAACGCCGCCTACATCTCCGACACCGCCGGATCCGAATTCTCCTAATTATCGGCACACGCATACCGACATCACAACGACGGACCCAAATGGTACGACACACCACACCGTTACCGATAACGCGAGTTCGAGTTCCAGCTCGAGTTCTTCCTCAAGCAGCAGTTCTAGTTCGAGTTCATCTTCCAGTTCCAGTTCAAGCTCGAGTTCTTCTTCGAGTTCGAGCTCAAGTTCCAGCTCTAGTTCAAGTTCACATACACCTTAATTTTGCGTCGAGCCAATTCGTATAAAGAGCAATGAATGAAATCCGCGAGTGGATATCTGATAATAAATCAAGATTCGCTTCTCTTATAGTTGCTTTTATTAATTTATTTTTGGGCCTTATGGCATTAGGGCCGTTTGGAATGTTTTATATGTTTCTATTGGGGACGATCACCCTATCGTTTATATGGTTTGGTGAGTATTTGGGAAAATCAAAAGTAGCTTTTTTTGTTATAAGAGAAACACCAGGTTGGGCGATGGTTTTTATAGGTTGGATTTTATTGGTAATGCCTAGCGTTTTGGTAGGTGTGGGATTTATAATCAGTGTTCTTGCTAAGTGATGAGCTGAGATAATCAGCTCCCCGTATAGTGCGCCACTCCTCATGTTGGGTGACGAATTTCTAAAATCGTAACCATTTTACTGTAAAATAAGTAATCAGAAAAATCCCTCCCTCAATTATTACCGTCGCAGTCGCCGCTCCCGCATACGAAAACGAATACGTCAAAAGCACAATCAATGGAAGTCCGACCATCGCCATCATGACATGGATGCGCGAATAAATTTGCGTTTTGCCGCACACTAAAAGAAATTGCACGGGAAAAGCATTCGCGCTTACAAAGAAAACAGCGACTAACAAAATCCTTAGCGAAATGACAACCGCAGGATAATCAGCCCCGCAGATAATCCGTACAATAATATGCGCGAAGCTAAAAATGAGCGGCAGGCAGATCAAAGAAATGATGACTGTAATATTGCGGATCCGCTGCATGATTCGAAAAGCTTTTGTTTTATTTTTATGAAAGATTGCGCTCAGCCGCGGAAAAATCGCTTGTGAAAACGACCACAGCGGGAACGTTTGACAGGCGTTTGCAATGCGTTCGGCAATTGAATAAAAACCAGTCAACGCATTGTTAGTAAAAAGTCCAATCACAAAGACTCTCGTCGATGTATAAGCGTTGATCGCCGCAATCGAAATAAAAATATCCCAGCCGGCTTTCAACTGCTGGCGCAGATGATGACCCTGCTGAAACTGAAAAGTGATTTTGAATTTTCTAAAAATCATGTATTGAGCCGCGAGTCCGGTGATTAAGGAGATCGAGGAATTAACGAGCGGCACTTTCAAATAGTCTTCCGGCCTTCGTACCAACAATAAAATGCAAACCGCGTAAACAATCCCGCCTACGATGTTAAGCTCTGCAATGTGTTTCATTTTTTCAGTGCCTTGAAAAAACCAAACTGGAAAAAGTGTGCTTCCAATGACAGACCCAAAACTAAAAATATAGACGACCCAGTCATTATGAAATTTTGGTACGAAGTAAACAATGAGGCTAAGCCCGAACAAGCTTAAAATCGCGAGTCCAATCTTAATTGTCATGACCGCTGAGAAAGCATTACAAACCTTGGCATGATGGTGTCGTGCCAGAGAAATTTCGCGTGTGGCTGAAATGTTGAATCCATAATCCGTCAAGATAATGAAATATTGGACAAAGGCCTGGGCGAAGGCAATCAACCCAAATTTTTCCGGGCCGATAACTCGAAACAAATAGGGAAGAATAAGAATTGGCAAGACATAAGTGATCGCTTGCAGGACAGAAAGCGCGGCGACATTTTTCATGACGACCTGGCGCTCCAGCGGAGAGACCATTTTATAAGTTTTTTTAATTAATCCTATAAGCGAGGGCAATGTCAACTCCTGTGTGTACCTACCTGGCATACGGCCACAAAAAAATGTTACACTTTTTATAGAGGCCACAACAAGTATAGCCTACCTAACGGAAATAAGGACACAGAAACATGATAAAATTTCCGCAAAATTTTCTCTGGGGCGCTGCCACATCAGCGTATCAAGTTGAAGGGAATAATATTCATTCGGATTGGTGGCACTGGGAAAAGAAAGCTGGCAAGGAACTTTCCGGCGCCGCGTGCCGGCATTATGAATTTTATAAACAGGATTTTGATCTCGCCAAAAGTCTGCATCATAACGCCCATCGTTTGTCGATCGAATGGGGCCGGATCGAACCTGAGGAGGGGAAATTTTCCGACGAGGCTTTGCAGCATTATGTTGACGTTATTTTGGCTTTAAAAGCGCGCGGTATTGAACCGGTTGTGACCTTGCATCATTTCACAAATCCCGTTTGGTTTAGCAATAAGGGAGGGTGGACGCACCGCTATTCGGTGAAATATTTTTTGCGTTATTGCAATGTTGTCACGCGGGCGTTGGCCAAACATGTCAACTATTGGATTACAATCAACGAGCCTAACGTTTATATTTCACACTCCTATCTTCTAGGAGCATGGCCGCCGCAAGGGACATCCATTTTCCGAGCCACGGCCGTCGAAGAATATATGGCTTTTGCTCATGTGAAAGCTTACCAGTTAATTCATAAAATTTATCAGGAATCAAACTTAAACAAACCTGCCGTTAGTATCGCCCAGAACGTCACCGCCTTTATGTCACGCAAAACGGATTTCAAAAACCGGTTTATTACATTTTTAAGAGACAAGATTTATAATTTGCGGTTTTTTGAAAAAGTTCAGCGTTACAATATGTTTCGGCCGATAGCGATGGATTTTATTGGCGTTAATTATTATTCCCGGCAGCTGGTTGAATTAAAAAAGATTGGATTATCCAATTTGATGACGGATATTGCGGACAAGAGATATAACCGTGCCCGAAAGAATTCGCTGGGCTGGGACATTTACCCGACGGGACTTTATGAAGTCCTTCTGGGATTGAAAAAGTATCAGCTGCCTATTATGGTTACTGAAAATGGAATTTGCACTGCCGATGATGAACAGCGCTGGAAATTCATTCAAGACCATTTGAAAAATATTTACCTCGCCATGAAAGAAGGCGTGCAGATAACCGGATATCTTTATTGGTCGCTTTTGGATAATTTTGAATGGGACAAAGGTTTTGATCCGCGGTTTGGTCTTATTAACGTTGATTATAAAACTTTTAAGCGGACGGTCCGCGAAAGCGGGAAGAAGTTTGGAAAGGTTTGTAAGACAGGAATTTTATAATAATCTTTGTCAAAAAAACCTGCCCAACACTCGGTGTTGGGCAGGTTTTTTTATTGATATCTATTTCATGGGAAATGTAGCTATTTCGATGGCGCCGGATATTGTTTTTTTGGTCATATCCGCTGTTCCTTTAAGAACTCCGCCCACTAAACCGAACAGTTTAAAATGAGATTTTTTCACTTCACTCATCACATCCTTTTTTAATTCCAACGGTGAACTGATAACCGTCGTAACACCTCTTTTGACTTTTTCAACCGGTTTGGGCATGGCCAATACGGTTGTGCTGCAAACGAGCGGAAACGCGAAAACCATAGCACAAGCAATTGCTCTTTTCATGGTTCCACCTCCTTTGTGTTTGAAGCTACTTAAAGTATGTCATACCCGACGGAAAATGACAAATTTTGGTGAGTTAATTCAAAATCAGGACCGTTTCCTTATAAATATATAACAGATAACCAGTTCTGTAGGAACCGGGTTCTCTTTCAAAAAACTATAATGCCGCAGAATGATTCTCGCCACTTCTGCCCCCGCTGCTGTCTGGCCGTGACCGGACCAATTTTTCATTACAGTGATACCTGGCAGCTGATGATTAATACATCGACGACGAAGGTAAGAAAGATATCGACTGCCCGGATATTGAGGGAAAGAAACCGGCTTAAGTATTTAAGAGAAGAAATCTTAATTATGAAAATTAAAGGTAGGCTTTAAGCGTTTCTGAAATTGATGATGTTTGTTTTGAACACAATATCACCAAGCCCAGTGGCTCAATCGTTCAGGCTAGTCAGCATTAAATCGAGAGGAAAAAGAACCTGTTCTTTCGATAAATTCCGACGATATATTTGCATAAAGATACTAATGCTTCATAAAGTCCGGGCCGCCCAAAATTAAAGCCGCGCGCAGGCGTTCGGGAGATTTGGCTAACATTTTGCGCGTGTTTTCAGAAATCTCATTACCTAATGTTTTTAAAAGCTGCGAGGCATCGAGTGGTTGATTACTGTTATCGATTTTTATATTTCCGTTGGCAAAGGCGGTCACAAAGCTGACGCGTCTAAGCATACCCTCGGGATTAAGCCATGCCGTTTGTGTGTCTTTATACCCGTCGGGTGTAAGACAACCGTAGAGCGGCATTCCGAATTGTATTAGGGCGCCTTTGATCGGCTTGTAGTTTTCAACTGACCTTCCGCTGGCACGAATAGTTGAAACAATAAAACGGTAAGGGGTTTTAAATTTGGCATCGAAATTCTTCTCGTCCCAAAATTGAGCGCTGTGAAAAAGTGTATCCAAGACCGCGCGGATATCTCCATCGGTCTCGAGGAACTTTTCGGATAGTTTTTTGACTAACCCCGGATCAGGATCATCATTGACAAAATTTTGTGCTAACTTATAACAGATGTGGCGCGCGGTCGACGGGTGGCGCGCCAATATATCGAGCGCTATTTCTCCTTCTTGTTGACCTTCACCTTGAATTTCTTCCCCAAGAAAAATTTTTTTGCCGTAATCATGCCGTCTCGAATCAAAATAAAAACCAAAAGTATCTGATTTGGCGTTTGGCTGGCGCAAAGTCCATCCGGTTAAAATGCGCGCCAAGGCAACAACATCATTTTGCGTGTATCCCCCATCGACGCCTAACGTGTGAAATTCCATGAGCTCCCGAGCGTAATTTTCATTAAGTCCTTTGAATTGGCCATGCGCACCAATATTATCCGGCACTGAGCTCTTCCAATTATCAAGATAACACAACATGGCCGGATGTTTGGCGGTTGCTTCGAGAAGATCTCGAAAATGTCCCAGCGCGTAGGGCCGGATAGCTTCTTGCTCAAAGGCCCCGACTAAAAGATGATCAAGTTCTTTTCCTGAAAAAATATTAAAATGGTTAAACCAAAAATCCACCATCACTTCTTGCAGTTGCTGAGGACTTTCCAAGGCAAGCATAAGGCGGGTTTGGACGGCTTCATTAATAATAATTGGGGCACGTTCACGGTTGGCTTTGCGTGTGGAGACGGTAAGCCGTTGGCTGCGCTTTTTTTTCTCAGGGCCGTATTCTTTGAAAATTTCTTCAGAACTCATGTGCAGCGTTTTTAGATTGTCCAGCCTTGAAGTTAATTCGACGGGTATTTGAATATTTTCCGGAGATAGTTGATCTTTAATGTATTTATCAATCCCGATGGCGTTAAGTTTTTCAATATCTCCTGGACGCGGGCCGTAACCTAAGCGGTTTAGAATGTGAAGTTCTTTTTGAATGATAGAATTTTCAGCGTGAATGGATGCGGGGAAAACAATGAGAAGAAAAAGAACACTAAAAATAATGCGAAAAAAATTCTGAATCATAAAACAAAATTCCTTTTTTAGTTTTTATAAGCTATAACATAATCATTGTCAATAATAACCTTAAATTAATCACGCTTCTCCGTCAGAAAATCGATCTTAAGACCGCAGGGATATTTTCAAAGAGAAAGCATTCCGTGAAGAAGATAGACATTTATTTGTGCTGTGAGAAAATATAATTAAAGGAGAAGTCAATTTTAGAATAGTATAAAAAGGAGAGAAGATCATGCGTACTCAAGGAAAATGGTTGGCAATGGTTGTTGTTTCATGGATGCTGAGCTCTTTAATCGGTTGCAGTCCAAAACCGGCTGCCAATGCCGGACAGGCGATTGAAGAATCAAAAAGTAAAGGGACGGTCCAAGACCAGGTTGATTATCTCGTCGGGCAGGGAAAGGCTTTTATTAATAATCAGAATTATGACCAGGCCATCGCGGTTGCGAATCATATTTTAGCCAACTTGGATCAAAACTCACAGGCCGCCAAAGAAATTTTAGAAAAAGCCAAGGCTGATATCCAAAAGACAGCTCAAGGCGCGGTCCAAGATATGAAAAATAAGTTTGGTGTTAAGTAAAAGCCATCTCATAAATGCTAATTCTCTGCGAATTCATTATCTATGTGTTGACAGCTCGACCCGCGTGATTATAATAAAAACCGTAATGTTTTTTCTATCGTTGGGAAGAGCTATAGTCCTAAGCTTCAATGAAGAAGCCTAAGAAATCCGCAGACGGATCTCTTGGGCTTTTTTTTCTTTGAAATGCATTACACCAAGCCGCCGTTCATATCTCCGCGAATTGCCTTGCCAGTTTACATGTTAACTTGGGGATGAATAACACCAAACAGAAAGGATGTGCCATGAGTCAATCATCAGAACCCACAGACATGAAACAAAAAGTATTTAATGTCATTTGGATTTACCTTGGAGTCTTAGCGTTCATCTTGATCGTAATGTATTCGACGAGATCTACTACGCAAAGTGCTGCGGTAACCACAATCCCTGAAACCACCGGTTCCTCAAGTGCTTCCGGCCAGGAAACCGTCAAGGTCGAACAAGCTCCAGAAGAAAAAGAAACCAGTAAATCCGCGGACAACAGTGATAAGGTCGTTAATAAATCACCCGCCGACGGTGCCGCCACATTAGCTAAAACGTCAGACCAAGCTTCAGATGAAAAAGCCGCTGTCCCGCAAGAAATTAATGAATTTGGGAAAACTCCTTCTACTGATGAAAAGACCGCTGAGGTAGAGAAACCTTCTGCCGAGGTTGCCCCGGCTGGTCAGGAAACAAAAGAAACGGCGCAGTCAAGTCCAGCCGAAGAAACCTCGACGGCTGCCGCTTTTGCTGCCGCCACGGATTCCGATACAAATCAAAATCAAGAATTAGCAAAATCGACAGCAGATCCTTCCGTTCCTTTTGGACTTCCTGATGTCTTTGAAAATTCAAAAAATAAATCAGGCGTCACGACTTGCCAAATGAAAAAATGGGACCTTCAATTTCCGTGTGATTTGACCTGGGAAGTTGATAAAGCCAAGGGAAACACGCAGCTTGTGATCGCCAAAGATCCGGTTGTGACTCTTTCTTGGTATGAATTCAACAAACAAATCCATTTTTTAACCCAGCTCAATCATTTCTTTTTTGAGAAATTCGATTTTTATGGTGACAATTTTCAGACGGAACGTGTTACCTTTGCCGGACATGATGCTATTTTAGTTAAAGGAAATTCTAAGGATGAACCCGATGTCGAAAGAAGAGATTATTACTACCTTGAAGATAATAAATTGTTGGGAATATTCTTTAAGGTATCACCTAGCGAAAAGTGGGAACAAGGCAAGTGGATTATTAAGCGGGTGAAAGACAGTTTTTCAAAAATTTTGTAACTAGAAATTTATGATTAAAATTGTTCGATAACGTCTCATACCACGTTGGGTAACTAAGTTTTGTCTCAACGTGGTATGGATATTTTTTTGCTAGTCATGTTTAATGAGCGCATTACTTACGCGTTGCGTTCTTTGCAACGCGTAAGTAGACGCGCGAATTAACCCCGCGTCTTTTGGCGGGGTTAAGGGTGAATTCTCCGCAGCTCGGTCTTCTTCGCTGCAATGTTTTTACGTTGCAGCTTCGAAGGACCGTTCCTGCGAAGTTCAAACGCGAAAGCATTTGAACGTAGTAGAACGCTGCGCTTCCTTTTTGCAGTTAGTTGTGGATACCTCGTCAGCTTGCTGCGAGGTTATTCATTAAACGCGCTTAGCAATTTTGGTAGAAATAGTATATACTTACACCAAATAGCGGATTTTCAAAGATCCGTGTCAGTTGAACGAAAATAGCAAACCCATCGTAAGGTGGGGACCCCTGAATTACTCAAAGTTCAGGGCCGTGTACCCAGCGTGCTGCACGGGCAAAGTCATAGGGTCCTAATAGGGGCAACACCAAATTAGGATAGCCAGATTGCCGAAACAACACTTGTGAAGACATCACCCCTATTTCCTTATGATGATGAGGTTTTAGGGGTTTTTTATTTTGAGGAAGGTTAGGAAGGCAATGGAAAATCAAAAGGTGCTAATTATCGACGATCACGAAGAAATCCTCCAGCTGCTGGAGATAGAGTTGAATTCGGAAGGGCTTGACATCATTAAAGCTAACAGCGGCGCAGAGGCGATCATGAAAGCTAAAGAATTTAATCCGGACCTTATTATTACTGATCTATTGCTTCCCGACATGAACGGCGCCCAGATTATTCAAAGACTAAAGTCAGAAAATAAAATCCAGGACATTCCCGTTATCTTTCTGACGGCTATCTTAACCAAAGAAGAAGCGGATCTCGAGACCCTCGGCGTTAAAGTTGAACACGAAAATTATTTGACCCTTGCCAAACCATTTGAACATGAAGAATTAATCAAAGCCATAAATAAGGTCCTGCATAGGAGCCATAAGGGGTAAATATGAGCAAATCATTCCCTTCTCTTATAAGATGGTTAGGAAAAGTGATCGTCATTGCCGTTATTTATTTCCTGACGGCGCGGATGGGCTTGACACTGGCTTTTGAACAAACAAATGCAACGCCAATATGGCCGCCGTCGGGGATCGGTTTCGCAGCCCTTTTACTTTTTGGCCCTAGGGTTTGGCCAAGTATTTTAATCGGCGCTTTCTTGGCGAACACGATTGTTTTTACAATCAACCATACGGCTGATTTTACGACGATTATGATTGTTTCTTTTTATATAGGGATTGGTAATTCACTGGAAGCGATATTCGGGAATTTTATGCTTCATCGTTTTATTGGATATCACAATCCGCTGGACCGCACGTATGATGTCTGCAAGTTTGTTTTGGTCGCGGTCATTATGTGTTTAGTCCCGGCGGTTATCGGTCCTAATATCTTATGCATATCCGGGATGGTTCCCTGGGCGCTTTATCAAACAACGTCGTTAACCTGGTGGATTGGAGATGTGACGGGGATTCTTATTTTTACACCCATTCTTTTGACGTGGTACCGCGATAAATTCACGCCATTAACAATTTTACGCCGGATAGAACTCGGTTTCTTTTTGGTTGCGGTATTCATTACAAACTTGGCGATTTTCGGCGGTTATTCACGGTTTAGCTTTCTGCACTATCCGTTGACACATTTATTTATTCCTTTGATTGTTTGGGCGGCTTTTCGGTTTGGACGAAACGGAGTCATGGCGTCGATTTTAATCATTTCGGGAATTGCTATTTGGGGCACCATTAACGGTTTTGGACCTTTTGTCGGAGGCACGCTTAATGAATCACTCTTGCTTTTGCAAGAATTCATAAGTGTTGTGACGATAACTGGACTAATTTTAACGGCCGTCTTAACTGAACGCAAAAAAGTCGAAGAAGTTTTATATCAAAGCCGCAATGAACTCAGTGATTTCTTCGAAAATGCTCCCGTCGGCTTCCATCAAGCTGGTCCCAACGGAATTATTCAATGGGTCAACCGGGCGGAATTAAAACTGCTGGGTTATAGTAGAGAAGAGTATATCGGGCATCCCGTTAAAAATTTTTATGTTGATGAAGAAAGGTTTCAGGACTTAAATGAACGGCTATGGAATGGTCAGACGGTACATGATTATGAAGTCCGCCTGCGCTGCAAAGATGGTTCGGTCCGTTATGTGTTAATCAGCTCGAATGTTTTGTGGGAAGGCGGAAAATTTATTCATACGCGTTGTTTCACCCGCGACATTACCGAACATAAATTAGCGGAAGCGGCTTTAAAGAAAAGTGAAGAACGTTTTCAGGAGATCTATCATTCGTCAAAAGACGCGGTTGGCTATGTTAATCCCGACGGAGTACTTATTGATGTCAATCAAGCCTTTAGCCAGTTAACCGGTTATTCTAGGGAAGAATTGCTGAGTGGAAAGAAATTCCAGGATTTAACGCCTCCTGAATATCACGACATGGAACGTCAAAAGATAAAGGAAGTTCTTAAGACCGGAAAGCCCGTCGAATATGAGAAAGAATATATCCGAAAAGACGGCCTGCGTGTGCCGATTTTATTAACCACCTTTTTGGTCAAGGATGTCGACGGCAATCCTGAAGGTGTCGCCGCCATCATTAAAGATATTACGGAACAAAAACGGGCCCAGGAAGAAAAATTCCGTTTGGCGGGGATTGTTGATTCATCTTATGATGCGATTATCGGTAAGACACTCGGCGGTATCATCACCGCTTGGAATCGAGGCGCCCAGCGGCTTTATGGTTATAAAGTGGAAGAAGTGATTGGAAAATCAGTTTCTATCCTCATGCCAGCCGAACGTTCCGACGAGCTTTTAGCGATCTTGCAAAAATTAGTCAAAGGCGAGGCGGTTGAACAATTTGAAACTGTCCGTGTCCGCAAAGATGGAAGACAGATAGACGTTTCTTTAACGGTCTCGCCCATTAAAAATGCGAACGGAAAAATTATCGGGGCCTCAGCGATTGCTCGTGATATTACCGAACGTAAACAAGCTGAAAAGCAGATGCAGGAAGCGATCAAGATTAAATCTGAATTTACTTCAACTGTTTCTCATGAACTCAGAACCCCACTCGCCATTTCTAAAGAAGCGCTGTCTTTAATTTTGCGTGGTAAACTCGGCCAAGTCACGGCCCAACAAAAAGAAATTCTCACGACGGCAAGCAATAACATTGACCGTCTAAGTCTTTTAATTAACGATGTGCTTGATTTCTCTAAGATTGAAGCGGGGCAGATGAAGATTTACCGGGAATTGGTGGACGTCACCGCCTTGGTCAAAGAAAGTTATGAAGGCTGGAAGCTACGCGCCAATTTAAAAAAGATAGATTTTGGTTTGGAACTTCCGAGTAAACCGATTAAATTAATGCTGGATAAATTGAGATTTATTCAGATATTATCCAATCTGTTGAACAACGCGATAAAATTCACTCCGGAAAACGGCAAGGTACAGCTCGTTTTGGAAGAAACGCCGCAAGATGTAAAGTTTTCCGTCGTTGATACCGGAGCCGGCATTAGCCAGGAGGATTTGCCGAAAATTTTCGGGAAGTTTCAACAGTTAAATCGTACCCATGGTCCGGGTTATCAAGGAACGGGTCTGGGATTGAATATCACAAAGTCTTTGGTTGAACTGCATGGTGGTCAATTGACCGTCGAAAGTGAAGAAGCAAAAGGGTCGAAGTTTATGTTTAACATACCTAAATCGGTCAAGATGGAAAATAAGGAGGTAGCTGGCCATGTCGCATAAAAATATTGTGGTGGTCGATGATGAACGCGGGATGACTCAACTGCTAAAGTTGGAGTTGGAATCAGAAGGGTTTAAGGTTTTTTCAGCTCTCGACGGGAAATCTGGGCTCGAATTAATTCAAAAAATCCATCCTGATTTGGCGATTTTGGATGTTATGATGCCGGATTTGAATGGATATGAAGTTTTGAAGCGTTTGAAGAATGAAGAGTCAACCAAAAATATGCCGGTCATTATGTTGACGGCCAAAGGCCTTGAAGAAGACGTGCAGAAAGGTTTGGATTTAGGCGCTGATGATTACATTGCGAAACCTTTTCACGGCGGGCTTCTCATCAAAAGAATCAGGATGTTGCTTAATAAATTCGGCGGCGCCTCCAGACCTAAAAAAATCTTGATTGCTGAAGATGAGCCGGAAATGCGCAAGATGCTCGCGCTTGAACTTGAAACTTCCGGTTATCAAGTCTTTGAAGCGGCCGACGGACAAGAGGCTTTTAAATTGGCCCAGGACATAAAACCTGATCTGATTATTTCGGATGTCCTGATGCCAAACATGAACGGCGGAGAGCTCATTAAGAAAATCCGCGAAACGGATTTTGGCCGTGAAATCCCGGTGATGGTTTTGACGGCCCGCGGAAAAATGAAAGATTACTTTGACGTGATGGATGTTAATGAATTCGTCGTGAAACCATTTGAGCCGCATGATTTGCTTGAACGGGTGCGGACGCTGATTGAAAAAGGAAATCAGCCGGAGTCTATGAATGAGGTCATTGAAAAAGATGGCCAACTCATTCAGAAAAAGCGGATTTTGATTTTGGAAAACGATCCTCTCGCTTATAAAGAATTGAAAACCGCTTTTGAAGATTATGGTTATGCGGTAAAAATGGTAACAACGCCTGCCGAATGTTTGGAACAGGCGATATCATTTCATCCGGATCTGGTTTTTTCCAAATTCATTATTGAAGGAATGAGCGGTACCAAACTGGTTGATTTACTAAGAGGCATGTCGCCTTTAAAAAAGACTCCGATCATTATTTATTCCAACACGATTTTTGGCGGTGAAAAAGAAAGTGTTTTTGCGGCCGGGGCGACGGAATTTTTATCGGATGTTAACAGCGTTAAATTGTTAAAAAAGGCGAATGAGCTTTTTGGGTTGTAAAAGAATTCTGTAATGGCGCGGAAAGCGCTGTGGGAATCAAAAGACTACGGGCCGGCCCTCTGAATGTTTCGTCAGGGCCGGCCCGTGCTGTTTATCGCCGCCTTCGTAAAAGAAATTTTTGCCGCGCAGTCCCTTGCCCAGGTATACTTTTAATATTGTTGCTTGTAAGTTCAAGCCGTTCCGAAACAATTTGAATAGACAGCTTGGGAAAGGGACTTCGCGTGAGACACCTTGGACGTTTGCCTGGGATTATCTTCCTTATTATATGCTTGGCCATATTATGGGGAATTACCCACACTTATTTACTACACAGTCATCTGGCCGGATCAATTCTTCAGTGGGGCAAGAAAATTATTTATTGGCCGCTCGATGATCTTCTCAAAACCAAAATTTTGACTCCGGTTTTTGGGATAGCTGTGGTCATTATTCTTTCCTTTGAATGGTTTTTACCAGCCAAACCCAACCAAAAGATTTTCTCGGTTAGTTTTGTGCAAGACATGATCTGGCTTTGTTACAGCGCTGTTTTACAAGCCGCCATTGTCGTGACCTACGTGGCTTGGCTCAAAGCCGTTTACCAAACGCATTTTAGCTTTTTAACTGTCCACCAGCTGGATCAGCTTCCGTATTGGTCCCGTTTTCTCATCGGTATTCTCATTGTTGATTTTTTACAATGGGGACAGCATTGGATAACGCATCGGGTGCCATTTTTTTGGAATTTTCATGTGGTGCATCATTCGCAAAAGGAAATAAATTTGTTTACCGCAGCAAGGTATCACGTCTTTGAATATCTAATCAACCATACGTTTATAACTTTTCCGCTTTTAATATTTTCCATCAATACCCCGCAAATTGTTTATTTTACTATTTTCCATGAATGGTTTATCCGTTTCTCCCACGGCAATATTAAAACAAATCTAGGACCGCTGCGTTACATTCTGGTTACACCACAGTCCCATCGTGTGCATCATTCGCTTGAGAAGGCCCACTGGCATAAAAATTATGGCGCGATGTTCAGCATCTGGGACCATTTATTCGGTACACAACACCGAGGATACGAAGATTATCCAGATACGGGTGTTTCCGACCACGAATTTCCTCACGAACACGCCAAAGGTTTAATCAATATTATCATCATGCCGTTGAAACAATTACTGTACTCGTTTTATCTGAATCAAAAGCTGTTATGGCACGTCGCTAAGTCCCAAAAAGAAATCTTTAACAAAAATACAGAAGTAATCCGCCGGATTCTTCACCGCAGTAGTGGTTTGTTGTCGAATTTTATTCCTCACGCTTCAATCCCTCGCAAAAAATAAAGTTGCTAGGAATTCTCTCAAAAAGTATACTAAAGTAGTTTCTTTTTAATGAATATCGCTTAACTCTTTTTAGTTAAGAATCTATTAAGACACCTTAGAAGTACAGCATAGAAAAGAGAATCTTTTGAGACACCTTGGACGATGGCGTTGGATTTCCTTCCTTATTATTGTTGTCAGTCTTTCCGTTTTAGGCTGGATAACTCGCAGTAATTTCCTTTCGAGTCACGGCGCTGAAATTCTCATTCAATGGGGCAAGAAAATATTTTATTGGCCGTTGAATGACTTATGGACAACCAAAATTTTAACGCCGGTTTTTTGGATTGCGGTCGTATTTATTCTTTTGCTGGAATGGTTTTTCCCGGCTAAACCTGCCCAAAAAATTCTTTCAATTAGTTTCATCCAGGATATTGTTTGGCTTGCCTATAGTGCCGTCCTGCAAGCCGCTATTTTAGTGACTTACGTCGCTTGGTTGAAAGCCATTTATCAAAACCATTTTAGTTTTTTAACTATCCATGGGTTAAGTGAGCTTCCTTATTGGAGCCGTTTTCTTATCGGAGTATTAACGGTGGATTTTCTCCGGTGGATACAGCACCGATTAAATCATACGGTCCCGTTATTCTGGCATTTTCATGCGGTGCATCATTCCCAGCGGGAACTCAATTTATTTACCGAATCCCGCTACCATATTTGTGAATATTTAGTCAGCCAAACTTTTATAACCATTCCGCTTCTAATTCTTGCCATCAATACCCCGCAGATTATTTATTTCGCGCTTTTTCATGAATGGTTTGTCCGGTTTTCCCATGGCAATATTAAGACGAATTTAGGGCCGCTGCGTTACATCCTGGTTACACCGCAGTCTCACCGTGTTCACCACTCAATTGAGCCGTTCCACCGTCAGACAAATTTTGGAACGATGTTTAGTTTCTGGGATCATCTCTTTGGTACCCAGTATCGTCATTATGATGAATACCCTGACACAGGTCTGAGAGATAAAAATTTTCCTCATGAACATTCTCATAACATCGCGAGTCTTATTCTCGTGCCTTTTCAGCAAATGATGTATTCATTTCATCTTGTCCAGCGGTTCTTTATAGCGACTTTAAAGAAGAACAAAGTAATTGCGTATATTCGTCAGTGGACAGGACCATCAAAAAATACTACAATGGCCCCGCCAGTTATAGCGAACAATCGTTTAGAAAAATATCATGCCCAGGAAATTATATCTGATTCCTACACCGATCAACGATCAAGCGTGGTCGACCCTACCTAATTATTTTTCTGAAATTTTAAAAGATATCCGCATTTTTCTTGTCGAAGAAGAAAGTTCGGCGCGCCGGCATTTAAAAAGGATTGCTCCAGGTTTGCCGATTGCCGATTGTTCTTTTTTACATCTTAATGAGCACACCTCGGCCACTGACATTAAAGCGTATTTTAATGAAATTCCAGATCAAGATATGGGAGTTCTTTCGGAAGCGGGGTGTCCGTGCGTTGCAGATCCAGGGGCAGATTTGGTTTTACTCGCTCACGCAAAAGGCATTGAGGTCGTGCCTCTGGTTGGTCCGTCATCAATCATACTCGCTTTAATGGCGTCGGGGCTTAACGGCCAGCGCTTTGCGTTTCATGGTTATTTGTCTAAAGACAAGAATGAAAGATTGAAGAAAATAAAAAGTCTTGAACATACTTCGTTGCAGGAAAACCAGACGCAGATCTTTATGGAAACACCTTACCGCAATCAGACGTTATTTGAAGAAATTATAACGACGTGTCATCCTGAAACTTATCTCAGCGCGGCCATGGATTTGACAGGACCGGAGCAATATACAAAAACTTTAACAGTCCATACTTGGCGTTCCCTTAAACCTTCATTTCATAAAAGGCCGACGCTATTTTTAATTCAAAGCAAAAAATAATACGACTAAGAAAATTGTTGTCCAGTAAAGAAGACAGCCGATTGTTTACTTTTAAATTTTAGAGAAAGGAATAAATCCGCCGGGCCGCCCGATAAGAAAAACGCGAGGCGGCCCACGCTTTCCCATGCGCTACGACCAGTTCCAGCAGCAAGCGATTGATTATATCAATCAAGGATTTTCCGTTATTGTTGCCGCTCCGACAGGCGCTGGCAAGACAGTCATTGCTGAACACGTTATCCTCGACGGTCTTAAGAAGAACCAGAAGATTATTTACACCGCTCCCATCAAAGCCCTTTCCAACCAAAAGTTCCGCGATTTTCAAGAACAATTTCCTGATCAAATCGGTATCTTAACCGGTGATGTCACGATTAATCCGCAAGCGCCGGTTTTAATCATGACAACCGAAATCTTCCGTAATAAGATTCTCGAGGAGAAACAATCACTTTCCGATTACGCCTGGATCATTTTTGATGAAATCCATTTTTTGGATGATGAAGAAAGAGGGAGCGTCTGGGAAGAGTCGCTAATTTTTTTGCCGGACCATATGAATATACTCGGACTTTCGGCAACCATTCCGAATATCCAGCAGCTCGCCGACTGGCTGGAATCCATTCATCACCGGCCGATTAAAGTGATTGAAGAAAAAAAACGCCCTGTTCCGCTGCATATATTTTTCCAATGTCAGGGAAAGATCTATGATGATTTTAATTTGATGGTCAAAGAAGGTTATAAATATATTCGCTTTCAGCCGAGGCACGGCCGGCGGTTTCAAGAAGAACATGTCAAACCGAACAAGCCGCCGCTTTTAATTAAGTTTTTGAAAGATGACAACAAACTGCCGTGCATTTTCTTTGTGTTCAGCCGCAAGCGCACGGAACTCCTCGCTGAGGAAATAAAAAGTTTTGATTTTCTTAACGCAAATGAAAAGCGAGAGATTTCACAGCTATATCAAGACTTATGCCAACGGTTTGATCTTGCAGGAGAGTATAGTGCGCAAATGCTCCGGCCGTTTGTCGAACGAGGGATTGCTTATCATCACGCTGGGATGTTGCCGACATTAAAAGAAATTGTGGAGCGGCTTTTTACCAGCCGTTTAATTAAAGTGATTTTTACGACGGAAACTTTTGCGTTAGGCATCAACATGCCAGCGCGCAGCGTTGTTTTCGATGAATTGCGTAAATTTTATGGACATTCCTTCGGGCCGCTTAAGACCCGGGATTTTTATCAAATGGCGGGCCGCGCCGGCCGGCGGTCGATTGACACTGAAGGATTTGTCTTCTGCCGGGTCAATCCCAATTTTATTTCTCCAGAACAATTACACCGCGTCATCAGTTCGAAACCCGAACGCATCATTTCGCGTTTTAATGCTTCCTACGCAACTATCCTTAATTTATATCACCGGTACGGTGAGAAGCTTTACGATATTTATCCGACGTCGTTTCATTTTTACCAGGAAAAAAAACACGGCCGCGACCGCGCGCTTGAACAACTTAAAAGCAAAGTGGATATCCTTAAAACGCTACAGCACATTCAAGCCAACAAATTAAGCCCCAAAGGTTTTTTTGCCAGTCATATGTATGGTTATGAACTTTTGCTTGCCGAATTGTATTCGACGGGATATTTGGAAAATATTCCGGAAACAGCGTTGGGCATTTTAAGTGTGGCAATTGTCTTTGAACCGCGTAAGAAAGATGTTAAACCACGTTTAAGCGGTTCAGCCAAAGAATGGGAAGGCATTACAAAAGATATTATCCACGGCTTACATTGGATTGAACGTAAATTCGAAGCGACTTCTCTTAGCAAACCGTGTTATTTTCATCTGGCGCCGGCCATGGAAGGCTGGCTCGCCGGACAAAGTTTTGACCGCATCTTACGCTACACGGATATTGACGAAGGAGAAGTTGTCCGCTATTTTCGTATGGCGATTCAAATTTTGCGCGAACTTAATGAAACAGATGTTTCGTTGGATGTAAAGGCGCGTTTGCACCGGCTTATTAACCGGATTAATCGTGATATTATTGATGCGGAGAAGCAGTTAAGAGGATAGGGAAATTTTTTTATGATTAATCCTAAATCAGATATTCCCGAACTAGTTGCCGTTTCCCGTCGGTCTGGCAAAGCCATTGGCGATTTTGATATGATCCAGGCCGGTGACAAAATTGCGGTCGCTGTCTCCGGCGGCAAAGACAGCATTTCATTACTTCATGTTCTCCGGCATCGCCAGAAAATGGCGCCAGTAAAATTTGAGTTTACTGCCGTGCATATCGACTTTGATTTTGCCGACTTTAATCCGCAGGGGCTGATTGATTATTTAGAGAAGGAAGGGTTTTCGTACTTGCTTGAGAAAGTCGATTTTCTCAAAGGTGAAAAGTTTGAAGAGATTGACTGCTTTTGGTGGTCACGTAACCGTCGGAAAGCTTTATTTGAACTCGCCGACCACAAAGGATTCACGAAAATTGCTTTTGGTCATCACATGGATGATATTGTGGAGACCATTCTCTTGAATCAATTTTATCGCGGTGAAATCGGCGCGATGAAACCCAAACAAGTTTTGTTCGACGGCAAAGTGGTTATTATCCGGCCTCTCGCCTATGAACGGGAAGCAACGATGGTTACCTTGGCCGAAAAGTTAAATATTAAAAGCATCGGCGGCCAATCCAAATGCGCCAACGACGAAACATCGCACCGCATGTTGATTAAAAAGATGCTCCGCGATTTTGAAAAAGACAACCCCAACATTGTTAAAAATATTTTCCGTAGTCTGCAGAATATCAGACCTGAATATCTTCTCAATACAATCCATTCGAACACCGAATAAATGATAACCTCCGAAGACATTTTAAATTTTTGGTTTGAAGGTGTGACCGACGAAACCCCGATTAATAAAAACGCCTTGCCTTTCAGCAAGTGGTTTGTTCAAGACGAGGAACTGGATAAGGAGATCAAACAAAAATTTGAAGGCGTTTTATTAAAAGCCAAGGAAGGACAACTAAAGGATTGGGAAGTTTCCGCGCAAGGACGGCTGGCTTTGGTGATTTTGTTCGATCAGTTTTTCCGAAATATGTATCGCGACACGCCGGAAATGTATGCGACCGATGCGCTGGCCTTGGATTTAAGTTTACGTACGATTAAAGATCAAATGGATCAATCTCTGCCATTGATTTATCGCGTTTTTTTGTACACGCCTTTAATGCACACTGAAAATTTAACGACGCAGTCCTTGTCTGTTCAATCTTTTGAGAAATTAACGCAAGAAGTACGAATTAAATATCCCGATAATGCACATTATTTTGAATATAATCTGAAATTTGCCCGTCGCCATTTAAGTATTATTGTCCAATTTGGACGTTTCCCTCACCGCAACGCGATTTTAAATCGCCTTTCATCTCCGCAGGAACAGGATTTTCTCCAGAAAAAACATTTGTGATCCCCTCGTAAGTAGTTTTACTTAAAACTTCCCTGATTAACACGAATAGGTTGATGCATTAGATTGCGTCATAATAATCGGGGAATTTTAATTTATAAATCCATATTTCATACTCTTGATAAACGGTGAAAAGTAACAAAGCGGAGGTAATCCTATGAAATCAATTGCATCATCAAAATATATTGAGAAAGCTGCGGAAGCTCAAACCTCTTCAGGTTCCATTCAAGATACATTAATAAGAAAAATTTTGGGGTTTGATGGTTATGAACGGATCGTTACTAATCTTTTGGCTCGTCGAGGCGTGATGGTCAATGGATTGGAACGCGATGATCTGCAGGTTCTCAACGAACGATTTTATAAACGTGTGCTGACCAAAGGTTCTTTAGGTTTGGGTGAATCTTATATTAAGGGATGGTGGGATTGCGCCTCGCTTGATACGTTATTAACTACGCTTCTCAAAAATGATCCGCGTTCAGAATTAAAAACACCCTGGTCAATATTCTGGGAACAATTAGTGGGAGCTCTTACCAACGTCCAGCATTGGCGCCCGTATGATATCGGCGCGCAGCATTATGATTTAGGAAATGAGTTTTACCGCGCCATGTTGGGCGATTTGTTAGTCTACAGCTGCGGTTATTGGAAAAACGCCTCGACACTTGAGGCAGCCCAAGAAGCGAAAATGGATTTAATCTGCCGCAAATTGCATCTTAAACCAGGACAGCAGATTTTAGATATTGGCTGCGGCTGGGGAGCGTTGGTTAAATACGCGGCGAAAAATTATGGTGTTTCCGCCGTCGGCATAACCATTTCAAGAGAACAAGAAGCCTATTCAAAAGAAAATTGCGCCGGGCTTCCGGTTGAAATCAGATATGAGAATTATGCCGAAACAGAGGGGACTTTTGACCATATCGTTTCCGTCGGCATGTTTGAACATGTTGGGTGTAAAAACTATAAACACTTTATGCATAAAGTGAAGCGGTTGCTCAAAGATGAAGGTCTTTTTCTGCTGCATACAATCGGCACGTTGCGTTCGCAAGGCTGTTTTGATCCATGGCTTAACAAATATATTTTTCCCAATGCGTTTATTCCTTCTCTAAAACAAATTAGTGAATCAGCTGAAGGTGTTTGGGTCTTGGAAGATCTGCAAAATTTCGGGGCGGATTATGACCGTACCCTTATGTCGTGGTGGCGAAACTTTGAAATGGCTTGGCCACGGTTTAAGTTTGTGTACGGCGATCATTTTTATCGTATGTGGCGGTATTATTTATTAATGTGTGCTGCCAGTTTTCGTGTGCGCCGAAATCAACTTTGGCAGTTTGTATTTTCAAAACGCGGTGTTGAAAACGGTTATAAATCAGTAAGATAAAACTACGGATGTAAAAAGAGTTGCGAATTGTTTTGCCAGAGCAGGATCGCGCCCTTATAATATTTTCACAAATTGTGAGGGATTTTTCCCTATTATAAGGACCGACGATCCAATTCGCATGAAGGTTACTCTACTTATTCCTACCCTCAATGAAATTGACGGCATGAAAGCCATCATGCCGCGCATTAAGAATGAATGGTTTGATCAAATCCTTATCTTAGACGGCCAATCTACCGACGGAACAATTGAATACGCCAAGCAAAAAGGATACGAAATTGTTATCCAGCAGAAAAAAGGGCTGCGTCAAGGATACATGGAGGCGCTTCCTTATATTAAAGGCGATGTCATTCTGACTTTTAGTCCGGATGGCAATTCTATCCCTGAACTCCTGCCAGATTGTGTCAATAAAATGAAAGAAGGTTATGATATGGTCATCGTGTCCCGCTACGCGAAGGGCGCGAAAAGTTACGATGATGATATCATCACCGGATTCGGCAACTGGATGTTCACAACGCTCATTAATATCTGCCATGGCGGCCACTATACCGACGCCATGGTTATTTACCGTGCCTACCGAAAAAATCTTATTTATGTATTAGGACTCGATAAAGACAAGGCTTATGCGACCGAAGAGAAGTTGTTCGGTACGCGGGTCAGTTGGGAACCGCTTTTATCCATGCGTGCAGCCCGTCGGAAATTAAAAGTCGCTGATATTCCCGGCGACGAACCGCCTCGGCTGGGCGGTGTCCGAAAATTGCAGATTTTGCGTTGGGGCTCCGTATTCTTGTATGAATTAATCCGCGAGATGTTTATTCGTAGTTATTAGTTGATTCGTAAATTTTCCTGCCGTTATTCTTTTCAATTCATGCCTTTTAACACCATTAAAATAATTAAAGACTGGTCCTGCTGGATAGCGCTGACTATTTTTTTTATTTGTTTAGCAATCGGTTTGTGGCTGTCATTGAAAAAACCGCTGTGGAATGATGAAATCTACACGCAGATTCACAGCGTCGAGCAGCCGACCTTCGGCGGTATCTTAACCATGAAATTCGTCGAAGGCCAAATGGCGCCGCTTTTTTATTTACTGCAAAAATTTATATGCATGATCACCGGATACAAATTTCCGTTTCCATGGGACATGGAGTGGACGATCAGTGATCCAGCTTCGCAAATTATTTTAAGAATTAGTTCAAATTTTTTTATGTCGCTTGCGCTGGCATTGCTTTTCTATTTTTTTACCCGGTATTATTCTAAATGGGCGGGAACTTATGCGTTGTTATTGGCGCTTAGCTCACCGATGATATGGGCCTATTGGGCAGAGGCACGTCCTTATTCAATCTGGGTCTTTTTAACAACTTGTCAGCTTCTTTTGATTTTACGAATTTTACAATCGCCGTCGATACCCAAAAAAGAATGGACGGCGCTGATGGCGGTTCACTGGTTGTTGGCTTTAACTGCTATGTTAAGCTTAACGCAAATTCTGATTGTTTCGTTTGTGTTATGGATGGCCGGAGAACGGGACTGGAAAAGATATTGGCTGTTAACCTTTCTACCCGTCGGGCTTTGTTTCTTTTATTATCTTCATTCACCTTTATTAGGTTCGTATAGGCTGGAATCACCGTGGCGGTTAATTTTTATTAATATTCCGCCGGAAAGAATTTTACTGCCGACTATCGTTTTTATCCTAACTTTGTGGGCCGAGCGCCAGAAATATATAAGTGGGTTGAGGAATAAAGATCATGGGGCTTTTAAGGTTAAAAAGTTTTTTCTTTTAACAGGTTTATGGTTTGCGACGAGTTTAATCTTACTTATGATTTTTAAACTAAGATCAACGAACGCCGTGACAACTTTTTCGGAACGGTATTTCATTAATCTGGTGCCTGTCGGAATTGTTAGCATGACAATATTTTCGTTTTATCTATTTCAAATGTTCTTACAAAAGCAGTGGGTGCAGGTCAACATTGTGATTTGTTTAGTGGGTTTGCTTGTGCTGCGGTTTCTAAAAACAGCTGTCACGCTATATCATTTGAATCTGTTTTAGATAAATGACTGATTTTATGAAATCAATTGATGGACTCAATATGCGGCGGATTTTTACATTGGGTGTTTTGATTTTTTGGATAAGCATCATTAGCCAAGAGTATCGGCAAAACCGGAACGAATTGGATGCGTTTTTTTCATGGCGCACACTCTCTATTGATCCCAAACGCGTCAAGACTAAAGCGATTTTAACGACGCTTAATCAACTAATGCCAGACTTTGATGCATTTGTAAAAATTCGACAAAACTCCAGCGTTCCTGAGGAAACGGTCAGACCATACTTCAACTATTACCGCAAGATAACGCATTATTTCCCGACGGCAGCGGAAGCGTGGGGATTTTTAGGGTACTGTTACTTTTTGAAAGGTGAAAGTAATCAAGCCAAGTTGGCTTATGCTAAAGCCGCCGAACTTAACCCAGAGGTTTTTTGGTTTCATTACAATTTGGGTGTCATAAATTTTAAATCGGGCCTTTATAAAGACGCAGCCAGTGCTTTTATAAAAGCGATACGATGTGACCCGCGCAAGACACTTTTGTTGATGCGGTTCTCCAAAATTTATCAGGATATTATGGGGACGACTTCTGGGGAAAATTATGTCTTAGAGAAAGACTTAAAACAGGCTTACCTAGATTGCCGTCGAGGAATTATGCTGAGTTATTTTCAGGATAAGGAATATAGGGAAGTTATTAAAGTTGTGGAAAAAGCTGGAGATTTATCTTCCGAGGACCAAGATTTTTTTTATTATGCTGGGCTCGCGGCGTATAATTTAAACGATTTTAATCAGGCCGCTCATTTTTGGTATGCTTATTTAAAAACTCATCCTAAAGATCCACAAACGCTTTTTTATTTGAGCGAGGCTTTAAGAAAATTGGGAAAAGAAAAGGAGGCGGTTTTTTTGAGCGAAGAAGCCGTCGCCTTATCCCAACAGGGCCGCGCTTTTTTGCCACCTGCTCGGGAAAATCTTTTTCTAAAAATGTTTTGAAGGGAGAGGGGAATTAAGGTTTGACAACAGATTTGAAATCTGTTATTAAAAAGACTAAAGTACTTTCTAAGACAACCGGGTTTAGCCGGACCGATTTTTCTCTCAAAGGTTCAAATTTAGTTTGACGAGGTTCTCGTCGTGACTACCCGCCCCCAAGAAAATTATGGCCGCTCCTTCCCGGACAAACCTGTTGCCCCTTATCCAGCACCATCTTTAGACCAACTTTCAGTATCACCCGCCTCTTTTCAGCATTTTGTGAATCAATGGACTGTTTATTTTCAAACCCACCATAGTCCAATTGTTTTTAAAAAGTATAAATTGGTTCTGGATAACTTTATCCAGTTTCTTTGGAAATCCTACCCGCATTTAAACCAAATGACGGATTTTCATCCGTCGTTATTTGAAGATTACAAAAAATTCCGCAAACAAGAAAGCACTGAGAATAAAATCATTAATACAGAACTTGAAGTGCTTAAAAAGATTTTTTATCTGGCCATTCAATGGAACTATATTTATGAAAATCCTCTGCTCAGTGTTGCCAAACTAAAAGTTCCTCACAAGGTTTCTTACCGTATCCTGACAGAGAATATTAATGACCGCATGGAAGAATTAAAGTTTAAGCACCGGGAAATTGAGGTCGTTCTGGAAAAATCACTCAAAGAATTGTCCTACCTTAAATCCGCATTGGATGAATCTTCAATCGTCGCAATCACCGACCAGAAGGGAAAAATTATATTTGCCAATGACAAGTTTTGCGAGATATCAAAATATTCACGGGAAGAACTTTTGGGCCAGACCCATCGGATTATTAATTCAGGATATCATTCCAAAGAATTTTTCAAGGAGATGTGGCGGACAATCGCCAGCGGTCAAGTCTGGCGTAATGAAATCCGCAACCAAGCCAAAGATGGGTCTTACTACTGGGTGGACACAACGATTGTTCCGTTCTTAAATGAACAAGGAAAACCATATCAATATGTTGCGATCCGTCGAGATATAACCCAGCGTAAACTTATGGAAGAGGAGCTGCGTCAGGAAAGAGACCGCGCCCAGATGTATTTGGATGTAACTGAAGTGATGCTCTTGGCTTTAAATGAAAAAATGGAAGTCACACTCATTAATAAAAAGGGAACGCGTATTTTAGGATATGCGGAAGAAGACATTATTGGCAAAAATTGGGCTGAGTATTTTTTACCACCGCCAATACGTCAATCTGTTGTAGAAATTTTTGCTGACTTGATGGCCGGGCAGATTAAAATCCAGGAATACTGCGAAAGTCCCATTGTGATTAAATCCGGCGAAGAGCGTTTAATGGCCTGGCATAACGCTTTGATTAAAGATAAGTCTGGGCGGATTACGGGAATTTTGAGTTCAGGAGAAGATATTACCGAGCGCAAAAAACTGGAAGCCTCTTTAAAAGAATTGCCGCAGCGTATTATCAAAGCGCAGGAGGCTGAACGCGAACGCATCGCCCGTGACATTCACGACGATCTGGGGCAATCCCTGGCGACTTTAAAAATGTTTATTCAGTCAACGATAGCGACCGACCCTGCCTTTCAGCAGCCGCACCTTAAGAAATCAACGGAAAAATTTGTAAACGATATTAACGGTCTGATCCAAAAAACCCGCGGCATCGCGGCAGGCTTAAGACCGGCGACGCTTGAGATTTTGGGTTTGACCTCCGCTATTTCCAGTATGCTCGATGAATTCCGTTACAATAAGAATTTAAATGTTCACATCAATGACATCAGTAAAATGGATTTAGACCACCTGCGGTTCGCCGCTGATAAAATAAATTTTTATCGTATTATTCAAGAAGCTTTAACAAATATCATTAAACACGGCGGTGCAACCAATGTTAAACTCACGATATGGCTTGAAGAAGAGCAAATTATACTTACGATTCAAGATGACGGCGTTGGTTTTAATTTATCAGACAAAGATACGCCGAAGGGAGGTCTCGGTATTTCGACGATGAAGGAACGTGCCCGGCTGCTTAAAGGACGTTTAGATATTGATTCCGAACATGGGAAAGGGACAACAATCCGTTTAGAAATTCCTGTTTATAAAATGACTTCAGAGAAGCATGTTCAATCCGTCGGTATCATGATAAATTAAATTTTGAGAAAGGATCAAAAAAAGCAGGGCTCTCTTGTGAAAGAGAGCCCTGTTCCATGTGGGGATGATTGAGCCTGCTTAGGGGACGTAATTCAGGTCGGAAGTAAGTAGAAGTGTGTCCAATTTGGCGCCATCTTCACGCCATTTAATTTTGATCGTATGAAGTCCAGCTTTCAAATTTAATTTAACTGGACCGCTTGTTCCGCGGTCTCTCACTTTGTCCCAGTGCCACGCTGTTCCATTCGTAAGATCCCAAGTGATATCAGCGCCGTTATCGATCTGGACATAGAATGAATCATCCACTGTCGTCGGAGCGATAACACGGCCGAAAAGAATATATTGCCCGTCTTGGGTTAGATTGACCGTGTAGGTGGCCATGACCTTGCCTGGTTTGGTGGCGTTGCCGTTTCCATTCGGGACGAAGATAAATTTCCCGCCTGAAGCCAAGGCATCATCAGCAATTTGAAAAGGTGCTGTAAGGCTGACCGCATTCTCAGCTTCAAACTGGTATTTAGTTGCCGGTGTTGATACCGGAGGCGGAGTAGTGGTTTGGGTCGTCGTTGATTTTTTCCAGCTAACATTAGCTACAGCGCCGAAACTTTTTTCATAGTATTCGACTTTAACAAGGTGAGTCCCAGCGGTTAAGTTAATGTCGGCCTTGTAAGTTGTGGGCGCTTGATCTTTCCATTGATTGATCAGTAAATTCCCGTCGACATAAATACGGATTCCATCATCGGCGGTGGTCGTAAACGTATACGCCGCCGCTTCGAAGGTGAAATTTCCTTGCCAGCGCACGGAAAATGTATCCACGTCAATTGAAGGATCCGGTGAACCATTACCCCAATTAAAGGCAATCACCGGATCATTTCTGACGATCTTTAAATTGGTTAGATCCATATTGTCATAATAACAACCTATAAAGGAACCTTCTCCGACTGTATCACAACTTAAAGCCGGGGCCGGTGGTTGTGAGACAGGCGGTGTCACCGTCGGGTCTGATGCCGGTGGTGTTTGAGTTGGTGGTGTTTGGACGGGCGGTTGAGTTTGAGGCTGAGATTTTTTAACCCAGTTCATATAAGCGACCGCACCGTAAGTGTTTTCATAGTATTCAACTTTAACTAAGTGAGTTCCTGCCGTTAAAGCAAGATCGGCGGTATACGTTGTCTCCGCTTGATCTTTCCATCCATCAATAAGTAGATTTCCATCGACAAAAACACGGATACCATCATCGGCGGTAGCCGTGAATGTATACGTCGCCGCTTCGAAGGTGAAATTTCCTTGCCAACGGGCTGAGAATGTATCAACACCGATTGAAGGATCAGGAGAACCGCTGCCCCAATTAAAGGCAATCGCTGGTTCGTTTCTAACAACTTTTAAGTTAGTCAGATCCATATTGTCGTAGTAGCAAGCATTGAATGAGCCCGTCGGAACATCATTACAATTTAATGTCGTCGTCGGTGCCGCTGCAGGCGCAGATGCAGGTGCATCATTGACAGTGATAATGACATCATCGCTGGCTGATAGCGCACTATCATTAGCGGTGAGCCGTAATGTATATGTTCCAGCGGCTGAAAACGTCGCGTTAGTATTGGCGAGCGTTGGATTAGAAAAAGTAACTGTTCCTGGACCGCTCACTTTACTCCAGCTAGTAGTCAGTGTATTGTTCGGTAATCCGTCATCACTGACACTGCCGTTTAAAGCGGCCGCGTTAGGTAAAGTGATCGTTTGATCGACGCCGGCGTTAACTGTCGGAGCTTTATTAGCTGATAAAGCGTTGATCATAATTGAACTATTAACTGAAACATTATTAAGATCAACAATGGTCAGCGTGACTTTATATTGGCCTGGTTGATTAAAGACATGGCTGATTTTAGAATTGCCGGAAGCGGTAACCCCGTCGCCAAAATCCCAGACATAATTCGTTAAAGCACCGAGTGGACTGGACGAAGCAGAACCGTCAAAATTAACTGTTAACGGCGCTTGTCCTGAAGTCACGTCGGCTAATAAAGACACAACTGGAGAACCAGAAGGCGCTGGTGTCGGTGTGCTATTTGTTGGAGATTGCGTTGAACTAGAACCAAATTGAAGCGATCCCATATCCCACGAGGAACCGCGATCGAAATGGTTATAATCATTGCCACCATTTAACAAGGTTATAGTAGCTAATGCTTGCGTAACGACCGGAGATCCCGTTTGAAGATTAAAATCAAAAGGGTAAACGGCTGAAACTAATTTTGGATCAACGCATAAATTATGACCAAAAGGACATCCAGGTCCATTGCCGACGTTATAGATATCATTGTAATCTAAACCAGCGGCGAAAAGGGACCCATAAGTTCCGGAACAAGAGAGTTCTGTTCCATAAAGCGGTGTATTACTTGAAGCATCGAAGAAGGCCGTTGTTCCGTACATAATGTTATTTTTGTTGATTATGCTTTCTGAGCCGTCACAAAAATCACCCTTTAAATATTCGAGGCTGTTTCCTTTTCCAGTAATTGTCGAGTTAAACACATGAAGGAAATTTCCACGCTGGTTGGCGCTGTAGGCCTGTTCCCAAACAATAACGTCGCCACCAGCTCGACAGAAATCAAATGGTTGATAAGCATAAGGCTGGTTGCCTAACCAATCACAGTTTCCAATAATTTGAGAGTTTTCTATTTGTAAACTCATGTTGGTTTTGACCTGGTTTCCTATATTTCCTTCAATGCGTGAACGAACAATTTTGACCAAACCATTATGTCCATCAGAGTAGAGATGGTCAATCCCGTCGGAAGTGTTCCATCTTACTTTAGAATCAATATAAGTAAAACTTGCGCCAGCATTGCCGTCTTGCCATGATGTACCAACACCGTCACCATATCCGCCGCCTGATTGGCTGACGCAATGCTCAATAACACTATTATCCGGATAACCGCGAACGCAACCGTTCCATTCGATATTTGTACGCGTAAAAGTCACCGGCCCTTGATTTGAATCCGCATCGGTTTGTGTGGTGTGTCCAGGATAAGCATTATCCCAACCAGACCAACCATTACCGCTGATATTG
Source organism: uncultured Planctomycetales bacterium (assembly GCA_964612665.1). Lineage (GTDB taxonomy): Bacteria > Omnitrophota > Gorgyraeia > Zapsychrales > JAHFFX01 > CAZTCI01. The sequence goes on along the minus strand of CAZTCI010000001.1, from coordinate 244,987 downwards.
ACATCTTCAAGAGTCCAATTACCAACATGGCCGACATTAAAACCATCATGACCAAGATCAATCACGTCGACATTTTTAAAATAGACGTTAGTTGTGCCAAATGCGACAACACCATCCCGGGCATTATCGTGGGCGGCACTATAAGTTTGGCAGCTATTCACAGGAAAAGTTGTTGCGCAATCTTCATGGTCAGTAATCGTTAAACATTGGAACTCAATATTATTGACATTTTGCATAGAGATCATCCAATAAACACCGCCCACACCGAATAATTCGGTTTTCGTCGAACAACCAGTGTTATATTGACGACCTAAAATTTTGGTTGGATGAGTGGCGTCGATACCAGATGGGATATTGTTGATACGACAATCAGGTCCATATTGAGCGGCGCAACCATTTTTATTGTTTCCGTTAATATCGCGATAACCAATAGGAAATTTTCCAGGTGTTCCTTGTGGGTCGCCGATAATTAATGTATCCCCTCCAGACCATCTTGGAGAATCACCGTTTAACCATCCAGTAACTAACATCGGATCGTTAAAGGCGCATTGATTGCCGGTTGCGCCCGCTAAAGGAGCATCATGTTGACCATCGCATTGATTTGCATTTCCGCCATCAGTACGAACATACCAAGTGGTCGCCGCACTGGCAGAACCGGTAAGAATAAAAAAACCGAATAAAATCATAATTAATTTCTTGTTCATTTTAATCACCTCTAGGGTTTGGTTGGTTTTCAGTTTTAAGAACATCACGGATGTAAAAAAAAGAAAAATATAAATAAGAGTCATTGAAAGCTCTCCTATAGATATCAAGGTTAAGAAATTAAATATTAAGAACAAAATAAAAAACCCATCCTTCGCTTCAGTTGTTTTGCCACTGAACAAAGAATGGGTTATAGTCTTAGAATTTTGGTAACTGGCTGCCTTCATCATAACTCCTTTGTAAGGCCCTATAGCTTTGCGTCGCACCCTTACGAGTGCTTTGCCTTTTCAGTATTCTTTTCTAATTGTCAACGCCCAAAGTATAACATCGTGTCAAGGGAAAAAAAGAGGAGTAAGGGCATTTTGAGAAAGCGTTTTCTTGAAAAAAGGGCTAATTCTTGGCAAAAAATAGTAAGAATTGGCTCAAAATACTCAACTTTTCAAATGCTTTTCGAATGGATAGAATTTAGAAGAAAGCGGTATTAAAATAAAATTAGAAGATTTCTTGAGGTTTTTTAGGTGATTTAAGGAGAGAAAGGACAACTAAATGAACGCCGGGGGCTTTGGGCCCTCGATTTAAATGCCGGCCCAAAGCCCGGACTCGCAATTTCCATCAAAAATATAATAATCATTAGCGACACGATTATTTTTGTTTTTTACCTTGTTATACAGCGTGAAGACGTTTAAAATGACACCGCTTTTTCAAAATTGCCGTAAATTCGTTTAAGTTCATGATTCAATCTTCCCTAAATAATAATCCAATTCCCCGCCCCAAATTATTTCTTTTATTTTTTGTTTCTTTTTTTATATGGATTTTTATCGCCCGCCAATTTATTTTTCTTAAAGCCTCGCTGGTTTCAGACGCCGTGGCCTATTATGAGCATACTAAATTCTTTATCGACAACCTGCGGCAGGGTGTCTTCCCACTTTGGGATCCTACCCGGGATTGCGGTGTTCCCATAGATTTATTTTTAAGAAGAATCGGTGCCTACAATCCTTTTTATTTAATAGTTATCGTTTTCAATATGATTGGTTTTTCTTATGCGCAATCATATATGTTTTTCTTAGCCGCCTATGTCTTTTTAGGGATGATTGGGTTCTACCGTATAGCAAAACACTTTTTGAACGATGATTATGCCGCTTTCTTTGCGTTTCTTCTGTTGTTTTTTTCAACATTAAGTACACGCATTTTTGATTCCTATATTATTTTGTCGTTTGTTCCCATGACTTGGTTTTTTGTGTTTTTAATAGATTTTATAAAACATGGTCAAAGGTATGAATTTTTGGGGCTTACTTTTTGCTCAATGATTTTAGTCAGCACCTACATTCCTTTTTATTTCGGCATTATATTTATTTCGTTTTTAGCGTTCACGGCAATTTTCTATAACAGGGCTTTTAAAAAAGCCGCCTCTGATATAATTGCGTTTATAAAACAAAATAAAATTTTAGTGGGATTTTGTCTACTGGCGGTTATTCTTGCCGCCATACCAACTTTTACTTTATATAAGGAGTTCGGCACCGCAGGGCCCGGCCCCGAGGGAGAAGCTGAATTAACTCTGCCTTTTCGGCATTCAGGAGCAGAAGAAAAACATGTATTAAGCATTAATACACAGGTCATCACGGATTGGGGCATTGTGGAAGATTTGGTGTTTGCTTGGCTTTATTCGTCGAATTTGCATGAGCTCCCATTGGGCGTCGTGTATATTCCGTTTTTTGCTTTTATCATTTTTATTCTGGCCAGTTTTCTAAAACCAACCCGCAAATTAATGTTCTTACTCAGCTGGATTTTAACGCTTTTCTTAATGTTTTCTCCGTATGCCAGCGGTATATATAATTTTCTGCATGACAGGATTTTTTTCTTTAAATACTTTCGTAACCTCCATTTCTTTTTATGGTTCATATTACTGCCGCTTTTTGTCCTTTTTTTGGCGGAGCAATTTCGGCTTTTGCTCAACAATCTGAAAGAATGGAAAGAAAATAAATTTTTACTTTCGGTTTTATTGGTTGTAATTCATTTAGGACTTGCCTTAAGTATTCATCACATGTCTAGAGAACTTTGGACGACCTATTTGGTTATTGCTTTAAGTTTAGTTTTTTTCCTATGGTATGGGGCTGGACGATTGAAAAGGGAAAATTCTATTTTTTTACCAGTCATAATGGGATGTGTTATCGTGCAGCCTATCGCCGTCTATGGTTATATAAGTAAAAATACACCCAACTATCAAAGATATCGCTACGATAATCCTTATTTAAAATTTTTAACCCTGCGCGACCGCACGCCAGGCCCGTTGTTGACTCAACAAGAATGGGCTGATCTGAAGGAAGAAGAAAACAGTAAAGACAAAGATGCTGTCGACAATTCGACTGTCAACAAAACAGCTCTAACATATTACGGCGTCAGTTGGACGGATTTCTTAACGCATAATGTAAATTCTCAAGTGCTCAGCCGTTTACGCGATTACAAATTTATTGTTTATGACCATATTGAGTGGCTTAATGAAAAGAATCTCAACTTTAAGCGCATCCAACAAGCCATAGCTGACAACGAAGATACAGCTTACGTTATTTCCGACCGACCGCAGCAACCTTGGCAGGGAACAAGTCCAAGCTATTATGCCGAAATTATTACGCCGACATCAACGCATGTGCAGGTTGTCGACTACAATGTGAATCAAATAAAACTTAAGACAAGTTATGATACGAAAAAATTCTTGGTTTATTTGGATAGTTTCCATTCTGGATGGTTAGCGTTTGTGAATGGCAAACCGGTTCCTATTTTCCGCAGCCATGTTGCTTTTAAAGGGATTTGGCTTCCGGCGGGAGAGAACCTAATTCAATTTCAATTCAGCCCTCCATGGCGGCATTACTTGAATTTATTTCTGATGGGTTTGTTTTATTTATTTTTCAGCGGCTGGATTTTTATAACTATTCAAAGCATTAAGAAACAAAGTTTGAAAGGTAAAAGAATTTGATGACGCATTTTGGCGCGTTCGAAAAATTGCCCCCGCCGGTTAGAAAAATAATTCAATGGCCTTTTCAGCATCTAATCGGTGTCTATCTTATCCTGATTTTGGTCTCACCGCTTTTTATCAGTTACCATAAACTTTATGGTCATGTGGTCGCTGCAGTGCTAAGTCGTTTAATGCCGCCTTTTGACTATTTGCGTGATTTTATTCACGGGAAAGCCGAATTAGACACAAAAAAAATGGAAGAGTACGAATACTATTATGAAAAAGTTTCACAGCTGATCGCGTCGCCCTTGTCGGAAGTTTACGGCATGATGGGTTATTGTTATTATGAGATGGGAAACCCTCAGAAGGCGCTTATTAATTACAAAAAGGCTGTTGATTTGAATCCGTATTATTTCACTTATTATTATAATCCAGGGGTTATTTACTTTCAAAAAGGACGTTATAAAGAAGCCGTTGAATTCTTGAGCAAAGCTATCACGACGAAAATCGAATACAGTTTTAATTTTATATCATCATCACGGGTTTATTTCCCACTCTTAATTGAGCCGCTCAAATTTGAAACTGAAGTCAAAGTATACCTTCGGGAAGGTTTGGTTAGATGTTTCAAGCTTCTCATTTTGAGCCATTACAAACTTAATAATTATACAAAGATGATCTATATGGCGAAAAAAGCGGTCAGCGCCGGACTGGATGATGATGGATTTTTTTATTACTATTGGGGAGTGGGAATGTCAGCTTTAAGAGAGCACCGTGAAGCCGCGATGTTGTTCCAGGAGGCCCTTAAAAAGAATCCGGATTATACAGAAGCTGCTGAATCACTTGGTCAAACGCTATCTTTATTAGGGAATAAAGAATTTAGTCAGAAAATCTTGGCGCAGGCGGAAATGCTGCGTCAAACCAAGGGTTCCTTTAATGCCCAAGCCGCCCAAATTAGTCTTATCGGTTTTTAGTAGTAGTTTTATTCCGCAGTCGATGCGGTAACTTTCCTTTTCGGCAATCCCATCTTACTTCCGTAAAATTACGTACATCTATCCGCGTTTCTTTGCGTTGGTCAAGAGGATATTTAATCTTATACTTCAATTGAGGGAAATACAGTCTTTAAGATTAATAAAAAGGTCAACAGGAAAGGAGGGCGTCATGATTACTAAAATTAGTGTTGCAGCTGGTGAAATTTTAACCCTCTTGGACTTTAATAAGTCCCGATTAGGCATTAAAGAGCTTGCGTTTATCCTGGATGAACCGAAAGATTTAATTTTAATGGCTGTCGGCTGGCTGGCACGGGAAGGGTTTGTTCATCTGGAATTTAAAGAAGATGAACATTATATTTCCCTTTATCCACCGAATCCCTATTCCGGAATGTCAGAAATAGCCCCGGAGCTAAATGAAACAGGGATAGCCTAAAAAATTAGTAGGGAACGCAGATAAAAAATCTTGAATATCTTCCACCCTATCTGGTATCCTTTAAGTATAGGTCTTAACTAAATTCTTAAACAAATATAATCGTTTTTATTCTTAGGAGGCAAAATGAAGCAAAACATTTTGAATCTCGTCGCTGGATTTTTATTAACGTTCGCAGTTATTGTATTTGCCGCTCCCATGGATTCAAAGATGGCGCCGTCTGCAGACGAACATTCGGTCATGACACATGCCATGCAAAAGGGAAGAGAAAAAGGAGCGATGCCCGGGATGATGGCCATGATGCATCCGTCGTTAGTGGCGACGAACGATGGCGGCGTCATAGTTTTGGCAGGTAACACGCTTTCCAAATACGACAAAGATTTAAACGAGGTCAAAGAAGTTGAGATTAAGGTGAATGCCTCAACTATGGAACATATGGGAATGGTAATGCCAAAGATGTGTCCCATCCCTGGAATGCCGGATGAAGGAACAGTTCATGAGGATAAATCATCCGAAAGCGTCCCACAAAAATAAAAAGTAGAGAATATTTTTGAATGTTTTACGAGGGCGAGGCCGGTTCGTAAAATTGCCAGGCCTCGCCCGCATTTTTCTCCTGCCTTAAAAAATATCCCATCAACATTCTTGATTCCCATTTCAAACCCTGCTAGATTGTCTACATATGAAAAAAATTTGTCTTAGTATTTTTATATTTTTGACTATTCTCGTCGGAAACAGCCGCGCGGCGGCCCTGCGTGAATCGGTCGTGAAAGTGTTTACAACTGCGAATCCTATTGACTATTATCATCCCTGGCAATCAAAAGGAAGCGAGGCCGCGACTGGTTCGGGCTGTGTCATTGCCGGTAATAAAATTTTAACCAATGCCCACGTGGTTAGTGATCAAACATTTATTGAAGTGAAGCGTTACTCTGATCCTAAAAGATACACGGCAAGGTTAGTTGCGATCGGCCATGACTGTGATTTGGCTTTACTCGAAGTTGATGATCCCAATTTTTTTAAAGGGATAACCCCGATTGAGATTGGTGAACTGCCTAATCTGCAGGATGTCGTTCAAGTCGTTGGTTTTCCGACGGGAGGAGAAGAGATTTCGATAACTCAAGGTGTCGTTTCACGTATTGAAGTGACCAAATACGTGCACAGCGCCGCTCTTTTGCTTACTGTTCAAATCGACGCCGCCGTTAATCCCGGCAACAGCGGCGGCCCCGCGCTCAAAGATGGAAAACTAATCGGCATCGCCATGCAAGTTGTTCCTTACGCTCAGAATATCGGTTACATTATCCCCACACCAATCATTAATCATTTTCTCGCTGACCTTAAAGACGGTAAATACGATGGGTTCCCCAAATTGGGCATTGAATTCGCCAAGACGGAAAGCCCCAGCCTTCGTGAATTCTATAAAATTAATAATCTAACCGGTGGTGTTTATGTGACACGGGTTATGAAAAACAGTTCTGCTTCCGGTTATCTTAAAGAAGGTGATGTGATTTTGGAAATCAACGGCACACCTATCGGCGAAGATGGAACGTTTGCTTTTCGCGATACCCAGCGCCTTTTATTGAGTCATCTAATCGCCACCCGCCAAATCGGCGATCAATTGACTATGAAAATTATCCGCGATGGAGAAAGCAAGACGATTTCATTTACTCTCAATCCTTATACGCCGCTGGTCTTGTGGCCTTACGCCGTGCCGCGCCCGTCGTACTATATTTATGGCGGAATGATTTTTACAGTTTTGAGTGCAGACCTTCTTTGGGAATGGCGGAATAATTGGGAAGACAAACCCTATCGCGCGCCCGTCGATTTTAGTTACTATTATTATGGTATTGGACGTTTGAATGAAGACAGTAAAAAAGAAATTGTGGTCCTGCTTGATGTTTTGCCGGATGCGGTTAACGTCGGGTATCATAGTTATGAAAATATGGTCATGGAAAGAGTTAACGGTCAGGAATTTAATTCCTTCCAAGATTTTGTTAAACTCCTTAATACCAAAACAGGTCCTTATACCATTCTTGAAACAAAGGACCGGCAGGAAATTATTTTAAAGAATGATCACATTGATGATATTGATCAGGAAATTTGCAAACGGAACAACATCCCCAGTCGTTTTTCCTCCGACGTGGAAGCATGGGTCAAGGAGGACCAGGTTAAGGCAAAGTAGACAGCATGAGTTTTATAAGGGAGCTTCTTATCAAATGAGGTGACAGCTTAAATGAGCGGTCACCTTTTTTATTGAGTTTGTCTTATAGCTGAAGTTACGTGGGACGTAGGAGAGACTGTTGAAAAATTGAAGGTCAACGCGAATAATTCGCGAAAATTTGTGTGAAATTCGCGCATATTCGCGTTCAAATTTCATTATTCAACAGTCTCTGCTCACGTCCTACGTCCAACGTTAATTACCACAGATGACTGCAACCCACTCGTATACTATAATCCGATCAGTATTCCTTCGAAGTCTAGGCGTCATTTACTTTTTAGCTTTTAGTTCGTTCGCGTTACAAATCACTGGATTGCTTGGACATGAAGGAGTTTTACCGGCGGGCGAATTCTTGCAGGCGATTAAACAACATTACGGTTCTGAACGTTTTTGGCTCGCCCCGACGATCTTTTGGTTCAATTCGAGCGATGCCTTTTTAACATCAATTAGCTGGGTGGGCGCATTTTTATCTTTTGGTTTGATATTTGATTTGGCTTCAGGGCCGGTGGCTTTCTTGTTATGGCTTTTTTATTTATCGTTGGTTGTCGTCGGCCAAGAATTTATGGGGTTTCAATGGGACGCTTTGTTATTAGAAACTGGATTGCTTGCCATTTTTTGGACGCGTTGGTGGCCGATTAAAGCTGATCGTTCTGAGAATGAATCCCCGTCGATCATTATTCTATGGTTACTACGAATTCTTCTTTTTAAATTAATGTTCAGTTCCGGCTTAGTCAAACTTTCCAGTGGTGATAAAACCTGGCGTGACTTGACGGCTCTTACTTATCATTATTTGACTCAGCCTCTGCCTAATGTCGTCAGCTGGTATGTTTATCAATGGCCGGTTTGGTTCCATAAACTATGCTGCGTACTAATGTTTTTCGTCGAGCTTATCGTGCCTTTTTTTATTTTTATGGGACGCTCAATGCGGTTGGTGGCTTTTGGGTGTATATCTTTGCTGGAATTGATTATCTTTCTGACAGGAAATTATTGTTTCTTTAATTTGCTGACGATTACGCTAACGTTCTCTTTGTTGGACGATCAATTCTTTGTGAAATTTTTTCCGGCGAAATTTTTTGTTAAGAGACCTAAGACATCGACGGTAAATAAATATCCTAAGAGATTCTGTCTCGGCCTTCATGGAATTGTCGCTTCGATTTTCATTTCAATAAGTATCAACGATGTTCTTTCAGCTTTTCGGCAGCAGCCAGTAAGCTTTAAACCGATTCAAGTCTTAGAATCTTTTGTGGCACCGCTGCGCAGTATTAATTCTTACGGCCTTTTTGCCATGATGACAACATCTCGTCCAGAAATTATTATTGAAGGGAGTATGGATGGAGAGACTTGGCAAGAATATCAGTTCCGCTGGAAACCTGGCCGCTTGGACAAACCGCCGTGCTGGGTTGCGCCGCACCAGCCCCGGCTCGACTGGCAAATGTGGTTTGCGGCATTAGGAAGCTACCGTTACAACCAATGGGTCCTGCGTTTGCTGGAGCGATTGCTTGAAGGTTCAAAACCGGTTTTAAATTTATTGGGGGCCAATCCGTTTCCTAACCGTCCGCCCAAATATGTCCGGGCCTTGGTTTACGATTACAAATTTACCGACAGAAAAACACGAACTCAAACCGGCCAGTGGTGGCAGCGCAAATTACTGACCTTTTATTATCCACCAGTCAGTTTGCAGTCCAATCAATAGAACTTTTTCTTGCGGCGCAAGCGCCAGAGAATTACAATGGCGCTTGAAATGGAGAAGAACTTTGTGAAAAAATTTATTTGGTGTCTGTTATTTCCGCTGTTAAGCGGTTGTCTTACTCTCGGCGGAATTGATAAACAATATCAAGCGCTCGATATCTCCGACGGAGCGAGCATGGAGGAAGCCAAGATTATCGCCCAGCAAAAACTCATGCACGCTCCTGAGCGTAAGGATTACGCCGCTGGATCTGCCGAAATTCTCGATGATGCTATCGTTCATCAATATCCTGATTATTGGTTTGTGAGTTTTGAAGCTAAAAGTTTTGCAATGTCTTTTTGGCAATATCTCGTTGTGGTTCAGAAAAAAACCGGCACTGTCATTTATGCAGGGGCCTATATGCCGTATCAAAGTGTAGACTACAATTGGATCTTTAAGAAAAAATGAAATCGTTAGGGATTTTCCGCTCGGGCAATTTTCCCAAAAATCGTTTGGAAGCTTTTAGTGATGGTGTCTTTGCGATTGTTGTCACATTGCTCATTTTAGAAATCCGGGTGCCGCAAGTCAGCGGGCCGGATCTTTCGCAGCATCTTATCGAAGGGTTGATCGAACTTCTCCCAAAAGTTTTTTGCTACATTCTAAGTTTTCTTTACATCACGATTTACTGGGTCAATCATCATCAGTTGTTTGATACAATCCGCCGCGCAGACCGCGGATTGTTTTGGTTGAACAATTTTTTTCTAATGGTCATGGCGTTTATTCCCTTCCCGACGGCGTTAATCGGTGAATATCCCAGTGAACACGCCGCGGTCATGGTTTATGGAGCGATCATGCTTCTGGCGGCGCTGAGTTATCTTTTGATGAAATGGTACGCCGTTTACATCGGGCGCTTGACGGATCCGGCGATGAAAGAAGCGGATATCTTGCGGCGCTCCGTCGCGCAAGTGATTGCTGGACCGACTTTATATTTGATTGCGATTGTTTTAGCGTTGTTTAATACGCAGGCCGCTATTGCAATTTATGTCATCATTCCGATCATTTATATTTTTCCGATAAAATTTGAGGGCTGAAAACATGAAATTTATTTCTTGGAACGTGAACGGAATCCGTTCCGTCTTAAAACAGGGATTTGAGGATTTTGTTAAGAAATACAAACCCGACGTTTTGTGCCTTCAAGAAACCAAAACGCCCGGCGAACCGACGGAAATCGGTTTAAAAGAATATCATCACTATTGGAGTCACGCCCAAAAAGCCGGCTACGCGGGGACAGCGATTTTTACAAAAACAAAACCGGGAGCTGTCAAAGAGGGAGTTGGAATTGCCAAACACGATGAAGAAGGTAGGACGCTCACTTTGGAATTTAAAGATTTTTATTTGGTGAATGTCTACGTGCCAAATGCCAAGCGCGATCTTTCGCGGCTGGATTACCGGATTAAAGAATGGAACGTGGATTTTTTAAAATATCTTAAGAAGCTGGAAGAAAAAAAGCCCGTCGTGTTCTGCGGTGATTTGAATGTCGCGCATAAAGAAATCGATTTAACCTATCCCAAAGCCAACGTCAAGAATCACGGTTTCACGCCGGAAGAACGCGCCGGGTTTGAGGCCATCGTGAAGGCTGGATTCATTGATACGTTCCGAGAGTTTGAAAAAGAAGGCGGTCATTACTCGTGGTGGAGCTGCTTCAATAATTGCCGGGCAAGAAATATCGGCTGGCGGATTGATTATTTTATGATTTCACCGGAACTCAAGCCTCGTCTTAAAGAAGCGTTTATTTTAAAAGAAGTCCTGGGCTCGGATCATTGTCCCATCGGGATGGTATTGCTTTAAAGGAGCGAGGAGAGAGGAGAAAGTAGAGAGTCAATGAAGATTGGCGAACTCTCCACTCTCTCATTGCTGCTCGCTCCTTTAATTAGGCAATGCTTTTAAAGGAGAACAAAATGCCGACTATCTTTACCAAAATTATTAACGGCGAAATTCCTTGTCACAAGATTTGGGAAGATGAAAAGTTTTTAGCGTTTCTCGATATCCGTCCTCTTAACCCCGGCCATACATTGGTGATCCCAAAGAAAGAAGTGGATTACATTTTTGATATTGAAGATAAATTGCTGGGCGAATTTATGCTGGTTTCGAAAAGAATTGCGAAGATGATTCAAAAAGAAGTTCCTTGTAAAAGAATCGGCATCATGGTTGCAGGGCTGGAAATCCCGCATGCGCACATCCATTTGGTCCCAATTCAAAATGTCCACGATTTAAATTTTGCCCGCGCCAAACCTGCGTCTAATGAGGAGTTAGCTAACCTTGCTGCTAAAATCCGGGCGCATGTATATTCAAACTAGCCAACCATTCATTGAGCCGTTGTTCGTTTCTCGTCGGAATTATTAAAAATCTATAATCCGCTTTAAAAAAATACTTTTCAAATTTCCTTTGAAGTGCTAAGTTAACCGCGGTGTGAGTTATTGATATTTTAATTTATAATAATCATTTATAAAAAAATATGCGCATTCTTCTTATTGAAGACGAAAAGAAAATCGCCAGTTTTATCCAGCGCGGTCTGAAAGAAGAACATTACACCGTCGATGTGGCCCACGATGGAGAACAAGGTTTGTTCCTTGCCGATGTTAATCCTTATGATTTGATTATTCTAGATTTAATGCTTCCCGGAAAAGACGGCCTGTCTATCTGCCGCGAATTGCGTCTCAAAGAAAACGATTCTCCAATTTTAATGCTGACGGCCCGTGATGCCGTTAAAGATAAGGTGAAAGGTCTGGATGCCGGTGTCGACGACTATTTGACCAAACCTTTCGCGTTTGAAGAATTATTGGCCAGGGTTCGTGCTATTTTACGCCGGCAGCGTTCAGAAAAGAATCCGCTTCTTAAAGTGGGAGATTTGGAATTAAACCAACTCACCCATCAAGTCAATCGCGGCGGAAAACAAGTTTTATTGACCAGTAAAGAGTATAGTCTTCTTGAATATCTGATGTTAAATGCCAACAAAGTGGTCACCCGAACAATGATCTCCGAACACGTGTGGCAAGAAAACTTCGACAGCTTTACAAATGTTATCGACGTCTATATAAAACATTTGCGCAATAAGGTAGACAAAAGCACGCACAAACCTCTCATCCACACACTTAGGGGAACAGGGTATATCCTCAAAGGATAATGCCATGAAACCGGTCAATGGTTTATTCCGTCGATTTCATGCGTCGACGAGCTTAGGTACTTCAGGAAAAAAAGATGCGCCCATCGTTGAAGACACGAGTGCCTCAGCGGGTGAAAAATCCACTAGCAGTCCTTCCCGCAGCGAGAAGAATTCTGCTGCGTCCACTGCCACTAAACTTTTTCCATCCAAAACATCATCACCGGCTTTTAAAAATTTTGCCGAAGATGTCCTGAACGCCAAAATTCTTGAACACAATAAAAATAAAGACCCAGAAGAACACCACGACAAAACGGAAAATCGTTCCCAGGAACAGCCCAAATTTCCGTTTTTTTTATTTAGGTCACCGCATTTCACCTCGTTAAAATTTGAGATAAGTGTGCTATACACTTTTATTCTGGGAATGATATTGATTTTGTTCAGTGTCGTTCTCTTTTTTATTTTAGACCATACGACCGGCATTGAACGTGATCAGAATCTATTATTGAAAGCTCAAGAAATTAGTTACTCTATCCGCGCGTACTTGGATATAGGTAATAAAACATCCGGCGCGTTTGCTTATGCAGTTGAAAAGACGATTCGCGGTGAAGGAAAATCTCCTGCTCCATGGTGGCGGCGAACAGAGAGCCGATGGTTAAAATTGCTTCCCTCGCAAGATACGCGCGAAGAATATTTAATGAATTTTGTAACAATTAACGGCAAGTCCATTCTCTGGTCAAAAAATATTTCGATTTCGATGTTGCCTTATTTTGTTAAAGCTTTTCAAATTCCCGATCAGGAAGGCAAGGCTTTTAAAGATGTCGAATACCGTCACCGGCTGATTAGAATGATTAATTATCTTTTTATGTACAATCAGCACCGGTATGTCATTCAGGTCGGCGTTTATGTGCCGCCTAGTTCGCAGTCAATCAATAACCTGGCGACATCAGTTGCCATCAGTATTCCGTTGATCTTGATCTTAACCAGTTTTGTCGGGCGGCTGTTTGCGGCCAGAATCCTTGAGCCCGTCGAAGAAATTACAAAGACGGCGCGGCGCATAACGTATGCCGATTTAAACGCTCGGGTGAAGGTGCGTTATTTTGATACGGAGATGAAAGAACTTGTCGAAGCTTTTAATGATATGATCACCCGGTTGAATAAATCATTTAAGCATATTGAAGACTTCAGTTCCCATGTGGCGCATGAATTAAAGACACCTTTAGCTGTCATCCGCGGGGAAGCGGAACTGGCGCTGCGCAAAAGACGTGAGGGAGGGGATTACGTGAGGGTGATTGAAATTCATTTGGAAGAAGTCAAGCGCATGACAAAGATCATCGACGATTTACTGCTTTTAGCACGGGTGGATTACCAACCGGATGTTTTTCATTTTGAGACGTTTGATTTTTCATCGTTTGCCCGCGAGATGTATGAACAGACGAAACTGCTCGCGGTTGATAAAAAAATTGAGATCACTTACCAGGCGCCCGCAGAACCTTTTACTATTAACGGCGATAAATTACACCTGCGCCGGTTGTTTTTTAATATTATCGAGAACGCTTTAAAATTTACACCCCAGGAAGGGCGCGTCGATATCAGTGTTAGAAAAAGAGATAATCTTGTTTTGACTGCGATCGCTGACACCGGCCGTGGGATTCACCAGCAGGACCTGCCCAACATTTTCAACAAGTTTTTTTCAATCGATGATACCAAAAAAGGAAGCGGCCTGGGTTTAAGTATTGCGCAGTCAATCGCCCGCGTTCATAACGGAGAAATTTTAGTCGATAGTCAATGGACAAAAGGCACAACCTTTGTTGTTATCCTGCCATTAGCTTAAAATTCCTTCCTCGTTAAATTACTTTCACTCTATATGTTATGAAAAAACAAGATTAAAAATTTTTAATCTTCTTTTAATCTTGTTTTAATTGATGTTTTGTTAAAAATTGTTCCTGCAATCGTTCATTCTTTTTGGATAGCACTAACTAAAATGTGTTTATCACGGAGGGGACCTATGAAAAAAGTTCTTATTGTTGATGATGAGCGTCGTATTCGAGAAATATATGTACAGCTTCTTCAGGCGATGGGTTTAACGGTCTTAAGTGCCTCTGATGCGCGGGAAGCGACTAATATTATTATCCGTGAGCCGGTCGACCTTGTGCTGCTCGATATCAATATGCCTTACGTCGACGGCAAACAGATGTTTGATATGATCAACGAATATAATCCTAACCTCCGCGTTATTGTCAGCAGTATTTATCCACCAGAACAACAAAAGCGTCTCATCCCTTGCGCAACAGATTATTATGACAAATCACAGGGGCTTTTTTTTCTGGTCGAAAAAATTACGAATATCTTATTTGCGGACCAAAATCATAGATCTTCTCAACAACAAAATGACGAAGAACTAGACCCGGACCTTTCTGAATCTGAAGATGAGCCCTATGCCGCCATGATTAGCGTTTTGGATCTGAAAGAGAGTCCTACTTAAGCATTTGTTAGCGATTATATTTTTCGAAATTATTTCACAATGGTTTTTATTTTCGTATATGGATTAGTTAATGTATGGTTAGTGTAATTCTTTTAAAAATTTTAATCTAAAAAGGAGTCGAATTCATGAGACTAAAAATAAAAGCCATCATTGAAATGATTATGCTTTTGACGGGAGTTATAATTTTGGTTGGATGTTCTGGACAAACTTCTGACCAGGACATGAAAAACAGCACCAGCGACATCAAGAATGAAACAACGCCAACCAGAGATATGGCAACTCCGGCCACAACGCCAATGCGAAATAATGATATGGGCCAACCCCAAACCCTTTCGCCAAATCCCAGCCCAGCTAATCCATCGAGTACGACTACAGCTACAAGTATGAACTCTTCAGATACAAGTAGGGGGTCTCCAATGGGAACAGCGACGGGAACCGGAACAGTAAACACAACGAGTTCTTCCAATACAATGGGTACGAGGAATACAACAAGCACGAGCACAGAACCATAATAAATTATTTTAAAAATAGCACCGCTGAAATTGCAATGAGCGATTTTAGCGCTAATATAGAAAAGGCAATCCTGATTGATGGATTGCCTTTTTATTATGTAATCAGAACTTTCGCGTTTGGCTATTCTCTCACGGAGAACCTGTTCTGCCTTTTCTAATACTGATGAAGGCAGAGCTGGTTCTCCGTGAGAGAATAGCCAAACGCGAAGTTCCTAGTAATAAAAAAAGCTTTAGGAAATTTTATGAAGGTTACAAAAATTCGCGTTGTGATGGCCTTTGCGGCTGTTTATTTGATCTGGGGCTCGACTTATCTGGCCATCCGCTGGGTCATCGAGACCATGCCGCCTTTTTTAATGGCAGCGGTTCGTTTTATAACAGCTGGAATTATTCTTTTGGCTATTGTTTGTTATAAGAATCCCGAGCGGCCGACATGGCGTCACTGGCGGTCGGCATCCGTCATTGGCGGATTGCTTTTGCTCGGCGGCAACGGCGGCGTTGTCTGGGCTGAACAATTTGTGCCAAGCGGTATGGCTGCGTTATTAATCGCCAGTGTTCCGTTATGGATGGTTTTGCTCGATTGGATTTGGAATAAAAAGAAACCACCTCACTCGGCAGTTTTTATTGGCATTGCGCTGGGTTTTTTGGGCGTAGGTTTTTTAGTGTATCCCCACTCTAATGGAATGAGTCTGAACCCCAAAGGTGCGGTCATTGTTCTTTTGGCCGCTATTTCCTGGTCGATAGGATCGATCTATTCTCGACGGGCTGATTTGCCTCGTTCTACATTCTTGGCGACAGCCATGGAGATGATTTGCGGCGGAACGCTTCTATTGATTGCAGGTTTCATGAATGGTGAAATGAGCATGTTAAAAATAAATCTGTTTTCAGCGCGTTCGGTTTGGGCGTTGGCTTATTTAGCTGTTTTTGGATCCCTGATTGCACTCACTGCGTATGTCTGGCTTTTGCGTGTTGTCCCGGCGGCGAATGTGGCGACGTACGCATTTGTTAATCCAATTGTGGCCGTATTCTTGGGATGGGCCTTGGCCCATGAACATTTGCAAGGTCACACTTTTATTGCGGCGATTTTGATTATCGGTGCTGTTTTTTTAGTGACGATGTATCAAAAAAAAGAACCACTCAAGCATTAGCCTTTATGAGATGAATTCAAATACGACAAAAAATTTTAAGTAGTATTCTAAATTTTTTCTCACTATAATGAATTCGTCTTATTCATCATCATAAAAAATTTTCATTATGAAATTTTACGCCGACCTTCATATTCATTCCCATTATTCCCGCGCAACCAGCAAAGAACTCAATTTAGAACACCTCGCCTTATGGGCGCAGTTAAAAGGCATTCAGGTCGTCGGTACCGGTGATTTTGTCCATCCCAAATGGTTTGCCGAACTGCAGGAAAAACTCGAACCCGCCGAAGAAGGATTATTTAAGCTAAAACCAAAATACGCCAAGTTAACTGAGAATGACGTCCCGCCAAGCTGCCGTGGACCCGTGCGGTTTATGCTCACCGTTGAAATTTCCAACATTTATAAGCGGCTTGAAAAAGTCCGCAAAGTTCACAATTTAATATTCGCACCCGATTTTGAAGTTGCTAAAAAGATTCAAACAAAATTAGGCTCAATCGGCAACATACATTCCGACGGGCGGCCGATTTTGGGACTTGATTCGCGTGACCTTTTAGAAATTACATTGGAAGCGGGTCCAATGGCGTACTTGATTCCAGCGCATATCTGGACGCCGTGGTTTTCGGCGCTGGGTTCTAAAGGCGGCTTTGACCGGATGGAAGATTGTTTTGGTGATCTGACAAAATATATTTTTGCCGCCGAGACCGGGTTATCCTCTGATCCGCCGATGAACTGGCGGCTAAAACAATTAGATCCGTACATTTTAGTTTCCAACTCCGACGCCCATTCCCCACAAAAATTGGGACGTGAAGCCACGATTTTTGACACGGAATTATCCTACAAAGGAATTTACAAGGCTTTGTCCGATCCTAAAGATAAAGGTTTAGCTGGCACGATTGAATTTTTTCCTGAAGAAGGCAAGTATCATTACGACGGACACCGTGATTGTCACAAGCGGTTACATCCGCAAGAAACAATCAAACATAAAGGTCTGTGTCCCGAATGCAATAAGCCGGTCACCGTCGGCGTTATGGCCCGCGTCGAGGAATTGGCTGACCGGCCGGAAGGTGAAAAATCACCGCGTGCCCGGCCGTATTATAATTTGGTTTCTTTGCCTTCCATTATTGGCGAAGCGAAAGACTGCGGCCCAGCATCAAAAAGCGTCCAAGAATCTTATTTCAATCTTTTAAATCGCCGCGGCAATGAAATGTCGATATTAAGAGAAGCTTCTTTACAAGATATTGAAAAAGTCGGCGGCGATTTAGTCGCCGAAGGCGTTCGCCGCATGCGCGCCGGTGAAATCGAAATCGCTGCCGGTTACGACGGAGAATATGGGGAGATTCATATTTTCTCGGAAAAAGAGCGTAAGTCGTTGGTTGGACAGCTAAGTTTTTTCTAAATATCCTATGCAGAAGAAAAATAAAAAGATTTTAATCTTATTGGTCATCATGATTGTCTTTTTGAGTTTTTACCGTCTCACTCAAAAAGAAAAAGACCAAGTCAAGATTAGTAATATTAATTTCGAAAGATATTGCGTTGTTGCCTTTGACGCAGAAAATAAAACAGATATGGATTTGTCGGTTGAGTTAAGAATATTGGTAACAACCTCTCTGCAAAATCCAGATGGAGGGTCAGGGAGCAGTTTGTTAGGAAAGAAGAATTTTAGTATATCGTTGGCCCCTAAGGGTAAAAATCATTTTACAGAGCAGGTTTCTTGTTTCGGGAATGGTCTGGTTCTTGGCCAAGTCGCCGACGTCATTGTCACGGGTATACAAAAGAAAAATTAAGTGCAGAAATTGTTATGTCTTTTCCCAATATTCCTAACGATGTCAACCCTGCTCAATGGCAGGCGATTCAACATCAGGGAAGTCATTTATTGATTGTCGCCGGACCGGGAACTGGCAAGACTCACACGCTGACCTACCGCATTTGCCACATAATTCCGCAATTACAAGCCAACCAAAGAATTTTGGCGATTACTTTCACTAATAAAGCCGCCCAGGAAATGGAAGAACGGCTCAAGCGGCGTCTTGATCATGATGCAGGCAAAGTTTTGGTTGGAACTTTTCATAGCGTTTGCCTGAGCTGGATTCGCCAATTTATTGAAAAGACCGGTTTGCCGGTGGATTTTCAAATTGCTTCCGCCGACGATGTTGATGCTATAGTTTCAGAACTTTGGTCGGATTTTTCAAACAAGCAGAAAAAAGAAATCTTAAACCAGATTGCGTTTTCAAAATCAACAAATTACGCTGACGGAGAACTGTCAGAATTTGTTCTGAAATATAATGACGCTTTACGGCGGAAACAATTTCTAGATTTTGATGATCTGATTCTGGAAACGATACGCCTCTTAAATGACAGCGAGGTGGTCAATCAAATTCTCAATACCTACCGTTATTGTTTTGTCGACGAATATCAAGATATCAATCCAGTACAGCACGCGTTTTTAAAACGGCTAATTCAAAAAGGTGTTCAAATAACGGCCATTGGTGATCCGAACCAGGCGATCTATGGATTCCGCGGCGCTGATGTTGCGTTTTTTGACCACTTTGAAAAAGACTTTGAGGGCGCGGTCAAGTTGACTTTAACGGAAAATTATCGCTCGGCATCTAATATTTTAAAAGCTTCAGGGCAAGTCATGATTAAGGATGCTGTGCATGATCCATTAGCATTAACCGCGAAGATTTTTAAAGAAGGGCGTTTAACAATTCACGAATCTGCGACCGACAAAGCCGAAGCCGAATATATCGTACATCAAATTGAAAAGCTGGTCGGCGGCACGACGATGTTTTCTCGGGATTCAAAGCGTGTCGGTTATGAGGATGAACCGCAGTACGGTTTCAGCGACATCGCTATTTTATACCGATTAAACGTTCAAAAGAATTTATTAAAACAAGCCCTGGAACGCAGCGGGATTCCTTATTACATCGTCGATAAGAAAGAAACAACTGACCCGGCTGAGGAAATTTATGTTTACAATACTGATGAGGGAGGTCAATACCAACCAGAGTGTGTTAATTGTATGACTCTTCATGCGGCCAAAGGGCTTGAATTTTCAGTTGTCTTTATTATCGGATGTGAAGAAGGTCTTTTACCTTTAAATATACAAGGACTGATTTCATCGCCTGGGGAAGACCGCCGGTTATTTTACGTCGGAATGACTCGGGCTAAAGAAAGACTTTACATGGTTCGGGCTAAAAAACGTTTGCTTTTTGGGCAATCATATCAAAATGCTGCAACACCCTTCCTTGCTGATATCGAAGAAAAACTTAAAAATTATGAAAGTTTAGAAAATAAAACTCGACGGGTTATAAAAGAAGAACGGCAGTTGAGCTTATTTGACCGTTAACACCAAACAATAAAAATGGTGCGCCAAGGTTTTAATATTTCTCTTTTGTCTTGTGGAAATAAAATACGGACGTTAAAATATTTTCAATTTTTAACATAGAAAGAAAGATCGTTCATGTTAGATCTATCCAATATAGGACCATCTAATCCGCCGCGTGAGTCACTCAACGCAACCGGGCGAGGCGATTTGGGTTTTCAGGTCCCGGCTTCGCTTACTCTCGATAATTCTTTAGATGAAATTCTCGCTTACGCTCGTAAGCAAGATGTTTCCGACGTTCATCTTTCCGTTAACAAGCCGATTATTTTCCGAAAATATGGCGCACTGCAGGCGGCCACCAATCAAAGGATGACATCAGAAAAGATGTTAAGCCTTTTGCAGACGGGCATCAATCCGAGTTTATTTTCTGAATTCGTTAATAAGGGAGATTTAGAGTATGTGCATACGATTGAAGGTGCCGGCCGTTATCGCGTGATGGTGATTAAACAACGAGTGGGCTGGGATTTGACAGCGCGGTTAATCCCGATGTCTATCCGCCGTTTCGAAGATTCAGGCATGCCGGAATCCTGCCGGAATCTAACGAAATGGGCGCAAGGCTTGGTCCTTGTGACCGGCCCGATTGGCTGCGGTAAGACAAGTACGCTCTCGACGCTGGTTGAGATGATTAATCAGACTCGCGCCGAACATATCATTACCATTGAAAATCCAATTGAAGTTGTCTTTAAACCGGCCAAATGTGAAATCTCTCAACGTGAACTTAATGTTCATACTCAATCGCCCGAAACCGCGTTGCGGGCGGCGCTGCGTGAAGATCCGGATATTTTGGTTGTAAGTGAACTGCGTGATTTAACAACGATTCAGCTGGCCATAACGGCCGCTGAGACAGGGCATTTGGTTTTTGGAACTATGAATACTAATTCCGCTGCTCAAACCATCACGCGTGTCATTGATTCTTTTCCGCCTGACGGTCAGCCGATTATACGCAATATGATTTCTGAATCTTTGCGCGGCGTTATCAGTCAACAGTTGATCCCCCGCAAAGATGGTAAAGGTGTTGTGCCAGCTTACGAGGTTCTTATCGTCAACACCTCAGTGGCCAATTTAATTCGGGAACAAAAACTTCATCAAATATCGGTATCAATGACAACCGGAAAATCCCAAGGGATGGTTTTATTCGATCAGTCTTTAAGGGAACTCGTTGCAAAAGGAATTATTGCGCAAGAACAAGCAGTTAGCCGCGCTTTTAGTCCCAAAGAATTTACTTCGTCTGGAATGCCAGATGCCGGAGAGATGTAATGGCCGAGATCGACGCGATATTTACAAAATTAATAGAAAAAAACGGTTCTGACCTTCATCTCGAGGAAGGACAAAAACCTAAAATCCGTTTATTTGGTCATTTAGAGCCGTTAGAAGAGTTCAAGGTATTAACTAAAGATTATATGACGGAGCTTTTGCAGGAGATCGTTGACCCAGCGGTCTGGCGTAAATATCAAGAAACCGGCGATGTTGATTTTGCTTACAGTTTTGGTCAAGAAGCGCGTTTTCGCGGCAATTATTATCGGCATTTTTTTGGTTATGGGGCGGTTTTTAGAATTATTCCTTCCAAAATCCGTTCGATGGAACAGCTTGAATTGCCGCCGGTCATGAAGACGCTGGCCGAACTGCGTTCGGGATTGGTCGTCGTTACCGGGCCGACAGGCAGCGGCAAGTCAACAACACTTGCGGCGATTATTGATCATATTAATGCTAATTATGAAAAAAAGATTGTGACGATTGAAGAACCTGTTGAATTCATGCATCAAAACAAAAAAAGTATTATTACGCACCGCGAAGTTGGATTGGACACAACAAGTTTTGCCAGCGGCCTGCGCAGCGCGCTTAAAAGTGATGTCGACGTTATCCTCGTCGGTGAAATGCGTGATCAAGAAACAATTGAACTGGCGTTGACGGCCTCCGAAATTGGTGTTTTAGTTTTTGGGACTTTGCACACTAATTCCGCAGCCAAAACAATCGACCGTATTATTGATGTGTTTCCGCCCAACAAGCAAAACCAGATCCGGACGATCCTTGCGAATTCGCTACGCGGTATTATCGCCCAGCAATTATTAAGGAGCTCCGACGGGGCGGGACGTTATGCGGCATTTGAAATTCTTCTGCGGACAACGGCATTAGCGACAATTATTCGATCAGGAGAAACAATCAAATTAGTTTCAGAAATTCAACTCAACCGCGGGCGGGGCATGGTTTTGATGGACGACAGTTTAATGCAATTAGTCCGAAGCGGAAAAGTTACCCGCGAAGACGCCTATATGAAGGCCTTAGATAAAAGCAAATTTGTAAATCCTATCCCGACAAGTGGTGTCATGTCGGGGAATCAATAAATTAAGCAGTTTGCTTTCCATTCTATCACCAATAATAAATTTAAATTTGGGAAGGACAGTTTCTAATGTTGTTTTACAAGAGACTGTCCTTTGTTTATCGTGAATGCTATTAGCATTAAAAATTTAGTTAAAGTTTATAAAAGCGGCACCAAGGCCTTAAAGGGAATTAATTTAGAAGTGCCAGCCGGAGATTTTTTTGCTTTACTGGGAGCTAATGGAGCGGGAAAGACGACGATCATTGGCATTTTGACGGGAATTGTTAACAAAACGTCGGGGAAAGCGTGCGTTTTTGATCATGATTTGGATGTTGATCACAGCGGCGCGAAGCGGTTGATTGGCGTTGTGCCGCAGGAATTCAACTTTAATATGTTTGAGAAAGTGGAAGATATTATCTTGTCTCAAGCAGGTTATTACGGCATTGAATGGAAGACGGCTTTAAAAGATTTAGAGATAATTTTAAAACGTCTCGACTTAGCCGCAAAGCGTCATGCGCCAGCAAGAACTTTATCCGGCGGGATGAAGCGGCGTCTTATGATTGCGAGAGCCCTTATTCATCATCCTCAGCTACTTATTTTAGATGAGCCAACCGCTGGAGTTGATGTTGAACTACGTCATGGGATGTGGGAGTATTTAAGAGAGTTAAACGAAAAAGGGACAACGATTCTTTTGACGACTCATTATTTGGAAGAGGTGGAACAGATGTGCCGGCACGCGGCCATTATTAAAAATGGAGAAATTATTGCGCGTGATCGGGTCAAAAGTTTGCTTCAACTGCTCGAAAAAGAAACTTATGTGTTTTCCGTCGAAAAAATGGGTGACTTGTCAAAGTTAAAACAGTTCAATCCCAAATTCCTGGATGAAAATACGATAGAGATGGATCTGGAGAAAAAACATACGCTCAACGATGTGATCGCTACCATGGCGGCGGCGGGAATGGTTGTAACGGATTTACGGCCGAAGGGGAACCGGATGGAGAAGTTGTATTTGAAGATTTTGAAGGGATAGCGCGCCGAATGAGCGGCGGGCCAGGGCCCTCGAATCATTGCGGGCCCTGGCCCGGCAACAACGGATCACAAAAAGAAAAACAAAATGACCCCACGCGAAAAATACATCGCCTTCATGACAATCATCCGCAAAGAAGTCACGCGCTTTATGCGAATTTGGACACAAACACTTTTTCCACCCATCATTACTCAAACGCTTTACTTCATCATTTTTGGAAAATTTATCGGCTCCAAGATAGGAACCATTCACGGCATCGGCTACATGTCGTTCATTGTTCCGGGTTTAGTTATGATGGCGGTTATTAATAATTCTTTTGCGAACGTCGTGAGCTCGTTTTTTAGTTCGAAATTTCAGCGTAATATCGAAGAGCTTATGGTTTCCCCGACGCCGAACTGGATTATCGTTACCGGTTATGCCATGGGCGGCATTCTAAGAGGAATCATTGTTGGCATTTTAGTTTTTATGGTTTCTATGTTTTTTACGCATCCCGTTATTCAGCATGGCGGCGTCATTATAATTTTTATAGTGTTAACCGCCACAGTTTTTTCCTTAGCAGGACTTTTAAACGGTATTTTTGCCAAGAAATTCGACGACGTGGCCATTTTTCCGACATTCATCCTAACGCCTTTAACTTACCTGGGCGGCGTTTTTTATTCGATCCAAGGCTTTCCGCAAGTATGGCAAATACTTTCACGATTTAACCCAATCCTTTATATGGTCAATGGTTTCCGATACGGTTTTTATGGTGTTTCAGATGTCAGTTTGCCTGTTAGCATCGGCTTGCTTATTTTTTCGGTGATTCTTCTGGGAACGGCCAATTTATATTTATTGAATAAAGGCACTGGTTTACGATCGTAACTTGTTTTAAATTTTCTTTTCAAAGCCCCTTCGTAGTTTAATCACTCATTTCCCGTCGTCATTCAATTGAACTTCAAAAGAAAACGTTTTCGTTTATTATTGTTAACTTCTTGCCACTCATGGCGAGCATGTTATATTTGTAGTGCAAGGGTTTACGATATTCCCTGCGTATTTTAGGTCATAAAAGAAAGGAGATGAGTTTGGGGATTCACAGAATTCAGGCGTTGTTGTCTGAAAAAGGTCAAAGGCGGCGAAAGCCCCAAAGGAGGAATTCATATGATGACCTTCAATGTTTTAATCCTCGATCCTCTCAAGGAAATGCTTTCAAGCGTTTTTTCATTCCTGCCCACAATTATCACCACGTTATTCCTTGTCACAGCCGGCATGATTCTTGCCCGTTTGGTAAGTACAGCGATCCATCGGGTTCTGCATGAACTTAAACTAGACCGTATTCTCGATAAGATCGGAATGAAAGACCTCACGCATCGCGGTGGCGTCAAACATTCAATCAGTGAAATTATAGGTTCTTTTGTTTATATGATCTTAATGGTGATCGTTCTTTTGATCACCGTAAAATATCTAGGCCTAACCATGGTTAAAGATACAGTGGATAAAATATTTGTTTATATTCCACATGTCTTAAGCGCGGTTGTGGTCTTGATTCTAGGTATTGTTGTCGCCAAAGTGGTGGCGGGATTGGTTCATTACGTCGCCAGCTTTATGGATTTTCCGAAACCTAAACTCGTCGAAAGAATCACGCGCTGGGCGATTGTAATTTTAGCGATGAACAGTGCGATCGACGAACTTGGGTTTGGTTCCTTATTAATTGGGACAACGTTTCAAATTCTGTTTGGCGCTGTATGCTTAGGCTTTGCGTTGGCTTATGGTCTAGGCGGCCGCGAGGTAGCGGCTAAGCATTTAGCCAAATACAGCAAAAAATAGTTTCTTCAAAAAAGACAAACGCCTAAAAACGGCCCTGAGGACCTCGGGGCCGTTTTTTTTATAGAACATCACAGCTGTCCGGTAAAAATATTTAAAGGAAAGCGAATTGAAATTCGTTAATTTTAAAATGATTGAGCTTGGTCTGAGAAGCTGTAAGCAGGTCGATCAGAGTCAAACGGGCGAATAAAGTGTCCTGAATAAGCCTGTGGAGATAAAAAAGCGATTTTTGAAATTTTGTTTGATATTTGATGTAGGCCAGAAGCAAGAAGTAACATATGGCCACCCAGATTTGAGTAAGAACGGCATTCTGATTAGTGCCCAGGAATGTTTTAATCTTTAAGTTTTGTTTAATCCATTTAAAGAAGGCTTCAATTTGCCATCTGGCTTGATAGATTTGGGTGATGGTGAAGGCAGCCAGATGAAAATTGTTGGTTAAGAATTCGAATAATTCACCGGAGAGGTGATCGTAATAGCGAATAAGGCAGCGAAGATAGCATAGGACCTTGTGCGATTGGCATCGGATAAGGTTGAACGTTTGATTCTGGGAAGACCCAGATGATAAAGCCTTGGATCATTCACCTGGAGGCTTTGCTGAATCTCGCGTAAGGATTCTTTGTTGGCGGCTTGAGCGTAGAGCAAGGTCGTAAACTGATTCCAACAGGTGAAGCGTTTAACGTAACGGTCACCAGAATGATTTTTAACGATGGTGTCAAATTGATGTCTAGGGATAAGTTTTAACAATTCGTTCATAATCGTGTTAGAATGCGCCATTGGGAATCCTCCTCGTGGTTTGGTTATTCGCGTAACCTTATTCTAACACGAGCGCAGCGATTCCCTTTTTATTTACCGGACACGTCTGGTAGAAAAGCGCTTGACTTTTTTTATTGTGATTTTATACTCTACTCAGTCTATAGAGAAATGGATTAATTAATGCTTTCCAAAAAAACAAAATACGGACTACAAGCATTGCTTTATCTCGCCCAAAAATATAAACATGGCTCCGTTCTTATTTCTGATCTGGCTAAAGAAGAACGGATTCCCAAAAAATTCCTGGAAGCTATCCTGCTTGATTTAAAAAATCACGGCCTTCTTCATAGTAAGAAAGGGAAGGGCGGCGGATATGTTTTAGGCCGTAATCCGTCGGAAATTAGTTTTGGACAAGTCATTCGCATTTTAGAAGGCCCGCTCGCTCCGGTTTCGTGTGTCAGCCAATCCGCTTACCGCCGGTGCGAGGAATGTCAGGACGAAACTATCTGCGGCATCCGCATGGTGATGAAAGATGTTCGTGAAGCCATGGCCAACATTCTTGATAAAACAACTTTGGCCGATGTTATAGAGAAAGTTCAACATTTAAATACCCACGACGCGTTGCATTATTTTATTTAGTATCGTTGTCATATCAGAGAAAAAATGAAAATGAAGATTAAAGTTTTATTAGTTTTAATTGTCGTAAGCATTTTAGGTTTTGCGTGGATGAACCAAGCGCACGCAAAAAGAATTACGACCTTACTGAATGTTTCTTACGATCCTACCCGAGAATTTTATCAAGATTTTAATCAGGCTTTTACAAAGTATTGGCAAGCCAAAACCGGCGAAAGCGTTGAAATTAATCAATCGCACGGCGGCAGCGGCAAGCAGGCCCGCGCGATTATCGACGGGCTGGATGCTGATATCGTGACGCTGGCGTTAGCATACGATATTGATGCGATCGCGGAAAAATCCGATCTCCTTCCTAAAAATTGGCAAAGCCGTTTGCCTAATAATAGTTCACCTTACACTTCGACCATTGTTTTATTAGTCCGAAAAGGAAATCCTAAAAGTATTAAAGATTGGGATGATTTGGCGAAACCGGGAATTTCTGTTATCACGCCGAATCCTAAAACCTCCGGCGGCGCGCGTTGGAATTATCTTGCCGCTTGGGGCTACGCGTTAAAAAAATGGAACAACGATGAAAACAAAGCCAAAGAGTTTGTGACCGCGATTTATAAAAATGTTCCAGTTCTAGATTCTGGCGCGCGTGGAGCGACTACGACGTTCATCGAGCGCGGCATTGGTGATGTTTTGATTTCTTGGGAAAATGAGGCGTATTTAAGTGTTAATGAATTGGGTAAAGATAAATTTGAAATCGTTGTGCCTTCGTTAAGTATTTTAGCCGAACCACCGGTTGCGCTTGTCGATCGCAATGTGGACCGACGGGGAACGCGAAAAATCGCGCAGGCTTACTTGCAATATCTTTATACACCGCAGGGCCAAGAGATCGCAGCCAAACATTATTATCGTCCGCGTCTGGCGGCGGTCGCGCAAAAATACGCGGATAAATTTCCGAAGATTAAATTATTTACGGTGGATGAGCTTTTCGGCGGATGGCAGAAGGCGCAGAAAACCCATTTTGCCGATAAAGCTATTTTTGATCAGATATATCAACAATAAAAAAGAAAGGCGGGCTGCCGGCATCGCCGAATAAATTCCGCCGGCAGCCCAGCGCTTTCCATATGCCAACAACCAAACGCCAAACATTACCCGGATTTCACCTTGCCTTAGGTTACACGATTCTCTATTTGAGTCTCGTTGTCTTAATTCCTTTGGCAATGCTCTTTATTAAAACCTCATCATTAAAGTTTTCGGAATTCTGGGAAATTATTTCCGCTCGACGGACGTTGGCCGCTTATCGTTTGAGCTTTGGGACAGCTTTGATCAGTGCGTCCATCAATTCGGTCTGTGGCTTTGTCGTGGCGTGGATTTTGGCGCGTTATTCTTTTCCAGGAAAGAAAATTATTGATGCGCTGATTGATTTTCCTTTCGCGCTCCCGACGGCGGTGGCGGGTATTGCGTTGACAACGATCTATGCGCCGAACGGATGGGTAGGGCAGTATTTAAATAAAATTGGTATCCAATCGGCGTTTAGTCCGTTAGGGATTGTGATTGCTTTGACTTTTATTGGTTTGCCGTTTGTTATCCGGACACTTGAACCGGTTTTGCAGGATCTCGACCAAGAAATTGAAGAAGCCGCCGCCTGCCTTGGCGCCGCTCGTTGGCAGACTTTTAGCAAAGTCATTTTTCCCATTTTGCTTCCGGCACTACTAACCGGTTTTACATTATCGTTTGCCCGCGCCGTCGGAGAATATGGTTCCGTCATTTTTATCGCCGGCAATATGCCCGGCAAAACCGAAATCGCGCCATTATTAATCATGACGAAACTTGAGCAATACGATTACGCTGGCGCGACCGCGATTGCGGTTGTCATGCTCGTTGTTTCCTTCGGCATTCTTATTGTAACGAATCTTTTGCAATGGCTAAGCGCTAAGCGGATAGGAATGAATTAATGGCGGGATCTCTACCTAAATTTAACCTACGCTCACCATCGGTAACTTCACGGTCAACTCGATTACGTACTGAACCAAAAGTTGTTCAGTGGGTTCTTTTTTCAATTGCGTTTTTGTATTTGGGAATCTTTTTAATTTTACCCTTGGCTTGTGTCCTTACGAATGCTTTTAATAAAGGTCTTCAAATATATTGGCAAGCGATCAGCGAACCGGATGCTTTATCCGCGATCAAATTAACGCTCCTGACAGCTCTTGTTGCCGTTCCATTAAATATGATATTCGGTATTGCCGCGTCGTGGGTGATTGCTAAATTTAATTTCCGCGGGAAGAATTTACTTTTAACGTTGATCGACCTGCCGCTCTCAGTGTCGCCGGTAATTTCGGGTTTAATTTATGTTTTAATTTTCGGCGCGCAAGGTTTGTTTGGGCCTTGGTTGATTCAGCATGGTATAAAAATTATTTTTGCGCCGCCGGCGATTATTTTAGCGACGATCTTTGTCACATTTCCAATGGTTGCCCGTGAATTGATTCCAATCATGAAAGCCCAAGGCAACGACGAAGAAGAAGCCGCGATCACGCTCGGCGCGAGTGGTTTTAAAACTTTTATGCTGGTCACACTTCCCAATATCAAATGGGGTTTGCTTTATGGTGTGATTCTATGTAACGCGCGGGCGATGGGTGAATTCGGCGCAGTTTCAGTTGTGTCCGGGCACATTAGGGGCTTGACCAACACGTTGCCTTTACACATTGAAATTCTTTATAATGAGTATCGTTTCACGGCGGCGTTTGCGGCCGCGTCGTTATTGGCTTTCCTCGCCATTGTGACCTTGATTGCTAAAAGTATTATTGAGGCCGGAATTCATCGCGACTTGGAATTGACTCAAACGGATAGCGGAGAAAAAAATCTATGAGTATTGAAATTAAAGATGTGACAAAAAATTTCGGCCAATTCAAAGCACTCGACAATATTAGTTTGAAAGTCGAAACCGGAGAACTCATCGCCCTGCTTGGCCCGTCGGGATCTGGCAAAACAACATTGCTTCGGATTATTGCTGGCTTAGAAACCGCCGATCAAGGAACAATCCTTTTTGCCGGCGAAGACGCCCGCGAAAAGAAAACCAAAGACCGCCAGGTCGGCTTTGTCTTTCAACACTACGCGCTTTTCCGTCATATGACCGTTTACAACAATGTCGCGTTTGGTTTGCGGGTCAAACCCAAAAATATAAGACCGTCGGAAGATCAAATCCGTACTAAGGTCCGCGAATTATTAAAATTAGTTCAATTGGAATGGGTTGAAAACCGTTATCCATGGCAGCTTTCCGGCGGCCAGCGCCAGCGGATCGCCTTGGCGCGGGCGCTCGCGGTTGAACCCAAAGTTCTTTTGTTAGATGAACCTTTTGGTTCGCTCGACGCGCAAGTGCGCAAAGAATTGCGCCAATGGCTGCGCCGTTTTCACGACGATCTTCACATTACGAGTCTTTTCGTCACGCATGATCAGGAAGAAGCGCTGGAGGTGGCTGACCGGATTGTGGTCATGAATAAAGGGAAGATTGAACAGATGGGAACTCCCGATGAGGTTTATCATAATCCGGCGAATAGTTTTGTCTTAAACTTTTTAGGCAATGTGAATTTTTTTCATTTGCGGGTTGTCGATGGGAAAGCTTATATGGGAAACACTGCGATTGAACTTCCAGGTTTAAAAAGCGATATCAAGTCTGCCAACCTTTATATTCGGCCACATCAATTTCAAATTACAAAAACCCCGACCGCGCAAACGTCTTTAAAAGCGACCGTTAAATACATTAATCCCGCCGGGCCGGTTGTTAAATTGGATTTACTCACCGAATCCGGAAATTCAATTCAAGTTGAGCTGACGCAGCAAGAATTTACAACCTTGAAAATGAATAAGAATGATAAAGTTTATGTGAATCCTAAGGAATTTACTTTTTATGAATATGAAATTTGAAACTATTCAGTTGAATATAGAATAATTCTGAAATGCTTCAGGCTTCAAGAAAATTGTCTTGGTAGCCTGAGACTTGAAGCTTGAAGCATTCAGCTTATAGATAGAAAGGAAACCTTTTATGCCCGAGAACACTCCAAACAATCAAGACCAGTTAGCTCAAGAACGCCAGAAAGCCCACTTCGAACGCGCTCGGAAAGGTGTTTTAAAATTTCTAAACGACAAAGGCGGCCAGCTTCCGCTGGCTGAGCTTCACGATTACAGCCTCAACAAATTCCTGATCCAGCATCAGGCTTTTTCGCGTCTTATGGAATCCCTCGTCGATGAAAAGTTAGTCACCTATGATTTTAAAGAAGACGCCGCGGAAATCACCGAGGCTGGCCGGAATTTAATCACCGATTAATTCTCGCCTGCAGATTTAAGCCAATCTTAACTTGACACTAAATAGCTCACTCATATAATTTTTATTATAATTTATAATACTAATTTTTTTTCCAAGAAGACCAGTAGTAGATCTTGACGCTAGAATACGTTGTCCACATCCTTGCTTAACAGCAGATTAAAAATAAAAATTTAACCGAATTGTTAAGAATTTTCTATAACATGAAAAATCTAAAGCGGCGGTTGTGCCATTTTGTCATGATGCTGTTTGGCCTGTTTTCCATTTTTGCTTTGAATCCCGCCGCCGCCGATGAGCCGGATTTAACGATTACAATCAATTCACCATCCAGCCCGCCAAAAGTTCATCCATCTCTCGTCGGAGCGACCATTACAGGCTTAACACTGATAGATTGCTACAAGCTTGCTTTAAAGCAAAGTGAAACCCTGGCGATCAATCAGCAGCGTATTAAGGAAGCTGAATCGCATTTTTGGCAAGGATTAAGCGGCGTCTTGCCGCATCTTGATTATTCCTACTCAGACAAACGTCAAAACGGAACAGGAGGGACATCATTTACGTTAAGTGAAATCCCCGAACGTAAATTTGTTTTCAGCCAGCCGTTATTTTCCGGGTTCAAAGAATTCGCCGCGATGGCTGCTACCCGTCATGAAAAACGCCAGCGGATTCAAGAAGACATCCGTGCGCGGCAACTTCTTTTTACCGACGTGTCTGATGCGTTTTATTTTTTTTTAAGTTATCAAGAAGATCTGACCGCGCTTAACACGACGGACAAAGCGTTAAAAGACAGAATTGAAGAACTTAATAAAAGAATTGATGTCGGCCGTTCGCGGATGAGTGAAATGATCAGCGCGCAAGTCCGATTGAGTACCAATGAAGCGGAAATCGAATTGGTTTCGAGCCAAGCAACAATGGCGCGGGAGTTATTAGAATTTTTAACGGGGGAAGTTATTGAAGCGGTCATTGATTCAGAATCAGTTGAACCGCCGTCGTTTTCCCAAGAAGAATATACTTCCAAAGCCGGCGACCGGCCGGATGTGAAGGCGAGCGAAGAAGCCTGGATGGCGGCCCAGAAACAAATCACCGTCGCGCGCGCCGGATACTGGCCGACGGTCGGCGTTGATGGAAATTATTACGACAAACGCGCCGGGGCCTCAGAAGGTGTTACCTGGGATGTTACCCTGACGATCGACTTTCCGATTTTCGACGGGTTACGCACGAGAGCTGACGTGTCGCAGGCGCGCGCGTTGGCGAATGAAGCCGATTTGACTTTTCAAAAAACTAAACGCGAAGCGATTTTAGATATTCAAAATGCGTACGCCAAAATACAGTCTTCGTGGAAGCGCAATGCCCTGTTGCAAAAAGCTTATGAAGCCGCGGAAAAAAATTATCAACTGGAACAGGAAGATTATCGACACAATCTCGTCAACAATCTCGAAGTTTTGCAGGCACTGGAAGATTGGCAGACGGCTTACCGGAGTTTTATCAGTATCAAAACTGAATCAAAACAAAACTATTGGGCTTTTAAAGCTGCGACGGGAGATTTACCGCTATGACACTTTCTGATTTATCCATTCGAAGGCCGGTGTTCGGCTGGATGCTTATGATCGGCATCATTGTGTTTGGCTGGATCAGCTATGAGCGCTTGGGCGTCAGCCAGATGCCGGATGTTGATTTTCCCGTCGTGACGGTTTCAATCACCTGGGAAGGCGCCGCCCCGGAAATCATGGAAACGGAAGTCACCGATTTTATTGAAGACGCGGTCATGAGCGTTGAGGGAATTAAAGAAGTCACGTCCGTTTCTTCGCAAGGTCAATCGCAGATCTCAATTGAGTTTAATTTAAGCCGTAACATTGATATTGCGCTTCAAGAAGTTCAAACGAAAATCGCACAAGCGCAGCGTAATCTTCCTAAAGAGATCGATCCGCCCGTCGTCACCAAAACCAATCCCGAAGATCAACCCATTATGTGGGTCGCGCTTTCCGGCGACCTTCCTTTTAAAGACATGACGCGTTATGTCAGTGATACGTTGAAAGATCAATTTACAACGGTCTCCGGCGTCGGAGACGCGCGCTTAGGTGGTTATGTTGATCCCAATTTACGCGTTTGGCTTGATGCTGAAAAGATGCAGACGAAGGATTTAACCGTCGAAGATATTTTAAATGCGATCAGCAATCAGCACGCCGATTTGCCCGCAGGATATATCGACACGGGTTCAAAAGAAATCAATGTCCGCGTTTACGGAGAAGCCGCGACGCCTGAAGATTTTGCGAATCTTTTTATTCCGTCTCGTATTCGAGAAGGAACAGTTTGGAAGCCGCTTCGCATTGGTGATGTGGGCACGGTTGAAAACTCGACGGCAGATGTCCGACGGATTTCGCGCAGCTGGGGCCAGCGGGCGATTGGGCTTGGTATTGTCAAACAACGCGGTTCCAACGCGGTTGAAGTCGCCAAGGCCGTTAAGGCTAAGATGAAGGAACTCGAAAAGTCTTTGCCCAAGGGAATGCGTTTAAGTTTGGTCTTTGATACAACGCAGTTCATTAAGGATTCGGTTAAAGAGTTGACGTTTAATTTGGTTTTATCAGTTATTTTGACGTCGATTGTCTGCTTTTTCTTTTTAGGATCGTGGAGTGCGACGGTGAATGTTCTTTTATCGATTCCGACATCGATCATGGGCGCTTTTCTGGTTTTGTATTTTCTCGGGTTTACAATCAACACCTTTACAATGCTCGGACTTTCGCTTGTGATTGGAATCGTCGTCGATGATGCGATCATGGTTTTGGAAAATATTTCGCGGTATCAGGAAAAGGGACTTGGCCGCGTTGAAGCGGCGCTGGTTGGTGCGCGTGAAATCACGTTTGCCGCGCTCGCGGCTTCGATTGCGATTCTGGCGATTTTTGCGCCGGTTATTTTTATGCAGGGCATCGTCGGGAAATTCTTCTACCAATATGGTGTTACGATTTCGGTTGCGGTTATGTTTTCTCTTTTGGAAGCGTTAACGATTACACCCATGCGTTGTTCTCAGTTCCTGGAAGTCGGCCACAAAACTAAATTGGGTGATTTTGTTGAAAGATTTATGAAAGGCTTGACGGACCGTTACCGTTCGTCGCTGGATTTCTGTTTAAAGCACCGGAAAATGGTTCTTTTTATTTGCTTGCTTATTTTTATCGGTTCTTTGTCTTTGACCAGGGCCTTGAAAAAAGAATTTGTTCCTTCGCAAGATCAAAGCCGTTTTCTCGTCAGGGTTACGCTGCCTCTGGGAAGTTCTCTTGAAAAAACTGACGGCGTCTTTAAAGAATTGGAAGGGTTTTTGATGCAACAGCCGGAGTGCGCTAATTATTTCAGCGCCGTCGGTGGATTTGGCGGCTCGCAGGTTAATACCGGAATGCTTTTTGTAACCATGAAACCTAAAAACGGACGGCCGATGGTTAAAGGGCATCATGAAACGCAAGCTGAATTCATGCAGATTGTGCGTAAGAAATTTAACTCAGTGCCAGGAGTTCAGCGCGCGGTGATTCAGGATCTTTCGCAGTCGGGCTTTACGGCACAGCGCGGTTTTCCCGTTGAGTTTACGATCCGCGGGCCGGAGTGGAGTAAATTAGGAAGCTTAAGCGCTGATGTCATGAAAGAAATGAAGAGCTCAGGGCTGATGAGTGATATCGACACTGATTATCAGCCTGGGATGCCTGAACTTCAGATTTTTCCGGACCGTGTTAAAGCCGCGGAACGTCAGGTCAGTGTTCTGCCGATTGCGAACACGATCAATGCCACGATTGGCGGCGTGCGCGCCGGAAAATTTACCAGTCAAGGAAAGCGATACGATGTTCGCGTCCGTTTGGCGGAGGCGGATCGTTCAAGTCCTAAGGATGTCGGCAAACTTTGGGCGCGTAACGAGCAGGGCGAAGTGCTGCCGCTATCTGAGGTGACGACCTCAAAAGAAGAAGCGGCCCTTTTCTCAATCACCCGTAAGAATCGCGAACGGGCGATTACGATTTATGGAAATCCGGCGCCGGGACATTCACAGCAAGAAGCGCTTCAAGCTGTGCAGGCGATAACTCAGAAAATTCTCCCCGAAGGTTACCGCGCGGTCTTTTCCGGCGGGTCGCAGGCGTTTCAGGAATCGTTTCAGAGTTTGATTTTTGCGTTAGTGCTTGGCATTTTTGTCGCGTATATGGTTTTGGCTTCGCAATTCAATAGTTTTATCCATCCGTTGACCGTACTTTTGGCGCTGCCGTTTAGTATCACTGGTGCGTTTATGGGTTTATTTGTCAGTCATAACTCGGTGAATCTTTATAGTATGATCGGGCTTGTTCTTTTAATGGGGATCGTAAAGAAGAATTCAATCCTTTTGGTTGATTTTACAAACGTCCGTCGAGGCGAAGGGATGAGCGTGCGCGAGGCGCTTTTAGAAGCGTGTCCGATCCGGTTGAGGCCAATTTTAATGACGTCAACCGCGGTTGTCGTGGCGGCTTTGCCGGAAGCTCTGGCGATCGGGCCGGGATCGGAGACGATGGTGCCGATGGCGATTTCGATTGTGGGCGGGGTCACGGTGTCGACAATTCTGACGCTCTTTGTTGTGCCTTGCGCGTATATGATCTTTTCACGGTTTGAGAAACATCATGAGATTGGAGATAAGGATGCGAAGGGGTTGAAGGATAGTTCTAAGAAATAGAAAAGTTCGTAAAACGCCGGGCGCCGGCCCCGCTAATTGTTCGAGTGGGCCGGCGCCCGTTTTTCTTTCGTCCTAAAAGACCTCACAAAACCCATAGAAATTTCAAAACCCTCGAGTATAATGGAAACGTCGATGAGATTTAAATAGTGAAAGGCATTCATGGAATTTGTTGTTATTGTTCTGATGTTAATCTTAAATGCTTTTTTTGCCGCTTATGAAATGGCCCTGGCTTCCGTGTCGCGCGTGCGCTTGGCGGCTTTAGTTAATGATAAAAAAAAAGGCGCCGACGATGCTTCCTATATGAAAGACCGGATGGAAGCCAGTCTCACGGTCATTCAACTTGGAATCACTTTATGCGGCGCGATTGCCGCGGCAACCGGCGGCGCCAGCGTCGCTCATTCTTGGGCGCCGTCGATTCAACGTTATCTGGGCCTTTCAGAATCCTTCTCCATCTTAGTCTCCCTAGTTTTATTTATCCTGCCTTTAAGTTTTTTAACCATGATGGCTGAACTCATTCCCAAAGTCTTTGCGATTAATAATAAGGAATGGGTTTGTTTAAAGTTATCGCCGCTGATGAGAAACGTCTCGCGTATTATTTATCCCGTGGTGCAGATTTCCGAGAGAACCGTCAAATGGTTTAGTCGTCTGGGTAAGAAACATCTGAATAAATCCGTCGGGCTTGAAGACCGCCATCACGATTTAAATGAGATCAGAGCCGCGGCCAATGTCGCCCGGGCTTCGCGGGTGATCGGCACTCGGGAAGAAAAAATCGTATTATCCGCCGCGCATCTTTCACTTAGGCCGGTTAAAAGCATTATGCTTCACGCCCGTGATATTTCTATGCTATCTATTCATTGCACACTTTCTGAAGCTTTAATCCGCGCGCATATGGACATGCACACGCGCTTTCCCGTCTGTGAAAAAGAAAACGATGTGCAATCGATCATCGGTTATGTTAATTTCAAAGACATTGTGGTTGCCTTAAAATTAAATCCTTCCGACCCGACGATCAAAGGCATTACCCGTCCGATTAAAACCGTCAACCAAAACGCGCCGCTCGCCCAAGGCCTTGAACAAATGATGCAAGAAAAGTTACACATCGCGTTGGTCCGTGACGATGATCTTAAAAT
The DNA here is from genome assembly GCA_964612665.1 of uncultured Planctomycetales bacterium. Taxonomy (GTDB): domain Bacteria; phylum Omnitrophota; class Gorgyraeia; order Zapsychrales; family JAHFFX01; genus CAZTCI01. The sequence goes on along the minus strand of CAZTCI010000001.1, from coordinate 208,725 downwards.
CGTCGGGATGATTACGCTCGAAGATATTATTGAAGAACTCGTCGGAGAGATTGAAGATGAGTTTGATTATCTGCCGGCCTATATCCATTCGTATGGAAATGGATGGCTGATGGGCGGCGGGGTTTCGATGAGCGCGGTTTGTCAGACCGCTGGTGTCATTTGGAACGCCGCGCCGTCGGAAACACCGACACTCGCCGAATGGGCCTTAAAGCACCTCGGCGGCCGTCTGCCTAAAGGCGGCGAATTAATCGAAGGAAATGGATTAAGCATCGTCGTCCGGAAGTTACGGCGCAATAAATTGGCAGAGGCGATTGTTAATGTTACGAAAGAATAATTCGAGTGGGCACATGGCACAACATTTTCTTGCTGTGACTTGTGCGCTTGTGCCCTGTGCCCAATTAGCGCATTACGGAGCCCAATGATTCCCTGGCTAATCTTCGGTTTTATCGTTATCGTAATGCTGGTTCTCGACTTGGGCGTTTTTCAACGGCGCGATCATGTTATTCAATTTAAAGAAGCCATGCTGCGCTCGGCGGGTTGGATTGTGCTGGCTTTGTTGTTTAACTTAGGGATTTATTTTTTTGATAATCACGTACGTGCGGTTAATTTCCTGACCGGTTATGTCGTCGAAGAATCACTCAGCATTGACAATATCTTTGTTTTTGTTTTAATCTTTCACTATTTTAAGATTCCGCCGCAGTATCAGCCTAAAATTCTTTTTTGGGGGATTTTCGGTGCGGTTGTGATCCGCGGGCTTTTTATTGTTGTGGGCCTGGTGTTGATTGAGAATTTCCATTGGCTCATTTACTTAATGGGAATTTTTTTAATAGTCACTGGCCTTAAACTGGGATGGGAGAAAGATAAAGACATAGATCCAGAAAAGAATTTTATTCTGAAACTTTTTAAGCGGGTTTTGCCATACTCGATGGACCATGAAGGAGGAAAGTTTTTTGTTCAAAAAAATAACCGCCGGCACATCACGCCGCTTTTTGTCGCCCTGATTGTCGTTGAAACAACTGACATCATTTTCGCGGTTGATTCAATCCCGGCAATATTTGCTATTACAACTGATCCTTTTATTGTCTATACCTCAAACATTTTTGCCATTTTAGGATTGCGCTCGCTTTACTTTGCTTTGGCGGGCATGATGAGGCTTTTTTCTTATCTGCATTACGGGTTGGCGCTGATTTTAATTTTCGTTGGGATTAAGATGCTTGATTTGTTTCATGTTTCTGTTGGAGTGACATTAAGCGTTATTGTTTTGGTCTTAATGATTTCTGTGGCAGCGTCCTTGTTGCGTATTAAAAAGAATCAAACGCCGTAAAATAATTGCCGTCGATAATATTGAGGGCTCAATAAAAAAATGATGGAAGAAAATTATATTATCCGTTATGCTTTTTGGCTGGCCGTTATGATGCTCGCGGTTAATATCCCAAATAGTTTCGCTCAGCCGGTTGCTGCGTCCTATTCAAGTTCGACGGGCAGCAATTTAATTCCAACTCTGGAAACGAAACTAAAACATCCCTTAACTATCGACCAAAGGCAGCAGTTAAGAAATATCCTTGATGATGCCAGGGAAAAATTGAATAAACAAGATGACATTTTTGTGTCAAGGGCTGCGCAGGCAACCGTTTTTTCGTCTTCACGTTTAAAAAATATGGTGAAAAGTTTGGGATCTGCCGGCAACGGTATTGCCAAATCAGTTATTAATAACATTGAAAATTCAACCAGCCGGCCGTTAACTGGTGAACAACGCACAGCTATTGTGCACGCGGACGAAGCTCGGGTCGCCAACATTAAGAAAATCCAAGCTGAATTCTCGGCGCAATTGTCAGCGGTCACCGGTTTAACCGACTATCAGGTCAAAGGTATCAAGCCCGCCGCTGGACGATAATCAAATCAGGAGACAAATGAAGAAACCAACCCAAAACAATCCGGATGAGATCATTATTCCGGTTATGATTGAAATTCCTAAAGGCAGCCGCAATAAATATGAGTATGATTCAAAACGCAAGGTCCTGAAATTTGACCGGATGCTTTTTTCGGCAGTACATTATCCAAGTGATTATGGTTTTATTCCAAAGACCCTCGCGCTCGATGGAGATCCGCTGGATGCGCTGGTCTTGGTTTGGGAACCGACTTTCCCGGGTTGTCTGATCGATGCCCGGCCGATTGGTTTATTTAAGATGTGGGATGAGAAGGGACCTGATGAAAAAATTCTCTGCATCCCCATCGATGATCCTTTTTGGAATTACATCCGCACGCTAAAAGATGTTCCGCCGCATTTGCTCAAGGAGATTGAACATTTTTTTAAAGTCTACAAGGATTTGGAAATGAAAAAAACCGGTGTGGAAGGCTGGCATGATTTGCAATTCGCGCTGCGGATTATTAAGGAAGCGAAGGGGCGGTACATTCGGGAAAAAAAGCAATGATTGCGTCGTTTGTTTTTCGTGGTTCGAGGAATTCGTCCTCGTAAAGAACGAATTCAACGAATGACGAATGACAAATTAACGATAAAGGATATCCAAAATGGAAATAGGCATCGTCGGATTACCCAACGTTGGAAAATCATCTTTGTTTAATGCTTTAACCGGCGCCGGGGCCGCCGCGGAGAATTTTCCTTTTACAACGATTGAACCAAATGTTGGCGTTGTTCCTTTACCGGATGAACGTTTGAATGTGCTCTCTCAAAAATTTAACAGCGAAAAAATTACGCCCGCCGGCATCCGTTTCGTTGACATCGCTGGTCTCGTCAAAGGCGCGAGCCAAGGCGAAGGTCTCGGCAATAAATTTTTATCGCACATCCGCGCCGTCGACGCGGTCGCGCATGTCGTGCGGTGCTTTCAAGATGACAATGTGGTCAACGTTATGAACGAAGTTGATCCGATTAACGCGGCGGAAATCATTGAGACCGAACTTTTGCTGGCGGATTTACAGCAGTGTCAGAAATCGATCGAACGTATCCGCGGTGCGGCGAATGCGGGCGACATTAAAGCCCGGGACAAGACGGCCATCCTGGAGAAGATTGTCGCCGGATTCAATCAAGGTCAATCCGCGCGCAGCCAAAATTTTCCCAAAGAGATCATGGATGAATTTCAATTTCTGACGGGAAAACCGGTTTTGTATGTTGCCAACACTGATGAAGGGAAACCTGACGCTAAATTAATCAATCCGCTGATTGAACGCGCCAACCAGCAGAAAGCTAAGATTGTCACGTTGTGCACAAAACTTGAAGCAGAAATCGTTCAGCTCCCGCCGGAAGAACGCTCGGCTTACTATGAAGCCGCCGGAATCACATCGCCGGGACTTGCGGCGTTAGCCAGAGCCGGGCAAGAATTATTAAATCTCGTCTGCTTTTTTACCGCGGGGCCAAAAGAAACGCGTGCGTGGCTCATTCCGCGCGGCACCAAAGCGGTCAAAGCGGCGGGAAAAATTCATACTGATATCGAACGCGGATTTATCCGCGCCGAAGTTTACACCTACGATAATTTAGTTAAGCTTGGCAGTTACAAAGCTGTCCAGGAAAAAGGACTGGTCGCTTTGGAAGGCAAAGATTATGAAGTTAAAGATGGCGATGTGATTTATTTTCGTTTTAGTGTATGATGTGAAAGTTGCGCCATGGGAAGTTTCAAATCTGCTCACCCAAAAATCGAGCGCCCGTCAGGGCGACTGAAGGGTGTTGCGAATCCTTAGATATTAAAATATTAGAAAGGGAAGAAACCATGGAAAAATCCCCGCAGGATAAACGCAAATACCCCCGCTATAATACCGACGTCGAAGTTTTCTTCCAGATTGCTTACGATTTTCGAACTAAGGTCAATTATCAGGTTGTCGAACAAGAAAAAACTCTCTCGAGAAAATATTCTGCCTTGAGCCGGAATATCAGCGCCGAGGGAATTTGTTTTGTTTCTGAGAAAAAGTTAGAAAAGGGTGATGTTCTCTCTATGGAAATTCAATTGCCCGGCGAAAAAGCTGTTATTCCAATGACCGGTGAAGTGCGATGGTCAAGCCTCGCCAGCGATGAAACAATCTCCGATAACAAATTTGATACAGGGGTTAAATTATTAACGGTCAACGGAAAAACTGTTGCAGACTCCATTTATTTTGATAAAGATAACCAGGTTGTATGGAGCGTTGCGCTGGAGGAAATTGTCGGTCAATTCCGCATTACGGCGCAAGAGCGAAAGAAAAAATAATTTTAAAGGAGGAACACAAATGCCCCAAAGTGTATCACCAAATCCCACCGAATGGTCTGAAGATCAAAAAGAAGTCTGGGCTTGTTTGGAAAAAAAATGGGAACTGCTGGTTAACAAAAAAGTGGATGCTTTTTTAGAATACATTCACCCGGAATTCCGCGGGTTTGGCCATGAGAGTCCGCTGATGATTAACAAACACTGGCTGGCCAAGTGGGTTAAATTCTGGACGGAAAAAACCGATATTCCGATTTATTACATTTCTCCGATTAGCTGCGGTGTGTTTGGCCACATTGCGATTTTGCAGTATGTTATTTTCACGATCGAGAAAAGTATGGAACGCGCCGGCCGTTCAGCCAGACGCTACACCATGACTTGGATGCGCATTGACGGCAAATGGGTCGTTTTGGCGAGTCACAACAATTTAATGACCGAGGAGGTCAAAGCAGGATAATTATCGAGTTGATTATGTTTGGTGATACACGGAAGTTAGTCTTCCTTAAAAAAAAGATTCTTTTGGGGGCAATGATTATTTTTCATTGCCTTTTTTTTACTTCCCGATTTTCTTTCGCTTTCCCTGATGACAACCAGATCGTTGATTTATTTAAAAACCAGTCGGACGCCATTGTGTTAGTGGCTGTCAAAAGTAAGGGCGGCGGAAAATTGGGAACGGGTTTTGTTGTTTCGACCGACGGGTTGATTGTAACCAACGCCCATGTTGTGAAAGGAGCGAAGACAATTTATATTAAATTAAAAAACAACCGCGTTTATTCCAATGCCCGTGTTATCAAAGCCGATCGTAAGAAGGATATTGTTTTATTAAAAATAAAAGCCCAGGGGCTTAAAACGGTACGTCTCGGCAACAGCAACCAAATCACAATCGGCCAGCGCGTTGTTTCAATCGGTAATCCTTTGGGACTGGAAAATACGATTGCCGACGGGCTTATTAGCGGAACGCGCGAAGTTGGCGGGCTTAAAATGTTTCAAATCAGCGTCCCCTTATCGCAAGGTAGCAGCGGCGGGCCGCTTTTTAATTTGAAAGGAGAAGTGATCGGGGTCACAACCGCTTCGCTCTCCGGCGGGCAGAATCTTAATTTCGCGCTGCCTATTAACGAAGTCAAAGCGTTTGTCCAAAAAATGCCACACCATTCTTCACAACTAAAAACCAGCGATCGGTTAAGCTCTGTTCAAACCAGTTCGGTCAATCAACATAATCTCTACACTGTCTTGCCTCGAGACACCTTATATAGTTTGGCCAAAAAGTTTGATTGTCCCATTGATTTAATTAAACAGTTGAATAATCTGTCAACGGAATCCATACATGCAGGACAAAAGCTAAAAATTCCTAAATGAAATAATACGGGTGAATCCTTAAAATAGGAGAACAGAAATGAAAAGAAATTATGGAGTTTTGCTAATGGTTTGCATCTTAATAAACTGTCTTGGAGCTGCTGCTTGGGCGGATAACCAGCCTGATCCAAACCGGCAGACAGTCTTTAATCATGTTTCCGATTTTTTTTCGACGGTTGGTAAACCAAAGAATGAAGCGGATGAGATCCGCCGCGAACGCCGAATCCAGCGCCGCCATACCCGGCTTAGAGAAGAATCACACCATAAACATCTTCAAGCTCAGAAACAAATGGAACAACAGCAAAAGGACATTATGGCCAAAATACAAGCTGGCCAAGGAAAAACAATGGTTGGCGAATAAATTTTAATTCTCATGCAGTAATTCAGTAAAGACATGGGAACTTTTTTGATGTCAAATAACTCTAAAGATTGTTTAAGAGGGTCCTATGAAAAAAATCTATGGATTGATTTTAGTTCTAGTTATCTCTTTCGTGATTCCTTTCCAAATTCTTGCTCAGCCCGCGACGGGAGTTCCGATAAATACACAATCTTTAATACGTGAGACACCTTGGAACAAATTCACGGATAATCTGGCGACGGCTGGCAAACCGTCTATGGAAAAAGCGCGCATCCTGGACGAACGTAAAGAAGCCCGCCGTGTGGCGCGTTTACGGGCCGTTCAGAAAAAACGCCAGCAAGCCATGTTTAAACGGCAAAAGTACGAAGAAAAACTTAACAGTCAATTCAAGTCGCCAAATTTATAACATTTCCGCGGTGTCTATGAAAAATTCCGATGAACGCCTTGCCCAAAGTAATCAAGTGACCATTGTCGGACTTTTAATTGATGTCGTGCTTTTTATTTTTAAGATTTGGTCAGGCATCGTTGGAAAAAGCGGGGCTTTGATCGCTGATGCCATTCATACCTTGTCTGATTTTCTGACGGACTTTATTGTGTTATGGGGCGTTGCATTTGGCAATAAACCCGTCGATAAATCGCATGATTACGGTCACGGCAAAATCGAGACGCTCGCTTCTACTTTAATCGGTATTGCGCTTTTGATTGTAAGCTGGGAAATTGCCGTGCACGGCGTTTTGAATATTATTCATCTTTGGAAGGGAGAGAAGCTTCCGTCTCCAGGCTGGATTGCTTTTATTGCGGCGGTTGTTTCAACGGTTGTTAAGGAATGGCTTTATCATTATACGGCCAAAGTGGGACGGGATTTTAACAGCCACGTTGTTACGGCCAATGCGTCGCATCATCGCTCTGATGTCTATTCCTCTATTGCCGTAATGATAGGCGTCGGCGGCGCTATTCTTTTAGGAGACAAATGGCAAATTTTAGATCCATTTGCTGCTGTTGTTTTAAGTTTTTTTATCGCCCGTCCCGCGATACTGATCTGTGCACGCAGTATTAATGAACTGCTCGAAGCTTCTCTTAGCGACGAAGAGGAGGCAAAAATATTACAAGCGATTACAACGATTCCTGGTGTGAAAAATCCGCATGACCTGCGCACCCGGCGCATCGGCAATAATGTGGCGATTGATATTCATATTGAAGTTGATAAATCCCTTAATATCGTTGCAGCGCATGACATCTCAAGCCGTGTTGAAGATAAAATTCGAAAGATATTCGGTAATCAGACATTTATTTCCGTGCACGTTGAGCCGGCTTAAAGAGCTGTATTTGATTTCCCGCTTGGCAATAAAACTTCTAAGCTTGTATCTGTCTATGGTATGATATAGTGTAAACTCTACTCACCGGAATCAAATTCAAATATTTTAAGAGATATAATTATGAAAAATCTTCAACAATCATACTTGGTTGGTTTTTTAAATACTTTTTTTATTATTGTTTTCTTTATATTGAGTTTTATTTCTTCCAGTCAAGCTCAACCTCAACCCACGTCAACAATTAATACCGTTCCCGCCAGCCCAAGTATTGTTTTTGTTTCCAGCAGAAAATTAATGGTCAGAAACCGCAGGCCAAACGGCTCACTTTCTGCGGCCAGGGCGTATGTTATTCATGGCGTGACTTGGAATCCTTCAACCAAAGCGCCGGCTTTGGGCCCTGATCCCTCTTATGGAGGTTTGACGCAGTACGGTTTTTTCTTTGATTGGCCAGGCCGGGCGCCGCAGGGTCATGAGCTTTTTGCGATTTGGCAGCAAACCGAATTTGAGGCCCATTACCAGCAGGACCTTCCTTTAATTCAAGGTATGAACGCCAATACGGTCAGAGTTTATTCGGACATGAACAGTGATCCGGGCGTAACAAAAAGGATTCTTGATGAATGTTACCGCCGGGGGATCATGGTCATCATGACTGTCGCTAACACGAAGATGGATTTGGACAGCAAGAGATATTTGTATGTGGTTAATGTTTATAAAAATCATCCGGCGATTTTGATGTGGGCGTTGGGCAATGAATGGAATTCAAATCTGTATTTTGCCTATAGTAATATTAATTCAGCAATGATGGCGACAAACTTAGCGGCCCAAGAAATTAAAGCCCAGGACAGAAACCATCCGGTCAGTTCTGTTTTAGGGGATCAATTTAATACGTTGCCTGTAATCTGCAAAACAACAGACACTTGTTGCACGGCCAGTGATGGAACAAATAATGTGCCAGTCATTGTCAAAGAAGTTTCCGCCGTTGACATATGGGGATTAAACATTTATCGCGGAAAGACTTTCGGCAATCTTTTTGCACAATGGCGGAACATAACAACTAAACCTTTTTATCTTTCCGAATTTGGCATTGATTCATTCGCGTCGAACGATTTCAAAGTAATTAACTGTTACCAGGCCGGTAATGTCATTGGCCAGGAAGACCAGTTGACCCAGGCGACAGGAGATATCGGATTATGGCAAGAATTAAAGAAACAGCTTTCAACCGTAAACAAGAATGGCCAAGCCGTCGGCGGATTGATTCATGAATTTAATGATGAGCTTTGGAAAGTCGGGTCTTTTATTGTTGGGTTAGGCGGATTGGTCGATTATGATGGACCGGATAATATCGCCTCCACGGCAGATGATGATACAAGTTACGATGATTATAATTCCGAAGGGTTTTATGGACTGGGTGCTCAACCAGATAATGTGTTCAATGAAGAATATTTTGGTGTCGTTGATGCCAACCGGGTGCCCAAGCCGATTTATTGGCAGTTAAAAAATTTTTATGCTCAATTGTAACCTTCCCAACACCCGGGTTGGGAAGGTATTCTCGGAATTATTTACTTTTCGTTAAGAATCCCCACGTCCTGCTCTTTAAGTTTTAAGAATATTTAATCCAATCTTCATCTTTAATTAACACGCTTATTTTAAACTTTCTTCATGTCCTTTGTGCAATTAAAAGAAGACAACGGCAGAAATTCTATTGATTTTTCCAAAATCTCTCCCGAAATTACCTCGTGGGATGAAGAAGCTTTCCGGGATCTTATTTCAACTGAATTATCGCCGAAGCAGCAGGACATTATAACCAATCCCACTACTATTTATACCGCTCAAAAAGAAGTTTTAGCCGTCCACTGGCATCCGGAATTTATTCCGATGGATCTCATCAAAAAAAGAATTAAGGCGCTTTTCCCAAACCAGCGGACCGCCCTAATTATTCCAACCCAGCATAACGTCATCATGAGCTATGACGATTATTGTGGCGTTGAAGTTGACTGCTATTCGAGCAGTTTTAACCGAAAAGTTCAGTTATTAATCCATTTTTCGACGCCCAAATTAAATGAAGCTGGATTTTTAATTCAAATGCTGGCGCATACCTTTAAATACCGATCCACTCAATTATTCGAATTTTTGGACACCATCCTTAATCCAGTCTTTGAAGAACGTCTTAAAAAAGCCGCCACGATAACCGGCGCCGATCAAGATCTGGTTCAGTTCGTCAAAATTTACGTCGGGAAACTAAACAGTTTGATTGAAAAGCATAAAACGACGATGCATGTCGACATGCTTAAAAATAAACTCATCCGGAATTATTTTAACCTACTGCGCGCTCATTATCCGGATGTTTTGATTAATCGTGCCCAAATTTTTCTCAAAACCGTCAAAGAAATCGTCAAAGCTAATTTCAATCTGGAATATTTTTATCAAACCGAAGAGATTATAGAGGAAGCGAGGGCCTTGGGCGCGGGAATCATTATTCCTCATCCCGAACAATTCTGGCCGATCCTGCTCGCTGATTATGATGTTGATGGTTATGAAGTTTGGAACCCGCAGTCACGTGAATTTACCGAATTCCTTATTAATGTGGTTCATTCCAAAAATAAAAACCATTCGACGGGAGAAAAACCTTTGCTGATTTTTATGGGTGATGACACGCACATGTCAGAAAAAATTCTTCCGACCCGTTATCAAGAAAGAGAAAAAGCCAACCGGGAATTAGGTGTCCAATCCGCCTGGGATGATGTCGCCATTCGCAAAAGTCTTATCCTCGCTGGGTTCGATCGGACGAAAATTATCGCCGAATATAAAAGCCGGTTGGATGGATGATCATTTTAAAAAATATTAGACGCGAATTCCCGCGAATGACACACGAATATTCGTGTGTCATTCGCGTTGATTCGCGTTCAATTGAATTTAACGCTTAAACACAAATAACATCAAGGATCGCTCCCTATGGCCACCGAAAATGCGGATGAATTTACTTTAGAGTTTTTTCAGGACAAAGAATCGATTGTGAAATATCTTAATGCTTTGGAGGAAGGTTTCCGTAAAGGACATTTAATTTTAGGGAGTAAGAAGAAACAGATTTTGTTTCAGCCTCGAGGGTTAATCAAATTTAAGATTAAAGCCAAACGACGCAACAGTGCCAACAAGATCACACTCAAATTCAGCTGGGAAGAAGACGACGTTGACCATTCATCGGAAAAACTTTTGGTCCTCAAAGAGGAAAAAGACAATGCGTGAGACGACCTTGAGTCTACCGAGCATCGAAGAAAATTTAAAATTCATGGTGCTTGAAGTCTTGAAGCAAATTGATGATACCAGTTTAGTTTTACAGCGCCCGAGCAAAGAACTTATCGAAAAGATTTATACGCGCGACGATTATATTGATGTGCTTAAGAATTTGATTGAGAACAAATGCTTCCACCTTCCGGTAACACATGACAAAAAACTCGCTGACTTTATCAAAGCCGTCGATATCACAAGCAACAATCTGGAACATATCGGCGATTTCGCCGTCAGTGTCATCAAACAAACGCGGTTTTTAAACCAACCGGATTTTATTGTCCGTTATCCGTATAATGAATTCTTCCAAGAAACCTCCTCGGCGCTTAAACTGTTGCGCAAGGGTTTGTTCAGCCGGGATCTGCAGGCTGGCTTAAAGATCTGCCGGAGCGAGTTTAAGATCGACGATCTTTATAAAATAATGTTTCAGCGGATTTTGGAAGAGTTGTCTTCCGGACAGCAAGTTCAAAATTTAGTGACCTCGTTAATTATCTTCGGTTATTTGGAAAGAATGGGCGATGCGCTTCTAAATATTGGTGAGGCGATTATCTCAACAGCTTTGGGCGAAAAATTGAAAATTACTCAGTACAATTCCTTTCAGGAAGCTGTTTTATCGTCGGGCGTTAATATGCCTGAAGCCAATGTTTCTTTCCGTTCCATGGGCGAAACCCGTTCCGGATGCCGGATTGAACGCGTCTCCAGCCAAGCCGGCGATGACAAAGAACAGGGGTTGATTTTTAAAGAAGGCAATCTCAAAAAGATTCTCAAAGAAAAAGAAAATATCGAGGCCTGGCAGAATTTAGCACCGGGATTGGTTCCAAAAGTTTTTGGTTTTCATCAAGCCAAGCAAAACGCGGCGTTGCTTTTAGAATATATCGCCGGACGGAATCTGAAAGATCTTATTCTCGACGAAGAAAGTGCCTTGATTAGTGAGGCCATGGATATTCTTAAGAATCAAATGAGTTCGATCTGGCACATAACAAGGAAAGAAGAACCTCTTCAAGTCAGTTACACGCGTCAGATCGCGAGCCGTTTGGAAGATGTTTACAAAGTTCATCCGGACTTTAAATCAACGGCCATGCAGATTGGACCTTTGGAAATTCCGTCGGTGTCGGAATTCTTAAATGAGTTAGAAAAGATTGAAAAACAAATCGCGGCGCCGTTTTCGGTGTTGACTCACGGGGATTTTAATATTGATAATGTTTTGTACGACGCCTCGCAAAAGAGAATTTATTTCGTGGATCTCTATCGCTCCGGCCAAGCGGATTATGTCCAAGATACCTCGGTTTTCTTGGTTTCAAATTTCCGTATTCCTGTCATCGAATCACCGATCCGTCAGCGGTTAAATAATATTATCGTGCTGTTCTATCGTTTTGCTTCTGACTTTGCCGTCAGAGAACAGGACGAAACTTTTGCGGTTCGCTTGACGTTGGGGTTGATCCGTTCATTTATTACCTCGACGAGATTTGAATTCCAGCAGGAATTTGCCAAGGTCATGTTTTTGCGTTCCATTTATTTAATGGAAAAACTTTTGCATCACCGGGGAAAATCCTGGAACAGTTTCAAGTTTCCGGAAGAAGTGCTGACATTTTGAGTTGGTAAGAAATATAAGAGTCAGAAAGGATCCTGCATCATGAGAAAGATTGCTGTCGTTGGTATTCCCGGCGGCTGGTCTTCGGAGAAATTAGCCGCGGCCCTGCTTGAGAAAACCGGCTTTCGTTTTTTAATTAATATGGCAGAAATTTGTTTTGATGTTGCAACCGGCAAAATCTGTTGCGGTGATTTAGATTTAGCGGCGATGGACGCGATTATTATTAAAAAAGTCGGATCAGAATATTCGCCCCATCTTTTAAACCGGCTGTCGGTGCTGCAGTTTTTAAATGAGAACGGCGTCCGGATTTTTTCAAAGCCGGCGCATATCAGCCGTATTTTAAACCGGCTCGATTGCACGATGGCGCTTCGCCTCGCTGGAATCCCTTTGCCCGAAACCGTTGTAACCGAAAATCTGGGCGACGCCGTCGCTGTTATAAAGAAATTTCAAAAGGCGGTCCTGAAACCTTTGTATACTTCAAAAGCCCGCGGCATGAAGATTGTTGAATCAAACGCGCAGGCGCGAAGCATCGTGGAGACTTTTCAAAAAGATGGCAATCCGATGATCTATATACAAAAATTTGTTCCGATTCCAGGACGGGACTTAGGTATTGTTTTTTTGGGCGGAAAATATTTAGCGACGTACGCGAGAGTGGCCGGCCGTGATTCATGGAATACAACAACCGCATCCGGCGGAAAATATGAACCGTATGAACCTTCGCCGGAAATTATCGAACTGGCGCACCGCGCGCAGTCTTTTTTAAATCTCGATTTCACCTGTGTCGATCTGGTTGAAACTGCCGACGGACCAAAGGTGTTTGAGGTCTCGGCGTTTGGCGGCTTTAAAGGTCTTTGGGAGGCGCACGGTTTGGATGCCGCAGATCTTTACGCTAATTATGTTTTGGAGGAAATAAACCATGACTCTTCAGACCGAGTCTTTGAAAGAATTAACCGATAGTCTTCTTAAACGCTATGCCGCGCAAAAAGCGATCGCGCTTGTTTTTGGCGGGTGTGTCATAAAAGTTTTATCAAACTCGATGCTGTTGCTGGACAAGTTGCGTGAATATTATAAAGGATTTTTGGCGGGGGAATTTCCTATTGATAGTGATATTACAATCACCGTCATTGACGCTCAAGCGCCGCAGTTTGATTTTAATTTTACAGTAAGGCCGCCGGATCCCGGAAAAACGAAAATTAAAGAAGCTTACGTCGATTTTATCGGCGGAAGGATTGTGCGCAAGCTTTTGACCGGTATGGTTTTGATTTTTGACGGGCAGTTTAATTTGGCGATCGGTCCGAGTATGCGCCACAGCAATCAAGTTATTAATTTCATCAATAACCGTTATATTGAATGGAAATTGAATCAAGGCTGTCTTCTGATGCATGCTTCGGGCATTCAATGGCAGAAAAAAGGATTGGCGATTGCCGGATTCTCCGGGATGGGCAAATCCACGCTGGCGCTTCATCTGATGAGTCAGGGCGCGAATTTTGTCAGCAATGACCGGCTGATGGTTCAAAAAGTAAAAGATAATTTACAGATGTTCGGCGTTCCGAAATTACCGCGGATTAACCCCGGGACCATTTTAAACAACGCGGATTTAACAGTGATGCTCTCTTCCAAAGAAAAAGATCGTCTGGGCAAACTTTCCGTCGAGGATCTATGGCAATTGGAAGAAAAATATGACGTGGACATCGACGCTATTTTTGGCGAGGATAAATTTGTCTTAACCACACCGATGGCGGCGCTCGTCATTCTTAATTGGACAAATAAGGGAAAGGCCTTTGACATACGGCCGGTTAATCTTAAGAAAAGACAAGACCTCTTGCCGGCGGTGCGTAAAGATCCCGGATTGTTTTTCAGGGCGACGCGTGACAATTATTTCTCGGAATTCACTTTACCCGAATCGTATTTTAATCATCTGCAATCAGCGAAGGTTTATGAAATAACAGGGGCGGTTGATTTTGTTGAAGGGGTCAAGGCATGTATGGATATTTTGAGCAATAAAACTTAAAAAAAGGAGACTACTCATGGAAAATCAAGAAGTTGAATTCGAAGGGCAGTTAAGTTTGGCTAAAGCGATCGGTTACCTTGAGGCGTTATTGAATGCCTGCCGGGCCGGGCGGATTTGTATTCAGGAAGGTGAAGATTTTGTCGTTTTAAACCCCTATAACAGCGTCGATCTCAAGGTCAAGGCCGAACAAAAAGAGGACGAAGAGTTTTTGAGTTTAAAATTAAGTTGGATCAGGGAAGATCTTTCAGAAGAAGATCAAATGCCTTTTAAAATTTCATCCGTGATTCCTGCGATCAAAGTCCCGAAAAGATTAAGCGACAAGCATGAATTTAACCGGGATGATGAGGATGAAATTGAGGTTAAAAAGTTTAATGGTAAAAAGAAAATAAAATAGTTCGTAGATCAGGGCTCGCAGTTCATAGGATAATATTAATCCTACCAGCTATGAGCCAAGAACTACGAGCCAATATCCATAAAAACAAAAGCCGCTTTTTCAAAAGCGGCTTTTGTTTTTATGGCGGCCTTCACCGCCGGTGCTAAAGTTGACTATCCATCCTTTTTATGTTAACGTGTTACCCTTATGAATACAGTAACTGAAAATTTTTTACGCGTTAAAGAAGAGATTTCAGAAGTTTGCCACAAAATTGGGCGGAATCCTCAAGAAGTCACTTTAATCGGCGTGACTAAATTTACGCCCAACGAAGCCATCCAAGAAGCGATCGACGCTGGTCTTACCGATATCGCTGAAAACAAAGTTCAAGAAGGTCAGAAAAAATATTTCGGACTAAAACCCGGACCCACTGGCGTTTTGCGCCGCCATTGCATCGGTCATTTACAAACGAATAAAGCCAAAGATGCTTTAAAAATTTTTGATTTGATCCAATCCGTTGATTCATTGAAACTCGCCTTAGAAATTCAAAAACAATCCCAAAAGCTTAACAAACCCGCTGAAATTTTAATCCAGATAAACACCGCCGGAGAAGAACAAAAATTTGGCGCGGGCAAATCTGCAGGGCTCACCTTAATCGAAGAGATTGCCAAACTATCCGGTCTGAAAATCCTTGGCTTAATGACGATGGCGCCGTTTACCGACGATGAAAAGATTATCCGTCAGACATTTAAAGACCTGCGGGACATTCGCGATGAAGCGTTAGTGCGATTCAAAGGGCAATCTAATGTTCAGATGAAATTTTTGTCGATGGGTATGAGCGGTGATTACAGAATCGCTTTGGAAGAAGGATCGAACATGGTGCGCATCGGCCGGGCGATTTTTGCGGCGCAAGCTTCCGAGGAGACAACGCATGCCCAATAAAATCGGTTTGATCGGCGGCGGCAACATGGGAGAAGCGATTATTCATAGCGTTTCTAAAAAATATGTGTGTGCCGTTGTTGAGAAGGACGCGAAACGCGTTCAGTATTTACGTAAAAAATATTCTGTAAGAGCTGGAGATTTAAAAAGCGTTGTAGCTTTAAGCGATTTCATTATTGTAGCCGTCAAACCGCAGGATATCGACGATGTTTTAAAAAGATTGAGTTTCATTGTAACATCTAAACATCTCATCGTTTCGATCGCTGCCGGCATTACGATTGGTTATATCGAAAAATTGCTTGGTGGAAAAATCAAAGTTATCCGCACGATGCCGAACATGCCGGCGATGATTGGGCAGGGAATGACCGCAGTTGCGGTCGGACGTTTTGTAAAACCTAGTGACGTAAAAGCGGTTTGCACCTTGTTTGATTATTTAGGAAAGACAGTTGTGGTTAAAGAAAATTTGATGGACGCGGTTACCGCGGTCTCTGGCAGCGGCCCGGCGTATCTGTTTCTTTTTATGGAATGTTTAATGAACGCGGCGAAAGATTTGGGACTGAGTGATGATTTAAGCAGACTGCTGGTTGAAACAACGTTGCAGGGAAGTATCCATTTGGTTCAAAAGCAAAAAGCGGATCCGGCGGAATTGCGCGCGAAAGTAACTTCCAAAGGCGGTACAACACAGGCGGCGCTTGAGATTTTTGAAAAACATAAATTCGGCGGAATCATTTCAGAGGCGCTTCAAGCCGCGCAAAGGCGAGCCGGGGAATTAGCGAGGAAATAACTATGGCGAAAATCGGAATCATCGGCGGCAGTGGATTATATGATATTGAAGGGATTGAAAAGATTAAGAAAGTGAAGGTGTCAACACCTTTTGGTTCGCCGTCGGATACTTTTATAACCGGAATTTTAGAAGGCGTTGACGTTGCTTTTTTACCGCGTCACGGCAAAGGCCATGTGATTTCTCCGACGGAAATTAATTTTCAGGCGAATATTTTCGCGATGAAGAAATTGGGCGTTCGGGCGATTATTTCGGTTTCAGCCTGCGGCAGTTTAAAGGAAGAGATTAAGCCGATGGATTTTATGGTGCCGGATCAATTTGTGGACCGGACGCATCAGGCTAGAAAATCCACATTTTTTGGTAATGGCGTTGTGGGTCACGTCGCGTTTGCGGATCCGGTGAGTCCCGAAGTCGCGGACATTATTTACAACAGCGCGAAAGCGTTGGGCTTAAAAGTTCATAAAGGTGGAACCTATATTAATATGGAAGGCCCGCAGTTTTCGACCAAAGCTGAATCGAATTTGTATCGCAGTTGGGACATGGATATTATCGGCATGACTAATATAGTGGAAGCCAAGCTCGCGCGGGAAGCGGAAATTTCCTACGCGACGCTCGCTGCGGTCACAGATTATGACTGTTGGCACGAATCTTATGAAAGCGTTACCGTCGAGATGATTATTCAAAATTTAAATAGTAACGTCGCTAACGCAAAAAAAATTCTCAAAAAGGCGATCCCACAACTCGGGCGCCTGACGAACTTCAGCGCCGAAGGCGCCCTGCGCTTCGCCATTATGACCGACCGCAAGAAAATTCCGGCGAAGGCGAAAGAGGATTTAAAAATTATTATCGGAAAATATATTAAATGAGTTATCCAGTTATCCAGTTTTCAGTTCGCCAGTTAAAATTTAAATCTCAAACTGGCTAAACTGGCAACTGGCCGACTGGCAAACTAAACAAATGGATTATCAGAAAACTTTAAACTTACCCAAAACCGACTTCGCCATGAAAGCCAATCTCGCGCAACGCGAATTGGATTTTTTAAGAAAATGGCAAGAGTTAGATATTTATCAAAAGATCCGTCAGAACTCCCAAGGCCGGGAAAAGTTCGTTTTGCACGACGGGCCGCCTTATGCCAATGGAAATATTCACATTGGCCACGCCTTAAATAAAATCCTCAAAGACATGATTGTAAAATTTAAAACGATGCAGGGTTTTGACAGTCCTTACATTCCGGGCTGGGACTGCCATGGATTGCCTATTGAGCATCAGCTTTTAAAAGATTTAAAAACAACCAAAGCGAAAGTCGAGTGTGTGGATTTTCGAAACAAAGCGCATGATTACGCGATGAATTTTGTCGGCGTGCAACGCGAACAATTCAAGCGCCTGGGCGTTTTCGGCGATTGGGAAAATCCATACCTTACGCTCGCGCCCGAATATGAATATTGGATTTTGGAAAGTTTAGCGACGTTAACTGAAAAAGAATATGTATACCGCGGATTAAAACCGGTTAACTGGTGCTTTCATTGCGAAACCGCTCTGGCCGAAGCGGAAGTGGAATACGAAGATCACGCATCGCCGTCGGTGTATGTGAAGTTTAGCGTTAATAATCCGGAAGTTCTCGATGGATCCTTCAAAAAGAAATTATCACTGCTTATCTGGACAACAACACCGTGGACGCTGTTGGCGAATGTGGCGGTCGCGGTTCATCCTCAATTTCAATATGCGCTGGTAGATATCGGCTCAGAAATTTTGATCATTGAAACTTCACTCGCGCCCAAAATTTTTTCGAAAGCCGGCATTAGCGAGTTTACGATTTTAAAAGAGTTGCCAGGAAGCACGTTGACTAAAATTGTCTATACGCATCCGTTCGGTGTTCGTGAGAATTGCCGGGTGGTGACCGTCGATTATGTTACTAAAGAAGACGGCACAGGTTTGGTTCATACCGCGCCCGGTCATGGTCAGGAAGATTTTCAAACAGGACTCGCTAATCATTTAGAAGTCATTATGCCCGTCGACACGCGCGGGATTTTTACCGCCGAAGGCAAACAATTCGCCGGCCAGCATGTTTTTAAAGCGAACGACAACATCATTGTGGATTTAAAAAGCCGCGGGCTTTTGCTGGCGCAGGAAAATATTTCGCATTCTTACCCTCATTGTTGGCGCTGCAAAAATCCGATCATCTTTCGGGCAACTGAACAATGGTTTTTAAAAATTGATCACTTAGGCTTACGCCAAAAATTAAAAGAAGCCATTCACAACAAAGTCCAATGGATCCCACCGAGCGGTGAAGAACGGATTTTGAGTATGGTCAGTTCCCGCCCGGATTGGTGTTTGTCCCGCCAGCGTTATTGGGGCGTGCCGATTCCGGCGTTGTCATGTCAGGGATGTAAGGGGGAACATTATTTATTTCCCAACGTCATTCATCATTTTGCCAAGATTGTCCGTCAGGAAGGCAGCAGCGCCTGGTTTAGAAAATCCGTCGAAGAATTAATTCCGTCCGGTTTTGTTTGTCCCAAATGCCGCGGCCGGCAATTTGAAAAAACGAACGACATTCTTGATGTGTGGTTTGATTCGGGCGTAAGCCATCAGGCCGTTATTAAAAACATGCTGAAGTTTCCGCTGCCGACTGAATTATATTTGGAAGGTTCCGACCAGCACCGCGGCTGGTTTCAATCATCGATCATTCCTTCGATGGCGATCGACGGTCAGCCGCCTTTTAAAAGTGTGCTGACGCATGGCTTTGTCGTTGATGGACAGGGAAGGAAGATGTCGAAGTCCTTGGGTAATGTGATTTCACCTCAAGACGTCATTAAGAATAGTGGGGCAGATATCTTAAGATTATGGGTCGCTTCCAGCAATTACAATGATGATATTCGTATTTCCAAAGAAATTTTGGACCGTTTGGTGGATGCTTACCGCAAGATCAGAAACACATTTCGTTTTATGTTGGGAAACTTGGATGGATTTGACCCAAAACGGGATATTTTGAGCTACGAAAAGCTGTTGCCGCTCGATCAATGGGCACTTTTTCGTTTAAGCTCGACGCTGGATAAAATCCAGGACAATTATCAAAAATATGAGTTCGATAACGTTTATAAAGCGATTTATGCGTTTTGTAACGAGGATCTTTCCAGCTTATATCTTGACATCCTAAAAGATCGGCTGTATACTGCACCGTCTCAATCACCGGAAAGACGCAGCGCTCAGACAGTTCTTTACCATATGACAAATAGTTTGGTTAGAACAATGGCCCCGATTCTTAGTTTTACGTCGGAAGAAATCTTTACACATCTGCCGCAAGATGAAGAGTCACAGGTGCCAAGTGTCCATTTGCTGGCCTGGCCTGATGTGCCGAAGGAGTGGCGCGATCAGACCATCGATGACGTATTCAAACCCATTGTCAGCCTCCGGCCGCATGTTTTAAAAGCGTTGGAAGAAAAAAGACGCGCCGGGACAATCGGAGATTCGCTCGAAGCCAAAGTCATCATTCGGTCCAACAGTGACCGCGATTTGGCCGATTTAAACCGGATGAAAGATATCCTGCCAGCAGTATTTATCGTCTCTCAGGTGGAAATTCTTAAAGAAGATCATATCAATCAGGGATTAGGCGAAGATTTTCCTCAGACCGAAATTCTGATTTCATCAGCCGACGGCCAGAAATGCAGCCGTTGCTGGAACTATCGCGTTACCGTCGGAGAAGATACGGAACATCCGACATTATGCGACTGTTGTGTATCGATTGTGAAATCCATGGCCTAACAGGTCAAATGCTACTAAAGGAGACCCTTCAATGCCGTATAAGAATAAAAAAGAAGCCAAGAAATGGGACAGCTACAAAAAACTTCTTTTGAAAATAAAGGAAGATATGATTAGCGACATTAAACAAATCTCTTCAGCCAGCACTCAGTCCCAGAAAGACGCCACCGGCGATATTTCAGGCCACGCGCTGCACATGGCGGATGTCGCAACCGACATGTACGACCGTGAATTCAATCTAGGTCTGGCTTCCAACGACCGCGAAGTTCTCTATCAAATCGACAGCGCCTTAAAAAGAATTGAAGACAATTCCTATGGCATTTGCCGCGAATGTAAAAAGAACATTGCTATCGCCCGTTTAAAAGCGATTCCGTACGTCGAAACCTGTCTAAAATGTCAGGAGAAGATCGAACAGCGTAAATGACGTCCTCGTCAAAATATTCCTCCCCTGCGCGGGATCAGCTGCGTTCTCAAATTGATATTTTTCTTGCCCTTATCACCGTCTTAGTGATCGTCGTTATTGACCGAATGACAAAAATTTATTTTTCTGATTTTTTGTCCGTCGGTGAATCCTTACCGATTATCAAGAACGTTTTTCACATGACCCTGGTGCACAACACCGGAATTGCCTTTGGTCTTTTCAAAAATCAAGGTATAGTATTTATTGTTATTCCTATCATTGCTATCATCCTTTTAATCTTTAACATTTATTACTACCGACACAATCGCAGCGAATTAAGCCGATTTTATATCGTGGCTTTTTCTTTAATTTTAGGCGGGGCTATCGGCAATTTAATCGATCGTATTTATTTTGGTTATGTAATTGATTTTATCGATTTAAGGATTTGGCCGGTTTTTAATATCGCTGACAGCGCTATTACGATCGGCGCTATTTTGCTTCTTTTCAAATGTATCCCATCCTCCTCAAAATAGGATCATTCACCATTTATTCCTATGGTGTCATGATGGCGATCGCGGTTTTGGTTTGCTCTGCCCTCTTAAGCCGCGACGCCAAGAAATTTAATATTCCATCCGAAGTTATTGTTGATTTTGTTTTCTGGGTTGTCTTGGCCGGAATTCTGGGCGCCAGGATTTTTTATGTGCTTCTAAATTTAGATTATTTTACCGCCGACCCGGTTGAAATCATCCGCATTCAAAACGGCGGCCTGGCCTGGCAGGGCGGACTTGTTGTAGGATTGACTACCGCCATATTTATGATCCGCCAAAGAAAATTACCTTTTTGGCCGACGGCGGATTTAATGGCACCTTATGTTGCGCTTGGACATTCTATAGGCCGCATTGGATGTTTTTTAAATGGATGTTGTTACGGTAAAGAAGTGCCGTGGGGAATTTATTTTCCTGTTCACGGGGCCAGGCTTCATCCCACACAGCTTTATGAGTCTGTAAGTTTGTTTTTAATTTTTTTAATTTTAAAAAAAGCTCAGACTAAAAATTTCCATACTGGAAAAGTATTTGTTCTTTATTTTCTGCTGGCGTCGCTTGAAAGATTTGTCGTCGAATTTTTCCGTGCGGATCATACAATTTTATTTTTGGGATTAAGCTTATTTCAATGGATAAGCTTAATCATCATAGCGATTGCGTTTTATGTCAATACACGCCTGAGCGCTTTTCCAAAAGTTAGAGGGGCGCATCACTAAGAAGTTCTCTCCTAAAAAATTCCGTTTTTAATTTATGAAAAAAGAATTAATAAGAGTCAACGAAGAAAACGAAAATGAACGTCTGGATGTTTTTCTCACCCAAAATTTAAAAGACATTCCTTCACGCACGTTTATTAAAAAATTAATCGATAACAATCAAGTCACCGTTAACGGAAAAATTTGTAAAGCTCATTACAAAGTCATTAACGGGGATGAAATCAGTATTGAAGTTCCGCAGGAAGAAACGCTCGACGAGCGTATTAAGCCCGAAAATATTCCGCTCGATATTTTTTACGAGGACGATACGCTTGTTGTCGTTAATAAACCAGCCGGAATGCTCGTGCATCCAGCGACAGGATGTTATTCCGGAACGCTGGTAAACGCACTTTTATATCATTGCCGGAATCTTTCGGATGTCAACAGCGTCCTGCGGCCGGGTATTGTCCATCGTCTTGATCAAGAAACATCCGGACTTCTGGTTGTCGCAAAAAATAATACCGCCCACGTGAATTTATCGCGGCAATTTGAAAAACGCCGGGTGAAAAAAAAATATCTGGCGTTGGTTGCTGGCCGTGTTGAGTTCGACGAAGGATTAATTGACGCGTCATTGGGGCGTCATCCACGGTATCATGATAGAAAAGCGGTTGTTTTAGACGAAGAGGCGCGTAAGGCAAAAACTTTTTATAAAGTCATCCGGCGTTTTAAAGAAGCCAGCCTGGTCGCGCTTTTTCCTCATACCGGACGCACGCATCAGTTGCGCGTCCACATGGCTCACCTCGGGCATCCGATTCTAGGCGACGAAAAATACGGTAAAAAAAATACCTTCCCCCGGCTGGCGTTACACGCCCAAGGGTTAGGTTTTTTTCATCCTAAAACAACGCACTTTTTGGAATTTAGTTGCCCGCCGCCTCAAGCGTTTATAAATTTTTCATAAATTCTCGTCCAAACGCAATCAATTTGCCTCTCTAATTAAAAATAATTCCTAAAATTAACTTTACTTGTTGCACTTTTTTTTTATAATAAAGTTCAACCTTATAGATTCCAAATTTTTAGTGAATTTTTTTCTTCTTAAAAATCAATGAGGTTGTCGTCAGCAACTTAGTCCATTCGAACATTATTAATACCTGAAGAAATCGCGTTTAAATAGGAGCTTAGTCTATATGAATAAGTCGGGGAAAACTTTAACGATTTTTTTGGGTGTCTTATCCGCACTTTTTTTATCACTCTCGGGAATCGCTCTTTATTATTATACTAATGAAAGAAAATCCCGCGAATCTGCCGAATCTACGATCGAACAATTAAAAGATGTTGAAGCCAAACTTCAAGGAGATCTTAAAGATACCAAAAAACAAGTTTTTGTCCTCGAGGAGAAAAATAAAGAAGCCGACGGTAAAATTAACGACCTCATGGACAATTTGGAACTTGAAAAAAGTTTAAGAGAAGAAGCCAAAAAGGAAAACGCGACCTTAAAAGAAGCCTTGCAAAATGAGAGTCAATCCAAAGAAAAGATCCGCACGGATTTAACCCAGCAGCTCAATGCATCGCAAGAAAAACTGACCTCGATTGAATCCGAATTAACCACCTCACAAAATAAAGTCTCAACCTACGAAACGCAAAACCAGGCGATGCAGGAGAAAATTAAACACCTCGAAGCCGATTTACAAAAAAATCCGCCGACGACAACGACCGCTGCCGCCTCTGACATGTCATCCGCATCCGCTTCTTCAGAAACGGCGAGTGCGAGTGCCAATCCTAACGGAAATCTTGATAAAATTGTTGTAGCTCCTCCGGAAACCACGAATAAGACCACCCCCGAAGGTCGCGTCTTAAGCGTTGATAAAGAAAATGAATTTTTGATTGTTAACCTCGGCGAGAAAGACGGCGTTACGCCCGGATCATTCCTTTCCGTGTATCGCGGAAATGATTATCTCGGCGATGTTCGGATTTCCCGCGTCCAACCTGATATGTCTGCGGCTGATTTTGTGCCGCCCTTTTCCAGCCAGAAAGTCCGCAAGAACGACCAGGTCGTTGCCAAAAAATGATTTTGAAAGTTAAGAAGGCCGAACACCTTGAGGGAGAATTTTTTCTTCCGGCCTCAAAATCTTATTCTATCCGTGCTTTTATTATTGCTGCCGCCGGCGGAACTTCAACTATCATCCGACCTTCCAACTGTGATGATGCGTTAGTCGCGTTAAATGTTGCCCGGCGGCTTGGCGCGAGCGTCAAACATCTTTCCAAAGACACTTACCTTTTAAAAGCGAAATCCAGCCGCTTAGAAATTTCTCGTATCGACGTCGGAGAATCAGGAACTGTTTTGCGGTTTCTTTTGCCGCTGATTTGTTTGGAAAATGAAAATGCCGTCATCTCCGGCCAAGGAACGCTTCTAGGGCGGCCGAATTTTCATCTGACGAAAAGTTTGAGAAATTTGGGCATTAACATTAAAGGCCAAGGCCCGGATGAATCTATCCCTATTATTAAGAAGAAGGGGAGACTTGAAGGTGGAACCATTATGATCGATGGGACATTAAGTTCTCAGTTTATCTCGGCCTTTTTAATCGCCGCCCCGCAATTAGAAAAAGACACACAGCTTCAGGTCACAGGCAAAGATATTGTTTCTCAAACCTACATCACGATGACCCTGCAGATTTTAAAGAAAACCGGCATTACGGTTGAAGAAAAATCCCCGCGCTTCTTTTATATTAAGGGAAGCCAGCGCTTTAAAGGTCTTAGGAATTTTTATGTGCCGTCGGATTACGGTTTGGCAGCGTTTTTCTTAGCCGCGGGCAGTCTTGTTTCTTCCAAATTGATTTTGAAAGGAAATTTCAAAACGGATTTAGTTCAAGCCGACGGAGCGATATTAGACTTTCTAAAAAAGATGGATGTAAAATTTACTAAGAAAAATGATGCGATTATTTTGAATGGACCATTTGCTTTAAAAGGCGGGAAATGCTCTCTTAAAGATTGTCCGGATTTGGTCCCCATTATGGCCGTCATGGCGCTTTTTGCCAAAGGGCCTACCCGGCTTTTTGATATTGCTCACGCCAAGGCGAAAGAATCCGACCGCATTAATGATCTCGCCAATGAATTACGCAAAGTTGGCGCCAACATTTCAGCGAAATCTTCCGAACTCATCATCCACCCTCAGGACAACTACAGAACCGGTTGTGTTTTAGACCCTCACCACGACCATCGCCTGGCCATGGCCTTTGCTGTTTTAGGTCTAAAACTAAATGTTACGGTTAAAGATATCGAATGCACGCACAAATCTTATCCAGATTTTGTAAAAGATTTAAAAAAGATCGGCGCAGGGACGGTTTAATCGTTTCAATCGCTTTAATTAATTCATCGACGTAGAAAAATTTCTAAAATGTCAGCCATCGTCAAATTTGAGATTGACAGCGGATTTCTTTTCCTATAATATGGTGGCAATTATTTTTACAAAAATTATTTCTTTCTCGTTGGCAAATAACTGATTATGGCACTTTGATTTGAATTTTTAGCTCTTGGTAATTAATAAGGATCGTTGAATGCTGCAAAAATTCTTAAGACTTCTGCGTAAAACCATTAATCACCTCTTAGGTTTCTTCTCCAATGATATGGGAATCGATTTAGGCACGGCCACCACCCTCGTCTATGTTAAAGGCGAGGGTGTTGTTTTGTGTGAACCTTCGGTTGTAGCCATTCAAAAAGACACAACGCATGTCGTTGCCGTAGGAGACGAGGCCAAGAAAATGTTAGGCCGCACCCCCGGAAATATCGTGGCCATCCGTCCTATGAAAGACGGCGTTATTTCTGATTTTGAAATTGTCGAAGCGATGCTGCGTTATTTTATGCGTAAAGCCCAGCCGCGGAAGTGGCTTATTCGTCCGGCGGTTGTCATTGCAGTGCCGTCGGGCATTACGGAAGTTGAAAAACGCGCGGTCCGGGATTCAGCCGAACGGGCCCACGCACGGTCGGTTGTTTTAATTGAAGAACCCAAAGCCGCCGCGATCGGCGTTGGACTTCCGGTTGAAGAACCGGCCGGCAACATGATTGTTGATATCGGCGGCGGGACAACGGAATACGCGGTCATTTCATTAGGCGGCATCGTTTACGCGCATTCTATAAAAATGGCCGGTGATAAAATGGATCAGGCCATCATGGAATATCTTCGTAAGACCTATAATCTTTTAGTCGGGGAACGCACCGCCGAAGAAATAAAAATCCGTATCGGCTCAGCCTATCCGCTCGAAGAAGAATTAACCATGGATGTGCGCGGCCGCGATTTGATCGCGGGTCTTCCTAAAACAATTACCATTACTTCTGTTGAAATCCGTGAAGCTTTACAAGAACCGGTTCAGGCGATTGTGGAAGCTTCCAAAATTACCTTAGAACATACCCCACCGGAACTGGCGGCTGATTTAATTGACCGCGGCATCGTGATGGCCGGAGGCGGTTCGCTTCTACGCGGACTGGATAAACGTATTGCCGAAGAAACCGGTCTGCCGGTACATGTTGCGGATGACCCCTTAACCGCCGTGGTTATGGGAACCGGCCAGACATTAAACATGCCTAACCGCCTGCGTCGACGGTTGGTTGTCCCTCAAAAATTAGACTTCTAAAAAAGCAATTTCTACGTTGTGTTTAAAAGAAATCAAAAGTTCCTGATTTATCTTGCCGTCCTGATTTTTTCTCTTTTTTTTCTCTTAACGCGTTCTTCCTTTATGAAGTCCATCCGTTTGGATGTCGTCGAAACCACTTCCGGCCCGCTTAAAGTTATTTTGATTCCGTTTGTTGAATTCAAAAAAATTCTTTTATATCACCAGACTTTTAAAGATTACCAAAGGCTGACTAAAGATTATGAAGCATTAAAAGCGCGTCTCGTCGGCATGGAAGAGGTCGCCATTGAAAATAAACGTTACGAAAAGCTTTTGGATTTTAAACGCAATTTAGTTTTTTCTTCGATTGTCGCAGGCGTTATCGGCCGCGATCCAACAAACTGGAACGCTGCGATCATTATTGATAAAGGTGAAGTCGACGGGATATCAATCGGCATGCCGGTTGTTAATCCGCTGGGCGTTGTGGGAAAAGTGGCGGAGGTCACGAAAAGAACAAGCAAAGTGATTCTGCTGACAGATCCCAGTTTCAGCGTCGCGGCCATTATTCAACGCTCGCGCGAAGGTGGATTGGTTTCCGGAACCCTTCAAGAAAATTGCCGGATGCGCTATCTTGCACCCGACGCGGATATAAAAAAAGGGGATGTAGTTGTAACGTCGCGGTTGAGTTCTTCATTCCCGGAAGGTTTGTTAATTGGAGAGGTGATTGGCGTTGAAGAAAGTAAAAGCGCTCCAGGCGTTGAAGGTGTGATCGCCTCGGCGGTACTAACGTCTCAACTAGAAGAAGTTATTGTGATTAAAAAATGAAAAAAGTTTTAATTATCATCGGATTATGTTTTGTTTTCTTTGTAACGGAATTTTTGCTTTTTAATCTGTTCGGCAAATGGTTTAAACCTGATCTTCTGGTTTTGCTTATCATTTTTTTTAACATTTCAAGCGGCATCCGTTATAGTTTGGTCACCGCTTTATCCGCTGGTATTTTTCAAGACAGTTTTAGTCTAAGTCCGTTTGGATCGTATATCGTAACCTATATTGTTTGTGTTTTTGTAGCGACCCTTGTGCGGCGATATCTTTTTCACGCCGATCCTTACGCGGTGCGCATCCTACTGGCTTTTATTATTACGAGCGTTCAAGCGATCATTTTATATGCGATTAATCTAACGTTTGTCTCAGTTGACATCAACGAATTTATAATGAATGTCCTAATACCCGAAGTTCTAATGACAACCATCGTCGCTAATTTTACCTTTCGATACCTCAAACAATGCGTCTCAAAGTTCTACGCGTAATTATTATCTTTTTATTCGGCTTAATCGCCGCCCATCTTTTTTACATTCAAATCCTTCGCGGGCGTTATTATTATGATCTTAGCCGTAACAACCGCATCCGCGTCGTCGCGCTTGAAGGCCGGCGGGGAAAAATTTTAGACCGTAACGGTGTTATTCTCGCTGACAATCGTGTGGCGTTTAATGTCATGGTTGTCCCTCAGGAAATTGAAGACCGCGATGAGCTTTTAGCTTTTCTGGAAAAAGCGTTAGGCATCAGCAAAGAAAAACTGCTTAAGACTTACCGGCAAAGGGCATTTGGGTCTTTTGCGCCCATTGCGATTGCCGAAGATATTACCCGTGATCAAGCTATTGTTTTGGAAGAAAACCGTTTCCGATTTCCGGGTTTGGTTGTTCAGGAAAGTTTTCGCCGGATTTATCCTTTAAAAGAATCTGCCGCTCACGTGATTGGTTATATCGGAAAAATAGACGAGGAAAAAGTTGAAACTCTCAAGCATTATGGTTATACGGCTCAAAGCGTTATCGGCAAATCAGGCGTTGAAGAATTTTATGATCATTTTTTGCGGGGTGAAGAAGGAGGCTTGCAAGTTGAAGTCAACAGCCGCGGCGAACAAGTCCGTTTGTTAGGATTGCGGGAACCTGCACAGGGTGCGGATATCAATTTAACCATTGATTACCGCATTCAGCAGATGGCCATGAATGCGCTGGCTGGACGTCCCGGGGCTGTTGTTATTATGGATTTGACTTCTGGTGAAATTTTAGCGCTGATAAGTTCTCCGAGCTATGATCCCAATGTGTTTGTTAGAAATCTCGTCTCAGAGACAGGGACTTTGTTTTCTAATCCGTTATCGCCGCTTTTAAACCGGGCGGTCAGTGGTCAATATCCGCCGGGCTCGGTTTTTAAAATTCCCGTCGCGTTATGTGCGCTTACTCAAAATAAAATTACGCCCGAAACGCAATTTGAATGCAAGGGGTTTCTTGAACTTGGTAACCGGCAGTTCCGCTGCACGCATACGCACGGCATACAAAATTTAATTGAGGCGATTGCTCATTCTTGTAATGTTTATTTCTATCATGTGGGTCTGTTGGTTGGTGTCGATGCCATAAATCAGTTTGCGCAGCGTTTGCAGCTGGGCCGTCCAACTGGAATAGATTTACCTTACGAAGCCGCTGGTTTTATCCCTAGCCGGCAGTATCGCCAGGTGAAACGTAAACAATCTTGGTATACCGGTGACACATTGAATTTAGCAATCGGTCAGGGCGATGTTTTAGCTACACCTTTGCAGCTTGCGGACATGATGGCGGTTTTAGTGAATGACGGCCAATTGGTTCATCCCCATGTCATCAAATCCATAGGCACGCAGGTGTTGCATGATTATGATCCGTCGGGAGCTGTTCATTTTGTTGACACAGTGCTTAAAATTCTTGATGAAGGTTTACGCCAGACCGTGGTCGATCCTTCCGGTACGGCGAACATTTTAAATATTCCTGGCATCACCGTTGCCGGAAAGACAGGGACCGCGCAGACAACCGCCAACCGCGAAACCCATGCCTGGTTCGCCGGATACGGCGTTTCGCCAAAAAATAAAATTGCGTTTTGTGTTTTTCTGGAGCATGGAGGATCAAGTGTGAATGCTTGCAGTGTCGCTAAGGAATTGTTATTGAGGATGCAGCAGGAGAAGATTTTGTAAGTAAAAACGTAAAGAAATACTCTTGGTTAACATTTTAAATGAACCGCAAACTCGCTAAACAAATTTGGTTATATACTGTTCTCATTATGGGAATGGGGCTGTTGGCTTTGTACAGCGCGTCTTTTGATAATGTTCGCGTGGGCCAGGATGTTTTTTATGATCAACTTGGCTGTGCTGTTTTGGGCATAATCATTATGGCCGTTTTAAGTCAGGTTGATTACAGAAAATTTTTTGATGTGGCTTATATTTTTTATGGATTGAATCTTCTTCTTTTGATAGGTGTATTCTTAATAGGGCGCCATGCCTTGGGAGCTAAGCGCTGGATTGAATTGGGTGGTTTAAGTTTTCAACCTTCTGAAGTAACAAAACTCGCGGTTATTTTAATGCTGGGACGATATTATACTAACCGGCGCCCGACGCTGTCTTTTAATCTGCGCAGTTGGAGTTATGATCTTTACCGGGATTTGACACTGCCATTTTTGTTAACGCTTATTCCAATGTTTTTTATTTTTAAGCAGCCTGATCTTGGGACAGCGATTTTGATTTTTGGAATTTTTTGCGTCATGCTTTTTGCGAGTGGTCTTGAATTTCGTTACTTTTTTGTTTTCTTGTTGATTTGCGCAGCTTCTTTACCGGTAGCCTGGCATTTTTTTAAGGGCTATCAGAAGGACCGGTTGTTAGTTTTTCTAAATCCTAATGTCGATCCATTGGGAGCTGGTTATACGATCATTCAGTCGAAGATAGCGGTGGGTTCGGGCGGTCTCTTAGGAAAAGGTTGGCTTGCGGGAAGTCAGAATCAGTTGAATTTTCTTCCCGAACGTCATACCGATTTTATTTTTTCGGTGATTGGAGAAGAGTGGGGCTTGATTGGAACGATATTTTTATTAGTATGTTTTTTTCTTTTAATTAATACAGCCATGACAATCGCTGTTCAGATTAAAGACAAGTTTGGCATGCTGGTGGTCGTAGGTATTGTGGCTATATTGACTCTTCAGGTTATTATTAATATTGGAATGGTTTTAGGTTTATGCCCAGTTGTTGGCATTACATTACCTTTTAACAGCTATGGCCGCACATCATTTATGGTCTTTGCCATCATGATGGGATTTTTGTTGAACTTGAGTAAGAAGAGAACCGTGTTTTAGGATTGATAAGTTTTTCTGAAAAACTTCGAGAAAAAATCCTTTCTAAAATTGACAAACGAATGATTGTTCAGTAAGATTAAAAATCATTCGTTTTTTATTGGCCTTTTCCTTTCCAAAGAGAGTCTTTTATTCTTATCATCCAATGGAAAAGGCCTAATACATGGCTTTCCTAATAAAGTTTTGAGGAAGCCAGTACTGTTTTCCTCCAGCTCTCTTAAGAAAAAACTAGTATTGACTTTTCTTTCGAGGCTTGATTAGGAAGAATCAATAGAAAGGATTTCTTTTCTCGTCTATGGCAGACTTGCCTAAAGGTTCTGTTGTCAGTTCCCGGGGTGTTAAAAATGACCTTAAGATAGCCTTGGGACTTATTCTGTTAGGTCTGCTTGTTTTTGTGGCCTACCTTTTTCCTGCCTCTTCCTGGTTTCAAACCACCAAATCTTTCTTGCCACTTATTGTTTTTCTTGTTTTTGTGATTGTTGTTTTAGGATTTCTATTGATCTGGCGTATTATTGGCCCGGTCATGAAATTAAGTTATGAAGCGCGCAGTATTGCCCAAGGTGATTTTAACCGCGAGGTTAAAATCTTTCGTGACGATGAAATCGGGCAGCTTGGTGAAGCTTTTAACCAAATGACCCGCCGCATGAAGGAAAATCTTGAAGAATTAAGAAGTTTTTCTCAAAAAACCGAAGCGATCAATGTTGAGATCAACAAAAAGATTCAGACTTTTTCCAATCTTTTACGCATAAGCCACTTGATCGCCCAAAACGCCCCCTTTAAAGAGCTCGTCCAGTTTGCCTTAACCAAATGCCTCTCACCGGAGAGAATGAGCTGCATCGGTCTTGTTTTGAAAAATTTTCAGACGAATGAATACCAATTGTATTATATCGGCGGAGACAATAGTTTACAGCTTCTGCAGCAAGGTGTTAAAAATATTAAAATCATCCCTGGCGAAGGTTTCTTGGGGAGGGCTATCTTAAAACCAAACGGATTAACCGTCGACCGAGACACGCCTTCGGCTAATGATATGAAGGAATTGCAGAAAACATTTTTAATTAATAATATTTTGGCCTTTCCTTTAGTCGCTCAAGAACAGATCCATGGGTTACTTTTTGGAGGAAACAACAAACATGATTTTGTTTTTGATGCGGCGGAGAAGGATTTGTTGCTGTTAACCGCACAGCAAATTGCAATCGCCGTTTATATGGAACGACTCAAACTTCAACTTGAAGATTCCGCCGTACTCGATCCCTTGACGGGATTACTGGCGCGGCATTCTTTTGAAGGGCGTTTTAATGAAGAGATAAAAAGGTCGTTAAATTTTAAACGACCGTGTACACTTGTATTAATAGCGGTTGGTAATATGGAGCTTTATTCGAAGACGCTTGGACAAATGGCGGTGGAAAATCTTTTAATAAAGATTGCCAATATTTTGAAAGAAAATTTAGGTCAGCTGGAGCAGGCCGCTTATTGTCAAAAAGGTGAATTTGCAATGCTTTTTCCCGAGAAGGATAGATCGATGATCACCGACGCGATTATTAAAATTGAAGAGAAGATACAAACAATATGGCCCCAGCCATCCGGTCCGAACGATGGCTGTGAAATCAATTATGCTTCAGCCATTGTCAGTGTTCCAAACGACGCCGATAATGCTGAAATTTTACAATCAAAGGCCAGAAAAATTCTTCAAGAAAAGCTAGCGGCTATTTGAGAAAAATACATGTGGGCAGATTTTAATCCGTTTTAATGATTGAGAAACTATGCGCCACTTTAAGAAGACAACTAACAAACATTTAGGTGAACTTCTCATCGAACGCGGTGCCATCAACCGGGAAGAACTGACAATGGCGATTGCGTACCAAAAAGATAAAGGAGGTTTGCTTGGAGAAGTTTTAGTCAAATTGAATTTCGCGACGGAAGAAGATATCGCCCAGACCTTAACTTGTCAGTATGGGTTTCCTTACCTGCCTTTAGTGAATTATGAAATTACCCCCGAAGTCATTAGCGCAGTGCCGGAAAATATTTGCCGGCAATTCTGTTTAATTCCAATCGATAAAATCGGTAAAAGTTTGACCTTGGCGATGGCTGATCCTTTAAACGTTCAGGCCGCCGAAGATGTTGAACTAATTACCGGTTGCACCGTCCAGACATTCGTCAGCACTGCCGCCGACATCCGAAACGCTATCGATAAATATTACCGTAAAAAATGAGGCATCGGGACTTTTAATAGCTCCTGAATAAAAAATCCCGTGGGACTCAAATAATGTTCTCCTTAAAAGAACGCCTGACCCAAATCCTTATCCGCGATAAGATCATAAGCCAGGAGGATCTTAACAAGGCTTTAGACTATCAAACTCAAAACGGCGGTGAATTAAGCAAGGTTCTCGTTAAACTAAATCTCATTAACGAAGATCAGCTGACCGTTCTTTTAAGTGAAGGCCTTGGTATGCCTCCTATCGATGTTACCCGTCTTAAAATCGATCCAGAAGTGGTGCGCATGATTCCTCAAGAAATTGCGACCCGCTACCAAATTCTGCCTATTTCCCGAATGGGTGATCAGTTGACTGTCGCGATGTCGGATCCGCTGAATGTTTTTGCGATCGATAATGTTAAAGCGCTGACTGGATTGAAAATCACACCGATTTTAAGCCGCGCCAAAGATATCATGCAAACAATTGACAATTATTACCGCGTTGATACTAGCGAAAAGTTTGACCAGATCATTAAAGATATCAAAGACGCCGGCGAAGTCGAATTAGTGAAAGAGTCATCCAGTGAACCGGATAAAGCCGCTGTTGAAAATTTGACTGAAGAAGCACCGATTATTAAATTAACCGATGCTATCATCAAACAATCCGTATGGGCCAAGGCAAGCGATGTTTTTATTGAGCCAATGGAAAAAACTTTGCGTATTCGTTACCGTGTCGACGGAGTTATCCGCGAAATTGACCGGATGTCCAAGGTTTTGCATTTTCCGGTTGTTTCGCGTATTAAAGTTATTTCTAACCTGGATATTTCAGAACACCGTTTACCACAGGATGGGCGCTTCAAGATTCATTTAGATGATGGCAAAGAAGTGGATTTTCGGGTCAATGTTCTTCCAACAGCGTTTGGCGAAAAAGTAGTTTTGCGCGTTTTGGACAAAAGTTCGGCCATGCTTGATATCGGGCGTCTGGGATTTGACGAGAGATCTCTGGCGCGTTTAAAGGAAGTGGCCGCTCATCCTCACGGGATGATTTTAAGCTGTGGTCCGACGGGAAGCGGCAAAACGACAACCTTGTACTCGATTTTAAAATTCATTGACTCGCCGGGTAAAAATATTGTAACAGTGGAAGATCCGGTTGAATACCAAGTGAAGGGGATCAATCAAGTAAATATAAAACCGGGTTCAGGCTTGACGTTTGCGAGCGCCCTGCGTTCAATTCTACGGCAGGATCCGGACATCATTATGATCGGCGAAATCCGGGACACTGAGACACTTGATATCGCCGTCAAAGCCTCATTAACCGGCCATTTGGTTCTAAGTTCGCTGCATACAACGACCGCCGCCGGATCGATTGTGCGTATGATGAATATGGGCGTTGAACCTTTTTTGATTACTTCATCAGTTTTGGCTATTGTCGCGCAGAGACTATTAAGAAAGATTTGTGAACACTGTAAAGAAGAATACGAGGTATCCGAGACCTTGGCCCAGAAAGTAGGGTTGTATGAATTGATGAAGAATAAAAAAAATAATTTGTTTCGCGGACGTGGGTGCAAAAATTGTTTGGATTCAGGTTACAGAGGGCGCGTCGGGATATCGGAAATTTTAATTTTAAGCGCAGGTATCAAAGAATTGATTCTCAAACGCGTCGGCGAAATGCGCATTAAACAAGCAGGGCGTTTAGAAGGAATGACAACAATGCGGGAAGACGGCCTTCACAAAGCTTTAAAAGGGTTAACTTCTTTAGAAGAAGTCGTCCGGGTCACCGCCAGCGACGAAAAATTGATGTGATAAACAATGTCTGAACCATTAAAAGAACGGCTTTTAAAAGCCCTCATTGAATCTAAAGGCATTAAAGAATCGGAAATCGAAGAGGCGGTTATTTTGCAAAAACAAAAAGACATCAGCCTCGATAAAGCTTTGATCGAAAAAGGGTTGATTGGTGAAAAAGATCTCATGATTTTGCTGGTTAAAGAATTGCATATCCCGTCGATCAATTTGAGCAAATATAAAATTGATTCTGCTTTAAGAGACATTGTTCCTGAAAAAATTGCGCGTCAATACCATATTATTCCGATATCACAGCTTGGCAATACTATTACAGTGGCGCTCTCGGATCCGCTAAATGTCTTTGCGGTTGATGATCTTAAAAGCGTAACGGGTAAAGATATCGACGTGGTTATGAGCACGGACTCTGAAATCATCAAAGCCCTTGATACTTTCTATGGTTCAAAGGCCCGGACAAGCGTCACTGATCTTAGCAAAGATATTGAGGTCACCGATTTTGAAATTGTTTCAGAAAAAGACGCAACGGAAAGTATTGATGTTGATGAAGGAGAACAAGCTCCGATCATCCGGATGGTGGATTTAATTATTCAAGAGGCTTTGAAACAGCGCGCCTCTGACATTCATATTGAACCCACCACCGAGGATATGCGCGTACGTTACCGGATTGATGGAATTCTTCAGGATATTTTGCATGTTCCTCGAGAAAGCCAGAACGCGGTTATTGTGCGTATTAAAATTATGGCGCAGCTGGATATTACGGCGTCACGCACGACGCAAGACGGCCGTTTTAAGTTGCGGATCGGAGAGAAGGAAGTCGACTTTCGCGTTTCACTTTTGCCGACGATCTATGGCCAGAAAGCGGTTTTAAGAATTTTGGATAAAAAAAATTTAGGGATTGGTCTTGATGGGTTAGGCTTTTCTAAAGAAGCGGTTGTACAAATGAAAGAAGCCATTTTAAAACCTTTCGGCATGATATTAGTGACTGGCCCGACGGGAAGCGGCAAATCAACAACACTGTATTCAATCATTAATCAATTGAATCAAGTTGATAAAAATATTATTACGGTCGAAGACCCTGTTGAATATTTAATTGAAGGACTGACTCAAATTCAAGCGCGGCCGGATATTGGGTTGACGTTTGCTTCCGGTTTACGGGCCATGCTACGCCAAAGTCCGGACATTGTAATGGTCGGAGAAATTCGAGATACTGAAACAGCAGACATTGCAATTAAAGCGTCTTTAACTGGCCAGATGGTTTACTCAACACTGCATACCAACGATGCCGCCGGAGCGTTGACCCGTTTAGTTGATATGGGCGTTGAAGCTTTTTTGGTTGCTTCGAGTCTGGTTATGGTTTGCGCTCAGCGTTTATGCCGGCAAATTTGTATGCATTGCAAAGAAGAAATAAAAATTCCCTCCCAAGTATTCGATGAAATGAAAATTAAAGCGCCCGCCAAAACAATTTTTTACAAAGGTAAAGGTTGCGAGACTTGCCGTCAAACAGGATATCTGGGCCGGTTGGGTGTTACTGAACTATTAATAGTGGATGATAATATTCGGGAAATGCTGATTAAGGGAAATTCGTCCGATGAAATAAAAAAGTATACCGTCGAAGAAAACCACATGAAGACTTTACGCGATGATATTTTAAATAAATTATTTAATGGGCAGACAACATTGGAAGAAGTGTTGAGAGTGACATCTGGTGAATCTTGATCGCTTATTGACTTTTGTCAATCCAAAGGAAGAAACAAAAGTCAATACTGGTTTTTTCTTAAACAATATAGTGGAAACCAGTACTAGCCTCCTTAAGAAACTTATAGAAAAGCCATGTATTAAGCCTTTTCCCTATGGATGATAAGAATAAAAAATTCTCTCTGGAAAAGAAAAGGCCAATAAATAAAATATCAGGAAAATCTGGATTTTTAGCAGGCGTTTAAGATAATTGAGACATGAGTGAAAAAGAGAATACCATCCCTTCACGGCAGCTTATCGGTGAAATTCTTGTCCGGCGCAATATAATTTCTCCCAAACAGCTGGCCGAGGCATTGGAAATTCAGAAAAAGCGAGAAGGTTTCGTCGGTGAAATTCTTGTTAAGCTGGGCTATGTTCAGGAGCGCGATATCGTGGTGGCACTAGTTGTGCAATGCAGCCTGCCATATATCGCTGTCAATAAATATCAGATTGATCCGACGATCATTAAGATAATCCCCAAAGAAATTGCCAAATCCCAATATATGATTCCCTTAGATCGTGTTGGAAATGTTTTGAGCGTTGTCATGGCGCATCCTTTAACGCCGCCTTTAAAGGAGCAATTAGAAAAATTAACCGGTTGCCAGATTGCCACCTTTATTGCGACAAAATCCGAAATTTGCGATGCGTTAGC
This sequence comes from uncultured Planctomycetales bacterium, assembly GCA_964612665.1. Taxonomy (GTDB): domain Bacteria; phylum Omnitrophota; class Gorgyraeia; order Zapsychrales; family JAHFFX01; genus CAZTCI01. Next base: position 172,029 of record CAZTCI010000001.1, on the reverse strand, counting down.
ACGGTACTATAGGGAGGAAAAATAAATATGTTGACCTTTAAGTATACGGCGAAAGACCAGAACGCTAAAACGGTCTCGGGCAAGATTAATGCCGAAAGTCAATCCCTTGTTATCGAGGAGCTTCGCAAACGCAATTTGACGGTTATTTCCGTCGTTGAGGTTAAAGGCGGTGGCCTTGCCCAAATGTCTTTTCAATTTAAAAGAGTTAAAGGCGATGACATTGTCATTTTTTCTCGGCAGCTTTCAACGATGGTTGATGCCGGGATTCCAATTATCCAAGGATTAGACGCATTACAGGAACAGGTGGCCAACCCGTATTTTCAAAGCATTATTGCGAATATCCGGGACGACATTCAGTTAGGAAACAGTCTTGCGGCGGCTTTTGCGAAGCATCCAAGAGTTTTTGATCCGCTTTTTATCAATATGATAAAGGTCGGAGAAACGGGTGGTGTTTTAAGTAAAGTCTTGGACCGCATTTCATCTTACATGGAAAAGACTTTGAAATTAAAACGCAAAGTTCAGTCGGCATTAGTTTATCCGACGGTTGTTATTTGTATGGCGATTATCATTACAATCATTTTGTTAGTCAAAGTGGTCCCTGTTTTTACGTCGATCTACCAGGGTTTTGATCAAAAACTGCCGGCTATGACGCTTTTATTGATTTCGATGAGCGATTTTCTTAAAAAGTACATCTTGTTAGTGATTGTTTTTTTCTTTTTACTTAGTATGGCATTAGCCCGCTGGCATAAAACTGAAAAAGGGGCCCTAATCCTCGACCGGATGATATTAAAAATGCCGCTCTTCGGCGATCTTATCCGGAAAGTAGCGATCAGCCGTTTTTGCCGGACGCTGGCTACATTAATTCAAAGTGGCGTTCCTATTTTGGAATCACTTAACATTGTCGGGAAATCTTCCGGAAACAAAGTCATTGAAGTTGTCGTTGAAGAAGTTAAAAATACGGTCCGTGAAGGAGAGAGTATTACGGGACCTTTGGTGAGAAGCGGCGTTTTTCCCTCAATGGTCACGCGGATGATTTCCATCGGTGAGAAGTCAGGGCAAATGGAAAAGATGCTGACAAAAATTTCTGAATTTTATGAAGATCAGGTCGACGCGGCAGTCGCAGGATTAACCAGTATCATCGAACCTTTGATTATGGGCGTTTTAGGTATTGTCGTTGGTTTTATTGTGATTGCGCTGTTTTTGCCAATTATTAGCATTACTCAATTTCTTAAATAGAACATTATGTCTAGAATAATTTTCTTTATAGTTTGGTTTTTATTTTTGAGCATGGGCTCGTCAGTTTTTGCTGATTTTGATAAGGATTCTCCCTTAGATCAACTTGAAAAAAGTGTAAAGCAGTTAAGGACCCAAAATAGTTCTTTGAAGGCTAAAAATCAAGCGTTGCGCGAAAGAATTTCATCACCGAATAAAAAGATTTTGGCAAATGAAGAGGAAGAACCCGCGGCGAATTCTGCTTTAGACCACAATACTCAAGAAACGGAGGCTTTAAAAATTCAGAAAGATCAATTAACGGCCGAAATTGCCAAAAACCGAGAACAAAATGATCATTCAAAATTACGAATTAATGAGTTAATGGAGCTTAATAACGGCCGTCAACAAAAAGTCAATGATTTACGAAAACGCCAGTTGCTGCTGATTCAAGTGGCCAAAGAGGAATTGACTCAAAATTTAAATAAGATCCAAATAAGCGAAAGCTTTTTGGAAAGAGAGAAACAAAAATATCAAACGGTAGCCCAGACTTCCGATGGGCAAGAGACTTTAAGACAAAAACGAGAAGCCCTTAAAGAAGAGCTTGCTCAATTAAGTGAAGAAGTCAAAATCCTTTCGGATCAAGATAAGCAACTGCAGAAAGAATCACTATCATTAAATCAAAAAAACCAGGAAAATATCGCGCAATTAGATGAAAATATCAAGGGATTGCAGGCTAAAAGTGACCGGCTCGATAAATCGCTTAATCTAATTCGTCAACAGTTTAAGGGTGAGGATGTCTCTTTAAATCCGGCTCCGAAAGAAGAAACAACGCTTATGGAAAATATCAGTGCCCTAAAAAAGCAAAACGCAATCTTGCAGAAAGAAGTGATGAATCTTACGAATCGAATGCGCGAACTAAGTGGTAAAAATCCAACCCCCGTTGTTAATCCTTAATTTTCCAATTTGCCCTACGTTGACAATGAATCCCCGCATGTTATACTTACTTTAGCAGTAAAGTCGGTTTTCATGAAAAAGGTAAACTATTCGTAAGAATAGGACCCCTGAACCACGTAGGGTTCAGGGCGGTGTCTTCTAAAAAGAAGCGCTGACAAAGCTAACTCGGATGCGCAAGTCGGCTCCGGGGCTCCAACAAGAATATTGGGGTAGGGTCCGTTACCTGTCTGTAAGGGTAACGAGATAGCCAGTTGCCATGTAACAGTAGCTAAAAATTTAATGGCCTATTCTGTGATTAGTTAATGAAAATCGCGAATAGGCTTTTTTATTAGAAAATTTGTATAAATCGTTTGACATGGAAAGGGGCGATGTTAGAATTTCAGACATTAACTGTAAAAACGGCTTAGGTTAAATAAATTATGTAGTGCCTGTTATCATCTTGTTCTTACAAAACCTGACGGATATTATAGAAACACCGCACCGGAAAGGAAAAATCAGATGATAAGAAATTCAAAAAGTGGTTTTACGCTCGTTGAAATAATGATTGTTGT
>CAZTCI010000001.1:0-169212 GCA_964612665.1 uncultured Planctomycetales bacterium | reverse complement strand
ATCCGGTACAACGACGTTTACAATTACAACGGGTGGTGTTTTAACACCATAAGTTCATTCTCATGATTCATGAAGTAATAACGGTTTTCATGAAAAAGGTAAACTATTCGTAAGAATAGGACCCCTGAACCACGTAGGGTTCAGGGCGGTGTCTTCTAAAAAGAAGCGCTGACAAAGCTAACTCGGATGCGCAAGTCGGCTCCGGGGCTCCAACAAGAATATTGGGGTAGGGTCCGTTACCTGTCTGTAAGGGTAACGAGATAGCCAGTTGCCATGTAACAGTAGCTAAAAATTTAATGGCCTATTCTGTGATTAGTTAATGAAAATCGCGAATAGGCTTTTTTATTAGAAAATTTGTATAAATCGTTTGACATGGAAAGGGGTGATGTTAGAATCCTACCAAGATTCGCGCAGTTAAGCATGTAAACGTGTCTCTATAATAGCGGACTAGGTTATATAATTAAGAAGTTCCTGTTATCATCTTGCTCATACCAAACCTGCCGGATTATAGAATGACACAGTAGTTTCTGGACAACCGGAAAGGAGAATTAAGATGATAAGAAATTCAAAAAGTGGTTTTACGCTCGTTGAAATAATGATTGTTGTGGCAATTATTGCGCTTTTGGCCGCAATCGCGATCCCTAACTTATTGCGTGCCAAGATATCAGCCAATGATGCGAATGCAAAGGCGACGCTGCGGTCGTTATCAACCGCTTCGGAAACTTTTGCGACGTCGAACTCGGGTAACTATCCAACCGATATTACCTCGTTAACCGGTGCTACACCACCATTTCTCAATAAGAGTTACTGTGCTTCAACGACCTCTGGTTTCAGTATCGATTGCGTTTTTGCGGCGGGCAGCTACACGTTTACGGCAACGCCGGTGACCGTTGGGACATCCGGTACAACGACGTTTACAATTACAACGGGTGGTGTTTTAACACCATAAGTTAGTTGTTATTGTTCCTAAGGGCCTTCGAAAGAAGGCCCTTTTTTTATGCAAAAGTTTAATTTTCCTCTTCTTCAAAATTCAAATCAAGCCTCGACATATAAACTCCACGAATACTCAAATAACTGAAAAGAAGGATAATAAAAAAGATTGAGGAAATGTTTTGAATCAAAAAAATTCTGCTACAATACTTTTTGTTAAGATCAAATTCATTTACGATTCTATTTTTGGGCAAGCTATAGTGAATCCATTATTTAATAAATATTTCTCATTAGTGAGGCGTTTTCTGCCTCAACCTGAAAGGCCTCATGCGGTTGGATTAGATATTGGGGTCAGTTCTTGTAAATTAATTGAATTGGCCAAGTCTGCCGACGGTTATGAGATTGTGAACTGGGGAATAGAACCCATCGCTAACGGAGATTCACTGGCGGCGATAAAAAAATTATTTGAACGTTTAGGCATTGAACCAAGATTCTTAGCAACATCCGTTTTTGGTAAAGGAACGCTGATTCGTTTTATTGAGATCCCTCGTATGGCTCCAGAGGATTTAAAAAAATCTTTTGAAATTGAAATTGATAAATATTTACCCTTCCCTAAAGATCAAATTTTTACCGATTGTTATATCATTGATCCTGATTCCAACGAAAAACAGATGACGGTTTTAGTTGGCGCCGCCAAAAAAGAAATGGTCAATGATCGTTTAAATCTCCTAGGAAAAGTTGATCTTCCGTCGGATTTTCTGTCCATCAATTCCATTGCGATGGCCAATGTTTTTAATTGTTTAGGGCCGCAGCTTTACAGTAATAATGGAAAATCAGCGATGGCGGTCATTGATATCGGTGAAACGGTTTCTAATCTTATTATTATGGGTAATCACATGCCGCGCTTTACGCGCGATATTTTTATAGGCGCTCAAGAGCTGAATAAAAGAATTAGTAATGTTCTGGGGATTAGTTTAGAGGAAGCCAAGAATTTAAAAATTCAGCCTAATGATAGAGGACAGGACATTATCAATGCTTGCGAATCAGTTTTAATGAATTTAATTTCTGAAATCCGGCTTTCATTTGATTATTTCACTACAGAAAAAAATATGACGATTTCTAAATTACATCTGACCGGCGGATCTTCCCTGCTCAATGGCATCGTCGAATTCTTTTCAAAAAATCTAGATATTGCGGTTGAACGCTGGAATCCAATCCAACCGTTAAAATTGGCACCCACTATTTCCTCCAATGAGATTAATCAACAGGCAAGCCGTCTAGGGGTCGCTTTAGGATTAGCCTTGTCTTATTATGATTGATCTAAATTTAATACCAGAACATCTGCGCCGCAAACGGCGCACACCGATTTTAAACAGACCTACATTAAAATTACCGCCCGAAACTATTATTGGTCTCATCGGCGGATTAATTGCCATCTTGGTTATTATTCAGGTTAGTCTCTTTTTAGTCAATTGGGGAAAAACGGCTGAAAAAAAACGCCTTGAAAGTGAGTGGCAAGAAATCCTACCGAACAAGTCCAACGTTGACCGCGTTGTGAATGAGCTGCGTTCTTTAAAAGCACAAATGGCTGCCGTTGAGAAGATGACAACAACCCAGCGTGTTCTGTGGGCACCGAAATTAAACGCAATCAGCGACAGTATTCCGCGAGGAATCTGGCTTGGCCGTATTACACTTGAGGACGGGGTTTTCATGGTCGAAGGCTCAACCCTTTCTAAAATGGCGGATGACACAACCAATGTCAGCACATTTGCGGCGAATTTGAAAAAACAAAAGAATTTTATGACGAATATCAAAACACTCGATATCGGTCCTATTCAAAGACAAAACGCTAAAAACATTGAAGTGGCGGATTTTTCAATCACTGCCAAATTACAATGAAAATCCCAGAACAATACCGCCAATCTATAACAATACTCCTCGAGAAATATCATTATTATGTGTTAGGTGGAGTTTTGGTGTTTGTTTTTTTTATTTATTATCTGGTTGGAATGAGGCCGCAATTAGAACACCTTAACAGTATTAACCCTCAAATTGATATTTTGAAAACACAACTTTCAGAAGCTAAGGAGAACATCAGCCGATTTAGCGGATATCAGGCGGAAGCTACGCAGTTAAAACAAAAATTTAAGAATTCAGGTTATAAAATATTGGCACGTGAAGAAGTCCCAGCGCTTCTCGAAAGTATTTCAACCCTGGCGGTAAAAAATAAAATCCGCATCGAAAAAATCATGGCAGTTAAGGGCGGTCAGGAACTTTTGCAGTCTAATAAGGAAGGGAAATATTATTCTTTTCCCGTCAAGCTGGAGGGACGCGGAGGCTATCACGATATAGGGCGGTTTATTGATCAGCTGGAAAAAGATGAAGTCTTTAAAAGTATTTCCGCCTTGGGAATTTCTTCTAATAAAGATGATGAGCTGCATCATGCATTTAATTTAACCATTAAATCAGTCGTTATTGATAAACCTGAAAATCAAGGGAGTGCATCAGCAAAATGAAAATGCGCCTAGCGGTTTTCTTTTTGTTTATAACAAGTTTAACGTCCATCGCTATCGCGGCCGAGGAGAAAAAAGAAGTTTTTGTTTATGAAGATCATGGCCGGCGTGATCCTTTTTTAAAATTGGTCAACGCAAACGGGTTGAGTATGAATTATGATTCCGACATGCTTATTTCTGATGTGGTTCTGGAAGGCATTGTGGGCGGAGGGCAGGGAAATTTTCTAGCGATTATTAATTCATCGATTGTAAAACCCGGAGACACCATTGGTCCTTTTATTGTTCAAAAAATTGAAATGGACCAAGTGACATTAACCAAGGGACAAGAAACTTCTATTTTAAGATTAAAGAAGGAGGAATAGATGCGAAGACAAATGGGCGTTGGGCTGTTGGGAATACTCCTGATTATAGGAATGGTTGGTTTTTCGTCCGCAGATCAAAATCCGTCGACAGCGCAAGCGCAATCGCCGGCAGCTTCGCAAACTACAATCGTGCCGGCTGGCTTAGAGAATTCGTCTGCTTCCCCGACGGCACAGTCAGCTTCAACAGCCCAGGTTGTAAGCAGTTCTTCGCATCAAGGCAATGTAAGTATTAATGTTCAAGACAGTGAAATTAAGAACGTCCTTAAACTTCTGGCTTATGAAAGTGGAATGAACATTATTGCCGGTCCGGAAGTGTCCGGGCTGGTTACGATTCAGCTGAATGATGTCCCATGGCAAAAAGCCTTGGAAGTGATTCTTTCGACGTATGGTTTTGGGTACGATCAAAAAGGAAATATTATTACGGTAACCACGATTGAAAATTTAAAAAAACGCCGGGAAGACGCGCTGGCGCTTGCCGATCAAGAACCATTGACAACCAAAACTTTTACTTTAAACTATGCCAAAGCGTCGGTAGCCATAACCTCCATTGATAAAATGAAATCTTCCCGGGGGTCGGTCAATTTTGATGAACGCACGAACACGATTATTGTCCGGGACACGCAGCCTAATATTGATTTGATCACCGACGTTATCAAGACCCTGGATACAACCACCCCGCAAGTTTTGATTGAAGCCAAGGTCGTTGAAACGACGTTAAGTGATTCCGATAAAATGGGAGTGGATTGGGTCACCCAAGCGTCGGTGAGTGCGGCGTCGCGGCCGATTATTTTTCCGTTTAAAACCCATTCGGCCAATCAGTATGCGCCGGACAATATTCCGGCCGCCGCCGACGATAAATTTTCTTATGGAACGCTTAATTTCAGCCAGTTTCAGGCTGTGTTGGAATTATTGAAAACGCGAACCAACACTGATATTTTGTCAAACCCGCGCATTGTGACGTTGGATAACCAGAAGGCTAATATTGTTGTCGGCAGCCAGTATCCAATCCCAACGTATACATTTAATGAACAGCAGGCGAGACTGCAGGTATCAGGTTGGGAGTATAAAGATATCGGGATTATATTTGATGTGACACCTCATGTTAACCGCGCGGGATTAGTTACGTTAGAAATCCACCCCAAGGTAACGGCCATTCTTGATTTTGTTACCGTAGAAAATACCTCGTTACCGCGGTTGAGCAATGAATCGGCAACAACTAATGTCATGATCAAAGACGGTGAGACACTCGTTATTGCCGGGCTCATCAAAGATCAAACGACAGACACTCTCAAGAAGACACCATTCCTGGGTGACATTCCTTTAGTTGGAATGGTTTTCCGCAAGAAGGAAAAAACCGTTTCCAAATCGGAATTGATCGTTTTCTTGACTCCTCACATCATTACCCCCGATAAAAATTCGGATAAGCCTTCGACCGAACAGACATTAAGCCAAAAGTAAATGTCGTCAGGTCGCAGGGTCTGTTTAACATTTATTACTGAGCTAATGCATCCGCTATTGGCAAAGATTTTTTTTGTTAGGACGCGGTTAGTAGTGTTACCGGTTGCTTTGCAGAAGCCAGTAAGAGAAAGCTATAGGTGCAGCTGTGTCTAAAGAAATTCTAATTCATATTCAAGCCGGTGAACGCCGGGTCGCTATTATTGAAAATAGCATATTGGATGATTTTTACATTGAGGTTGACCGCCATCAATCCATCTTGGGAAACATCTATAAGGGGAAAGTCGAATCGATTCTCCCGTCGATCAATGGCGCTTTTGTTAACATTGGTCAGGGGAAAAATGGTTTTCTGTATTTAACCGATGCGGTGAATCCTTTGATTGAAGAAGATTTATCCGGTCCGCGGAAATTGTTAGACAAAATTTTAAACCGCCGTAAACGCAAAGACCATAAGGATCAAAAAGACCGTAAAGACAATAATGGTAAGCAATCAACTTTGACCTCGGGTCAGGAAATCCTTGTTCAGGTTGTGAAAGAACCATTCGGCAACAAAGGTGCCAGGCTTACAACCCACATTACGCTCGCCGGCCGGTTTGTAGTTTACATGCCATACGATCAGCAATGCGGTGTCTCGAAAAAAATTGAAGGCCAGGACGAGCGTCATCGCTTGCGTGAGATTCTTAATGAATTCACTTTCGCTCCCAGCGGCGGATTTATCGTCCGAACCGCTTCCCTCCAGCAAGGCAAACGCGAACTTTTGCGTGACGCCAAATTCTTATGTACTATCTGGGCGCGTATCAAGAAACTTTCAGAAGAAAAATCCTCTCCAGCGCTTATATATAAGGAATATGATTTAATTTGGAAAGTCGTCCGCGACTTTTTGACTGAAGGCGTTGATAAGTTAATTATAGATTCCGACGAAGAATATCATAAGCTGCGTAAGTTTGTCGCGACTTTGATCGGCCGGCAGATGTTAAGCAAGATTCATCTGTACCGTGGCCAGGTGTCGCTTTTTGATTCTAAGAACGTTACCGAAGAAATTAATAAAATATACGACACACGGATCCATTTGAAGAATGGCGCCCACATTGTCATTGAACCGACCGAAGGATTAACGGTTGTGGATGTTAACAGTGGCAAATTTAGAACTAAAGCTAGCCCGGAAGAGGCTGCTTTTATGGTCAATCTGGAAGCCGCTCCCGAAATCGCCCGGCAGTTGCGTTTACGGGATGTGGGTGGTATTATTGTCATCGATTTTATCGACATGAACAAAGAGCAGCATAAGCGTAAAGTACTCGACGCTCTAACAACAGCGCTTAGCAAAGACTACGCCAAGACAGAAGTCAATAAAATTTCAAGTTTAGGTTTAGTTGAAATGACGCGTGAGCGTACGGGGAAAACGGTTGAGTCGATTTCATTTCAAGATTGTCCGTATTGCGACGGGCGAGGACGAGTGAGGATTGAATAATGTCAAAATCCAAATGACAAATGTCAAATAAATCATTTAATTCCAAATTTGCGTATTATTGACTTTTGCAAATCCAAAGAATGAAGCAAGAGTCAATATTAGGCCTTTTCTCTTCGATAACGAAAAGAACAACCTATCTTTGGAAAGGAAAAGGCCAATAAGAGATTAAATTATTTATTTGGATTTTGACATTTGTCATTTGATATTCAACAAGGAGGAAGAAAAATGTTCGCAGTTGTTCAAGTAGGTTCATTACAGTACAAAGTCGCTGAAGGCGACACCATTGAAACCCAGAAGTTAGACGGTGAAAAAGGATCAAAGGTCACGCTTGATCAGGTCCTTATTTATTCCGACGGTAAAGATGTTCGCATCGGCCAGCCCCATGTCAAAGGCGTGTCGGTCGCCGCTGAAGTGGTGAGTCAAGTTTTAGGCGAAAAACTTATTTCCTTTAAATACCGCCGCCGGAAAACATCATCCTGGAAAAAAGGTCATCGGCAGCAGTTGACTTCGTTGAAAATTACGAAAATTTCGATATAAATCTATATAAGTAGAGAGGAGAGAGTCGCCACTTAGTTGACTCTCTACTCTCTTCTTGCTACTTTATTTAAACTATGATTTTCGTCGATGAAGCCCGCATTTTCCTCAAAGCCGGATCCGGCGGCAATGGTTGTGAAAGTTTTTATTCCGATAAATTGACCCGTTATCCGCGCCCCGACGGCGGGGACGGCGGAAAAGGCGGAGATATTGTTTTTGTCGCTTCCAAAAGCGTTCAAACTCTTTTAGATTACCGGTTCAAACAGCATTATCAAGCCGTCAAAGGTGGACACGCCAGCAGCAAGGGTAAAAAAGGTAAGGTTGGTGAGGATTGTATTTTACGTGTGCCCGTCGGAACCATTGTGCGTGATCATACGACCAACCTTTTAATTAAGGATTTAGTTGAAGACGGACAATCGGTTTGCGTGGCCAAAGGAGGCGCCGGGGGACGCGGCAACAATCATAATCGAACACCAGCCCCGCCTCAGCCCGGTGAAGAACGCACGGTCCGTCTGGAACTTAAAATTATCGCGGATGTCGGTCTAGTGGGTTTTCCTAACGCCGGCAAATCAACGCTCATTTCCAGTGTCTCAAGAGTTAAATCCAAAATTGCGAATTACCCATTTACAACCAAAGCGCCTATTTTAGGAATCGTTCCAGAGGCAGATGATTCCGCGTTCAACAAAAGTTTTGTCATCGCTGATTTACCCGGTCTGATTGAAGGCGCGCATCAAGGCCGGGGCTTAGGTGACCGTTTTTTAAAACATGCTGAACGGACAAAAATTCTCGTCCATGTTATTGATATGGCGGGGAGTGAAGGCCGCGATCCGTTAGACGATTACGAAAAGATCAACTACGAGCTTCAGGAATATAGCGATGAGCTGTTCTTCAAACACAAAATTGTCGTTGCCAATAAAATGGATCTTCCGGAAGCGGCAGCAAATCTAAAACGGTTTAAACGTAAATATAAAAGATTCAAAGTCTTTCCCATTTCCGCCCTTGAAAAAGAAGGGCTGGACAAATTAATTGCCCATATTCGTGAAATCCTATGGCAAGAAAATTCCCGCGAACAATTAAGCGTTTAGTTATTAAAGTCGGTTCAAGCGTGATCGCCGATTTTCAACTCAAGCCGCAAGAAGCGCGTCTGCGTTCGCTCGCGCGGCAAATAAGCGAAATAAGCAAACAAAAAATTGAAGTCGTGTTAGTGTCCTCCGGCGCGATTGTTTTAGGCATGGGGGAACTCGGCGAGAAAGTGCGTCCGAACGATTTGGCCTCACTTCAGGCGCGCGCCGCGATTGGCCAAGCGACGCTCATGCGGACTTACAGTGATCTATTCCGGGAGAATAAAACAAAATGCGCGCAGGTGCTTTTAACCTGGGATGATTTTGCCAACCGCGAACGTTATTTAAACGCCCGCCACACATTCCTTGCGATTCTTAAAGAAGGTGTCATTCCCGTCGTCAATGAAAACGACACGATTTCAACCGAAGAAATTAAATTTGGTGATAACGATAAACTCTCAGCGCTGGTGGCTGGATTAATTCACGCGGATCTCTTGATTGTGCTTTCGGATGTGGAAGGGCTTTATGATTTAAAAAGCAGCGACAAAAAAATTTTTGATGAGATTAAAGAAGTGACTGATGAAATTAAAGGTATTGCATCGGGGTCGTTTAAGAAAAATATTTCGCGGGGCGGCATGGCCGCTAAACTTGAAGCGATCAAGATTGCAACACATGCCAATGTCCCGTGCGTCATCGCGAGTGGTGATGCACAAGATGTTCTTCTGCGTGTTTTAGACGGTGAACGTATCGGTACATTCTTCGTCGAGAAAGAAGATAAAGTCATCTCGCGCAAACATTGGATTTCTTTCGGCGCCAAACCGAAAGGGAAAATCGTTGTCGATCACGGTGCCAGAGAAGCGCTTTTAAAAGGCGGACGGAGTTTGCTTTTGCCGGGCGTTGTGGGTTGGGACGGACATTTCAAAGCCGAAGACGTTGTTGTCGTCATCGACCAAAACGACCAAGAAATCGCCCGTGGCATTATCAATTATTCCGTCTCAGATCTCCACCGGATTGAAGATAAAAAGGGAAAACAGGAAGTGATTCATTACGATAATTTGGTTTTATGTGAGCGGTAATATGAATTTAGAAAAACAAATTTTAGAAATGGCCAAAGACGCCAAACAAGCTGCGTTGGAATTGGCTAAGATTCCGACGGCAACCAAAGATCAAGCTTTGCGGCTGATGGCCAAGGCGTTATTGGAGAATCAGGATTATTTGTTTGCTGAAAATAAAAAGGATTTAGCCGCAGCCAAAAAAGAAAATTACAGCAAGGCCTTGATTGACCGTTTGACTTTGACGGAAAAAACTGTGAAAGAAATGGCGAAGGGCCTTAAAGAAACTTCCCAACTTAAAGATCCCGTCGGTGAAATTTTAAGCACCTTTAAACGTCCGAACGGGCTTCTCATCAAAAAAGTTCGCGCGCCGATTGGTGTGATTGGCATTGTTTACGAATCTCGGCCGAATGTGACGAGCGATTGCATTGGTTTGTGTTTGAAATCCGGAAACGCCGCGATTTTAAAAGGCGGGCGCGAGGCGTTTTATTCCAATCAAGCCATCTTCAAAGTCCTGCAAGAAGCGCTTAAGAAAACGAAAATCCCGATTGCGGCGATCAATTTAATTCCTTCCACCGACCGCGCCGCGTTTCATCAGCTTTTAAAATTAGAACAATATATTGATTTGATCGTTCCTCGCGGCGGTGAAGAATTGATCCGTTTTGTCGCCGAGAATACCAAAATCCCGGTCATCAAACATTACAAAGGTCTTTGCACGATTTATGTGAGCGAACATGCTGACTTAAACATGGCGCATCATATTTGTTTGAATGCCAAGGTCCAAAAGCCGGGCGTTTGTAATGCGATGGAGACGATGTTGGTCAATCGCGACGTGGCCCAACGATTTTTACCGGTCATGGCCGCGGATTTTAAAAAAGCCGGCGTTGAAATCCGCGGATGTCCGGTCACGCGCCGTATTTTAAAATCTACCGTGAATGCCGCGATGGACAAAGATTGGGACACGGAATTTTTAGATTTGATTCTAGCGGTTAAGGTGGTTGAAAATTTCAAAGAAGCCGTTGATCACATTAATGCGCATGGGTCTCATCATTCCGATGCGATTGTGACTGAAGATAAAAAAGAAGCTGAAGAGTTTTTAAAATCAGTCGATTCAGCCTGTTTATACGTCAATGCTTCAACCCGTTTTACCGACGGGTATCAATTCGGTTTCGGCGCGGAGATCGGGATTAGCACCGACAAACTTCATGCCCGCGGGCCGATGGCGCTTGAAGAATTGACCACTTACAAATATTTGGTTTACGGAAAAGGACAGATTCGAACGTGAAGCGGCTGGGTATTTTGGGTGGAACTTTTGATCCGGTTCATCTAGGGCATTTGGTGATGGCGCAGGCGGCCCTTAAAGAGATGAAGCTCGATAAAGTTTTTTTTGTGCCATGCCGTTTGCCGCCGCATAAACCCGCGTCCAACCTCACACCGGCCAGCGATCGCTTGGCCATGATTCGTCTCGCTATTCAATCCAATAAAGATTTTGCGGTTTCAGATTTTGAAATCAAACGTCGGGGAAAATCCTATTCGATTGACACCGTTAAGTATTTTAAAAAAGCTTATTCGCATTCAAAATTATTTTTTATTATTGGGGGCGATGCATTGGCCGGTTTGCCGCAATGGAAGAACATCGGCGGAATTCTTAAGATTGTTGAATTTGTGGTCGTAAACCGCCCCGGAAATTTTTTTCCTAAAAAGGCGATCAAACATCACACTGTTTTAATGCCGGGGATTGATTTGTCGTCTTCTTATATACGGGCGAATTTAAGAAAGAATAAAACGGTTCGGTATTTAGTTCCCGACGGGGTGATTGAATATATTGAAAGGCGGAAATTGTATCGATAAAAGACGCGGGCCAGGGGCACGCGCCGTAAATCGCAGGCCCCTGGCCCGGCTATAATTCGTAACGATTAAGTCGTAATCATCCACAATCAAGGAGAGACATGAGCGAAAATCAAAAGAACGAAATTAAATTTGGAACCGATGGCTGGCGCGCTGTTATTTCGGATACGTTCACATTTAAAAACGTCGGCATTGTAGCGCAGGCGATCAGCGAATGGATCAAGACCGATGTCAAACTTGAGTCGGATAAATTCAAACGAGTTGCCGTCGGGTACGATACACGATTTCTATCTAATGAATATGCCAAAACGGTTGCCTGCGTTCTTGCGGCAAACGGTATTGAAGTTTATCTCTCCGACGCGGCGATCCCAACGCCGGCGTTAAGTTTAGGTGTCACTCAAACCCAAAGCTGCGCCGGTATCATGATTACTGCCAGCCACAATCCAGGTAAATTCAACGGCATCAAAATCAAAACGGCCCAAGGCGGTGCCGCTCCCAAAGACATCACCAATAAAGTCGAAAGTTATTTGCACCAAACCGAAGTCAAATCATCTGATTTTTTAAAAGCCAAGAGTTCGCGGACAATAATATTGCACGATTACCGGATTCCGTATGTCAAATTTTTGCGTCAGTATATTGACCTGAAAAAAATTAAGACCGCTAATTTCAAAGTGATTAGCGACGTCATGCACGGCAGCGCTGACAGTTTGCTTGTCCAAATCTTAAGAGGCACAAAAATCCGTTTAACCATGATGCGCAATACGGTTAATCCTGATTTCGATGGAGGTAAACCTGAACCGGTTGTGGAATATTTAAGCGGAATCATAAGTCGCGTGCGCTTGGAAAAATTTGATTTGGGTATGGTTGTCGACGGAGATGCAGACCGTGTCGCCGCAGTTGCGCCTGGAGGTGAATTCATTCATCCACAAAAGATTCTTGGACTTTTGATTTTACATCTCGTCCGCAACAAAGGAAAAACAGGGGGTGTCGTAAAAACAATTTGCGGCACAACGCTTATTGACAATATTGCCAAGAAATTAAATTTAAAACTCTATGAGACGCCCGTGGGTTTCAAATATATTTCCGATTTGATGATTTCCAAAAAGATCGTGGCCGGCGGAGAAGAGGCCGGCGGCATGGGGCTGCCGGATTATATTCCAGAACGTGACGGAACGCTTGCCGGACTTTTACTTTTGGAAATGATGGTCTATCAAAAGAAAAATATCCAACGGATTGTGGCCGACATGGAAAAAGAATTCGGCCGCTACTATTACGAACGGCTCGACTGCGATTTAGGCAACCGCACGTTCGATATCAATCAGGTCAGAAAGATCGATACTATATTAGGGAAGAAAGTCGTGGATATAAAAGATTTCGACGGCATCAAATTAATCTGCGAAGACGAAAGCTGGCTAATGTGGCGGCCTTCGGGAACCGAACCGCTGGTGCGCATCTACGCCGAAGCCAAATCCCTGAAGAAAGCCAAAGACCTAATTCGTTTTGGAGACCAATTGATTGGCAAAGCAAGGGCGTAGCGAGAGGAGGAAAGCATTCTATGTCATTCTCAAAACAAGATAATGCCAAAGAACCATGGCTAGTATTGAATTTATCTTTGTTGCTGCCGGGCCTTGGACAGATTTATGCTGGGCGTATCAATAAAGGAGTTTGTGTTCTTGGCGTTTATTTATTCTTACTTATTTCTAATTTATCTTTAATTTATGATTCAGAAGACAATTTTAAAATCAATTTAATTCTTGCAGTGTTAACGGGAATCCTTTGGTTTTGGAGCATTCTTGATTCTTATTTATCGACGCGCTCGGCGAATTCGATTGAATTTGAGCAGGAAAGAAGGAAAAACAAAGATCCTTGGCTGGCTGTTTTTTTATCATACATATTTCCGGGTGTTGGACACCTTTATTTAAGAAAGTGGTTATGGGGCATAGCTATATTACTTGTGTTTGCTTTCTTACCTCATACGATAGAAGTTTTATTCACGCCCTTAATTCTTTATGTAGCCTATCAAATGGCGCCTGTTAAACGAGAACAATCTAATAAACAGATTTTTTTATTTTCTGCTTATGTGATTATTATTTTTCTTTTTTCACTCGGAGCAGTTTTTTTAATTAAAACAAATTTGCTTCAAGCCTTTAAGATTCCGGCAGGCTCAATGCGCATGACGTTGCTTGAAAATGACCGGATTCTCGTCAAGAAATCCGCGCAATTTATTCCCAATCGAGGCGATGTTATTGTTTTTATTTATCCTGAGGATAGAAAACGTGATTTCGTTAAACGGGTGATTGGTTTACCAGGCGAGGCAGTTGAAATTAAAGACGGGAAGATTCTAATTAATGACAATCCGCTGAATGATCCCAAGATTTCTCAACGATATTATTATAATAACGGCACATATGGAGGGGTCGGCCAAAAGATAACTGTCCCGAGCGATGCTTATTTTGTTTTAGGTGATAATAGCAGCTCAAGCAAAGACAGCCGCTACTGGGGTTTTGTTCCTAAGCAGGACATTATAGGGAAAGCGTTTAAAATTTATTGGCCCCTAGCAAGAGTAGGGATGGTTGAGTGAAATGCAAAAGCTTTATCCGCTAGCCTTTCTCTTTGCGTCTCCTTTAAGTTGGCTTTATTTTCCTCTAAAAGTTTACGGCCGCGAAAATATTCCGCCGCAGGGCGGATTTATTTTGGCCAGCAATCATCTCAGTCATCTTGATCCTGTTGTACTTGGCATGTCCGTCGGATGGCGGCCGCTTAATTACATGGCGCGGGATTCGCTTTTTAAAAATAAAATTTTCAAATGGATCATAACTGATTTAGGCGCTTTCCCTATTAAACGTGATTCAGCGGATATCGGCGCGCTTAAAGAAGCGATCCGACGGCTTAAAGTTGGAATGCCGCTTGTGCTTTTTCCGGAAGGAACACGGAAAGTTGAACAAAAAGAAACGCAAGCAGGCGTTGGATTTATTGCCGTTAAAAGCGGTGTGCCGGTTGTTCCCGCATTTATCGAAGGTTCAAATCAGGTCATCACACCCGGACGCAAGGGCGTTAAGCGTCACCGGGTGAATGTCTTTTTAGGAAAACCCCAAAATTATTCTAAAGAAAAATCGTATGAAGCTATCGCGGAAGATATTATGTTCCAAATTAATAATTTACCTTCCGTTTATAAGAAAAATTAATTGACAAAAGAAAATCTTTTGGCATAATTTAAGTCCTTCGAGTTTGCCCTAATCCTTCCTGAAGGATACTGCATCCGAAGAATTCAAAAGAAAAGAGGAAACAAAAAAAATGGTTTCAGACAAACATGCAGCTATGCTGGAGTTGTACGATAGCACCTTGAAAGATATTAAGGAAGGTGAGATCGTGAAGGGAACAATCGTCGCGACAAATTTGAAAGAGGCGGTTGTTGATATTGGTTTTAAGTCGGAGGGATTTGTTCCGATTGAAGAGTTTCGAGACAAAGATGAATTAAAGATTGGTCAACAGATTGATGTGTTGATCGAATCGATTGAAGATGAAGACGGCCGACTCGTCCTCTCGCACATGAAAGCCGAGAAGATGAAAGGCTGGCAAAAAATAAATGACGATGTCAACGAAGGTGATGCCGTTGAAGGCCGCGTTGTTAAGCAAGTCAAAGGCGGTTATATCGTCGATGTAGAAGGCGTTGAAGCATTCCTGCCATTATCGCTTTCGTCATTCCGCGGTGTTTCGTTAAATGAAATTATGGCGACCAAGTATCGCTTCCAAGTTGCCAAGATGAACAAACAACGCCGCAACCTCATTTTATCCCGTCGGGATATTGTGCAAAAAGAAAAAGAAGTCGTCAAAGCCAAGCTTTGGGAAGAATTAGCCAAAGGCCAAAAGCGTATGGGCACCGTTAAAGGGATCACCGATTTCGGCGCCTTTATCGATTTAGGCGGCGTTGATGGGCTTTTACATATTACTGATATTAGCTGGTCACGGATTAATCATCCTTCCGAGATTGTAAACGTCGGCGATAAGATTGAAGTCATGATTCTGGATTTCGACCGCGAAAACGCCAAGGTCTCGCTCGGTTTAAAACAAATCCTGCCGAATCCTTGGAGTGATGTTTACGATAAGTATCCGACCGGCACCAAGGTCAAAGGAAAAATTGTTAACATTATGCCTTATGGTGTTTTTGTTGAAATCGACAAAGGCATCGAAGGGCTTTTGCATTCCTCTGAAATTTCTTGGCAGAAAAAAACAATCAACCTTCAGGAAATGTTTAAAGTCGGTGAAACAATTGATGTGCAAATCATCAATGTTGATAAAGATTCCAAACGTATTTCCCTCAGCATGAAGCAGCTCGAAGCCAATCCTTGGCTTGACGCTGATAAAAAATTCCCAGTCAATTCAAAAGTCGAAGGTAAGGTGCGCGGTTTTACGGATTATGGCGCGTTCGTCGAGCTTCCGCATAATCTGGAAGGCATGATTCATGTCTCCGATATGTCATGGACCAGAAAAGTTAATCATCCGCAAGACATTCTCAAAAAAGGACAAAACGTTGAGGTTTTGGTTTTGGCTGTCGACGGAGAAAATCGTAAAATTACGCTCGGCTTAAAACAATTACAGTCTAATCCTTGGCCTGAGATTGCCAATAAATATCCGGTGGGTTGTGAAGTCGAAGCCGAAGTTGTACTTAATTCCAATTTTGGTGTCTTTGTGAAATTGGAAGATGACGTCGAGGCTTTAGTTTATTCCTCGGAAATTGATAAAGCGCAGGCCGCGAACCTTAAACCTGGCGATAAACTTAAAGTGCGCGTGATTAAAGTCGATGTTGAGCAAATGAAAATCGGCGTTAGTACGCGGCTTTAGTTGATTCAAGAAAAGTTTTAAATATCGAATCCTTCCTAAGTAGTAAGTCAGCATTTGTTCAACAATATAGCCCAAAGTTTTAATGACAAACGTCGTCGTTAAAGCCTTTGGGCTATTTTACGCATTTTAAAATTTATGCGCGTCGACGATCTTGTCAAAAAAATTAGCCGCGGCACAACTGAAATCATCAGCGAATCTGATCTTGCCTCAAAACTGACGCAAGCCGCTAAGTCAAAACGTAAATTGCGTATTAAAGCGGGTTTTGATCCAACAGCCCCTGATCTTCATTTAGGACATGTGGTTTTGCTAAGGAAGATGAGGCAGTTTCAAGATTTTGGTCATCAAGTTTTCTTTTTGGTCGGGGATTTTACCGCCCAGATCGGCGATCCTACCGGCCGCGATCAACTGCGCAGTAAAATGAGCCCTGCCCAAATTAATGAAAACGCGAAAACTTACAAAGCACAAGTGTTTAAAATTCTGGATCCAGAAAAAACCAAAATTGTTTTTAACAGCACGTGGCTTGGACGGATGACCTCACAGGAAATTATTGAACTCACCGCTCACTCGACGGTTGCGCAGATGCTTGCCCGCTCCGATTTTAAAAAACGATTTGAACAAAAAAAAGAAATTAGTATTTTGGAATTTATCTATCCATTGCTTCAAGGTTATGATTCCGTTCATCTGAAAGCTGATGTTGAATTGGGAGGATCAGATCAGAAATTCAATCTTCTCATGGGACGTCAATTGCAAGAAGCGTTTGGTTTTGCTCCCCAGGTTGTGGTCATGACGCCTTTATTGGAAGGGACAGATGGCGTTCAGAAGATGAGCAAGTCCTTGGGTAATTATATTGGGATTAATGAATTACCCCAGGAAATTTTTGGAAAGGTCATGTCGATTAATGATGAATTGATGTACCGTTATTATGAACTGCTCACTGAATTTGATTTAACCGAAATTAAAAAGCAACATCCCAAGGAAGCCAAACTTAAACTAGCTGAAACAATTGTTGCGCAGTTTTATCCCGTCGATCAAGCTCAAAAAGCGAGAAATAATTTTGAGAAAATTTTCAGTCAAAATCAAGACCCTGAAGAAGTCGAAGAGTTTATTTTTAACCCCAAACAAGCGCCGGCATTACTGGATATTTTAGTTGAGAAAAAAATAGCCGCTTCCAAAAATGAAGTCCGCCGTTTAATAACGCAGGGAGCCATTAGTTTTGAAGGACAAAGAATTGAAAACGAAAATTGGCCGGTTCAAGCTGGCTTAATTAAAGTCGGCAAGCGCCGTTTTCTTAAGTTAGTTAAAGTTTCCTCTGGCTCATAAACTAAAGAATACAATTAAATTATAATATCTTCTAATAATCCTAATAAAAATCTTGACAAAAAATAATCCTTATATATACTTAGGGTTCCTTTGTCGCCCTTGCGCTGACTTTCTTAAAATGTCTTTGTGTTTGTCAGGAATGAGCAGATTTTTCCGAATGTTCAATTTTGATTTTGTAATGGTAATCCGCCCCTGTAGCTCAGCCGGTAGAGCACGTCCTTGGTAAGGACGAGGTCACCGGTTCAAAACCGGTCGGGGGCTTTAGCGCCTTCGCAACAGTTAGTAGATTGCAAATCACCGAGTAAAAAATGCGTGAAAATATTCAGTTGGAATGTACCGAGTGCCGTCGGATCAACTACAGCTCAACTAAAGATAAAAAACAAAATCCCGATAGACTGGAATTAAAAAAGTACTGCCGGTTTTGTCGCAAACATGTTCTTCATCGTGAAATGAAGAAGTGAAATTTGCGTTTTTATTTATAACCTTGTTGTAACATCGACGAGGTTAAACCAAAAGCGGTTTAGCGGAGGCATAAAAATAGGCCAGTAGCTCTAATTGGTAGAGCAACGGTCTCCAAAACCGTGGGTTGTAGGTTCAAATCCTGCCTGGCCTGTTTCTTAGGATAAATTCATGATTAACCAAATTCGAAAATTTGTTAGTGAAGTGGTGGCTGAATTGAAAAAAGTTTCTTGGTCAACCCGCCAGGAGTTGATAGATGCAACCAAGATTGTCTTGATCAGTTCGGCGTTTTTAGGGATCCTTATCGGCGCCACCGATTTTGCTCTTTCGAAACTTTTAAGTCTGATTATTAAGTAACTATGAAATGGTACGTTGTGCACACCCAGACAGGTTCAGAAGAAAAAGCCAAGGCCGGCCTTGAAAGCCGCATGGCCACAACTGTTTTGAAGAATTTTGTTGGTGAAATTGTTGTCCCTACTGAGCAAGTCTCTGAAATCCGCGGCGGAAAAAAACGAATTTCAACCCGCAAGTTTTTTCCAGGATACATTCTCCTTAAAATGGAGATGAATAAGGAAAGCTGGTATCTGGTTAAAACGACTCCTGGAATTACCGGATTTATCGGCCCGGGAAATAAACCAGCGCCTTTATCGGACGATGAAGTTCAAAATATCTTAAAACGTACTGAAGAAACCGGAGCCAAGCCAAGTCCCAAGATTGTTTTTGAAATCAATGAGCCAATCCGCATTTCTCAAGGACCCTTCGCCAATTTTAACGGCACAGTTATGGAAGTTTATCCGGATAGAGGTAAGTTGAAGGTCAGCGTTTCAATATTTGGAAGATCAACTTTAGTAGAACTAGAATACTGGCAAGTCGAAAAGGTCTAACATGGCAAAAGAAGCAGTCGCACAAATTAAATTGTATGTTCCCGCCGGCCAAGCTAACCCAGCGCCGCCCGTCGGTCCTGCCTTAGGTCAGCATGGCGTTAACATTATGATGTTTTGCAAGCAATTCAATGAAAGAACAAAAGGCCGCGAAGGTTTAACACTTCCCGCGATTATCACTGTCTATAAAGATAAATCATTTGATTTTATTGTTAAGTCAGCGCCGAGTTCAGTTTTAATTAAGAAAGCAGCGAATTTAGCGAAGGCTTCAGGCCAAGCTGGGAAAGAAAAAATTGCAACCATCACCCGCAAACAGCTCGAAGACATAGCTAAACAAAAGGTTGAAGATTTAAATACCAATAATATGGAACAAGCCCTCAAAACCCTTCGCGGAACAGCCCGCAGCATGGGAATTGAGGTCATTGATTAAAACCTCGGAGCGAGAAAAACGTCATTCCGATAGGCTCGATCGCGAGGAAGTATCTACTCTAATATATATTCTGCCGATAATAAAGCAGAGTATTATACTCGATTGATTGAGTATAAGATACGAGGTTAACCATGGTACATTTAAGTAAGCGCACCAAACAATTTGAAGCTATTGTTTCGCAAAAACCCTCGCACTCCTTAGAAGAAGCCATTTCCAACATCTCGAAGTTTCCAAAAGTGAAGTTTGATGAAACCGTTGAACTTCATTTTAATCTCAATATAGATTCCAAAAATACTGATCAATCCATTCGCGGCACTGTTGTTCTTCCGCACGGCACTGGCAAAACGGTTAAAATTGCTGTGTTTTGCAAAGGTGAAGCCTCATCAAAGGCCAGAGATTTGGGAGCTGACCACGTCGGTGCCGAAGACTTAATCGATAAAGTTTCCAAAGGTTTTATGGATTTCGATTGCGTCATCGCGACACCGGATATGATGCGCGAGTTAAGTAAACTCGGAAAAATTTTAGGTCCACGAGGACTCATGCCAAGTCCCAAAGCCGGCACCGTTACTATGGATATTGAAAAGGCCATTAAAGAAGTCAAAGCCGGTAAAATTGAATTCAAAGCCGATAAACAATCCGGCATCCACGTCGGTATCGGCAAACGTTCTTTCGCAGCCGATAAATTAGTTCAAAACGCTCAAAACGTCATTGACGCCGTTAATCATGCCAAGCCCGCAACGGTTAAAGGAAATTTAGTCAAAAGCCTTTTTGTTTCAACGACAATGGGCCCCGGATTGAAGGTGGTCATATGAAAAAAATTGGAAAAATATTTCGCGAAAGTATGGTAACTCAAATTAAAGACGGCGTCACGAAGCGCACATCGACGTTTGTTGTGAGTTACGATAAAGTTTCAGCCTCCCAAATGAATTCTTTGCGCAAAGGCCTTAGATCCGTCGGCGCGCATATTTATGTTTCCCGCAAAAGTCTCGCCCAAATTGCATTAAACGATATGAAATTTAATAAGCTCGCCGAACGCGTGGCGGGTCAAACCGCTTTTGTCTGGAGTGATGCGGACTCGGCGGAGATTTCCAAAACTCTGGTTAAATTCACCAAAGAATGCCAGGGCGTTGTGATCCAAGGCGCTTTATTGTCCGGCGCTGTTTTAGAACAAAATGATGTTGTGCGTTTGTCCGATTTACCATCAAAAAATGTTTTGCGGGCTCAGTTGTTAGGAACGCTGAACGCTCCGATGACACGTTTATTAGGCGCACTCAATGGTAAGTCACGCGATCTTTTATCTATATTGAAACAATTAAGTGAAAAAAAGGGAGGAAAGTAAAATGGCAGAGAATACCGTTGTTCTTACACCAAAGTTAGAAGAAGTGGCTAAGACCATAGAAGGGTTAACCGCTCTTGAATTATCCGATCTAGTTAAAGCTTTAGAATCGAGATTAGGAATTTCAGCGGCTGTTCCAATGATGGCTGGTCCGATGGCAGGTGGCGCTCCTTCTGGCGGTGGCGCTGCGGCCGCGGCTGAAGAAAAGACTTCATTCGATGTCGTCTTAAAAGAAGTTCCGGCGGACAAAAAGATTGGCGTCATTAAGGAAGTCCGTGCGGCAACCAATCTCGGTCTTAAAGAAGCTAAAGATTTAGTGGAAGCGGCTCCTAAGACAGTCAAAGAAGGCGTCAGCAAAGAAGAAGCCGAAGACTTAAAGAAAAAGTTTGAAGCGGCTGGAGCCAAGGTTGAGCTTAAGTAATACGCTTGAAGTTGTTTTGGCAGATTGAAATTAGATTCTAATTTATTTCAGTAATGCAACAGCGGTAAACTTCCAACTCAAATTTATATCGGACAGTTCCTTGAAAATCCGTTGACGTTCGATAATCAGCCATCGAATGCCGAAATAAAACGTCAAAGGACAATCCTTAAATAAAAGTAGGATTGAATATTGACTCCATGATGAGTCAAGAAAAGGTCAATACATGAAAAAAATCAATATAAAGAACTTTAGCAAGTTTCAAGATAACTTTGTATTGCCGCAGTTACTTGATATTCAGTTAAAGTCGTACGTTGACTTTTTGCAAAGGGAAATGTCGCCGGAAAAACGCGAAGATAAAGGGCTTGAAGAAGTCTTTCGCGAAGTGTTTCCACTTGAAAGTTATGATGGTCAAATTCGCCTAGAATATTTGAGTTATACCCTCGGCAAAGAAAAGTATTCCTGTTATGAATGTCAGCGCCGTGGTATGACCTACTCTGCTCCATTAAAAGTTAAACTTCATTTAATCTCACCGGTTGATATCAAAGAGCAAGAAGTCTATTTCGGTGATTTTCCTTTAATGACCGACACCGGAACGTTTATCATCAACGGTGATGAACGCGTTGTCGTTTCCCAAATCCAGCGTCCGCCGGGTGCTTCTTTTGAAGAAGAAACCCATCCGACGGGCAAAAGCATTTATCACGGCCGACTCATTCCTTCCCGCGGTGCGTGGTTTGAAATTAAATATGATTTAAATGATGTGTTGTGGGCTTATGTTGACCGCCGCCGTAATTTCCCTGCGTCGCAAGTATTGCGTATCATGGGATTGTCCAGCAATGAAGACATGCAGAAGATGCTGGGCGATCATTTTGATTATTTAAAACCTACCTTAGAAAAAGATCACACCACTAATAAAGAAGAAGCTCTTTTAGATTTTTATCGCAAGATGCGTCCAACCGAACCGGCAACGGTTGAAGTGGCGGATGCGCTTTTTTTTAGATTATTTTTCGATCCCAAGCGTTATGACTTAAGCAAAGTCGGGCGGCATATCATTAACCGTAAACTTGGACTTGATGTTCCGTCAGATAATCGTGTTTTGGATATTACAACGGTGATCGCTGTCATCCGTTATTTAGTTGGATTGCGTCAGGGAACCGGTGAAACTGATGATATCGATCATTTGGGTAACCGTCGTATTAAAACCGTTGGTGAACTTGTTCAAAACCAAGTGCGTATCGGTTTAGCGCGTTTAGAACGTTCGATTAAAGAGCGTTTGGTTGTTATGAGCAGTTTTGAAAATTTAACCGCACATCATTTGATTAATTCCCGTCTGTTTTCTAATCAAATTCAAGATTTTTTTGCGAGAAGTCAGTTGTCTCAGTTTATGGACCAAGTGAACCCGTTAGCCGAGATGACGCACAAAAGGCGTTTAAGCGCTTTGGGTCCTGGCGGGTTGTCGCGTGAACGCGCCGGTTTTGAAGTGCGCGACGTTCACCCAACGCATTATGGCCGCGTGTGTCCGATTGAAACGCCAGAAGGTCCGAACATCGGTTTGATTGCGTCTTTGACGACCTGCGCGCGCGTCAATGATTTGGGTTTTATTGAAACGCCTTACCGTCGGGTCGTTAACGGCCGTGTCACCAAAGAGATTGAATACTTAACTGCCGATATCGATCAGGACAAATACATCGCCCAAGCCAACGCTCTAGTCGATAAAGACGGTCATTTTAGCGAAAAAGAAGTTTCTTGCCGCTACCGCACCGATTTCCCTAAACCAAAACCGGATAAAGTTAATTACATGGACGTGTCACCAAAGCAATTGGTTTCCGTCGCGGCTTCCTTGATTCCTTTCCTGGAACACGACGACGCGAACCGCGCTTTGATGGGATCGAACATGCAGCGCCAGGCTGTTCCGTTGATGGTGACTGAAGTTCCGTTTGTTGGAACAGGGATGGAAGGAAAAGTCGCTGTGGATTCAGGGGTTGTAGTCGTCGCTGAAGAGGCCGGACGTGTTACCAAAGTTGATGCTCGTGAAGTTGTGATCGGTGACTGGGTTTATTCTTTGAAAAATTTTTTAAGATCAAACGCCAACACGTGTGTTAATCAAAAACCGATTGTGCAGTTGGGCGATTATGTTGAAAAAGGCCAGGTCATTGCCGACGGAATTGCGACCAAAGATGGACGCTTGTCGCTCGGTCGCAATGTCCTTGTTGCATTCATGCCATGGCGTGGGTATAACTTCGAGGACGCTATTTTGATCAGCGAAAAATTGGTTCGCGAAGATAAATTCACCTCTATTCACATTGAAAAGTTCGAAGTCGAAGCCCGCGAAACTCGTTTGGGGAACGAAGAAATTACCCGCGATATTCCTAATATTAGTGAAGATGCTTTAAAAGATCTAACTGAAGACGGGATTATCCGTATCGGAGCGGAAGTAAAATCCGGCGACATTCTCGTCGGTAAAGTTACTCCGAAAAGCGAAAAAGAACTTTCCCCGGAAGAAAGACTGTTGCGCGCGATTTTCGGTGAAAAAGCTGCCGATATCCGTGATACCTCCCTAACTCTTCCGCCTGGCATCGAAGGTGTCGTTGTTAATGTCGAAGTTTTTCAGCGCAGCGAACGCGGCCGAAAATCCAAAACCGATAAAGCCAAAGAAGCCGCCGCCATTCACAAAATTAAAGAGTATTACAAACAAGAAATTGAGTTTATCGAATCAGAACGCGAGAAAAAGCTCGCCAAAGTTTTAGGTGTCGACCGTAAAAAAGTAAGTAAGGTTGATCCAGAAGAGATTTCCCACAACAACGAGGCCCGCGAAGTCGTTAACTTCTTTAATGAGAAAGTCAGAGAGTTAATTGAAGAAGAAACTCAAGAAATCGAACGCGTCAAGCGCGGTGATGAGTTGCCCGCCGGCGTTTTGAAACGCGTCGTTGTGTATGTCGCCACAAAACGCAAATTATCTGAAGGTGACAAGATGGCCGGGCGTCACGGAAATAAGGGTGTCGTGTCACGCATCGTTCCGGAAGAAGACATGCCGTTTTTAGCCGACGGGACGCCGGTTGAAATTGTCTTGAATCCATTAGGCGTTCCTTCTCGTATGAATGTCGGACAGCTTTTGGAAACGCATTTGGGTTGGGCGGCGCACGCGTTAGGATTTCACGCCGAAACCCCGGTTTTTAACGGTGCGACCGAACAAGAAATTCATGATTTATTAAAGGAATCCGGATTACCGGAAACCGGAAAATCGATTGTCTTCGACGGGCACAGTGGTATCCCATTTGACCAGCCGGTCACCGTCGGTTACATCTATATGTTGAAGTTGATTCACCTGGTTGATGAAAAAATTCACGCCCGTTCGATTGGTCCGTATTCTCTCGTCACCCAACAGCCGCTCGGCGGTAAAGCGCATTTCGGCGGACAGCGTTTTGGAGAAATGGAAGTCTGGGCGCTCGAAGCTTACGGCGCCGCGTATACGCTGCAAGAAATGTTGACCGTCAAAAGCGACGACGTCCAAGGCCGCAGCCGCATTTATGAAGCGATTGTCAAAGGCGAGCAAAAATTTACGTCGGGCACGCCGGAATCGTTTAACGTTTTGGTGAAAGAGTTGCAAGGTTTGTGTCTGGATATCCGCTTGGAAAGAGCTAGCGGCACGTTGCCTCCGGAACAGGATGAAGGTAAACAAAAATCTGAAAAACCAGAATTAAGTAAATTGGTTGAGACCAAAAAGGATAAATAACCTATGGCAAATCCCTCGACCGAACAAGATAAAATCGTTATTAAAATTGCTTCCCCGCAAGTTATTCGTTCGTGGTCTAACGGTGTGATTAAAAAAGCCGAGACCTTAAATTACCGGACGCTCAAACCAGAAAAAGATGGTTTGTTTTGCGAAAAGATTTTTGGACCAGTGCGGGATTGGGAATGCAATTGTGGAAAATATAAAGGCATCAAATTCAAAGGAATCACCTGCGACCGCTGTGGTGTTTTGGTCACGCGTTCATCTGTCCGACGGGAACGCATGGGCCATATTGAACTCGCTTGTCCGGTGACCCATATTTGGTTTTACAAGGCCGTCCCCAGCCGTTTGTCAGCGCTTTTACAAATCGGTCTGCGCGACTTGGAACGCTTGATCTATTATGAGGAATATGTAGTCATTGAACCCGGCGATACGCCGCTTAAGAAAAAAGAATTTCTTTCCGAAGAAAAGTATCAAGAATGTCTCAGCAAATATGGCGGCGCATTTAAGGCCAAGATCGGCGCGGAAGCGGTGCGTGATCTTTTAAGAGAAATTGATTTGGATGTTTTGTGTAAAAAACTGCGCAAAGATTTGGAGAAAGCCAATCCTGCCGGCACCAACGCCAAAAAAATCGCCAAGACCTTAAAGATCGTCGAAGATTTCAGAAATTCCGGCAATCTTTCGGAATGGATGGTTTTGGAAGTCCTGCCGGTCATTCCGCCGGATCTGCGTCCTTTGGTTCCGCTCGAAGGCGGACGCTTTGCCACATCGGACTTGAATGATCTTTACCGTCGGGTTATTAACCGAAATAACCGCTTGCGAAAACTTTTAGATTTAAAAGCTCCGGAAATTATTATTCGTAACGAAAAACGCATGCTTCAAGAAGCCGTTGATGCGCTTTTGGACAACGGCCGTCATGGCCGTCCAGTCTTGGGTTCAGGCAATCGGCCTTTGAAGTCGCTTTCCGACATGCTTAAAGGAAAGCAAGGGCGCTTTCGTATGAATTTGTTAGGTAAACGCGTCGATTATTCCGGCCGTTCGGTTATCGTCGTTGGGCCGGAACTCAAATTGCATCAATGCGGTCTGCCCAAGAAAATGGCTTTGGAACTTTTCGAACCTTTCATTATCCGCGAACTGAGGGAGAAAGGTTTTGTTCACACAATCAAAGGCGCCAAGCGTATGGTCGAGCGTGCCAAGATTGAAGTTTGGGATATTCTCGACGATGTTATCAAAGACCATCCCATTATGCTGAATCGTGCGCCGACCCTACACCGTTTAAGTATTCAGGCGTTTCAACCGGTTTTGATTGAAGGGAAAGCGATCAAACTTCATCCGCTCGTTTGCGCCGCTTTCAACGCTGATTTCGACGGAGATCAAATGGCGGTCCATATTCCATTATCTCTCGAAGCACAAATCGAATGCCGTTTGGAACTGTTGTCAATTAATAACATCTTTTCACCCGCCGACGGACGCCCGGTTATTGCGCCAACGCAGGACGTTGTCTTGGGAATTTATTATTTAACCAAAGAAAAACCGGTCAGCAATGATATCGTCCGGGTTTTTGCAACGGCCCAGGAAGTCATGATCGCGTTTAACGACGGGCTTTTGGATTTGCACAGCCGCATTAAAATGAAGATGCATCAATCGGTATGGGGCGAGGAAAAACCATCGTTGGTTATTTCCGAAGATGCCGATGAACCAGCCAAAAAGAAAAAAGAAGAAGCGGTTGTGCCAACAACACCAGTTATTGAAACCACCGTCGGGCGCGTGATTTTAAATGAAATTCTGCCGGAAGGATTCGGTTACGTTAACGAACTTTTGGATAAAAAGAAGATCGGCGCGGTTATTTCTGACTGCTATAAACGTTTTGGTCAGCACCGCACCGTTGTTTTGTTAGACGATTATAAAGCTCTTGGGTTCCGGTATGCGACGCTCGCAGGCATTTCAATCTCGATTGCGGACATGACGGTCCCCAAAGAAAAAGAAGACGCGATCAAAAACGCAAAACAAGAAGTCGCTAAAATCGAAGATCAATACCGTAAAGGTATTATCACCGGGCGCGAACGATACAATAAAATCATCGACGTATGGACGCACACAACCGAGTCGCTTTCTGACTTCGTGTTTAAACAGATGGATCCATTCAATCCGGTTTTCATTATGGCGGATTCCGGCGCGCGCGGTTCACGTTTACAAATCCGTCAGCTCTCCGGTATGCGAGGACTTATGGCGAAGCCGTCGGGTGAAATTATTGAAAACCCTATTACGGCCAGTTTCCGCGAAGGGTTGACCGTTTTGGAATATTTTATCTCAACGCACGGTGCGCGCAAAGGTTTGGCCGATACCGCTTTAAAGACGGCGGACGCCGGATATTTAACGCGCCGTTTGGTTGATGTTGCCCAAGAAATTGTCATTACTGAAAAAGACTGCGGCACTTTAAACGGAATTACTGTTTCAGCTATCGTCGAAGGTGATGAGGTGGTCGTTAGTCTTAAAGAAAGAATTATCGGCCGTGTCGCGTTGGATAGTATTGTTGATGTCGTAACGGATAAATTAGTTGTTGAAACGGGAGAAGATATTACAGACGAGAAAGCTGATGTCATTGAGCAGCTCGGCATTGAAAAAGTACGGATTCGAAGCGTTTTGACTTGCGAAGCCGAACGCGGCGTCTGCGTTAAGTGTTATGGCCGCAATCTCGCCACCCAACGTATGGTTGAAATCGGCGAAGCCGTCGGTACAATCGCTGCTCAAAGTATTGGTGAACCCGGAACTCAGTTGACCATGAGAACTTTCCACATCGGTGGAACCGCGAGCCGCACAATCGAACAATCGTATATCCGTTCGAAAAACAAAGGCATTGTTAAATATCATCAGTTGAGAGTCGTTGAAAAAGGCAATAAATTTATTGTCTTGAATCGTAACGGTTCCATCAGTATTAACAATGAATTCGGCCGTGAATTTGAACGTCATCAGCTGCCGCAAGGTGCGACGATTTCATTACCCGACGGCGCGCCGATTGAAAAAGACATTATCTTCGTTACGTGGGATCCTTACACCATTCCGATTATTACTGAAGTTAAAGGTGTGGTTAATTTCGAAGACCTGAAAGAAGATATCACCGTTCGTGAAGAACAAAACCCGGTCACCGGTATTACGGAGCGCGTGGTTGTAGAACATAAACAAGAATATCATCCGCAAATTATTATTACGGATGATAAGCAAGAGGTCGTTGGAATTTATTCAATTCCCGTCGGCGCGCATATTTTAGTCCGGGACAAACAGCATGTGAGCGCCGGTGAATTGGTTGCGAAGATTCCGCGCGGCGCAGGAAAAACCAGAGACATTACCGGCGGTTTGCCGCGCGTTGCCGAACTCTTTGAAGCCCGCCGCCCCAAAGATCCAGCGATCATCAGTGAGATCGATGGCATTGTTGAATTCGGTGAAGACCGCAAAGGATTGCGTACAATCGTGGTTAAAAGTCCTACCGGTATTTCTAAAGAGTACACGATTCCACACGGCAAACATCCTAATGTTTATAAAGGCGATAAAGTTTTTGCCGGACAACAATTGACAGAAGGACCGGTTGTTCCGCAAGATATTTTGCGCGTGTGCGGCGATAAAGTTTTACAAGAATACTTATTAAATGAAATTCAAGAAGTCTATCGTCTGCAAGGTGTGCGGATTAATGATAAGCACATTGAACTTATTATCATGCAGATGTTGAAGAAAGTAAAAATTGATAATTCCGGAGACACTGAACTTCTCGTCGGAGAACAGGTTGATAAAATGGTTTTTAAAAAAGTGAATCAAGCGATTCTAAAAAAGAAAGGAAAACCTGCTTCTGCGACTCCGCTTTTACTTGGAATTACAAGAGTATCTTTAACAACAGATAGTTTTATATCTGCTGCAAGCTTTCAAGAGACAACTCGAGTCTTGACAGAAGCAGCAGCATCTGGTAAAGTTGACTTTTTACGTGGATTAAAAGAAAACGTAATTGTGGGCCATTTAATCCCGGCGGGGACAGGCCTTAAACAATATGATGAAGTGGAACTCGTAGAATATGCCGACAATATCACAACTCATAAGGAATAGAAGAAGTTTTAAGCAAAAGAAAAGCAAGTCACCGGCTTTAACAAATTGCCCGCAAAGACGCGGCGTTTGTTTACAGGTGAGAACGATGACACCCAAAAAACCTAACTCGGCTTTGAGAAAAATTGCCCGCGTTAGACTTTCCAATGGTGTTGAAGTTACATCCTATATTCCCGGAGAAGGTCATAACCTCCAAGAGCACTCAATCGTGCTTGTCCGCGGAGGCCGGGTCAAGGATTTACCGGGAGTCCGGTATCATATTGTTCGTGGAACATTGGATACCGCCGGTGTAGCCAAACGCCAAAAATCCAGATCAAAATATGGCGCCAAGAGGGAAAAGTAATGCGACGACGACGTGCCGAAAAAAAAGAAATCACATCAGACCCCAAATATAACAATCCCATGGTCACCCGTTTTGTCAATATGGTCATGGAACAAGGAAAAAAGACCACCGCCGAAAAAATTGTCTACGGCGCTTTTGACCTGGTCACTAAAAAAACCCAAGAAGACAGTCCTATCAAAGTTTTTAATAAAGCAATCGAAAATACCCGTCCCCGGCTAGAGGTTAAACCCCGTCGAGTCGGAGGCGCGACCTATCAAGTCCCCGTTGAAGTTTCTGCATTGCGCGGGGCATCACTCGCTATGCGCTGGCTTAGAGATTTTGCGCGAGCCAAAAAAGGTAAACCCATGATGGTCAAGCTGGCCGATGAACTTTTGGCGGCTTATAAAGGGGAAGGCTCAGCGATCAAAAAGCGCGACGAAACGCATAAAATGGCGGACGCCAATAAAGCATTCACACATTTAAGGTGGTAATAAAAGATGGCGAAGCAAGCTCCATTAGAAAAAGTTAGAAATATTGGAATTATCGCGCACATTGATGCCGGTAAAACCACAACGACCGAAAGAATCCTTTTTTATACGGGTGTCATTCATAAGATGGGTACCGTCGATGAAGGTAACACGACAACCGACTGGATGCCGCAGGAAAAAGAACGCGGAATCACGATCACGGCGGCGAACACGACCTGTTTCTGGAAAGATTGTAAAGTCAATATTATTGATACGCCCGGCCACGTTGATTTTACCGTCGAGGTCGAACGCTCTTTAAAAGTTCTGGACGGCGCCGTTGTTGTTTTATGCGGTTGCAGCGGAGTTCAGCCCCAAACTGAAACCGTATGGCGTCAAGCCGACCGCTATCAAGTTCCCCGCATTATTTTTATCAATAAAATGGATCGCATGGGCGCTAACTTTGACAGAGTTATTTCTGAAACTCACGAACGTTTAGGTGCTAACTCAGTTGCCATTCAAATGCCGGTTGGTGCAGAAGACAGTTTCCGTGCCATTATTGATATTATCAATGAAAAATATATCACTTATACCGACGCCGAAGGTGTCGAACTCTCAAGAGAAGAAATCCCCGCCGAATTCAAAGAGCAAGCCAAAGAATATCGTCATAAATTAATTGAAAAATTAGCTGAAGTTGATGACCACGTTATGGAAAAATTCCTTAATGAAAAGGAAGTTACCATCGACGAAATTAAAGCCGCCATTCGTCGCAGTGTCTTGGCGAACAAGTTTGTGCCTGTTTTGTGCGGGTCTTCCTTGCGCAATAAAGGTGTCCAAATGGTCTTGGATGCCGTTACTGATTATCTACCATCGCCTTTAGATGTTCCTCCAATTAAAGGTCTTATTCCCAAAACAAACGAAGCTTCCGAACGCATTTCTTCCGTCGATGCGCCGTTTAGCGCACTAGTTTTTAAAATTTTAACTGATAATTACGTCGGCAAACTATATTTTACCCGCATTTATTCCGGAAAATTGACTTCCGGAACCCAAGCCTACAATTCTTCTCAAAAATTAAAAGAAAAAATTTCCAAGATTGTGGTTATGCACGCTAACAAACAAGAAATTGTTCCGTCGACAGAAGCCGGGGAAATTGTGGCGCTTATCGGATTAAAGGAAAGCAAAACTGGCGACACGCTTTGCGATGAAGACAAGCCCATTGTTTTGGAAAGCTTGCGCGTCCCAGAGCCCGTCGTGTCCATGGCGATCGAACCCAAATCCAAAGCCGACCAGGACAAAATGGGTATGGTTTTAAAGAAATTCTTGGATGAAGATCCTTCCTTAAAAGTTAAATATGATCATGATACCGGCGAAACGATTATTTCCGGTATGGGTGAATTGCATTTGGAAATTATTATCGACCGCATGAAGCGCGAGCAGAATTTGGAAACGAATATCGGGCGCCCGCAGGTCGCTTATAAAGAAACCATGACCCAAAAGGTTATGGGTGTCGTCGGAAAATATATTTCACAGTCCGGCGGCCGCGGTCAATATGGTCATGTGGTCATTGATGTCGAACCGTCCGAAGAGAAGGGCAAGGGCATCACCTTCATTAATAAGATCAAAGGCGGGTCTATTCCGCGCGAATATATCAAGCCATCCGAAGAAGGAATCATGATGGCGGCCTCAAGCGGTGTTCTCGCTGGATATCCCGTTACCGATTT
The DNA here is from genome assembly GCA_964612665.1 of uncultured Planctomycetales bacterium. Taxonomy (GTDB): domain Bacteria; phylum Omnitrophota; class Gorgyraeia; order Zapsychrales; family JAHFFX01; genus CAZTCI01. The sequence continues at coordinate 137,977 of CAZTCI010000001.1, read as the reverse complement.
GACAGTCACTTTGATCGACGGATCCTATCACGAAGTTGACTCAAGTGAATTGGCTTTCCAATTAGCCGGTAAATATGCTTTGCAAGAAGCGATGCGTAAAGGCAAGTCGGTTTTCATAGAACCGATTATGGATTTGGAAGTTGTGGTTCCGGAAGATTATCAGGGCGCTGTCATTGGTGATTTGCAAACTCGACGGGCCAAGATTGTTGAAATGGGTAACCGCGGTAAATTAAAAACAGTGCGCTGCGAAGTTCCGCTCGCGGAAATGTTTAACTACGCGAACGCGATCCGTTCCTTGTCACAAGGCCGCGGCACCGCGACGATGGAACCAGCTTTCTACGCCGAAGTTCCGCATCACATCGCCGAGAAAATCATCGGCGCGCGGGCTGAGGCGGCTAAAAAATAAATCGGTGTTTCGTAAGAGTGGTATTTTGTATGCCGGTGAGCCAAGCGGAATTTGATTCAGGGAATAATGAATCAAAAGTATTCATTGAAGTTTGTGTGCCGGAAGATTATCTAGGGGCTATTGTTGGCGATTTAGCGGGTCGTGAAGCAAGGATTATTACTTTAGGAACAAAAGGAAAGTTAAAGACAGTTTGCGCCGAAATTTCAATGGAAAAACTATCTGATTAGCCAAAATCTTTTCGTAGTTTATTAAAAGGCAATGGTATATTTATAATAAGTAATACAAACGATTTCAATCTATAAAGGACGATCAAACAAGGGGAGGATTCAAAATGGCTAAGGAAAAATTCGTAAGGAATAAGCCACACTTAAACATAGGTACGATTGGTCACGTCGATCACGGTAAGACGACGTTAAGCTCAGCGATCACGATGGTTTTAGCCAAGCAGGGATTGGCCCAAGCCAGATCCTATGATTCCATTGATAACGCGCCTGAAGAAAAAGAACGCGGCGTTACGATCAATATCTCCCATTTGGAATATGAAACCGCCAATCGCCACTATGCCCACATTGACTGCCCTGGCCACGCTGACTATATTAAAAACATGATTACCGGTGCTGCTCAGATGGACGGGGCGATCCTCGTCGTGTCCGCAACTGATGGTCCCATGCCTCAAACCCGCGAACACATTCTTTTGGCCCGTCAAGTTAATGTTCCTCAAATCGTTGTTTTCTTAAATAAATGCGATCAAGTCGAAGATAAAGAACTCTTGGACTTGGTTGAACTTGAAATCCGCGACCTTTTAACCAAATATAAATTCCCCGGCGATAAGACTCCCATTCTTAAGGGAAGCGCCTTGGATGCTTTGAACAATCTTGATAATGCAGAAAAAACCAAACCAATTTTAGATCTCATGAAAGCGGTCGACGAGTTTATTCCGACGCCAGTCCGTGATTTGGATAAACCGTTCTCAATGGCGGTCGAAGACGTTTTCTCAATCTCTGGTCGCGGTACCGTTGCGACCGGTCGTATTGAGCGCGGTATTTGCAAAGTCGGCGAAGAAGTTGATGTCGTCGGTCTTCGTCCTGCTGTGCAAAAGACAGTTATCACGGGCGTTGAAATGTTCCGCAAGGAATTGGACCAAGGCCAAGCTGGTGACAACGTCGGGTTGCTTTTAAGAGGTATGGATAAAGATTCGATCGAGCGCGGCATGGTTTTGGCGAAGATTGGTTCAATTACGCCGCATACTCACTTTAAAGCTCAAGTGTACGTCTTGACTAAAGAAGAAGGCGGCCGTCATACGCCGTTTTTCAATGGATATCGTCCGCAATTTTATTTCAGAACGACCGACGTGACCGGAACCGCCAAATTGTTAGGCGGCGCCGAAATGTGTATGCCCGGCGATAATGCGCAGTTGGAAATTGAATTGATTACACCCGTCGCCATGGAAAAAGAACTCCGCTTCGCTATCCGCGAAGGTGGTCGCACCGTCGGTGCTGGTGTTATTTCGGAAGTTATTAAGTAAAGGGTTGTCTTGTTGCCTCTTGTGAGGCGATTGACGCAACTAATGTTATGCAAAAAATCAGAATAAAATTAAAGGCTTACGATCACCGATTGATCGATCAATCGACCCAGGAGATCGTTGATACAGCGATCCGTACAGGCGCAAAGGTTGTCGGACCGGTGCCTTTGCCGACGAAGAAAGAACTGTATACTGTTTTGAGATCTCCGGTCATTGATAAAAAGTCACGCGAACAGTTTCGTCTGGCAACGCACAAACGGTTAATCGATCTCGTTGAGCCTACCGCCAAAACAGTTGAGGCGTTGCGCAAACTCAATCTTCCGGCGGGCGTTGATGTTGAAATTAAGCAGTAAATTATTTAGTTCTTTAATTGATATTATTGAACGCGAATTAGCGCAAATTACACACGAATCGCGCGAATAGAATTCGCGATCATTTGAGTGTAATTCGCGAGATTTGCGTTGAAAAAGGTTTTAAATAAATATGATTAGTGGACTTATTGGAAAAAAATTAGGGATGACTCAGATCTTCGACCGCGACGGAAATATTATTCCGGTCACGGTTGTGACGACGGGCCCGTGCTTTGTCCTTAAGCTGATGGATGCCCCGCTTAAAGTGGCGCTCGGTTTTGAGGCCGTTAAAGAATCGCGGGTTAATAAACCGATGATGGGTACCTTTAAAAAAGCTGGAGTCAATCCGTGTCGTTTCATCCGTGAATTCCGCTCGAGCGATAACAAAGACTATAAGGTAGGCCAAGAAATTAAAGCTGATTTATTTAAACCCGGTGAATATGTTGATGTCACCGGGATTTCTATTGGTAAAGGTTTTCAGGGCGGTATGAAACGATGGAATTGGTCCGGCGGTCCGGCGGCGCACGGTTCTATGCATCACCGTCGGGTTGGTTCGATCGGCGCCAGTACGGATCCTTCACGTGTTTTAAGAGGAACCCACATGCCAGGCCATATGGGTATGGATCGGGTGACTGTTAAAGGTCTAAGAGTTATGCACGTCGATGTGGAACAAAATTTGGTTTTATTGCGCGGCGCTGTGCCTGGTCATAAAAACGGGGTTATCACAATTAACAAATCGAAAACCCGCGCTTATCGATCGCTTGACGAAGTTAAGGCCGTTGTCGCGGTTAAACGCAACCCTATGAAACAAAGCAAGGCCGCTGCCGCTAAAGGCGGCGCTAAGAAGTAACAAGGTTAATTTTAAAATGCCGACATTATCCATTCAGAATATCTCAGGACAAGAAACAGAAAAGCTCGAATTACCCGAAGCCGTTTTTAACGGACGCGTGAACACGCATGTAATTCACCAGGCGATTGTGATGTATCAAGCCAGTCAGCGTCAAGGAAACGCTTCGACGAAAGAACGCGGCGCTGTTTCTGGAGGCGGTAAAAAACCGTGGCGCCAAAAAGGCACCGGCCGCGCACGCGCAGGTTCAACCCGCTCACCGTTGTGGCATAAAGGCGGCGTTGTTTTCGGACCTCATCCGCGGGATTTTGGTTATTCCGTTCCCAAAAAAATCCGCACCGCCGCGCTTCGCGAATCTTTAAACGCCAAATATGCTGACAAGAATTTATTGTGCGTCGATCAATTCAATGTCACCACCAATAAGACAAAAGATTTCGCCAAAGTTTTAGACGCTTTAAAGCTTCAAGGAAAAATTTTAGCTGTGTTGGATAAGAATGATGAAAAGGTGGTCAAAATTTCCCGCAACATCGCTCACGTAAGTTTAGCCAGAGTCGAAGACGTCAATGCCTACGATATTCTACGCAGCAAAAAAATCCTCCTTTCTAAATCAGCCTTCAAGAAACTTTTAGAGAGAATACAATGATTACCAGCTACGATATTGTCAAAACTTTATTACGTACGGAACGCAGCACTTTTCTAGAACCTCAGCGCAAATATATCTTCCAGGTCGCCCGCAAAGCGACCAAGACCGATATCCGACGGGCGGTTGAAGAAATTTATAAAGTAAAAGTGGAAGGTGTGAACACCGGCATCGTTCCCGGCAAACCGAAGCGTGTCCGCCAGGAAAAAGGCATGACCGCGCCGTGGAAAAAAGCTATCGTGACTTTGCAAGAAGGTCACAAGATTGAGGTGATTTAAAATGGGTATCCGACGATTCAAACCCACAACGAATGGTTTAAGACATGCGGTTATTTCAGATTTTCAGGAAATTACCAAAGGGAAACCTGAAAAATCTTTGCTCTCGCCTTTAAAAAGTTCAGGCGGGCGGAATTTTTACGGCCGTACGACGATGCGTTTTCGCGGCGGCGGGCACAAACGGATGTACCGTTTGATTGATTTCAAACGCGACCGCATTGATCAAGAGGCGAAGGTTCTAGCGATTGAATATGACCCGAACCGTTCAGCGCGCATCGCTCTCATCGAGTATCCGAACAAAGGAAAATCTTATATTTTAGCGCCGCTTGATTTGAAAGTGGGCGACACGATTGTCAGCACGAAAGAAGCTGATGTTGAAATCAGGGCGGGCAATTGCCTTCCTTTAAATCGAATCCCATTAGGAACAGCCGTGCATAATGTTGAACTGCAGCCGGGGAAAGGTGGACAGATCGTTCGCTCGGCGGGAACATCAGCTCAAATCATGGCTAAAGAAGGTGACTTTGCGCATTTACGGTTGCCTTCCGGAGAAGTTCGTAAAGTCCGTGTGCTGTGCCGGGCGACAATTGGCCAGCTGGGTAACGTTGAACACGAATCAATTTCTTTAGGAAAAGCGGGACGTTCACGCTGGTTAGGTCGACGTCCGCACGTGCGCGGCGCAGCCATGAACGCCCATGACCATCCGCACGGCGGTGGTGAAGGTAAAGCTCCGCAGGGAAATCCGCATCCAGTTTCGAAATGGGGCAAGATTACCAAAGGCCTCAAGACCCGCAAACGCCGAAAATATTCAGACCATTTGATTGTTAGACGAAGGACAAAATAATTATGCCACGTTCTATTAAAAAAGGTCCGTTTGTTGACGAGAAGTTATTAAAAAAAATTGAAAAGATGAACCGCCTGGGTCAAAAGCAGCCGGTGCGCACCTGGTCACGGCGTTCAACGATCGTTCCGGATTTTGTCGGCTGCACGATCGCAATCCACGACGGACGAAAGCACATTCCGATTTTCATTACGGAAAATATGGTGGGTTACAAATTAGGTGAATTCGCGCCGAGCCGTACGTTTAAGAAACACGGCGGGGTTAAGGCCAAGAAGGCCGCGACTAAAACTTAAAGTTTTTGTAAGGAGCGAGTAGCAAGTAGAGAGTCACCTAATTGCAAACTCTCTCCTCGCTACTTTAAAAGGTTATTAAAAAATGATAGCTAAAGCCAAAGCAAAATATGTTCGTATAGCACCAATGAAAATGAGACAAGTCATTGATCTCATCCGTGGGAAGGATGTGAACACTTCCTTGTCGGTTTTGGCGCATACCAATAAAGGGTCACGCGATTTTGTTCAGAAGGTTCTTAATTCTGCGATCAGCAACGCGAAACAAAAAGGCCTGACGGAAGATCAATTGTTTGTTTCAAAAATCACCGCCGATCAAGGCGCATCTTGGAAACGTTATCGCGCCTCAGCTTTCGGCCGGGCGGCCAGTATTTTACGACGGACAAGTCATTTAACCATTGAACTGGATTTAATCACAAAATAGGAGAACCAAATCCGTGGGTCAAAAAGTCAGTCCTTTACTTTTAAGAATCGGTTACATCCATAATTGGCGAAGCCTTTGGTATGCTGACAAAAAAGAATTTTCAAAGAATATCCAGGAAGATTACAGAATCCGTGAATACATTAGAAAGAAATTTGTGCAAGCCGCAATCTCACGTATTGAAATTGAAAGATTAACGACACAGATTAAAGTCCGTATCCGCACGGCCCGTCCTGGTGTCATTATTGGTCGCCGCGGCGCGGACATTGAAAAATTAAAAAATGAACTTTTAAAGATCACCCGTCGGGAAAATGCCGACGACATTAAAGTTGATATCGATGAAGTCAAAAATCCGGGCATTGACGCTCAATTAGTCGCACAGAATGTGGCGTTTCAATTAGAGAAACGTGTTGCGTTTCGCCGGGCGATGAAACGCGCGATTGATCAGGCAGTTTTGGGCGGCGCTAAAGGAATTAAAATCAGCTGTGCCGGACGGTTGGGCGGCGCTGAAATGTCCCGTCGGGAAAAATATCAAATCGGCAAACTCCCGCTGCAAACATTTCGTGCGGACATTGATTATGGATTTGCCGAATCGTTAACGACCTATGGCATTTTGGGTGTTAAAGTTTGGGTGTATAAGGGCGACATCATTGGGAATAAAAATAAAGAACAACAGCCTGCCCCGGTTAATAAAGCATAAAAATTTTTAAGGAAACGACGCCATGGCTTTAATGCCTAGAAGAGTTAAATATCGAAAATCACAGCGCGGCAAAAACCGCGGTATTGCGACCCGCGGCGCCGAACTTACCTTCGGCGAATACGGCCTTAAGGCCCTTGAAAATGGAATGGTGCACAGCAAGCATATCGAAGCGGCGCGTATCGTCGTCGCCCGTAAAACCCGCGGCGCCGGTAAAATGTGGATCAAGATTTTTCCGCACAAACCAGTCACCAAAAAACCGGCTGAAACCCGTCAAGGAAAAGGGAAAGGTGATTTGGATCATTGGGTGGCCGCCATCAAACGCGGTAAAGTTCTTTTTGAAATTTCCGGTATTCCCGAAGATTTTGCTAAACAGGTTTTTCGTTTGGTTGCGTTTAAATTACCCGTTAAAACACGATTTATTACCCGGGCCAACGCCCTCTAAACTTTAGGTTGATTGAAATGAAAATTAAAGCACTGCGTGATTTAGGCAAAGAAGAATTGGTTCAAAAAGAAAAAGATCTAAAAAAAGAGATCTTTGACATGAATTTTCAAAAGCGTCACGGCCGCGTCGAGAAGCCTGGCCGTTTTAAGATTGTTCGCCGTGATATTGCCCGAATTTTGACGATATTAAAAGAAAGAGAAACAAATGACAAGAGAAAATAGACGCAAAAAATTGTCTGCGGTTGTGGTCAGCGACAAAATGAACAAAACGCGTGTCGTTCAAGTTCGCTGGGCCGCCAAGCATTTGATGTATGGCAAAACCATCCGCCGCGCCCAAAAATATAAAGCCCATGATGAAAATAACGCTTCACATATGGGCGATGTCGTTGAAATTATGGAAACGCGTCCGCTCTCCAAGGACAAGCGTTGGGTGATTATGAACATTGTGACTAGAAGAGCGAAAGATTAAGGGATTTATGATTTTCTTAAAAACAATTTTAGATGTAGCAGATAATACCGGCGCGCGCAAAGCTTCCTTTATTGGTGTTTTGCATGCGAAGGGAAAGCCGGTCGCTAAAGTCGGCGACGTCATTAAAGTCAACATCAAAGAATCGTCTCCGGATGCGGCGGTTAAAAAAGGTTCGGTCGCGCGCGCGGTCGTTGTGCGGACCAAAGCCCCGATTCGCCGTCCTGACGGCACGTACGTCCGGTTTGATACCAACGCCATTGTTCTCGTCGATGAAGGCGGCAACCCTAAAGGAACACGCGTTTTCGGACCAGTCGCGCGTGAATTGCGTAATATGGAGTACATGAAAATCATTTCACTGGCTCCGGAGGTTGTTTAAACATGTTACGGATTAAGAAAAACGATAATGTTATTGTGATTGCCGGAAAAGATAAAGGAAAAACCGGACGCGTGATGCGGGTTTTCCCTAAAGACAGCCGTGCGATCGTTGAAAATATTAACCTGGTTAAAAAAGCCAAACGCCGAACGCAGCAGGATCAAAAAGGCGGCATCATCGATATTGAATCGCCGATCCATTTATCAAACTTAATGTTGATTGACAAGCAGGTGAACAGCGCGGTGCGTTTCAAAGTCTCCGTCGAAAAAGACGGCAGCAAGACACGTGTCAGCAAGAAAACAGGAGCCGTGGTCTAAAATGAGTGTCCGATTAAAGGAAAAGTATAAAAAAGAAATTATTTCTGCGATGCAGAAAAAATTCGGGATTAAAAATGTCATGGCTGTCCCTCGTATTGAAAAGATTGTGGTCAACATGGGCGTGGGCGAGGCCATTAATGATCAAAAAATCATGGAAAGAGCCGTCGAAGATATGACTGCGATTACCGGTCAAAAACCGACGGTCCGTCGGGCGCGCCTGGCGATTTCAAATTTCCGTCTAAAGCAGGGAGTCCCGGTTGGCTGCAAAGTTACATTGCGTCGCACCCGGATGTATGAATTCATGGATAAATTGCTTAACGTAACGCTCCCTAGAATTCGTGACTTTAATGGTGTTTCGCGTATGGCGTTTGATGATGCCGGGCATTATTCTTTGGGTGTTAAAGAACAGGCTATTTTCCCGGAAATTGAACCGGGCCGGATCGCACACACGCAAGGGATGAATATCACTTTTGTTTTCAAAGGCGGCAACGCCGAACAAAATATGGAACTTCTAAGATTAATGGGAATGCCGTTTGCCAAGGAAAAGGAAAGAGAATAGAAATTTATGGCCAGAAAAGCATTAAGAAATAAAGCAATGGAAAAACCCAAGTTTTCCTCCCGTCAGCATAACCGCTGTATTCTTTGCGGACGTTCCCGCGCATTCTTGCGCCGCTTTGGGATATGCCGCATTTGTTTCCGAGAGTTGGCTTGGAAAGGTGAGATTCCAGGAGTTAAAAAAGCGAGTTGGTAAAGCAGTTTGGTATTGTTGGAAAATTGAAATTAATTATTAAGGAAATAAAAAGCTATGTCTTTAGACCCCATCAGCAATTTATTGACGAACATCCGCAACTCAGCGCACGCGCGTAAAGAAACCGTGGACCTTCCGGCTTCTAATCTGAGCCAAAAGATTTTAGAAATTTTTAAGAATGACGGTTATATTGAAGATTTCCGTCTGTTAAAAGACAGCAAGCAGGGTGTGCTTAAAGTTTATTTGAAATACTTGAAGAATAAAAAATCCGCGATTACCGGATTGAAACGTGTGTCGCGTCCGGGATTAAAGGTTTACACCAAAAACGATGAGATTCCGCGTGTCATTAACGGTTTAGGAACCGCGGTTATCTCGACGTCAAAAGGCGTCATGACGGATCGCGAAGCCCGCAAAAATAAAATCGGCGGGGAAGTGTTGTGTTTTATTTGGTAAGTTTGATATGAAGCTTGTAGCTTGGAACTTGAAGCGTTTCTAACTAAGGTTAATAACAATATGTCACGATTAGGTAAAATTCCAGTTGTATGTCCCAAAGAAGTTAAGATGGCCCTTGATGGCCCCACTGTGCGTCTCGAAGGTCCGAAGGGAAAATTATCATTGAGTCTGCCGCAGGGAATCGGTATTGAACAAAAAGACGGCAAGATTATGGTCAATCGTCTCGCTCAATCCAAACAGACGATGGCCAATCATGGCACGGTGCGTTCACTTCTCGTCAATATGATTACGGGTGTCACCAAAGGTCACCGCCGGGATTTGGAAATTCAAGGCGTTGGATTCCGCGCCGCGGTTGCCGGGCAGAAGCTGACTTTAAATCTTGGGTTTAGTCATCCGATTGATTATACAATTCCGGCCGGCGTTAAGGTGACGACCCCAAAGCCCACCGAAATTGTGGTGGAAGGCATTGATAACGCGCTCGTCGGTGAAGTCGCGGCTAATTTGCGTCATTTAAAACCTGCCGAGCCTTATAAGGGTAAGGGTATTCGATACGTCGGTGAAGTTGTTCGTAGAAAACAAGGAAAGTCGGTTACTAAATAATGGCAAATGACAAATGCCAAAATCAAATAGATTGGATTTTGAAATTTGAGATTTGGAATTAACTATGCTAGACATTCGAGAACAAAAAAGAATCTACCGTCACACCCGCATCCGCCGGAAACTGGTTGGCTCCGCCCAAAAGCCGCGGCTGTGCGTGCACAGGAGTTTAAATCATTTTTACGCCCAGCTGATTGATGATGTCCAGGGCAAAATTCTTTTTGGCGTTTCAACGTTGGACAAAACGTTGCGTTCTAAAGCCAAAACAGGTGGAAACATTGCGGCCGCTGCTTTATTAGGAGAAGCGGTGGCTTCTAAAGCTATTAACAAAGGGATTAAGAAAGTTTGTTTTGATCGCGGTGGCTATCTTTATCATGGTCGCATCAAAGCTTTCGCCGAAGCTGCCAGAAAAGCTGGATTGGAGTTTTAATGAACAAAGAAAAGAAAGACAAACCCGATATTCAAAAAAATAAAGCGCCCGAAGTCCAATCTCCGGCCGGCGCCGAAGGTCAACAATCGGCCGAAGCTGCCGCTACTGCCGGCGGCGCCCAAACCCCGTCGGAGGCTGGTCCGCAAAAAGGCGGCAAAGGCGGCCGTAAACCTTTTACAAAACGTAAAGAAGCGGTTCCTTCTGAATTTGTCGAACAAGTGGTTGCGATTAACCGCATTACTAAAGTTACCAAGGGCGGGAAAAAATTATCTTTTAGCGCTCTAGTTGTCGTCGGAGATACAAAAGGCCGCGTCGGTTATAGTCTCGCGAAAGCGGGCGAAGTGGCGATTGCGATAAAAAAAGCGTTGACCTCGGCGAAGCGCGGCATGATTGTGGTTCCTTTACATCAGTCAACAATTACGCATCAAGTGATCGGCTGCTGTGGTGCTGCGCGTGTGCTTCTTAAACCGGCGGCGGAAGGTACCGGTGTTATCGCCGCGGGTCCGGTACGCGCGATTTGTGACTCGGCCGGTATTCGCAATATTTTAACAAAATGCCACCGTTCGAATAATCCAATCAATGTCGTTAAGGCAACGATAGACGGACTTTCACGGTTAAAAGCGCGTTCGTTCGACGAGAGAATGATTCAAACGGCCGCCCAACCAGCGCCTCAACCAACAGGAGTGGCGAGCTAATGTTTCTACATGATATTAAATCCCCGCGGGGTTCAAGAAAAAGACGTAAGATTGTCGGACGGGGTTCGGGTTCCGGCCACGGTAAGACATCTTGTCGTGGTCAAAAAGGTCAAATGTCCCGTTCAGGCCGTGCGGTTATTTTAGGATCCGAAGGCGGTCAGATGCCTTTGATCCGCCGGTTGCCCAAAGTAGGTTTCCGTCGGAAAAATCCGCTTGTTTATCAAATTGTGAAATTAGAAAGTTTAAAAAAATATAAAGAAGGCACGGTCGTTACGCCGGAATTCTTAAAAACAAAAGGTCTCATCAAAAGTTTGTTTAAACCTTTTAAGATTTTAGGCGACGGAGAAATTTCGAAACCCTTAACGGTCCAGGCCTTTGCTTTTTCTAAGAGCGCTCAAGAAAAAATCACGAAGGCCGGTGGTCGCGTTGAAACCATCGACATGAATACCATCAAAGCGCTGGTTGAAGAAAAGAACAAAAGCAAAACCTAAGTTTAATGACAAATGTCAAATGTCAAAATCAAAATTAATTTCAAAATCCAAATTTCAATTTGGAATTAAAAGGTTTGAAATTGATTTGTCATTTGTTATTTGAAATTTGACATTCTAAAAGAAGATCCCAATGCTATCCGCGTTTGTAAATTGTTTTAAGATTCCGGATCTAAAAAAGAAGATACTTTTTACCTTAGGCATCATTTTGGTATACCGGATCGGCTGTTTTATTCCGACGCCAGGAATCAATGGTTCGGTTTTGTCAGAATTTTTTGAAAGAACAGAAGGCACGATCTTTGGCATTATGAGTTTGTTTTCCGGACGGGCGGTCAATAAAATGACGCTCTTTTCGCTCGGCGTTATGCCATATATTTCAAGCTCGATTATTATGCAGCTTTTGACGGCTGTTTTTCCAGCGCTTGAAAAAATCGCAAAGGAAGGTCACGCCGGATATCAAAAGATCAACCAGTATACGCGCTATGGAACGCTGGTTTTGGCGATCATTCAATCGTATTTCATCGCATTGTGGCTGGAAAGTCCACACGCGTTTCAAGGTTTAAAAATTGTTAACGATCCTGGTTGGTCGTTTCGATTGGTCACTGTTGCGACGTTATCGTGCGGAACACTTTTGCTTATGTGGCTCGGTGAACAAATTCAGGAACGCGGGATCGGAAATGGAATTTCCTTAATTATTACCTCCGGTATTATTGCTTCTTTTCCTGAAGCTATCCGCGAACTCGTCGCTCTTTTATCACCGAAAGCTTCGGCCGCGCGTCAGATTCAACCGCTCACGTTAGTTTTAATGTTGTGTTTTCTAGTCGGTGTGATTTATGCGGTCACGTTAATTACTCAAGGCCAGCGTAAGATCCCGGTTCAATATGCCCGACGGGTGGTAGGTCGTAAAGTGTATGGTGGTCAAAGCACATATATTCCGCTTAAAGTCGATACCTCCGGTGTTATTGCGATTATCTTCGCGCAGTCGATTTTGCTTTTCCCGGCGACGGTCGCAAGTTTTATTCCGCCGGACATGGCCCAGCATGTTCTTTTACTAGAATGGTTTCAAAAAATAGCGCACGCGATGGTGCGTGGACATTTTATTTATTATTTGTTTTACGGTCTTTTAATTGTTTTCTTTTGTTATTTCTATACGGCGATTGTGTTTAATCCGGTTGATGTGGCGGAAAATATGAAGAAGCACGGCGGGTTTATTCCGGGTGTGCGGCCGGGAACGCCGACGGCGGATTTTTTGGATTATGTTATGACGCGTATAACGCTTGCCGGCGCGCTTTTTATTTGCTGCATTGCGATCATGCCGGATGCGATTATGACAGCTTTTAACGTTCCGTATTTGGTCGCCTCGTTCTTTGGCGGTACAGGGGTTTTGATTATGGTGGGTGTCATGCTGGACACGATGAAACAAATCGAGTCGCATCTGTTGATGCGTCATTATGATGGTTTTGTAAAATCCGGCCATCTTAAAGGACGACGATGAGAGTAGTTCTTTTGGGCCCGCCTGGGGCGGGAAAAGGAACACTGGCGAAACTGCTCAAAGAAAATTTCAACATTGCGCATGTTTCAACCGGCGATATCCTGCGGGAAGAAATGAACAAAAAGAGCAAACTCGGCAAGGAAATCAAACAGCTTGTTGAATCCGGCGCGCTTGTTCCCGACGAAATTGTCACCCAAATCATCAAAAACAAATTAAGCACGATTAAAAATTCTCAAGAAGGTTTTTTGTTAGACGGTTTTCCGCGGACAGAAGTTCAGGCTCAAGAGCTTGACAAGATTTTAAAGAAACTCAATCAGCTGATTGATGTCGCGCTTTATATGGAATCAAGTCTGCCGGTCATTATCCAGCGTTTAACCGGCCGCCGGGTCTGCCGGCAATGCGGAACGCCTTTTCATATTCATAACAAACCGCCGAAAAAACAAGGCGTCTGCGATCAATGCGGTGGAGAACTTTATCAGCGGCCTGACGACAACGAAGTCACGATCAAAAAACGCATGGCCGTCTATCTAGAGAATACCGCCCCGATTATCGGTTATTATGAGAAGCAGGGAAAGCTTAATAAAGTGAACGCGGATCAAGATTCGCCCATTGTTAAAGCAGCATTAATGAAGATCTTTGATGCGTCGGGGAAGCCCTCATCTCAGGCCTAATCCTGAGCGAAGCCCCGAAATATAAGGGGCAGAGTCGAAGGATAATGAAACGGGAACCTCTTATAAAAATAAAAACGCCCCAGGAAATTGAGCTTCTGCGGCGGGCGGGCAAGATATTAGCTTCGATTGTAACTGAGTTAAAACGTTCTTTAAAAAGTGGCATGACAACCAAGGACATCGATCGGGAAGTTGAACGATTGATTGAGCTTCACCGCGTTAAACCGGCTTTTAAAGGATACCGCGGGTTTCCAGCCTGCGCGTGTGTTTCGGTCAACGAACAAGTCGTGCATGGAATTCCTGGTGATCGCGTGGTTAAAGACGGTGATGTCGTCAGTATTGATGTCGGCATTATATATAAGAATTATTTCGCGGACACGGCTTTTACGCTGGGCTTGGGAACAATTTCTTCGGAGCTCAAGAATTTATTAAAGGTGACCGAAGAATCCTTATATCAGGGAATCGCCAAAGCGCGTGTGGGCAGTCATCTTTCCGATATCTCAGCCACTGTCCAAGAATATGTTGAAGCGAACCACTTATCGGTTGTCAGAGATTTTGTTGGTCATGGAATCGGCCGGGCGCTTCATGAAGATCCGGAAATTCCCAATTTTGGTAAGCCCGGCGAAGGCCCGTTACTCAAAGAAGGTATGGTTTTCGCTATTGAGCCGATGGTAAATTTGGGGGTTTGGAACACCAAGATTTTGGAAGACGGCTGGACAGTTGTGACCAAAGACAGTTTACCGTCGGCGCATTTCGAACACACGATTGCTGTTACAGCGGCTGGTCCAGAAATTTTGACTCGTTAAACCCGTTACCTAAATTATGTCCAAAGAAGATTTAATCGAAGTTGAAGGAACCGTGAGCGAAGCACTGCCGAATGCGATGTTTCGTGTTGAATTGGAAAATGGACATAAAGTATTAGCTCACATATCTGGAAAAATCCGAATGCATTTTATTCGTATCCTTCCTGGTGACAAAGTTAAAGTTGAATTGTCCCCGTATGATTTAACAAGGGGACGCATAACCTATCGGTGTAAATGAGGGAATGTTATTAGAATCTCAGCCCCTCATCCTGCCCGCCCCGGCTTTCAGACGATAAATGGCGGGCCGGGGAGCGAAGGCTTCGAATAGATAGTTTAAAGCTTAGTCGAAGGTTATCGAAAGAACAAAGGTCACAATGAAAGTAAAATCATCCGTAAAAAGAATTTGCAGTAATTGTAAAGTTGTCAGACGTAAAAACGTCGTCAGAGTGATTTGTTCAAATCCGAAACATAAACAACGACAAGGATAAATAAGATGCCAAGAATTTTAGGTGTTGATCTTCCTAGAGAAAAAAGAATAGAAGCCGCGCTCCCGTATCTTTATGGTATCGGACCGGCGGTTACTCTTAAAATTTTAAAAGAAGCTAAGATTGATGGTAACCGACGGGCCAAGGATCTTTCTGATGATGAGATCAATGTCATTACGCTTATCATTCAGCGCAATTACCGAACTGAAGGCGATTTGCGCCGGGAGATTAACCAAAATATAAAGCGATTGATTGATATCGGAAGCTACCGCGGTATGCGTCATAAAAAAGGATTGCCGGTTCACGGCCAACGCACTAAAACCAACGCGCGCACCCGCAAAGGTAAAAAGAAGAATTTCGGCGCCATTATTATGAAGGCCGCAGCGCCGGGCGCTAAATAAAGTTTTCCAGTTCCTCAGTTATCGCGTCACCAGTTTATAACTGGAAAACTGGCAAATGGTAAAACTAGATAACTCTAAAAGGACATAGAAATGGCAAAAGCAGAAAAAGCAAAAAAGAAATCACTAAAAGGAATCACGACCGCCATCGTTCATATCCAAGCGACGTTTAATAACACGATTATTTCGATTTGCGATAGAGAAGGTAACGTTATTGTCTGGGGTTCGCCGGGAATTGTTGGTTTTAGTGGTTCCAAAAAATCAACGCCGTTTGCCGCGCAGGTTGCCGCCGGTGAAGCTGCTCGCAAAGCGAAAGATTTAGGTATTCAAACCGTGGAAGTTTTAGTCAAAGGTCCGGGTTCTGGACGTGAATCAGCTATCCGCGCCTTGCAAGCGGCTGGCTTAATGGTAACGTCCATTAAAGATATTACCCCGATTCCGCATAACGGCTGCCGCCCGCGGAAGAAGAGAAGAGTTTAGTGTAGACGCGAATTAACGCGAATTACACACGAATATTCGCGAATATATGTGTGTAATTCGCGGGATTCGCGTTCAAATAAAATAGAAAGGAAATAAAAATAATGGCAAGAGACACAGGACCAAATTGTCGTCTGTGCCGACGCGAAGGAGAAAAGCTCTTTTTGAAGGGGGCACGCTGTTTCACCCATAAGTGCGCTATCGAAAGACGGGAATACGCGCCGGGGCAGCACGGCACCAAACGCGCCAAGTTATCAAACTTCGGTCTGCAGATGCGCGAAAAACAAAAGGTCAAAAGAATTTATGGGCTTTTGGAAAGACAATTCCGGAATTATTTTTCCAAGGCGACCCGATCTAAAGGCGTTACCGGTACGGTGTTACTTCAGTTTTTAGAAAGAAGACTTGATAACGTGGTCTTTCAAGCAGGTTTTGCAACGTCTCGCGGCGAAGGGCGCCAGATGGTTGGTCATGGATTGGTCGAGGTCAACGGCCATCGGGTCAATATTCCGTCATTTTTAGTCAAACCAAACGATGTCGTTGCGCTTCATTTTACCAAAGACCGCGGCCTTAAGAACGCCAAAGAAAATGTTGAATCATCCGCTCAGCGTAAAGTACCCGCGTGGCTTGAGGTTGATCGTGACCATTTTAAACTCAAAGTTGTAAGATTGCCGCAGCGTGAAGATATTGAATTTCCGGTCAAAGAACAATTGATCGTCGAACTTTATTCTAGATAAGGCGACCCAAATTTGAGCACTGTCGTTTAAGTGCTCTTCTAAAGCCCAATTGAGGAGGAAGAATATGGGAGTTAAATGGCGAGATTTTCAGATGCCGAAAAGACTGGAATGCGATGAAGCAACGTACACCAATACTTACGGCAAATTTATCGCTGAACCATTTGAGCGTGGTTACGGCGTCACGTTAGGCAATTCGTTAAGACGGGTTTTGTTGTCGTCGATTGAAGGCAGCGCGGTCACTGCTTTGCGTTTGGATGGTGTTCAGCATGAATTTTCAACTGTTCCTGGTGTCGTGGAACCGGTTAATGATATTGTTCTTAACATTAAAGGTCTGGTTTTGCGTTCGCATTCCAAATCACCGAAAACAATTTACATTAAGGCCGATGGCAAAGGCGAGGTGAAGGCCAAGGATATTATCAGTGATGAAACCGTTGAGATCCTTAACACCGATCATCATATCGCGACTCTAACGCGCGACACCAAATTCCATATGGAATTGGATGTCGCCCGCGGCCGCGGTTATGTTCCTGCGGACCAAAATAAAAAAGATACCAACGTCGTCGGAACCATTGCGGTTGATTCCATTTTTACACCGATCACTAAAGTTAATTTTTATGTAGAAAACACCCGCGTCGGCCAGCGTACCGATTATGACCGCTTGATTGTTGAAATCTGGACGAACGGCGGCATCAGTCCTAAAGAAGCGCTTCTTTATGGCGCAAATATCTTGCAGCGTCATTTGGATGTGTTTGTGAGCTACGGCCAGCTGCCGGAAGAAGAAGAGGAAGAAGAAGAAATTACCGCCGAAGAACAATCGCTTTACGAAAAATTGCGTCTGCCGATTTCCGAATTGGAATTGTCCGTGCGCAGCGCGAACTGTCTTAAAGAAGCCAATATCAAAACTATCGCCGATCTCGTGCGCAAAAGTGAATCTGAGCTGCTTAATTTTCGCAACTTCGGTAAGAAGTCCTTGTCGGAAATTAATGATCTTCTGAAAGCCATGGGATTGAATTTAGGGATGAAGGTTGACACTAAAAAATTGAAGAAGAAAGAATAATGATGGTTGAACGTTAATTGGTTGAAGCTCAAAACTATTAACGTTCAACGAACACTTAAAGGATTATCATGAGACACGGTATCGCAGGAAATCGTTTAGGACGAAATCGAAGTTTACGTAAAGCCACTATCCGGGATTTGGCGAAAGCCACCTTGATCCGCGAACGGATTTGCACAACCAAACCCAAAGCTCAAGAAGCCCGTAAATTAGTGGAACGCCTAATCACGCTCGGCAAAAAAAATACATTGGCCGCCAAGCGCCGGGCCTTTGCGATTCTTTGCGATCATTCGGTCGTCAGCAATTTGTTCGGAACAATTGCCCCTCGTTTTAATAACCGGCTGGGCGGTTACACACGGATTATTTCGCTGTCTAACCGTCATGGCGATAACGCGCAGATGGCTTTCTTAGAATTAACTGAAAAATCTGGAGTTATTATCAGTCAGCCTAGAACCGAAGCTATGATGCTCGGCCGGACCGAAGCGCCAGCTGAAGCCGAAGCGGCCGCGGTTCCTTCTAAAGGTAAAGGCGAAAAATCCGTCGAGAAGCCAGCTGAAAAATCACCAGCCAAACCAGCGGCCCCCGACCCCAAAAAAGCTGAACACACCGCCGGACCAGACAAATCCAAGAAAGCTCCCAAGATCATGGGGGGCATTAAAAAGATTTTTAAGAAACCCTCGACGGGTGGAGCGTAGTTTTTTTAGTTCTTTATAAATTCCAAGCACCAAGCTGCAAATTCCCAAAGAAATTCAATTATAATGTTCCAAATCTCAAACGTTATTTTAACGGATAAAAGTTTTGAGGATTGGAATTTGAATATTGATTGTTATTTGGGATTTGGTGCTTGATGCTTGGAATTTTTTTTGAAAGGAATTAGCATGCACATTAACAAGCGCATCAAAGAAATCCTCGGCTCAACAACTCTCGCCATAACCGCTCGCGCCAAAGAACTCGCCGCCCAGGGCAAAGACGTCGTTAACTTCGGCGCCGGCGAACCGGATTTTGACACACCTGATTTTATTAAACAAGCCGGTATCAAAGCGATCAATCAAGGTGTCACGAAATACACGCCAAGTATCGGTACGGTTCAATTGCGCGAGGCAATCGCCAAGAAGTTTCAGAAAGACAACAACCTTGTCTATAAACCTTCCCAGATCGCCGTCTCCTGCGGTGCCAAACATTCTCTCTATAATCTCATTCAGGTTTTAAGCGACGAGGGTGATGAAGTCTTGATCCCGACACCTTATTGGGTCAGTTACCCGGAGATGGTGAAATTATCCGGCGCAACCTCCAAATTTATTACAACGTCTGCCGTGACACAATTTAAAATAACGACGGATCAATTCATTAAAAATATTTCTTCCAAGACCCGCATTTTAATTTTAAATTCGCCATCAAACCCGACGGGAATGGTTTACAGTAAAGAGGAGCTGGCCAAGATTGCTGAGATTTGTGTTAAACATAAAATTTATGTGATTAGTGATGAAATTTACGAAAAATTGATTTATGATAGCGACACTTATACATCGATTGCGGCTTTGGGAAAAGATATTTATGATTTGACCGTGACGGTTAACGGGGTTTCTAAAGCATATTCGATGACGGGATGGCGGATCGGTTATTGCGGCGCCTCGACGGAGATTATCGAGTACGTAAATAAATTTCAAGATCATACAACCTCGAACCCGACGTCAATCAGCCAAGCCGCGGCGATGGAGGCGCTGAGCGCTTCTGAAGCAACGATCAAAGCGATGCGTGATGTTTTTAAAAACCGCCGTGCGCTTATGATGCGATTGCTGGATCAGATCCCTGAGATTTCTTATGTGCGGCCGCACGGCGCTTTTTATGTTTTCTGCGATATTTCGAAATTGGGAATCGACAGTAATCTATTCGCTAAAAAGATTTTAGATGAAGCGTTTGTCGCCGTCATTCCCGGTGACGGTTTTGGTGCACCCGGACATATGCGATTGAGTTTTGCGACGTCTGATGAGCGTATTGAGGAAGGGATTAGAAGATTAGGGGAATGGATTAAAGTCGCTAAACCAGTGTTGAAATAAAAAGTATTTGAATTTTAATAAAATACCTTAAACATTTAGAAAGCAATGGAACTCCGCGAACTCTTACTTTTATCTATTAGTAAAAAAGCTTCCGACTTACATTTAACCGACGGTACACCTCCTGTATTACGTATTGACGGTGATCTTGTGCTGACCGATTTCCCGCCTTTGTCGTCCGATGAACTTAAAAGAATGATTTACGGCGTTCTTTCCGATTTCCAAAAAGAGAAATTTGAAAGAGATAAAGAACTCGACTTTTCATTGGCCTTGACTGGTATGGATCGGTTTCGTATTAACGTGCATATTCAGCGCGGGAGCGTCGAAGCTGCTTTCCGGCGCATTCCGGTCACGATTCCCAAAATTGATGAACTGGGGCTTCCGCAAATCGTGATTGACCTGGCGCGCAAATCAAGCGGGCTGGTTTTGTTAACCGGTCCGACGGGAACCGGAAAATCAACAACGATGGCGGCGATGATTGATTTAATCAATACCGAACAAGCCTCGCTTATCATTTCGATTGAAGATCCGATAGAATTTACCCACGTTAATAAAAAATCCATCATCAAACAGCGCGAGGTTTACAGCGATACCAATTCTTTTGCCGAGGCTTTAAAGCGTTGCCTGCGTCAAGATCCGGATGTCATTGTCGTCGGAGAAATGCGGGATCTGGAAACAATTTCAACCGCTCTGACGGCTGCGGAAACCGGGCACTTGGTTTTAGCGACGTTACACACGCCCGATGCGCCGCAAACAATTGAACGTATCATTGACGTTTTTCCGCCGCATCAACAGCAGCAGGTTAAACTCCAGCTTTCGGCGTGTCTGGAAGGTGTTATTTCCCAGATCCTATTGCCGCGCGCTGATAATCAAGGCCGGGTTCTGGCAACGGAAATCATGATCGCAACACCCGCCATCCGAAATTTAATCCGTGAACAAGCCATCGAACAAATTCCAACCGCCATTCAAACCGGCAGCCAGTTTAGCATGCGCACAATGGACCGATCGTTGCGCGATTTATTCAAGGCCGGCGTTATTACTTATGATATGGCAGTTCAATGTGTCAAAAATATAGAAGAATTCAAACAGCTTATCCGAGCATAGTTTGGCATGATGGAAGCTCGAAAGAGATGTTCCAATCTCCAACTTCGTTTAATTAGGAAATCACAAGGAGAATGAAATATGGAGTATACGGTTACTTTATTACCCGGCGATGGGATTGGGCCAGAAGTTGCCCAAGCCATGAAGAAATGTATCGATGCAACGGGCGTTAAGATCAACTGGGAAGAAGAGCCCGTCGGGGAATTCGCCATTCAAAAATTTGGTACACCATTGCCTGAGCGTGTTTTAGAATCCATCCGGAAGAATAAAGTGGCGATCAAAGGGCCGATTGTGACCCCGATCGGCAAAGGCTTCCGCTCGGTTAACGTTCAGCTGCGCCAGTCGCTTGATTTATTTGCGTGTGTGCGTCCGTGTAAATATTATGAAGGGGCCAAGGCCAAGGTGAGGGGATTGGATCTGGTGATTTTTCGGGAGAACACCGAAGATTTATACGCCGGCATTGAATTTGATATTAATTCTAAAGAAGCCAACCAGTTGATCGGAGAGATTAATACGATGCAGCCGAAAAAAATCCGGGCGGATTCGGCGATTTCAATCAAGCCGATTTCGGTGACTGGGTCACGGCGGATTGTTAAATTTGCTTTTGATTACGCGGTTAAACATAAACGTAAGAAAGTGACCGCGGTTCATAAGGCGAATATTATGAAATTCTCCGACGGGCTTTTCCTGCGGACCGCGCAGGAAGTCGCGCAGGAATATAAAGGCCAGGTTGAATTTGAAGATGTGATTGTGGATAATCTTTGTATGCAGCTCGTTCAGCGGGCGGATTTTTTTGATGTGTTGGTTCTGCCGAACTTGTATGGCGATATCGTTTCGGATCTGTGCGCGGGATTGATGGGTGGGCTTGGGGTGGCGCCGGGCGCTAATTTTGGTGATCAGATTGCGCTTTTTGAACCGGTGCATGGTTCCGCGCCGAAATATACCGGCCAAAATAAAGTAAACCCGACGGCCTGTGTTCTTTCTGGAGCTCTCATGCTTGAACATTTAAAAGAATTTGACGCTGCGCGAAAGCTTGATAACGCCGTGCGAGAGATTTTAAAAGAGGGTAAAGATGTTACTTATGACCTTAAAGCAGACCGCAACGACCCAAGCGCCGTCGGAACTCAGCAAATGGCTGAGGCTATTTGCCGGAAGATAAAGTAAAAGAAATTATTTGTTAATGCCAAATGTGAGATGACAAAATCTGATCCCTGCATTAAGATGGGTCACGATGCCGTCGTCATTGAATGTTTGGCATTTTTTGTTAAACTCAGTTCTAGCAGTTCTAGGACCGTTTCCTTTTAACCAGTTGTCAGTCTGAGGGTTTTATAGGAACGGGAACAACACTATTATTAACCAATTAAACGGAGGGAGAAAGGTATGGTACATTTAGATGGGAAGAATAAAACGGATTTATTTCAACAGTGCTGTATATCACATTACAGCCCGCTGTAACAACCGCCAAATGCTTTTAGGTCAGGAGGAAAAACAGATCTTGTTGTCAAGCATTACCAAATTCAAAAAACGCTTTTGTTTCAAACTTTACGCGATCGTGGTGATGGATAATCACCTGCATTTGGTCTTGGAATGCGGCCCGGCAAGAAATATTTCCCAAATTATGCAAGCGATATTATTGTCGTTTAGTGTGAAATACCGTCGGAGATACGATTACACTGGTTATGTATGGGAAGGACGTTTTAAAAGTCAGATTATTGATAATGAAAGATATTTGAAAGAAGCTATCGATTATGTTCATGCCAATCCGGTTAGAGCTAACATCGTGAAGACAGCTCAGGAATATTTTTGGAGTAGTTATGGATCGTATCATGGTTTAACAAATACAGTTGTCGATCATTTGATCGATCGTTTTGAACGTTAGCGGTGCCACTTCCATCAAAACCATTTGAAACACTTATAGATAAAAGGAAACGGTCCTTATGGGGAGGGTTGGAGAGAAAGTATTTTGCCGGATTAAGGATTTAGGACTAATTGGTTATCAAGAAGCCTATGACCTTCAAAAAAAAACTGTAAAGGATGTTATTGCCGGCCAAGCAGATGCTCTTATCATCTGCGAACACCCGCCCGTTTTTACCCTGGGACGCCTGGCAACCGAAGCCAATTTTTTTTTGCCGCCCGAAAAAGTTAAGGCTAAGGGTATTGACGTGACCCGCATCGACCGCGGCGGGGAAGTCACCCTGCACGCTCCCGGTCAACTCGTTGTCTATCCTATATTTAACCTGGACCACTTTACACGAGATTTGCGTATTTTTCTTGAGAAGTTGGAAGAAGTTGCGATTGATTTATTAAAATATTTTGGTATAGTGGCGCATAGTATTGAAGGCCAGCGGGGCGTTTGGGTCAACCAAAACAAGATTGCCTCGATTGGTATTGGCGTCCGTAAATGGGTAACATTCCATGGGATGGCGATCAACATCAATACGGATTTAAAATATTTTGACATGATCCGGCCTTGTGGGCTTAATGTGAAGATGACCTCAGTAAAAGAATTAAAAGGTCATCCGATCAATTTAAATGAAGCCAAATCTGAACTTTTGAAGAGTTTTTCCAAGAAATTCAATTTAGAAATTCAGGAGTAAAATTCTTATGGCTGAGGTTATTTTACCGGAATTAGGCGAAGGTATCACCAAAGCAACGGTCAGCTTCTGGCACGTCAAAGTCGGCGATCACGTTGAGCAGGGCGTTGATGTGGTTGAATGTGTCACGGACAAAGCGACCTTCAACGTGCCGGCGGAGAACAGAGGGACGCTTACTAAAATGCTCGTTAAAGAAGGGCAAGAAGTGAAAATCGGAGAAGCGCTTGCGATTATACAGTGATGTCTTAAGTTCCAAGCATCAAGCACCAAATCCGAAATAGATTTCGAAAAGCAAATTCCAATGCAAAACTTTTAGGTTTAGAGTTTGGAATTGAAATTTGGGATTTATTTGAGATTTGGTGTACTTGTAATTTGAAAATTGTTCAGAGGTAACCGATAAAGAATATGCCTTTACATCAGATCTCCAAACCTCGCCGTATTCTCCTAATGTACATCACCAAAGTTTCCGGCCACCGCGCCGCGACATTGGCGATTGAAAAAGCGCTGCAACAGATGGACCCCACCGCCGAAATCATGAGTATCAACGGTTTCGGTTATACTTATCCCCGTCTAGAAAAAGTCGTTAACAAAGCCTACATGGGCATCATCAAACGCACGCCTCAAGTCTGGGATTATCTTTACGACAATCCCAAAGTCGTCAAGAAAACCGAGACGATCAAAAAATTTCTCCACAAAACCAGTCACAAAAAATTAGCCGAGCTGTTTGAAAAATTTCAGCCGGACACCGTTGTCTGCACGCAGGCGTTCCCCTGCGGAATGGTGGCGGACTATAAACGCGCGCATAACGTAGATACGCTTTTGATCGGCGTTCTGACCGACTACGCTCCGCATTCGTTTTGGTTAAATGAAGGCGTTGATTATTACATTGTCCCGTCGGAAGAATCCCGCCAGCGTTTTATTTACAAAGGCGTCGGTCCGGAAGACGTTAAACTTTTCGGCATTCCTATCCGCGCGGATTTTTCCTTAAAACTAGATAAGGAGCCCATCGCTCAGCAGTTAGGATTAAAATTGGATGTTCCAACTGTTTTAGTTATGGGCGGCGGCCAGGGATTGGGTCCGATTAAAGAAACGGTCCAGAGTTTACTTAATATCAAAATGGATATTCAGCTGGTTGTTTTATCCGGAACAAATAAAAAGCTTTTGCAATGGCTTCAAGAAACAGCTGGGACAACATCTAAAAAGATGCTCGTCTATGAATTCGTCGACAATGTTCATGAGCTTATGGAAATTTCTTCTCTCATTATTACGAAGCCCGGCGGAATGACAACCGGCGAATGTTTGGCTAAAGGTTTGCCGATGGTCATCATCGATCCCTTGCCTGGTCAGGAAATGCGCAATACCGATTTTCTTTTACAAAACGGCATCGCGCTGCGGGTTGATTTAGAAAGCGACGTCGGCGAAGAAATTGAATTGCTTTTAAAAAATCCAGCACGGCTTAACTGGATGCGCCAAAATGCGCTTAAGGCAAGTTATCCAAGAGCAGCGTTGGATATTGCGAAGCTGATTTTGGAACACTCCAGGGTAGCGGTATAAAACTTGAAATTCTAAATCCTAAACAAACTTGAATTTCTAATGTTTCAAATTCCATTGATCGGTTGAGACATTGTAACTTAGAATTTAGAGCTTGTTTAGAATTTAGAGATTAGAATTTTTAAAATGAATAAAGATGTTCAAATTCTATCTCTACAAAATCGGCCAATTTTTAGTTAACCGTTTGCCGGTTAATTTCGCGTACGCGTTTTCGGTTTTTATGTCAGATTGGCAGTACCGTTTGTCGTTTCGGGATAGAAGGTCGGTTAAAAATAATTTGCGGGTGATGGGGATTCCTGAAAAAGAAATTCCAACGGTGGCACGGGAAGTTTTTCGGAATTTTGGGAAATATCTTGTTGATTTTTTTCGGATGCAGCGCACGGTTAACCGTGAGTATATTGACAAGCATGTTACGGTTGAACATGTTGAACGCTTCGCAGAAACTTTAAAAGCTGGCAAGGGCGGAATCTTGATTACCGCCCACATCGGCAACTGGGAATTAGGCGCCGCGGTCATGAGTCATTTGGGTTATACTTTTACCGCTGTCGCCTTACCGCATAAAGAACGGCCGGTGAATGATTTGTTTAATCAGCAAAGGGAAGCGTGGGGCGTTACAATCGTGCCGATGTCTTCGGCGGTTAGAAAATGTCTCGAGGCTCTGCGCGCCAATAAGTTAATCGCGCTTGTCGCTGATCGCGATTTTTCGAATCACGGTGAGGTCATGGATTTTTTAGGACGCCAGGCCCTTATTCCCAAAGGGCCCGCCGTTTTTAGTGCGAAAACGGGTGCGGCGATTTTACCGACATTTTTTATACGCAATCGGGATAATACATTCAAATTGGTAATTAAAGAACCGATCTACCCTTCGGCTATTTACGAGGATAATATTCCGTCGGAAGTTATTATGGATATCATGAAAAAATATACCGCGGTTATCGAAGAAGCTATCCGCCAGTATCCTTCTCAGTGGCTCATGTTCAGGGAGTTTTGGATTAAATGAATGTCTGTATTCTTATCCCCGCTTACAATGAGGCGAAAACGATTGGGCGTTTGGTTGAAAGATTAGCCGCGCAAAAATGGAAAGTGATTGTTGTTGATGATGGATCAACCGACAATGGTGGCAATCTGGCGCGCGACCGCGGCGCGTTTTTGATCCGTCATGAAAAAAATCATGGGAAAGGCGCTTCGCTTCAAAACGGATTTGATTACGCGGTTCAACATGGGTTTGATGCCGTCTTGGCCATGGACGGCGACGGGCAGCATGCGTTGGAAGATGTTCCCAAATTTATCGAAGCTTTTAAACAGTATGGCAATTGTGTCATCACCGGTAATCGCATGCACGACCCGCAAGGGATGCCCGCGGTCCGTTTATGGACAAACCGGATTATGTCGGGTATTATATCTATCCTGTGCCGGCAGAAAATTCCGGACACTCAATGCGGTTTTCGCTTAATCAGCGTCGGGGTTTTAAAAGACATCAAATTGACCTGCAAAGACTATGAGATTGAAACCGAAGTCTTGATTAAAGCCAGTAAAAAATGTTACAAAATTTATTCAGTTCCTATTCAGACAATTTATTTAGATGAAGCGAGCAAAATCAATCCTTGGGTCGACACCGTGCGGTTTATCGTTTACATTGTGAAGGAGATATTTTTTTTTAGGAGTTGAGGTTGTTGAAAAAAGATTTCTAAATAAGCTTTTCAACACGCTCAAATTATATAGGGACGCGCGGTCGAAGCCTTTAAGGATTTTAGGTATGGAGCAGTTAGGATGGAAAATATACAAGTCGCAAACAGAAGACTCGGCCGGACGTACCGTGCGCCTAAAATTACTGTACAGATTTTCCGGGAAAAGAAATTTCTCCGGCGGGCGCTTATTATTTCTTTAATCATTCATATTGTTTCGTTAATTACATTTTCTTATTGCAACACGAGCGATATAGCTCCGCCAGTTAAAAAAAGAGCGGAGCTGGCTTACATGCCGGTGCGTTACGCGAAATCATCCCGCGGTTCACAAACAGTCACCTCCCGAGGAATCAGCCGCGCCGCCATTAAGAGTAATACAACCAAAATAGCCATGAACTCACCCAACTTGATGGATAATGCCTCCGTTCACACCTCACCGTTTTCAAAAGACACCGTCGATATTCCCGCCAATCTGCAAATGGAAACCAAACCGGTTTCCAAACTGACAACCGTTTCAACGGCGTTGTCGACGAAGATTTCAATGAGTGAACTAAAGTCTGAAAATATCAGCAACCCCAGTTACACAATATATAAACAAATGGTACGAAGTAAAATCGACGCCCGGGTGCATATCAATTATTCCGGACGTGAATTAGGAAAAGTCTACGTGGCCTTTGTGCTTTTAGCCGACGGAACGGTTCAGCAAGTAAAGATTCCAGATGATAAGGCAAGTGGCAATCCATATTTAAAAGAAGTTGTCGCGCGCAGCATGCAGGAAGTCAGTCCGTTTCCGCCGTTTCCCAAAGATTTAAAGTATCCAGAGCTCTCGTTTAACGTGATGATTTCGTTTGAGGCGGGAGATTAAAGAGTCTTTGACGAATTAAGAACGAAGGAGACCTCCCCAACCCCGGGGGTTGGGATGGTATTTATGAAAAAAAGAAAAGCACTCATTACCGGCATCACCGGCCAAGATGGTTCTTACTTAGCTGAATTCCTTTTGGAAAAAGATTATGACGTTTATGGTTTAATCCGTCGGTCGAGTTCATTTAACACCGACCGCATCGATCATCTCTATCAAGACCCGCACGAAAAAAATGTCCACCTCAAATTAGTTTACGGCGATCTTAACGACGCGAGTTCTTTAAACCGCACGGTTAAGACGTTAAAGCCCGATGAGATTTATAATTTGGGCGCGCAAAGTCATGTCAAGGTGAGCTTTGATATTCCGGAATATACCGCCGAGATCACGGCCGTCGGCACGATCCGGCTTTTGGAAGCGATCCGCGATTCGGGGATTCATACAAAATATTATCAAGCGTCATCTTCCGAAATGTACGGACTGGTTCAGGAAGTTCCACAGAGCGAAAAAACACCTTTTTATCCGCGCAGTCCTTACGCGGCGGCGAAAGTTTACGCGTACTGGATTACGGTCAATTACCGCGAGGCGTACAAGATGTTTGCCTGTAATGGCGTTTTGTTTAATCATGAATCACCCCGACGGGGCGAGACTTTTGTCACGCGCAAAATCACGATGGCCTTGGCCCGGATTAAACATGGTGTTCAGAAAAAATTATATTTGGGAAATCTTGATGCGAAACGCGATTGGGGATTTGCCGGCGATTACGTTGAAGCCATGTGGCTCATGCTTCAGCAAAAACAACCGGATGATTATGTGATCGCAACCGGTGAAACGCATTCGGTCAAAGAATTTTTGGAAGAGTCTTTCGGTTACGCTGGACTTAAATGGCAAGACTATGTTGAAATTGATCCTCGTTATTTCCGACCGACGGAAGTTGAATTTCTTTTAGGTGACAGCACCAAGGCGCGCAAAAAATTGAAATGGAAACCGAAGGTTGGATTTAAAGAATTGGTTACAATGATGGTGGATGCGGATATGGAATTGGTGCGTAAACAGCTGCATGGAATTCATGGAATGGCGCGCAAGTAATTTGATGAAGAGTTTACCAGTTGCCAGTTTCCCAGTTGGACAAAGGCAACTGGAGAACTGGTAATTGGAGAACTGAATTGAAATTTTGGTCCAACAAAAAAGTCCTAATCACCGGCGGGGCGGGCTTCCTCGGGCGGTCGGTTGTCGCGCAATTAAAAGCGCAAGGCTGCCACAATCTTGTCATCCCGCGTAAGAAAGAATATAATCTCTGCCATGTTTCCGCGATTAAAAAACTTTTTAAAAAAAGTAAACCAGATATTGTTATTCATCTGGCGGCGGTTGTCGGCGGCATTGGTGCGAACCGGCAGAATCCTGCTAAGTTTTTCTACGAAAATCTCCTCATGGGCGTGCAGTTAATTGAGCAGTCGCGGCTCTTCGGCGTTTCAAAGTTCATCTCCGTCGGCACCATTTGTGCTTATCCTAAATTTACGCCGGTTCCTTTTAAAGAAGATGATTTATGGAATGGTTACCCGGAAGAAACAAACGCGCCTTACGGCTTAGCCAAGAAAATGCTTTTGGTGCAAAGTCAGGCTTATCGCGAGCAATACGGATTTAACGCGATCTATCTTTTGCCAGTCAATTTGTATGGGCCCGGCGATAATTTTGATTTGGACTCATCGCATGTAATTCCTGCTGTCATTCGTAAATGTATCGAAGCCAAACGCCGCGGTGATCGTCAGATCGTTGTATGGGGCACAGGAAAACCCAGCCGCGAATTTCTTTATGTGGATGATTGTGCCCGGGCGATTGTGATGGCAACAGAAAAATATAACAAAAGCGATCCGGTTAATATTGGGATCGGCGAAGAGATTTTGATTAAAGATTTGGTCCATTTGATTGCGAAGCTAACGGGTTTTAAAGGTGATATTGTATGGGATCCGGCGTTTCCGGATGGACAACCCCGACGCTGCCTGGATGTAAGCCGTGCTTGGCGTGAATTTGGTTTTAAAGCCAAAATGTCTTTAGTCACCGGGCTTAAGAAAACAATTGCCTGGTATATGCGTGTAGCGCCAAATTAACAATACACGAATAACAAATTGCAACTAATCTCAAATAAACAATGTCAAAGATATGCTCCTCTAAACTAGTGGTTCGACTATTTTGTTTTTGTCTGTTTCTCTCACCACTAGCGCTGAGCGAATTGAACTTATCAACAGACAATCTCAATTTAGTCAAAGCACTAGAAGCTGTTTAGAATTTGGAATTGATCATTAGATATTGTTTGTGATTTGAAGATTGTGTATTGGAAATTTGTGACAGTCCTTCCGAAAATTAACTTGTCTCTAACCACTCTAAACATTTTTACTATTGATGCGATTTTTTCGCGTGATATTTTTGTTGATTCTGTTTTTTTGTTTAAACGGCTACTTCCAGACGTGGGCGGATGAAGTCTATCTTAAAAACGGCGATAAAGTTACCGGTAAGATTTTGCAAAACGATGCCGATCGTTTGATAATTAAAACCGATGCCTTGGGCACACTTACGATTGCCAAGCAGTATGTTGATAAAAGTTTGACCGACGAAGAAAAGCAGCTGGCGACGCTTCAGCAGCAAATGCAAGAAGAGAAAGTCGCGCAGCGCTGGGTGAAAAAGGTTTCGATGGGCTACAATCAAACCGGCGGCAACAGCCGCACGACCTCTGATCATTCGGAGGTGTCATTGACCCGGAAGTTTGACAGCCAGGAAGTTAATATTAAAGGAACGGCGGATTATGGATCAACGGATCATCATGTTAGTTCGCGCCGGTTTTATGAACTCATGCGGTACTCTTCGAGTTTTGGCGTAGGCAAACGCTGGAACCGGTTTTATAAAGTCGAAGGGGATCAGGACCGGTTTGCGAATGTTGCTTATCGTTTAACGCCGTCGGTGGGGTTGGGTTATGTTATTTCGAATGCCGAGAATTGGAAGTGGAACAGCGATGTGGCCGTTGGTTATGAACATACGAAATTTGTGGCCAATGATCCTAAGACGATACAAGAGACGATTATTATCCCGCATTCTTATTTTGAGCGGAAACTCGTCGGAAGTTTACGGATGTCTGAGGATTTGACGCTGTATCCTTCGATAAGTGACGTAAAACATTACCGTTTTCGGTCGGAGTCGAAACTCTGGCATCCTTTAAGCAAGCGCGTGAATTGGACGGTCAGCTTTATTGATGATTTTAATTCGAAGCCAGGAGTAGAGATTAATAAAAATGATTACCGGTTTATTGCGGGGTTGGAGTATGCGTTTTAGTAAACGCAGATGGCGCGGATTACATGCGGATCATCGCGGATATTCAAGAGAACGCCGGGCGGCCCCGGAACGTAAAATCGCCGAAGGCCGCCCAACGCGCGTTTTAATTTAAATATGGCCAAACTCAAACTAGACCTTCACGACATTTTCAACAAAGGCCGCTCAATCGACGCGGAGCTTGACCGTATTATTAGAGAAGCCGTCGACAAAAGGATCACCTTGGTTGAAATCATTCCCGGCAAAGGCAGCGGGCAATTAAAGAAACACGTATTGCGGTTTCTTGAACAAAAAGAAATGAAGAGTCTTTATCATCGCGTTGAGAAGGATGATAAGAATTTTGGTAGGATATTTGTGCACTTTCGATTTGGTTGACGCGCAAATTCGCGTTCAAATTTTTTTAATAAACAAACTAAAAGGAGTTAACCATGCCAAAAGCCCGCGCGCGTCATATTTTAGTTAACACGGAAGCAGAATGTATTCGTTTAAAAAGTGAGATTGAAGGCGGAAAAGATTTTGCCGATATGGCCCGTCAGAATTCGAAATGTCCGTCGGGAAAACGCGGCGGGGACTTAGGCGAATTTGGTCGGGGGCAAATGGTGCCGGAATTTGACAAGGTCGTGTTTGAGAATGAAGTCGGGAAAGTTCATGGACCGGTGAAGACTCAGTTTGGTTATCATTTAATTCAGATTACTAAGCGCGATTAAATAAAAGAAAGGTGTTAGATCTTAGGTGTCAGGTGTTAGGTTGCCTAACACCTAAAACCCAACACCTAACCCCTAATGTTAAAGCACAACAAAAAACACACCTTCCACTTCGGCGATCAAAAAATTATTTTTAATCAAAACTACAACGAACCCGACATTAATATTTATTCAAAGGCGCTCATTTACGCGCTTTTTCACAAACAATACCGCACCCTGCGGGTCGAAGCTCACGTCGATGAACGTTTTCAACCCGATTTAAGCGCGACCGGCTACGACGGCACGATGCTTTTTTGGGCTGAATGCGGCAACGTCTCGATGGATAAAATTGAGAAACTTTTTAAGAAATACCGTCAAGCCCATTTCGTTTTTGTCAAAGAAGAAGCCGATCTGCCGACCTTTCAAAAACATTTAGAAAAACGCGCCAAGTCTCTAGCGCGGCTCCCTGTGATTGACATCGTCATTTATCCGCCGCATTTTCATGACTGGTGGGTGAGTGAGGAAGGGGACGTTTTTGTACCGAAGGATGAGGTTACGATTATCCGCTGGAATGGTTCGAAAGTTCGATGACTTTTGATACAAGCCACAAGACGCAAGTCTCATATCCTCTGCAATGCAAATCCCGGTTGACGAATCGCTATTCCTTATTTAAACTGTCGTCAACTTCCCGAAGTCCCTCCCTAATTTGAGATCAAATTGTAATTTTAAATATTTTTCCTCAAATTCCCGTTAAAGCGTGACTGAAAATGCGACCATTTTTTATTAACCAAATTAGGTTATTACAATCGTGATAATTAAAAAGGGAGTATTGTATGCAATTACAAATTACTTAGATATCTATTGAGCAAAAAATTCATTTAATTCGAGGACATAAAATAATATTGGATTTTGATCTGGCTTTACTTTACCAAGTTCCTACAAAAAGGTCAAATGAACAAGTGAAACGTAACATTAAAAGATTCCCGGAAGATTTTATGTTTCAGTTAACAGAGGCAGAAATCGAAAACTTGAGGTCGCAAATTGCGACCTCAAGTTATGGAGGCCGTCGATATTTACCTTACGCCTTTACCGAACAAGGCATTGCCATGCTTTCAAGTGTTTTGAATAGTGAGCGCGCCATTCAAGTAAATATTGCCATTATGAGAGCATTCGTTAAACTTCGGCAGATTCTTGCATCTAATAAAGAGCTCGCCGATAAGCTCAAAGAGCTCGAAGTCCGCGTTGGAAAACATGATCAACAGATCGCCGTTATTTTCGAAGTAATCAAACGTCTCATGGCTCCTCCGGAAGAAAAGCCGAAAAAACGAATTGGGTTTCATACAGAGTAATTTCGACTAGACATCTTTTATTAATGAAGGCATAATTTGTGGACGATGAGGAATGGGCGGCTTCGGCGGATTTTTATTCGGCGGCCGCCCGAGGGAAGATTTGTTGAGCGAGGGAATTTAACGCATGTCAAAACTGCATATCGCCATTATTCACGGCATCGGTAAGAACGGTCCAGGATTTTCTTCGGAATTAACCAAGAGAATCGCCAATGAGTTTAACCAGGCTTTGCGTCTTATTTTAAAGACGTCCATCGATTACACGCCGGATTTAAACTTTATTGAAATCGTCTGGGATGATATCCTGGCGGTTAATGAAGCGAAGCTGGATGTTATTTTTCGCAATGAAATTGCTCGTTGAGAACGTAAAGCCAAGGTAAATCTGCTCGCTTGGGCCAGCACATTTTTGGCGCTCACGATTGTTTTTTCTTTTATTTTTAAAAATCCATGGCTGTTTGCCTTTTTAGCGTTCGGCGCGTTTTTCGCAGGCAAAATGGCCGTCGCAAAATTGCGGACTGATTTTGCCGCGGAATTTATCGAAGACATCATTAGTTACCGCGAGCCCGCGGCACAGCGGTTGATTCTTGAACGTGTTTACGAACGTTTGTCCTCAATTGTTGATCCCGGTCAAAAAATTAAGGTGAATTTTATCGGCCACAGTTTAGGAACAGTGATCGCCTCGGATTCCATCTAGGAAGCGCAAAAGCCAGGGAAACTTTTTGATCAAAGTTTGGTTTTAAATAATTTCTTCACGATGGGCTCACCACTGCCGCTTTTTTCACTGCAATTCGGCGGTCCTGGGCTTTTTAACAAACCGATCACAATCCAAAATCCCGACGGACGATGGATTAATATCTACGATAACGATGATCTCATTGCCTATCCTTTAAAATGTCTCAACGATGCTTACTGCCAGACCGTTTTTAAAGACCAAGAAGTGAACGTTGGTTTATTAGGGCTGGCGCATGTTGAATACTGGACCAGCAATAAAGTCGCCCGTATCATGGCGCATAAATTCGCGCTGGATTGGTTAAAAGAAAACAGTCATTTGCCCGTGATTGAAATCAAGCAATTGGCACAGAGATATGATAAGATGTTGGAAATTTTCTAACCCATCTACACCCCGGAGGTGTAGATGGGTATAAGACGGCAGTCTCAGATTATGACAATCGCTTACTTATGTATTGTAATCAGTTTGTTCATTCCGCTTTTGTGTACTGTTTACGCCAAGTTTTCTACTAAAGGATATAGCAATCGGACACCGCGCGAGTTTTTGGCGAAGTTGGAAGGAAAAGCAAAGCGCGCAAATTTTGCGCAGGATAATTTTTATGAAACCTTTCCAGCCTTTGGCATCGGCGTTGTGGCCGCGCATCAAATGGGCGCGCCGCCGTCGACGATTGATTGCCTCGCGATCACTTATGTCTTGGCTAGAATTGCTTATGCCTTCTTCTATATTTTTAATCAGCATATCTGGCGGACGTGTGCCTGGACGATTGGATTTGGGGCGACGATTGCGTTATTTTTCATTGGAGTATAAATATGAAATTGTTATCAACTGCAAGGAAATGTGTGTTAGGAAGTGAATAGGAAATTAGAACGTATCTCATAAATAGCGAAGACAGCGGGTCCTGTCACGGCAAACCGCTTGTGGGCCCCTCCGCCCAGTGTGGATCCTCCCACAATTGGCTCGCCGTGCCACCCCCTGCCCGCTCAATGCCATTTAGGAGATGACTTTAGTAAGTAACAACGGGAAAGGATCGCCCGGGCCTGGCACCGACAAGATAAACAAGGGTGCCAGGCCCGCGCGCTTAAGGACAAACGCAATGGACCTAACCAACGTCAAAAACCAAATCGCCCAATTCATCCGCGAACGTGATTGGGAGCAGTTTCATTCACCTAAGAATTTGAGCATGTCGATCGCGATTGAAGCCGCCGAATTAATGGAACATTTTCAATGGGCTAACACCGTCGAGGAATCCAAATCGGTTTTAAACGATCCCGCGCAACGCAACGAAATCCAAGACGAAATCGCCGACATCGCCATTTACTTGATTGACTTTTGCAATCTGTACGGCATCGATTTAGAACAATCTATCCAAAATAAAATGGCCAAAAACATTCAAAAATATCCAGCCGCATTAGCCAAAGGGAAATCAAACAAATATACCGCGTACCAAAAAAGATAGAGTCATCATGTGCAAATTTGTTCGGCGCGCCTTGACAGCCGATGCCATATGTATTACATTGTTTTACAGGAGGTGTGCATGATTAAACCTTTAAAGCCGTTAAATGTTCGTATTTCAGCGGATTTACAGAAAGAATTGTTGTCGATCAGCAAGCGTGAAAAAATCCCAGTTAGTGATTTAGTCAGAGAATCACTTCGTGAATTTGTCACCGTTCGCAATTTCCGGAAACTGAGAAAGCAGGTTTTGCCTTTTGCGGAAGCTCAAGGACTCGTAGCGGATGAAGATATATTACGGCTTAAGTCATGAAAGTCGTGTTTGACACAAATGTCATTGTGGCGGCCTTTGCCTCGCGTGGTTTATGTTCGGATCTTTTCGAACTTTGTTTAAAACGCCATACTATTATCTTAAGTGAAAACATTCTCACCGAAGTTCAAAAGGTTTTTATCAAGAAAATAAACCTGCCCAAAGCGAAAAATAACGCTATACTTCAATTTTTACGTCAAACAGCAAGCTTCATAAAACCCGTCGCACTTCCCTTGAATTCGTGTCGGGACCCAGAGGACTTGCATATCTTGGGAGCTGCAGTCAGGGCGGACGCTCAAGTTATTGTGACAGGAGATGAAGATTTGTTAGTTCTAAGAAAGTTTAAGACAATTTTTATTGTGACCCCAAGAGAATTTTACACATTGCTGACCCAGAACCCGCTGTAGTAATGAATAACCTCGCAGCAAGCTGACGAGGTAGCCACAGCTAACTGCAAAAAGGAAGCGCAGCGTTCTACTACGTTCAAATGCTTTCGCGTTTGAACTTCGCAGGAACGGTCCTTCGAAGCTGCAACGTAAAAACATTGCAGCGAAGAAGACCGAGCTGCGGAGAATTCACCCTTAACCCCGCCAAAAGACGCGGGGTTAATTCGCGCGTCTACTTACGCGTTGCAAAAAACGCAACGCGTAAGTAATGCGCTCTTAATCATGACTAAAATTAAAATCCCCAACGCTAAATATTCCGCGCAAGAAATCCAATCCGCAATCGACATTCTCGAAGATCTCGTTCAAAACAGCACCGAATTGGCGCACCTTTCTGAAGAACAACGCATTGCTCTTTTAAAAGCCGCTGGTCAAATCGCGCAGCCTGATTTACCTGAGGTCAAAAAACGTAAACGCGACCGCCGACGGTTAAAACGCCAAAGGATAGACAATCACGAACGCCAAGCGCGCGCCGCAACCGGCATCCGCGCTGCACGGCAATCGCCGGTTTTTACCGCGCCGAAACAAATTGTCAATAGCACAACCAGTAACGTTGAAGCTGCGCCCATAGAATCATCTGGCGAATTAATTTCATCGCGTAATTGTTACGTGTGTAAAGAGGAATTCACCCGTCTACATTTTTTTTACGACGCAATGTGCCCGAAATGTGCGGCGTTTAATTACGCCAAACGTTTTCAAACCGCTGATTTAAAAGGCCGGACCGCTTTAATCACCGGTTCGCGTTTAAAAATCGGATATCAAGCGACCTTGATGATGTTACGTGCTGGCGCCCAGGTCATCGCGACCACCCGTTTTCCCGTCGATTCTGCTTTGCGTTATTCACGTGAAGAAGATTTTAATCAGTGGAAAGATCGGCTGCACATTTACGGCCTTGATCTTCGTCACACACCCAGTGTTGAAATCTTTTGTCAGTACGTTGAACAAACATATGACCGTTTGGATCTTTTAATTAACAACGCTGCGCAAACTGTCCGCCGTCCGCCGGGATTTTACGCGCATTTGATGTCCAATGAGACCAGACTTTTTAACGAATTGCCTGAGGACGTTCAGGGTTTGCTGCGTCCTTTTGAAGTTTGCAAAAATAAATTAATGCTAAACGCCCAAGCCAACTTGCCGAATCTAACAAGCGAATCTGCGCTTACGATTACTTGGAACGGAAAGATGCCCGGCATTGGATTGCGCGCCTCCGCACAACTGTCACAAATACCGTACGCTTACGATCACACGCTTCCGTCGGAAAAAGTGTTTCCCAAAGGCCAATTGGATGCTGATCTTCAGCAAGTGGATTTACGCGAAACCAACAGCTGGCGTTTAAAACTTGGTGATATCCCAACCTCCGAAATGCTCGAACTGCAGCTTGTTAATTCAATCGCGCCGTTTGTTCTATGCAACAAATTAACGCCGATGATGAAGCGCGACAATACCGGCCAAAAACATATCGTAAATGTCTCAGCAATGGAAGGGAAGTTTTATAGGTTCGTCAAAACCGATCGCCATCCGCACACCAACATGGCGAAGGCCGCGCTTAATATGTTGACGCACACCTCCGCCCGTGATCTGGTGAATTACGGTATTTACATGAACGCCGTCGACACAGGATGGGTGACCGATGAAGATCCAGCTGCCCTTTCCGCCCGAAAACAAGATGTTCATGATTTCCAGCCGCCGTTAGATATCGTAGATGGCGCTGCCCGTGTCTGCGATCCTTTTTTTGACGGCATTAACACCGGCAAACACTGGTGCGGTAAGTTCCTCAAAGATTATTTCCCCATTGATTGGTGATTATAACCTCATCCACAAAAATTAATCTTTTAATGCCGAGTCATTTTCAATTACTTAAAACCGACGCCGCGGCTAAAGCCCGCCGAGGGATTCTAAAAACCGCTCATGGTGAAATTCAAACGCCGTTTTTCATGCCGGTTGGGACCAACGGCACAGTCAAAACACTTTCCTCGGAAGACCTTCTCGAAATGAATTCACAAATTGTTCTTTCGAATACGTATCATCTTTTTATTCGTCCCGGAACAGAGGTGATTCAAAACGCCGGCGGTTTGCACGGATTTATGAATTGGAACAAACCGATCTTAACGGACAGCGGTGGGTATCAAGTTTTTAGTTTGGCCAAACTGCGTAAACTTTCTGATGAAGGCGTTCAATTTCAATCACACTTCGACGGGCAGACGCATTTCTTCTCGCCGGAAGATGTAATTGGAATTGAGCAAATTTTTGGTTCCGATATCATGATGCCGCTCGATGTTTGCGCGCCGTATCCTTGTGAACGGCCGGCAGCACAAGAAGCGTTACGACAGACAATCGCCTGGGCTAAACGTTCAAAGGAATTTTATTTTAACCAGGATCTCGCTGAGAAACGTCAGCTGTTGTTTGGAATTATTCAAGGGGCGTCATTTAAAGATTTACGGGAACAAGCAGCGCGGGCAACGTGCGCAATTAGATTTGACGGTTATGCCGTCGGAGGAGTGAGTGTCGGCGAGCCCGAGACTTTGATGTTTGAAACGCTTCAGTGGGTTGAACCTTTCATGCCGCAAGATCATCCGCGATACTTTATGGGCATTGGTTATCCTGATCAGATCGTGCGCGCGGTGGCGCAAGGTATGGACATGTTTGATACCTGTATCCCAACCCGTTTCGCCCGTCATGGCAACGCGTTTACGGATGAAGGACGCCTTGCGATGCGGAATGCTGAATACATAAAGGACCTTAACCCGCTCGACGAAGATTGCGGTTGTAACGTGTGCCAGAAA
The DNA here is from genome assembly GCA_964612665.1 of uncultured Planctomycetales bacterium. Taxonomy (GTDB): domain Bacteria; phylum Omnitrophota; class Gorgyraeia; order Zapsychrales; family JAHFFX01; genus CAZTCI01. The sequence goes on along the minus strand of CAZTCI010000001.1, from coordinate 99,660 downwards.
TATTCGCGAAGTTATATCAGGCATTTACTGAATTCCGGTGAAATCCTCGGCTTAAAACTGCTCGCGTATCACAACGTTTATTTTTACATTCATCTTATGGAACGGATGCGCCGCGCGATTGAACAAGAAACCTTTAAACAGTTTCACGACAAATTCTTAAACAAATTTAAGCCGAATGCCCAAGGGCCGATTTAGTTAATCACAATTAAGAAAAAGGATTTCTGATTATAAAAACGGAACGCTCAAAAGAATTGATTGTGAAATTCACAGCTCAAGCCTACAATAATTTGTCCGCAGGAACAGGCGGAATTACTTGTCTAATGTTTTTCAAAGTTAAAAGGAGGTTTTATGATCAAGCTTTATGGTATTCCAATTTCTAACAACGTGAACAAAGTCCGCTTTTGTTTAAATTATCTCGGGCTGCCTTACGAATGGACGCAGACAAATCCAATGAATGCTGAGACGCAGGCCGAGGCCTTCCTTAAAATTAATCCCGTCGGAAAAATTCCCGCTTTAGAAGATGATGGTTTTACAATTTTTGAAAGCAACGCCATCATTAAATATCTCGCCGCCAAACAGAACTCGCCGATTTACCCGCAAGATTTAAAACAACGCGCGATCATCGATGAATGGACGGATTTCCCCGCCATTCACGTCGCAGCTGCGATGGGCCGGGTTATGTTTAACCGGTTGATCGCGCCAATCTTGGGTAAAGAGGTGGATCAAAATTCAATCAAAGCCGGATTGGAATTTTTGGACAAATATTTTCCGATCCTTGACAAACAATTGGCCAAAAACAAATATCTGACGGGAACTAATTTTACAATAGCGGACATCAATCTCCTGGCGATCTTGGATCCCTGCGAACTGATTCAAGTTTCTCTCAATAGTTACCCTAATCTTACGAAGTGGCGTAACGGTTTAAAGGCTCAGCCTTTTTATCAAAAATGTTTTAAAGATTATGGGGAATTTGTTCAGGAGATAATGAACGCTAAGGCGCGGTAGATGGAAATTGACGCCGGGCGGCCTTCGGCGATTTTACGGTCCGGGGCCGCCCGCGATTTGTTCAGCCGCGACCGTACTTCCCCATTATGAAAGAAAGGAGTTCTTTATGTTCTTTCGAAAATGTTGGGGAGTATTTTTGTTTCTATTCCTAATGTCAGGTGTTCACCTCGCCTTTGCCGCCGGTTCCGGTCCCATCACGATTGATAAAGTTTCCGAAAGCTTTGATCCGAAGACCAATGAGTATACTTATACAGTTGTCGTTAAGAATACTGGTAAATTGGCCGTCGATTATTTCTTGACCGCTCAGCCTTATAACGATAAAACGCAAGACAAAAGCGGCAAAGCCAAAGACGCCGCGGCCCGCCAGACGCAAAAGGTGAATATTGGCGCTGAACAGAAATCGACCTTTAAGTTTGTGTTTAAAGGTGCCGACGGGAAAAATTGGAAATTTAAATACACGGATCTTTATGACGGTGATCCAGCTAAGAAGGGAACCAAACTCGTCACGGCTGATATTGGCGAGTTCTCTTTACGTCCGGTTGAACCTGATCACACGTTCGATCAATTCTACAGCGTTCAATTTCCATATCCTTATGCCGCCAAACTTTTGGATTTGGGTGAGACGAATTTTTATGTGGATATTACTGACCAGAATTTACCGGCGGATTGGAAACTTGCGTCTTTTGATCCGGCGCCGGGTGATTTGTTTTTGTTAGCGCCGGGTGAAGTAAAGACAGTTGATATTGCGTTGCGTTCGGATTTGCCGGTCGTTGAAGGACAGGTGGGATCAGTCCAATTTGATTTTGTGAATCCAGATTCGGGAGCAGTGAAGTGGGGGTGGAGGTTGTGCCTGAGCCGGTCACTCTGGCGTTGTTTGGAGGTGGACTTTTGTTGGTGGCGGGGTTCAATAAAATTTTACGACGACATAAACGGTGAAATTGCGCTGGGCGGCCTTCGGCGATTTAACGGTCCGGGGCCGCCCGGCGTTTTTCTTTGAGGACTCCATGAAACAACGCTCAACTAAAATCAGCGCCGGCATTCTGCTTTTCCGTAAATCCCCCGCACCGTTACAGGTTTTTTTGGCGTATCCCGGCGGACCATTTTTTAAAAATAAAGACGAGGGCGTCTGGACGATCCCCAAAGGCGAAGTCAATCCCAGCGAAGATTATTTGCAAACAGCTCTCCGGGAATTCAAAGAAGAAACCGGCATCACGCTTGATCCCAAGAAAAAATTTATCACGCTCGGAAATATCACCCAGAAAAGCGGTAAGGTTGTTCACGCCTGGGCGGTTGAAGGCAACATTCCGCTGGATTTTAAAATCACCAGCGGCCGCTGTCAAATCGAATGGCCTCCGCGTTCTGGCAAAATAATTGAAATCCCTGAGATTGACCGGGCAGAATTTTTCACAATTGCAGAAGCACAAGAGAAAATAATAGAAACGCAAAGGGCATTTTTGGAGCGGTTAGTTCAAAGTTTAGAATAGGTTTTAGGTGTTAGGTCGGTCTTGGGTGTTAGTCAAAAATTTGACCAATCTGGTTCCTTCCTTTATAATAACTTTCGTTACTGAATTTTGCATTGCAAAAGTCTAGTATTCGGCCTTTTCTCTCCGAGAATAATAGAACAACTTATCTTTGGGAGAGAAAAGGCCAATAAAGACTCAAGTGTAGAGAGGAGAGAGTAGAAAGTAGAGAGTCAGCGAAATGGCACACTCGCTACTCGCTTCTTTATACTTTCTACTGTAAAGATTGCGCCCGCAAAGTTAGTGTCCGAAATACACAATCGTTTTTTTAAATCCCCAAAATAATTTTGAAATAAATGAACAATTTACTTCGTTTAAAATTTATTGCTATTATTACACTTCTGGCGTCGGTACTCCTCAGTAACGGTCACCGGCTCGACCAGGCCCAGGCCATGATCTCCGACGCGCGGCCTTTTGTTAAAGAGACAAACGGCAAATATTCTTTGATCGGCCTGGCCTCATGGTATTCCCGCAAATCCCCAGGCATCAACAAACACACCGCTAACAATGAAATTTTTGATGACAATTCCATGACCTGCGCCATGTGGGGCACGGAATTTAATTCGATCATTCGAGTCACTAATATTGAAAACGGCCGCTCGGTTGTCTTACGCGTTAACGACCGTGGTCCGCATAACCGGTATTTCCGCCAGGGTCGTTTGATCGATATGACCAAAAACGCTTTTCAACAAATCAGTGACCCCAAAAAAGGTCTGGCCGCCGTCAAAATCGAATTTTTATAAATTCCTTCCTTTGATCAATTCAATCTACCAGCAACCAATTCTCGAAAGTTAATGAAGCTCTGAAGAAGTGATTTAAGACAGCGCGGTTATTTGCAGAACGTTTGAAGGGTAGTGATTCCGACTTCTGTCCTCCGTTTTATGAATTCAAAGAGCAGAAGACAGAAGTCAGAATTTTTAAGAATTTCCTATTGAGTCAATTCAATCCAATTGATGTCGACTAACCCAGTGTCTTGAACGACCTTAAGGGAATGAGTTCCCGCCGTTAAAGTAACTGCTGGTCCGGCCACCGTAGCGTCTGTGGCGTAAGATCCCGTCGATGGAATGCTGAGCGTGGCGACTTTGACGCCATCAACTTCAAAATGCAATGTTTGTGTTGCCCCGCTGCCGTTCGCGACCCGGACATTGAGCTTATAAGTTCCGGAAGAAGCTACACTCATGTTATATTTGAGCCATTCGCCGACATCACCGTATCCGACGGTGTAACCTTCATTGAGAACATTTTTAATGTCAACGCCGTCACTCCGGTAAGAACCTCCGGCATTTCCCGCGGTTGTGTCGTGATACCCAACACCTTCGCCGCCGGTCAAATAATTCTCCGCCTCAATTTTACCCGGGATATTATGTACCCCGATGATATTGGTCCCGACGGTTGTGACGATATTGTAAGAAGTTGTTCCACCAGGACCGGTGCAGGAAAGTGTGTAGATGGTCGTGTTGGCGGGTGTTACAACTTGAGTGCCGCTTACGGCTTTGGTGCCGCTCCATCCGCCGGAAGCAGTACAACTGATGGCATTGGTCGATGACCAGTATAAAGTTGCGGATCCTCCGCTGACAATTTCCGGCGGAGAATTGCCCATACTGACGGTTGGGGGAGGACCAACATAGATAAATTCAATCCAGTTGAAATCAAAAGTCCCGGTATCAGCAATCAATCGCAATGAATGAGTTCCTGCCGATAAGGGAATAGATGGTAAAGAGAAGGTATTTTGTGTGTCCCAAGAAGCTGTCGGAGCGATCGTGACGGTTCCGAGACTTATTCCGTCGATTTCAATGCGTAAAGCGCCGTTGCCGGTTGTGGCGCGGGCGGCGCGGACATTGACTTGATAAGCGCCGGGGTTGGCGACGTTGATTGTGTATTTCAACCATTCGCCGTTTTCGATCCATCCGACGGTGTAACCTTCATTGGTGATATTCTTGATATCGACATCATCATTGCGGTAAAGTCCGCCGGTGTTGCCTGATGTTGTATCGTGATAGCCGACACCTTCGCCGCCGGCGAGATAATTTTCTGCCTCGATACGGCCGGGAACAGGTTGAATAGAAGGAATGCCTTGAATAGTTACAGTTGCATTTTGAGTCGTTGTTCCACCGGATCCTGTACAGGCAAGCGTATAAGTACTCGTCGCTGTTGGTGAAACAGATTGACTTCCGGATGTCGCTTTAGAACCGCTCCAAGCTCCTGATGCGGTACAAGAAGTGGCGTTGGTTGAAGCCCAGGTTAAAGTAGACGATTGTCCCTGTATAATAGAAGCCGGTGACGCCGATAAAGAAACAGTAGTTGGAGGAACAACTGTAATTGTTGTGCTTTGATTTGCTGTCCCGCCGGCGCCCGTACAAGCAAGAGAATAAGTGGTCGTCGCCGTCGGAGAAACAGATTGAGTGCCGGACACCGCTTGAGAGCCGCTCCATCCGCCGGAAGCGGTACAGGAGGTGGCGTTAGTTGAAGACCAGGTTAGCGTGGATGATTGTCCTTGATTAATTGATGCCGGGCTCGCCGAAAGTGACAGTGTGGGTGGTAATGAAAGTGCCAGGAATTCAACCCAGTTTAAATCAAAATTATCAGAAGCCGCAATGAAACGCATCGTATGAGAGCCCGCAGTTAAAACAAGACTGGGAATCGTGACGGTAATTTGAGTGTTCCAATCGGGACTATTGGGAATAGACGCAGTTGCTAATACGGTTCCATCAACTTCAATTTGTAAAGAACCGTTGCCGGTGGCGACCCGTGCGATGTGTAGATTCACCTGGAAGGAGCCGCTGTTTTTTACGTTAACATTATATTTCAACCACTCGCCGTTGGTGATATATCCGACGGTTGCTCCTTCATTGGTAACATTTTTGATGTCAACATCGTCATTACGATAAAAACCGCCGGCATTCCCCGTTGAGGAATCATGATACCCAACTCCTTCACCGCCGACCAAATAATTTTCAGCCTCGATGCGGCCGGGAATACTTTGAACAGGAGGAATAGATGTTGGCGGTGGTGGAGGCGTTGACGAAGTCGGATAAGCGCCGATGTCAACACCGTTTGTTCCTTTACCTTTAAGAGGAGAAGTTGATTGAAGATGAAAGTCCGAGCCGGCACTAACGTATAATGGATTAACTGAGAGAGAATTCACATCTTTGCTTGCCGCTGACCATTGAGCTAAAGTGAGATTGGCGTTAGGAAAAAAAGGTAAGGCTTTATGATCGCGATTCCAAACGGCAACGGCGGCACCGTTGGGAGAATAATAGTCGTTATTCGAAAATACGAGCCCTCCATTCGTGACAGCCGAATCATAAACAATAATTTGAGCAAGGCTGCTATTTGAAAGAATATTATTTTGATAGACGCCATTCTTAGCATTGTTAATCGATAGGCCATAGAATCCGCAATTATAACCAGTATTACTGATCCATTGATTACCGACGGGACCCCAGGTATCAGCGCTGCCTTCATAATAACAGGCTTCATTTACGTTAAAGACAACATTCTGAGTAATGATATTACCGTCGCACCGGGACTCCGGAAAAATGCCCCATCCGCGATTTTGCCAGCTCCAGGCGTCCGGTGCGATATTATAAATTAGATTGTTTCGAATGTTGTTCCTTTGACCTCCGGAATCCAAACGAACTCCCGCGGCGTTAAAGCTACAGTTAATGTTAGCGAGAGAGGCATCTCTGGATATATCCGACATTACATTGTATTCAATCACATTGTTAAAGGCTAAATCATCATAAGGGCCGAGTGTGCCTTGGAATCCGCCCATCATGACCGGATAAGCGCTGCACCAATTCCATGCTGGATCGTAATTGGCGCGCAGGTGTCTCGATGTATTGTATCCGTAATAGGTGTTACTGCTGGCCCCGAATTCAGTCTCATAACAACAATTCCCGTCGAAGGTGTTTCCTTTAATAAAGTTAACCGGCGGTCCTGTATAAGTATTATCAAGACCTGTAAATATGAAAAGAATTACAGTGGTGTAATTTCCTCCATTGGCGGTTCCGTTGGTACCATTATTTATAAATTTATTGTTCGAGATATCTATGCCCATAATTGGGTTGACACCTCTATTGAAGTTCCCATGAGTCACCTTGATGACATTGCGGGCAGTGATATTTGTAAATGTGAATCCTGTAATGCGAATGTAGCTGCGATCGACAATATTGATTGCTGGATTGCCACCGCTGTTCCAAATAACGGTGTCACCAGGATTTGCTTGAAGAACGATAGGATTACCGTTGGTACCGCTGTTCCAAGCCCCAACGGAATCCGAATAAGTCCCGGCGTGGACAAAGACGGTATCTCCAGCGAAAGCTTTTGAAACAGCTGTTTGAATATTCCGGCAGGGAGAAGTGGATGAGCAGCTGGAATTATCAACGCCCGAAGTGCTGACATGGTACTGTGCTGCCATTGCGGAATTAACTACAAAAATCAAATTGACTACAAGAAAAGATAAAGACAGAAAGAAAATAGATATGAATCTGTTGCCGGATGAAACCTTGGACTTTTGAATTTTCATAGATCATCTCCACTGGGTATTTGTATGTATAAGAATCCTGATGATGTACCCGATCCTCAAACATTGAGGAGGGTGCATCCTCAAGGCAGGAAAATGCACAAGAAAATGATGCTATTATGGCTATTACAAGTTCATGGATTGTAATAAAGTATACTCTGTGCTATTGGCGAAAAAAGAGGTCTAACCCCTTTTAGGGAAAACGTTTTCAGCCCGACGAAAATTTACTCAAGAATTGAAATCTACAAATAAAATTATTTTATCTACAGCATTTTGAGAAGGTTGGGCCAAATTTAATTTCATGAGTTAAAGTTAAATCAGAGTTTTTTAGTCGTAGTCGAGATTTTAAATCGGAAAAAATTTAAAAAATGATTCCGTAATGAAGAAAAGTCCTCAAATGAATTGCAAACGTCTGAAGATTCTATATCCTAATAAACAAGCATGTACGTTGCAGTATGGTGCCATTGAATAGTTTTATCTACAACTCCTTGCACAAATAAAGGTTAAATGCTTCTTATTTATTAATTCCCATATGAAATTGCTTGAAACCATTAAAAAAGTAGTGTTCTGGGATTCATATTGTCTTTTAATCATTTTATTGGGAATGCTCATTTATGGCGGTACTCTAAACTATTCTTTTCATTTTGATGATATCGATTTCATTATCATCAACCGTTCAATACGGCATTTCAGCCAGCTTACCTCTATATGGCAGTTCTGGCGGATCGTTACGTTTTTTACGTTTTATTTAAATTATCAAATTCACCGTTTGGATGTCGTTGGGTATCATGTCGTCAACATTCTGATTCATTTTGTCAATGCCTTTTTGGTCCGTTGGTTAATGCTGCTCATTATGTCAACGCCGAGTCAAAAGCTAAGAGAGCTAAACCCGTATAAAGAGCGGCTGGCTTTAATCGCGGCGTTGTTGTTTATTTGTCATCCAATTCAAACTCAGGCGGTTACTTATATTACCCAGCGGTTTACCTCATTGGCAGCGTTGTTTTACTTACTGGCTTTATGTTTCTACTTAAAAGCGAGATTGATCGATGATATTCGTAAGTCTTCATCTTTTTTTATCCTGACGGCGCTTTGCGGTGTGTTCGCTATTTTTAGTAAAGAAATCGCTCTTACTTTGCCCTTGATGTTGATTTTATGTGAACTGTATTTCTTCACCGGAGAAAAAAGTCTTTGGCACGTTAGGAAAAATAAATGGCCATGGATTTGTTTAATCTTTTTATTGGCGGTGTCTGTGGCGACGGCAGTCATGTTTGCCACTCAGTTAAAAGAATTTATAGTCGGCCCGCAGCGTTCAGGTTCTCACGATGGAGAGTTTGTAACTGGTTTTAGTTATTTTTTAACTCAATGGCGCGTCCTTATTGTTTATATAAGACTTTTGTTTTTTCCCTGGCCGCAAAATCTGGATTACGATTTCCCGTTGTCGCGGAGCATCTTTGAACATTGGACGACTTGGGTCAGCGGCATTACGATTTTGGCTGTTTTGGGAACCGCTTTGAGTTACCGTAAGCGGTATCCGCTGTTATCATTTGGCATCGTATGGTTCTTTTTAGCTTTATCTATTGAATCCAGTTTTCTTCCTATCCAGGAAATAATCGAGGAGCATCGATTATATTTGCCGTCGGTGGGATTTATTTTCGCGCTAACCGTTGTAGGTTGGCGATTGCTCAACAATGAGAGGGTATTTTTAAAAGCGAGCGCTGTTATCGTTTGCGTGCTGGCTGTTTTAAGTTTTCAAAGAAACAAAGTTTGGCATGATGAACTTTCTCTTTGGAGTGATGTCATTAAGAAATCACCTCACAAAGCGCGCGGCTATTTAAACCGGGGCGCAAAATATAGCCGGATCAATCAATTTGAGAAGGCCATTCAAGATTACAATCAAGTGCTTGCAATCAACCCGCAGCAAAAAGATATTTACAGCAACCGTGGCTGCGCTTATCTCAGTTTAGGACAGATGAATAAGGCGCTTGAGGATTTTAATAAAAGTATTGAATTGAATCCACATGACGCGGTCGCTTACTACAACCGCGGCCAATTATATCAATTGCAAAATCGGTTAGATTTAGCCATGGCTGATTTCAATAAAAGTGTTGAGATCAATCCGGCAAACCCTACCGTCTTTGTGACGCGAGGAGAGTTGTATAAACGCAATCATCAAGACGATCAGGCGCTGGCTGATTTTAACCAAAGTTTGAACATAGACCCAGACAATGTCTTTGCCCTTCTTAACCGGGGGCAACTATATGAAGTCCAGGAAAAGTACGCGCTCGCGCTTGATGACTTCAATCAAGTCATTAAGATTAACCCTCAAAATGCTTTGGCGTACCATCGCCGAGGGCTGGTCCATATTGCTTTGCAAGAATATGATCTGGCATTGCTGGATTTGAATAAGTTGATTCTAATGGGCCCGGATAGCGCTGATAATTATCATGACCGCGGATCACTCTACGGCATGATGCAAAACTATGATTTAGCTATCGCGGATTACAATCGGGCGCTTTCTTTAAATCCAAAGGATGCAAGTGTGCATTATAATCGTGCAATCGTGTACGCGTCAACAGGTGATTTAAAAAAAGCATTGGCAGATGCGAGAGACGCCCAAAAGTTAGGTTATCCGAACCTTGAAAGTTTTATAGAAATGCTGGAGAAACAAGGTGATAAGCCTCTAAACGCAGTACAACAGGGGCAGTAACATTCGTTTGGGCCAAAGGTTGACAAAGCCTTCGCCCTATATATAATAGGGAAGTTATTTTTCGGCTTTTTATGCGTTATGGGATTAAAAATTCATCACTTTAATAAAAATCAAAGGATTTGTTATGAACAAAATGACGATTAAAGATATCGACGTGAAAGACAAAAAAGTCCTTATCCGCGTTGATTTTAATGTTCCCCTCGACAAAACAAACATTACCGATGACCGCCGCATCCGCGAGGCGCTTCCCACCATTCAATACTGCCTCAAGCAAGGCGCCAAAAAAGTCATCCTCATGAGCCATCTTGGCCGCCCTGACGGAAAAGTGGCCCCTCAATACAGTCTCACCCCCGTCGCTAAACGCTTAGAAGAACTCATCAAAGACAAAGTTTTAATATGTAACGATTGCGTAGGCGATCAAGTCAAAAAACAAATCGACACTTCCAAAGAACGCGTCGTGCTTTTAGAAAATTTACGTTTCCATAAAGAAGAAGAGGGCAATGACCCAAACTTTGCCAAACAACTGGCTTCACTCGGTGACATTTATGTAAACGACGCCTTCGGCACCGCGCACCGCGCTCACGCTTCAACTGCCGGCATTACCAAGTATCTTCCTTCGGTGGCCGGCTTTCTTATCGAAAAAGAAATCCAATATTTAGGTCAAGCTGTGAACAATCCTCGACGGCCGTTTGTGGTTATTATGGGCGGCGCCAAAGTCTCAGACAAAATCGCTTTGATTGAAAATCTTTTAAAGAAAGCAAACGCCATTTTAATCGGCGGGGGTATGGCGTATACATTTTTAAAAGCACAAGGCAAAAGCATTGGTACTTCAAAATTAGAAGCCGATAAAGTCGATATCGCCAAAGGTCTTTTGGAAAAAGCTAAAAAAGCCGGCGTGCAGATTGAACTTTCTTCTGATTTTGTGATTGTCACGAAATTCGAATCCTCAGCGGATATGAAAATCGTTAAAGGTGAAATCCCCGACGGATGGATGGGCGTTGATATTGGACCTGAAACCCGCAAACGTTTTAAAGATGTCTTGGCCAAAGCGAAAACAATTGTCTGGAATGGACCCGTCGGCGTTTTTGAAAACGATGCTTTCGCAAACGGAACAAAAGAGATCGCCGAATTCTTAGCAGGTTTAAAGGACGCAACCATTATTGTTGGTGGCGGAGATTCGGCCGCGGCCGTGGCTAAATTTAAAGTCGAAGACAAGATGACGCACATCTCAACCGGCGGCGGCGCTTCGCTTGAATTTCTCGAGGGAAAAGAGTTGCCTGGGATTGCTGCACTTAACGATAAAAAATAAAATCGCTAACTAAACATGAGAAAATTAATCATCGCCGGCAATTGGAAAATGAACAAAACTTCTTTCGAAGCGGTTGAATTGATAAACAGCTTGAAAAGAGAATTGGTGGATGTCACGGCGGTTGATATGATTGTTTGCCCGCCGTTTACCGCGCTTACGGAAGTGTGCGATCTGTTGGTTGATACCAATATTGGTTTAGGCGCACAAAATTTACATTGGGAAGACAGCGGCGCTTTTACCGGCGAGATTTCAGCACCGATGATTAAAGGCGTTGGCGCAAGCTACGTGATTATCGGTCATTCGGAACGCCGGCAGTTTTTTGGTGAAACCGATGAGACTGTTAACAAGAAATTGAAAGCCGCGCTTAAACATGGATTGACGCCGATTGTTTGTATTGGCGAAACGCTTAAGGAACGCGAAGACAACCGTACCTTCTCTATTATAAAGACGCAAGCTGAAGGTTCGCTGGCGGGTTTAAACGAACAAGAAATTCAAAAAGTGGTGATTGCTTACGAGCCGGTATGGGCGATTGGGACAGGCAAAACCGCGACCTCGGCCCAGGCGCAAGAGGTCCATCAATATATTCGTGAAATCTTAACAAAAATTTATTCACAGCCGGTTGCCGAGCAAATCCGGATCCAATACGGCGGCAGTGTCAAATCGGAAAACATCGCTGAACTCACTTCGCAAAAAGATATCGACGGAGCGCTGGTAGGTGGAGCCAGTTTGCAGGCAGAATCGTTTGCGAAGATCGTTAAAAATTGTTTAAACGTCCGGAAGTAATTTGAAAATTGTTTTGGGAATTTATAATTTAACTTAAAAGGAAGGTTCATATGCTAGGTTTTTTAATCTTCATTCACATCTTAGTCTGTATTCTTTTAGCCACCGTCGTTCTCATGCAAGCCGGCCGCGGCGGAGGATTGACTGAACAATTTGCGTCGGCGGAATCGATGTTCGGTGCCAAGACGAATGTTTTTATGGTTAAGCTTACCGGAATTTTTGCGACGCTTTTTCTTTTATCATCGTTGACCTTGGCGTTTCTCTCGGCGAAAAAAGACCGCTCACTCATGACGCAAGTTCAGCAAAAGGCGGATGCTTTTAACAAACAGAATCAAGAATCCAAGCCCGCTCTCCCTGGAAGCAGCAGTACCTCCGTCGTTCCATCAGCGGTCAATCCGTCAACACAAAACGCGGGAGTTCAATCCACTAAACCTGCGACAACCCAAAACAGTGCTGAGACTCATGCGGTTAATTCCAAAGACGTTCAGCCAACACCTCAAACGCCCGCAGCCGCAAAACCGGCCCCGGCTCAATAAGAAAGAAGCTAACGCCTCATTGAACATCCGAATAAAAGCGGCGGAATCTTTCAAATTTTTTTTGCCGCGTCTTATTGGCCTTTTGTGTTTACTTCTCTTGCCCTGTTCCACAAGTTTTTCTGCCTCGAATCCTGCCAACGACAAATACGGCGGTGAACTCATTTTGTCGACGACTTCCGATCCAAAATCTTTTAATGATATAACCGCCAAAGAAACTTCAACGACCGAAATCACTTCTTATATGTTCGAAGGTTTGACCCGCGAGAACGCCTTTACCTTGAAGGTTGAACCTAATTTAGCCGAACGCTGGGAAGTCAGCGAAGATGGATTGACGTGGACGTTTCATTTACGGCCGGATGTGAAATGGTTCGATGGTGTTTCTTTAACGGCGGATGATGTGGTTTTTACGTTTAACGATCTTATCTACAACCCGGACATAGCTTCTTCGGCCGCCGACATTTTTACAATTGACGACAAACCATTCAAGGTGGAGAAAGTTGACGATCTGACGGTCAAATTTACTTTGCCAGTTAAATTCGCTCCATTTTTACGCGGTATGTCGCAGGCGATTTTGCCTAAACATAAACTTATGCAGGCAGTCAAAGACAAGAAGTTTAACTTCACCTGGGGTATTGATACAGATCCAAAAGAAATTATTGGGACGGGTCCTTTTAAATTAAAAGAATATCTGCCGGGGCAGCGGATTGTTCTTGAGCGCAATCCTTTTTACTGGAAACATTCGAAGGAAGGAGATCCGTTACCGTATTTAGACAAGGTCATTTATGTGATTGTACAAAGTTCGGATGTTGAACTTTTAAAATTTATGGAAGGCACGCTCGATTACTACGGACTGCGCGGCATGGATTATTCGCTTTTGAAACCCTTGGCAAAGAAAAATAATTTTACGATATATGACATGGGGCCGGACACAGGCAGTAATTTTTTATTCTTTAATTTAAATACAGACATCAATCCCAAAACCAAAAAGCCTTTTGTTGATCCGGTCAAGTCTACCTGGTTTAATAATCTTGATTTCCGACGGGCCGTAGCGCACGCGATTGATAAGGCGCGGATCATTGAGATTGTCAAAAACGGTCTGGGATATCCGCAGGATTCGGCGATGGGGCCCGGCACTGGATTTTTTAATAATCCTAATGTTATTAAATATGATTATGATCTTAACAAAGCGAAAGAAATTTTGGAGAAAGCAGGTTTTAAAGACCTCAACGGCGACGGCTACATTGAAGACCCGCAAGGTCACACGGTTGAATTCAATTTGGAAACCAGCGCCGGCAACAATGAACGCACCGATATGGGCGGGATTATCCGTCATGATTTGGAAACTTTGGGAATGAAAGTTAACTTTCAACCTTTGGAATTTAATAATCTCGTCACTAAAATCAATTCGACCTTCGATTGGGACGCGATTATTTTAGGATTGACCGGCGGTGTCGAACCGCATTTTGGAAAAAATGTCTGGACGTCTAATGGTCAGTTACACATGTGGCATCCTAAGCAAACGAAACCTGCGACCGATTGGGAGAAGAGGCTTGATGAAATCTTTTCCTCAGGTGTTCAAGAACTCGACGACAACAAACGCAAAGTCCTTTACGACGAATTTCAAATGATCGTCTCTGAGAAGCTCCCGCTCATCTATACCGTATTAAGTGCGAAACTGGCGGCTGTGCGTAATAAATTTGGAAACCTTAAGCCTTCGAATTATGGGGGGGTGTTTCATAATCTGGAAGAAATTTATGTTATTGAAAAGGAGAGAGTAGAAAGGAGAGAGTAGAGAGTTCGCCAATTTGGCTGATTCTCTACTCTCTACTCTCTACTCTCTCCTCTCTCCTTTAAAATGTTCAAATATATTTTTAAAAGACTAATCAAATTAGTCCCAATCATCCTCGGCAGTGCCTTTTTCGCTTTTTTGATTATGCAAAAAACGCCGGGAAGTTATTGGGACACGCTGCGGATGAATCCTCAGATTTCCCCTGAGACGATCACGCATTATCAACGTTTGTACGGCGTCGACAAACCATTCTTGGTCCAGTTTTGGAATTGGCTTTGGAATATTATAAGGCATTTGGAATTTGGTTATTCGTTCTTCTATAGTGTCCCAGTCACAAAAGTCATCGCCGGGCGGCTTTGGAATACATTTGTTTTGTCGTTAGCGAGCTTTTTGTTTACCTGGACAGTCGCGATTCCTTTGGGAATCTGGGCGGCGGTTCATCGTAATAAATGGATCGACCATGTCATTCAATTTGTTTCTTACTTTTTATTGTCACTGCCGAGTTTTTTTGTGGCGATTGTCCTTTTGTTTTGGGCGAGCCAATCTGGTGTTTTACCGTTAGGCGGCATGTATAGTCCGAATTACGAAGACCTGGGATTTTTTGCGAAGATTTGGGATGTTCTCAAACACTTAATTATTCCAACGCTCGCTTTATCAATCGGCTCAATCGGCGGTCTGCAAAAAATTATGCGCGGCAACATGCTGGAAGTTTTGGGACAACAATACATTCTTGCCGCCCGCGCGAAAGGTTTGCCCGAGGACAAAGTGATTTATCGTCACGCTTTGCGCAATGCGTTTAATCCTTTGGTAACGTTACTGGGTTATGAATTTTCCGGATTGTTAAGCGGCGCTGTCTTGATTGAAATCATTTGCAGCTGGCCCGGCATCGGCTCTTTAATGTGGACAGCCGTCCGTTCAAAAGACGTTTATCTCGTCATGGGAAGTCTTTTGATGGGTGGAATGCTTTATATTATCGGAAATTTACTCGCGGATATTATGCTCGCTAAACTCGATCCGCGGATTCGATATGAATAAACAGTTAACCAGTTTCTCAGTTGTCAGTTCGCCAGTTAAGAATATTTAACTGAATAACTGGATACTGATTAACGGGACAACTTAAAATGCCTTCTAATTCCACTTCATTAAACGAATTTCAAATCGCCCTAAAACGTTTCAAAACAAAACGCCTTGCCGTCGGCTGTGCGTTTGTGTTAATGGTTCTTTACGCCGGCGCACTCTTTGCGGATTTTTTGTCGCCGTACTCTTATAAAGATGAAGACCGCCAGTATTCCTATTGTCCGCCAACGCCAATTCACATCTGGCACGACGGAAAATTGAGCCGGCCTTTTGTTTATAAAATGGATTTTGCTTTTAATGATATTCATCAGCGCATTTATAAAATTAATCCCGAACAAAGATTGGCCGTGCAATTATTCAAAAAAGGAGAGAAGTATAAATTTCTGGGGGTGATCCCATGTGTGTATCATTTATTTGGTGTGAATGAACCCGGGCGGATTTATCTTTTTGGCGCGGACAGCCGCGGGCGGGATTTGTTTTCGCGGATTCTTTACGGCGGGCGGATTTCGTTGTCGATTGGGATCATCGGCGTTTTAATTTCTTTTTCAATTGGTTTAATCGTCGGTGGTATTGCAGGATATTATGGGGGAAGAATCGATGATGTATTGATGCGGTTGTGCGAAATGGTCCAAATTTTTCCTGCGTTTTATTTGTTGTTAGCCCTGCGTGCCGCGGTTCCATCTAATTTGAATTCGGTTCAAATCTATTTTGCAATTGTAATCATTCTTTCTTTTATTGGCTGGGCCTCGTTGGCCAGGATTGTGCGTGGGATGTGTTTGTCTTTACGGGAACGAGATTATGTCTTGGCGGCGCGGGCCATGGGACAGAATGATTTTAAAATCATTGTGAAACACATCTTGCCGCACACGCTTTCCTATTCAATCGCAGCGATCATGCTTTCCATTCCAGGATATATTGTCAGCGAATCTGCCTTAAGTCTCGTCGGGCTTGGCATTCAAGATCCTTTTGCCAGCTGGGGAAACCTTTTGTCAGACGCGATGACGATTGTCCGCATCAAATTTGCTCCGTGGATGCTCGTTGTGCCGGCGTTTTTTATCTTTGTGACAATGGTTTGTTTTAATGTAATCGGCGATGCGCTGAGGGATTGTTTGGATCCTTTATTAAAGAAGTAGAGAAGTAAGAAGCAAAGAGGCAGAGAGGAGATAGAAAGTTTTTTCTCTGCTTCTTGCTTCTCTACTTCTTACTTCTTTAAAAAAAATACGATGGCTTTACTCCAACTTAAAAATTTAACCGTAAGCGTGACCGACGAAGGTGAGGAAAAGAATCTCGTTAATGACGTTTCCTTATCTGTTGAAAGTAACCGTATTGTCGCGCTGGTCGGCGGATCGGGTAGCGGCAAGACGACAACCGGCCTTTCGATTTTACGGCTGTTGCCGCCTGCATTATCAGTGAAAAAAGGTGAAATTATTTTTGGGGGAAAAGATTTGTTGGGTTACACTGAAAGCGCCATGCAGAAGCTGCGCGGAAAAGAGATTGGCATGGTATTTCAAGAACCGCTCTACGCTTTTAATCCGTTGTTTACAATAGGATATCAAATTGCGGAAGTATTAAAGACGCACACGGACTTGTCCGCAAATAAAATTGTCGACAAAGTGCTCGAGCTTCTGCAAATGGTTGAAATCAGCGATCCCAAACGTGTTGCCAGCAGTTATCCGTATCAGCTAAGCGGCGGTATGCGCCAGCGCGCTATGCTGGCCCAGGCGATTGCGGCATCACCCAAACTTATTATTGCCGATGAACCGACGAGCAATCTCGACGTCACCTTGCAGGCGCGCATCATGCAGTTGTTCCGCCGCCTTAAAGATAAATTGAATTTATCAATTCTTTTAATCACGCATGATTTGGGCGTGGTGCGTCATTTGACGGATGAGGTGGTGGTGTTGGCACAAGGGAAAGTTATCGAATCCGGCCCGGCCGCGCAGATTTTGGCGAATCCTAAAGAGGAATTTACGCAAAGATTAGTGAAGATAGGATTATGATTGCTGAGGCCACCGTTTCTAAAAAAATATGCTTCTTAAAGTAAAAGATTTTAAAAAATATTTTCCAATAAACAAAGGTTTCCTAAAACGCGATTACGTGCGCGCTGTCGACGGCGTGGATCTTGAAATATGCGCCGGAGAAAGTTTAGGAATTGTCGGCGAATCGGGATCTGGAAAGACCACGCTCGGGCGGTTAATTTTAAAGTTAATTCCGCTCGATTCCGGACAAATTGTCTTTGACGGCACCGACATAAGTGACTTTTCCGCCCGGCGAATGCGACAGCTGCGTCATGGAATGCAGATGGTTTTTCAGGATCCGTACAGCAGTCTTGATCCGCGTTTTACGGTGAGCAATATTATAAAGGAAGGGATGATCCTGGATAAGAAAACATCCGCTGAAAGAAAAGACGAACGGGTACGCGAACTTTTGAAATCCGTTCAGTTACCGACGGATGTTGTTAACCGGTTTCCGCATGAATTCTCCGGCGGAGAACGCCAGCGCATCGCGATCGCCCGGGCGCTTGCATCGAATCCCAAGCTTTTAATTTTAGATGAAGCTGTTTCATCGTTGGATGTGCTGGTGCAGGACCAAATTTTAGATCTCTTAACTCAACTGCAGAAAGAATTCGGACTGACTTACATTTTCATTTCTCACAACCTGCGGGTTGTGAGAAAGATTTGTACGCGCATCGCGGTTATGTATAAAGGAAAGATTATTGAATTAGCCTCAACCCAAGAGATTTGCAACAACCCGCTTCATCCTTATACGCAGGAATTGTTGACGGCAGCAATTAAGTATGAAGTCTTTAGCAATCGAGGTTTCATTATAGATGAGAAAGCACGGTTGGTTGAGCAGGAAAAAGGGCATTTTGTATTGACTTAACTCAAGTTTGGATTTTTTTAAGATTAAAACATGACTGATTCATTCTGGCGGCGATTTAGTTTCGTAGCAGGTTTATCGAGTATCGCGCTTTTATTTGCGATAATCGTTTTATCAACAAACATCGAAGTTCAAGATCTGGATCTATGGCTGCATATCGCAACTGGACGCCATCTAGTCACCCAGCATCTTATTCCAAATGTCCCGCCTGTTGATTTTCTTTCCAATTCGATTTCCGGCCAGCCTTGGATCAATCACGAATGGCTGTTTCAGGTTTTAGCGTATTTAATTTTCCACCAGTGGGGGCCTGCGGGAGTGATTGGAATGCAGGTGGTGGTTGTTTCCATCACGTTTCTTTTTCTTTTCTTTATCGGCTACAACCCCAACCGCCAGATGGCAACGACGTTTATGTTGCTTTTGGTACTGATGGTTTATCAGGCGAGATTCACAATTCGTCCTGATATTTTTAGTCTGCTTTTCTTTTCAATGTATATTTTTATTTTGTCCTATTCGTTAAATCAACGCTGGGCGCTTTTGGCTTTAGTAATCATTCAGATTTTGTGGACCAATTTTCACGGGTTTTTCTTTTTGGGTCCGTTTGTCATTGCGTTGGCGTTAGGCAGTGAATGGGTGAAGCGTCACGTCAAACTGCCTTTTGAATGGAATGACGCTTCGCGCTTAGGCGATGAAGAATACCGCTTTTTAAAATGGGCGCTTTTGGGGGTTGTGCTGGCTTGTTTCGTTAATCCTTTTACCTGGAAAGGTGCGTTGTATCCATTCAAGGTTTTTCTCCAAATCCCGACGGGACACTCCAAAATATTTTTTGAAAACATTCAAGAGTTGCAGCGGCCGATTAGTTGGCAAACGGCTTTTTCATTGGATGAGTATCCGCAGTACAAGTTATTGATTCTAATTTCATTTTATAGTTTTATTTTTAATCTGCGGCGGATCGATTTAGGGGTTTTTACGTTCTGGCTTTTCTTTTTACTGTTTTCAATTTCCGCGAAACGCAATATTGTCTTTTTTTCCATGGCTGCTTACCTAACCTTCATGATGAACACTCTTCATTTGAAGCTCGAGGATGTTATTCCCATTAAATTTATAGATGAGAAATTCAAACATATCACCGGTGCTATTTTCAAACTCGGCTTGGCGGTGTGGATGGTGCAATTTTGTACGCAGCTTTTGGATATCAGTTATTTTGATTTTGATAAGTTTGAACGAAAAAGCGAGTATGGCGGCATTTCACTGCGTAATTATCCAGACAAAGCGGTTGATTTTTTGATTGCGAACAAAGTTAAAGGTAATTTTTTTAATGACTTTAACGCCGGCGCCTATATGCTTGGCCGTTTGCATCCGGATATTAAAGTTTATATCGACGGGCGGACAGAAGTGTACGGCCATGAGTTTTTTAAACGCTACCGCAAGATGTGGGCTGAAGGGGACAAGGAACTTTTGGATGAGGCGATTGAAAAATTCCATCTGATCGGCGCGCTTCTTAACGCCAACAAACAAGAAGTTCCGGAAAAAATCCTTCAATACTTCATTCATAAAAAAGATTGGGTGGTGGTTTACTTTGATTATGATGCGGTTATTTTCTTGAAGGATGTTTCCGAAAATAGAGAAGTCATTGATAAATACCGCATTGACTTAAGCAAATGGCAGGTGAAGCCGTTTGATATTAAGCGGCTGGGATCCGTCCAGGTTATTCCTTATCAGCAATCCAACCGCGCTTATTTGCTGGAAGCAATGGGATTTGATGACGCCGCTATTGCCGAAGCTAGGGATAGTCTTAAGGTTGCCCCTGGATACCGCGAGCCTTATAAAATATTAGGGAAGATTTACGGAAAACGCAAAGACCACCAAAAGGCCTTTGAAAATTTTAGAATAGCGACGATGGTTGACCCCAGCGACATCGAAAGCCGCCATAATATGGCTTACGCGTATGAAAACCTCGGGGATTTTGAAAACGCGATCAAACAATATGAAAAAATCGCCAACGCCGCGCCGGATCAGCCAAAGGAATTCTTTTTTCTCGCTCGGGCGTATGCTAAGCATAAAGAATTTAATAAAACCCTCGACACGCTTAAAAAAGCAGTCACGTTAATGCCAGGAGATGTCAACGACGTGCTTAAAATCGGCGACATTGTTTATGAAGACAAAGAATATGATACCGCATTAAAAATTTATCAATTAGCCGTCGGGCCAAGCTACAAAAATCAGGCGGAAGTGCATAATAAATTAGGGTTAGCTTATAAAGCTAAAGGTGATAATGAGAATGCGATCCATGAATTCGAAAAAGCACTTGAAATCGAGCCAAAGAATGAAGTGGTTGAGAAGAACTTGGAGAATGTAAGGAAATCGATTATTGCCGCGCCACCCGAAGAAGGGAAGTGAAGCTTTAAGTCAATATATTCATTATTTAGGGAAGCGCTCATAAGCAAAACGAAATTTGAAAAATTCATAGTCACAACATATAATACGTCAATCTCTCTAAGATAATACGAACTAAAAAAGAACATCATGCGTGAAGTATTAACATTTATTATGGCGGGCGGCAAAGGTGAGCGGCTTGATCCTTTAACGCGGGACCGGGCCAAGCCGGCAGTGCCTTTCGGCGGGATTTACCGGATCATTGATTTCACTTTGAGCAATTGTGTGAACTCCGGCCTGCGCCGAATCTTTGTTTTAATCCAGTACAAATCTTTTTCACTTCAAAAACATATTCTCTCCGGCTGGGATGTCGTGTCGAATCAGCTTGGCGAATTTATCGACGTCATTCCACCACAACAGCGCATTGGTTCCGATTGGTATAAAGGGACCGCCGATGCGATTTATCAAAATCTCTATTCGATCTACGATCACGATCCTAAACTTGTCTTGATTCTTTCCGGCGATCACATTTATAAAATGGATTATAAAAAGATGATCGACGCGCACCTTAAACGCAAGGCGGACATGACGGTCGCGTGTCTGCGTATGCCTAAAGAAGCATCATCTCAATTCGGTATTATTGAAATCGATGCACACAATGAGGTCAAAGGTTTTCAGGAAAAACCCGCAAATCCTAAAACGCTTCCGAGCGATTCCACCAAATCGCTTATCTCAATGGGCATTTATCTTTTTAATAAAGATGTCTTGATCGATGAGCTTGAACGCGACAGCAAGACCGGCTCTGACCATGATTTCGGCAAGAATGTCATTCCACAGATGATTCAAAATAATCGTAATATTTTGGCGTATGACTTTTTCGACGAGAATAATCAGCCGAAATACTGGCGGGACATTGGGACGCGGGATTCTTATTATGAAGCAAACATGGATTTAGTGCGGCCGGTCCCGGAATTTAATCTATTTGATAAGCAATGGCCGGTCAGGACTTTTCATGAACAATATCCGCCGACGCGCACGATCAGTGTAACCGAGAACGGAAAAACAACGCCGGGTGTTATTGTGGATTCATTGATTGCCGGCGGCTGTGTGGTTAAAGGCGCGCAGGTATTGCGGTCGGTTGTATCGGCAAACGTTTCAGTTGAAAACGGCGCGGAGATTGCTGACTCGGTTGTGATGGAAGGTGTCATCGTCGGCGCACATGCGAAGATCAAAAACGCCATCATTGATAAAGATGTTGTAATTCCGGCGGAAGCGAAGATTGGTTATGACCTTGAATTAGACCGCAAACGTTTCGCGGTGACAACCTCAGGGATTGTGATTGTGCCGAAACGCACGGCGGTTAAAGAGTAGAGTTTTAGGAGCGAGGAGAGAGTAGAAAGTAGAGAGTCGACCAGAAAAGCGCCGGGCCGGCCGCGGCGATTTAACGGAAATCGGCCGGCCCCGCTAAACATTTGCCTATTGCTTAGAGCCAATTTTAAAAAACGAGGAATGCAATGATCATTCACCCTAAAATCCGCGGTTTTATTTGCACGACCGCTCATCCCGTCGGGTGCGCTGCAAATGTGCAAGAGCAAATTGATTATGTGAAGAAACAGACAGCTATTGTCAATGGGCCCAAAAAAGTTTTGGTTGTCGGCGCTTCAACTGGATATGGATTAGCTTCGCGGATTACGGCCGCGTTTGGTTCGAAGGCTTCGACCGTCGGCGTTTTTTTTGAAAAGCCAGTTGAACCGAATCACAACAATAAACGTACAGCGACCGCAGGCTGGTATAATGCGGCCGCGTTTCACCGCGCTGCGGCTAAAGAAGGTTTGTACGCAAAAAGTTTCAACGGCGATGCGTTTAGTGATGAGATGAAAAAAGAAACGGTCGAGGCGATAAAAAAAGATTTAGGTTCAATTGATTTATTTGTTTACAGCTTGGCTTCTCCCCGGCGAACGCATCCCAAAACCGGCGCCGTCGCCAAATCCGTTTTGCGTCCGATCGGTTCACCCTATACTAATAAATCCATCGATTTTGAAACTAACGAAGTCATTGAAGTGAGCCTGCCAGCTGCGACTGAACAAGAAGTTGAACAAACCGTTTCAGTCATGGGCGGGGAAGATTGGCAAATGTGGGTTGATGCGTTGGTTCAAGAGAAACTTATCGCCCCCAAATTCACAACCGTCGCTTATTCCTATATTGGTCCGGATGTCACGACTCCTGTCTACCGACGAGGAACAATCGGCACGGCCAAAGATCATCTCGAAAAAACCGCTCACGATCTTGACGCGCGTCTTAAAAAACAAGGTGGCCAGGCATTTGTTTCCGTCAACAAGGCCCTGGTCACTCAATCAAGTTCCGCGATTCCTTTTATCCCGCTTTATTTTGTACTCCTTATGAAAGTCATGAAAGAAAAAGGCGTTCATGAAGGATGCATTGAACAAATCTACCGCCTCTTTAGTCAGCGGCTTTACACCGGCAAACCGGTTACCGTCGACAGTGAAGGCCGGATCCGCATTGATGATCTTGAAATGCGGCCGGATGTTCAAGAGCAAGTGAATAAACTTTGGATGAATGTCGCAACGGCCAATGTCAACGAAATTGCAGATGTGGCTGGATACAATGAAGATTTTTTGAAACTGTTTGGGTTTGGATTTAAAGATGTTAACTATAATGCCGACGTGAATCCAGATGTTCCGCTTGCCTAAGTAATATTATAGCGTCCGCCCGCGAGTACCTTTATGTCCTCGTAAAAATTCGAAATATCCTGTTGACACCACCTACCCAATATAATACAGTACCACCGTCTATCAAATGTCAAGATGACAAACGTCAAAAAAGTTATTTGTCAGTTTGTAAAGCGCCCCATTTTTGACTTTGTATGATCTACGGGTGAAAAATTAAAGCCGTGAAAGATACTGTTGATTTTTTGAATAAAGAGCCCCAACGATCTATACGACTAGTGTGAGTGCCGCTGCAAATGTGAGTTGTGCGCAACCCTGGCAAAAAGGAGGCGTTTATATGTCTGAGACATCGTCGAGTGTCAACGTCGAGAAAGACATTCGTGGCATGCTGGCTGAAATTTTGGAGACCGAGCCAGAGACCATTAATGCTGAGGCCAACTTCACCAAAGATTTGGGAATGGATTCGATGATGGCCCTAGAAATTTTAGCCGCGATTGAAAGAAAATACCGGATTGTCATTCCGGAAGATATGCTTTCAAAATTCACCAGTCTGAATCAAACAGTTAAAATCGTAAAAAATATTTTAAGCAAAAAATAAATTTCATTTTCGCGTTCAGCTGAATTGAAATGGCCGCGGAAATAAACTATCTCAGGTTTTTCTCTTGCCGACGATTGCTAGCCTATCCAATCCCAAAGTTTATTTAAGAATCTTCAAACTCACGTTTTTACCCGTCGAGGATATTAGCCATGTATTTTAAGAAACTGGAAATCTTTGGTTTTAAATCCTTCGCTGATAAAACCTTTTTAAATTTTGAGCCAGGCATTACAGCGATTGTTGGACCGAACGGCTGCGGGAAAAGTAATGTCTTTGATTCGATCCGCTGGGTTTTAGGGGAACAGAGTGTCAAGGAACTGCGCGGATCGTCGATGGAAGATGTTATTTTTAACGGCACGGATAAAAAGCCGGGTCTGGGATTTGCCGAAGTCAGTCTCACATTTTCGAATGAATCGCGCAAACTGCCTTTAGAGTACGATGAGATTACGGTCTCGCGGCGGTTGTTCCGCTCTGGTGAAAGTGAATACCTGCTTAATAAAAGTGTCGTGCGTCTTAAAGATATCGTCGAGCTTTTTATGGGAACCGGCATCGGCGCCGAAGCGTATTCCTTAGTTCAGCAAGGAAAGGTTGATTTGGTTGTGAGCGCCCGTCCTGAAGACCGTCGTGTTATCTTCGATGAAGCTGCCGGGATAACCAAGTATAAATCCAAAAAAAGAGAAGCGCTGAATAAACTTAAAGACACTGAAAATAATCTGCTGCGCATCAACGATATTGTGCTCGAAGTCAAACGTCAAATTGGTTCGATTGAACGTCAGGCCAACAAAGCCCGCAAATATAAAGAAGAAATCGAAAAATTAAAAGTTTATGAAATCCACCTGGCGCGCTGGCAGATGAACGCTTTCATCGAGCAGAAAGAAACAATCGCGCGGCTGCTTCAAGAATTTAAAGTCAAAGAAACCAAACTTCAATCTGAAATTGTCGAATTAAAAAATATTGTTGAATACGAAAATGAAACACTCGGCGAGTTAGAAGATAAAATCAATCAAGTCATCGCTGAAGATTTAAAGTTAGAAAACGCCATTGAGCTCAATTCCCGTCAGATTGCTTTCAATGAAGAGCGGTTAGAAAATCTGGCCGCCCAAGAGACGCGTTTGACTGAACAACACAATCAAACCGAAGAGCGCTGCCGCCAGCAGGAAGCCAAGATCGCGGATCTTAACCAAACGCTCATCACCCTCGAACAAACAGTTATCCAAACGCAGCAAACCCTGCAGTCCAAAAAAGAAACTTTACAATCCCTTCTTCAGGCTATTCAACAGGACAAAGATTCTATCCGCAGCGACGAAGAAAAGATTATGGCGTTGACCTCCCGTCAGGTCAAAATTAAAAATGAATTAACCGAAATCATGAAAGAATCCCAGACCGCCCTGGGACGCAAACGTCGCCTAGAAACAGAAAATGATAAAGTGAGTTCGGAAAAAATTGAGATTGATCAGCGTTTAGTTCTGATCGCGCAAGATATCAATCAATCATCGACGGAAACGACACGTCTTAAAGAAACAAAAGCTGCTGAAGAACAGTTGCTGACAAATCTTCAAGGCGAGCTCATGCGTTTGGAAATTGAAGTGGATGAAGCGGAAAAGAAAAAAGTCTTTCTGCTTTCCCAAAAAGCATTCATTGAAGAACTGCGTGTACATTATCAGGACATGCCTGATCCAGTCGTTGAAGGCCGTTTGCTGACGCACAGTCTTCCGCAAGAGAAGCATGGCGGTATCATTGGTAAAGTAAAAGAAGTCCTGCCCATTGATTTGGAAAAATACCCGCATTTAAAAGAGCAAGCTGCCAACGGCACAAATTTTTATGAAATCATTTGTGAAACAAAATTTGTTGAACTCGATCCAGTCGCGATCGGCGTTAAGATAGAAGAATCCGACGAGAAAATCAGTTATTTGAATGGTTTGAAAGAAGCGAAGCGCCAATCGATTAGCGAACAAAATTCCAAGATCGAACGCATTCAAACCGAAATTTTGAGTCAGGAAAAGAATCTTTCGATTTTTGAAGCCCAACGAAATGATATCGAGGTAAGTTCAAGCAAACTTTCCGGTGAATTGGAACTAGTCAGCATCGAAATCCGCGAGATTCACGAAACGCTGGCGCAGTTGAAACATAAAGAAGACGGATTAAGTCATGCCTTAAGCCAATCAAACCGTGAGCTGCAATTTTGCCAGCAAGGCATTCAGGAAAAACAACAGAAGATTGTTTTTAAATCTCAAGAGCGTGAAGAAGTTTCCGTCGCACTGGTGCAGCTTGAAACTGAAATTAATTCTTTAGCGGATAAACAAAAGGATCAAAAGGATAACGTGCGGCTATTCACCGAGACTTTAGAGGTGGGCCGTCGGGAAATTGAAGGAATAAAAACGCAAGCCGCTCAGCAGTTGGTCCAAAAAGAAAAATTTGAAAAAGAAATTACCGATCTAAACGCGAAGATTGATAGTTTAAGATTTCAAAAGGATTCTTTAAAAAATATTTTAGTTGAGCATGAGAAACAAAAACAGGAAATCAGCAGCCGGTTAAACGGTGTCCGTCAAAATATTTTTAGTATGGAGCGCGAGATTGAAGCGATGAAGACGCAGACTCATGAACAGCAAATGCTCGAGCAGCAGATGGTCTTTAATCAAAACGGTATTAAGGATCGTTTGTTGCAGCTGTATCGCATTAATTGGGACGAAGTGACGGGTGCTCATAAACCGGTTGAAACGGAAGCCGTTTCTCCGTCGGTGGCAGAGCCGTTGGCGGAAGGTGAAGCCGCGAATTCTGATGTTATTCCTAGCGCGGCGTCCGCGCCAGTACAGGCACCAATAATTAATGCGGAATTGTTAGCCGCTACGGCCAATTTAAGCGCTGAAGAATTAAATGCGGAAATTGAGAAGCTGCGGAAGAAATGTGAAGCTTATGGGTCGGTTAATTTAGTTGCGATCGAAGAATATGAAGAATTACGTCAGCGTTTTGAATTTTTAACCAAACAGCAAAGCGATCTTTTGACCGCCAAAGAATCTTTGCATCAGACGATTCTTAAAATCAACCGCACAACGCGGCAGATGTTTGTTGAAACTTTTGAACGCGTCGCCGAAGAATTCAGAACTTATTATCGGATGCTTTTCGGCGGTGGTGAAGCGCAGTTGGTTTTACTTGATCCGGAAAATGTTTTGGAATCCGGCATTGATATCATCGCTCGTCCTCCGGGCAAAAAACTTCAGAATATTAGTCTTCTTTCCGGCGGAGAAAAGACCTTAACCGCCATTGCGCTTATCTTCGGTGTTTTCAAAGTCCGGCCGAGTCCGTTTTGCGTTTTGGACGAAATTGACGCGGCTTTGGATGAATCTAACGTCGGACGTTTTGGCGAACTCTTAAAAGAATTTGCCAAGATCGCGCAATTTATCGTCATCACCCACAACAAAAAGACCATCAACAACGCTGATGTCATGTATGGGATAACCATGCAGGAAACCGGCGTCTCCAAAGTTGTATCGGTCAAATTATCTGAGAATAAACAGCAAGAAATTTCCCAGCCACAAAACGAACCTGAAACAGTGGCGGCCTAATTTGAGGCAGAGACGGTCCGTCGGGCCGTCTCTGCTGGTCGTCGGTCTGTTAATCGTCGGGCGTTATTGCATAGGTACGATTTTTTCCGCCAAATTTAGCAATATACATGCCTTTGTCAGCCTTGGCGATCAATTCTTCTTTGGAAGATGCATCGTCGGGGAAGATGGCGATGCCGATACTGATTGTTACGATAAGGTCTGCAAAAATTTCGGGAAAATGGTAGCTGGAGACTTTTTCACGCATCCGTTCAGCAATCAGAAAAGCTTGTTCTTTACTAGTTTGAGGGAGGATAATTGAAAATTCTTCACCGCCGTAACGGCAAACATAATCTCTCTCTCTCGAATCTTGTTTTAAGATTTTAGCTAATTCCATCAAAATGATGTCGCCATTTTGATGACCATAACTATCGTTTAATTTTTTAAAGCTGTCGATGTCAATTATCATGAGACTTAACGGCTGAAGGCTTTCGCGGGCTTTTTCGATCTCAAGGGAAAGCGTATGTTGGAAGAAGCCATGGTTCCAAAGGTTAGTTAAAGAATCGGTGTGGCTTTTGTGAACCACCATTTCATAAAGTTGAGAATTTTCAATCGCGAGCCCAGCCTGATTGGCAAGCATTGTAAAAATACGTAATTCTTCGTCGGTAATTGATTTTTGAGTATAAATATTATCAGCAATGATAAGACCATTAACGCGGTCTTTGGCCTTCAATGGCATGATAATAAGTTCTTTGGTTTTAAAAATTTTTAAAAGAGGGTCATTGGCATATTGACTTATATTCTCTTCTTTAATATGCAATGGCATTTCAGAATAATAGGCCGTTGATAACAGGGATTGATTATCGTTGGGGTTAAGCGGAATTTTTAATTCCATGATTGCTTTGTAAAGATTGGATTGGCTCGCTTGTTGCGCAATGCGGTCGGCGGTAATAAGGTCTTCCAAATTTTGATTAGCTTCTTTGATGTAGTTCCAAATTGTTAAGGCTTGTTCCCCAGAATCCGGTCCAATAACCATTTTTCCTTCTAAACAGCGGTCTTTTTTGTTGACCAAAAAAAGGATAGCCCGGTTAAAGCCCAAGCCGGTATGGGAGGTAACACCAGTTAAGATGATATGAAGGATGTGATTCAGCTCAAGCGTGGTACGCATTGCGTTGCTTATATTATAAAGAATAGCTAATTCTTTTTGCGCCTGATTAAGCTTGTCCTGAGGATTTGTATCTGTATAAGTAAACTCCGAACCCATGGCTGGAAAGATAGCATTTTCTCTTAATCATGTCAAGCCATCTGGTCGACAATTGCCTATTCTTGAGATTTTTGGAAATTAATAAAGCTATGCTCGACAGTAACTTACAGATATTAACTAAACCGGCTTTATAAGGAAGCGCTTTCTTGACACTCCATATTGACCATGTTATACTTGACCAGAATCATAAAGAATACAAGTAAAAATGCTTGCCTTGTCTATGATAAACACGTTACAAGGGATAGCACTTTTTTTATATGTTCACTGAAATCTTAACGCATATAAATTGGGTCGACATCGTTATTATCTTGATGGTAGTGCGAACCATTTATATCGGCGTTCAAACGGGAACGATGGTTGAATTTTTTAAGTTGTTAGGCATTATTCTCGCGATTTTTGTTAGTTTTCACTATTACAGCGAGCTTGCCAAACTGCTTGAAGATAAATTGCCAGTCTCTTTGGCGTGGGCTAATGTTCTTTGTTTCGTTTTATTATTTTCTTTGGTAGTCTTGGCTTTCAAATTTGTGCGTGAAGGAATTATGTTGCTGATGAAGGCTGAAGCCAAAGCTAATCAAACGGTTGACCAAGTAGGTGGCCTTATTATAGGGCTTTTACGTGTAGCGTTGATGGCCAGTGTCCTCTTGGTTTTTTTACAAATTTCTGGATTTGATTACTTCAGAAAAAACGAACACAAAGCTCTTGCGAGGCCGTATCTCGGACATTTAGCACCACAGGTTTACACAGTCATCTACAATGGTATAGTCAGCAAAATTTTCCCCAGCGAGACCTTAAATCCTACCGTTTCCAAAAAAGTCGATTAATGTTGTCAATTTTATGAACATTAACAAGAAGGGATAGTCTTTTGCGTTTAGGTGATATTTACGATGCATTTATACGGGAGGGGATAAAGGCGGATTTAAGATCTCCTCAACAAATCCGCCGCAAGCTTAACGAAACCCGCCAACATTACCGTAAACTTGCCGGCATTGAAAAAAAGCTCTTTGATAAAGAAAGTTTAAAAAATCCGTATTCGGATACGCGCGTTTTATTCGGAAATCTAAATGAAAAAGTGAAATCAGTTTTAATCGGGATTGATATTGAGACTGCTGAAATTTTGCTGGCGGATCGTTTGCGGAGTTTAGGCCGACGCGTCGATTTGATTATTGCCCACCATCCCGAAGGTATCGCATTAGCCGGATTAGATGATGTGATGGATTTACAAGCTTTGCATTTAGAAAAATTAGGTATTCCGCTTAAAATCGGCCAGAATTTTATGGCCAAACGTATTAAAGAAGTCAGCCGCCGTTTGCATGGCTCCAACCACACGCGCACCGTCGATGCGGCGAAACTTTTAGAAGTTCCTCTCATGTGCTGCCATACACCGGCAGACAACCATGTCGCTTCTTATTTACAGAAAAAAATGGACCGCAAAAAACCCGCGACGCTCAACGCTGTTGTTAAATTATTATTAGAAGAGCCCGAGTATCAAGATGCCGTTATGAATAAAGCTGGTCCTCAAATTTTAGTTGGTAAACCGGAAGATAAAGCCGGAAAAATCGTCGTCGATATGACCGGCGGCACGGAAGGTTCTAAAGATCTTTTTGGCCGTTTGTCCCAGGCCGGTGTTACAACACTTTTAGGGATGCATCTTTCCGAGGAGCATTACAATCGGATCAAGGGTGAACATATCCATGTGATTATCGCCGGACACATGGCCAGCGATAATTTGGGGATGAATCTCCTTTTGGATAAACTTGAGCAAAAAGAAAAATTGGAAGTCATCGGTTGCTCGGGCTTTCGGAGAGTCAGACGCCATGGGATTTATTCCTGAAGAAATCATTAGTCAGATTTTAGAACGCGTCGACATCGTTCAAACAATCGGCGGCTATGTATCGCTTAAGAAAGCGGGACGTAACTTTAAAGCGAATTGTCCATTTCATAATGAGAAGACACCGTCGTTTGTCGTGAATCCCGATAAACAGATTTTTCATTGTTTCGGCTGCGGGGTTGGCGGCAACGTGATCAGTTTTGTAATGCAGCAGGAGCGGTTGGAATTTCCAGAAGCGCTGCGGATGTTAGCCCAGAAAGTTGGCGTCAGTATTCCTGAAACTGATACGGCTCCGACGGGGACAAAAAATTTGAAACAAGAGCTTTACGCCGTTAATGAATTAGCGGCGCTCTTTTTTCATCAGAATTTAATCACAAGCAAAGAATCCGCCGCTAAAGAAGCTCGGGATTATCTAAAAAATCGCGGCATCAATCTAGAAATTGTCAAAAAGTTTAAACTCGGCTTTGCCCTGGATGAATGGGATGGCTTGATTCGATTTTTGAAAAGTAAGAATGTCAGTCTTAGCTTAATGGAAAAAGCCGGATTGATTATTCCCCGTGAAAACCATGAAGGATATTATGACCGGTTTCGGGGCCGGATTATTTTTCCGATTTTTGATGTTCGCGGCGGCTGCGTGGGTTTCGGGGCGCGGACGATTAAAAAAGAAGAACAAGCCAAATATATCAATTCCCCTGAAACATTATTGTATACGAAAGGCCAGCACCTGTATGGATTACAGCTGGCCAAAGATGCTGTATTAAAAGAAGATTTTATTATTGTCGTTGAAGGGTACATGGATTTTATTATTCCCTTCCAGCATGGCGTGGGAAACGTGGTTGCCTCTCTAGGAACAGCGTTGACTGGCGATCAGATTCGTTTGATGCGCCGTTTTACGACGAATGTTGTTATGCTTTACGACGCGGATCAGGCGGGAGAGTCCGCAATGGTTCGCAGTCTTGATCTTTTGATTGAAGAAGGGATGAATGTTAAAGTTGCGGCGCTCGCCGCCGGAGAAGACCCTGATTCATTCATCCGTAAGTTTGGCGTTGAATCATTCAGCCAAAAAATCAAACAAGCGCAGTCGTTCTTTGATTTTAAATTAGAACAATTAATGAATCGTTATGATACCAAAACGATTGAAGGCCGCGCCAAAATCACGTCGCTCATGTTGCCGACGATCAATAAATTTGAAAATGCGGTCATGCGTTTTGGTTATCTTAAGAAATTAGGCGCCGTTCTTCTTATTGAAGAAGAAGCTTTATTGCTTGAGCTTAAAAAACTAGCTGGCCCGGACATCAATGTCAAATCCGCCGATATTCCAACGCGGCCGGTCCACAATGCCAGTCAGATAAGCTCGGCGGAAGTAACGCTCCTTAAACTGATTTTAAATGAAGAATCGCTTATCGCGATTACGCAATCAGCAATTACATTAGAAGATTTTGAAGATACAGATGTTCGGCAGATCATGAGCCGGATTTTTAAGCTCACCGAGGAAGGGCAGGAAATAACTGTTTCAAATGTGATGCGCTCCTTTTCGGATCCCGGGCTCTTGCAGAAAATCACGTCTCTGACCGTTGACACCGAAGCCTTAACTGGCGACCGCCAGCGCATGCACCGTGATTGCCTTGACCGTTTAAAAAAAGAAAAACAAAAGAAAGAACGTTTGGTGCTTATCCAGGAAATTCGCAAAGCCGAATCAACCGGAGATCACGAACGTTTGGAGATTTTAAAAGAGAAGTTTAACCATTTAATCAAGGGGTAAGGGATGAAAAAAGAAAATCGGGATTTAAAACAAGATTTGGAAAAATTGATTTCCCTTGGAAAACGTAAGGGTTTTTTAACTTACGATGAAGTGAATTCAACCCTGTCCGACACGATCGATTCTTCCGAGGAGCTCGATCAGATATTTGATATCCTGGATGGTAAAGATATCAAAGTCATCGAGTCGGAAGATGCCGATGAGGTTTCCCAGAATCTTGATGTTCCCGCCGAGGAAGAAGAAGCTGAAGAAGATGCTCGTGAACAGGAAATCCAGCGCCTGCGTGAAGAGCAGAGCAAAGAAGAGAATGTTTATGCGGATAAATTCATTCCATTGGATGATCCGGTCAAGATGTATTTAAAACAAATGGGCTCTATTCCGCTTTTGTCACGGGAAGATGAAATCAGTCTGGCTAAAAGGATTGAGGAAACCGAAAATAAATTCGCCGAGGCGCTTTTCAAAACCGCCCTCGCACGAAAAGAAGTTCTTATTATCATCAATAAAGTTCTCAAAGGCGAAACCAACGTTGAAGATGTCATCAAAGACGAATTGGAGCGCCGCCCGAAATTAATCAAAGACCTTAACAGCATCATTAAACAAGTCCGCCATACACGCGTCGGATCCGATCAAGGCGCCAAGGTCTTAGCGGAGTTCAAAGTTGTGTCCACGATCAACGAAGAGATCGTCGAGAAAATCGATGAAATCGTTGATAAAATTGAACGCATTAATAAAGCGTTGGAAGGACGCAAAAAAGTTGTTAACGCCAGTGAATTAAAAGCCGAAAAAAAAGCGTTGCTTAAGGAATTGGGCGAGTCCTTGGAATCGGTTAAAGATTTACTGCGCATTATCAAAATCCGGCAAGCGAAATTTAATAAAGCTAAAAAACTTTTGGTTGAAGCGAACTTGCGCTTGGTTGTGAGTATCGCGAAGAAATATATCAACCGCGGGCTTTCTTTTCTTGATTTGATCCAGGAAGGGAACATGGGTTTGATTCGCGCCGTCGAGAAATTTGAATATAAAAGAGGTTATAAATTCTCGACGTATGCGACGTGGTGGATCCGCCAGGCGATCACCCGTTCAATCGCTGACCAAGCGCGAACGATTCGTATTCCGGTTCACATGACAGAAACGATCAACAAAATTATCCGTGTTTCACGTTTGTTTGTTCAAGAATGGGGACGTGAACCAACAGCCCAGGAAATCGCCAAGCAAATGCGCATTCCAATCAGCAAAGTTAAAGAGATCCTTAAGATTTCTCAGGTGCCAATTTCGTTGCAAACGCCGATCGGCGATGAAGGCGACACGCACTTTGGCGATTTTATCGAGGACAAAAAGGCCATTTCACCGGCGAATGCTACGCTTCATTCCATGCTTAAAGAAGAAATCGGGTCAGTCTTGCAGACACTCGATGACCGCGAACGTAAGATTTTGGAACTGCGTTTCGGGATTCATGACGGCTCACCGCGGACGCTCGAAGAAGTTGGCAGTGAATTTAAAGTCACCCGCGAGCGTGTTCGTCAGATTGAATCCAAAGCTTTACGGAAGTTACGTCATCCAACCCGTTCCCGCCGTATCAAAACCTTTTTAGATATGGCTGCCAAAGACAACGAGGGCACGGCGTAAAAATGAAAAGATTTTTACTGCCGCTTTTAATTGTGTTAATTCAGCCGCGCTTTACCAGCGCGGCTGAACTTTCCGTGGATCAGCCCACCCGCCAATATATTCAAACCGTTATGCAGCATATTTATGACGATGTTATTCAAGTCAAGGACAAGTACCCCGAATTAGCTAATTTTAACGAAAGTGTTATCCGTAAAGACGCTAATGGCCTGGATAAAATCAATTATGAATACCAGGATCCCAGAATTAAGAGCAAAAATAATATCTATGCTTTTTCTCTTGAAATCATCGGTTTGAGCGAAGAACCGGCGGAAAAGGAAGGATATCATGAAGACCATACAGATTATCCGGCTCTAAAATTACGTTTTTTAGTTTATAGCCGCAAGAATTCACTTTGGCACCGGCATTCCGTTCAAAAAGTCTTTGATAAATACAGCGACGAAATTTTTGCTTATCAACAAAAATACTTACCTATCGAACTCATTTTAACACCAGGCCAAGATAGTTTTAAAGAGAACGAAAAAATTACTGTTGAAGTGATGGTCAAAAACGCCAGCTCTCGCATATACGATGTCAAAGATTTAAATAATGAAACCGTTTACTGTACTTTAAACGGTTCACCTTGGGGCATTGTCAAATCTCCTACTGAATTCCGTCCAGCGGTCAAAGACATTCGTTTGAATCCTGGCGATACATTTAAACGACGTTTTGTTGGAAGCGGTCTTGAACGGCCAGGTCAAGTTGAACTTGACTGTAGTTATAATGTGTCTTATGAAGGCATTCGGCCCGAAGGAACGTCAAAAGTTACCATTGTTCCATAAAATCTCCGCAAAAATCTCCATTCAATTATCTTCCTTAATTAAAGGTTCCTCTTGGATACATTTTCGTTATTTTTTCTGTTTTCAGAGAAGAAAAGCCCAACAGAATTTATTGAAAAACCCTAGGCCCTATGATATGCTAATGCCTCGTCGCATAGCTTTTTACTGAAATTCTTAAATAATTTACATTTAAATGAATCATACGGGCCCATAGCTCAGTCGGTTAGAGCAGGAGACTCATAATCTCTTGGTCCCAGGTTCGAGTCCTGGTGGGCCCAGAGTTCCGCGCCCCGCATATTTGGTTTTATTTAGGAGAATTTATGCCAATCATTTCGATGTTTTATGGAATCATCATCTCGCTATATTTTTTTGACAATAAAGAACACAAAACTCCCCACATTCATGCGCGTTATCAAGACGAAGAAATAGTGTTATCTATTCCCGACGGTAAAACATTAAATGGAAAGTTAAATCCTGCCAAATTAAAGCTTGTTCAAGCATGGATAGAAATTCATAAGGATGAACTTATAGCCGATTGGCAGTTAGCTGTTAATGGTGAAGAGGTATTTAAGATTGAACCTCTGAAATAAAACATGAATCCTCGAGTAAAAGATGTTAAGCCTAATCCCGATTTTACTTTGACTATTGTTTTCGACAATGGAGAGCAGAAAATTTTTGATGTGAAGCCTTATTTAGATAATGGAATTTTTAGAGAATTAAGAGATTTGAAAGTTTTTAATTCTGTCCGTCCTTTTTTAGGAAGTATCGAATGGCCTCACGGACAAGATTTTTGTCCAGATACGCTTTATTTGGAAGGCAGGCCATTATGAAGACTGATAGAACGTTCAAAGAAGTTTGGGATTGGAAGGCTCCATCTGGTTAGAACTGAAAGGATCATTATGAGCATTGTTTCCCCTGAAAAATTGCGCTCTTCAATTTCGGACTTTGGTGGACAGTTACAAATTGTCATTCCAACTAAAA
The DNA here is from genome assembly GCA_964612665.1 of uncultured Planctomycetales bacterium. Taxonomy (GTDB): domain Bacteria; phylum Omnitrophota; class Gorgyraeia; order Zapsychrales; family JAHFFX01; genus CAZTCI01. Next base: position 64,068 of record CAZTCI010000001.1, on the reverse strand, counting down.
AGAACTGGTTTATTATTTTATTTTTTGCTGCATGGCTCGTCGGATGGGCAGTTGGTGAGTTTACGGTTCCAACGGCCTTCTTTAATAAGGGAAATGACACTGCTCCTTTAATTTTTACGGCTGCTTGGCTTGTTGCTTGGACAGTGGGAGGGATGTTTATCATATACACTTGGCTTTGGCAAGCCTTCGGCAAAGAAATTATAACAGTAGATGGCAGTTACATCAGTATCAAGAAGAATGTTTTTGGTTTAGGAAAACTAAATCAATATCAAATCGGTCATATCAAGAATTTGAGAATTGCTCCCATGGGGTACAATCCTTGGGATTTTCGATCAAGGATGCAGTTTTCGGGATTAACTGGTGGTGTTCTAGCATTTGATTATGGTGCGAGAACTTTTTGGTTCGGCATAGGGGTTGACGAAGTTGAAGCCAACGAAATCTTGAAAAAGATTTCATATCGACTTCCCAATGTTGTGTCCAAAGGTCCTAAACCATAGAAGGAATGATGAAAAAATTCTTGATGAGAGCCGAGATTTTGGTTCTAAGTTTGAGTCCTATGGCCCAGATATTTATCAAATTATTTACGGACGCATAGCTCAGTTGGTTAGAGTGCTGCCCTCACATGGCAGAGGTCGAAGGTTCTCCCGCATTTTCTGGATTTATTGTGGCATGCGGGACCCCGCTTCTAAAATTAAAAATAAGAAAAGGCGGGGGAGTCCCAATATATGGAAATTAGGACACTTAGCTCAGCTGGTTAGAGCGTCGCCTTCACATGGCGAAGGTCGGAGGTTCGATCCCCCCAGTGTCCATATTTTAGTAGCAGAACAAAAGCATAAATCAACAATTAAGAAAGCAGACCATGAATAAACCCTCCAACGTTTCGATTCGAGACCAAATTAAACGGTTAGTTGATTTACAAGTTTTGGATGTTGACATTTACAGTTTGCGGCGTGATTTAAAAGAAAAACCTGACCTTATCAGCGAACTTAAAGCAAAGTTTGAATCTAAAAAGGAAAATTTAAAAAAGCTCGAGGAGAAACAAAAGTCTTTTTTATTAGAACGTAAAACCAAAGAAGGTGACCTTCAGGCCAAAGAAGGTGAGATTGCCAAAGCCAACGGCCAGTTGAATCTTTTAAAAACCAACAAAGAATATCAAGCCAAACTGCTTGAGATTGAAAATTTTAAAGCCGATAAATCCGTGATTGAAGAAAAAATATTAATAATCTTTGATGAGATTGACGCGGCCAATTCGGCGCTTGAAAAAGAAAAACGGATTCTGGCCGACGAGGAAAAGAATTTTCTAACCAAAAAAACAGAAATCGACAATGACATCAAACAGCTTCAGGAAAGAATCGCCACACTTCAAAATCAGCGCAATCAAATAACACCTGAAGTTAATCCCGCCTTTTTAAGCCGCTATGAACGTATTCTGGAAAATAAACAAGGTCTGGCCTTGGTTCCTGTCAAAAACCACGCGTGCGGCGGTTGTTACATTAATCTGCCTGAACAAACCATCAATGAAATCCGGATGCATGACAAATTTGTGTTTTGCGAATCATGCGCCCGGATTCTTTATCTTGAGGACAATCTGTGAATCCTTTATATGAAATTTTTATCGACGGCGCCTGTCGTGGGAATCCGGGGCCAGCCTCGGTCGGTGTTGTCATTTATCAAAAGGAAACCAAGGTTAAGACCCTCGCCAAGGCAATCGGTCAAGCCACAAATAATTTTGCAGAATATACGGCTTTAATTTATGCTTTACAGGAGGCTCACGCCTTAAAAGCTTCCCATATTCGTATTCATACCGACAGTGAATTGTTGTACAATCAAATTAAAGGGGATTACAAAATTAAAGAACCAAAACTCAAAAGTCTTTTTGAGCAGGTTCAGGATTTGGCCAAGAAATTTAAATCGATTGAATTTAAAAAGATTCCCCGGGAAGAAAATAAAGAAGCCGATAAGCTGGCTTCCGATGTTTTGAAAAAAGAGCAAGCCAAAGTGGTCGCCCCGACGTTCTTATTCAAGTAACGTGGGGGAGGAAAGTCCGAGCTCCAGCATGGATTATGTACTCTGTTAACGCAGAGCACTTGTCGAAAGGCGAGGAGGATTAGAGCTACAGTGACGATACTTTTAGGTGTTAGGTTTTAGGTATCAGGTGTTAGGGAAATTTAATCTAAGACCTAAGACCTTAAACCTAACACCTAAAAAGGGTGAAACGAGCAATCTCTACAGGGAGCAAGGCCAAATAGGAGAAGATTCCAATTCATTTTGGAAACGCGTTTAATCCAGCGCGTCATCACTCTCGGGTAGGCTGCAAGAGTTTCTCGAGCAATCGGGGAAGTTAGTCGAATGACCACCTGCAACCGCAGATCTGCGGTTGCAATACAGAACTCGGCTTATTGGCTTGCTCTATAACCGCCGATAGCGCAGATTGTAACCACAGCTGACAAAGATCGTCGATGTGCGTTACCTATCTGCGTTATCTGTGGTTGCAAAATTAATGGTTTTAGAGTTGGCTTTTAAAGTCATTCGTAGATAATATAAATGAACACGTAATGGAGGAATTAAAGATGTCAGGACATTCAAAGTGGGCAACGATTAAGCATAAGAAGGCTGCCGCCGACGCCAAGCGCGGCGCGGCGTTTACCAAGATTATCCGCGAAATCACCGCGGCCGCCAAAGACGGCGGCGGCAATCCCGATACCAATACCCGCCTGCGTTCCGCTATCCAGCGCGCCAAAGGTATCAACATGCAAAAAGATAATATTGAAAACGCGATCAAAAAAGGGACCGGCGAAATCCCCGGCGTTGTGTATGAAAACACGACCTTCGATGCCTACGGGCCGGGCGGTGTTGCGCTTTTGATTGAATGTTTGACCGACAATAAAAACCGCACGACCGCGGAAATCCGGAACATCCTCAATAAGAAAAACGGTTCGCTTGCCGGTGCTGGTTCAACGGCCTGGATGTTTACTAAAAAAGGTTATATCGCAATTGAGAAAAATAAAATCGGGGAAGAAGAGTTAATGAACTTGGCACTTGAATCCGGCGCGGAAGATTTTAAGTCCGAAAGCGATCAGTATGAAATCACTTGTGAACCGGCCACTTTTGAAACTGTCAAAACCGCGATTCAAAATAAAAATCTTCCTACCGTGACGGCGGAAGTAACGATGATTCCCAATTCAACCATTAAAGTTGTCGGCGGCGATGCCAAAAACGTTTTAGCATTGATGGAAGCGATTGAAGACCACGAAGACGTTCAGCATGTTTACGCCAATTTCGATATTTCCGACGAAGATTTAAACGCGGCAGCTTAATTAGTTTTTCAGTTTACGAGTTGCCAGTTGTCGAGTTTGAGATGATGTTAACTGACAAACTGGTAACTGGAAAACTGGCCAATTCAAAATGAGAATTCTAGGCATTGACCCAGGATTGATCCGGACCGGTTACGGCCTTCTTGATCAGGAAGGACCCAAAACCCGATTAGTCGAAGCCGGCGTTATTGAACCTAAAGTTAAAGATTTGATTCAAAACCGTTTGAACCGTGTCTTTGAAAATTTAAACGCGCTGTTAGAAGAATACCAGCCACAGGTCATGGTGCTGGAAAAACTTTATGCGCATTACAAACATCCCACGACCGCTTGTCTCTTGGGTCATGTGCGTGGTGTTATTTGTCTTTTATGCGCTAAACGGAAAATTGAGCTCGTTGAATACAGCGTCAAAAGAATCCGTAAATCAATAACCGGAAACGGTAACGCGCAGAAACTACAAACCAGAAGTGTCGTGGCGCATTTGTTAAATATCGACGAGCAAAAGCTAACGCTGGATGCGAGCGACGCCTTGGCGCTGGCGCTGGGGCATATTAATATGACGAAAACAGAGCGCTTGGCTAATTTCCAATATTCAAATTCCAATATACAAACAATGGCCAAATCACAATTCCAAAATACTACAATTGGTGTTTAAATTGTCGACTGTCTATTGTGTATTGTTTGTAATTTGTCAGATTGTGTATTGGAAATTCTAAAGGTTCCAATACAATGATAGTTCAACTCAAAGGCAAATGCATTGCCAAAAAAGAAAATTCAATTATCTTGGATGTCAGCGGTGTTGGATATGAAGTTTTAATCCCGTTACCGGTTTTAAAACGTTTGGAAACTTCACTTAACAGTGACACGGAAGTCTCTTTGATAATCTACCATTATTTCCAGTTAGAACCGTCGAGAGGCGTGCCGGTTTTAATTGGATTTATGAATGAAATTGAGCGGGATTTCTTTTTGCAGTTTATTACGGTTTCTGGCATTGGACCGCGCGCGGCGGTTCGGGCGTTGAATTGTCCGATCCCGGAAATTACCCGGGCGATTGATCAAAACGATTTAAATTTTTTAAAGACGCTTCCTGGAATCGGCGCGCAGCGGGCCAAGGAGATCGTCGCGAAATTACAAGGGAAGCTCGGGAAATTTGGATTGATTCAAGAGGAAGCGCCGGGCGCCGCGACCGCGGCGTTAAAATCGTCAGTCGCGGCGCCCAACTGGCAAGCTGAAGCGCTAGACGTCCTCTTGCAGCTTCAATACCGCCGCCAAGAAGCGCTCGCCATGATTGAAAAAGCGTTGGAACGTTCAAAGGATTTAAACACAACCGAAGATCTGTTAAATGAAATCTACAAACAAAAGGTGAAAAAATAATGAACAGTTTCCCAACAGATCACGTCAAAGGTACAATTGAAGCGATTTTGTTTGTGAGCGAAAAACCGATAAGTTTAGACCAATTGAAGGAAGTTTTACCGACGGTGAGCGGCGCGGAGATTAAAGAAACTGCAGAAGCGTTAAAAAAAGAATACGACGACCGCCGCGCCGGCTTTGTGATCGTCGCGATCGCGGGCGGTTATCAGATGCTAAGCTCTTCGCACTACGCTTTAGAGATCAGAAATTTTTATAAAACCCGGCACAAAGAAAAATTGTCCAAACCGGCGTTAGAAACACTCGCCATTATGGCCTATAAACAGCCGGTCGCGCGGATTGATGTCGAAATGATCCGCGGTGTCAATTCCGACGGGGTTGTGAGTCATCTTTTGGAAAAAGGATTGATCAAGATTGTCGGTCGTAAAGATGTTCCCGGGCGGCCTTTTTTGTATGGCACGACAAAACAATTCTTAGAATATTTCGGGTTAAGGGCTTTGGAAGATTTACCGAAGCTTGAAGATTTTCCGGCGTTAGCCGCTGAAACAAAGATTTTGCCCATTGAAGAAACGTCGGATCAAACGACGAACACGACAGCAATAGACAATTCTTCTGCAAACGTTGAAGTGACTGAAGAGATATCCGTTGAAGAGACAGCCGTTGTTAGTGCTTCAGAAACTGAGACATCAAAGACTGACGCATCATTAACGGAAATATCTGTTGAACAGACAACCATTATTAAGGAAGAAGTCACCGTGTTCTTAAAAGAAGCCGCGGAATTTAATGCACCGGAAAATATCGTTCAAGAAATAGAACCAGCGCAACAGAATTCTGGAATTTCCGTCGAGACCAAAACTAAACGGTCTAAAAAATTAAAAGAGGCCATCGAAGAGGTTGCCCAAGAAGAAAATCTCACGTAATCAAACCTATTATGACTATTGAAAACCTTCGCAAACAAATCGACAGCCTGGACGCCAAAATTGTTGATCTTTTAAACGCCCGCGCGGAATTAAGCAAATCAATCGGCGTCGAAAAAGCCAAAAAGAACAAAGAAGTCTATGCGCCCGACCGAGAGACGGAAGTTTTAAACCGCATTAAAGCCTTAAACAAAGGACTGGTCCCGCATGCGGCGCTTCAAGCCATCTACCGTGAGATTATGTCCTGTTCGCTATCCCTGGAGAAGAGGCCAAACATCGCGGCGTTGGGTCAAGTCGGTGCTTACACGTATTCCGCCGCCAATAAAATTTTCGGCTCGCAAGTCCAGTACGTTTCCTGCCAGAATATTCCGGAAGTATTTCAAAAAGTTGAACGCGGCGAATGCGATTACGGTGTTGTGCCGATCGAAAACTCGACGGAGGGCGCGGTCACGGCGACCTTTGATCTTTTAGTTGATTCGGAACTCAAAATCTGCCGCCAAGGCATGCTTGAAATCTCGCATAATCTTTTGTCGCGCTACCCGATTTCTAAAATCAAGAAAATTTATTCCAACCCTCAAGTCTTTGAACAATGCCGCCATTGGCTCATGAACAACATGCCAGCTTCAGGCCAGATTTTGGTTGCTTCAACAACAGAGGCCGTGAAGCATGCGTTAAAGGAAAAAGACGCCGCCGCGATCGCGTCGTTAGAAGCTTCCGAAGCTTTCAGTTTGCCAGTTATTCGACGAGGAATTCATGATATTCCGCATAATACAACCCGTTTCTTTGTGATGGGCATTAACGATGCCGCACCGACAAGTAAGGATAAGACCTCCATTTTGTTTTCTATCAAAGATAAAGTCGGCGCCTTGTACAGCATGCTGAAACCTTTTTACGCCAACAATATTAATTTAACCAAGATTGAATCGCGTCCGTCGAAGAAAAAGGCGTGGGATTATTATTTTTTTGTGGATTTCGAAGGACACCGCTTGGATCTAAAAGTGAAAAACGCGCTTAAATCTTTGGAAGACATGTGCAAGTATTTGAAGATTTTGGGTTCGTATCCTACGTTGAAATGAAAGGTTTATTAAACGCGAATGATCGCAAATTACACACAAATTTTCGCGAATAGATTCGCGCTAATTCGTGTGTAATTCGTGAGAATTCGCGTTTAAATAAGTAAATGAATTTCTCAATCAAGAAAAATATCCTGGAGGTCAAGCCATATATTCCCGGTAAACCGATCGAAGAAGTTAAACGCGAGCTGGGGCTGCGGCAGGTCATCAAACTTGCCTCAAACGAATGCCCGCTGCCGCCGTCACCAAAAGTTTTGCGAGCGATCGCTCAGGAAGCTAAACAATTAAACCGTTATCCCGACGGCGGCTGTTTTAAGCTGAGACAAGAACTGAGCAAGCGTTTAAAGGTTGCGGCAAATCAGATCATCTTTGGAAATGGGTCGGATGAAATTATTGTCATGGCGGTGCGTGTACTGGTTGCCGATGGCGATGAAGTCATTGTTGCCAAACCGTCATTCTTGGTTTATGAAATCGCAGCGCAGATTGCAGGAGCGGTCATTAAAACGGCTGCCTTAAAAGATTTTCGGTATGACCTGAAGGCGATGCAAAAGGCCGTTACCGCCAAGACGCGGATCATCTTTATCGGTAACCCGGATAATCCTTCCAGCACCTATATCCCACAAGGTGAACTATTAAAATTTCTAAAAAATATCCGTCGGGATATTTGCGTTGTTATAGATGAAGCTTATTTTGAATTCGTTGATGCGCCCGATTATCCCGATGGGATTGAGCTTTTAAAAGAGTTTCCGAATGTACTGGCCACGCGTACTTTTTCAAAGATGTATGGACTCGCGGGTTTAAGAATCGGTTATGGCATCGCGCGGCCGGAATTTATTGAAGTCTTAGAACGCGTCCGCGAGCCGTTTAATGTGAATTCGCTCGCGCAAGCCGCCGCAATCGCCTGTTTGAATGACACCTCTTATTATCGTCGGATTACAACTCAATTAAATAAGGAAAAGAAAAATTATTACAAAAATTTTAAACAATTAGGATTGGCTTACGTTGAAAGCTCGACCAACTTTATTTTAGTGAACGTGAATAAAGACAGCCGCCAGGTCAGTCAGGCGTTGCTCAAAAAAGGCGTGATCGTCCGGGATATGGATTTTTGGGGGTTAAAAAATTTTATCCGCGTGACGGTCGGGACACCATTGGAAAATAAAAAATTCATGCGGGCATTGAAGGAGGTTGTTTTATGATTGTTGTTTTACGGAAAAATGCAACTGACGAACAGATTAAACATTTGATTGAAAAGGCCGAGAGCCTGGGGCTCAAAGCGCATGTTTCCCGCGGGGTTGAACGCACCGTCGTCGGGTTTATCGGGCCGGAAGATGTTTTGCGGGTGACGCCGCTTGAAGTTTTCCCAGGCGTTGAGAAAGTCATGCCGGTTTTAGCGCCGTACAAACTTGTCTCCCGGGAATTTAAGAAAGAAAATTCACTTATAAAAATTGACAGTAAAGTAAAGGCGGGCGGAAAGAAAATTATTGTCATGGCTGGCCCATGTTCGATTGAAAGTTATAAGGGTTTGTTGTCAACTGCAAAAAAAGTCAAAAAAGCGGGCGCAACGTTGCTGCGCGGCGGCGCATTTAAACCACGGACTTCACCTTACGATTTCCAAGGGCTGGGTGAAGAGGGATTGAAATATTTAAAAGAGGTCGGCAAGGAAGTGGGCATTGCAACCATTTCCGAAGTCATGGACCCGCGCGATGTAGGATTAATCGCAAAATATGCTGATGTTTTTCAAATCGGCGCGCGCAACATGCAAAATTTCGCACTTCTTAAAGAAGTCGGCGCCACCAAAAAACCTGTCTTACTCAAACGCGGAATGAGCGCAACAATTAAAGATCTTTTAATGTCGGCCGAATATATTTTATCTAAAGGCAATTTTGATGTCATGCTGTGTGAACGCGGGATTCGTACCTTTGAAACCGCAACCCGTAATACCCTGGATATTAATGCTGTTCCCGTCGTCAAACAATTATCGCATTTGCCGATTATTGTTGATCCAAGTCACGGTACGGGACGCTGGGGATTGGTGCCGAGCGGCGCCAAGGCGGCTGTTGCGGCGGGTTGCGATGGACTTATGATTGAAGTCCATGAGAATCCCGAAGAGGCATTGTCCGACGGGGCGCAATCGCTCATGCCTGACAAGTTCAGCACGTTGCTTAAGGAACTAAAATTAATTGCCAAGGCCGTCGGAAGGGAACTGTAACATGCATGACGAATCTCCTTTGTTTAAACAAATCACGATTATCGGTGTCGGATTAATCGGCGGTTCATTAGGTATGGCGATTAAAAAATACCGTCTGGCCAAAGAGGTCTTCGGATTATCCCACCGCCACACCTCATTAGTTTACGCGCTTAAACATCATGCGATCGACCGGGCGTTTCATGATGTGAGAAAGGCCGTCGTCGACGCTGATTTGGTTATCATGGCAACGCCAGTTAATACAATCATCACGCTTCTTCCAACGATCGGCCGCTGTGTTAAACGCGGTTGTATCGTGACGGATGTTGGCTCAACCAAAATCGCGATTGTTGAATGCGCTGAAAAAAATTTTAATACGGCTTTCTTCGTCGGATCTCATCCGATGGCTGGTTCCGAAAAAAAAGGCGTTGCCTTCGCGACGCCGGATTTATTTGCCAATTCGTTGTGTTTGATGACACCGAATGAACGCACTAACAAAAGCGCTGAAGAAAAACTCAAAACTTTCTGGTCCCGCTTGGGTACTCAAGTCAAAACTTTAAACCCGACAGACCATGACCGCATTTTAGGGTATACGAGTCACCTGCCGCATTTAATCGCGTATGGATTGATGAATGTTATTCCCGATGATTATCTGCCTTACGCCGGACAAGGACTTAAAGACACAACCCGCATCGCCGCCAGTTCTCCGAATATGTGGAATGATATTTGCATGACGAATTCACATAACGTGGTTGGGGCGCTCGATTCATTAATCAAAAATATGGCTTATTTGCGTAAATTGATCGTCGCTAAAGACGACAGCAATTTAACTGAAGTTTTCAAAAAATCTAAACTCAAGCGCGACGGACTCGATCCTGTTGCCAACTAACGCAGTCATGAAATCAAAGGAAGTCATTGAAAAGGCCTCTACCAAAGAGGCCATTGTTATTACAATCGACGGTCCAGCGGGTGCCGGCAAAAGTACAACGGCCCGAGAGCTTGCCCGACGGTTAAATTTTTCGTATCTTGATACGGGAGCTATGTACCGGGCGTTGACCTTAAAGGCTTTAGAGAATAAAATTAATCTCGAAGATGAAGAAGCGCTTGTTGCGTTAGCGCATCAAACAACGATTGATTTAAAGACCGACGCGCATCAAACGCTTCATGTGCTGTTAGACGGTCGTGATGTTTCTGAAGCTATACGGTCTGTTGAAATCACCAACAATACATTTTACGCAGCCAGGGCGCCGAAGGTTCGCGCGATTATGGTTGAATGGCAGCGCCGCATCGGTGCGAAAACCAGCATTGTAGTTGAAGGCCGCGATGCCGGCACCGTGATTTTTCCCAACGCCAAATATAAATTCTATCTCGACGCTGATTTTAACGAACGCTGCCAACGGCGGATTAAAGAACTCCAAGCCAAAGGCGAAGTCGTTAATGAAACGCTTTTGAAACAAGACCTTCAAGAACGCGACCAAAAAGATTTTACCCGCAAAGTCGGCCCGCTCAAAAAAGCGGACGACGCGATTGTGATTGATTCGACCGGGTTGACTGTTCCTCAGTCGACGGAAAAAATTTTAAAGTTTATTTCAATTTAAACGCGAATTCGCCTGAATGACACACAAATATTCGCGAATATTTCGTGTGCAATTCGCGTAGATTCGCGTTCACAATTCGTTAAAAGTAAGAAGATGGACCAAAAACTCATTCGAAATTTTTCAATCATCGCCCACATCGATCACGGCAAATCAACGCTGGCTGACCGTTTTTTGCTTTTTACCGGTGCGATTGATGAACGTAAATTTCAGCATCAGCTGTTGGATGATATGGATTTGGAACGTGAGCGCGGCATCACGATCAAAGCCTCCGCCGTGCGGTTGGATTATAAAGCCAACGACGGGCAGCAATACGTGTTTAATCTGATCGACACACCAGGACATGTGGATTTTTCTTATGAAGTTGAAAAGTCTTTGCGCGCGTGCGAAGGCGCTTTGCTTGTCGTCGATGCCACGCAAGGCGTTGAATCGCAGACCGTCGCCAATTTTTATCTCGCCATCGAAAATAATCTAGAAATTCTTCCCATCATTAACAAAATTGACATCGCCAGCGCCGATATCCCCGCTGCGACCAAACAATTAACTGAAGTTTTTAAATTTAAAGAACAAGACATCCTCAAAGTTTCCGCGAAAGAAGGGATTGGTATTAAAGACGTCTTTGAAAAAATCGTCAGTTTCATTCCACATCCCGAGGGCAATGAAAACGGCAAGCTTCAAGCGCTCATTTTTGACATGAAGTTTGATATTTATAAAGGAATTATCATTTATGTCCGGGTGATGCACGGAAGCATCAAGCCCGACATGCATATCAAGATGATGCATTCGGGAAAAGATTTTACAGTTGAGGAAATTGGTGTTTTCCGTCCAGAGGCAGTTAAGGTGAAAGAGTTAACTTGTGGAGAGGTCGGTTACATTACGTGTAATATTCATGATCCCAAAGAAGTCCGCGTCGGCGATACGGTCACTGAATTTGAAAATCCGGTTGAAGCGCCGCTGCCCGGCTACCGGCAATTAAAGCCGCTCGTTTTTTGCGGAGTTTATCCCGTCAACGGCAAAGATTTTATGAATCTGCGTGAAGCGATTCAAAAGTTAGGTTTAAATGACCCCAGTTTTGTGGCCCAGCCGGAAAGTTCGCAATCGTTCGGGCATGGATTTCGCTGCGGATTTTTAGGTTTGCTGCATATGGAAATTGTGCAGGAACGTTTGCAACGCGAATATGATTTAAATTTAATTTTGACAACACCGAACGTTAGTTATCGCGTCGTGACCAAAGATGGTAACAGTTATGAGATCGAAAGTCCGACGGAATTGCCGAATTCATCTGAAATCGCACGCATAGAAGAACCGGTCTTGATGGTAAACGTTTTTACACCTGTCTTTGCGATGGATGCGGTTATGGAATTGGCCAAACGCAAACGCGGCATTTATCAGAAAAGTGAATTTGTGTCTGACCGCATGAAAGTTGTTTTTGAAATTCCATTGTCTGAAGTCATTGTGGACTTTAATGATTTGGTGAAATCGGCGACGAAAGGCTACGGTTCAATTGATTATGAATTTAAAGGTTACGCACCCGCGCAAATTTCCAAATTAGATATTTTAATTAATGATAAAATATGTGACGCGTTTTCGTGTTTAGTTAATAAAGAACGCGCTTATGAAAAAGGTTTGGGGCTGGTCACTAAACTTAAGGATTTAATTCCACAGCAGCTTTTCGAAGTTAAAATTCAAGCCGCCTGCGACGGGCGCATCATCTCGAGCGCCAAAGTCAAAGCCGTCGGGAAAAACGTGACGGCCAAATGTTACGGCGGTGACATCACGCGCAAACGAAAACTCTGGGAAAAACAAAAAGAAGGGAAGAAGCGGCTCAAACAGATCGGTAACGTCGAAATTCCCCAAGAAGCCTTTCTGGCCGCGCTTAAAATATAATGGTCTATAACAGAATGATAAAGTACGGCCGGGTTACACCGGAGGTTCTCACCAAAGTTGTACCGAATGATGCCCAAGGATTGTGGGAAGTTTTATACAAGCAAGGATACATCGACGCTCAAGGTATTGTTCAAGTTAATCTTAAGAAATTAGATCCACCTAACACTTTAAATCTTGAAAGGTTTAATTCTAAACGCAAAGAAATTCTGGCGCTGTTGGAACGTTCTCAACAAAACGCCGTCGTGCGGGAATGGACAGAATCGATCGTTGTCGCGCTGGTGTTGGCGCTTTTGATTCGTACATTTGTTATTCAAGCTTTCAAAATCCCGTCGGGATCTATGCGCATGACGCTTTTAGAAGGGGACAGGATTTTAGTCAGTAAATATATTTACGGTCCGCGGGTTCCTTTCACAAACTATCGTATTTCCGGGTTAGGTTCTCCCAAACGCGGGGACATCGTTGTCTTTGAATATCCGGAAGACCGCAGCCGCGATTTTATTAAACGTTTGATTGCCGTCGGCGGCGACACGGTTGAAATCAAAGACGGCCACATTTACATTGACGGAAAAATTTACGAAGATCCTCTTATCAAAAACCGCTATTACTATAACCAAGGCGCTTATGGCCAGCCGGGTCGTAAAATTAAAGTCCCTGAAAATCATTATTTTGTTTTAGGTGATAACAGCGCTTCGAGTAAAGACAGTCGTTACTGGGGATTTGTTCCCAAGGATCTTATGATTGGACGGGCTGAATTAATTTATTGGCCGCCCAACCGGATCCGATTTATTAAATAGGTTAACCAAACCAAAATTATAGCTTCCATGAAATTCTCTTTAAAATATAAATGGTGCTTTATTTTTATTATAGGATTGGCCTTAACTATTAGTGGTTGTCGTACCGCTCAAACCAAACAACCGCTTAATAAGGATGATTCCAAAGAAACAGTCTCTGCTTTAAAAGCGCTGGCTGGTTCTTATAAAGGAAAACCTTTAAGCGATGAAGAGGCGAAGGCTCTCGCGAAAGATTTAGCCAATAACGAAGAAGCAAAATCCGCCGTGCAATCGATTACCGGTGCCGTCGGCGGCGAACGGGTCGTCGTGAAATATTGTCCTGTTGATGGCAAACGTTTCAGCGGCCGCGTCGTGGTTTGCCCAGAACATCACGTTCCTTTAAAAGAAGTTGAATAAACTTATGGCGTTAACCTTTGCCAATAAAGTAACCATTGTGCGGATCTTGACGGTCCCGATCTTTATTGCGGCATTGCTTTATTATGAACCGCCCGACGAATATCTCAGATATATCGCTCTGGCGGTTTTTTTATTTGCGGTTATTTCGGACGTCATTGACGGCTACATCGCACGCACGCGTCATCAGAAAACCAAGGCGGGCGCCATCTTAGATCCGCTGGCCGACAAACTGCTTTTAATCAGCGCTTTTATTTGTTTAACGATTAAGGGAAATGTTTTGACCGTAGTGAAATTGCCTCTATGGCTCGTCGTCGGTGTTATCAGCCGTGATGTGATTTTACTTTTAGGCGCGATGATTATTTATCTGGTTCAAGGTAATTTATCTCTTATTCCGTCGAAGTGGGGAAAGGCTACGACCTTTTGCCAGATTTGCTGTGCGCTAAGTGTTTTACTGCAGTGGCAGCTGTCGCCGGTCTTATGGTATGTGACGATTGGTTTAACCGCGATCTCCGGATTTGGTTATATCAGGGAAGGTATTAAAACGCTCAATGATTCTAATTCTCAAAATCGTCGTTAGCTTAGGTTTAAGTTATTTAATTGGGTCAATTCCGACGGCGTATATTTTCGGCCGTGTTTTAAAAAAGATTGATATCCGAGAGTATGGTTCGGGAAACGTTGGCGCGACGAATGCGTTTCGCGTGCTTGGTAAAGGTCCGGGCATTATTGTTTTGTTGTTGGATATCTTAAAAGGCGTTGTCGCAACAGCAGGTGTTAGCACGTTATTAGGGACGGACAATCTGTGGGCACTCGTTGCCTTGTCGGTTATGGTTGTCGTTGGACACAATTGGACTGTTTTTTTAAATTTTAAAGGAGGCAAGGGAATCGCAACCAGCTTGGGTGTTTTAATTGGATTAACCTTAAAATTATCCGCGATTAGACCAGTTTTGTTTTTAGCTCTTTTGTCATGGATTGTTGTTTTTCTAATTTCAGGGTTTGTTTCTTTGTCCTCAATGGCGGCCGCAACGGTCTTGCCTTTTTTAATGATTTATTTTAATCAACCTTTGGAAGTGGTTTCCCTCGGAATCATCATCTGTATCTTCGTTATTCTCCGTCATCGTCCCAACATTCGCCGGCTCCTGTCAGGAAAAGAGTCGCGCGTCAATTTTTTTTCTAAAAAAAAGTCCGCTTAAACTCATAAAAAATTATTTTTTTATCTTTTAAACAAATAAGAGAATTCCTTTATTTTTGAAAATTTTAAATAAATTTTGTATAAATTCGATCAAAATTTTAGAATTTCTGTAATTTTGGGTATTTTTCATCCACTTCAGAAAACGTTTTCTATTCACCGAACCGGTTGCCTTGTTTGAGCTTCCTTGAGTGTTATACTTCCAGCGTATAAGATTCCATGACATTCTAAAAATAATCAGGAAGGCCAAACAAGGAACAACATGAAAGAAGTTTTATACCGAAACGCAACTTCTCTACCCAAAGGACGCAAGGCAATCTTTATCAGCGAAAAATGTGAAGATAAAGAATGCCGCACCTACGTCCGTAAAAGTTTCGTGTATTTAGTCTCTCCTGAAATGAGAGTTTGTCAGCCCGCAAACGCGCCGGATATTCATATCCGCAAAGCATATAATTCCAAAACCAAAGAAGAAAAATTTACCTTTCGTATCAAAGGTTATTTTTATATCACTAAAGATTTTTCAGTCTTAAAGGTGCGGTTTTGTCATTCCCTTAAGATCAAAATTTTGTGGAAGTCCAAGTTATTCTCCCCCAAGTCAGCGACCCTGACATAACTTATTTAAGACGCGGCTCAATGCGCCCAAGCCGCGGTCTTAAATAAGCATTGATCTTCAAAAGAACAGACAACATGGTTATCTAGGTGAACGCGCGGCAGGAACTAGGGCCTGCCGCGCGGTTTTTTTTGCAAATAGCTTTCTATCATAAGAAAAAAAGACGAGTAGACACAACTCGTCTTTTTTTGTATTATTGAGGTCCTTTGAAAACGCGAATAGAAGCAAAAGAGGAATATGATAACAACACATAACATAAGTTTGCGTTTCGGCAAACGGGTTTTGTTTGAGGACGTTAACATTAAGTTTACGCCGGGAAACTGCTACGGGTTAATCGGTGCGAACGGTTCCGGGAAATCGACTTTCTTAAAAATTTTATCCGGTGATGTTGATTCCAGCTCCGGTCATGTTGAAATTACGCCCGGCGAACGGTTAGCGGTTCTAAAACAAAATCAGTTTGAATTTGATGCCTATGAAGTCTTGATGACTGTTGTTATGGGGCATAAACGGCTTTTTCAAATTATGCAGGAAAAAGACGCGCTTTATGCGAAACCGGATTTTTCCGAGGCGGACGGTGTGCGGGCCTCCGAATTAGAAGCCGAATTTGAAGCGCTCCATGGTTGGGACGCCGAAACCGAAGCCGCGCAGATGTTAAGCGGGCTGGGCATTAAAGAAGAATTCCACCGACGGAAAATGAAAGAACTGGAAGCCGGCCAGAAAGTCCGCGTCTTGCTCGCTCAGGCGCTTTTCGGTAATCCAGATATTCTGCTGCTCGATGAACCTACCAACCATCTCGATGTCGAGTCGATTATGTGGCTCGAGGAATTTCTTTATAATTTTAAAAATACAGTCATCGTTGTTTCCCACGACCGTCATTTTCTTGACCGGGTTTGCACGCACATCGCGGACATTGATTTCAGTAAAGTTCAACTTTATACTGGAAACTATACGTTCTGGTATGAATCCAGCCAGCTCGCTATGCGTCAGCGGCGGGAGCAAAACAAAAAGAATGAAGAAAAGATTAAAGAGCTCCAGGAATTTATCGCCCGCTTCAGCGCCAATGCCGCCAAATCACGCCAAGCCACTTCCCGCAAGAAACTCATAGATAAACTCACCATAGATGACATCAAACCTTCTTCGCGTAAATATCCGCATATTATTTTTAAATTCGAAAAAGATGTCGGCAACGAACTTTTGACCGTTGAAAAATTAAATAAGACACTCGACGGTAAAACATTGCTTAGTGATGCTTCCTTCACTATCAATAAAGGCGATAAAGTGGCTTTCGTCGGACGTGACGGGTTGGCCACGTCGATGTTATTTTCCATTTTGATGAAGGAAGCGCAAGCTGATAACGGACAGGTAAGATTTGGGACAACAGTTTCTCTCGCCTATTTTCCAAAAGATAATTCTCAGTTTTTTAATGTCGATTTAAACCTGGTTGATTGGCTGCGGCAGTTTTCGAAAGAACGTGAGGAGAATTTTATACGAAGCTTTTTAGGGAAAATGCTTTTTTCCGGCGAGGAATCGTTAAAGAAAGCGAACGTCTTGTCCGGAGGTGAAAAGGTAAGATGCATGTTAGCCCGCATGATGCTGCAAAACGCCAATGTTCTTATCCTTGATGAACCCACCAACCATCTTGATCTCGAATCGATCACCGCCTTAAACGATAGTTTAATCGAATTTAAGGGAACCATTCTTTTTGCCTCCCATGATCACCAGTTCGTCCAAACGATCGCCAACCGCATTATTGAAGTCACCCCACAAGGCATTATCGACCGCCTTATGACGTATGATGAATATTTAGCAAACGACGAGCTCAAAGAAAAGCGCGCCTCAATGTACAGTGAAACAGCGGCTAATTAACTGATAAATTTTTTTAAAGATTCGGTAGGCAGCTTTTAACTTTATGGTAGAATACGAGCGTTCAAAAATTTTTTGCCTAATTTATTGCTGTTGACTAAAAAATCTAGTTATTATTTGTAAATTATTTTATCAAAGGAGAAGCTCATGAAGTTTAGACTACTACTTGGCATGCTTGGATTAACCATTGGGCTAACCGGTTGCGCCACGATGAAAGGCAGCAGCAGTTCATCATCCGACCAACTGCAGACACGAATTTCACAAATGGAAGATGATCTTCAAAAGAAAGACGATGAGATTAATGACTTGAAGGATCAAGTTCAAAGCCTTTCAGAAGAAGTCAAAAGCAGTACGAGTGAGCACTCTTCCAAAAGTTATGAATCCGCACCGGACGTTTCAAGCAAGTCAAAAGACAGTATCTTACACGTGGATGTTCCCCCAGATCAGGTCCAATTAGCCTTAAAGAAGGCCGGCTATTATAATGGAACTGTCGACGGGAAAATTGGAGAAAAAACTAAAAAAGCCGTTGCCGAATTTCAAAGCGCGCATAATCTTAAAGCGGATGGTGTGATCGGCCGTAAAACTTGGAATGTCCTAAAAGCCTACCTGGATAAATAAGTTCACAATATTAAATGATTACTATGAAACCCAAACAAAACATGTTTGGGTTTCCTTTTGAATTGATTAGAAAAAATATAAGTGACGCGAATTACTCGAATCTAACACAGATATTCGCGAATATCCGTGTGCAATTTGCGAGTTATTCACATTAAAAAAGATATGAATCAACTCACAGTGAGTATTTTAGGATGCGGCTGGTTAGGAGAGCCTCTCGCACAAAAATTGGTTGAAAATGGATATACAGTTAAAGGTTCAACCACAACGCCCGCCAAAAAATCCCGCTTCGCACAAGAATCAATTAAACCGTTTATCATTAATGTGACACCCGAAATCTCCGGCGGAGGGATCAAAGATTTTTTTAACGCCGATATCTTGGTCTTAACGCTCCCTTTTAAGCGCCAACTACCCAACCCAGCTTTTTATTTTGAACAAATCCAAAATATTGTCCATTCCATTGAATCTTCAGTGATAAATTTTGTTATCTTCACCAGCTCGACAGCTGTTTATCCGAATCTAAATAAAATTATAACTGAGTCAGATTATTTTGAACCGGCGGACACCCGCGCCAGCATTCTTCTGCAAACCGAAAATTATCTGCGCCAGCACCGCAGGTTTGATACAACGATTGTCCGGCTGGCTGGACTGTATGGTGAGAATCGTTTAATCGGAAAAAAATTTTCCGGTAAGACGGATATTCCCGACGGAAATACGCCAGTTAATCTCATTCATCAGGAAGATGCAGTTAATATCTTATTTGAAATTATCAAGCGCAATATCCGCGGAGAAATTTTTAACGCTTGCAGCGACGATCATCCAGCCAAACGCAAATTGTATACACAAGCGGCGTTGAAATTGGGAATTCCGGCGCCGCGGTTTAAAGATTCAGAAAAAAAAGATTTTAAAATCGTCAGCAATGCGAAGCTTAAAAAAATTTTAGGGTATCAGTTTAAATATCCAACCCCGCTTAACTGAAGGTTGTCACAATGAATTCAAAAATATATAAGGGAGAACAGAACATGGAATCCTTAAAGACACTCTTATCAGACGGAGAAAATCCAAAGTCAGCCCACGTCACCGATGACATTTTAAGAAGCCAGATTTTAACGCATGCCAAAGATTTTAAAACGTCCTGGGTCAAACTGGGACAAGCGCTTTACGCGGTTTGGAATGACAAAATGTTTAAGCTTTGGGGATATGAGAAGTTTGAAACATATACCCAAAAAGAATTAGGCATGAAAAAACAGATCGCCATTAAAATTTTAAAAAGTTATTATTTCTTGGAGCACGAAGAACCGTCGTATCTTAAAGAAGATTATTCCGAATCAACGCAAACGGCGCTTGTTCCCAGTTACGATACGATCAATGTTCTGCGGCTTGCTAAAAACAAAAAAGATCTATCGAGGGAAGAATTCGGTAAATTAAAAGAAGAAGTATTTTTAAAAGGAAAAGATGCGGCGATTGTCCGCAAAGAATTGACCGCGCTCATGAAAGAACGCAAAGAAATCGATCCCGACGAGGAACGCGACAAGCGGAATCTTTTTGCGGTACGGCGTTTTATGAATGCCTTTCGGTCATTTCAAAAAGATATGGAAACGCTCAAACTCGTTCCAGTCTCGATTTTGCAAGATATGGAAAGAATAATTCGTAAAATAGAAGTGGAAGCTAAATGAATTGGTCTCATCAAGGTGAGAAAATTTCACAAATTCTTTTAGATTTTTAATGAGCCTCTGATATTATGAAAATGTTTTCCCTCCACTATTAATAAAATAAAAAAAAGAGGAGCTGATGCCCCACATTGAACAGTTACCTTTTCTCATCAAATTGATTGATGATGATTCAGACTTTGTGGTGACCAGTGTTTTTCAAGAGTTAGAAAAATTTGGACCTTCCCTTAAAATAGAATTAAAACATCTTGTTCCCCCTTTAAACCCCCTTCAGCGACAAATTATCAAACCTTTATTGATCGAACAAAACCGCGTTTGGTTAAAATCAGTCTGGTCAAGCTGGTTTGGTCTGGCTGATGATTTGCAAAAATTAGAAACTGCGCTTGGATTGCTCGCTAAATTTCAGGATGAATTCGACGAGGAAAAAGAGCTTGAGGTTCTTTTAAATAATTTGTCACAGGAATACCGCTGCCGCTACGCTGAAAATGATCCGTACCAGCTGGGTGATTTTCTTTTTAAAGTCAAGAAACTAAAAGGTGCGGTCACTGATTATTACCGGCCGCAAAATAGTAATTTGGTACAGGTGATTCAACAGGGCCAAGGATTACCGATTAGTTTGTGCTGTGTTTATATGCTCGTCGGAGAGCGTCTTGGGCTCAATATTCAAGGGTGCAATTTCCCGGGACATTTTTTAGCGAGATTTGAGATTGCAGACACAATGGTTTGGGTGGATTGTTTTAACGGCGGCCGGTTGTTGACTCAAGATGAATTGATGCGCCGATCGAGAGCTAAGGGAACAGAGGAGTCGATTCAAGAAATTATTCGTGCTTACACGTCTTCAGAAGTTATCGTTGTGCGGGTTTTAAATAATTTGATTAAGGCTTTTCATCAGGAAGAGAATGAAGAGAACGTTTTGTGCCTGCAGGAACTTTTCAAAATGATGGGTGGTGCGGCGGACAGCCGTCAGAAAAATCAAATGGTCGGCGAGAAATAACGCAGGAGTATCAGTTTTATGAAAAAAATTCTAGTGATTGATGATGACCGGACAAGTGTGACGTTGATTAAAGCCCGTTTGGAAGCTAAGCAATACGCGGTTGATTTTGCTTTGGATGGCCAGATGGGCTTAGAAAAAGTAAAACAGTCGCGGCCCGATTTAATTCTGCTGGACGTTGAGATGCCGCGTATGAATGGCTATACCTTTATTACTGAATTGCGCAAAATGGATGGTTTTAAATCACTACCGGTTTTGGTTTTAACGGCTCATGCGCAGCATCAGCCGATTTTTGGGTTAAAAGGAATTAAAGGCTACTTAGTTAAGCCGGTTGATATTGATGTTTTGCTAGATAAAATTAATAAATGTATTGGCGATGCTTCCGCGACACCTTCTTCGCCTCCGTCGAGTTCAACAGCATCTTCCTAAAAGTAAAAAAATTTTAAAAAAATCTTGATTACCACTCAAATGGGCGGTATAGTCTTGCCCATGGAAAATACATTAAACAATTTAACCAGTAAACAAAAAGAAATTCTGCGTTTTATTTATCAAACGGTCAAAACTACTCAGTTACCACCAAGTATTAGAGAGATCGCCAGCCATTTTGATCTCGCCTCAACCGCAACGGTTCGTGATCATTTAAAAGCCTTGGTCGACAAAGGCTGTATCCGCATCACTGCTAACAAATCCCGCGCCATTGAATTAGTCAAAGAAAAATTATTTTCGATTCCCATTATGGGAAGGGTCGCCGCTGGACTCCCAAGTTTAGCCGTTGAAGATATCGAAGGCTATCTTAATCTGGATAGTATTGTTTTTTCGGATGATAACATTTTTGCTTTGAGGGTTAAAGGGGACAGCATGATTCAGGCCGGAATCATGCCTGGCGACTTGGTTTTAGTGCGCAAGCAAACGATGGCCAAGACGGGAGAAACGGTTGTCGCCCTCATCGGCGATGAGGCCACCGTTAAATATCTCAAGCGGAAAGATAACGATTTTTATCTAGAGCCCGCTAATCCGCGATATGAACCCCGGCTGATGGATGACAATGTGTCTATTATAGGGAAGGTCATTAGTGTCGTTCGGCGATACCAATGACAACACCTGTTACGCCGCCTGCAGCGCCTAATCCTAAATTTCCACGTTATTCCAAAGAATCATTCCCATCTTACCGATTTATTCCAGGTTTGAATCCTCATCCCACTGAATATCCGCAAGGTCATTCCTATCAAAAACAACATACGCCAATAAAACCGCTTAATATTAAAACTTGGAACACGAATCCCACATACTTATGGGCCACTGATTTATACAATTATGCATTTTGGTGGGAATCTCACGAGGTCTTGGAAGCGTTTTGGCGGTTGGCTAAAAAACAGAATGATGAACTCGTTAGTATTTATATTCAGGGATTAATTAAAGTCAATGCCGCTTATTTAAAGTTGTATATGAGGCAATCCCGTGGATGGCTAATCCTTTATGAGCAAGCTCGCGATCATTTGCGAGAAGTTCAAAAGTCCCATGACGTTTATATGGGCGTCGATTTGAATTGTTATTTAAAGGATTTGGAAAAACAATTTTTGGCAGAGAATTTGAGAAAAACTAAGTCATGTCCTGTTTTTTTTTCTAATTATGCTTTTTTGACACTAAGGGATTTATCTTGTTGAAACGCACAAGTGAGCGCGCCGGGCCTTGGGCCACTCGAAGGATCTCCGGGCCCAAGGCCCGCATTGTCTCCCAAAAATACTTTACCACTTAAAAGCGGCTATGCTAAGATGTCGTAAAAATTCTTCACAATCGAAATAGCACACTACAAATTTTTTAACCTTCCAATAAATCTTTTTCTTACAGTTTAAACTACCTCCTATGTCAGACAACAAATTTTTTAATGCCATCTTTGGGGTTTTGACAAATTTAGGCATTCTTTTTTTAATTTTCATGGTGGGGTATATTGGCTGGCTTGAATACAAAAGGAAAGCCCAGGGAGATCTTTCTCTAATTTTGTCATCCGATACGCGATGGGTTAAAAGCAAACAGCCGATTTATTTCATTATGGGTAATATTCTAGGAAAGATTAACGCCGACGGAAGCGATCTCGACTTCTTCTATAAAAATGATTCTCCCCTCAAAGAGTTTGTATTCTCGCCAAATGGGCGCTACATCCTTTTAACCAGTGATAACGAACTGCTTTTATATGACCGTCAAGAAGAATCGCTTGAGGTCATTGACAGTTTAGGGCCCTTGGTCGAAGAAGGTCAAGCCCAGGGCGTTTTTAAAACGCCCCAATGGTCGCCTAACAGTGAAAAAATCTGTTACGAAGTTTACCGCTGGTCGGATATTGGAGCTTCCGACTATTTTTACGTTTATGATATGACTCAAAATAAAAAGCAACTGGTGAGAGGCCCCCTTACTGGCATTCAAGAATTTTTTTGGGATACGAAGGGAGAAAATTTATATTTTTACCGCTCCAATAGTCTTCCAGATATTAATCCAAAAAAACCATACATGGTAAAAATTTACCGCGTCAGTGAACTCGATAAGTCGCCGGAGCTTGTCCGCACGGTAGGAGCCAAAAATATTTCCTTAAAACCAGAGGAAATAATTTCTTTTGGGATCAATGGATATTTCGACAATAATCGGAATGTTTCTACCCGGTTGGGCCAAAAAGAAATGTCTTTTATAACGCCACATGGGAAAAAACTGGGTATTGACCCACAGCTGTATTTGTACTATGAAAATCCCCAAGGAAAGCAGTTGAGACTTTTTAATGTAAAAGACACCGCCGCTTCTGTGGTTCATGTGCGATGGCTTCCGGATGAACGTTATGTCGTTATGACGCACCCATCGCTGGGTTTATTGATTATGGACCCTGCTACAATTAGAGTAGGGAAGCTGGTATCTGCAGGCGCTTTTGGCTGGTATGAGACCCTACAAATTGTGGCCGAAAAATAAAATTTCGTATATATTTATAATGATAAAAGCTAAGTTCTTTTTAGATAAAATATTAAACACTAATAACTTATGCAAAATAAGGATAATTTCGTAAGGAGAACAGATGGAGTATAAGGAGATTAAAATCGTAACTATTGATAAAGAAGGTATCGAAAAAGACAACACTTTTGAAACGGCCTACAAGTATCCGCTTATTCTTTCGAGTAAGCCAGATGACCTTTGGGTCAAGTTTTTTCATAGCGTTTATCGGCTGCATAATTTTGAAAAGAAGCGACAATACACTATTATAGATAAGAAGCTTATCGTTATTATTGCAGGAGATGATTCCAAACAACAGCAGCTTGATTTTTTTATAGATGTCACGACTAATGCTAACCAAAAGTATCATGAATTAATGTTAAGTAAAGAAGAAGAGAGGCTTAAAGAAGCAGCTCGTAAACAGCGTGAAAAAGATAAAATTCAAGAAATGCGGGATGAAGTGGAGCGGCTGAAATTTCAGTAATTATTAAAGGAGTGCATAATTGGGTATAGAAAATCTGAAAATTAATAAGCAAGGGTATACAGTTCTTGAATTAGTTATGGTTGTCGCCATTTTAGGAATATTAAGCACGCTTGCATTGCCTTTATATACTACAGCCATAGAACGTGTGCATGCCAGGGACGCCGAACAGATTCTCGTTGCTTTTTTTGAAGCCGAGAAAAAATATGCTATTGAAAATGGAGGCCAATACACTCGAAATCTGTCTGCACTGGATATTGGCATAACAGCTCCTCAAAAATTTAGCTTAATTTCCGCGTGGGATGACAACCCAACTGTTTATTTAACTGTTGATGGTGTCAGTCAACCGGACCGTGGTCAAATATTAAGAATGAGCGATGATGGTTTAACTATCCTTTACTGTTTATCTATCCTTGAGAATGGACAAGTGGTATGTATAGGCACCAACATTTGCAATAAACTAGGCTATAAACCTGTGGATGGATCTTCCTAAAGAGTCTCCAATCAACACCACAGCTGTCCGGTAAAAATATTTAAAGGAAAGCGAATTGAAATTCGTTAATTTTAAAATGATTGAGCTTGGTCTGAGAAGCTGTAAGCAGGTCGATCAGAGTCAAACGGGCGAATAAAGTGTCCTGAATAAGCCTGTGGAGATAAAAAAGCGATTTTTGAAATTTTGTTTGATATTTGATGTAGGCCAGAAGCAAGAAGTAACATATGGCCACCCAGATTTGAGTAAGAACGGCATTCTGATTAGTGCCCAGGAATGTTTTAATCTTTAAGTTTTGTTTAATCCATTTAAAGAAGGCTTCAATTTGCCATCTGGCTTGATAGATTTGGGTGATGGTGAAGGCAGCCAGATGAAAATTGTTGGTTAAGAATTCGAATAATTCACCGGAGAGGTGATCGTAATAGCGAATAAGGCGTAATCCTTTAGGATATTTAGGATTGTTGAGGGTAATAATCTCATCGGAGAGGATGCCTTTTTTTAATGGCACAGAATGCTGTCCGATAAGATTGTAATCCAGATTCTCTTTGGTGCGTGTGACAAAGAAGGCTTTAGCTTCCATTATGCGACGGTAAAGAAGAAAGTCACAGTAACCGCGATCGAAACAATAAATGCTGTCCGGTGAAATGGTAAAAAATCTTTTGGCAACGGAACTTTCCTGATCAAAGGCAGGTGAAACAACCAGAAAGTCAGGGATATGACCAGAATGGTTCAGTTGAAAGTGAAGCTTAATGGCTCCTTTGGTCTTATGGAATTTAGACCAGGGAAACAAAGATAGACATAAGCTAACAATCGTGGCATCCCAGGTATACAAAGGATTTTTGAATTTAAATTTATGTTTGGGTGTTAACTGTTGGCAACGTTCAACCAGTTTAGTAAATAAGGCAGCGAAGATAGCATAGGACCTTGTGCGATTGGCATCGGATAAGGTTGAACGTTTGATTCTGGGAAGACCCAGATGATAAAGCCTTGGATCATTCACCTGGAGGCTTTGCTGAATCTCGCGTAAGGATTCTTTGTTGGCGGCTTGAGCGTAGAGCAAGGTCGTAAACTGATTCCAACAGGTGAAGCGTTTAACGTAACGGTCACCAGAATGATTTTTAACGATGGTGTCAAATTGATGTCTAGGGATAAGTTTTAACAATTCGTTCATAATCGTGTTAGAATGCGCCATTGGGAATCCTCCTCGTGGTTTGGTTATTCGCGTAACCTTATTCTAACACGAGCGCAGCGATTCCCTTTTTATTTACCGGACACGTCTGAATCAACATACTCGCCTTTCAATTTTTCCATAAAAATGGTTTGACAATATTAAATAGGTGCATATACTCATATTAGCCTAAGGATAGATACTTGCCCATGCATATTAAAGATAAAGAGAATAAAGTCCTTAAAAGTGATTTATCTGATCATCCGTGTGTTTGCTTTAATCTCCGTAAAGCATCTCGCATCATTACTCAAATCTACGACGCTGCCTTGCGACCCTTAGGCTGTCGTGCAACCCAGATAACGATTTTACTAGCGATTCAAAAAATGCAACCTATTAGTGTGAGTGATTTGGCTGAAGCAATTTCGACAGACCGGACAACGTTAACCCGCAATCTTCGTCCGTTAGAACGTAAAGGACTTATTTCGATTCATTGTGGTAAGGACAAGCGTCAGAAAGAAGTTGTTTTAAATTTAGAAGGACACCGGACGTTGGATAAAGCCCTGCCTGTTTGGGAAAAGATTCAAATAAAAGTAGCCAAGGCCGTAGGCAAAAACCGATTAGATCAATTGCTCAAAGATTTAACTGGCATTTTACAAGGGATACAAAAGCTTTAATTTTTTAAAAACAAAATAATGTGTATATGCACATATTAAGCAATAAAAAAGGAGAGGAGGCGGCGTATGTTTATTACAATATTGCAAGGACAAATCAGGAGTCCATTAAGAGGGGAGCATCCAGTCAAGACAACAGCTATTTCTTACTTAAAAGAAGTATTGGCTCAAGAAAAATACGAAGATTGCCAAGATATTATTGCGATCGCCAGAGAGTTTGGTGCCCCAGACACTGAAATCAAAGAGATCCTGGAGCATGCGCCTATTTATCAAACTTTAAATAAAAGGAACCCAGTTAATCGTAGTGAAGATTCTGATGATCCTGATGATCAAATAAAGATTAGGAGGTTTGCATGAATATAACTTATGTTAATGCGTCGTTAAAAAAGCCGCTCGAAAACGATCAGGTTTTATCACCGCAGTTAAGCGATGAAAATCTTCTCGACGCTTATTCTCAAGCGGTTGTTGGCGTTGTTGAAAAGGTCGGGCCGGCGGTTGTGAGTATCCATATTCAAAAGAAAAAGCAAGGTTATCAGCCGCCGCAAACAGGTGCGGGTTCCGGTGTTATTATTACACCCGACGGATTTATTTTAACCAATGACCATGTGGTTGATGGGGCAAAAGAATTGAAAGTTAGTTTAACCGACGGCCGGATTTTGCCGGCTGAAATTATTGGTCGTGATCCAGCGACCGATTTAGCGGTGATTCGCGTTTGGAGTCATAGTCTACCTACGGCCAAGCTCACGGATTCACGTTTACGCGTCGGGCAACTGGTTATTGCCATTGGTAATCCACTCGGATTTCAAAGCACTGTTTCAAGTGGAGTTATCTCGGCTTTAGGACGGACACTGCGCAGTCAATCTGGAAGATTGGTTGAAAATATTATTCAAAGTGATGTTTCCTTAAATCCTGGGAATTCCGGTGGCCCGCTGGTCAACAGCCGCGGCGAAGTCATTGGCATTAATACCGCTGTTATCTACATGGCGCAGGGGATCAGCTTTTCAGTTCCCGCAACGACAGCCATTTGGGTTGTCAGTGAGCTGGTTCATCACGGTAAGGTCAAGCGTGGTTATTTAGGGATTGCTGGGCAGGTCGTTCCTTTACACGCTAAGTTGAAACGCTATTGGGAACTACCGGTTAATACAGTTGTTGAAATTATTTCAATCGAGGTTCAGGGGCCCGCCGAGCAAGCGGGTTTGCAGAAAGGTGATCTGGTTTTTAAAGTTAATGAACATATGATAAGCAGCGTCGATGATATTTACCGGGTCTTAGCTAAATATCCCTCGGGGACAAAAGTGAACGTGTCATTTTTGCGCGGTGACAGCTGCCGTGAACTTTCAGTCACTTTAGGAGAAGCTCACGAAGCTTAAGAAAATTTTAAGCGGCGAGTAGTTTTCCAAAAGGCTAAATAAATAGAGTGGCCAGGTGTTGTGTACCCTGGCCACTTTTTATTTGTAATTTAAAATGATTAAGCTAAAAAAAGATTGAATTTCAGAGTCCACTCGCTAAAATGGGTCCATTAGAATAAATTTAAATTATCGACAATCATAAAGGTAAACTAGGAATATGAACATTTCAAAAAGAATCAAGAGAATTAGCGCCATCTATGGTTTTTCTTTTTTGTTGTTCATGAATTTAACCGCTTTCGCCCAGGCAGCCAGCTGGTGGGTTCGAGATGATAAAAGAAAAGAAGAAGTTGATGCGCTGCAACAGCGTTTCCAATGGTGGCCGACGGACGCCAGACCCTCACCCGTCAAAGATGAACAAATGGGTGGATACTGGTGGTGGCCCAAAACGCCTGGAGAAACTAGGCCGTGGGGTAACCGCGGGTATATTTATGTTTACAAAATCATTTATGATTATAAGACCGACGAACTTCCCCCGCCAAAACCTCAAGAATTACGTCCTTCCTTATTAATTAAGAAAATCATCAAGAATGTAAAAATTTATTTTGACTACAATAAAGCTGACCTGCGGGATGATGCTGTTCAAATCCTCAATAAAGCGATCGGCACATTACAGCGTAACCTGGAAGCGAGCATTTTAATTACGGGCAATTGTGATATCCGGGGATCGGAAAATTATAACAATAAACTCGGGCAAGAGCGGGCAGCCGCCGTTAAAAATTTTATGTTAGAACACAATATTCCAGAAAACCGTATCCGGATTGTGAGCCGCGGTAAGCTCGACGCTGTCGCCCCGATTACGGATTTAGTCGGTATGCAAAAAGACCGCAATGCGCAGTTCATGATTGCCGAGGTTGAAGAAGTTATGATTCCACAGCCCAGCGCTTTATCCTCAGAACCGAACGCTAAGCCCATCGAGGAGGGGAAGTATTTAGTTGAGAAAGAAGAAAAAGTCGAATCTCAAGTCAAAGTCCAAACCCGGGAATATACGATTAAGAAAAATGATACCCTTTGGAAGATCGCCCAAAATGAACTTGGCAGCGGTCATCGCTGGAAGTATCTTTATGAGCTCAATAAAGATCGTATTGCGAATCCGAATAAATTAAAGGCGGGTACTGTAATTGTTATTCCAGTGGAATAGTTCTCCGTCGGAGAATTATAAGGATTTGAGACAGCTAAATTTTCCGGAAAGTCATTGACAACACATAGAGCCTTTGTATAATCAGCCGTAATTTAAACATCTATCATTTTAATCCACCTTAAAAAAATCTTAACGCAAAGCTAACGGAAATTAAATTGCCTTATGGTTATTAATTTCTTGATCTTTTTCTTAGTGGTCAAATTTTTCATGCTGTTCTTAAAGAACAACAGAGAATTACAGTCGGAAGACGCTGAGGAGTAATATGAAGAATCTAAGATATATTAAATTAAGCAGTTTTATTTTTATTGTTGTGTTAACGGCGGTGTTAAGTATGCCACCAAGCTGGGCTGCTTCAGACGAAGATGACACGGCAGATTTGGCGGTCAAAGAACTTTCTGGCACGGTGGCCAATGTTGATGTTCCGCAATCTTTGGTTATCATTAAACCCATTGTCGAAGATGAAAACTCTCAAGGCACTAATGTTACCGTATATGTTAATGAAGCAACCACAATCGAAAAAGACGGTAATCCGATTGAACTTTCTATGGTTATGGTGGATGATGATGTTGATGTCAGTTACACGACCGATAACGCCGGTAAAAATGTCGCTATTCAGCTCGACTTAACCAGCAAAGAACCCCCGACGGAGAATACCGAAACCAAGACCGAAATTAAAATTGATAAAACAGAAACTAATCCGGCTTCCACACAGACCCAACCGGCCCCGGATAAGCCCAAAGAAACGGCCAAGTAATTATATTCGGCAGAATAAACATCAAGATTAACCATCACAATTGGGGATTAAAAGATGACGAGTGCACGTGAAAAAATGGTTTTACCTGTTATCGTTTTGGCTTTAACGATCGCCGGATGTGGGCAAAAAAATGCGAACGATAAGAATGCCGCTCAGACAACCGAATTTTTTAAGGAAATAGATAATAATGCGGTACCACCCGAAAATGCCGAGGTCGTCAATGAAACCACCCCAAATGCCGTGGAAGTTGTAAATCCGTCGAGCAGTGAGGGAGGGCAAACACCAGTTGAGAATATTACGCCTACCACCAATGCTGAGCTGCCCGATAAACCAACGCCTCAAAACATTCAACAAGCTTTAAAAAACGCCAAATTTTATCACGGTAAAGTGGATGGGGCTCTTGGCCCTAAAACTAAAAAGGCGATTGAAGAATTCCAAACAGAAAATGGTTTAAAGGCCGACGGGAAAGTTGGCCCCAAAACTTGGCTGAAGTTAAAAAGCTATCTCGGTTCCAATGAATCAACAGCTCCAGCCGCTGAAACAGCTCCTGCGGCCGTGGGGCAAGCTCCTGCTACGGCAGCCCCGGCCGAAGGCAACGCACCTCAAAATGGCGATTAATTTTTTGTCCTTACACCCCCCGTCGATAATTTGGCGGGGGATTTTTTTATGATGAAATTCTTCAAAATACAGGGTTCCCTTATTATTTTGTTCGCTTTGATGAATGAAGTTGTTCTCTCTTCAGCTAAAGAGGGGCCTCAGACTCAAACCAATTCAGTCATCCGTTACGTTCCCATAGGTGATTCATATACAATCGGCACCGGGGCGACGCCTCAAGAGAGCTGGCCGTCGGTCTTAACAAAAAAGTTAAAAGCTCAAGGATTTTCTATCGTTCTTGTTGCCAATCCGGCGCACGCTGGTTGGACAACAAAGGAAGCGATTAATTTAGAATTGCCGGTTTTTGAATCAGCACATCCCAATTTTGCCACCTTAATGATCGGGGTTAATGACTGGGTGCAAGAAATTAGCGCAGAAACATTTCGTGAACGGCTAACATTTTTAATGGACCGAATGCTCGCCGTTCTGCCCGACAAAAGCCGTTTCCTTGTGGTTAACATTCCCGATTTTTCGGTTGTCCCTCAAGGCCAACGCTTTAGTCATAAAAGAGACATCGCCGCAGGCATTGCTCAATTTAATGCCATTATTAAAGAAGAAGCCGAACGCAGACAATTGAGTGTGATTGATATTTACACGCTGTCTCAAGAAATGAAAAATGACCGGTCGCGTATTTCTGGAGATGGTTTACATCCGTCGGCACCGGAATATGCAAATTGGGCGCAGAAAATTTATGCCCCGGCTTTTCGGTTGTTGAGTGGTCAGAAAGAAAAGTAAGAGTTAAGTTTTTTAGCCAGCTGATAGCCGGGCGGCCCTGGCGATGTACGCAGCGCTAAACAGGGCCGCCCGCGTTTATACCGCCGATTATCCGTCGCAAAGATTATCTCAATCCAAAAAATTACTGTTTTCCTTGTCTTTGGGAAAGACAATGCTATATTAAAAACGTTTCGATTTTAGATATCAATTTTAACGCATAACCGTCTTAAAACAATGACTCCCAAGACCCTTAATGACGAAACCGTTTTCAATGCTATGGTCAACGCTGCGAAACTGACCTACGAAGAAACCTGCAAGGCCCCATTTACTGAAGCGCCCAGCAAAGAAATTAAAACCCTTATCGAATACGACGGTAAAATGCGGATTTCAGGCATGGAAAAATTTAACGGCCCCACCGTTATTTCTTTTGTTAATTTTTATTTGAACGATTTAGATAAAAAGGGCGGTAAAGCTTGTGGCGCTGTCGTAATTTATTATGAAAACGAAATGATCCCCAAATTGATGAAAGGATTTAAAGGTGTTTCTTTCGATGAAGATGATGAGAACGCTTTAAAAGAGGTTTGCGGTGAATTAGCAAGCGTGCTGGCGACAAACTTTAAGAATGAATTGGGCCGCCAAGGCTACCTTGCGCTTTTAACATCAGCTCCGTCGAGTTTTATTAACACCGTTCCCGGCGGTATCAGTTTTAGTTATGATCAATATGAAAAAGTGGAAGTTAACTTTTCCTTTTGGCGTAAAAAGGCGGTTGTCGTTGACGTAACCTTAACTCAAGTCCCCGGTAAATAACAAAAATAAAACAGCCTGTTTGTATTTAGAGCCAAACCTCTTATCACAATATTTTTTTATCGCATGTTGATAAGAGGTTTTTTGATGCCATGAAAGAAAAAATTGAAAAAAGTCTACGGTATTCACTCAAAGACGGTATTTTTGCCAGCGTGATGACCGGATTTACACAGGATTATTTTACACCGTTTCTTCTACTTTTGGGAGGAAGCGCCCGGCTCGTCGGTGTATTAAGCTTTTTGCCAAATTTCTTCGCGGCTTTGTTTCTTTTGAAAAGCGCGGATGTGACTCACAAGATTGGTTCACGTAAGAAAATTATTAATATATTTGTCTTCTTACAGGCCTTTATGCTTTTTCCAATGGCGCTTATGGCTTTGTTTAAAATAAAACTGCCGTTTTTTTTTATTGTGTTAGTGACGCTTTTTACGGCCTTTGGCGCTTTTGCCAATCCTCCGTGGGGAAGTCTTATGTCAGATTTAGTTGCCGAACATAAAAGAGGCGAATATTTTGGTTGGCGTCATCGGATTTTTGGATGTATCCTAATTTCAAGCACGCTATTGGGCGGCATTATCTTACAAGTGATGAACCACGTCGATGTTTTTTATGGTTTTGTGTTGCTTTTCGTTGGAGCTTTTTTGGCCCGGATGGTCTCCTGGCATTTTTTAGGACGGATGCATGACCCGCGTGACCAGCATAAGGAAAATGAACATTTTACACTGGTTCGTTTTTTAGCCAGGATGAAGGAAAGTAATTTCGCGCGTTTTGTTCTTTTTGTGGCGTTCATGAGTTTTTCGGTTAATCTCGCCGCGCCTTATTTTGCGGTGCTTATGTTACGTGACCTTAAATTTAGTTATCTTTTATATTCCATATTAAACATGACAACGCAGGTCACGTTGTATTTGATGATAGGCCGGTGGGGAAAACACGCAGACCGCGTCGGGAATCTCAAAATCCTACGATTCACCGGGCCAATCATTGCGATTCTGCCTTTGCTTTGGATTTTTAACCGCCATCCACTGTTTATTTTCTTTGCGCAAATTGTCTCAGGGTTTGCCTGGGCGGGATTTAATTTATGTGCTTCGAATTTTATTTATGATGCGGTCACGCCGGAAAAACGGACCCGTTGTATCTCTTATTTCAACGCGCTTAACAGTTTTGCGTTATGTTGCGGCGGCTTAATCGGCGGGTTAATTGTTCCGCTGCTACCGCCGTTATTTGGTTTTAAAATTTTAACGCTGTTCGTTCTCGCATCAAGTTTGCGTCTTGTAGTCAGTTTTTGGGGACCCCGAACCCTCAAAGAAGTCCGCAAAGTCGAACCCGTTAATGACGACGAGCTTTTTTTCAGTATGATTGGCATGAAACCGATATTGGGACTAGAGCGGTTTGATTCTTGAGTAAAATAGAGGAGGGACTATGTACGACTTTTTTCTGGCGTTTATTCCAATCTTTGTTGCCGTCGATGCTATCGGTCTTTTACCGGTCTTTATTCTTTTAACCCATGGCATCAATCAACAGGCTAAACAAAAAGTCATTGTCGAATCCATTTTAACCGCCCTGGCTTTGGCGGTTGGGTTTATTTTTTTAGGACAGGCGGTTTTCCGATTTTTAGGGATCACGATCGGTGATTTCATGGTGGCTGGAGGTGTCATTCTTTTTTGCATCGCGCTTATGGATTTATTAGTTTCTGGAAAAGATCGTTTAGTCGCCGCGGAAGATTTAGGCGCGGTGCCATTAGGCACGCCGCTTTTGGTGGGTCCTGCGGTTTTAACAACTTCCATTATTATTATGAATGAATACGGATTAGCGGCGACATTGTTTTCAATTTTACTTAATATCTCTTTTGCCGGGATCGTTTTTATTTTTTCGGATGGGCTTATAAAGATCGTCGGAGAAGGAGGCGCCCGGGCTTTATCGAAGGTGATGGCGCTTTTACTTGCGGCGATTGCGGTTATGATGATTCGAAAAGGGATTACGCAGATTATGATGATTCATTGAAAGGAAAATTCCAAGATCACGATGACGATCGCCAAACATTATTCCGTCGATAAACGAAAGCAGCCGAAGGGTTAAATAATTTCAATAATGCAATTAAATAAGGAGGATAGGAATGCCGATTTCCGAACATTCGAAAGTCACTGGTCTTTCTGGTAATGAGATTTTTTGTTTAAAAAAGTTGAATTATATCCCTGGACAACTTTGCTTGGGTAATAACGTCGTATCATTAGGTGTTGGTGGAGGAATTAAAAGTGGTTTGTCTACTTTGGCCGGTGGGGAAGTAGAGGAAATCACCAAGTTAATCTATGATGGCCGAAAGAATGCTTTTGATCGGATAATGGCAGAAGCGCGTCAGTACAGCGGTGTCGGTTTAACGGGGGTTTCATTTGATTTAATCAACCATGGAAGTAATCTTGAATTTCTTGCAATTGGATCGGCCGTTAAGAATACGTCAAGTGATACAGGAACGCTTTCTTTCTCGACATCTGCCGACGCACAACAGCTTTATTGCCAAATAGACGCTGGATTTAAGCCCCATCGTTTTGTTTTCGGTAATGTAGCCTACTCTATTGGTATGGGTGGCAATATCGGCGGAGTTTTTCGTAGTTTAAAAAGAGGGGAAGTAGCGCAATTTACAGAAATTTTTGATCGTACAAGGCATTTGGCCTTGAGCCGAATAAAAGCCGAAGCGAAACAAGCCGGAGCCAATGCGGTTATTGGCATTCAAACTTCAATTATGCCATTTTTAGGTGCCCAAGA
Source organism: uncultured Planctomycetales bacterium (assembly GCA_964612665.1). Taxonomy (GTDB): domain Bacteria; phylum Omnitrophota; class Gorgyraeia; order Zapsychrales; family JAHFFX01; genus CAZTCI01. The sequence continues at coordinate 29,606 of CAZTCI010000001.1, read as the reverse complement.
AATGTTAATGATCGGAACAGCTTCAAGTCATCCAGCTTTAAGTCACTATGCCAGTGATCCGGTGACTTCGGATATGACCAATGAGGAACTTTGGAACATGGTTAATATTGGTTATCTACCGATTCAACTTGTCATGGGAGTATCGGTTTATTCTTTAGGTTTTGCTTCTGGGATTACATCCTTTTTCCAAAGTCTGGCTGGTGGTCAAGTTGCAGGTCTCACCGAGATTTTGTATGAAGCCAGAGAAAAGGCTCTTGAGCGTCTTCAGGTTGCAGCCCAAAAATGCAATGCTGATGAAGTTGTTGGTGTGAAAACAAGGGTTTACGATTTAGGTGGCGGCTTAGTTGAATTTATGGTTATGGGTACTGCCGTTAAAAAATTTGATGGCGTGAAAACGTTACAAGAAAATTTGCCTGTACAAGCAACGATTCAAGACCGCGAGACATTTGTAGATGGCACAGAAGATGAGAACGTTAGCGGCCTTAATCAAACAAAAGCAGCTTCGGCTACGACCACTCAACGAGGACCGTTAAGCATCATTTTTACCATTGTCATTATTATTTTCTATGTGATCATGGCTTTTTTGCGCCACCATTAATGACAGAGACGACCGAAACAGACAAGGCATCCAAAATAAAGGGATTGATATGGGTCATTGCTGCTGTTGGCCTAGCGGCCGTTTTTGGCTTTGGCATAACACCATTTGTTCGAGCCATTCCATGGAGTTGGGAAAAGAACCTTGCAAATTCTTTGGGTTCATTCACATCTATTGATGTTTGCCGTGGAAATCCAGAAAAAGAAGTGCTTTTAAAACAGCTAGTCAATCGCCTGTATCCTCTGAATAAGGATGATTCTAAATTTTCTATCAATGTTCAAATTGTTAATAATCTGCAGGTCAATGCTTTTGCCGAACTGGGCGGAAAAATTTCAATCAATAGAGGATTGCTTGAGAAAGCCAAATCTCCCGACGAAATCGCCGGGGTTTTGGCTCATGAAATTACGCATGTGAGCCATCGGCACATTTTAGAAGGGTTTGTTGTCCATTTAATGACAATTGGAGGGGTTCAAATGGTACTTGGATCTTCTTCAAATGCTAAGTGGACAAAGTATTTTTTAAATATGGGTTTTACGCGTACTCAAGAAGCTGAGGCTGATGAAGGGGCATTATTGCGTTTACAAAAAGCGCATATTAACAATCAAGGGTTTGGTGAATTTTTTGAACGTTTGAAAGAAATGTCGTCATTCCCAGAATTTCTTTCCGATCATCCCTCAAATGGATCGCGCTTGGAAATGGTCAGTAAATTCCAGAATCAAGATACAAAACCTATCATGACGGAAGAAGAGTGGAAAATTTTCAAAAATTATTGTCAATGAAATTGTTGGTCTTCCCTAAAACAAATTATTTAACACGTCATTTCAAAATTTTAAATGATAATCCGTGCATCAGCGGCGAAACTTCCCTGATCATTGGTGATAAGCGGATTGATATCAATTTCTTTAACCAGCCCACCTAATTTCTGAACGGCAAATAATGTCTGCACCAATGACGCCTTATGCGCCTTCATGCCGCGAAAACCGTCCAAGACTTTTTTGGTTTTAATCTCGCTTAGCATTCGTTCAGCCTCGAGCTTTCCAAAAGGCACGACGCGAAATGTGACATCTTTAAGAACCTCGACGAAAACCCCGCCCAACCCAAACATCACAACCGGCCCAAACTGCGGATCTTGATTTAAACCAACGATGCATTCAATACCACTAACCATTGTCACCAGATTGACACCCAATATCCGTGCCTGCGGCTGGGCTTGGGTGATGCGGTTTATCATTTCATCATATTTAGCGATCAACTCTTCTTGATTTTTGATGTTCAGTTGAACGCCGCCGACTTCAGTTTTGTGGATGATATCAGGTGAAGTGATTTTCATGGCCAAAGGATACATATTTTGCGCCATGGCGACGGCTTCATTTTTATTCGTTGCAAAAGCCCATTTGGGCATGGGAATTCCGCAAAGTTCCAAGACCTTTCTGGATTCATGTTCCATCAGAAAACGGCGGCCTTCTTTTTGGGCAGATTCAATTAAAGGGATAACATCGACGGGAATTTCATTTGATGGAAGAGTATCTTGGGGACGATGGGTAATTTCCTTCCAGCGGTACAACGCTTTTAAAGAGGAAACTGTCTCACCAACGGAATGAAACGCTGGAATGCCGTTTTCATTTAAAAAGTTGATCGCGGCAGCTGATTTTTCACCGCCAACCATATAAACCAAAGCAGGCTTGGCGCGGTTGGATTTTTTATATTCATTGAGAACGACCTGCGCAACTTGGAGCGGATTACTAATGATTGTTTCGCAATAAAGAAAAATAACCGCGCCAATGCGTTCTTCAGTGAAAGCAAGCGCCGCAGCTTTTTGGTATTGCTCATGAGCCGCGCCGCCGGTTAAATCCACAGGATTTTTCGTACTGCCAAAAGAAGGCATGAGCGGGCGGAATTTAGTCTCAAGCCAAGCGCTGTCATCAAGAAGTTCAACGCCTGCGGCCTCACATTCATCAGTGGTTCTCACGCCAATGCCGCCGCCGTTAGTAATAATGAGGACGTTTCTCTGCGTCGGGGCCGGCAAAGCAAAACTGCGCGCCCAGGCAAAAGCTTCATTAAAAGACGACGCCCGTAATACACCTAATTGTTGAAACGCGGCTTCAAAAATTTGATCAGACCCGGCCAGAGACCCAGTATGAGAGGCCGCGGCCCGCGCGCCGCGCTGAGAACGGCCTACTTTAAGTACAATCACTGGCTTTTTAATCTTGGTTGTCATAAATTTCCGTCCGTCTTTGAGACCCTCCATATAAATCAAGACGGTATGAACATTTTGATCCTCGTTGAAATATTCAATGAGTTCTTTTTCTTCGATATCAACTTTGTTTCCGATGTTAACCAGCGCCGCCAATCCGATTTTTTCCATCACCGTCCAACCCATGAGCGCAATCCCCAAGGCGCCGCTTTGCGTGATAAAAGCAATATTGCCGCCGAGAATATCGCGCGGCCCGAAACTGGCATTCAAATGACCCGGCGTGTAAACGGCGCCAAATACATTCGGTCCTAAAAGCGCCATGCCATATCGATCAACAATCTCCTTTAACCGCTGTTCATCTTCGTGGTTTCCGACTTCACCAAACCCAGAACTAATGACAATAACCGCTTTAACTTTTTTTTGTCCGCATTCTTCCACGACGTTGATGACTTCCGAAGCGGGAATGACAACAACGGCCAGATCAATTGTATCTGGAATAGCTGTTACCGACGGGTAAGATTTCAAATTTAAAATGTCGCTAAGACTTGGATGCACTGGATAAACTTTGCCGGCAAAACCAGCTTCTTTAATATTCTTTAGAATTTGATGCCCGATTTTCTGCGGATTAGCGGAAGCCCCAATAACCGCGATGCTGGCTGGTTCAAAGAAGGGTTTTAAATTTTTTATAGCTAAATGCGCCGATTGAAGAAATGTCGGGTGGTCTGTGAATTTGCTTTCGGAAAACAACATCGAATTCTCCCTTGTGAAATTTTTGACAGAATTTAAATTATTGTAACAGATTTAGTAAAAAGAAAAGCTTTTTGATAGCATAATTACCGTCCATAAAAAGCATTGAATTTTTTTTATACAGGGTGATATACTGACGCATCTAGGCGTTTCCCGTCTAATTCGAAGCCGGCGGGACAATAAATCCCTGAAAGCCTATTTACTTATGCTCAAATTTAGAAAATTATTTTTCTTAATTTTTGTGATCATCTATATGATTGCCTGTCCATGGCTTATCTTTCATTCACTTGGGTATCTTTTTAAAAGTGATATCAAAAAAGGGGTCGTTAAGACTGGTGTTATTTATCTTTCGAGCAATCCCTCAGGTGCGACGATTTATCTGAATAACAAACGCTTTACACAAAAAACACCCGCCGTTATCCGCGATTTTCTTCCTGGCATTTATCCTATCCGACTGGTTTTAAAAGGCTATCAGCCCTGGCAGGAAGATGTCCCTGTCGATGCGCAAAAAGCCACCGTCTACGAACGTGTGCTTCTTTTGCCGCAAAATTTCTCTTACCAAACACTTTTATACGACAGCTTTGAAGACCTTATGGCCATTCCCGAGACACATTTTTTGATTTTAAAGAAGGGGAGCCGTCTCAAAGACATGGCCGTTTATAATTGGAAAACAACTGATTCCATTAGATTGGTTGATACGAATTCGCGTTGGGCCGATGCGGTTGTGATGACTCAATATATGGTGGCACAGAGTCCGCAGATATTTTGGGAGGTCAGTTTGGACGGTGAAACGCATGTGCTTTTAACCGAAATTAAAGAGGACAGAACCCTACTTACCGACGTGAGTTTTCTTTTTCCCGAAAAACCTTCCAGTATCAAATGGTCAGCACAAAATAACGACATCGTGTTTTCTTTAGACCGCGGCTATCTTAATAAAATTGATGTGAGTTCTAAAGCCATTTTTCCCCGGCTGACTGAAAGTATAAAAGGCTTTTATGTTTTCGGAAAATCGCTGTATACCTTCACGCCCGATTATTTGATCAGTCGATTTAATTATAAAGGGAATGGACAAGAGCTTTTTCTGGAAGAACCAGATTTGATGCACGGGTTATTCGAAGAAAAGGGTTTAAGCTATATTTTGGTTTATGCTGATGATATGATTTTTTTCCTGGGCGATAAAGGCGCGCTTTTCTGTAACCGCAGTCCTTATGGTCTCGTTGATCAAGGGATCACGGGTCTTAAGTGGCTTTCGAATGCCAATAAAGTTTTGTTTTGGTCGAAAGATAAAATTGGGATTTATGATTTTGCAAAAATTTTGTTTCAAAAAAATATAGGTGAAATTCCATCGGTTAATTGGATTTTCAAAGATGGGAAGAGGATTGAACAAGCCTTTTGGGTGTGGGGAACGTCTCACGTCCTGTTTCGCGACGGGGATACGTTATATCTTATTGAACTAGAAACCTACGGTGATCCGCACATTAACCCGCTCGTTGACATAAAGAAAAATAGTCATGTTCATTTTGTCGAAGAATCAGGCCTGCTTTATTTTTTGGAAAGTGCATCGGGACATTTGGTCGCTGCCAATCTTGTGCCACGCGAAAATGGTTTTCCCTGGCCGTTTCCTCTTGAGAAGAAAGAAAAAGAAGAAAAAGAAAAGACCGAAGATGATGACGTCAAGCTTTGGCATAGCGAAGAACGGTTATTTGCGTACTTAAAAAATTTCGGCGGATTTGAATAATGGCTTTTCAATTTACCAGAAACGGATTGTCACCCAAAGAAGCGCAGCTCGAGCGGTTTTTAGAGATTTTACCCGGATTTTTAAGCTGGCTGATCATCATTGGATTGATGATCTTGGGGTTCACCGAACCGTTGACAGCGGCGCTTATTATTATTGCTTTTGACCTTTTTTGGTTTTTGCGGCTTATCTATGTCACGATTTTTTTAATTTTGTCATACGGCCGTTTGGCCATCGAAGCTAAAACCGATTGGATGGCCCGAATTGCCGGCATGGATGAGATGGAAGATTATATAAAAATTGTGCAGGCCCGTTTGAAGAAACGATTGAGTCTTAAAGAAAGAATTTCTCTTGGAATTCATTTACGGGACATTAAGCAACTCAAAAAGACCAACGTTTCTTTATTAAAATCGACGGATATTATTCATTTTGTCATTTTTCCGGTTTTAAAAGAAGGACGGGACATTATTGAACGCAGTATCAAAGGATTATTGGATCAACGTTTTCCTTTAGACCGTATTGTGGTCGCGATTGCGTTAGAAGAAAGAGCGAGCGCTGCTGTTAAAGCAGATTGCCAAGCGGTTGTTCATCAATACCGTGACCGTTTCCGCGAGTTAGCGGCCGTTATTCATCCGAGCGGTTTACCCGATGAAGCCCGCGTGAAAGGCGCGAACATTACTTTTGCCGCCCGTCATTACACTGAGTATTTTAGGAAGCATCAAATTTCTTTGGAGCATATTATTGTTTCGTGTTTTGACGCCGATACCGTTGTAAGCAAGGATTATTTTGGCTGTTTAACTTATCAGTATTTAATTTATCCCAACCGCACGCGCGCGAGTTTTCAACCGGTCCCAGTTTATAATAATAATCTCTGGGAAACGCACCGGTTCACGCGGGTTGTAGAAATGGGGTCATCGTTTTTTCAATTGATTGAAGCTACCAACCGCGAGAAATTGGTTACCTTTTCAAGTCATAGCATGAGTTTTAAAGCGCTCGTCGAGGTAGGCTACTGGCCGGTCGATATCATTTCTGATGACTCAGCGATATTTTGGAAAGCCTTTTTGCATTACGAAGGCGCCTATCAGGCTGTCCCGATGTACGTCACCTTATCAATGGATGCTGTCATCGGTGATTATTGGTGGCAGACTTTTAAGAATATTTATAAACAACGACGGCGCTGGGCATGGGGCGTTGAAAGTTTTCCCATTGTGATCCGGGGTTTTCTACAATCTAAAAAAATTTCTTTGTATGACAAAATACGTTATGGATTTAAACTATTAGAGGGTCATATATCATGGGCGACCTGGCCTTTTATCTTAAGTTTGGTCGGATGGATCCCGATTATATTTACCACCCGTGAATTTTCGAGCTCGGTTTTATATTATAACGCGCCGCGTATAACAGCGACGATATTTCATCTCTCATCGATTTCGCTTTTGATTACGATTATTTTAAGTTTGTATATGCTTCCTGAAAAAAGAGGGAAGACCCTGCGGCAGCGGATTGGTTTTGCTTTTGAATGGCTCTCTATTCCTGTAATTTTAATTTTTTTAAGCGCCGTCCCAGCGCTCGACGCGCAAACGCGGCTTATGTTGGGACGTTATATGGAATTTTGGGTGACGGATAAGAAGGCACTCGTTCGTCGTTAGGCGTTCGTGGTTCGTGGAATTGAGACTGTTGAATAATGAAATTTGAACTTCAATTTTTCAACAGTCTCTGGAATTCGTCCTTGTAAGGAATTTTTCTCCCCTCGAACAGCGAATATGAACGACGATTAAAATTGAAAGGACAAAAAACTTTATGAAAAATAATACTTCCTATAACCGCTTCAAAGACACCTGGCCGATTTGGTTTCTTTTGCTCGGCATCATTGTGATTGTTCTTTTTTTGATGAACCAAAAAGAACACGAGCAGGCTGTTCCCGTTAATGAACTTCTCCCAGCCAGCCAAGAAGTGCAGAATGAAAAGGCCCCCAATATCCCTGAACGACCAGCGTCGGCATCTCAATCGCCTGAAAAGTCTACGCCGCAAATATCAGCTGTTTCTCAAGAGAACACCGACTCCATGCGGCCAGCGATTTCATCCCCGCAGGTTCCGCCGGTTGCTAACGAGTCAACCAACAAAACTTTAACGATCCAGGTCGCTTCCTTTAAAGAAAAGCCGCAAGCCGAACAGGCTTTGAATAAAATTAAAAAGGAAGGGTTCGAAGGGTATCTCGTGACCAAAGACTTAAAAGAAAAAGGAGTCTGGTACCGTTTGTACGTCGGAGAATTTGCCACCAAAGCCGAAGCTGATCAAGTGCTTGAGAAGCTCAAGGCCACCTATAAAGATAGTTTCGTCATTATGCGTTAACGGCGTTTTTTTTCCTGCCAATTTAATTGTAAGAACCTTCTGCCTGTATTTTCGGTCAAGCGCCCGCTTTTCTAAACATGTGGAAAAAAGTTATTATTATAAGCATTGTTGTTATTTTTTTATCTGCAATCGGCGGTGCAGCGTATTGGGCATTGTTTACGCCTCAGCCGGCTGATTTAATTCTACAGAAACACGTCGGGCCATATCTAAAATCAGGACATTTTCGGGCGGAAGATTTGCACGGTGGTTTACTGCACAGGATTGTTTACAAAAATATTTTTATTGATGATTTAAAAAATTTCCCCGCCGGAACGACGCTCAAGATCCAACGATTAAGTTTTACGGTAAAAGCTTTAAACGTAAATGGCGTCCGCGTTAAGATCACAAACGCACGGTTAAAACTACCGTATTCCGATCCAATTGTCTTACAGGGAATGTTTGAAGACGGTATCTTGGATTGCAACGTTTTCTCGACGGGAGTGGATATCAAGGAAATCCTGAATTTATTTCCCGACGTTAAAGTGTTTAAACCATTTTCCGGTATTACCGATAAGATTGATCTTTATGTTCATGGGCTATGGGAGGAACCGCATGTGATTGGAAGTTTTTTTGTCGATGAACTTAAACATCAATTTTTTTCTTTGACGAATGTTCCTGGTGCTTTGGATCTTAAGATAACGGGGTTAAAAGAAAAAGACGTTAATCTTTCTGGTACGGTTTCAGTCACCGCCGGAACGATTCAATCTCAAAAAACACCGACGATCGTTAATATTGATCCCGGGCAGTTTATCTTTTCTGGAAAAATAAAAGACACGCATTTTAACCTGCGAGGCAACGCCAAGATTGAAAAGACGGTTATTAATATTTATCTTAAAGGAACTAAATCCCAGCCGGATTTACATCTCACTTCTGAAGACGGCCTGCCGCAGGGCCAGCTTTTATTGATGGTTGCGACTGGAAAAAAATGGAGCGGCCTGACTGAATTAGCGACCAATCCAAATGTTTCGGGACCTCAAGTGTCGAGTGAAGTCGCGGGAGATTTTATTGATTTCGCGCTTTTTTCCGGTGAGGGAGGAAAGTTAGCTGAACGTTTGGGTATTAAAGATATTAATTTTGAATTTAACGGTCAGACGAAAGGCGTCGGCGTCAAAAAAGAGATCACGGACAAAGCCGATGTCGGTTATGGAATCGAATCCACCCAGACAACCCCAGGCCAATCGACCATCACCCACAAATTGGAAGGCGAATATAACGTGACTGACAATCTTTCCGTCGACGTGAAGCGCGACATCAAACAAGAGCCCCGAGGCACGCAAGTCGATCAAAACGCGACTGCCACTCCCCAAAACGACAGCCAAATTCTCTTAAAATACAAAACAAAATTTTAATACTTTGGTTTGCGCCCGCTTGCAACGCTTATTATAATCACAGCGTTCTCGCTTTAGGATGCCTATGAAATCCAAAGACCTCTTTACGACAAGTTTAATTATTTTGAGCTGTCTTCTCATGATCGAGAATACAGAACCTGTCAGCGTTCATGTTCTATTTTGGCGCCTTACCATGTCGCGGATCATTCTCATTGTGTTTTGTTTGATGGTCGGTTGTATCATTGGTTATCGAATCGCCAAATCAAAATGAAAAGGCGCCTGTTTCATGACCAAACCTAATAAAAAAAGTGTAACAAAAGTCGGTCTGCCGCCTGGCACCGTTGTCTTTGCGGGTGAACACCGGGTCGATAAGGTGCGTATTATCATCTTTGATTACGATGAGAAACAGTTCACCGAAAAGGAAATGTCAACAGTCGAAGAATGTTTTCCTTATAAAGACAAACCTTCGATAACTTGGATTAATATCGACGGACTGCAGGATGCGGAACTTATTCAAAGACTGGGAAACTGCTTCGGCATTCATCCGCTGGTTTTAGAAGATATCTTGCATACACAGCAGCGCCCTAAGTTTGAAGATTTTGACAGTTATTTGTTTATAGTTCTCAGAATGATTTACGCGGCGAAGAAAGATGACGAACTTGCCTCTGAACAAGTCAGCATTATCGTCGGAAATAATTATGTTATTTCGTTCTTGGAAGATCCTGGCGATCTTTTCGACCCAGTGCGCGACCGGATCAGAAACGATAAAGGGCGCATTAGAAAAATGGGCGCTGATTATCTGGCTTATAGTTTGATTGATATGGTGGTTGATAATTATTTTTTGGTTTTGGAAAATTTAACCGCGGAAATAGAACAGCTTGAAGACGATTTATTAAGCAAGCCAGATGTCAAAACCGCCCAACAGATCCATCTTTTAAAACGTGAAATAATTTTTTTACGCAAAACGATTTGGCCTCTGCGGGAATTAATCAGCGGTTTACAGCGCAGCGAATCAAAATTAATCAGAAAAACGACTGCCGTTTTCTTGAGAGATGTCTATGACCACACCATTCAAGTCCTGGACACCGTAGAAACCTTTCGCGACATGCTTTCCGGTATGCTTGATATTTATCTTTCCAGTATCAGCAACCGTATGAACGAAGTCATGAAAGTGTTGACAGTCATTTCCACTATATTTATGCCGCTAACGTTTATCGTCGGTGTGTATGGGATGAATTTTAAATATATGCCGGAGTTGGAATGGCGGGATGGATATTTTGTGGTGTTGGGAGTTATGGCGGTAATTGCGGTCGCTATGATTATTTATTTTAAAAGAAGAAAATGGCTTTAAGATTTTTTTAGTGAACGACTTCTGTCTTCCAAAGTACGTTCATTCATTCTCGCCGTGAATTTCTAAATCCAAATAACCTCCTTGCCGTCTAAGCCGAACAACAATTGGCCGGCAGCACACTTCGCAGTCCACAACTTGATTATATAGGGAAGAGGCGGTGTTATCGAGCTGGATATAGTTTAAACTGCCGCAGTAAGGGCAGGGGAAGGACTTTTCTTTTGAAAATGAAGGCATAGCGAAGAATTCCTTATTATGTTTGAGACATTGACAACGATGAATAAAAAATGTTACCCTTTAGTCTCGACTCAAAAAATATGAGATTTTAATGGCATTCGCATTCCCATTTATTACAATAAACTTACTTTGCGAATTTCACAAATATTCTTTTATCCAAAGATAATATGAAACAATTACGCGTATTATTTATTCTGATGTTGGCCGCGGGTTTACAAATTTCCGTTGTGTCAGCAGATGATAGTCAGACCGCCCGACGGAATGCCGCCATCAATAAGGCGCTTGCCCGGATGGAAAAAACTAAAGATGTCTGCGGGACAATCGATTGGAATGATACCTGTTTCGCCGACGCCACTAATCCACCTATACCGGTTCCTTCTCAGGATGCCTCAACCGTCATGAACCCTGATGTTTCCAACGCTCATTCGGCAGAATCCGATCAACCTAAAAATTCAGCCGCCGTTGAAATTACGACCGACCCCGTTATTGTATCGCCGGCCCCTGATGCATCAGCCGCCCAGCCTTCCGACGAAAAAAACACAACCAGTAACGAAGAAAACAATTCCCAAGACAACAACAATGATAATGAAGATGCTAAGATAAGCTCTTCGACAAGCCAGGCGGAACCTGAGATCCCAATTAAGCCAACCCAAAAAACGATTTACGGAAACGATCAGTATTTGGGCAGCCGCGAAGATTTAGAAATGCGTCATAATTCCCAGCCCCGCGATACCATGGAGCGCTCTTATGCTATTCCCCATCGGGAATATTATGGCGCAGAGCCGGATTATTTTCATTTAAACTCGAATGAAGACTTTAAGCTTGAGATGGGACTGCATGCTGGGTACCGCCATGACAAGTTTAACTGGAATATCGCCAATTCCGGAGGCTCACCGAACATTTTATCCGAGTTGACTTGGAAAGATTTACAAATTTATGAAGTTAAAGCCAGTGGCGATGTGATTTTTCCCAACGCATTTGTCATCGATGGTTCAGGAGCTTATGGTGAAATCACCAAAGGAAAAAATCAGGATTCAGATTACGCCGGCGATGACCGTACTGCTGAATTTTCCCGTTCCAATAATAGATCAGATGATGGACAGACCGCTGATTTATCAGCAGGATTAGGTTACCGGCTGAATATTAATGAGTACACAAATTTTTGGGACGTCAACAGTTTATTTGTGACACCGCTCGCTGGTTATTCTTACCACAAACAGAATTTGCAAGCCACCGACGGAGTTCAAACTCTTTCAACCCCGGGCATCACGCGAGCATTGGGACCATTTGACGGTTTGAATAGTCATTATGATGCCGAATGGCAGGGTCCTTGGGTTGGTTTTAAATTGGAAGGTGCATTGAAACGACTTTATGGTTTAATTCGATTTGAATATCATTGGGTTAATTATTATGCTCAAGGCGACTGGAACTTAAGAGATGATCTTCAACATCCCAGAAGTTTTGAGCACTCGGGCCGTGGTGATGGCATTATCCTCGGGCTTGGCTGTTCTTATGCATTGACCGACAGTTGGTCACTTGATTTCGATTGGGATTTTAAGACGTTTTCAATTGAAGGCGGGGTGGACAGAGTATTCCCTGCCAATTCTCAAGTATTGGAACAACGTCTTAATGAAGTCAACTGGAATTCGTGGACGGCTATGCTTGGAACAACCTACCGCTTTGGTGATTGATTTCCTTTCAAAAATTATTCCTGTTTTTTTCTTTTCAAAATTAATTTCGATCTAAAAAATTTCAAAACAAGGAGCGTTCTATGAAATCGAATCTATCGAAAATAATTTGCGTTGGTTTCATTTTGAATTTTGTGGCAGGCTGTTCCTCGACGCCGAAAGTTGTCCGTACTGAGGTCAATAAACAGGTTGATTTAAGCGGCCGGTGGAATGACACGGATTCACGCTTGGTTTCGGAAGAAATGATTAAAGATTGTTTAAGCCGGCCGTGGATTAATATTTTTAATGAAAAAAGCAAACGCGATCCGGTTGTGATTGTGGGGACAATTATGAACCGTACCGCCGAGCATATTGATTCCCAAATATTTGTTAAAGAGCTTCAACGCAATCTTTTGAATAACCGCAAAGTTGTTTTTGTTGACTCACGTCAAGAACGTTCGGATGTGCGTGATGAGCGGCGGGACCAGCAGGAAGAAGGTCAAACAGATCCGCAAACCATAAAACCTAAGGGCAAAGAAACCGGCGCTGATTTTATGCTTCAGGGCAGCATCAATTCAGTGACCGATGAGATCAAAGGCAAGTACGCGATTTTGTATCAAGTGAATCTTGAGCTTGTTGATCTCACGACCAATCAAAAAGTTTGGATCGGCCAGAAGGACATTAAAAAGGTCGTTTCGAACGCGCAATATTCGTTTTGAAAGTCTTATAAGTAGTAGATGAGTAGAAAGGAGAGAGGAGAGAGTAATATAATGGGTGCTCATTCGTATGACTCTCTACTTTCTACTCTCTACTTTTATAAAACTCCCCATGAAACCTATCCGATTCACCAAGCGTTCCTTTTTTCTATTGGTCTTTTCCAAACCAAAATCAAGGAAACCAATATTAAGACTTTTTTTCCTCTGGAAAAAAGACCTAATATTGACCACCTTAATTTTGATGAAGAAAAAGTCAATAAATGGCATAATCATCTTTTTGTGCTTCATCTTGAATTCCTGCGCTTCAACACCACCTCACATTGAACATCAAATAACAACTTTAATTGCCGACCATAAAGCCGATCAAGCCGTCGGTGTTTTAGAATCACAGCGCCAGGCTTACGGTTCCAAGAATGAACTGCTTTATCTTTTGGACAAAGCTTTTGTGTTGCATCTGGCCGGACGGTTTGAAGACAGTATTACGGTTTTTGAACAAGCAAAATTGAAATTCGATCAGCTATACACACAATCCATCAGTAAAGAGATGGCGACGTGGGCTGTTAATGATTATCTCGACGATTATCGCGGCGAAGATTTTGAACGGGTGTTAATTAATATTTTTCAAGCGCTCAACTTCGCGGCGATGAATAATTTTTCAGAAGCCCTGGTTGAAGCGAGGGATGTTGACACCAAATTGAATGTCATTAACAGCCAGTACAAACCCGGGGAAAAGAATGCTTATAAAGAAGACGCCTTCGCGCGGTTTTTGATGGGTATTCTTTATGAAGTCAATGGCTCGGCGGAAAATTATAACGATGCGTTTATTTCTTACCGTAAAGCCTGGGGAATTTATACGAACGATTATGCCTCTCATTATGGCCTTAACGCTCCTGAGACTCTCAAACAAAATCTGTTGGCCGCGGCCAAATGGATGGGACGGTCAGAATTTAATGAATTCCGACGGCAAATTCCCGAAGACAGCTTTTGGACCTTAGAAGAAAAAAAGAAAAAAGGTCAACTTTATCTAATCCAATATAATGGTCTGGCGCCGTTTAAAGTTGAAACATCTGTGCCACTTGTTCTGCCCGGCGGATACTTAACTAAGATAGCGTTCCCTAAATATCTCAGCCGTTACTATGAAACCAGTCATTCCAATTTCATCGCTAAACTTTCCATCGGCATCGCTGTCGTTCAACCTACCGAAGTGGTTCAGGATATCGGCGCGATCGCAGTTAAAAATTTAGAAGACCGCAAAGTCCGCGTGATGGCCAAAACGGCGCTGCGTCCGGCGGCAAAATATCTTTTGGAAAGAACCGAAGAAAGAAACCTGCGCGAACATTACGGCTCAAACACCGCGTTAGTTTTTCGTCTCTTGGGCAGTTTATTTAATTTTTATTCGGAGCAAGCCGATTTACGCAGCTGGCAAATGCTGCCGTCGGAAATCCGTTTGTCTCAATTAGTTTTAGATCCCGGCACCTGGGATGTTTCAGTAGATAATTTCAATAACAATCAAGTTTTGCTACAGCATATTGATTTAGGGAAAATTCAAATTAAGGCAGGAGAAGTTAGGTTTTTGATTGTCAGGACTGTTAAATAAAATATAATTATGAAAAAAGTAGAGAGCAGCAAGGAGGTTTTATGAAAAAATTTTTGTTGGCGGGATTTGTAATGATGGCGCTTACGAGCTGCACAACTACTGAACAAGGTGCTGCCGTCGGCGGTGGTTCAGGCGCTGTACTCGGTGGTATTATTGGTCATCAATCCGGCCATGATGTGGCCGGCGCGGCGATTGGCGGTGTCGCCGGTGCCGTGGGCGGAATGCTCGTTGGTGAACATATGGACAAGAAATTCTGTCCCAAATGCGGCGCGACTTATACGGCCGACAAACAATTCTGTCCGAAAGACGGCACAGAATTAAAAATGAAGGAATAATTTTAAGAAGACAGAAGTCTAATTTCTGTCATCCATTTTCTGAAATCATTGTTCAAATACCGTCGGAGGCTGCATCAACGGTTTATAATCAGCGGGTTTAGGAATGGGGAAAGAGACAATATCCCAGACGCCTGAGGCCAGACGTCCGATTGAATAAGCAGTTCCTTTGGCTAAACCGGAAAGAATCCAAACGCTCACATGAAAAGTTATTTTGCGGCCGCGGTTAAATTCAATAAATGTTTGTTTGGGAACTTCCAGCGGTGAGGTGGCCACGTTGATGACACCGCGTCCTAATTTTTTAAGCGCAGGACAGGCGGAGGTGGAAGATGTAAGGAAACTGAAAAGAATAAATGTTAAAATAATTTTAAGAATTTGTTTGTCCATTGTATTGATCATTAACTAATTTCGAATCGTATCATGCAACCTCAAGACAGTCAACGGATGGTTTTTAGAAAAATTTTGGTTCTCGGCGCTTCTGGCTACGTCGGGTCGCGGCTTATTCCATTATTGTTACAAAAAGGATATTACATTAAAGCCGCTTCACGTGAGCCGGAGAAACTCGCAAACCGTCTCTGGGCCAACCACCCTCGTGTATCATTAATTAGAACCGATGTGCTGGATAAAGAGACGCTTAACGTCGCGTGCCTCGGCTGCGAAACAATTTTCTATCTCGTGCATTCGATGCATAGTGATTTTGAAGATTATCCTAAACTTGAACGCATGGCGGCTTATAATCTTGCTGACTGTGCCGAGGGTTTACTCGTCAAACGGATTATTTATTTGGGCGGGTTAGGCGAGGAATCGGAAAATTTAAGCCGGCATTTGCATTCGCGGCTGGAGGTTGGAAAAATTCTGAGAAAAGGAAGTGTGCCTGTAACCATTCTCAGGGCAGCAATGATTTTGGGCGCAGGCAGTTTATCTTTTGAAATTATGCGGCGTTTAATCGAACGTTCTCCTATTATGGTGACTTCGCATAATCTTTCGACCCGTTCTCAACCCATTGCCATCCGCAATGTCCTTCAATACGCGATTGGCTGTCTCGAGAATCCTCAAACCGCTGGAAAAACTTATGACATAGGCGGTCCGGATGTTTTAAGTTACCGTGATGTAATTAATATTTTTATGAAAGAAGCACGATTGTGGCCGCGCTTGATTTTGCCTTTGTCCTCGGTTGATGCGCATGCAAGCGCCCGCTGGATTGAATGGGTGACTAAGATTCCTGCGAAGATGGCAGAGCCGCTTGCGGAAGGATTGGGTAACGAAGTTGTTTGCCAGGAAAACCGGATACGCGACGTTCTTCCTCAACACCTTTTAAACTGCGGGGAAGCGATTCGTCTCGCCATTGATCCTCAGCAGTTTAATCAACGCAGTGTTGAGGGAATGGACTTAAACCGTCCGTCGGAATGGAAACATCCGGGCGATCCGCCTTGGGTTGGTGGAAAACGTTATTCTTCGAGAAGATTACGATCTTTAACCGATAATGCTTACGCGATAAGTGTTTAACCCCATTTTAAAGCAACATTTAATTTTAAAAAGAATCTCGACCGTTTTGATCTTTGGGTTTCTCTTATGCAGTCTAATGAACCGCCCGCTTAGCGCCGCTGATTTAGAAGGAATGCATTTTACTGACCAGATTTCAATTCAAAAAGATTTAAAGATTTCCGAAGGTTCAAGTTTAAAACTGCGCGGGCTTGGGCTAAAGAAAATATTTATATTAAAAATATTTGTGGCGGGTTTGTATCTTTCGTCAAATGTAAATTCGCAAACGGCGTTGGATGATGTGGCGAAGCATTTAGAAGTGGCTTATTTTCAGAAAATTCCTGGACAAAAACTGGCCGTCGAAACCCGTCAGCGCATTCGCGACAACGTTGATGACAAAACTTATCTTAAATTAAAAGACCGGATTGACGCGATGGATGGTTTTTACGTCGATATCAAACCAGGAGACCGTTACACGTTAACGTATCTGCCCGGGAAGGGAACTTATTTTTGTTATAATGGTCAATTAAAAGGGAAGATCGCTGGCGCTGATTTCGCGGCCGCGCTTTTTGCGGTTTGGGTGGGAAATCATCCGATTGATAACCGGCTTAAAATGAAATTATTAGGAGAAACTTAGATTTTGAGAGCGTTGAAAAAGTCTTTTTCAACGCGAATGATCGCGAATTACACTCGAATCAACGCGAATTATCGACGGGCAACATTCGCGACCATTCGTGTGTCATTTGGGGAATTCGCGTTCAAATAGGTTTTTCAACAGCCTCGATTTTCAATTTGATTTTATTTATAAATCTATTAAAATGCCCCTATGAAAATTCTGGTCGTCGATGATTCGCTCTTAGAACGAAAATTACTCATCAATGTTCTCACCAAAAATGCCGTCCAACAGGAAATTCTCCAAGCTGTCGACGGCCAAGAAGCGCTGACTGTCTTAAGTAATCATTTTCAAGATATCTGTTTGATCCTTTTAGATTGGCAAATGCCTAAGCTTAACGGCATAGATTTTATGAAGGCCGTTGTTCAAGTGCCGGCCGTTGCCGACATCCCTATTGTGATGGTCACGGCCTCAGGGTCTGAAGAAAACAAAAGAGAAGCCCGTGAAGCCAATCCAAAGCTGGCTGGCTATATTGTAAAACCGTATAAACCCGAGACAGTGATTCAAACAATTACGCCGTTTTTGAAATAAAGATCTAAAACTTTTAGAATTCACAAGCGCTAAAGCATTAGATTTTTATTTTATCTTCACATTGTTTTCTGAAAAAGAGATTCTTATTTGACCAATCCTAATAACGCCGAAGAACTATTTGTCTTAGCCGTCAGTCTCGCCGAAATTGTCAAAGATATGTTCAAGACAACCGGAAAGACAGTTTTGTCCCGGGAACCCGTCGTTGAACGCAAGCCTATCGTTGAATTCCGTCAGCGCATGCGGGTTTTCGGGATGGAAAAATTTGAACAGCCTACCTATATTGCCGCGGTCAATTATTACACGGATAGAAAAGAGATGGAGGCCCGTAAGGCGTTAGGGGCCGTCATTATTTATGTTGAAGAAGATTTTGTCGCTGATTTACTTCGGATCTTGCAATATCCTTTCATTGAAGATGACGACGATGAAGAGCAGCTCAAAGACGCCTGCGGAACGCTGTGCAACGTGATCGCAGGTCATTTTAAGTCCGCCATTTCACAGTTAGGCTACATTGAACTTCAAATGTCACCATTTTTAAGCTACCGTAATTCTGCTTTTGAGGGCATCCAATTTTATCCGCAGCAAACCGATAAATATGAAATTAGTTTTTATATCGAAGAAAAAAAACGGTTAGTGTTGGAATTAACAATGGGGCCAATTCCCCGTCGATAACTTTTTATTCAGAATTCCTCAACAGTGTACTGTTAAAATAAATCATGGTTGAAATCAAATCGGGCGTTCGCCAACAAAAACCGGGGGCATCCCAGACTAAGAAAATCAATGCCGAACTGCTCGCCATCAAAGCCGCCATCGATGAATCGTTGATTGTCGCCATCACGGACAATAAAGGCAAAATCACCTACGCGAATCCGAAGTTTTGTGAAATCTCCGGCTATTCCCGCGGAGAGCTTTTAGGACAAGACCACCGGATTATTAATTCTCATTATCATTCCAAAGAATTCTTTTGTGACTTTTGGCAGACGATTACAAGCGGCCGTATTTGGCGCGGAGAAATCCGTAATCGCAAGAAAAACGGCCAGTTTTACTGGGTCGCAACGACGATTGTTCCTTTTCTGGATAAAACCGGCAAGCCTTATCAATATGTGGCTATCCGTCACGAAATCACGCACTTGAAATTGCTTGAAGAAGAAATAAAGAAAGTTTCACAGAAAATTATTCAAACTCAGGAACTGGAACGCGAAAGGATCGCCCGCGAAATTCATGATGACTTGGGCCAATCGCTTGTAAGCTTAAAAATGTTAATTCAGTCTTCCCTATATAAAACAAAGCCAAATTTTGAATTATCCCGCCAAAAAATTATAAGCTCCTTGGATGCTATCATTGACCGCTCGCGGACACTCGCTTATACATTACGTCCGGCAACACTTGAAATCCTTGGGTTAAAAACAGCGTTGACCACGATGATTGATGATTTAAAACATCAGCGCGGATTAACAATAAATTTGCGTTGCGGGCCGCTTAACCGCGTTACTTTTGAAGGCGAGGCCATCAATGTTTACCGCATTGTTCAGGAAGCGCTGCACAATATCATCAGCCATGCCAAGGCGAGTCAAGTAGACATTGAATTTCATAAGAAAGATGAAAAATTGATCATTACGATTCAAGACGACGGATGCGGTTTTGATATAAAGAAAATCAATAAACACCCAATAAAAAAAGATAATGTCAAAGTGGACAGCAAAAAAATGAAACATGGTGGGATCGGTTTGTCGACGATGGAAGAGAGGGCCAAACTGTTGGGAGGAGAGTTTAGCATTGAGGCGAGGCCTGGCCATGGAACTTTAGTTGAAGTTTCCGTTCCGATAAAAAATATAGATGAAGACTTAAGGAAGTAAAAATGTACCGCGTTATATTAGCTGATGACCACACTATTTTTAGAGACGGCTTAAAAAGTCTCATTAACAAAGAGCCTGATTTAAAGATCGTGGCTGAGGCTAAAGATGGGACGATCCTTCTTGAAAAATTGAAGACAGTTAAATGTGATGTTGTAGTTTTGGATATTTCGATGCCCAATTTAAGCGGACTGGCGGCGCTTAAGGAAATCAAAAATAAATTTCCGCAGATCAATATCCTCATGTTAACCATGCAAAAAGATCAGGAACATTTTAAACACGCCATGTCCGCGGGGGCTTTGGGATATATACTTAAAGATGATGCTTATGAACAGCTGGTTTTGGCGATTCGTTTGGTCGCCAAAGGCCAGCGGTTTGTTTCTCCGTCGATGAGCGGTTTGGTGACGGAGCGGTTTATCCGTTCGGTCGATGAAGTTGAAACACCTTCCCTTGAGATCTTGACCCATCGCGAGACTCAGGTTTTAAAACTCATTGCTCAAGGTCTGCCCAACAAAAACATCGCCACTAAATTAAAAATCAGCGTCCGCACTGTTGAAAGCCATCGTTTTCATCTCATGGATAAACTTGGCATAAAAAGCACCGCGAATATTGTTAGATATGCGGTGTCTAAAGGCCTTGTTTAATGAGGACATTACCCCGCCTTAAAGGCTTTCAGGCGGGGTAGAAGGGCCGAATTAACCCCGGTTTTTTTGGGCGATGAGGTTATTCATTAATAAACCAGTCAGTAATTCTACCTAATCTTTCTAGTAACATTGCGCATTTTAATTTTTTTATAAAGTTTTATACTTTTTCCTGGAGCTTCATTCAAAATCCTGCCAAATTCCAAAACCACGGAGGTCACAATGTCCATAAAAATCCTCATTACGGACGACCACGACGAATTCCGCACAACACTGCACCGTTATTTAGAAGAAAGCAGTCCTGACTTTAAAATCTTTGAAGCTTCTTCTGGAGAGTTATCGATCCTAAAAGCCCTGCGTGAAAAACCGGATATTGTTCTGATGGATATCCGTTTGCCAGAAATGAATGGCATCGAAGCGGCCCGACGGATAAAACAGAATCTCCCGGAAAGCAAAATCATCATCTTGACAATGTTTGAAACCGAAGCGTTCCGGGAAATCTTCAAAAGTGATGATATCGAAGCGTATATAGGTAAAAGCGAACTCTACGAAGAACTCCTACCCATGATTTCCAGTCTTGCCGAAAATAAAGTTTAACGCCATGTGAATGGGGCATAATAAAATTCATGAGATCAAGAAGTGATGAGAAAATTTTGTCTCTCTTCGCGTGGGGTTTTTATGTCATCATGCGAATGCAGCTGAACCATGAAAATGACAATACCTCAGATATTTTGATTTGGCGTTTAAACGGTCCATAAAATGTGATATAAAAACCTGGACTTTCGATAATGCTTTCAGTCCATCGTAATCTGTCCTAGAAAATTAAGTTGATTGAGTCCTTGGGGAGTTTTTCTCATCGGAGGGTTCGCCCTTCGACTCCGCCCCTCGTGTTCCTTGGGCTCCGCTCAGGGTGAGACCCGGCGTGAAAACTCTCCGATGCCTCAGTTAATTAAGAAGCTTCGATCGAAGTGCTGATCAGCTTGAGGAGAAATTATATGTCTCTTACGCTGAAACTATTAAAGGAGTACCGACGAGAAGGGAGAGTGAAGGTGGCCAATCCGGATTTAACCACACTGGGGATCAAAAGTCCTGCGCAGATCTATTACAACATTTCATATTTAGAATTGTTTAGTCATGAAACAATGCCGTCACTGAATAGTTTTGAACGCGGGGTGATTTCCCAACTGGGCGCGGTTTGTGTGGATACGGGGCACTTTACCGGACGTTCTCCTAAAGATAAATATATTGTTAAAGAACCAAGTGCTGAAAAAAATATTTGGTGGGCGAGCGGGCATCCGGACGGTTCGGATAACAAGCCGATTTCAACCGAAACCTGGGCGCACCTTAAATCAATTGCGGTCAATCAGCTGACCGGTAAAAAACTTTATGTGATGGATGGTTTCTGCGGGGCGAATCCAGCCACGCGGCTGGCGGTCCGTTTGGTGACGGAAGTCGCTTGGATGGCGCATTTTTTTAAAAATATGTTTATCCGTCCAACCGCGGATGAATTAAAAGATTTTAAACCGGATTGGACCATCTTAAATGCCTGCAAAGCGGTTTGCAGTGATTATGAAAAGTATGGTCTGCATTCAGAAACTTTTATTGCGTTTCATATGAAGGAACGGATGACGGTCATCGGTGGCACGTGGTATGGAGGTGAAATTAAAAAAGGAATTTTTTCGGTCATGAATTATTTTTTGCCTTTACAGGGCATTGGTTCGTTTCATTGCTCAGCGAATATGGACAATAACGGAGACACGGCTTTGTTCTTTGGTTTGTCTGGAACCGGCAAGACAACGCTCTCGACGGATCCCAAACGGAAATTAATCGGCGACGATGAGCACGGCTGGGACAATGAAGGCGTTTTCAATTTGGAAGGCGGATGCTATGCCAAGTGCATTAATTTGTCTTCGGAAAGAGAGCCGGATATTTACCAAGCTATCCGCCGGGATGCGCTTTTAGAAAATGTTGATGTGAACGCTGACGGCCGGATCGATTTTAACTCAGCTCAAAAAACCGAAAACACCCGCGTATCTTACCCGCTTTATCATATTCAAAATATTGTAACGCCGGTTTCAAAAGGAGGGCATCCCAAAACGATTATATTTTTAACCTGCGACGCGTATGGCATTTTACCGCCGGTTGCGAAATTAAATCGCGATCAGGCGATGTATCATTATTTAAGCGGCTATACGGCGAAAGTTGCTGGTACCGAACGCGGGATAAAAGAACCGCAAGCCACTTTTTCGGCGTGTTTCGGCAAAGCGTTTTTACTGCTCCATCCGACGAGTTATGCAGAAATTCTCGGCGCAAAAATGGATCAACATAAATCTCAAGTGTATTTGATTAATACTGGCTGGATCGGTGGAGCGTATGGCGTTGGCCGCCGTATTCCTCTTAAGGACAACCGCGCCGCGATTGACGCGATTTTCAGCGGAGCGCTTGAGCAATCAGAATTTGAAATCCTGCCGGTTTTTAATTTGAGTATCCCTAAAATTCTTCCCGGGGTTGATGCGGCGACTTTAAATCCACGTAAACTTTGGAAGGATAAAGACGCCTATGACGTAACCCTCAAAAAATTGGCCGGGATGTTTATTGAAAATTTTAAACATTTTACCGACACCCCTAAAGGCCAAGCCCTGGTTGCCGCCGGTCCTCAACTATAAATAACTCAGAACCTTAATTTGCGGAAGTTGATGGGCGAATTTTCTCCAGCTCTATGTTTACATCAAATCCTTTTATGCTAGAATAGCCCAATTGTAATTTCAAAAGGAGATGCCATGCCCAAAAATCTGCCGCCCAAAAAGCCTGATAAAAAATTCGCTGTAATGATTGTTGTTCTCGTCTGTTTCGTTGCTATTTATGTCGTTAAATTTTTTAAAAATCATCCAATGGGTCCCGGCCAATCTATTCCCGCCCGTGCCACAGGCAATCCTCAGGCCAACATCAAGATCGTCGAGTTTATGGATTATCAATGCCCTGCCTGCGCCAAAGCCGCGGCTATGCTTAAAGAAACGTTGAAAAGCAATAGCGACAAAATTTATCTTCAAATCAAATATTATCCTTTAGACAAATTTCATATTCATGCCATCCGCGCCGCACGTTATGCGGAATGTTCGGCCCGTCAGGGAAAATTCTGGCCCATGCACGAGTTATTATTTGAGAAGCAGGAGCAATGGCGGGAAATGATCAATCCCGACACTATTTTTGAAGACATCGCGAAAACAGCCGGGCTGGATATGAATAAACTGAATGTGTGTCTGGGGAATGCAGAGGTTGGGGATGTCATTCTTAAAGACAAGCAGGAAGGTGTTGCCAAAGGCGTTCAGTCAACGCCCACTTTTTTTGTAAATGATAAAATGGTCGTCGGAATAAATGCGCTAGAGCAGGAATTGATGAACGCGATGGGGCGGGTGAAGAGTAGTCCTTGATCGTCGTTCGTCATTCGTCGTTCGTTGTAGCGTTCTTTTAGAAATTATCGGTCCCTGAGAGCTTTCGCAAAATTTCATATTAAAAAACGAATTACACGAACTAACGAACGCCGAACGACCATTACAGGAAGCTCAATGAAATCTCCAGTTAATTTATTCGTCATCCTGCGCATCCTCATCGGCCTCATCTTCGTTATCTCTGGCATAGAAAAACTTTTAAGTCCCTATCAAAATTTTCAGTATGTGATTGAAAGTTATCAGCTCACGTCATTGACTTGGTCGGCTATTGTGGCCCGGACGTTGCCATGGGTTGAATTTGTTTGCGGGGTTTTCGCGGTCTTAGGGCTTTCAACGGAGTGGACGCTGCGCGGCATTCTTGTTATGTTCGGAATGTTTATTTTTGTCGTCGGGCAAGCGCTGGTGAGAGGGTTGCCCATTGATAAGTGCGGGTGTTTTGGTGAATTTATTTCGGTTCCGTTGCCGGTTATTCTAATCATGGATAGTCTTTCGGCAATCATTGTCACGCTTTTAATACTTAATATTAAACAGACAAAGTCTTTGAGTGTTGATGAATATTTTGAGACACATTCATGAAAAAGATATTTTTGGCTGTCTTTGTTTTCCTTCTAATAATGAGCCCGCGTCTTTTTGCTGATTCCAATTCCAACGTCAAAGAGCCTAACGTCTCCGGGCAATTTTATCCCGCTGACTCTCAGGAATTATCGAAACTGCTTGCCGCTTTTTTTCAAGCCGCCAAACCGCCTTCTTCCAAAAAGATTGCGATGCTGATTGCGCCGCATGCCGGTTACATTTATTCAGGTCCGGTTGCCGCGAATAGTTATAAGGCCGCTTCATCCGGCCAATATTCAACGATCATTATGATTGGTCCGAGCCATTTTTTTGATTTTGAAGGCGCCTCGATTTGGGCGCAGGGAAATTTTAAAACACCGCTTGGGACAATTGCCATCGATGAGAAATTAGCCAAAGCCTTAATGGACACCGATCCGCAGCTCAATTTTAACCGCGCTGTTTTTGAACGCGAACATTCACTCGAAGTTCAAATGCCGTTTTTGCAAACGACATTTCATCATTTCAAAATTGTGCCGATCCTGATGGGGCGGCCAGACTATAAAGTATGCCAGAATCTGGCCGCCCAGCTTAAAAAAATCATCGGCGAGCGCAACGACATTTTGCTTGCGATCAGCACAGACATGTCCCATTATCATAAAGCGCCCGTCGCTGAACTCATGGACGGCCGGACCTTGCAGACAATTAAAAATATGGATCCACAAAAATTATGGCAGGGCTGTTTGATCGGTGAGATGGAGTTGTGCGGGTTTACGTCGGTTATCACCGGGCTTTTATACGCACAAAGTCAGGGATTAAATGATGTCGAAATTTTAAAATACGCCCACTCAGGAATGGTGAGTGGAGACAATGACCGCGTCGTCGGATATTCATCGATTGTTTTCAGCCGCACTGAAACAAAACCAGCCGCTCAAAAAGCCGCGCAAGAAATTTCGCCGTCTACTTTCAGCCCAGAACAAAAAAAACGTTTGCTTCAATTGGCGCGCGGCACCATTCAAATGTATTTACAAAAAGGAAAAACGCTTGAGGTTAATGAATCCGACCCCAAGTTGCAAAACACAGAAGGGGCCTTTGTGACTTTGACTGATCACGGCAAACTCCGCGGTTGTATTGGCAATATCCTCAGCGGACAGCCGCTGTATTTAACCGTCCGTGACATGGCGATTGCCGCGGCGACGCAAGACCCGCGTTTTGAGCCGGTGAAAAAAGAAGAGCTGGCTGGGCTTACCGTTGAGATTTCCGTTTTATCCGTGCCACAACGGATTAATGATGTGAATAAGATTCAAATGGGTGTGCATGGCGTTATTCTTGGACAGGGGAACAAGCGCGGCGTTTTCTTGCCGCAGGTCGCCACCGAAACCAACTGGAGCCGCGACGAATTTTTATCGCAATTGTGTTCGCAAAAAGCCGGTCTGTCACCGGATTGCTGGCGTGATCCGCGGACGGAGATATATGTGTTTACGGCAGAGGTGTTTTCGGAATCCGAATTTCAATAATCCCCAACGTAGGGGCGGGGAAACCCCGCCCCTACCGCGTGTCGTTATGATAACCGTCAAAACACGAAATATTTTAATCACACTATTTGTAATTTGTTGGACAATTTTGTTTCATTACGAATCCACCCGCACATTTTACCTGGAATCCTTTTTCAAACACGATCTTCCCAAATTCAAATTCCTTTTTCCCCCCGCCGGATGGATCATGTTTTTTAACGTCGACGAACAATTCAGCCGCACTCAAGTGTATGGCCTTAAAAGTTTACCGCAAAATCCAAATCAATATGTGCCGCAAGAAATTGAACCGCATGTGATTTTCCGCACACGCACGATTGGGTTTGACAATATTCACCGCAATATTATGAGCACGGTTATTATGGAAATGAATCAAAGACCGTTTTGCCGTTATCTTAAAATGAAATTTCCATACTACGATAATTTTGTAGTCATATTAGTACGTTATCCGAATGTTGTGAAAACGCCGATGGAGCATACACAGCAAGTCGTCTATCAATGCTTTTAACGTAGGACGTCGGACGTGAGCACGTCCCACATCCTACGTAACTCGAGTGAGCTATGAACAAACTCTGGCACCGTCTTTTTCTCGAAGAACGTCCTTCAATCAGCCTGGCTTTTTTCCGTCTGGCGATGGCCATTACCGTCGGAGCGCATGTCATTCCAACGTTGTGCCATCTGCATGAAAATTATTTTTCAACCGCCTTTAAGACTTACAACTTTAATTTTTTTACCGCCTCTATCATTGAATTGGTCCAGCGCAGTCCGGATGGGCTGGTTTTATTTTTTGCATTTTTCTTTTTTGTCGTCTGGTTTTTATTTTTAATTGGATTGTGGACTCAGTTAAACGCAATTCTGATGCTTTTAGGTTGTTATTATTTTTACGCGCTCAATAGCTTTCAGGTCGGCACATTGTCGTGGGACATTCTGCTTGTTACGCTTTTTTTAATGTGTGTAACACCTTACCCCAGCGATTATTTTTCGGTTGATTGTCTTTTAAGAGGTGACCCGGACGCTTATAAACGGCCGCGGCCGTATTTTTTACAGCGTCTTTTGCAAATGCAGGTGGCGTTTACATTTTTATACACGGGCTTATACAAAATAACGCCGCCGCAAGGCAATTGGTTAAGAGACAATCCCATTTATTATTTAGTGAATTATCCCTATGAGGGTGTGACCAAAACGTTTTTGCTTAAAGATTGGATGGCAACGCATCCGCACTTTTGCTATGTGGTGGGCGTCATGATTGTCATGACGGAAATTTTGTTTCCAATCCTTTTATTTTGGCCGCGCACCCGTCGGAGTGCGATTGTTTTAGGATTTTTCTTTCATCTGCTTTTAATTTTAACGCTGGATGTGCCGGCGATATTTTTCTTTTTATTCCCGGCGCAGCTTTTATTATTTATCGATCCGAAAAAAATCATCGCGTGGGTGGAGAGGAAGCAAAATATTTCTGCCGCCTGCGCGCAAAGTATTCTCGTTTATGACGGCGGCTGCGGTTTTTGCCGCAGGAGTGTTCAAATACTTCAGGTCATGGATATGTTTAAAACGCTCAAGTATGTCGATTACAATCAGTATTCTAATTTAAGCGAACTCCACCCGCAATTAACGCCGCAAATCGTAGCCAGTCAAATCCATTTAATCGAACCGGACGGCCACTTGCGCGGCGGATTTTTTGTCTTTAGACCGCTGTGCTTTAAAATGCCCATGATGTTTTTGCTAACGCCGCTTTTTTATTTTCCTGCCTCAGGACTTTTGGGTCCCATGGTTTACCGCTGGGTCGCCAAAAACCGTTACCTTCTGCACTTCAGCCGCGCTTGCCAGAATAATCAGTGTTTTATTAAAAAATAAGCTTTTCTTATTAACCGAATTTCAATTTACAATTTTATGCTATTCCTTTCGGTAAAAAATTCCTTAGCTAATCTTAACGTTAGATTCTAATTTCTTTAATTTCTTATAATTAAAAAGAATTTCGATTCTATTGACCCAATTCCTGCCAATTTCTTTGCTTCCCGACGTAATTTTGTCGTTTTTCTGCCCAAAATAAATCCAAAATATATATACAAGTACTTTTATTTAATTATTATATATTTAGATTTTCACCCAAGATTTCGTAACTTTCTAAACTAAAGCCATCGTTATTTTTATAAAATAAATTAAAAAATAATGACGTTATTGCAAAAAATGAAAAGGCATAGCATCCCAAACGCATGCCTTTTTCTTTTTGCCCTTTTGCCGTTTTTATTCCTTCTCGTTTTTCCTGCCAATCTCTTAGCCGCTGATATTCAAGCTGTTTTAGATTCTAACGATGGTTCCAGCGCACTCTCTGTTCAAAATTCCGGTAATGTCGAAGAAATGCATGTTGATTCCCAAGGAAACATTACAACCAAAGGCTGTTTGCGGGTGGATGCCTCTGGGGCTGAATGTACCGATACCGAAGGCTTGATTGTTGATGGAAATATCGGCGTCGGAACAGCTTCGGCCCAGGCCAAACTGGATGTTCGTGGAGGCGCCGTAAAAATTTGGACCGGCGTAGGCGTTGATAACAATGCCACATCCGCAGGCGAACTTTATGTCGAAGGCGATTTGGAAGTGGATGGAACAATTTATGGCGCTGCCTTTTCTGGCGATGGAACTGGTTTGTCAGGAATCGCGGCGGCCGGTGGCTGGACGGATGGCGGGACAAATGTTTATATCTCAACCACGACCGACAATGTTGGTGTCGGCCTTACGACGCCAGCGGCAAAATTTACAATTAAAGGCAATGGCACAACGACTGGCATGACCTTCCAAAGCCAAGATTCATCCAATAACCCATTAGTTACCATGCTGGATAACGGCAACGTCGGGATTGGTTCAACTCTTCCCGCAGGTGGTCTCGATATCCGAAATAACGCTGTAAAAATTTGGACTGGAGCCGGCACCGATAATAACGCAAATTCGGCGGGAGAATTGTATGTTGAGGGCGATTTGGAAGTTGATGGTTCCATTTACGGTAACGGTACCAATATCAACGGCATTAACGCTGGCGGATGGACCGATAGTGGGACGAATGTGTATGTGACGGCGACTGGCGATAACATTGGCATCGGTACCACCACTTTTGCAGCAAACGCCAAAGTAACTATCACAGGTAACGGTTCGACGACGGGAATCAACACGCAGTTCCAAGCCTCCGGTGGAACGGCGAAGATCACGATTCTTGATAACGGCAATGTCGGTATCGGTTCGACGGTGCCGCAAGCGTCGCTAACCGTTGGATCGACAGGCCAGTTCAATGTGACGAGTGCGGGAGCGGCGACAACAGTTGGGTTGAGTAACGCGACCACAGCAATCACGAACTCCGCCGGATACACACAAAGCGGAACGAATGCGAATACGTTTACCGGAGCGTCGACGTTTTCCGCGGCGACGACCTCGGCGATATTTTCAAATGGCAATGTAGGAATCGGCTCAGCCACACCAGCATCATTGTTAGATGTAACGAATGGTGTTGTCAAAATTTGGACAGGGGCAGGAACTGATAACAATGCAACATCAGCGGGTGAACTTTATGTTGAGGGCGATTTAGAAGTTGATGGAAGCATTTATGGTAATGGTGCCAATATTACTGGCGTGACTGCGAATACTGGATGGACTGATGGTGGGACGAATGTGTATGTATCAACGAATGGAGACAATATTGGAATTGGTACAACAAGTTTCGCCTCAAATGCGAAGTTGACAGTTCAAGGTAATGGAACAGCAACGAATATTATGACGCAGTTTAGAGATTCTTCGGCGAGCCCTAAGGTGACGATCCTAGATAACGGCAATGTGGGAATCGGCTCGACAGTACCGCGCACAGCGTTAGATGTGAATGGTACAGTAACAGCGACGGCGTTTGTAGGAGATGGCAGCGGTTTGACTGGCGTCGCCTCGGGTGGCTGGACAGACGGTGGAACGAATGTGAATCTAACGACGAATGGTGATAACGTTGCGATCGGTACGACAGCGTTTGCAAGCAACGGAA